>CALMJS010000001.1 GCA_937864535.1 uncultured Paracoccaceae bacterium
CGCGCGGTTGGCGTCGTCGTTTTCCAGGAACGGAATGAGCGAGGCCGCAACCGACACCAGCTGTTTCGGGCTAACGTCGATCAAGTCCACGGTTTCCCGCGGCGTCATGGTGTAGTCACCGGATTTCCGGGTGTTCACCAGATCGTTGATAAACCGGCCTTCTTCGTCCAGGGTCGCGTTGGCCTGCGCCACGGTGTGACGCATTTCTTCGGTGGCGGACATGTATTGCACATCATCCGTCACCTTGCCGTCGATCACCTTGCGGTACGGGGTTTCGATAAAGCCGTATTTGTTCACGCGGGCAAAGGTGGCCAGCGAGTTGATCAGACCGATGTTCGGACCTTCCGGCGTTTCAATCGGGCACATCCGGCCATAGTGGGTCGGGTGAACGTCGCGAACTTCGAAGCCAGCGCGTTCGCGGGTCAGACCGCCCGGCCCCAGAGCCGAGAGACGACGCTTGTGCGTGACTTCGGACAGCGGGTTGGTCTGGTCCATGAACTGCGACAGCTGCGAGGAGCCAAAGAATTCACGAACAGCAGCAGCAGCCGGCTTGGCGTTGATCAGGTCCTGCGGCATGACGGTGTCGATTTCGACCGACGACATGCGTTCCTTGATCGCGCGCTCCATGCGGAGCAGACCGACGCGGTACTGGTTTTCCATCAGTTCGCCGACCGAACGGACACGACGGTTGCCGAGGTGGTCGATGTCGTCCACTTCGCCCTTGCCGTCACGCAGTTCGACCAAGGCCTTGATGCATGACACGATGTCTTCGGTCCGCAACGTACGCTGGGTATCCGAGGCATCGAGGTTCAGACGCATGTTCATCTTGACCCGGCCAACAGCCGACAGGTCATAGCGTTCGCTATCAAAGAACAGCGTGTCGAACAGCGACGAAGCCGCCTCGACGGTCGGCGGTTCACCCGGACGCATGACCCGATAGATGTCCATGAGCGCGGTGTCGCGGTTCATGTTCTTATCGACGGCCATCGTGTTACGGATGTACGGACCAACGTTGATGTTGTCGATGTCCAGAACCGGGATCTCGGTTTCGCCGGCATCCAGCAGAACCTTGATCGAACCACCGATCAACTCGCCATCGCGGTCGATTTCCAGCGTCAGTTCATCACCAGCTTCGACGTAGATCGCCCCGGTCTGTTCGTCGATGATGTCCTTGGCGACAAACTTGCCAACCAGGTTGTTGAACGGCACCAGAAGTTGCTTGACCTTGCCCTCTTCGATCAGCTTCTTCACGGCGCGCGGCGTCACCTTGTCACCGGCCTTGCACACGACTTCGCCAGTGGCGGCATCGACCAGATCAAAGGTCGGACGGGTGCCACGAACGCGTTCCGGGAAGAACTTCGTGACCCAGCCATGGGCCTTTTTGTCCAGCGAGTAGGTCACCGTCTGATAGTAAGCATCCATGATGCTTTCCTGATCCAGACCCAGTGAATACAGCAGCGTGGTCACCGGCAGTTTGCGGCGACGGTCGATGCGCGCGTAAACGAGGTCCTTGGCGTCGAATTCGAAATCGAGCCACGAGCCGCGGTACGGAATGATACGGCAGGCGAACAGCAGTTTGCCCGACGAATGGGTCTTGCCCTTGTCGTGGTCAAAGAACACGCCCGGCGAACGGTGCATCTGCGACACGATCACGCGTTCGGTGCCGTTCACGATAAACGTGCCGTTCGGGGTCATCAGGGGCATATCGCCCATGAAAACGTCCTGTTCCTTGATGTCCTTGACCGAGCGGGCGCCGGTATCCTCGTCGACATCGAATACGATCAGACGCAGCGTCACCTTGAGCGGGGCGCTATAAGTCAGGTCGCGCTGCATACATTCGTCAACGTCGAACTTGGGCTTTTCCAGTTCGTACTTAACAAATTCCAGCACCGAAGTTTCGTTGAAATCCTTGATCGGGAATACCGATTGGAAAACACCTTGGATGCCTTCACCGTCGCGCGGTTTTACATCGTCACCGGAGCGCAAAAACAAGTCGTAGGAAGATTTCTGAACCTCGATCAGGTTCGGCATCTCCAGTACTTCACGAATCTTGCCGTAGTATTTGCGCAGGCGTTTCTGGCCTAGGAAGGTCTGAGCCATGTGCGTCGTCACCTTTCGATCTCTGCGGGCTTGTGTCGCCGGGGCCGCGACAGTCGCCCATTGAGAAGGGAGTTCCGGTCTATTCCTGGCCCCCTTCCCAAGGGGGGCCTCCCGACCATCGGAACCTACCCGGAGAGAGAGCCGTAGAATTGCCCTCTGTCAAGACAGGTTCGGCTGGGCCCGCGAAACCGCGAACCCAGCCTCAATTTGCTGAGGCGCATCAGCACCCCATATCCGCCGATTAGGCCAGCTCGACCTTGGCGCCAGCTGCTTCCAGCTTCTTCTTGATGTCTTCGGCTTCTGCCTTGGCAGCGCCTTCTTTGACCTTGCCGCCAGCTTCCACGAGGTCCTTGGCTTCTTTCAGGCCCAGACCGGTGATTGCGCGAACTTCTTTGATCACGTTGATCTTGTTAGCGCCAGCGTCCTTCAGAACGACGTCGAACTCGGTCTTTTCTTCTTCAGCCGGAGCTGCAGCAGCAGCCGGGCCAGCAACCATTACGGCGCCGCCAGCGGCCGGCTCGATGCCGTATTCGTCTTTCAGGATGGTTTTCAGTTCTTGAGCCTGCAGCAGCGTCAGGGAGACGATTTGCTCGGCGAGTGCTTTCAGATCAGCCATTTTTGCTTTCCGTTCTAATTAGATGTGTAATTCCAGCGTGAGGGCACTTACCCTACGAGGACAAACAGTTTGCTTACGCAGCTTTCTCTTCGATGGTCGAGAGAATACCAGCGATGTTCGAAGCAGGCGCGCCGATGGCACCAGCGATGTTCGAAGCAGGCGCACCAATGCAGCTAACGATCGAAGCAATGAGCTCTTCACGCGACGGCATCTGGGCGACGGCTTTGACACCGGCCGGATCCAACGCCGTGTCGCCCATAGCACCACCGAGGATAACGAGCTTTTCGTTACCTTTGGCGTACTTATCCATGACCTTGGCAGCAGCCACCGGGTCTTCGGAATAGGACAACACAGTCATACCCGTCAGGTAGTTGCCGATGCTTTCGCAGGGCTTACCTTGAAGGGCGATCTTGGCGAGCTTGTTCTTGGCAACGCGGACTGCACCACCGGCTTCGCGCATTTGCGCGCGCAGGTCTTGCATTTGCGCAACTGTCATGCCTTCGTAGTGGGCAACCACCACGACGCCAGAGCTTTCGAAGATCTGGCCGAGTTCGTCGACCACTTTCTCTTTCTGGGCTCTATCCACAGTTTTACTCCAAGTTTGGGGTTTCCCCCGGCTCATGTTGACCCTTGAACATTCAAGGGCCGTTCGGGTCCGTTTCAGGGTCCCGAGCCGATGATCGCCCGTCTGAAGGTCAGAACGGAAATCTTGTCTCGGTTTCCCATCTCAGGAAGGACTTAGCAGGTTTCCCCGGCCCTCCGTCTCGGACAGGACGGGGCCAAAGGAGGCCCCGCCATTTCACCGCCGAAGCGGCGAAAATTCTTAGTTGCCAGTGGCCGAAGCCAGATCAACCGACACGCCCGGCCCCATCGTCGAAGAGACAGAGACCTTCTTCATGTAGGCGCCCTTGGCACCAGTCGGCTTGGCCTTCTGGACGGCGTCAACAAAGGCCAGCAGGTTTTCTTCCAGCGCCTTGGCGTCGAAAGAGGCCTTGCCGATACCGGCGTGGATCACACCAGCTTTTTCAACCTTGAACTGGACCTGACCGCCCTTGGCTGCCTTGACAGCTTCGGCGACGTCGACGGTCACAGTGCCGACCTTCGGGTTCGGCATCAGGTTGCGCGGGCCCAGAACCTTACCCAGACGGCCAACGAGCGGCATCATGTCCGGGGTGGCGATGCAACGATCAAAGTCGATCTTGCCGCTCTGGATGGTTTCCATCAGGTCTTCGGCGCCAACGATGTCTGCACCGGCGGCCTTGGCCTGGTCGGCCTTGTCACCACGGGCGAACACAGCAACGCGCACGGTCTTACCGGTGCCGTTCGGCAGGTTGACAGTGCCACGAACCATCTGGTCGGCGTGACGCGGGTCAACACCCAGGTTCAGCGCGATTTCGACGGTTTCGTCGAACTTGGCGGTGGCGTTAGCTTTGACCAGCGCGATAGCATCGGCAACCTTGAGGTTTGCCTTGCCTTCAAACGCAGTACGAGCGGCGGCGATACGCTTACCAACTTTAGCCATTACTTCACCTCGATGCCCATGGAGCGAGCCGAACCCAGAATGATCTGCATAGCGGCTTCGATCGAATTGGCGTTGAGGTCCTTCATTTTGGCCTCAGCGATTTCACGAACCTGTGCAACCGACACAGAACCCGCAACGTCTTTACCGGGCTTCTTGGAACCCGACTTCAGGCCAGCTGCCTTCTTCAGGTAATAGGATGCCGGCGGCGTTTTGATTTCGAAGGTGAACGACTTATCCTGATAATAAGTGATCACGGTCGGGCACGGAGCGCCTTTTTCCATGTCTGCAGTCTTGGCGTTGAACGCCTTGCAGAATTCCATGATGTTGATGCCGCGCTGACCCAGAGCCGGACCGACAGGCGGTGCGGGCTTTGCTTCACCGGCAGCAACTTGCAGCTTGAGCTGCCCCATTACTTTTTTGGCCATTTGGCCTCTCCTTTTTCCAACGCCCCTGACACGCGTGTCGGGGCCGGGTGTTGTGTGGTCCGGTCAAGCGGGCGCGCCCGCCATTCCTCCCACGATCACTTAGGCCTGCTTGGCGACCTGAGTGTATTCCAGCTCGACCGGGGTGGCCCGGCCAAAAATCGAAACCGTCACCTTGAGGCGCTGGTTATGATCATCCACTTCCTCGACCATACCGTCGAAGCCTTCGAACGGACCGTCGTTGACCTTGACCTTTTCGCCGATCTCGAAGCGGATCTCCACACGCGGAGCTTCCTGACCTTCTTCGACGCGCCCGAGGATGGCCTTGACCTCTGCGTCGCGCATCGGCATCGGGCGGCCCTGCGGACCAAGGAAACCGGTCACCCGGTTGATCGAGTTGATGAGGTGATACCCCTCATCGGACATTTCCATGTGAACCAGAACGTAGCCCGGCATGAACCGGCGTTCGGAAGACACTTTTTTACCGCGACGAACTTCGATCACCTCTTCGGTGGGGACCAGCACTTCGTCGATTTGGTCTTCAAGGCCCTGTTCTGCAGCCTTGGTGCGGATTTGTTCGGCAATCTTCTTCTCGAAGTTCGAGAGAACACTTACCGAGTACCACCGTTTAGCCATCTGCCAGACACCTCGCCGTACGCGGCCCCATTTTCGGGGCTTATTCCAATTAAATTGCGAGGATTTCCCCGCAGCGTTCCGAGCAAAAAGAAAGCGGCGCGCAACACGATTCGCCGCACGCCCGCCCGGAGTTTGTGGCTCATACCGCCGACACCCCTTTTTGGCAAGAGGTAAGGCAGGAGTTTCCCGGACGGGTTAGCGCTGAAGCAGCAGGTCGTAGAGCCCGAAACGGATCAACAGGTCCGTCAGAGAAAAGAAACTGGCCAGAAGCACGGTCATCAACAGGATCATGATAGTGGTCAGCACCACTTCGCGGCGCGACGGCCACACGACCTTGGCGATTTCCGCGCGGGTCTGATGGATAAATTGAATCGGAGTCGGCCGCGCCATGTCGTTTCCTTTGTCTGGATGGGCGGCACTTACGCAATCCCGAGCGGATTTTCAAGCCTCGGCGGCGTCTTCCGGGGGCTTGGGGCGCAGAACCGTGACTTTGGGCAATTTGCGGATGGCAGCAACCTGACGATCATAGTCATCCTGCGCGGCCTGACGCTCTTTTTCGGAATAGAGCGAGAACCGCGGATATTCCGGCCCCACGGGGAACCGGCGCCGCGCCGCGACCGCCAGATCCCCCACCTTGCCCTCGGCGGCATCGGCAATCACCTCCTGCAAGGCGCGCGCAGAGAGACCCGCATGGATTGTTTCGTCAATTGGCCGGATCTGCCGCCCCATGCTCCACCGCAGCATGCGACGCATGATCGCACTGAACAGCAGATGATAATCCTCGTGCCGCCAAACCGTGATCTCTGCCAGCCCCTCGATATCCGAAAGCCGCTGAAAGATGCCGAGCCAATCGACCACTTGCACCGGATGCGCCGCAGCAAAGGCGTCGGGCTGTTGGAACTGCCCGGCAAAGAGCGTCTGGGAATAGGCCGATTCGAGAAACCTGTCCGGAGCGCGAATCCCCATGAACAGACGGATGGTCACTCCCGGCAAGGCCTCGACCAAGGCAGCAACCCGTTCCGCCGCATCGTGATAGAGCGGCAGCGCCAGCCCACCATCCCGATTGATCAGCGCGCCCAGAAAATTCTCTTCGGTCAGCACCACCCGGGTGCCGTCCTTGGCCAAGAATGCGAGTTGTTCGAGCGGGGCCCGACGCGGCACACTTCGCCCGCGCCAAGGCGAGAGACCAAAGAGCGCAGGGATCGAACGGCCACGGTCGCGCAGATATTCGGGCCCATAGGCACGGACCTCTGCGGCGATCAGCTCTTCACGATGTTCGAGGATGGACCGCTGAAGATGGCTGGACGCTGTCTTGTGCGCGCCTAAATGCAGGGTCAGATCGATGGGCCTGTTCACGACGATCTACACTCCGTCGTTTGTCAGTTCCGGGCCTGGCAGGGGCAGCAGGGTTCGAACCCGCGACCTACGGTTTTGGAGACCGTCGCTCTACCAGCTGAGCTATACCCCTTCAGGCCGTGCGAGGTGATTACGGCAGGCCGCAGGGGGAATCAAGAGCGATTCCTGACTTTTGTCATCGCCTTGGCCGGTATTTTTACCCTGCTCAAAACGAAAGGGCCGCCGTTAGGCGACCCTTTGTGATCTGACGATCGGAGCCTCG
>CALMJS010000002.1 GCA_937864535.1 uncultured Paracoccaceae bacterium
TGTCGTTCGAGTGGGTCAGAGCGGCCATGAAGATCACGCCAGCTTCTTGACACAGGGCCTGCACAGCCACAGCCACGCCCGAGGACGAGCCGCCGGTGACCATGACGACGCCGTCTTTCTGGATCATCGACTGGGCCGACGCGCGGGCCACGTCAGACTTGGTCTGGGTATCGCCGGTGACGTATTCCACTTTCTTGCCGAGGATGCCGGTCCCGTCGAGGACCTTGGACGAGAAGGTGTTCAACATGCCGCCGTCGCCTTCACCGTTCAGGTGTTCGACAGCCAGATAGTACGCCGCCAGTTCGTCCATGCCTTCTTCGGCATAGGGACCGGTTTGCGGAACGTTAAAGCCCAGCTTGACCGACGAACCGGTCGGTTCGTTGGTAAATGCAGAGGCCGAAGAGGTGAAAATGGTCGGTAGCGCCAGACCTGCACCGGTAACAGCACCGGTACGGATGAGGCCACGACGCGAAAAGTTCGTGATGGACATTAAATCCTCCCTGTTCATGACATTCGCACTGCAGGGCTCCTCTTCCCCGCATAGCGAACCGCATTTTTACAATGCCCTTTCATTAACAGGCCGGTTCGAAAATTTCGCAACAAGTCACTTGAACGTAATAACTTTTTTGTAAATAAAATCACAATACCACTGTATGCGATGTAAATTCATTTTCCTGCATGTGCAGAAAGATGATGAAAACGCGAAGGAAAAACGATGGTTCAGCGGCAGTTAACCGGATCGCGGATTCGGGAACGCAGAAACGATCTGGGGATGCGGCAGAGCGATCTGGCAGTGATGGTCGGCATTTCGGCCTCTTATCTCAATCTGATCGAACACAACCGCCGCAGAATCGGCGGCAAGCTGCTCAACGATCTGGCAAGAGCGATGAAGGTCGACCCTTCGCTGCTGACCGAAGGGGCGGAAACCGCGCTGTTGGATCAGATGCGGGCCGCTGCCGCGCAGGACCGCGCCGCAGGGGCCGAAGTGTCGCGGACCGAGGATTTCGCCGGCCGGTTTCCCGGCTGGGCCGGTCTGGTCGCACGCCAATCGCGGCGGATTACGGACCTCGAAACGCGGGTCAAGGCTCTGACGGACCGACTGGCGCATGACCCGCAATTGGCTAGCTCGCTGCATAATGTGATTTCGGCGGCGACCTCGATCCGGTCGGCCTCGTCGATTTTGGTCGGTGACGACGATATCGACGCAGACTGGCAGCGCCGGTTCCATCGCAATATCTACGAGGACAGCCAGAAACTCGCGGATGCCAGTCGGGCCTTGGTGTCCTATCTGGATACGCCCAGCGAAGAGGGCTCGGTTTCCTTGTCACCGCAAGAAGAGGTCGAGGCCTATCTGGAGGCGCAGGGGTTCCATCTGCCCTATCTCGAGGGGGACTCCGCGCCGCAGCGGGCTGCCGCGCTGCGGTCCAAGGCAGCCTCGGCGATGTTGACCAGCTTTCGCGACCGCTATCGGGAGGATGCGCTGAAAATGCCGTTGGCCGCCTATTCCGCGGCCGCGATCGAGATGGATCATGATCCGGCACAATTGGCGGCGCGGTTCGATGTTCCCTTGGGGGCTGCGATGCGCCGGCTGGCGACCCTGCCGACAGAAATGGGACATCCGGCCTTTGGTCTGGCGATCTGTGACGGGGCAGGGGCGATCACCCTGCAACGGCAGATCACCGGCTTTGGCTTGCCCCGCTCTGCCGCTGCCTGTCCGCTCTGGCCGTTGTTCCGGGCCTTGACGCAGCCGATGCATCCGATCCGGCGCGATGTGCAATTGCCTGTGGATGGCGGCGGGCGGTTCCGCTGTTGGGCGATCGCCGCACCCTCGGGCCCTGCCAGTTTCGAAGTCCCGCCAATGATGGAGGCGGTTATGCTGGTTCGCGCGGTTCCCAATTCCGGCGGACCTGCGGATGCGGTTGGTACCTCCTGCCGTATCTGTCCGCGCAGTGGCTGCCGGATGCGCCGCGAGCCATCCATTCTGAACGAGACAGCCTAAGGATAGGGCTGACAAAGGTTTTTGACTCCTGCCTACAATCTCGTGATAGTCAGCAGGAACTGAGGGCAGACGTCTTGGGAGGGGCGGAGGCATGGGTAAACGGGTCTTGGTGATCGAAGATGAACCAAACATCATCGAGGCAATCAGTTTTATCCTGTCGCGGGACGGCTGGACCGTGCATACCCACGCCGACGGCGCCTCTGCCAACGCCAAAATCCGCACAACCCCCCCCGATCTGGTGATCCTCGACGTGATGTTGCCGGGCAAGAGCGGGTTCGACATTCTGCGCGATCTGCGGGCCGACGATGAAACCGCCTCGATCCCGGTTCTGATGTTGACCGCCCGTGGCCAGACCCGTGACCGTGAAATGGCCCAGCGTCTGGGGGTCACGCAGTTCATGACCAAACCGTTTTCCAATGCCGAGGTGCTGGAAAGCGTGCGCACACTGGTTGCGGGCTGACGGTGGTCAAGGCGCCGGCAAAACTGACATTTCTGGAACGCGCCGGCTATCGCCGTCGGCGGATGCGCGATGTCGCGCGGGTTTTGCCCTTGATCGGCGCGCTCCTGTTCTGCGTGCCTCTGCTGTGGCCGCGCAAGTCGCCCTACGGGCCGGGGACCGCCGACGCGATGATCTATCTGTTTGTCGTCTGGAGTGTGCTGATCGGCCTCAATGCCTTGCTGACCCGCTATCTGGGGCAGGACGCGGATCACAAGACAGAGACGCAATAGATGGCCTCGTTCAACGTTCTGATCGCGGTTGCCCTGTTTTATGCGGTGCTGCTGTTTGTCATCGCCTTTGCGGCAGAACGCAGCGCCGAAAAGGGGCGCGGTGGCTGGTTGCGTTCACCGCTGATCTATACCCTGTCGCTGTCGATCTATTGCACAGCATGGACCTTTTACGGCGCGGTCGGCTATGCCGCCCGGTCAGGGCTCGAGTTTCTGACGATCTATCTGGGTCCGACCATTGTGATGATCGGCTGGTGGTGGATATTGCGCAAACTGGTGCGCATCGGCCGTAGCCAGAGGATCACCTCTATTGCCGATCTCGTATCGTCGCGGTTCGGGAAATCGACCTCGCTTGGCGTGATTGTGACCCTCTTGATGGTGCTGGCCGCGACGCCCTATCTGGCCTTGCAACTACAGTCCGTGACCCAGTCCTTTGCGGTATTCGCCGCCGCCTCTGGCCACCAATGGGAGGGGCAGGACCTCGCGCGGGTGGCGCTCTGGGTGGCGGTTGGGCTGGCGATTTTTACAATTCTGTTCGGCACCAGAAATCTGGACGCCAACGAACGCCACCATGGCATCGTGATGGCCATCGCGGTCGAGGCGGTGGTCAAGCTGTTTGCCTTGGTCGCGGTCGGGGTCTTTGTGATTTGGGGTGTCGCTGGCGGTCCGTCGCAGATGATCGATATGATCGACGCCTCGCCGCTATCGCAATGGGATCAGAGCACGGCGCGTTGGGTTGGGCTGACGTTCCTGTCCGGCGCGGCGTTCCTGACCCTGCCTCGGATGTTTCAGGTCCTGGTCGTCGAAAATGCCGACGAAGACCATTTGCGCACCGCCTCTTGGGCCTTTCCGCTGTATCTCTTGGCGATGAGCCTGTTTGTCGTCCCGATCGCGGTGGTCGGGCTGGACCTCTTGTCGATTGGGGCCAATCCTGACCTCTTTGTGCTGACGCTGCCGCTGTCGCTGGGCCATAACGGATTGGCGATGCTGTCGTTTCTGGGCGGGTTTTCGTCCGCCACCTCGATGGTGATCGTGGCGACGATCGCGCTGGCGACGATGATTTCCAACCACATCGTCACCCCGATCTGGCTGTCGTCGCGCGGGCCGGGGGCGGTGGTGTCGGGCGATGTGCGGCAATTGGTGATCGGGGCGCGGCGACTGGCCATCGGCGGCGTGTTGTTTCTGGGCTATGTCTATTATCGCCTGTCGGGCGGCGGTGCGGCCTTGGCTGCGATTGGCCTGATTTCCTTTACCGGTGCGGTTCAGGTTCTGCCGGCGATGATCGGCGGCATTTTCTGGCGCGGTGCCACGCGGCTCGGGGCGATTGCCGGTATCCTCGTCGGTCTGGTGGTCTGGCTCTGGACCCTGTTTTTGCCGTCCTTCGGGCCGGATGCAGTGATCCCAGTCGAGGTGATGTATAACGGTCCGTTCGGGCTGGGATTTTTGCGGCCAGAGGCGCTGTTCAACATCACCGGTATGGACCGGCAAATCCATGCGATCATGTGGTCGGTCACGCTGAATTCGATCTTCTTTTTCTTTGTTTCGGTTCTGACCTTTCCGCGCCCGCTGGAGAGGTTGCAGGGCGCCCAGTTCGTCAATGTGTTCGAACATTCCGAAGGGGCGCGTGCCTGGACCACCTCCACCGCCGAGGCAGAGGACCTGCTGATCATGGCGCAGCGGATTCTGGGCTCTGCCGAGGCGCAGGATCTGTTCCTGATCGAGGCGCAGCGGCAGGGCAAACAGGGCTATCTGCCGGAGGTGACACCGGATTTCGTTCAGGTTCTCGAACGTGAACTGGCCGGGTCTGTCGGGGCGGCAACGGCTCACGCGATGGTCGGGCAGTTCGTCCAAGGCGCATCGGTGTCGGTCGAGGATCTGATTGCCGTGGCCGACGAGGCGGCGCAGATTCTGGAATATTCCAACCGGCTAGAGGCGAAATCGGCGGAACAAGAGCGCACGGCCCGTCAGTTGCGCGAGGCGAACGAGAAACTGACCGCCCTGTCGATCCAGAAGGACGCGTTCCTGTCGCAGATCAGCCATGAATTGCGCACGCCCATGACCTCGATCCGGGCGTTTTCCGAAATTCTGGGCGAAGGCGGTATGACCCCCGACCAACTGACCCGCTATTCCGGCATCATTCATACAGAGGCCGTCCGCCTGACCCGTTTGCTGGACGATCTGCTGGATTTGTCCGTGCTGGAAAACGGACAGGTGACCCTGAACATTCAGCGCGGCACAGTGCGCGACATGCTTGACCGGGCGGTGTCCGCGGCGGCCGCCGGCAAGGCGATGACGATCCTTCGAAAACTCGGCGACGAGGCCCTGGTGCTGGAGACCGATGTTGACCGGCTCACGCAGGTGTTCATCAATCTGATTTCGAATGCCCAGAAATACTGTGATGCCGACCGGCCAGTGTTGCGGATCGATCTGCACCGGGCGTCGGCTGGCTGGGTGCTGGATTTCACGGACAATGGCTCTGGTATTCCCAAGCAAAGCCAACAGGTTATCTTTGAGAAATTCTCTCGCCTGACCGACCATCGCAAGGCGGGCGGGGCGGGGCTGGGTCTGGCGATTTGCCGTGAAATCATGGTGCGGCTGGGCGGTGAGATCAGCTATCTGCCGGGGCAGGGCGGGGCCGCATTTCGTGTGGTCCTGCCGGGCGCGCATTAACCGGGCCGTAACCTTCGTCCTCTATGGTTGCAAAGACGTGGTTTGCAGAAGGCCAAGAGAATGCTCCGCCAAATGGTTCGTACAATCGCGCCAGAGCCCGCGCCGGTCACCCCGACCCGTACCCTGCGGCTGGCGGCCGAGCGTGCGATGGAGCTGTCGATCGGGTTGGCGGCCTCGGTCGCGTGGGTGGAGCTGGATGAGGGACAGATTGATGGGCTGACCGCCTCACTGCAGGGGGATGCCATGATCACGATGCTGGAGCGACGTGCGCAGCCTTCCGGCTATGTTGCCTGCGACAACCAGATGCGTGCGGCCCTGATCGAACATCAAACCACTGGTCGGGTCCGTCCGCGCGATGCCCCCGGCCGTCCGGTGACGGCGACCGACCGCGCCTTGGTGCGCCCGCTGCTCTTGGCACTGATACCCGAGGTCGTCAGCGTCTGCGCCGCGACCGAATTGGGGGATTGGGTCACCGATATCAGTCTGGGGGACGCTATAGATGCCCCCCGGCGATTGCCGATGACGCTGCCGGATCGGCCCTATCGTGTCATCCGGCTGTCGCTGACGCTGGCAGAGGGTCGGATCGGGCAAATCCAGATCGCCTTTGCCCAGAAGGACGCGCCTGCCAAGCCGGTGACGCCGAAACAATCGGATTGGACTGTGCAGTTGCAATCGCAGGTGATGGCCGCGCCGACGGAAATCACAGCGGTGCTGCATCGGATGTCGCTGTCGCTAGAGGCGATCGAGGGGCTACAGATCGGCCAGCTCTTGCCGCTGTCGGGCGCAACGGTGGCCCATGTCCGGGTCGAGGGGCGTGACCGCGAACTTCTGCTGCAGGGGCGATTGGGGCAGATATCGGGGCAACGGGCCGTTCGGGTCGAGCCCGCCGCGCCGCGTACCCTCCAAGAGGTGCCAGTGCCTGGCACCACCCCGGCGCTGGAGAACGGAAATGGCTAGGAGAGGCTTCGCTCCAGATAGACGCGGTTCAGGCCGAATTCGGTCGCTCGCCCGGTTTCGTGAAAGCCCAGATGCAGATACATGCCGAGGGCTTCTGTCATCGCCACGTTGGTGTAGAGGCGCAGTCTCTGAAACCCGCGCTGGCGGGCAATGTCCTCGGCCAGGTTGATCATCTGTGTGGCCAGCCCCTGACCGCGATGGCTATGGGCGACTGCCACTGTGTCGACGAGCAGAGCGTCGGTCTGATTTTCGACAATCAACACCGCACACAGGACGGATTGGCCAGAGGCATCCGGGGATGCCATCAGGCAAAATACGTCGCCTCGCGCCAGACTTGCGCTATAGTCGGTGGTCATCGGCGCCGGGGGGCGGCCGATACGGTCGATGTAGGGGGCAAAACAGTCCCTGATCAGCGCGTGCACCCTAGTCCGGTGCGAGAGCTCCGCGGGCTGGAACATCGGGTCGGGTTCCCCAGAAATAAAGCGCGACTTTCGCCGCGCCGTCGGATTTGCTTTACTGACCGTCCGCCAGCGCCTCGAGCCGCGGGGCCAAACCAGATAGGTCGTAGCCCCATTTCGCGGTGGCCGCGATGATGTCTGCGACTGGCATCTGGCCCGCCATGCCCAGCGACCAGACGATCGAGGACCGGGTGCCAGAGGCGCAATAGGCCAGAACCGGGCCACCAGCGCCTGCCAGTGTTTCCATCTGAATGTGGACCATGTCCATGTTCAAGGTGGCGTGGGTGACGGGATTGACGACAAAGGCCAGTCCTTCGGCCTTTGCCAGCTCGGCCATCACATCGGCATGATATTCCGGCGGAATTTCCATATCGGGTCTGTTGTCGATGATGGCAACAAAACCAGCGGCCTTAATGGCCGGAATATCCGCCGGATCAATCTGCGGCGAGACGGCATAGTCGGGGGTGATGCGGCGTATATCCATACGCTAGCCTTAGACTGCAGGAACCGCCGCGTCCAGACGAGACTTGATCGACGGGGCCACCCACATCCCTGCACCCATAGCGAGTACAAAGATTGCGCCGTTGATGCCACCAAACGACAGCGAGGCGATCGACGGGCCGGGGCACAGGCCTGCCAGCCCCCAGCCAAACCCGAACAGGGTGGAGCCGAGAACCAGATTGCGGCCGATCACCGCCTGCGGTTTGGGCGGGAACATACCGCCGAGCGCGGGATTGCGCCCTTCGGTGTAGCGCCAGGCAAAGAACATCGGGATAATCGCGCCGCCCATCACAAAGGCCAAGGTCGGGTCCCAGGTGCCAAAGACATCCAGCCAGCCCTGAACGCGGCGCGTATCGGTCATGCCGGATACGAACAGGCCCGCTCCAAACAGGCCGCCCGACAGTAGTGCAAACAGATTGCGCATCAGATGACTCCCAGCCAATGTTTGAAGACTACGACCGACAGGCCGCCCGCCATGATGTAGAAAACCGTTGCTACCATGCCGCGCAGCGACAGGCGCGAAATCCCGCAAACGCCATGACCAGAGGTGCAGCCGTTCGCGATCCGCGTGCCGATCCCGACCAGCAAGCCTGCGCCGAGGATGGCCCAGAGGTTCGACGTGGCATAGGTTTGCGCCGGGCCTTCGCCCTGCAGGTTGCCAAACAGCAGGGCCAGAATTGCCGGCACTGCGAACAGCCCTGCGACAAAGGCCAGCCGTTCGTTGGTCTGGGCGCCTGCGGTGCGATCAACCAGCCCGCCAATGATGCCCGAGGCCCCCATGATCCGTCCGTTGATCAGCAAATAGACCGCCCCAGCCAGTCCGATGAGCCCGCCTCCGGCGAGGCCAAAGATCCATTCTTGTTGCATATTTTCCCGTTTCGTCCTCTGGCGAGAAAATCGCCCTGGCGGGTGATCGACCCAACCAGAGCGATTAATTTGAATTTCGTTTTGTATGCGCCTATGATGCGCAGATCCAAGGGTGTCGTCGCGTCTCTCGTTGTCATTCAATCCGGTTGCAGCCCGAACTGAATTGGTAGTGTAAACGGGAGCCGTTACGATTCCTGCCCACGAACCAAACATAGCGATATCTTGATGTATTGCAATATGCAAATATGTGGGTTATCTATTTCTTGAGGTCGAGATGAACGATATAGTGGTGACGGCAGAAGCTATGGACAAAGCAGCGGACGAAGCAGCCGAGGTGCTGAAGGTTCTGTCGAACCCCGCCCGGCTCAGGATTTTATGTGCTCTCCTGCCCGGCGAACGCTGTGTGGGTGAACTGGAAGAGACGCTTGGCGCCTCGCAGTCCTATGTCTCGGGCCAGTTGGCGCGGATGCGCGCCGAAGGTCTGGTGAGCTGCGATCGCGATGGGCGCACGATTCGATATCGCCTCGCGGATCCGCGTGTCGGCCCAATTCTTGAGCGCCTATACGAAGTATTCTGCCCGAAACCGATTTAGATCGCCCTTCGGTTGATCTGTGTCATCGAATTGCGACCAAAGTCGCGGTAGACTTTCTGGATTGGCGGTTCGTCAATTTCAGGGAGGAAACCATGACAAAGACTACGACACAGATCGAAGCCGAACTCTTTGCCGTTCTCGAGGATATGAAACGGGACCTGCGGTGCCGGTATCGATATGAGCCTCGGTTCAAATCAATCCTGACCGAGATGCGAATTGCCGGGCTCGAGGTCACAGACCGCTTGCTGGATCTGGAATTGCGGCTGACCGAAGAGGCGGTAGAGGCGCAGTTCGACAATATGCCGGTCTAGTCGTCTGGACGGTGCCACCGTCCTCTGCCTATCAAGGGTCCGTGTTTACGGGCCCTTTGTTTTTCGAAGGTGACGGGGCAAGCGGGACTTGCTCTTGGGTCCCGGAGTTGTTCAAATCCCTCGGGATATGAGTCAGGAAATGGGCGGCACTGTGAAACTGGTCAGGTACAGAGTGGCAGAGGGCATCGCACTGGTTGCCTTGTCGGCGGCTCCGTCGAACGCCCTGACCCCGGAGGTCCGGACCGCTCTGTCAGAGGTGTTGGACAAACTCATCGCTCGCGGCGATGTGCATGCGGTCGCCCTGACCGGCGAGGGGCCGAATTTTTCCGCCGGGATCGACCTGCGGGACGAGCCGCCCAAGTCCAGGATCATCTCGCTGGGGCATCTCTGTGCGAAAATCGAATCCATGCCGATGCCGGTTGTGGCGGGATTGCATGGCTCTGTCAGCGGCGAGGGCATGGCCCTGATGCTGGCGGCGCATTACCGGCTGGCAGCGCGAAACGTGGATTTTTCCCTGCCCGAGGTTGCGCTTGGCCTGATGCCGTCTGGCGGGATCACGCAAAGATTGCCACGCCTGATCGGGGCAGAGGCTGCGTTGTCGCTGATGCTGTCGGGCGGGCAGCCGGTGGCGGTGGAACAGGCGCCAGATGGTCTGGTGGACGGCGTGATCGACGGTCCGGTGCGTACGATCACGGCGCGGTTCTGTCAGGATCTGATCGCCAAATCCGCCCGGGCACGTCCGACCCGAGACGCGGATGCTCGGGTGCTGGATGGCACGATGCGCCGCGCGGTCGCACCGGCGCGCAAACGGCTCGCGGCGTCGAAACTCTTTGCGCCCGGCCAGATCGTCGACTGTGTCGAAGCGGCGGCCATTCTGCCCTTCGACGTCGGTTGTGCCTTTGAGGACGAACGGGCCAAGGCCTGTCGTGCCCATGATCAGTCTCGGGCGTTGCGGCATTTGTTTATCGGTGAACGCACCATTTCTCAGGACCTGCTGGCCGCCGATACCGCGACCGGGCGCCGCCGTCTGACGCCCGGGGGCGAGGTGATCGTGCGCGGGTTTCTGCGCGCCTATGTCATCGCTGCCCGCGCCCTCGTCGATCGGGGGCATGATCCCAACGCGGTGGATGGGGCGCTGATCGCCTATGGGTTTCGCAAGGGACCGCTCGGCGCACCAGACCCCGCGCCAAGCGACCGCGCCGAGTCCATTGTGCGCCGCGTGCTGGCTGCATTGTTGGCCGAAGGGGCGCGCGTGCTGCGCGATGGCGATGTCGCGTCCGCCGATCAGGCCGATGTTCTGGCGGTATGGGGGCTGGGCATGCCGCGCTGGACCGGTGGGCCGATGCATGCGGCGGCGCATATGGGTTTATTGGGTCTGCGCAACGATATGCGGATTTGGGCGGGCCAGAACGAAGTTTGGACCGTGCCGCCGCTGCTAGATCAGGCGGTCAAATACGCAGCAGGCTTTGATGCGCCCGAGGTTCTGGCGCAATGCCGGACCAAAGCGTCAGAGGTCAGCCCAGGCTGATCCCGAGGATCACCGCCATCAACCCCAGAACCGAAAACAGCAGCGCTGCGAGGTTGATCGGGATGATTTTCTGAAGCCGCAGGCGCAGTGCTTCGTCATCGCCGCCGGCTGCCTTGGCCTTGCGGACCAGAACAACCGTCCAAAGCAGGCCCAGAATTCCGGCTACGGTCACTGCGGCGCCGATCCAGATCAAGATTTCCATGGTTGCCTCTCCTGACGTGTGCGGGAAGGGGCCTAACGCGGGAGAGAGGACTTGGCAAGGGGCGGGTCAGGGGCTAGGGATGGCGGCTGATCCATATCCGATCCCATAGCAGGAGGTCCCAATGTCCGAGTCCGGTACTGATGTCGGCGGCGTCGCCGCACAAGAGCTGCGCGCCTTTGTTGAGCGTGTCGAACGGCTGGAGGCCGAGAAAAAGGACATCGGCGAGCAAATCAAAGAAGTCATGGCCGAAGCCAAAGGGCGCGGCTACGACACCAAGGTGCTGCGCAAGATCATTTCGCTACGCAAGCGCGACAGAAATGATGTCGCCGAAGAAGAGGCGATCCTCGAACTGTATAAATCCGCGCTGGGCATGGATTGAACCGGTCATCAGCAAGAGGCCGGGTTGTCCCGGCCTTTTTGCCGGGGCAATACCCGACAATGGTCAGACGGTAATCAGCCGCACGCCCGGCATTGCCGCGATGCGGGCCACGTCCTGATCGTAATTGGCCGACAGCGCGTCGATCATCTGTTCGGTCCAGCCGGGAATCGCAATTTCGTCATACATCACGTCGTCGTGGGCGAATTTTTCCAGAAATGTCGCGATGATCTTGCGTTTGCGCGCCTCGGTCGCGGGCGGGTGGCTGCGAATATAGCTGAGAAACCGTTTCATCCCTTCGGGCGAGAGCAGTTCCTGTAGCAGATCAAAGCCGCCGGAAATCCGTGTCATCGGATCGACGCCAGACACTTCGCGGATCAGTTGCGCCCAGATCAGCGGCGTATCTTCGTTGCACCAGACCGTCAATTGCATGTCCGGCGCAGCCTGCAGAATACGGGCGCAGACATCGGACCAGCGGATGTCTTCCAGCGCCATGCCCTGCATGAACTGATCGAAATCCGCGTGTTTGGAGGCCGTAAACACCGCCGGGACAAAGGTCGCCGGATCGCGCAGCGCCATATAGAGGTGAATTCGGTCACTTGGGAACAGAGACCGCAGCCCCTGCAATTTTTCCGCGACCAGTTGGTAGAACCCGCCGTTCTCAAAAATGCGGTTGGTCACGCAGATAAAATCGGGGTTCGACATCACCAGACGCCGACCGTCCTGATGTTCCAGAATCGCATCTAGCAGGATGTCGCGCGCATCGGGAGCAGGGGGCTGTCCGTTCAGCGTCTGGATCGTTTCGCGCAGCAGCCGACGGTAACGGTTCGGGGGTGGAACCACGACGCCCTGCTCGGCAAAACTGTCAGCGTTGCGCAGCAGGCTCTTGAGCAGTCGTTCCTCGTCTGTGCAGTTGGCACCGATGTGAAACGCGATATCCATGTTACCTGCCCGGATCGTTATCTAGGCTCCTTATTAAAGGGCTTTTCTGGACAGCGAAACCTGTTTCGGTTAGTGCCGGATTATGTCCGATAGAACCAGTCAAGTTTACCCGACTCGCCGTCTGCGCCTCGACCCTTGGTCGACCGGGGCGGTGGTGATCGCCATTCTGGTCGTTCTGCCGATCCTGGCGGTGTTTTGGTTCGCGGTCACGCCGACCGACAATATCTGGCCGCATCTGATCTCGACCACCTTGCCGCGGTATCTGGGCAATACCCTGATCCTCATGGCTGCGGTTGGCGTTCTGACGGCGGCTGTCGGGGCAGGGGCGGCGTGGCTGGTCGTGATGTACCGCTTTCCCGGTTCGGTCTGGCTGCAATGGGCGCTGCTGATGCCCTTGGCCGTGCCCGCCTATGTCGGGGCCTATGCGATGGTGGACCTGTTCGAATTTGCGGGGCCGGTGCAGACACTGTTGCGGGACACCTTTGGCTGGACGCGGCCCACGGACTATTGGTTTCCGGCCATTCGCACGCGCTGGGCGGCGGCGGTGGTCCTCTCGGCCTCGCTCTATCCCTATGTCTACTTGCTGTCGCGGGCGGCGTTCCGCGAACAAAGCGGCGCTGGATACGAGGTCGCGCGCGCGCTGGGCGTCGGTCCGCTCGGGCGGTTCTGGCGCGTTGGCCTGCCTCTGGCCCGACCCGCGATCGCGGCAGGCTGTGCCGTGGCAATGATGGAAACCGTCAATGATTTTGGCACCGTGGACTATTTCGCCGTCCAAACCCTGACCACGGGGATTTTCACAGTCTGGCTGCAGGGCGGAAACCTTGGCGGGGCGGCGCAGATTTCGACGCTGGTGCTCGGGCTTGTGGTCCTGTTGGTCACGCTGGAGAAAGCCTCGCGCCGCAAAAGCCGGTTTTTCTCGTCGGCGCGGGGGCAGCGGCCGGTGTCGTCGGTGCGGCTGACCGGAGTGCGCGGCTGGTTGGCGACAGTTGCCTGTCTGATCCCGCTCGGCGTCGGCTTTGTCGTGCCGGTGATCGTTCTGGGCAGCCATTCGCTGGTCGCCTCGGAATGGGTGTCCAAGGGACTGACCAAGGCGCTGCTGCACACGCTCGTTGTCGGTGGTCTCGCCGCTGTTCTGACCGTTGCTGGCGGGGTTTTGATGGTCTACGGCGTGCGGCTGTCAGGCCGTCAGTTGCCCCGCCTGCTCATGCCGGTGACCGCCATCGGTTATGCCGCGCCGGGGGCGGTTTTGGCCTTGGGTATTCTGGTGCCTCTGGCGGCGCTGGATAACCGGGTGGCGGACGCGGTTTTGGCCGTAACCGGTCGTGACCCCGGCCTGATTCTGACCGGGACCGCCGCAGCGCTGGTTCTGGCCTATGTGGTGCGGTTTTTCGGGATCGCTCAGGGCGCCGCCGATGCCGCATTGGGACGGGTCGCGCCGTCCTTGCCGATGGCGGCACGTTCGCTGGGGGAAACTGCCGGCGGTGTGCTGCGCCGTGTCTACATGCCGCTGGTGCGGGCCTCTGTCGGCTCTACCCTGCTGCTGGTTTTTGTCGATTGCGTCAAGGAATTGCCAGCCACGCTGCTGCTCAGGCCGTTCAACTACAACACCCTCGCAACCCGTGTGCACGAAAAGGCCAGCCTCGAAAACCTGACCGAAGCCGCCCCCGCCGCGCTGATGATCACGGCTGTCGGATTGATTGCCGTGGCTTTGTTGGCACGGGCGAACCGATAGGCTTGCACCTGCCGGAACAATCGCTTATCAGACGCCCAGTGCCTCTATAGCTCAGCTGGTAGAGCGGCTGATTTGTAATCAGCGGGTCGGGAGTTCGAGTCTCTCTGGGGGCACCA
>CALMJS010000003.1 GCA_937864535.1 uncultured Paracoccaceae bacterium
TGCGTCAGTGCCAGTCGAACACCTGCCCGGTCGGCGTTTGTACCCAGAACCCCGATCTGCGGGCCAAGTTCACCGGTACGGCGGATAAGGTTGTGAACCTGATCACCTTCTACGCCACCGAAGTGCGCGAAATCCTCGCCAGCATCGGCGCCCGTAGTCTGGACGAAGTGATCGGCCGTGCGGACCTGCTGACGCAGGTATCGCGTGGGTCGGCGCATCTCGACGATCTGGACCTCAATCCGCTGCTGATCACGGTCGATGGTGCGGACAAGATCCGCTACGACCGCAACAAGCCGCGCAACGAAGTGCCGGATACGCTGGACGCTGAAATCGTCAAGGACGCTGCCCGCTTCCTGAACGATGGCGAAAAGATGCAGCTGGAATATGCGGTGCAGAACACGCTTCGTACCATCGGCACCCGCACCTCGAGCCACATCGTCAAGAACTTTGGCATGCGTAACAGCCTCCAGCCGGATCACCTGACGATCAAGCTGAAGGGTTCGGCGGGTCAGTCCTTGGGTGCCTTTGGCGCTCCGGGTCTCAAGATCGAAGTGGCCGGCGATGCCAACGACTATGTCGGCAAGGGGTTGTCTGGTGCGACCATCGTGGTCCGTCCGCCGATGAACACACCGCTGATCGCGTCCGAGAATACGATCATTGGCAACACTGTGCTCTATGGTGCGACCGATGGCTATCTGTTCGCGGCCGGTCGGGCGGGTGAACGCTTTGCGGTTCGTAACTCGGGTGCCAAGGTTGTCGTCGAAGGCTGCGGCTCTAACGGCTGTGAATACATGACCGGCGGCGTCGCGGTGATCCTTGGCGAAATCGGTGCGAACTTTGGGGCCGGTATGACGGGTGGTATGGCCTATATCTATGATCCCAAAGGCGAAAACGCCTCGATGATGAACATGGATACCCTTGTGACCTGCCCTGTGACTGTCGCCCATTGGGAGGACCAGTTGAAGGGTCTGATCGAACGCCACGCCAAGGAAACCGGCAGCCGCAAAGCCGCCGACATTCTGCAGGCATGGGACAGCGAAAAGGCCAACTTTGTCCAGGTCTGCCCGAAAGAGATGCTGGTCCATATCCCGCATCCGCTGTCGGTCGAGGAAAAGGCGATCCCGGCTGAATAAGCGAACGGGCTAAACATCAGGGGGCGTCGCGGTGTCGAACTGCGGCGCCCCTTTTTCTTTGGCGTCTATCACCCAGCCAAGGCTAGGCAGGTGCTTTGGCTATCGGTATACCTTTGGCATGGCGCGCAAAAAACCGATCCCAGACCCTGAACCGACCCGGCTTGAACGGCTCCGCGCGTGGCTGTGGCATTGGGCCCGTTGGAGTCTCGTCCGGCTGATCGGGCTGGGCGCGGCGGCTGTGCTGCTGTTTTCGGTCGTGCCGCCGCTGTGGACCCCCTATCAAGTGTGGGAGGTCGCCCGCCTGTGGCATCTGGAAAAGGACTGGACCGGGATGGGCGATATCGCCCCGGTCATGGCCCGGTCCGCTGTTGCCGCGGAGGACGCCAATTTCTGTCTGCACTGGGGCCTGGACCTGGAGGCGATCCGCGCTGCGATGGCCGGGGGCGGCAATCGCGGGGCCTCGACCATTTCGCAACAGGTCGTCAAGAACGTCTACCTCTGGCAAGGCCGGAGCTGGATTCGCAAGGCGATCGAGGCCGGGATGACTCCGGCGGTCGAACTCGTCTGGTCCAAGCGCCGGATACTCGAGGTCTATCTCAACGTTGCCGAGTTTGACGAAGGGGTGTTTGGCGTGCAGGCGGCGGCCCAGCATTACTTTGGCGTCGATGCGATTGATCTGACGCCGACGCAGGCCGCGCGTCTGGCGGCGATCCTGCCGGACCCCAAGGGCCGGGATGCCGCAAACCCGTCCAGTTTTGTTCGGCAAAGGGCCGCGCAGATCATGGATGGGGCGGAAACGATCCGTGTGGATGGTCGTGCCGCCTGTTTTCAGGCCCCCGAAAGTTAATTCACAGCGTGACCGCGTGCTGTCCCTTGCACCCCGGACTGCATTCCGGCAGTAACAAAAGACCACGAACCGGAGCTGGTGATGAACGTTCTTTACCATTACCCCTTGTCCCCGTTTTCCCGGAAAGTTCGTCTTTGCCTTGGTGAGAAGAAGATCGAGGTAAAGTTGGAGGAAGAACGCTACTGGGAACAGGACGGCGAATTGCGCCGCCGCAATCCTGCTGGCAAGATCCCCGTACTCAAGCTGGGAAATCGCACCATGTCCGAGAGCATGGCGATCTGTGAATACCTCGAAGAGGCCTATCCGACGCCTGCCTTGATGCCGCGCAGCGCCGATGCGCGCTACGAAGTGCGCCGTTTGGTGTCGTGGTTCGACGACAAATTCTATCACGAGGTTACGATCAAACTGGTTGGCGAACGCGTGTTCCGCAAGGTGATGGGGACCGGATATCCTGATAGTGGCAACGTGAAATCCGGTGCCAAGGCGATCAAGCACCATCTGGATTATATGGCGCATTTGCTGGAAAAACGTCGCTGGCTGGCGGGGGATGAAATGACGCTGGCGGATTTTGCCGCGGCGTCGCATCTGTCCTGCCTCGATTATATCTCTGATGTGGACTGGAACCGGAGTGACATCGTCAAGGATTGGTATGTCAAAATCAAATCCCGTCCGGCGTTCCGGTCTCTGCTCGCCGATCAGATCCCTGGTTTCCCGCCGCCGGTTCACTATGCCAACCTCGATTTCTGATTTGCTGTGCTAAAGCAGAGGCTGCAGGATTACGCCCTCTGGGCCGGTTTTGCTGCGATGGGTGTTTGCCGCCCTGATGCCGTTCCACAGATAGCCGAACGGTTGCAGGCCTTTGTCGATCAGGGTTTTCACGGCGACATGGCGTGGATGGCCGACAGGATGCATTGGCGGGGCAATCCGGCCGCGCTGTGGCCAGAGGCCAAGTCGGTGATCATGCTGGCCGAGCCCTATACGCCCGAAGTCGATCCGCTAGAGGTCGTTGGCCAACCCGACCGCGCCGCCATCAGTGTTTATGCTCGAAACCGCGATTACCATGACATGGTGAAAAAGCGGCTGAAAAACGTGGGACGCTGGTTGATCGACCAGAGCCCCGGAGCGGAAATCAAGGTCTTTGTCGATACTGCGCCGGTGATGGAAAAGCCGCTGGGGCAGGCGGCGGGCCTAGGGTGGCAGGGCAAACATACTAATTTGCTGGGGCGCGGGCTGGGTAACTGGTTCTTTCTGGGTGCGATTTTCACAACCATCGACCTGCCGCCCGATCAGCCAGAGGTGTCACATTGTGGCAGTTGCACGGCCTGCCTGACGGCCTGCCCGACAGAGGCCTTTCCTGCGCCCTACCAGTTGGACGCGCGGCGGTGCATTTCCTATCTGACGATCGAATTTGGCGGCGCTGTGCCGTATGAGCTGCGAGAGCGGATGGGGAATCGCATCTACGGGTGTGATGACTGCCTCGCGGCCTGTCCATGGAATAAATTCGCGGCCGAGTCGCGGGAGATCCGCTATCACGCCCGCGATGACCTGAACGCGCCGCGTTTGGCCGATCTGGTTTTGCTGGACGATCCGGCGTTTCGTGCGCTGTTTTCTGGTAGCCCGATCAAGCGGATCGGCCGCAACCGGTTTGTGCGTAACGTGCTCTACGCGATTGGAAATTCCGGAGACGCCACCCTGCTGGACGCGGCCAAAGCCTGTCTTTCCGATCCCGATCCCGTGGTGGCCGAGGCTGCCGACTGGGCAGTGGGTCGATTAAGGGCGATTTCTGTGCTATGATCTCCTCCCGGAAGGAGGGTTGATCCTATGCAACGTCACATCACCGACCATTCTACCACGAACAATGAATCGTCACGTCTGCGTGCCTATTGGCAGGCAGAGCGCGAGGCACAATTGCATCCGGTCTATCGCCAGATGCACCGGCAGGCGCGGCCCGGCGATCCGTCGCAAAAGATGGCGCGCTATCTGCGGATCGAACGGGGCGACGTCGCCTAGGTCCGGCTCGCCGCGGTTTCGAGAAAGAGATGCAGCGAAATGGGGTCGATGGGCTTGTTCAGCACTTCGACCCCGATCTTGGCGCTGTTTGCCTGAACCTCGGGCGTTCGATTGGCGGTGATCAGCCGTGTAGGAACAGGCCCGATCAGGTCGCGGATTCGGGTGATAACCTCGGTCCCCAATTCGCCGTCGTCCAACTGGAAATCGACCAGCATCGCATCGGGCGCGAGGTCGATTTCCGTGATCAGACGGACGGCTTCTTCGCCGCTGGACACATCGAGCACCTCGACATTCCATTTCTCCAGCAACAGGGTCAGGGCCCGCCGCATATCGAGGTCATTTTCGACCAAGAGCACGACCAAACCATCATGGCGCCATGTGGTATGCGCCGTTACGGTCAGTCGACCTTTGGGGAGAAGGGTGTTTTCATCAGCCAGCGGGACCGTGACCTTAAAGCAGGTGCCCTTGCCGACGGTCGATTCGACAGACAGCGGATGACGCAGCAGGGCGCAGGCCCGATCCACGATCGCCAGTCCGAGGCCCAAGCCCTCGGACGCGGAGGATCGCGCGTTGAGCCGGTGAAATTCGCGAAAGATGACCTCGTGTTCGGATTGCGGGATGCCGGGGCCGGTATCCCACACCTCGATCCGGGCAGAGCGCCGCGTGAGACGGACACCGACCAGAACGCGCCCGGTTTGGGTATAGCGGATCGCGTTTGAAATCAGGTTCTGCAAAATCCGCCGGATGTAGGTTGCATCGGATTTGATCCGCAAATTCGGCGCAATCACCCGCAATTCCAGTCCTTTGCGCTGGGCGAGAGGTTGGAATTCGTCCTCCAGCCGGCGCAGCAGCTTGCCTAGGTCGATCTGGTGAACGTCCACGGCGGCCCGCCCGGATTCCAGCTTGGAAATGTCGAGCAAGGCTTCGATGATATCTTGGACCGAGGTTAGCGCGTTCTGCGCCTTATCCACCACCTCGCGGTGTCGCGCCTCGCCCAACTCTTCGGCGATGGACGACAGATAAAGCGTCGCTGCCGACAGAGGTTGCAGCAGGTCATGCGATGCCGCGGCAACGAATCGCGACCGCGAGGCAATCGCCCGTTCAGCAACGGCCAGCGCGTCCTCTAGCTCTAGCGTGCGCTCTGTGACGCGTTGTTCGAGCAGTTCATTGGATTCGCTCAGCGTGCGTGCAGCGTCCTTTTCGGTGGTGATATCGGTGATCGAAATCACAAAGCCCTTGTCCGGCATTTCTTCGGCAAAGAGGTCGAACCACCGGGTTTCTCCGCGCCGGAATTCAAACCGGATCGGCATCCTGCGATCCGTTTTGCGGACCCAGCGCACCAAGCCGCCAGTCGGCGAAGGTCCCTCGATCGAAATGTCATTCTCGATGAGTTTGAGGATGATATCAAAGTCCAAGCCGATCCTGATCTGCGTCAGCGGGATCGACATCAGTTGCGCCAATCGCTGGTTAAAGCCGACCAACCGTCCATTGTGGTCGAAAATGCCGACGCCCTGATTGATGTGTTCCAACGTGGCGCGGATCAGCTTTGCCTGATCGTCCATCAGGCGCCCGCGCTCCATCCGCTCCATCCGGATGATGTCGGAAATGTCGGTTTGCATGATCACGGTCTGGCCGCCGGGCATCCGGTGTTCGGACACCTGAACCCAACGATCCCAAATCATGCGGACGTTGAACATCACGTGTTCTTCGCCGTGACGCTGCATGCGCTGGGCTGC
Organism: uncultured Paracoccaceae bacterium; assembly: GCA_937864535.1. Taxonomy (GTDB): domain Bacteria; phylum Pseudomonadota; class Alphaproteobacteria; order Rhodobacterales; family Rhodobacteraceae; genus Marivivens. The sequence goes on from CALMJS010000003.1 coordinate 5,727, forward strand.
CCACTGGGTCGAATCGGTCGAATCGGGCAGGTGCAGATAGCGGCTCTTGCTGACGATGCGGACGTAATCGTCGAACAACAGGCCGGGCCGTAACTGGCTGCGAATATCCGGCATATGCATGCCAAACCGGCTATTGCACAGGATCAGGGTCTCATCGGCGTCAAAGAGAGCAAATCCCTCTTGGATTGTTTCAATCGCGCTGGCGAGATCCGATCGCGCCTTTTCGGTTTCCTTGTTCGCTGTCGCGAGGCGGGCGTTGGATTCATTGAGCAAATCCAGCGCATGTTCCAGATCCCGCGTCCGTTCGCGGACCTGTTCCTCTAGCAGAACGGCCCGCTGGAACTGGGTGTAGGCCGCGCCCCTGTCGTCGTCGATCTGCTCTGTTCGCCGCATCAGGGCATCGCAGATCAGCATCAGTTTATCGCGCTGGCGTTCTATCGGGTCTGTAGGGTTGATCAGGGACTGGGAAATCAAGATTACTCACCATCTGGCGCAAAAATCGCCACCCCGGTCATCGTCTGGTTGACGTGCAGTCCGTTGAGCTGTTCGCCGTAGGTCGAAAAACCGACGACACGGTTGGCCTTGAGGATGGAGGAGAGCGCGGTCACCGACTGGCTCTGTTCAGCTTCGATCCGGCGTAGCATACAGTCGCAGGCCAAAATCGCGTCGGGCGTCCTATGACGTCCGATTTGCCCCAGTTCGCGGGCGAGGTGGGCCGACATGTCCTCTGGCTGGGCCAAGGTGAGTACGACGCCTTCGTCGATTGCGGAAAAGAACACCAGATCCCCATTATCATGAACACGCTGGATGGCGCGCACATGGTGGGTCCCGCCAAGTCTGACAACGACGGGGTGTGAGGCAAAGGTAAAGGTAGATAACTGTTCCGGGTCCTTGCCCAGAAGCCGCGCGTATTCCCGCGCCGCTGGTTCGGCATTGATTTTGCGCACGACGCGCCGTTTCGGGTCCGCATCTGTCACAACCATCCGCACATCGGTCGGTTTGAGGTGGTCTAGGCTGAACACCTTGACGTGGCAGGCGGTGCGCACAAAACACAGGACCGCCGCGTGGGTATGCACCGTGCCGTTGAGCGACACATAGGCCTGTCCAAACCGGTCCCCGTCGCCTGCAGAGCCGCCGAACATCGGCACAGGTCCGAGCCCCGCCGAGATCGCGGCGGCAACCTCGTCTTCGCGCACGGAGAGGCCGTCAATCGCCAGAAACGCAAATTCACTGGTCCAGCCGGGACACTGCGCGGTCAGGAGCGTGCGTGTCCGGATCATCTGCCCGACGATATCCTGCTGGTCAAAAACCTCGAGGTCGGGGATCAGAATGGGTTCAACGCAGAAATGGCTGCTGGGCAGACCTATCGCGACGATAGACCCCTCGGAATAACCGTCGCGTCCCAACTCTCCTGCGGTGGTGCAGCCGACGACCACGGCCTCGCCAAAGTAGCGATTCGCTTTGTTGACCAGAGACGGGAAGTGCACGTCGGGGCTGGCAAACAGTGTGACGAACGCAAACGGGCCGGGGCCTAGGGCCTCGGCCAATACGGCAACGGGATCAGGACTGGTCGCCTGAACCTGCGCCGAACGCACAATGCCATCCAGATGTACCGCCGCCTCTCGCAGCGATAGTCCGCTTCCTCCCATCGCCCCCTCCCTTGGCTCTGGCGCACCTTGCGGTCAGGTGCGGTCCAATCGTAAGGGCGCTAGGACATATCCTGCAAGACCGAAGCAAAGCTCGCCTCTTGGGCCATAAGAACAGCCTGAGTCCGGCTTTGGACTCCCAGCTTGCGCATGATGGCGGTGACGTGGGCCTTTACGGTGGTTTCCGCAATCGAAAGGTCATAGGCGATCTGCTTGTTCAGCTTGCCTTCGCAGATCAGTTGCAGGATTTTCGCCTGCTGCCGCGTTAGCTTGGACAGCCGGGAAATCGCCTCTTCCTGGTCGGTGACAGGGACGTTGATATCCACGTCCAGTGGCACCCCTTCGGGGACATAGCGTTCGCCCCGATTGATTTTCTCAAAGGCCATGCGGAACAGATCACGCTGGCTGTGTTTCGGAACAAAGCCCGTCGCCCCTGCGCGAATGGTTGACCCGATCATGCGGTGATCCGCCATGGACGACACGACCACGATCGGCGTCATCGCTACGGCGGTCCGCAGGCGGATCAGGCCATCCAGACCGCTTACATCCGGCAGGTCCAGATCCAGCACGATCACGTCTGGCCGCAGTCCGCTGGCAATGCGGGCCAGCGACGTTTCCAGACGGTCAGCCGTTTCGATGTCGCGGATCGCCGTTACCGCCCGGAGCGTCATGGACAACGCGTCCAGAAACAGCGGGTGATCGTCGATAATCAGGGCGGAGGTGAAAGCTGAGTACATGGTTTTGATCGGGCTTTGATACATGGCAATATCCGCGTGGTACGGATCTACAGGCTAGCAAGGAATGGCCGGACGTCCTACGCCACCAAGGTCTTATGCCTCAAATGCAAAAGGCGCGCCACGAGGGCGCGCCTTTCCGGGAGGTCCCGTTTCGACTTAGTTGGCCAGTTTGAAGGTCCAGACCATGCCGCCCTGATTCAGGTAGTTGACGCGGTTGGCAACCTCGCCACCCCAGAGCGGAACAGCGCCACCCCAGCCGGATACGACCGAAACATACTGCTGCCCGTCCATTTCCCAGGTAACGGGCTGACCGACGATGCCCGAACCGGTCTGGAACGACCACAGTTCTTCGCCGGTTTCGTCGTCCAGCGCCTTGAACTCGCCCTCGGGGGTGCCAAAGAACACCAGACCGCCAGCGGTGGTCATCACGCCGCCCCAGAGCGGTGCGTCGTTCTTGTATTCCCACTTGATCTCGCCCGAATCCGGGTCGATGGCCTTGAGCGAGCCGATGTAGTCTTCGAACAGCGGTTTGATGGTAAAGCCCGACCCCAGATAGGCCGCGCCTTCGCGGTAGGTGACGGGTTCGTTCCAGATATCCATGCCCCATTCGTTCGACGGCACGTAGAAGTTGCCGGTGTTCTGCGAATAGGCCATCGGCATCCAGTTTTTCCCGCCAAGGAAGGACGGAACCGCGAACACCATTTCGCCCTTGTCGCCATTGGCGGCTGCGCTGGGATCGCCCGGACGGTTGTCTTCGTTATAGATCGGACGGCCGTTTTCATCGATGCCCGAAGCCCACGAAATATCGCGCACGAACGGGGTGGCCGACACGAATGCACCGTCGTCGCGGTTCAGAACGTAGAAGAACCCGTTCCGGTCAGCGGTCGCAAAGCGGTTGTTGCCTTCGCGGTCGGTGTAGGCGACGACTTCGTTCACACCGTCAAAGTCCCAGCCTTCGCGCGGGGTGGTCTGGAAGTGCCACTTGATTTCGCCGGTCGCGGGGTCGATGCCCAGACGCGATGCGGCGTAGAGGTTGTCGCCCACGTTGCCTTCGGTCGGTTGACCGGCGTTGCGCAGGTGGCTGTTCCACGGAGCCGGGTTGCCCGTCCCAAAGACCAGCGTGTTGGTGTCGATGTCATAGGACCCGCCAAGCCACGTCGCGCCGCCGCCGGTTTTCCACAAATCGCCGGGCCAAGTGGCGTTCAGCGTGCCGGTCATGGTCGATTCTTGGCCATTCAGGGTGCCCATGTGGCCTTCGATCACCGGACGGGTCCAGACGATTTCACCGGTTTCGGTGTCGCGGGCCTGAACTTCGCCAACGATCCCGAATTCGCCACCCGAGTTGCCGGTGATGATCAGGCCGTTCACGATCAGCGGCGCAGCGGTGTAGGAATAGCCAGCGCGGTAGTCGGCAATTTTCTTGTTCCAGACAACGTCGCCGGTCTTCAGGTCCAGCGCGACCAGACGTGCGTCGAGTGTGCCAAAGAAGATCTTGTCGCCATAGATGGCTGCACCGCGGTTGATCACGTCACAGCAGGGCAGGATGCCTTCGGGCAGGCGGGCGTCGTACTGCCACAGCTCTTTGCCGGTGTGGACGTCGATCGCGTAGAGACGGGAATAGGACCCGGTCACATACATGACGCCGTCATAGACCAGCGGCTGGGTTTCCTGACCGCGCTGCTTTTCGCCGCCCATCGAAAACGCCCACGCCGGAACCAGGCGGCTGACGGTTTCCTTGTTGACCTGCTCCAGCGGGCTAAAGCGCTGAAGATTGCGGCCCATGCCGTTGGTCACGACCTGATCGGTTGAGGCCTGATCGTTTGCCAGATCCTCTTCGGTGACCTGAGCTGTTACCTGCGTTGCGGCCAGTGCCATCAGACTGACTGACGCGGCCATGATGAAACGCTTCATCTGTTCCTCCCGTTGACGAATTTCGATGGGTTTTGTCCCGGCGCTCCTCAGCACGCTTGGACCCCTCCGCAATTATGGGCCGCTCACGGGCTCGTGAAATTGCACAATGGTCGTAACTGTGGTCGTAGATGCAGGTGCAGCAAAATCGAGGGTCTAGCCTTTGGTCGTATTGGCTGAAACAATCGGAATGCTAGGCTGCGCAGCATCAAGGGAGGACACTATGAAATTCATCAAGACGCTGGCGGCAGCGGCGGTTTTTGTTGCATCATCAACATGTTATACGCTGGCAGAGACTCCGGTCCTGCGTGCCGCCGTCCAGGAATCCGGTACGGTCAATTGGGAACTGGACACGATCACCCATTACGAATTCGACGCGGCCCACGGGTTTGATCTGCAAGTGACCGGTCTGGCAGGGGGTGATGCGGCGCAGATTGCGTTCCTTGGTGGCGAGGCTGATGTGATCGTGTCTGACTGGCTGTGGGTTGCCCGTCAGCGTGCCGCAGGCGAAGATCTGGTGTTCATTCCCTATTCCAAGGCTGTTGGCGGTCTGTTGGTTCCCGGTGACAGCTCTGCGCAGACGCTTGCTGATCTGGCGGGGGGCAAAATCGGGATTGCGGGTGGTCCGTTGGACAAAAGCTGGCTGATTTTGCGGGCTTATGCGCAGCAGGAATATGGCATGGATCTGGTTGCGCAGACTGAACAGGTGTTTGGTGCCCCGCCGCTGATCGCAGAAACGGCGTTGTCGGGTGAAACGCAGGGTGCGATCAATTTCTGGCATTGGGCGGCGAAAATGCAGGCGGCAGGGATGCGCGAACTGGTTTCGGTGTCGGATGCTGCGGGGGCCCTTGGGCTGGATCCGGAAACGCCGCTGCTCGGTTATGTCGTGCACGGTTCGCTGTTGGCCGAGCATCCCGATCTGGTGGCTGGTCTCGCCGCTGCGTCTGGCGATGCCAAGGCCCTGTTGGCCAGTGATGCCGCTGCATGGGACCGGCTGCGCGAGCGGATGAACGCCAAGGACGACGCGCAGTTCGAGGCGCTCAAGGCCGGCTTTGTGGCCGGTATTCCCACCGTTACCACGGTAGACGAGGCCGCGGCGGCCCGTATGATGTCGCTGATGATCGAACTTGGCGGGGCAGAGTTGGTGGGTGACATGACCGAATTGCCGCAGGGCGTGTTCTATCGCCCGGGTGCCTGAGTGGTGGCGCAGGCCAGCACCATCACGACGGGGTCCGCTTTGCCGGACCCCATTTTGCTGTCTGTTGATATTGCGGGATATTCTGTCGGGGGACAGGATATCCTCGGGTCGATCAAATTTGATCTGAGGCGAGGTGAAACCGTTGCACTGACGGGACCGTCGGGCATTGGAAAAACCACCCTGATGCGGATTATCGCCGGGCTGGAGACCGGCCATCATGGGCGCATCGCGCGTAATGGTGTCCACGCCGTCGTGTTCCAAGAGCCGACATTGCTGCGCTGGCGGACCTTGCGTCAGAACCTGACACTGGTTGCCAAAGTGTCGGATCCAGTAGCGCAAGATCATCTGGCCGAAGTCGGGCTAGGCAACAAGGCGGAGTTTTTTCCGGATCAGCTAAGTCTGGGGCAGCAGCGTCGGCTGGCGCTCGCGCGGGCCTTTGCGATCAAGCCGGATATTCTGTTGATGGACGAACCGTTTGTGTCGCTCGACCCTGCCTTGGCGGGGGAAATGATGGCGCTGTTTGAACGGCTGCGTGCGACCTATAATCCCGCGACCCTTCTGATCACGCATGACCGCCAAGAGGCAGAGCGCCTCGCCTCCCGCAGTTTGCGGTTGGACGGCAGGCCCGCAAGGCTGGTTTAGAATAGCATTTTAGAATAGTGGAGCGAATTTCCAGTTGTCCGCGTCTGGCGTGATTTCGTCTAGATCATAGTCCGCCCCAACCAGTCGCCGAGCGATGCCGACGCCCTGCTGTGCGGCGCGGTCGACAAATTGCCGGCCAGCCTGATCGTCCTGCTCGACGCCCCAGCCGCGCATCAAATCGATGCCATGATTGAACATACCAACGGGGTCGCCCGCCTCGGCGGCCCGCCGGTTCCATTCCGCTGACGCCGCAGGATCAATGCCGTCATCGCTGGCATAACCGTTGTCCTCGAGGTAGGACATCCACGCCATGGCGCGGCTGTAGCCATCCCCGGCACAGGTTTCAAAGGTACGACGCGCATCGGCATGGTCGCCCTTTTTCGTCATGTAATAGCCCGCCGCGCAGGAGGTCATCGAGGTTTCACCGCGCGCGATGTCCTCTAGGACCCGATTCAGGGTCAATTCTTCGCGGTTGAGGTCACCATATTGCGATAGATCTTCGTCCGCAAAAACCGGGGCGGCGCAGCAGATTATCGGCATAACGAATTTCAGCATGGTGGTCCTCTCCTCGGGCGAAATCTAGCAAATTTGACCCGCGCTGTCGTCCTGCTTGGGGTCGTAGATCGTCACCCCTGTTTGCGTGTCATGCCTCTGGCAGGGTCATAGCCCCAGATGGCCAGTGCCAGGAACACAGCGGTTGCCAAGACTGTCCATCCCAAGGCCGCAGGGTTCCCCGTCCGATAGAGTGAAAAGCGGATCAGTTCGACGGCCTGAGTGAACGGATTGGCGGCGCAAATGTCATGCAGAACGCGCCCGGCCTCTGCCATTTTCCACAGCGGGTAGAGCGCGGAGGACAAGAAAAACATCGGGAAAATAACGAAATTCATCACCCCGGCAAAGTTTTCCAACTGTTTGACAAAAGAGGACAAGGCCAGCCCCAGCGCCCCCAGCATCATGCCCGCGATCATCAGGGCGGGCAGCGCCGCCAGATAGCCAGTCCACGGCACTTTGATCCCATAGAGCCACGCAATCGCGAGAAACGTGTAGACCTGCAAAATGCTGATCACGGTCCCGCCGATCAGCTTGCAGATCAACAGCCACCATCGGGGCAATGGGGCGGTCAGCAGGACCTTCATCGACCCCATTTCCCGGTCGTAGACCAATGACAGGGATGACTGCATGCCGTTGAACAGCAGGATCATCCCGCACAGGCCAGGTACGATGTAAACCTCGTAGGTGATGTAGGTTTGGTAGGGCGGTGTGATCGACAGGCCCAGCGCCGCGCGAAATCCGGCGGCAAAGACCAAGAGCCAAACCAATGGACGCACCAATGCGGCAATGAACCGTTCCCGTTGATTGACGTATCGCAGGGCCTCTCTTTGGATGATCGCGACGAGGGAGGTCAGGTAGATCATGATGACGCGCCGATCATGTCTAGAAAAACGCCGTTCAGAGGTCGGGTTCCGGCGATTTGTCCAGCGAGGTCGTGAAGCAACACGGTCCCCCTATCGAGGATGATCAGGTCATCTGACATCCGCACTTCGTCGGTCAGATGGGTCGCCCACAGAACCGTAAGGTCGCCATTTCCGCAGAGCGAATGCACGTGGTCGGTGATCGCGGCGCGGGCAGGGGCATCCAGACCGACGGTCGGTTCATCCAGCAGCATGACCTTGGGCTGGTGGAGCAGGGCGCGGGCAATCTCGACCCGCCTCTTATGGCCACCGTTCAAGGCCCTCGTTTTCTCGTGGGCCCGTTCGCGCATGGACATCCTGTCCAGCACATCGTCGATCCGTTTCGCCGCGGCACGGCCCGAAATACCATGCAGGGCAGCGAAATACGTCAGGTTTTGTGTCACCGTCAGGTCCAGATCCAGCGTTGTTTGCTGGAACACAACGCCCAGATCGCCCAGCGCGGAACGGGGACTGCGCCGCATATCATGCCCGTTGAGGGTGATCGTTCCGGCTTTGCTGACCAGTAGCCCGGTCAGTAGCGAAAACAGCGTTGATTTCCCGGCACCATTCGGGCCGAGCAGGGCGCAAAATCGACCCTCGGGAATGGAAAATGACACATCTTTCAGCGCGGTTTTCGCGCCAAAGTGATAGGTCAGTCCCGAAACGGTGAGGGCGGTCACCTGATCATGTTCTCCATACTGCGGCCGCCGCGTCAGAGAATTGCCTGACACAGCTTCCGGACCTCATGGTCTACTCGGTCGGTCTAAATGCGGCTGCCCAGGGGTAGCGACCGACCTTGATCGTTTTGATCGGTGTGCGGCTGGCCACATCGATCACGGTTACGTCGCCCGACACGCCGTTGGTGGTAAACAGCTGCGATTTGTCCGCGTCAAAGGCCATGTGCCAGACGCGGCGGCCGACCAGAATATAATCCTCGACCGCAAAGGTTTCGGCGTTGATCACCGCGATATGGTTCGACGGCCCCAAGGCGGCAAAGACGGTTTTCCCGTCGTCCGTAAATTCGAATCCGACCGGCTGGATCTTGTCGGCAAGGACGCCGGGAATCTCAAAGTGAATCTTGGCCAGCTCGGTTTGGTCCGAGACGTTAAAGGCCGTCACAGTGCCGCCGATTTCAGCGGAAACCCATAGCTGGCTGCCATCGGGGCTAAAGTTGGCATCGCGCGGGCGGCTGTCGACCAAGGTATTGGCAAACAGTTCGTGCGTCGTGGTGTCGATCCAATGCGCCATATTGGTGGTTTCGCTGGTCGTGATGGCGATTGTCCCGTCCGGAGAAACCGCCATCCCTTCGGGTTCGATCCCGACGTCGATCTGCGCGACAACGGTGCGCGTTTGCGTATCGACGACCGTGGCGATCGCATCGTCTTCGTTGGCGATATAGAGGTGGCGGTCGTCTGGGTGCAGGGCGAACTGTTCGGGGTCCTCGCCCGAGGGCAGTTCATGCAGAACCTCGCCAGTGACCGGATCGATGACCTGCACCGTATCGCTGTCAGAGGCACAGACATAAACCACCGAAAAATCGTGACTAAATGTGATGCCGCGTGGACGTTCGCCAACCTCGATGGTTCGAACGACCTCGAGCGTGTCGATGTCGATCACGCTGATCGTATCGTCCTGTTCGTTCGTGACCCAGATTTCATCCGCAGCGGCGGGCAGGGCCAAAAGACTGGCAAAAAGGGCAAGGCGTAGCATGACTTACTCCGTAAAGGCGTTGCAATGAGTTTCGGGTTCATCCAAACCCAAGGTGTCGAGGTCCGACCGCGGATGCAGAAACCCTTCGAGGGGCGGCGTGGCGATCACGGCGTTGGCGTGCACCACCGGGATCGGCTGGCGCAACTGGCCGTTCCATGACCGGAACGACAGCGGCTGGCCCTTGAACCCGGCCAATTCGAACGAGTCGGACAGCAGATAGGACCGTAGCGTTTCCGGGTCGCTCGAAGAGGTCCGTGTCACTGCCTCGCCCAAGGCGCGGACGGCGATAAAGGCGGCGTAGTCAATCGGGCGCATATTGCGCTGGGCGTGCTCTTCGAACCGATTTTGCAGCTGCACGCCGCCCCATTGCTCCATCACCGGGGACCACGCGACCGGGCGCGCGCCCTCTGACCCGGCGATCACATCGGGCTCCCACGTGTTATAGGGGATATAGCGGGCGAAATCGCCGACCTCATCCGCGATCAGCATCACATCGTGACGCGGGAACTCTTGGGTAAAGAGCGGGACCTCCGCGCTCGCGGCACGGCGCATATTGGCATCGAACAGCCATTCCTTTTCAGCCTTGAGTTTGAGGCCGAATTTACGCGCCGAGGTCCGCAGAGCCTGCGCAAAGGACAGATCGGCGGGATGGGGGCCGGTGATCATGACCAGTTCATCCCAGCGCCGCGATTGCAGGAATTGCATCAGTGCATCGGCCCGCATGTCATCGCTGGGCAGGGTATGCAGTACATTTCGACGGCAATCTGCATCCCGTAGACTGACCTCCGGGGCAGCAATGTTCAACAGAATCGCTGACGTGGCCTGCGGCAGGTCGGCCACTTGCAGCACCTGCGCGGCCGGCGCGTCGATCACGATAAATTGGGACTGGCTCAGGGCCTGTTCTGCGGCAGCGACAAAGTCCCCCTCGGGGGCGACGTTGATTATCGACAGCTCATAGGTCTGGCCCAGAAATTTTCCGGTGGTCTGATTGTCGTCGAGCCCGACCTCTGCGCCAGCAATCCCTTCATCTTCTGGAATGGCGTCCAAATTCGACAGGACCGGGGGCCGCTCGACCTCTTGGCGCAGATAGACGATCGACACCGCTGTTTGCCCAGCGGCGCTGATTGCACCAATCCCCCAAAGAGTGGCGCCCATTACGGCAGACCAAACACGCATCTCAATCCTCCCTCGGACTACCTTATCGCGGGCATCAAAGCGGTCGGAATACGACCATCGTCGGGCCTAGGGACTCAACGAAGGTCGCATAGATTGATCGGGGGTGAGGTGGTTATCAAACGCCATGCTGCAAAGGAGGAGACTTTCTCATGACTAAGACGCGCAAGACGTCACTTGTGACCGCTGGTTTTGTCGCGATTGCCGGGATGGTGTACGCACACGGCGACGTGGCCCCGCAACCGATCAATACCGATGCCCTGCCCGATGTTGGCGAGGAGTGGCTGATCGAGAACCCCTATCGCGCCGAAGCTGTGGGCGAGGAGGTCTGGCTCAAGGCTGTTGAGATTGGGTCCTCTGGTTTTAACCAGAACTGCGCACGCTGTCACGGTTTGGGCGCTATTTCTGGCGGCTTGGCGCCTGATCTGCGTTTCCTCGAGGCCGAAGAATATGGCGACGACTGGTTCATGCAACGGTTCCAGCACGGCTATACCCAGAACGGGACGACCAAGATGCCGGCCTTCGGTGAAATCCTGGGTCAAAAGGCCGGTTGGGCGATCCGCACCTATATCGAAACCCGTCCCGATGACCAGATGGTCACTGATCGGGCGGCGCGGTTGACCGAGATTCGCGATGCTCTGGCCGCGATGTCGACGGGCGGCGCAGGGGACGAGGCCGCGCTTCAGTCCGACTTGCAGGCGATTGCCGAGGGGATCGAGACCCTCTCTGGTGCGCCGGTGGCCGTGTCGATCGCATGGGAGGCCGCACGTGCGCTAAACGGCGCGGCAGATGGCCAAAAGCACGCTGCCGAAATCCTGACGGTCGGTCTGTCGGCGGCGCACTGACGATGTTCGGTCGGACCTCTCTTTCCTCGATCCTCCTCCTTGGGATTACCCTTTGGGGAGGTCCGGCGACGATGGCCTGGGCACTGTGCGACGACTATGTGCCCGGGCCAAAACCCCAAAACGCTGACCGTGATATCGTCGGTGCCGAATTCGACACTATCCTTGAACGCGGTTGGATCGAATTTGCGGTTTATGAACAGTTTGCGCCCTACAGTTGGCTCGAAGAGGGTCAACCTAAGGGTGTGGATATCGAAATCGGTCGGATGATCGCCGCCTCACTGGGTGTCGAGGCGCGGTTCAAGTTCGTGCAATCGGCGGAAACGCTGGAGGGCGATCTGATGAACTGGGTCTGGAAGGGCCCGGTTGTCGGCGGATCAGTCGCGAATGTCATGCTGCACGTGCCCTATGATCCCAATTTTGCTTGCCGCGTCGAACAGGTGGTCTTTACCGGGCAGGCCTACAAAGAGGGCGTCGCCATCGCCTATGATCAGGCGTTTTACGAGGATGAAGCGCCTACGCCGCCGTTTTTCCGGTTTGACCCTGTCGGGGTCGAAAATGACACGATTGCGGACTTCTACCTGTCGAATCTGCTCGGCGTCGGCGCGGCAGCAAATATCCACCGCTATACCGACATCAGCCAGGCGGTTCAGGCCATCGACACCCAAGAGGTCCGCGCCGCGATGGGTCCGCGGGGGCAACTGGAATATTGGGCAGGCGGCGGAACCGTCGTTCATCAACCGCCACTGGTAAATTTCGCCGTCGGCGATTGGACCGTTGGCGTAGCGGTACACATGGCCTATCGTCCACTCGCATACGCCGTAGATGATGCAATCTATGCGGGACTGGAGGACGGGACCATTGCGCAAATTTTCAATGACTACGGGCTGACCTTCGTTCCACCGGAACGATAAAGTTCGCCTTTGGTCTTATAGGCAATTTTGCAACCTACGCAGTAGCTTGGGTGCAATCATACGGAGGAAAACGTGGAACTTTCCGATTCCCGCGTCATCAAAGCCAGCCCGGACGCCGTTTGGGCGGCCATTCTGGACCCCGAAGTTCTCAAGGCCTGTATTCCGGGCTGTCAGGAGATGGCCGGGTCTGTCGAACAAGGCTTCGAGGCGACAGTTGTTCAGAAAATTGGGCCGGTAAAGGCCACCTTCAAGGGTGCGGTTCAGCTGATGGACATCGTGCCGGGTCAAAGCTGCACCATCAGCGGTGAAGGTAAAGGCGGGCCCGCTGGCTTTGCCAAGGGCGACGCCAAGATCAAATTGACCCCCCAAGAGGGCGGCACCCTGCTGGAATACGCTGTCGAAGCGAAAATTGGCGGTAAGATTGCCCAACTGGGCAGCCGAATCATCGACGGTGTAGCCCGCAAACTGGCCGACGAATTTTTCGCCAAGTTCCAGAGTGTTGTTGAAGGCCCTGCCGAGGAAACATCCGACGAAGGCGGCGAAGCGACTGAGAAAAAAGGTTGGCTCAAGCGCATCTTCTAAGCGCTAGCCAGTGTATTACAGGGAGGAAACCATGACGAAAGTGACGATAAAGGTTAACGGCAAGCCCGTGACCGCCGAGGTCGAGGGGCGCACGCTGCTCGTCGAATTTCTTCGGGAAAAGTCGCGCAACACCGGCACCCACGTTGGCTGTGACACGTCGCAGTGCGGCGCCTGTGTTGTGCATGTGAACGGCAACGCCGTCAAATCCTGCACGATGTTCGCGATCGAGGCCGATGGCGCCGAAGTGCGTACGGTCGAGGGCATGCAGAATGCTGACGGGTCGCTGTCGGCGCTTCAGGCTGCGTTCCAGGAACACCACGGCCTGCAATGCGGGTTCTGCACGCCGGGCATGATCATGTCGGCCTCGGACCTGCTCAAGAATAACCCCAAGCCGACCGAAGCTGAAATTCGCCATCACCTCGAAGGCAATATCTGCCGCTGCACCGGCTACCACAACATCGTCAAAGCGATCATGGCCGCCAGCGGTCAGGACGTGTCCAACATCGCGGCCGAATAAGCCGGACATAATAATCTCAGGGAGGAAGAGATGCCCAAGGATCACGGTATTGGCGCCAGCCAAAAACGGCGCGAAGACGTAAGGTTCCTGACCGGCCGCGGCCAGTATACCGACGACATCAACCTGCACGGCCAGACCTACGTTTATTTCCTGCGGTCGGACGTTGCGCACGGTAAAATCAACTCGATCGACACCTCTGCCGCCGAGGCAATGGAAGGCGTCGTTCGCATTTTCACCGGTGCAGATTTCGAAGGCATCGGCGGTCTGCCCTGCGGTTGGCAGGTAACGGACCGTTTCGGCCAGCCGATGCAGGAACCCGGCCACCCCGTTCTGGCGCGTGGCAAGGTGCGTCACGTCGGTGACCCGATTGCCGCCATCGTCGCCGAAACCAAGGAACAGGCCCGCGACGCTGCCGAGGCCATCGTTCTGGACATCGAGGAACTGCCGGCTGTCGTCGACATGAAGGCCGCATTGGCCGAAGGTGCCGCCAAGGTGCATGACGAACTGTCATCGAACCTGTGCTACGACTGGGGCTTTGTCGAAGACAACAAGGCCGCCGTCGATGAGGCGATCAAGAACGCCGCCCACGTCACGACGCTGGAACTGGTAAACAACCGCCTGATCGCGAACCCGATGGAACCGCGCGTGGCTGTTGGCGATTACAACTTTGCCAACGATGAATCGACCCTCTACACCACCTCGCAAAACCCGCACGTGATCCGTCTGCTGATGGGCGCGTTCGTTCTGGGCATTCCGGAACACAAACTGCGCGTCGTGGCCCCCGACGTTGGCGGCGGTTTCGGCACCAAGATTTTCCACTACGCCGAAGAAGCATTTGTCACCTTTGCCGCGCGCCAGATCAAGCGTCCGGTCAAGTGGACCTCGACCCGCTCCGAAGCCTTTATGTCGGACGCTCATGGCCGCGATCACGTGACCAAGATCGAACTGGCGCTGGATGCGGACAACAACTTCACCGCGCTGCGCTGCGAAACCTATGCAAACATGGGCGCCTACCTGTCCACCTTTGCGCCGTCGGTTCCGACATGGCTGCACGGCACGCTGTTGGCAGGCAACTACCGCACGCCGCTGATCTATACCAACGTTAAGGCCGTGTTCACCAACACCGTGCCGGTTGACGCCTATCGCGGCGCTGGCCGTCCCGAGGCGACCTTCCAGATCGAACGTGTGGTGGATAAGGCTGCCCGTGAACTGGGCGTTGACCCGATCCAACTGCGCCGTCAGAACTTTATCACCCAATTCCCCTATTCGACCCCGGTTGCCGTACAGTACGACACCGGCGATTATGTTGCGACGATGGACAAGCTGGAAGAGATCATGGATATGTCCGGTTTCGCCGCCCGCCGCAAAGAGTCCGAGGCCAAGGGTAAATGGCGTGGTCTGGGTGTGAACTGCTACATCGAGGCGTGCGGTATTGCGCCGTCGAACCTCGTCGGTCAACTCGGCGCGCGTGCCGGTCTCTATGACGCCGCCACCGTCCGCGTGAACGCCACCGGATCGATCAGCGTCATGGTCGGGGCGCATAGCCACGGTCAGGGCCACGAAACGACCTTCCCGCAGGTGATCGCCGAGATGATCGGGATCGACGAAAGCCAGATCGACATCGTCCACGGCGATTCGTCCAAGATCCCGTTCGGGATGGGCACCTACGGGTCGCGTTCGCTGGCGGTGTGTGGTTCCGCCATGGTTCGCGCCACCGAAAAGGTGATCCGCAAGGCCAAGAAGATCGCCGCCCACCTGCTTGAAGCGTCCGAGGCCGATATCGAACTGAAGAACGGCAAGTTCTCGGTTGCGGGCACGGATAAATCGGTGGATTGGGCTGGTGTGACGCTGGCCGCCTATGTGCCGCACAACTACCCGCTCGAGGATATCGAACCGGGTCTCGAGGAAACCGCCTTCTACGATCCGTCGAACTTTACCTACCCGTCGGGCGCCTATGCCTGCGAAGTCGAAGTCGATCCGGAAACCGGCAAGGTTCAGATTCTCAAGTTTGCGGCTGCCGATGACTTTGGCAACGTGGTGAACCCGATGATCGTCGAAGGTCAGGTTCATGGCGGGATCGCACAGGGTATTGGTCAGGCCATGCTCGAAGCGGCGATCTACGATGAAAACGGTCAGCTGCAATCGGCGTCCTATATGGACTACGCGATGCCGCGTGCGGATGACGTACCGTTCTACATCGTCGATCATTCCTGCGCGACGCCCTGCACCCATAACCCGCTCGGGGTTAAGGGCTGCGGCGAGGCTGGTGCCATCGGTTCCCCGCCTGCTGTTGTGAACGCTGTCATCGACGCGCTTGCCTCTGGTGGCAAGAACGTTGGCCACATCAACATGCCCCTGACGCCCCACCGCGTCTGGAAGGCCATCAACAGCTAAAGGACGGCGTCCCCGGTCAGCCGGGGACAGCCCCCCACAGAGGAGGAAAACATGTACGCATTTGACGTAACCCGTCCGAAAACCGTGGCCGAAGCTGTCGAAGCGCTAGGCGCCGAAGAGGCGCAGGCGCTGGGCGGCGGCCAGACCCTGATCCCGACGCTGAAACAGCGTCTGGCATCCCCGTCCGTGCTGGTGAGCCTCGCCAGCATCGACGAGATCAAGGGTGTCTGCGCCGATGGTGACACGCTGACCATTGGCGGTGGCACCACCCACGCCACCGTTGCCCAAGAGGCCGCAGCGACCTATCCGGCACTGGCTGCTCTGGCCGCCAACATCGGTGATCCGGCTGTCCGCAACCGTGGCACCATTGGCGGTTCGCTGGCCAACAATGACCCTTCGGCCTGCTATCCGTCGGCTGCTCTGGCGTCGAACGCGACGATCGTGACCAACACCCGCGAAATCGCTGCCGACGACTATTTCCAGGGTCTGTTCACCACGGCACTGGAACCCGGCGAGATCATCACCGGCGTTAAATTCCCGGTGCCGCAGGCAGCAAACTATCAAAAGTTCGTCCAGCCCGCGTCGCGCTTTAGCTTGGTCGGTGTGTTTGTTGCCAAATACGCAGACGGCGTGCGCGTGGCGGTCACTGGCGCCTCCGAAGGCGGTGTGTTCCGCTGGACCGAGGCCGAAGCGGCGCTGTCCGCGGACTTTAGCCCGGCGGCTCTTGATGGTCTGACCGCTTCGGCTGATGGCCTGATCAACGACCTGCACGGTGACGCGGAATACCGCGCCCATCTGATCAAGGTCATGACCAAGCGCGCCGTGGCTGCGGCGAACTAAGCGATCGAAACAAGCGAAAAGGCCCCCGGTTTCGGGGGCCTTTTTGTATTTTCAGAGTGTTGTGAGATTTCCCTGAGGATCGATGAGGCGGACAGATACAGGTTGGCCAAATCTGTTAACGATCTCTTGGCACGTGATCGGCGCCGCGTGGCAGAGCGCCGTTGACAGCCCGTCTGCCAAAGCGGCAGAGGCCGCCGTCACGGCGACAGTTGACCAATAGGGTGCCGCGATGCGCCCTGTCGGATCAACGATGTGGGTCGATCCATCGGCTAGCTGCATTGCCGCTGGACTTGAGGTCGCAACCGCGCGGTCAGTCAGCGTGATCTGCCCGATCTGGCCCAGAACAGGGTCCTCGATGCCCAGCCTCCATGGCCCTGACAGTCCCCGATATTCGCCGATGTTGACCAGAGCATGTGTCAGGCCGTGCTGTCGCAGAACCTCTGTTACCCGGTCGGTGATATAGCCCTGTGCGATGCCGTTCAGGGTCAGCGCCTGACCGGTGCCGAGTCTGATTTCCCGATCCGACATCGTGACGCGGTCGAACCCGACAAGGGCCAGAGCGGCCTCGATAGAGGTTCCGTTGGCATGGGCCTGCCAGAGCGGCTGAACCGTAGGGTCGAATAAACCGTCTGTTGCAGAATGAATTTCTGCACACAGGCGCAGCAAGTCGATCATTTCGGGCCTAGGGCTGCTGATCGACCCATTCGCATTGAGGCGCGACAGATCGGACCGCGGGTCATAGAGGCTAAAGACCGCCTCGAGCCGCTCAATCTCTTGCCATGCGGCTAGACGCGCGGGGCCTGTCACCTCGGCCGCGCCAGAGAGCGTCATCGCCACATCAGCACCCAGTGCGTAGCGGCGATCGACGCTTTGGGCGGCGCTGGGCATCAGGCTGGTAGCCGCGAATATTTGCAGCGCGCGACGGCGGGTGATCATAGGCGGAGGCCTTTCTTGTCCTGAAGGATCAGCGGAACACATTGTTTGCGGTCTTCATGGATTTGCACGCAGTCCATGCAGGCAAAACATTCCGAATAATCGATTGCCCCTTTGGCTTTGATGGCGCCGTAGTTGCAGCGAACCTTGCACAATTGGCAGGGTGATCCGCATTCGACGCGGCGTTCGATCCAGCCGCGCCCGCGCAGCAGGCCCCCAATTGCCATGAATGCGCCCAAGGGGCAGACATAGCGGCAGTATCCTTTGTACAGGACAGCGCTAAGAACAATCCAGAACACCGCATAGGCACCATAGTACCATTTTCGCACAAAAAACACAGAAATTGCGGTCTTGAACGGTTCGACCTCCGATGCGGTGACACTATAGTCGGGCGCGAAAATTGCGGTGCCGATCAGACCAAAGAGGACCAGATACTTCACGGCTTTGAGCCGACGGTCCCAGCGGTCAGAAACCCTGACCTGCGGCAGCCGTAGCAATCGGCCGGCATGATGGGCGAACTCTTGTATCGCGCCAAACGGACAGAGCCAGCCGCAGAACAGGCCGCGACCCCAGAAGACAAATCCGACGACAGCGGCGCCCCAGATCAACAGTGAAAACGGGTCGTAGAGCAGGAAGTCCAGCGCCTGACCGGCGACAAGTGCCTGAATCACGCCGGTGACAGTGACGATGGACAATTGCCCCTGTCCCCACCAGCCGACAAAGCCCAAGACGATCGCCAAAACGCCAAGCCGGATCGGCAGCAGGCGACCGCGCACCGATAACCAGCGCATTGCGGGGCCAGTGAGCAGGAGGATTGCTGCGACCAACACCCCGCCGAGGATCAAATCCATCTGGCGGTTTCGCAGCGCTTCCCTGAGCGGTGACGTTTGGATCGGTTCGCCGCTGGCGGTGACAAAGAACCGTGGGGCGGCTGTGTAGGGGGCATCCAGCGTCACCTTGCCGATTTCCGGTTGGAACATCCCGCGTTCGCGTACCGCATCGATGTGCAGCATCCAGTCGCGGGACGGATCAAAGCCCATCCGCCGGTCGGTCCTTAAAATCATGGCGGTGCCGTCCGGACCGCCCGAAGTCAGATCGACGGTGATATCCGCGTCCCGTAGCGCCACCGGTAGTCCATCCTGCGTGGCGCTGATCCAGTCCGGCGCGGTGTTGCGCACAAAATCTGGGCCGACCAGCCCGTGACGTCCTGCCTCGATCAGCAGGATAAACTCGGACGATGGAACCAGCCTGCCCAAGGTGTCCAACTGCCGCAGGGTTTCTGCCCCTAGCGCGGCCTTCGCAATAGACGGTGGCCCGATGTCCAGCATCCACAGGTCCAGATAGGGCGCCTCTGGATCGTCCAATGCCTCGCGATCGGCAGCCGCGAACCGGGTTGCGGCAAAGGCCTGTTCGACCTCTCCATTACTGACGACGACCCGCTGCGCCAGACCAGAGGCGATCAGCGCGGGCCAATCCAGGTCTTCGTGATAGGCGGCATTGGGCGTGGCGGGCGGCGCGGCGGCGATGCCCTGCATTTTCTCCTGCGCGACGGCCCGCGTTGCGGCAAGGATCGACTCGTGGGCGATCCTGACGCTGGCGGTGGCCTTGGTCACGCCATCCAGATAGACCAGCGCGCTACCATCGCTGGCCCCGCCATAGGGCGTTCCCACAACGATCGGCTGAGAGATCGACAGGCCGCGATATTGCTCCAGAAACCCGCGCAAGGGGGCCTCGCCCAGACCGGACACAAAGATCGGTTCCCGATGATGGATCAGCCGGACGTCGATAAACCGGCCTTCCAGATCCAGCGCCACAAACAGGTTGATCGGCTCGCCGGCAAAGCCGGGAATGGGAGCAAGCGTGCCGGTTTCGAACAGATAGCCCGCCAGAGAGCCGCCAGAATTTAGCAGCTCCCAAACCCCTTTGTCATTCACTGGTTCCCCGACGTCCATCGGTGCGGTGACAAAGGTCCGCAGGTCGTCCCGCGACAACAGATCGGCCCTTGCCATCAGGGGCAGGGCAACGACAGTGATGCAAATGAAAATAAGGGTGCGCAGCATGGCCAGAGCCTAGGCTCGCGCCAAAAATTCACCATACGACCAAAGTCCAAACGCCCGCAGCGGACATTGACTTGTGTGACTTGGACCGGAATCTAGCGAGAGGAGGACCCCATGGCAGCTAGATATCGCGAACCGAGTTCCGCAAAACGGGCGATGGTCCTGTGCCTGTCATTGGTCGGGATGGTCGCGCTTTGGTGGGCGGCGAGTTGGATCTACGCCACGCCAAGGATATTTCCCGATCCGGCGCGGGTCGCAGGGGCGATGTGGTCCGAAATTCAGTCGGGCAAATTGCCCAGACATCTTTGGGCGACGCTGTGGCGGGTGATCGCGGCCTTTGGGATCGCGATGGTTCTAGGCAGCGTGATCGGCGTCCTGCTGGGGCTGTGGCCCCGCCTCAATCGTTGGGTCGATGCGTGGATCGTGATGGCGCTGAAACTGCCGGCGTTGGTGGTCATCGTCCTGTGTTATCTGTGGTTCGGTCTGAATGATCTGTCGGCCATTGTCGCAGTGTCGTTCAACAAAACCGCCCTCGTCGTGGTTACGATGCGCGAAGGGGCGCGGTCGCTGGATCACAAGGTCAGTGAAATGGCGCAGGTGTTTGGCATGTCACGCTGGTCGCGGCTGCGACATGTGATCGTGCCGCAGCTTGCGCCTTTCGTGGCGGCCAGCGCCAGAAACGGGTTGGCGATCATCTGGAAACTGGTTCTGGTGGTCGAGTTCATGGGCCGCAGTAACGGGATCGGATTTCAGATCCACCTTTATTTCCAGATGTTCGACGTGACCAAGGTGATGGCCTATTCCGGCAGCTTTATCATTGTGATGCTGGTCATCGAATACGGGCTGATCCAGCCGATCGAGCAGCGGGCCCAGAAATGGCGTTTGCAGAAATCATCAAAATAGAACTTAAAAATGCGCAATACGACATAGGTATATCAATCTTAGGTACAATTTCCCGCGTTGTTTGCCCCTCTAGAGTGTCGGTGTTCCCCCGGGGAGAGGGGACATCAACAAGGGAAGGAAAAACACATGTCTCTGATTAACGCTTTGGCGATTTCGATTGGTCTGCTGGCTGCTGTGGCGACTTGGGTCTGTCTCGGCAACGGCTTTGGGCTTCAGGTCTGGGCGCTGTTTATCGGTTGGGGTGCTTATTATCACACCGGCGGGCAGCCTGCCTCGCTGGGGAAAAATGCGATTAACCATGCTTGGGGCGTCGTGGTTGCCGCGGTGACCCTGTTCCTCGTCGGCAGCGTTGCCGGTTCGGTCATCGTCACCTCTGTGATCGTCGGTGTGTCGGTTGTCGTTCTGGTGCTGGGCGCACATATTCCCGCACTCGCCACGATTCCGGCAGCGGTCTATGGCTATGCCTCTACGGCGGCGGGCACCCTGCTGACAGGCGTTGCGCTGACGGATACTGCCGCGCTGGGCAAGGCGGCCGTGATGATCCTGATCTCGCTAGTGCTGGGCAACCTGTTTGGCTTGGTTTCCGAAAAACTTGCCGGTGGTCTGACCAAAAAGGCGGCATAATCCACTCGGGCGGCGGGTCGTTTGCCTGCCGCCTGTCAGACATGTCTGACAGGCATGGTGTTTTCTGAATGGCGGACTTAGGGTGCGCCGCAGGGGGTCCCATGCAACCACTCAGAGCCATTACGTTCAAGATCATTTCGGTCGCGGTTTTCGTGACCATGCAGTCGCTGATCAAGGCGACCGCCGATTCCATTCCGCCCGGTGAGGCGATGTTTTTCAGGTCGTTCTTTGCCTTGCCGATTATCGTCGGCTGGCTGGCCCTGAGGCGCGAACTGGCCACAGGGTTCCGGACCCAAGATCCGATGGGCCATGTCTGGCGCGGGATCGTCGGATCGACCTCCATGGGGCTGGGCTTTGCCGCGCTGGGGTATTTGCCACTGCCCGAGGTCACCGCGCTGGGCTATGCGACGCCGATCTTTGTCGTGATTTTTGCGGCGATGTTCCTGAATGAACGTATACGCCTGTTTCGGCTGGGGATGGTGGCCCTTGGGCTGGTCGGGGTGATGGTCGTGGTGTCGCCCCGTTTGTCTGTCGCTGCTTCGGGGGTGAGCACGGAACAGACTCTTGGCGCGGTTCTGGTGCTGGCTTCGGCGGTTGCAGCGGCGCAGGCGCAGGTGTTCATCCGCAAATTGACCGCGACTGAAACCACGTCTTCGATCGTGTTCTGGTTTTCGATCACGGCGACCCTGCTGTCACTCATAACCCTTTATTGGGGCTGGGAATTGCCGACGCCCAAACAGGCGATCCTCTTGGTCAGCGCAGGTCTGCTGGGCGGGGTCGGTCAGATTCTGCTGACCACAAGCTATCGGCTGGGCGATGCGTCGCTGGTCGCACCGTTCGACTATGTCTCGATGATTTTCGCGGTGACCATCGGCATGGTATTTTTTGATGAATGGCCGCAGAAAACCACGTTGATCGGGGCGGCGATCGTGATCAGCGCGGGCGTAATGATCATCCTCAGGGAACGTAAACTGGGACTGGAACGCGCCAGCCAACGCAAGGCAATGGCGCCCGGCGGAAAATAAAAGGGCGCCCGGAGGCGCCCGATTCCTTAGCTGCGGACCAGCTTTTCATAATCCTCGGCGATGCTGCGTGTGATGTCGCCCACCTCAAAGGTGTAATCGCCGATCTGGCCGACCGGGGTGACCTCGGCGGCGGTGCCGGTCAACCAGCATTGTTCGAACCCTTCCAACTCTTCGAGCTGAATGCGGCGTTCGTGCACGGTGATGCCCTTGGCCTGCAACATGCCGATGATGGTCTGACGGGTGATGCCGTTCAGGATCGCGTCCGGCAGCGGCGTGTGCACTTCGCCATCCTTGACGAAAAAGATGTTCGCGCCGGTCGCTTCGGCGACATAGCCGCGATAGTCGAGGAACAGCGCATCCGAACAGCCTTTGGCTTCGGCGGCGTGTTTGGACATGGTGCAGATCATATAGAGACCGGCGGCCTTGGCTGCGGTGGGAATGGTTTCGGGGCTGGGACGCTTCCACTTGGCGATGTCCAGCTTGGCGCCCTTCATCTTGGCGTCGCCATAGTAGGCGCCCCATGTCCATGCCGCGACCGCCATCCGGACCGGATTGCGGGCCGAGGCAACGCCCATATCTTCGCCAGCGCCACGCCATGCGACCACGCGGACATAGGCGTCTGTCAAACCGTTGGCGGCCAGAACGGCGGTTTTGGCCTCTTCGATCTGGTCGACGGTATAGGGGATCGGCATGTCCAGCAGGTCGCCCGACTTGAGCAGGCGGGCCGAATGTTCGCGGCTCTTAAAGATTTTGCCGTTGTAGGCGCGCTCGCCCTCAAAAACGGAGCTGGCATAGTGCATGGCGTGGGTCAGGATGTGGACCTTGGCGTCGCGCCATTCAACCAACTGACCGTCCATCCAAATTTTGCCGTCGCGATCATCATAAGCGGCCATTCTGCCCTCCGTGTTTTCGTTTCTTTCGTGTGCGCGCCCTAAATGAGTCATAAAGTTGCGCGAAATCGTGAAAGCGCTAACAGTTGAGGCTTGGAGTGTCAACAAGGCTGACATATCCTAGGCGCAATCAAAAAGGCGTGGACATGAACGACACTTCGCACAGTCAATCACTCTTGTTCCTGACGGATGAACAGCTCCGCAAAGGGATCGAGGCGATGTACTTTGCCTATCGCGGGTTTACGGCGGACCCAGATCGCATCCTCGAGGAAAAAGGATATGGCCGCGCTCACCATCGCGCCATCCACTTTATCCACCGCAGTCCGGGTACGACCGTGAACAATCTGCTGTCGATCCTCGGGGTGACGAAACAATCGTTGAATCGTGTGCTGCGCGGTTTGATCGAGGACGGTTTGGTCGAGAGCCGGATTGGCCGCGAGGACAAGCGTGAACGCCATCTGTTTCTGACGCCGACCGGAGCGGCATTGGAGCGGGAGTTATCGGATGCGCAGCGTGACCGGATGCGCGGTGCCTATCGCGCTGCCGGTCCCGCAGCGGTCGCCGGGTTTCGCCAAGTGCTAGAGGCGATGATGGATGACGACATCCGTCGCCAATTCGAAGCCCTAAGGGACAAGTCGATATGAGCGCCGATGACGTACATCTGTTGATCGTCGACGACGATGAACGCATCCGTAGCCTGTTGCAGAAATTTCTGATCCGTAACGGTTTTCTGGTGACAACGGCACGGGATGCCGCCCATGCGCGTCGTCTGATCGCGGGACTGGATTTTGATCTGATCGTGCTGGACGTCATGATGCCGGGCGAGGATGGCATCAGTTTTTGCCGGGACCTGCGGCGCACGCTGGCGACCCCTGTGATGTTGCTGACGGCCAAGGGCGAGACGAGCGACCGCATTGCCGGACTAGAGGCGGGTGCGGACGATTATTTGTCTAAACCGTTCGAGCCGAAGGAACTGTTGCTGCGGATCAATGCGATCCTGCGCCGGGTTCCGCAGGTCGCCCCGGCGGTCGTTCTGCCCAAAACGCTGGTTCTGGGGCCCCTAAGGTATGACGTGGACCGGGGCGAGCTATGGGAGGGGGATCAACTGGTGCGCCTGACCGCGACCGAGAGCCAGTTGATGAAAATCTTTAGCGCCCGCCCCGGCGAAACCGTGACCCGAACCGATCTGGTCGAAGAGCTGAGCCGCAGCGGCGGACAGACCCAAGAGCGTGCCGTCGACGTTCAAATCACCCGCCTGCGACGCAAGTTGGAGGGCGATCCGAAACAACCGCGCTACCTGCAAACCGTGCGCGGGTCGGGTTATATGTTGCAACCGGACTAGGCCATGACGACAGCATTGATCACCCATCCAGACTGTTTGACGCATGTCACCCCCGATGGTCACCCTGAACAGGTCGCCCGGCTTCGGGTGATTTTAGCGGCGTTAGAGGGTGTTAATTTGACCCGGACTCTGGCGCCTATGGCGGCTGACGATGATATTTTGCGGTGCCATCCACAGAGCTACGTCGATGAAATCCGGGCCAAGTCACCCAGCAGCGGGTTTCGCCAGTTGGACGAGGATACGCATATGTCCTCCGGAACGGTTGCTGCGGCATGGCGGGCGGCGGGCGGCGCTGTGCGCGCGGTGGATATGGTGCTGGGTGGTGAGGCGCAGAATGCCTTTGTCGCGACGCGCCCGCCGGGGCATCATGCCCTAGCCGATGCGCCGATGGGGTTCTGCATCTTTGGCAATGTGGCCATCGCCGCCAAACATGCGCTGGATTTCCACGGTCTGAACCGGGTCGCCATCGTCGATTTTGATGTACACCATGGCAACGGTACGCAGGCGCTGTGTCAGGATGATCCGCGGATTCTGACCATCACGTCGCAGCAGATGCCGCTGTGGCCCGGTTCGGGCGATCCGGTCGATACCGGCGAATTCGACAACGTGGTGAATATTGCGTTCCCGCCCGGTGCCGATTCCGATGAGTTCCGGCAAGTCTATGAAAATCAGGTGTTCCCGAGGGTTCAGGCATTCCGTCCGCAACTGCTGCTGATATCGGCAGGATTTGATGCACATCGGGATGATCCACTGGCGCAGCTGAACTTTGAAACACAGGATTACGATTGGGTCACAAAACGCCTATGTGATGTGGCGGACGAGTGTTGCAAAGGCCGCGTGGTGTCCGTGCTCGAAGGGGGATATAACCTCGACGCATTGGCGGCCTCGGCGGCTGCGCATGTGAAGGTACTAGAGGAAAGAGGCCGATGACCGATAAACCTGTCAACGACATGACCTTTGAAGAGGCCATGAAAGAGCTTGAGACCGTGGTCAATCGGTTGGAACGCGGCGATGTTGCGCTAGAGGAGTCCATCTCCCTTTACGAACGCGGTGCTGCCCTGAAATCCCGCTGCGAAGAAAAGCTGAAAGAGGCCGAGGCCAAGGTCGCCAAGATCACCTTTGGCGCGGATGGTGCGCCTGCCGGTACGGCTCCGCTGGACGCTGGCTAATGTCGTTTCCCGATGCGTTGACCCGTGCGCGTGATCTGGCCGAGGCGCAGATCGCGGCTGCCTTGACCGACGTCGATCTGCCCGTGGCCGAGGCCATGCGGTACGCCGTGCGTGGCGGCAAGGGCCTGCGCGCGTTTCTGGTGATCGAGAGCGCATCGCTCTATGGTATCGAGACTGCGGCCAGCGTCGCGGCGGCGATTGAATGTGTCCACGCCTATTCGCTGGTACATGATGACCTGCCCTGCATGGACGACGACGATTTGCGTCGTGGTCTGCCGACGGTTCACCGTAAATGGGACGAGGCGACCGCCGTTCTGGCGGGCGATGCGCTGCAATCGCTGGGCTTTGGCCTGTTGGTGGATGCCGATTGCCCGGCCGAATATCGGCTGGACCTGATCCGCAGCTTTGCGCTGGCTGGCGGGGTGCGGGGTATGGTCGGCGGGCAGGCGCTGGATATCATGGCGGAAACGGCGGATGTGCCACTGACGCTGGAACAGGTCATCCGGTTGCAGGCGGGCAAGACGGGCGCGTTGATCACGTGGTCGGCCACCGCAGGTGCGCGGATGGCAGGTGCCGATATCACGGCGCTGCAAACCTATGGCGATGCTCTCGGCCTCGCGTTCCAGATCTGGGACGACGTGCTGGATGTGACAGGTGATGCCGCGACGGTTGGCAAGGCAGTTGGCAAGGATGCCAGCGCGGGCAAGGCCACCTTTGTATCGCTCCTCGGGCTGGATGAGGCCAAGCGCCGCGCTGACGAATTGGTGACGAAGGCTTGCGATGCGCTAGCTGTTTATGGTCAAAGCGCCGAAACGCTCCGCGAGGCTGCCCGTTTTGTTATTTCGCGCGACAGGTAGGTAAATATGAACGACCGACCCAACACACCGCTCTTGGACCGCGTTCAGAGCCCGGCTGACATGAAATCCATGTCGGATGCAGACCTGCGACGGCTGGCGGATGAACTGCGGGCCGAAACGATCAGCGCGGTGTCTGTCACGGGCGGTCATTTGGGCGCCGGATTGGGCGTTGTCGAAATGACGGTCGCGCTGCATGCGGTGTTCGACACCCCCAAGGACAAGATCATCTGGGACGTGTCGCACCAGTCCTATCCGCACAAAATCCTGACCGGGCGCCGTGACCGTATCCGCACCCTGCGCACCAAGGACGGTCTGTCAGGGTTCACCAAGCGCAGCGAGAGCCCCTATGACGCGTTCGGCGCGGGGCATTCGTCCACTTCGATTTCGGCTGCACTGGGCTTTGCCGTGGCACGTGATCTGGGCGGCGTGACGCCCGAAGGTGTGGGCGATGCGATTGCCGTGATCGGTGACGGGTCGATGTCCGCGGGCATGGCGTTCGAGGCGATGAACAACGCCGGTCACTTGAAAAAGCGGATGATCGTTATTTTGAACGACAACGAAATGTCGATTGCCGAACCTGTCGGTGCGCTGTCGTCCTATCTGTCGCGTCTCTATGCGGGCGAGCCGTTTCAAGAACTCCGCGCTGCCGCCAAGGGTGCGGTCAGCCTGCTGCCGCCGCCGTTCCGCGAAGGTGCCAAGCGCGCCAAGGAGATGGTCAAACACATGACCGTTGGCGGCACGATGTTCGAGGAACTGGGGTTCAGCTACATCGGTCCGATCGACGGGCACGACATGGACCAACTGTTGTCTGTCCTGCGCACGGTCAAGGCCCGCGCCAACGGGCCGGTCCTGATCCATGCGATCACCAAAAAGGGCAAGGGCTATGCCCCGGCTGAGGCCGCCCGCGACCGTGGCCACGCGACCGCCAAATTCGATGTGCCCAGCGGCAAACAGCACAAGTCACCGTCAAACGCGCCCAGCTATACCAATGTATTTGCCGAGGCTCTGCTCAAAGAGGCTGCCAAGGACCCCAAGATTTGCGCCATCACCGCGGCGATGCCGGACGGGACCGGACTGAACAAATTTATGGAACGCTATTCTAGTCGGTGTTTCGATGTCGGGATCGCCGAACAGCATGCCGTGACCTTTGCCGCCGGTTTGGCGGCTGGCGGGATGAAGCCGTTCTGTGCGCTCTATTCGACCTTCTTGCAGCGCGGTTATGACCAGATCGTGCACGATGTGGCGATCCAGCGTCTGCCGGTGCGTTTCCCTATTGATCGCGCTGGCTTGGTCGGGGCGGATGGCGCGACGCATGCCGGGTCCTATGATGTGGCCTTTATGGCGAACCTGCCCGGCATGGTCGTGATGGCCGCCGCGGACGAGGCGGAACTGGTGCGCATGGTTGTGACCGCCGCCCGCTATGACGACGGCCCCATCGCGTTCCGTTTCCCGCGCGGCGAAGGCGTCGGCGTCGAGATTCCCGAAAACGCAGAGCCGCTCGAAATCGGCAAGGGTCGCATGATCCGCGAAGGCAAGGGCGTTGCGATCCTGTCATTCGGCACCCGCCTCCAAGAGGTCATGGTCGCAGTCGAGAGCCTGAACGCCAAGGGCATCAGTCCGACCGTGGCGGATGCGCGCTTTGCAAAACCGCTGGACCGGGATTTGATCCTGAGGCTCGCTGCGGAACACGACGCGCTGATCACCATCGAAGAAGGCGCTGCCGGCGGCTTTGGTAGCCATGTCGCGCAACTGTTGTCCGACGAAGGCGTGTTCGATAAGGGCCTGAAATTCCGCAGCATGGTTCTGCCCGATACCTTTATCGACCACGCAAATCCGCACGACATGTATGCCACCGCTGGTCTGAACGCCGAGGATATCGAGGCCAAGGTTCTGTCTGTGATGGGCATCGCCAGCATGGGGAAAACTGCCTGACGCAAGGTTTCATTTGGCGCGGTGCCTGTCCCTCTGCAATCTACGCGGCGAGGGAGAGCACCATGTCTAAAACCTTGATGTTTCGGAGTGTCGTCTTTGCGGCCGCGCTGTTTTACTGCCTGCGGTTCATCGTTGTTGGCGAGTTCGATCAATTTGCCGGACCGTTCCGGTATTTTACGGTCTGGGGTCTGTTTCTGGCCACCTTTGCCCATAGTCGCACCCTGCTGATCAGCCTTGGCCGGTCACGACGGCGCTGGGACGGGTTCATCGGCGCGGCCGCGGTTCAGAACGCGATGGTCGTATTGCTCTATTGGCGGCTCTACTTTGCCGATCCAATGTCGGTGACCAGCGATGGCGCATTAGGACGATGGTGGCTTGAGTATTATCTGCACGGACTCGGGCCTGCGCTATTGTGGTTAGATGCGCTCCTGCTGCATCGCGGTTTCCGGCGACCCTTGGTGTCGGTAGGTTGGCTGGCCGGGATTATTGTCGCCTATATCGCGTGGATCGAATGGTTCGTGTCGCGACTTGCCACCGAACCCGTGGGCAAACTGGGCGCTGGGTTTCCCTATCGGTTCCTCAACGATCTGGACTTTGGTGGCCGTACCAATTTTTACATCAGCAACTTTGTCGTTGCCGTGATCCTGTTGGCGGTGTTTTCGGGTGTTGCCTGGGCTATTCGTCGCCTAGGGCCAGCAGCGCGTTGAGACCTGCCCGATAGTCCGGGTATTTCAGCCGAACGCCCAGTTCGGTTTTGATCCGTTCGTTGCTGACCTTCTTGCTCTCGGCGTAAAAGGATCGCGCCATCGGCGTCATATCGGCGGTTTCAAAATCTTCGGCAGGTGGCACCGGCAGACCCAGCAGTTCGGCGGCATAGGCGATCACGTCTTCGGGCGGAGCGGGGTCGTTGTCGCAGACGTTATAGGCCGCGCCGGGGTTCGGACGGTTGATCGAGGCCAATAGGACCTGTGCGATATCGTCTACGTGGGTGCGGCTGAACACTTGGCCCTGCTTGATGATCCGGCGCGCGGTGCCATTTCGCACCTTGGCAAAGGGCCCACGTCCGGGGCCGTAAATCCCGGCGAGACGGAAAATATGTAATGGCAGGTTCAAATCGCGCCATTGCTGTTCTGCTTTGACACGCAATTGTCCGCGTTTGGTCGCGGGGGTCAGTGGCGACTCCTCGTCCACCCAGTCACCGCTATGATCGCCATAGACCCCTGTGGTCGACAGATAGCCAACCCACTCAAACTGGCCTGAGCGGGCGCGGATTTCATTGGCGAGGTCGGCCAGAACCGGGTCGCCGTCCTCATTCGGCGCGGCGCTGATCAGCAGATGTGTCGCCGCATCCAGCGCGGGGATCATGTTGGCGCCGGGCCAGATGCGCGGTTCGACGCCTTCGGACATCAGGGTGGCAACTTTGTGCTCGGACCGGGTGGTGCCGATCACCCGCCAGTCCGGTGGCAAGATCCGGGTCAATGCCTGTGCCGAAAACCCGTGCCCAAAAGAGAGGAGTGTCTTCATTCTCAGTCCCACCAAAAATGCCAGGTTGGTGCATTGCGCAGCGCAGCCGCGAGGGTGTCCAGATTGCCAAATCCCTGATCGATGAGGTCAGGGCAGTAGGCATAGAACTCTTCGGCCAGATCCAGAGATCCGGCCAGATCGCGCGGCGGGCGCAGGACATGGAACGTCATCGAATCATGTCCATGTCCGATCAGCCGCGCGCCATAGCGATCCCGCCAGCGGCGGTGCAGGGCGATGTGAACGCCGGCCTCGGGATAGCTATTCCAGCCGCCGCCGGTGATCAATCCCGGGATCTGGGTCACATCCGCTGTCGGAAACAGGCCGATATAGACCGTTTTGAACGGGGCTGAGGTCAGCGGATTCCAGACCGCCATATCGATTGCATCGCCATGGGGCGCATGGCTGTACACCGGGCCACGGGGCGGCATATCGGGTGCCTCTGCCCATTCTTCGTGGGCCTGCCGCATCCATGCATCAAAATCGAACAGGCTACTGCGCCTCAGTGCATTGGCGGGGTCGCTCGCCTGCTGCGCCTCGTGGATCAGTTCGAGAGACCGCATCGACCCCAGAATGATCGGCGTGATGTCGCGGTTGTGCGCCTCTTGGGCGATGATTTTCTGCGCCATCCCGCTGGGGCATTCGATCACGGGCCAAACAGGGTCCACGCTGCCAACCCTTTGGCCGGGTTGGTAGATCAGAACAGGCTGCGGTTTCGGGCCGAACAGGCGAGTGATCAATTTCATGTCGTCACGTAGTCGTTTCCATTCCCGCATATGTCACCGGTCAGAACGCTGCGACAAGGATGTTTTGTTCCGGCTTGAACACGATAGGCAGTTGGTATCATCATAGGCAATGGACCGGGTCATGATCAAATCCAAGCCGCGTTTGCGCCCAAAGGTGCGTCCGGATGGCTGCGCCCGGTCAAATCCAAAGGACATTTCATGACAACAAACGGGATGATGACCCCCGCCGGCCGTGTGGCCGAATTTTTCGATGACGCGAATGCCGCTGTAGACCGGTTGATCGAGCTTTATGATGAGGCAGTTGATTTTCTGGCTGGTGGTTTCACCGAGGTTATCACCAAAGGCAAACCCGAGGGTCGGTATCGTGCCTTCTACCCGGAAATTCGGATCGTGACGACCAGCTACGCGGTGACGGATAGCCGTTTGTCGTTTGGCCACGTACCCGTGCCGGGGACCTATTCCACCACCGTCACGCGTCCGCGGCTGTTTGCCAACTATTTGCGCCAACAGATTGCGCTGTTGATCCAGAACCATGGCGTTTCCGTGCAGGTCGGGCCGTCGACCACGCCGATGCCGGTACACTTTGCGATGGCCAATGACTCGGCGGTGACAGTGCCCCAAGAGGGCGCGATGGAGTTCACCCTGCGCGACGTGTTCGACGTGCCTGATCTGTCGACGACACATGATGATATCGTCAACGGGACCGGCTCTACCTATCCTGACGGGTCTCTGCCCCTCGCGCCGTTTACGGCGCAGCGGGTGGATTATTCTCTCGCGCGATTGGCGCATTACACGGCGACGGCACCGGATCATTTCCAGAACCACGTGCTGTTCACAAACTACCAGTTTTACGTCGAAGAGTTCGAGGCCTACGCCCGTCACGTGCTGGCTGATCCGGATAGCGGCTATACCGCCTTTGTCGCGCCGGGCAATGTGGTGATTACCGACCCGGCGACGCCGCTGGGCACCCCGGCCAAGATGCCGCAAATGCCGACCTATCACCTGAAACGGGCAGATGGGTCCGGGATCACGCTGGTCAATATCGGCGTTGGTCCGTCGAACGCAAAAACCGCAACCGATCACATTGCAGTCCTGCGTCCTCATGCGTGGCTGATGGTCGGGCATTGCGCGGGGCTGCGCAATTCGCAGCGACTGGGCGATTTTGTGCTGGCCCACGCCTATCTGCGTGAAGACCATGTGCTTGATGATGACCTGCCCGTCTGGGTGCCGATCCCGGCGCTGGCGGAAATCCAGATCGCGCTGGAAAACGCGGTCGAAGAGGTCACAGAGCTATCCGGTTACGAGCTAAAGCGGATCATGCGGACAGGCACGGTTGCGACGATCGACAACCGCAACTGGGAACTGCGCGACCATTCCGGGCCGGTACAGCGGCTGTCACAGTCGCGGGCGGTCGCCCTAGATATGGAGAGCGCGACAATCGCCGCCAACGGGTTCCGGTTCCGCGTGCCTTATGGCACCTTGCTGTGCGTGTCGGACAAGCCGCTGCATGGCGAGCTGAAACTGCCGGGCATGGCATCCGATTTCTACAAGACACAGGTCGCCCGGCATCTGATGATCGGTGTCCGCGCGATGGAACGGCTGCGCGAAATGCCTCTCGAACGGATACATAGCCGCAAACTTCGCAGCTTTGAGGAAACAGCCTTCCTTTGATGTGACGTCAAACGATGAAAAAATGGCTTTTTTGGCTTGCAATGGGCTTTATTTCGTTGTGGTGATCGGCAACGCACCGTTAAAAACAACGGACATGAGGCCCAGAGGGGCAGAACAAGGGAGACCATGTAAATGGCAAAGCCGATGACCAAAGCGCAGCTCGTTGCTGCGATCGCCGAAAAAGCCGGCACCGACAAAAAGACCGCTGCCGCCGGTCTGGAAGCCCTGACCGACATCATCACCGCCGAGGTTGCTGGTGGTGGCGCCGTGACCCTGCCGGGCGTGGGCAAGATCTATTGCCGCGAACGCCCCGAGCGTATGGTTCGTAACCCGGCCACCGGCGACACGATGAAGAAAGAAGCCGACAAGGTGGTCAAAGTCACCATCGCCAAGGCTCTGAAAGACAGCGTCAACGGCTAAGTCGTTCCGGGGTTGCACCCGCTGTTCGATTAGGAAAGGGTCGCCCGCAACGGCGGCCCTTTTGCATGAGAGGAACAGATGGACATTCGCGCGATTTTTATGGGTATGGCTTTTGCCCTGATGTGGTCCTCTGCCTTTACCTCGGCCCGCGTAATTGTTCAGTATGCGCCGCCTATGACCTCGCTTGCGTTGCGGTTTCTGGTGTCTGGCCTGCTGGGGATCACGATCGCCTGGGCGATGGGGCAGCGGCCGAAACTGACCCCCGCGCAGTGGAAATCGACGGTGATTTTCGGGGTCTGCCAAAACGGTCTCTATCTGGGTCTGTTCTTTATCGCCATGCAAACGATCGAGGCCTCTTTGGCGTCCATCATCGCCGCGACGATGCCGCTGATCGTGGCGCTGTTCGGCTGGGGCATGGGGAACCGTCCGCGCCCGCTGGGGATTGCCGGGCTGGTGGCCGGGTTCGCGGGCGTGGCGATCATCATGGGGGCCCGGATCGGCGGGGCCGTCGATACGCACGGGTTGATGCTCTGTGCAATTGGTGTGACGGCGTTGGCGATTGCGACGCTGTCGGTGCGCGGGGCCTCTTCAGGGGGCAACGTGCTGATGATCGTTGGTCTGCAAATGCTGATTGGCGCGGCGACTCTGACAGGACCGGCGATCATTTTTGAAACCTTCGACATCCAGTGGAGCTGGCAACTAATCGTGGCCTTTGCCTATACGACGCTGGTTCCGGGGCTCTTGGCGACCTTGGTCTGGTTCCTGCTGGTCCAGCGCATCGGCGCGGTCAAGGCCGCGACCTTCCACTTTCTCAACCCGTTCTTTGGGGTCGCTATCGCGGCCATGCTCCTGGGCGAGGGGCTGGGGCTGGGCGATCTGATCGGCGTGGCCGTGATTGCCGCCGGGATTCTGGCGGTGCAGTTGTCGAAACAGCCCGCCTGATCACATCAGCAAAAACAGCAGACCCGAATAGGTAAAAAAAGCGCCAACCGTCGCGATCAGCATCGCGATCGAGGCCATGCCTTCGTGGCCGTATTCCTGCGCGAGGATCGTATAAATCCCCATCATCGGGGTCGCGCAGGTGATCAGCAGGGCAGCGCGCAGATCGGGGCCCATCTGATCAATGCCCAGAGCAAAGGCGATCGTCACCATCGCGAGGCCAATCGCCGGATGCAGGAATAGCTTGGCGATGGCGACCTTGGCGGCGGCGGCGACATTCCCCCGCAGCCCGAGGCCGAACAGTGACCCGCCAATCACAAAGAGTGCTACCGCGGCCGTCGCATTGGCCAGCATGGACATGAACCTTTGTATCGGAGCCGGCAGGTGGATGCCAAACGCGGCCATCGCCATCCCCAGCAGCAGCGCGATGATCATCGGGCGTTTGATCACGCCCCAGAGGATCGGACCGATGATCTGGTAGAATTTTCGGTCCCGGTTGCCCGTCGCCAGATCGCTGATCACGATGGTCAGCGGCACGATAAAGAAATTCTCGACCACGACGGCCATGGCAAAGGTCTGACCGGCCACCGCAGGCAGTGCCAGCAGCAGGATCGGATAGGCGACATAGCCAGAATTCGGGCAGGCCGCGCCCATCGCTGCAATCGCGCGCCGCGTAGGTTCAGCGCCCATCGCAGTGAAGGCAAAATAGGTGATGGCCAGCGTGCAAACGCTGGTCAGGGCATAGATCAGCATCCAGTCTGGGCGCATCGCCTGTGATAGCTCGCTGCCCGCAACGGCGTTGAAAATCAGGCCGGGCAGAGCGATGTTGAGCACGAACCGGCCCAGAATCCGCAGGTCAGCTTGGCTGAACAGGCCACGCCACACCGTCGCGTAGCCTAGGCCGATTGCGGCAAAGACCGGAAAAATGATGCCGATGATGGCCAGCATTTAGCCGATCTGTCCGCGCACGCCGCCGGTATGGGCGCGGTCCAGCAGCACGTGGTCAAGGATCACACAAGCGGCCATTGCTTCGCCGACGGGAACGGCACGGATGCCGACGCAGGGGTCATGACGGCCCTTGGTGATGACCTCGGTCGGGGTGCCGTCCATCAGGATCGACCGGCGGGGCGACAGGATCGACGAGGTCGGCTTGACCGCAAACCGCACCACGATGTCCTGTCCGGTGCTAATGCCGCCCAGAATGCCGCCAGCGTGGTTCGACCCATAGCGGATTTTACCATCTTCAAAGAATATCTCGTCCGCGTTCTCACGACCCGTCAGCGCGGCGGCAGCCATGCCTTCGCCAATCTCGACCCCTTTGACGGCGTTGATCGACATCATCGCGGCTGCCAGATCGGTGTCCAGCTTCGCATAGATCGGTGCGCCGATGCCTGCGGGGACGTTGCGGGCCACGACCTCGATCACGGCGCCGACGCTGTTGTGGTCGTCTTTGCGCAGCCAGCCCAGGTAGTCTTCCCACTCTTGCGCCATCTGCGCGTCGGGGCACCAGAAATCGTTCTGGTCAATCGTTGCCCAGTCAAACCGCACACGGTCGATTTTCTTGTCACCCATTTGGACCATATAGCCCTTGATCTCGATCCCCGGCGCGACCTGTTTCAGGACTTCGCGGGCGATCCCGCCCGATGCGACGCGAGCAGCGGTTTCGCGAGCCGAAGACCGGCCACCGCCACGATAGTCACGCAGGCCGTATTTCTGGTGGTAGGCCAGATCGGCATGGCCGGGGCGGAAGGTCTGGGCGATATTGCCGTAATCCTTGGACCGCTGGTCGGTGTTTTCGATCATCAACTGGACCGTGGTGCCGGTCGTCATGCCCTCGAATACACCAGACAGAATGCGGACCTCGTCCGGTTCATTGCGCTGGGTGGTATTCCTGTTCTGGCCCGGTTTGCGTTTGTCCAGCCAGACCTGGATCATCTCAGGGGTCAGCGGTACGCCGGGCGGTACGCCGTCAACAGTAGCGCCCAGCGCTGGGCCGTGGCTCTCGCCCCATGTGGTGGTGCGGTAGATATGACCAAAGGTATTGAACGACATGGGCGCCTCCTGTTGCTGCGCGTTTAACGCGGGTTTGGGCGCAGTCCAAGGAGTTTTGCCGTAATTCCCTTGCGCGTGGCAAGGAGGACGCTATGTTCCGCCTCACCTCGGGGTGCCCGGAAACGGGCTGAGATGCTGCAAGGCGGACCCGTTGAACCTGAACCGGTTAGGACCGGCGGAGGGAAGGTCGAGAGTTTTCCTCAAAGCCCCCATCCGTCCGGCGCATGAGAGGATGAAACCGATGAAAACTCTTTCCCATGTCGCAGGACTTTGTCTGATTGCCACTGGCGCTCTGGCCGAGACCCCTGTTTTGACAGTCTACACCTACGACGGCTTTAATAGCGAATGGGGGCCGGGCCCCCAGATCGAGACCAATTTCGAGGCCGAATGCGGCTGCGACCTGCAATTTGTCGGCGCAGGCGATGGTGCCGCCGTTCTGTCGCGGCTCAAGCTGGAGGGCGCAAATACCGACGCCGATATCGTGCTGGGGCTGGATACCAACCTGACCGCTGACGCCGCAGCGACGGGCCTGTTTGCGCCGTCGGGCGTATCGGTTGCCTACGACCTGCCGATCGCATGGTCGGATGAGGTGTTCGTTC
This sequence comes from uncultured Paracoccaceae bacterium, assembly GCA_937864535.1. Classification (GTDB taxonomy): domain Bacteria; phylum Pseudomonadota; class Alphaproteobacteria; order Rhodobacterales; family Rhodobacteraceae; genus Marivivens. The sequence goes on from CALMJS010000003.1 coordinate 41,961, forward strand.
CGTTCGACTGGGGCTATTTCGCCTTTGTCGCAGGCAAGGATGTTGCCGCACCTGCCAACTTCCGCGATTTGGCCGCCAGCGATCTGAAGATCGTGATTCAGGATCCGCGGTCCTCGACGCCCGGTCTGGGTCTGCTCCTGTGGATCAAGGCCGCCTACGGCGACGAATCAGCGCAAATCTGGGCGGATCTGGCCGACAACATCGTCACCGTCACCCCCGGCTGGTCAGAGGCTTATGGTCTGTTCCTCGAAGGCGAGGCCGACGCCGTGCTGTCCTATACCACCTCGCCCGCGTATCATTTGATCGCGGAATCCGATGACACCAAGACCGCTTGGGTCTTTGACGAGGGGCACTACATGCAGGTCGAGGTTGCGGGCAAAATTGCGGGAACCGATGTGCCCGATCTGGCCGACGCGTTTCTGGCGTTTATCGCAACCGAAGGGTTCCAAGGCGTGATTCCGACGACCAACTGGATGTACCCTGCCGTCATGCCCGCTGCGGGTCTACCTGCCGGGTTTGAGACACTGGTCCAGCCTGCGACGGCACTGCTGCTCTCGGCCGAGGATGCGCAGGCGGCTACGGCTCCGGCTATCGAAGAATGGCGCGCAGCCCTGTCGCAATAATCGCGCCACGCTGGCCGGGGGCGGTTGTTGTCGCCCTCGTGCTGGCGCTGACGCTTGGCACTTTGGCGTCGGTCCTGTTTCGGGCCGGCGCTATAGGAACGCTGACCTCTGCGGATTGGTCCGCCGTCCGGTTCACTGTCGCTCAGGCGTTTGTCTCTGCGGCAGTCAGTGTCGTTTTGGCGGTTCCTGTTGCCCGTGCGCTTGCTCGGCGGCAGTTCCGGGGACGATCCGCCCTGATCACCCTTTTGGGGGCGCCGTTCATTCTGCCGGTCATCGTCGCTGTGCTGGGACTGTTGGCGATTTTCGGTCGGAACGGCATTCTAAATTCAGTATTGAAGTCGTTTGATCTGCCGACACTGTTCATCTACGGCTTTACGGGGGTGGTGCTGGCGCATGTGTTTTTCAACCTGCCCTTGGCTATCCGGATTCTGGTCCAAGGTCACTTATCGGTCCCGGTTGAACGCTATCGTTTGACGGCCTCCTTGGGCGGGTCGGTGCTCCGGCTGATTGAGGTGCCGATGCTGAAACGCCTGCTGCCGGGTGCATTTTTATCCATATTTTTAATATGCTTGACCAGTTTCACCGTCGCTCTGATCCTTGGCGGCGGACCGTCGGCGACCACGGTCGAGCTGGCGATTTATCAAGCCGTCCGTTTTGATTTTTCCTTGGATCGCGCTGCGGTTCTGGCGGCGGTGCAAATGGCGATCGGGGCCTGCTCTGCACTCTTGGTCTGGAGATTTGATTTACCGCAACCGGTCGAGGGAGGGTTAGATCGTCATTCTATGCGATGGGACGGCCAAAGCCTTTGGGCCCGGGTGCTTGATGGTACGGCGATACTGCTGACGGCTCTATTTCTGGTCCTGCCGCTGGGAATGGTGATCTGGCGCGGTGTCGCGGGGCTAGGCGATTTGCCGGATGTGATCTGGCCCGCAATTGGCAGGTCCATGACGGTGAGCCTGGTCGCGACAGCCCTCACGTCATGCGCTGCTGTTGCGATGGCCCTGCGGGGCGGACGTGCGGTCGCGATCGCGATGGCGCTACCCTTGGTGGCGTCCTCGCTGGTTGCGGGGGTCGGGCTGTTTCTGTTGCTGCATCCTGTGACAAACCCGGCGCACTGGGCCTTGCCCGTGGCAATCTTGATGAACACTCTCATGGCGCTGCCCTTCGCCACCCGCATTCTGCAACCCTCGGTCGAGGCGGTGCAGCGGGACTATGGTCGACTGGCCGTGGCCCTCGGGCTGTCACGCTGGACCTATGTGCGATTGATTGTCCTGCCGCGTATTCGCAGGCCGCTCGGCTTTGCGGCCGGATTGACCGCTGCGCTGTCGATGGGAGATTTGGGCGTCATTGCTCTCTTTGCGACGGAACAGCAGCAAACGCTGCCGCTGTTGATGTATCAGCTTATGGGCAGCTATCGAACAGACGCGGCGTGGGGGGCTGCACTCGTTCTCTTGGGGCTGTGTCTGGTCCTATTTATCATCATGGACAGAGGAGGCAGGATCGATGCTGACCTGTGACGCCATTCGGCTAGAGAGGGACGGATTCGCCCTGTCGGCGGATGTTTCTTTTCAGGCGGGTGCGCTGACTGCCTTGGTCGGTCCGTCAGGGGCGGGTAAGTCCAGCTTTCTGGGGCTGGTCGCCGGTTTTGATATACCAGAGTCAGGGGATATCATTTGGAACGGCCAGCCCTTGGTACCTATTCCCCCGAACCAGCGTCCGGTTGCGACGCTGTTTCAGGACAACAACCTGTTTCCCCATCTGACGGTCGAGCAGAATATCGGTCTGGGACTGTCTCCACGATTGAAGTTGACACCTGCGCAGAGAGTGCAGGTTCAAGAGGTGTTGGATCAGGTCGGATTGTCAGGGCTACAGGACCGCAAACCGGGGACCCTCTCCGGCGGCCAGCAGAGCAGGGTTGCATTGGCGAGGGTGCTATTGATGAACCGTCCAATTGTCCTGCTGGATGAACCATTTGCGGCACTGGGGCCCGGTTTGCGGGCGGAAATGCTGGATCTGGTGCGCACCCGTCTGATTGCGCCGGATCGCGTGATCCTCTTGGTCACCCATGATCCCCAAGACGCCCGCAGGGCCGCCGATTATATCGCTGTCGTGGCAGAGGGAACGATTGGCGCGCCGCAGCCAACCGCCGAGGTTTTCGCGTCGCCATCAGAGGCACTCCGCGCCTACTTGGGGCAGTGACCGAATCGCGTGGTTTCTGAAACGAAAAGGCCCGCCAAAATGGCGGGCCGTTCCAATTCTATAGGCAGCACTTAGTGCTTTTTCTTGCCCTTGTGCGGGGCCCAGATGCGCTTGTTGGTTGCATAGAGCAGAACCGACAGGGCGATCAGGAAAATAACGCCAGTCAGGCCAGCTTCTTTGCGGGCGTTGAGCTTGGGTTCTGCGGCCCACATCAGGAATGCAGCAACGTCCTGCACTTCATGGTGCAGTTCGTTGGAGTGACCATCAGCGAACTCGACATCTTCGCCCATCAGCGGCTGCGGCATGCCAATCCACGAACCCGGAACCAGATGGTTGCCATGTTCGTCCTTACAGGAATCCGGGAAGCCACCAGCGGTGAACACCGTGTTATAGCTGCCTGCCATGTCTTCCGGAGCGCACTCGGGTGCTTCTTCGTAGCCGTGCAGCAGCGACGCGATGTATTCGGCGCCGCCCATGCCCTGAACCAACTGAGCCAGACCGGTGCCGTAGGGGCCGTGGAAGCCAGCGCGTGCCTTGGCCATCAGCGACAGGTCCGGTGCGCCAGCCAGGGCCGATGCGGGGAACTTGTCAGCCGGGGTGGCGGGGCGGAAATCGCCTTCGCCGTCGGCCAGCGACTTGTCGAACACTTCGATGCGTTCGGCATAGGCAAACACCTGGTCTTCCGGGAGAGCCGGGCCACCTTCGTCAGCCAGGGTGCCGATGCGGACGAACTGCATGCCGTGACAGGCGGCGCAAATCTCGGTGTAGATTTGCAGACCGCGCTGAAGCTGCATCTGGTCGTAGGACCCAAACGGCCCTTCGAACGAGAAGGCATAATCCTCGACATGGCCCTCGGCCCCGCCGGCCGCCAGAGCGGCGCCGGAGGTCATACCCAGAGCGATTGCAGCGGAAAGGGTGATCTTGCGGAACATTATCTTGTCCTTTCTCACTCGGCCGGGTTGCCGTAGTGGGCGTTGAAATCATCCTCGATGGTCGCGGGCTGGGCCAGCGGCTTTTCGATGACGCCGAGCAGCGGCAGGATGATCAGGAAGTACGAGAACCAGTAGGTCGCGGCGATCAACGAGATCCAGTCAAACGGGAAGTCGGTGGACTGAGCGCCAACCCACATCAGGACAAAGAAGTCGACGACCAGAACAGCGAACCATGCCTTGAACATCGGGCGGTAGCGGCCCGAACGAACCGACGAGGTATCCAGCCACGGCGCCAGAGCCATCACAGCGATCGCGCCGAACATGGCCAACACACCAAAGAACTTGGCGTCGACGATGCCAGCGGTGATGAAGGACACGAACTTGACCGCCCAAACGTCAGCGGTAAAGGCGCGCAGGATCGCGTAGAACGGCAGGAAGTACCATTCCGGAACGATGTGCGACGGGGTGACCAGCGGGTTTGCCTGAACGTAGTTGTCCGGGTGGCCAAGGTAGTTCGGCATAAAGCCGACGATGGCAACAAAGACGACCAGAATTACGGCCAGAGCGAACAGGTCCTTGATCACAAAGTAGGGCCAGAACGGCAGGGTGTCTTTCTGAGCCTCTTCTTTGGAGCCGCGACGGACTTCGACGCCGGTCGGGTTGTTGTTGCCGGTCGAGTGGAACGCCCAGATGTGCACGATGGTCAGGCCGGCCAGAATGAACGGCAGCAGGTAGTGCAGCGAGAAGAAGCGGTTCAGAGCAGGCTGACCCACAGCGGTTGCGCCCAGCAGCCAGGTCTGGATCGCTTCGCCGATGAACGGGATAGCGCCGAACAGGCCGGTGATCACAGCGGTACCGTGGAACGACATCTGACCCCAAGGCAGAACGTAGCCCATGAACGCAGTGCCCATCATGACCAGATACATCAGCATGCCGACGATCCACGTCACTTCGCGCGGGGCCTTGTACGAACCGTAGTAGAGGCCGCGGAAGATGTGCGCATAAACAGCTATAAAGAACAGCGACGCGCCGTTCATGTGGAAATAGCGGATCATATGGCCGCCATTCACGTCACGCATGATGTGTTCGATCGAGGCAAAGGCCATATCGACATGCGGGGTGTAATGCATCACCAGCACAACGCCGGTAATGATCTGCAGACCCAGCGTAAACGCAAGAACGATACCCCAGATCCACATCCAGTTCAGGTTCTTGGGGGTCGGGATCATCAGGGTGTCATAGATCAGGCCGACGATGCCGAGACGGCTGTGAAGCCACTTCTCGCCGCGGGTCTTCGGCTCGTAATGATCGTGGGGAATTCCGGACATGCGTGCCTCTCCTTAGCCCAGCTGGATCGTGGTTTCGTCGATGAAGGCAGCGACGGGGATATCCAAGTTACGCGGTGCCGGTCCTTTGCGGATGCGGCCGGCGGTGTCGTAGTGCGACCCGTGGCACGGGCAGTACCAGCCGCCGAAATCACCGGATTCGCCCAGCGGGACGCAGCCGAGGTGGGTACAAACGCCCATCTGGACCAGCCACTTGCCGTCTTCGGACAGGGCGCGGTTGGCGTCCGATGCATCAGCATCAGCAGCGAGGTTGGCGTTCTCGGCCGATTGGTCCGGCAGCGAGCCGAGATCGACTTCGCGAGCGGCCGCAATCTCGTCTTCTGTGCGGGCGCGGATGAAGACCGGCTTGCCCTGCCACAGAACGGTCAACTGGGTGCCGACTTCGATGGCGCTGATATCAACGCGGATCGAGGCGAGAGCCTGGACGTCAGCCGAGGGGTTCATCTGATTGACAAGCGGCCAGACGGCGGCGCCGGTCACAACTGCGCCGGCCCCAGCGGTGGCGTAGTAGATGAAATCGCGGCGGGTGCCCTGGTGTTCTTCGTGGTTTGACACGGGGTGCATCTCCGATTGTTCCGGGCCGGCGGCCCATACGAATGGGACAGAAGGCAGTTTCCCACCCTCCGTTCGGGCGCTGTTTATCCAGCAAAACCTCTTACGTCTAGCGGACAATCGGGCGCAGGGTATCATTACAAGGTCGGTAAGGTCGGAAAAGGCACAATTATGATCAGAGGTTCCTGTCTATGTGGGGCTGTCACGTTCGAATATCCTAATCGTCCGGACAAGCTGACCAGTTGCAATTGCACCGCCTGTCGCCGCTACGCGACGTGGTGGGCCTATGGCACTGATCAGGAAATTACGCTGACCGGTGACACCACTGGCTACACGAGGGAGAATGGAAAACTGGTGTTTCATAGCTGCCGCCGCTGTGGCTGTCCCACCCATTGGAGCAGCATTGACCTCGATTATCCGGGGCGGATGGCGGTCAATATGCGTCTGGCCGAGCCCGCCGATCTGGAGGGTATCCCCATTCGCCATTTCGACGGGTTGGTCAGCTGGACCTATCTGGATTAGGACACTTAGCCGCCTTGCAGGGGCGGTAATATGATACATAGTGTTGCGCGACTGGAACAGGAAACCGCTATGTCTGCTAAAATCTTGATGATCGCCGCCTTTGTCGTCGCGCCGCTTGCCGCCTCGGCAGAGGTTGAACTGAGCGTCTTTACAGGTATCCAAGAGGCCCCGCATTCCAAGGTGACAGGGACAGACCCGAGCAACCCTGTGAATACGGTCTTGGCCTTTACGGCTGGCTGGGAAGGGAAATCGAACGCCATGCCGCCCTATTACGGGGCCCGTGTGACGTGGTGGCGGAACGACAGCTTTGGCTGGGGGCTCGAATACACCCACGACAAGGTCTACGCCGATGCGGATACGCTGGCGACCAACGGCTTTAACCGTCTGGAATTCACCGACGGTCTGAATATCGCGACGCTGAACGCCAACTATCGTTGGAAGAATCGCCTGATGGGTGGCACAGTGACGCCCTATGTCGGCGGTGGGCTTGGATTCGCGTTTCCGCATGTGGATATCGAATCAGGCGGGCCGCACACCTGGGAATACCAGCTGACAGGCGGGGCGATGCGGGCGTTCGCAGGGGCCAAATATCAGGTCAACGACCGTTGGGCCGTCATAGGGGAATATCAGTTCACCTATTCGATCAACGATGTCGATCTGGATGACGGCGGTACCCTCAAAACCAATGTGGTGACGAACGCGCTGAACATTGGTGTCAGCTATTCGTTCTAAGGTCAGGCGGGCGCTGGCGCGCCCGCGCTGTACCCAGCTCAGCTAGGCGTGGTCAGCTGCATTGATTCGCGATCGGCCCAGACGGCGTGCCACGCCGCCAGGTCCGGTCTTGCAGCGCGCCACGCCCGATCGGCATGCCGAAAATCAATATAGGACAGCGCACAGCCAACCGCGATATGGGCGGCGGTGGTCGGTCCGGACAGATGATCCATCCACGTCGCCTCGAGAGCATCGAGGGCGCGTGAAACCTTGCCCCACTGCGCCTCGACCCACGGCGCATAGGCCAAATCCTGAGGCCGGACGCGCGATTCGTAGACCATCAGAACCGCTGCCTCCATCATGGCGTCTGCGGTCGCCTCGAGCGTCAGGGTGTCCCAGATCGTTGCCTCTGGATAAAGCCCGAGCGACCACAGGGTATCGAGATAGCGCGTGATCACCCGGCTATCGTAGAGCGCGGACCCCTCAGGGCGGATCAGCGCAGGTATTTTCCCCAAGGGGTTTGCGGGCAAAATACGCGGGTCTGTACTGACGGGGGTGGTCGAGACATTCACCAGCTCGACAGTGTCGGTTTTGCCAGCTTCGTGGATGAGAACTCTGACTTTGCGCACAAATGGCGAGGTCGGCGACGAGATAAGTTGCATCAGGCTTCCTTGGCTGTGGCAGCGTGCATCAGGGCGGCTATCCGGGCGGTATCGGACCCGATCCCGTGGGCCTCTACTCCATCCGCTGCGGCGTGGCGGGCGTGATCGGGTTTATTCTGACCTAGTTTCCACGTGCCGTCGACAGAGGTGATCGTCAGCCGTAGCGGCACAATCATTCGCATAAAACGATCCATCGTTTCGGCCGACACTTTGTCCGTTTTCCAAATCGGTTTTGGCAAAAGTCGCTGTTCGAATGCGTCCGACAGATCATCGAGCATCGGGCGCAATGCATCCTGTGGCAGGAGTTCTAACATGCCGCGAAGATGCACCGCGATATAGTTCCATGTCGGCACCTGATCGTCGAGGCCATACCAATCGGGCGAAATATAGCTGTCCGCGCCAGTCACAGCCAAAAGGGCAGGCTGCGGAGAGCCGAGGGTGCGGGCAATCGGGTTTGATCGGACCAAGTGCAGTTCAACCGTTTGCGCGTCTTTGACGACAAAGGGGATATGTGCGGCCAGAGGGCCCTCGGGTCCATTGACGCTCAGCACACCGAAACCGCGGTCCGCGGCAAATGACAGGTTTTGGTCCGTCGCGGCCTGACGGTAGATCGGATTGGGATGCATCTCGTCCTTTCGACAGCGTCGAAGCCTCCGGCGGAGGTATTTAGGGAAAGATGAAGATCAGGCGCGAAGCCGGTTTCCGTCAATCCCAAGGATTGTAGCTGTTACAATTTGCGATTCCGGCTGGTCCGTGCCGAAAACAACCTCGGTGAATTGGGTGGTGCGACCCATCCGCGGGTTTTCCATCAAAATGTGATGGGTTTTGCCGACTTGCGCGGTCAGGTGCGCCGAGAGAGCCGCATCGCCCTTGGCACGCAGGCGCGCGGCGCGGTCCTTGATCGCCTTGCCATTCACCTGCGGCATTTTGGCGGCCGGGGTGCCGGGGCGGGCCGAGTAGGGGAAGACATGAAGGAACGTCAGGTTGCAGTCATCGACGAGGCGCAGCGAATTTTCGAAATGCGCTTCGGTCTCGGTCGGAAATCCCGCAATGATGTCGGCACCAAACGTCATATCGGGACGCAAGCGAATCGCCTCTTGGGCAAAGCGGATGGCGTCATCGCGTAGGTGGCGGCGCTTCATCCGTTTCAGAATCAGGTCGTCGCCGTGCTGGAGCGACAGGTGCAGGTGCGGCATCAGACGCGGTTCGGTCGCGATGGCCTGCATGAGGTTTTCATCGACCTCGATGGAATCAATCGACGAAATACGCAGGCGTGGCAGATCCGGCACCAGTTTCAGGATGCGCATCACCAGATCGCCAAGCTTTGGCATGGCGGGCAGGTCGGCCCCCCAGGAGGTCAGGTCGACGCCGGTCAGCACGACCTCGTTATAGCCCTTGTCCACTAGGCGTTTGATCTGATCGACCACCACGCCGGCAGGGACGGATCGCGAATTGCCGCGGCCAAACGGAATGATGCAAAAGGTACAGCGATGATCACAGCCGTTCTGGACTTGCACATAGGCGCGCGACCGGGTGCCAAAACCGTCGATCAGGTGGCCTGCGGTTTCGGTCACGGACATGATGTCGTTGACCTGAACCGGTTCCGTCTCGCCGATCAGGTTCGGGGCCATGCCCTGCCACGTCGCCGGGTTCATTTTTTCTGTGTTGCCGATGACCTTGTTCACCTCGGGCATGGCGGCAAAGGTTTCGGGTTCGACCTGTGCGGCGCAGCCGGTGACGATCAAGATTGCGTCGGGATTCTCGCGGCGCAATTTGCGGATTTCCTGCTTGGCTTTGCGCACAGCCTCGGAGGTGACGGCGCAGGTATTCACCACGACAGCGTTTTCGACCCCTGCCTTGGCGGCGAGATCCTTCATGGCCTCGGTCTCATAGGCGTTCAGACGACAGCCGAGGGTCGAAAAGACAGGGGGCTTCACTTCCATACTCCGTCGAACACATGCGCCGTCGGGCCGGTCATCCAGACGCCATCCTCACGCCAGTCTATGTGCAGCGTTCCGCCGTCCAGATCGATGCGGACCTTGCGTCCTGTGAGGCCGCGACGGGCCGCTGCAACGGCTGTCGCGCAGGAGGAAGAGCCAGAGGCCAACGTCAGGCCAGCGCCGCGCTCCCAGACGCGCATGCGGATGTGGTCCGAACCGACGAGCGTGGCGAACTGGACGTTCGTGCGCTGCGGATAGAGCGGGTGGTGTTCGATTTGCGGGCCGACGGTGGTCAGGTCGATGGCTTCGGCATCGTCGACAAAGAACGTGCAATGCGGATTGCCCATCCCGGTGGCTGTCGGTGCACCGTCAATCGGTAGCTCGAGCGTGTCCATGTCGTAGGCCAGCGGAATTTCGTCCCAGCGCAACTGGGGCAGGCCCATGTTGACCGAGGTCAGGCCATTTCCGGCATCGGCGGCAAAGAGTGTGCCGCGATCGGTGGTGATGGTCAGAGCGGATTTGCCGGTTCTGTCCATTTCCCAGCGCGCGATACAGCGGGTGGCATTGCCACAGGCGGCGGACTGGCTGCCGTCACTGTTCCAGAACACCAGATGAAAATCAGAATTCCGACCGTGGTGAATCGTTGCCAGCTGGTCATATCCGATACCGCGATGGCGGTCGGCCATAGCGATCGCCAGGTCCTTGGTCACGACGGATCCAAGGACGCGTTCATCGATGACTACGAAATCGTTGCCTAGCCCGTGCATTTTCATGAACGGCAGGTCGGAGTTTTGTTCTGCGCACATGGGTCCCATATAGGCCCGGCAAAAAAAAACTTCCAGATGGTCGAATTCACGCTTGACCCCATCCGCCACTGACCATAGAAGCCCCCCCACAGTGGGCCGCTAGCTCAGTTGGTAGAGCAACTGACTTTTAATCAGTGGGTCACAGGTTCGAATCCTGTGCGGCTCACCACTTCAAAAAGGACGTTCTTCGGGACGTCCTTTTTTGTTTCTCCAGAGAGGCTTATGGAAAAGGCGGCCCGAAGGACCGCCTCTGTGATTCGATTACAGATTGATGTCTGGCAGACTGTCGAAGGCCGATTTGAGCGCCAATCCCCAGCCCGACGATATTGTCTGAAAGTAGGGATCGTCCGCGACGATACGGCGGCGGATTCCCGGCTCGAAGGAGTCAGAATCGTAGGTCTGCAAATCCAATGGCAGTCCGACGGACAGGTTCGCCTTGATCGTCGAATCAAAGCTGACCAACAGCAGTTTGACCGCTGCCTCCCAGGACATCGATTTTTCGTAGGCCCGCACCAGAATCGGTCGGCCGTATTTGGTCTCGCCGATCTGGAAATAGGGGGTGTCGTCGCCCGCTTCGATAAAGTTGCCTTCGGGATAGATCATGAACAGACGCGGCTCGCTGCCCTTGATCTGACCGCCAACGATGATGTTGGCGTTAAAGGTGGTATCTGCCCGCTGACCGGTGAGGGCGTTTTCCGCGATGGTTTCCTTGAGCGTTTCGCCGATCAGGCGGGCGACCTGAAACATGGTCGGGGCGCGCATGATCGAGGGAGCGCGGTCCTCCGGGGCCTTGGTGCGTTCTTCCAGCTTGGAAATGACCGCCTGAGTCGTCGCCAGGTTGCCCGCCGTCATCAGGGTGATGAAGCGTTCGCCCGGTTCGGAAAAGGTCGTCATCTTGCGAAAGGTGGAAATGTTGTCGACACCCGCATTGGTGCGGGTGTCGGACATGAAGATCAGGCCGCGGTCGATCCGCATCCCGACACAATAGGTCATAGCTGGCGCCCTTTATTGCTGAACTTGCAGTTGCACCGACAGAACCTCTCCGGCGGTGCCCAATCGCGTGCCGGATATAGGGGCTGCGTCTGCATAGTCTAGTCCAGTCGCGACGCGGACATAGCGCGAATCCGGTGACATGCCGTTCGAAACGTCAAATCCAACCCATCCAAGTCCATCAACCAGCACCTCTGCCCAGGCGTGAGTGGCGTTCTGATGTGTCCGGTCATCCATCATCAGATAGCCGGATACATACCGCGCCGCGAGGCCGGCGTGGCGGCAACAGGCGATAAAGATATGGGCGTGATCCTGACAGACACCATATCCTGTGGCGACTGCCTCTTCGGCGGTGGTACCGGTGTCCGATTCGCCGGCGCGATATTCCACCATTTCCAGAATGTTGGCAGAGAGACCATGCAGCCAGGCCAGACTGCCGGTCTCTCCCTCGGTCCGATTCGAGAGTGCGCGCACGCCGGGGCCAATTTTCGTCAGAGGGGTCGGCTGCTTGTACAGCCAACCGGGGACGAAACCGCTGTGGTTGCCGACAATCCCGTGGGTGTCCTCGACGATGACGGTCCCTTCGCAGGTGATCGTGACCTCGGTTGTGCCCGGTTCAAAGCTGATCAGCGTCACATGGTTCATATGGGGATCGTCGTAGGACAGCTCTACCTTCCCGCCGTCCACCGAGATGGACCAGTCGCGGATGGTCTGGCCGCCGTTCTGCTTGGGCGTCAGTCTCACCTGCTGGAGCCCGAACGGAACGGGGTCATTGTACCGATAGGTGGTGACGTGGCGGATGGACAGGGCCTTGGTCATTGGTAGAACCTGTAGTCTATTTCGATCTGGGCACCGACAGCCGCCAGATCCTCTAGAAACTCTTGGATAAATTCGTGCAGACCGTTGTCGAAAATCTCATCGACATTGCGTTGCATGGACTTGAGAGCGAGGCGGTCCACCAGATCATGACAGGGTAATCTGGTGCCATAATCCCCGGTCAAATGGCCAAGGTTGCTGCGAATTTTGTCGGTACAGGACGCCAGACTGCGCGGCATCCGGCGATCAAGGATCAGGAACTGTGCAATCTCGCGCGGTCTGGGGTCGGACCCATAGGCCATCTGGAATCCCCCTTCGGCAGAGACCGACCGGAGAATAGACTGCCACTGCACGTTATCCAGAGAGGACCCCATCGCCGTCGCCGAGGGGAGCAACACATGGTATTTCGCATCCAGAATACGCGCCGTGTTGTCTGCCCGTTCGACAAAGGTCCCGATCCGGGAAAAGTTATAGATATCGTTGCGCAACATGGTCCCGTGCAACGCACCGCGTACAAAGGCACTGCGCTGCCGGATGGTTTGCAGAACCTCTGGCAGGTCCCTCTCGGCGATCTTGCGGGCCAATTGGGTTTTGAGCGACATCCAGCATTCGTTGACGCCCTCCCAGACCTCGCGCGTCAGGGCGGTGCGAACCGTCTTGGCATTGTTGCGCGCAGCCTCGATCACGGACAGGACGCTGGACGGATTGTCCTTGTCGCGAAGCATCCAGTCGATGGCGGTATCGCGGCTGACCTCGCCTTCATAGGCGGCCAGATAGCCCGGCAATACCCCGGAGGTTTGCAGGATACTGGTCCATTCCTCGTCGCCGCCCGTCCGGGTCAGGGCGATGCGTTGACCGGCCTCGATCATACGTGCGGTGTTTTCGGACCGTTCCAGATAGCGGAACATCCAATAGAGCCCGCCGGCAGTTTTCCCCAGCATGACCTATTCCTCCAGAACCCAAGTGTCTTTGGTCCCGCCACCTTGGGACGAGTTCACCACCAGACTGCCTTTTTTCAGCGCCACGCGGGTCAGACCGCCGGGCGTGATGTCGATCTTGTTCGGAGAGACCAGCACAAAGGGCCGCAGATCAACGTGCCGCGGCGCGAGACCGGCACGGGTAAAGATCGGTACGGTCGACAGCGATAGAGTCGGCTGCGCGATGTAGTTGCCGGGTCGATTGGTCAGTTTCTTGCGGAACTCGTTCAGTTCCTTTTTCGTGGCGGTGGGGCCGATCAGCATGCCGTAACCGCCCGAACCATGGACCTCTTTGACCACCAGATCGGCCAGATTGTCGAGCACATAGGCAAGGCTGTCAGGTTCGTTACAACGCCATGTCGGAACGTTCTGCAAGATCGCCTTTTCGCCGGTATAGAACTCGACGATGTCAGGCATATAGCTGTAGATCGCCTTGTCGTCCGCAATGCCGGTGCCTGGCGCGTTGGCGATGGTGATACCGCCGGCCTTGTACACGTCCATGATGCCCGGAATGCCCAGCGCGGATTCAGGATTGAAATTCAGCGGATCGAGGAAATTATCGTCCACGCGGCGATAGAGCACGTCCACGGGTTTATACCCTTCGGTCGTGCGCATCTGGACGCGGCCATCGACGACACGCAGATCGTGCCCTTCGACCAGTTCGACACCCATCTTGTCGGCCAGGAAACTGTGTTCGTAATAGGCCGAGTTATAGATCCCCGGCGTCAGGACCGCGACCGTCGGATTGCCGTTGGCGCAGGAGGGTGCGCAGGCCGCCAGCGACCGGCGCAGCATCTTGGGGTAGTTCGATACGGGCTGCACCCGGTTCTGGCTGAACAACTCGGGGAACATGTGCAGCATGGTTTCCCGGTTTTCCAGCATGTAGCTGACGCCGGACGGGGTCCGGGCGTTGTCCTCCAGCACGTAGAATTCATCGGGTCCGGTGCGCACCAGATCGACGCCGACAATATGCGTGTATACGCTGCCCGGAGGAGAAACGCCGATCATCTGCGGTTCAAAGGCAACGTTCCGAGAGATCATCTCGACCGGAATACGGCCCGCGCGTATGATTTCCTGCCGATGGTAGATATCATACAAAAACGCGTTGATTGCTCTGACACGTTGTTCGATGCCACGGGCGAGGCGCGACCATTCGCGTCCCGAAATGATCCGCGGAATGATATCGAACGGGATCAGACGCTCGGCTGCCTCTGCACGACCGTAGACGTTAAATGTGATGCCGGTAAGCCGGAACAGGTCTTCCGCCTCACGCTGTTTTTTACGCAACCGGGCGGGGTCTTCACCGTCGAACCAGTTGCTGAAATGGGCGTAGGGATCGCGGATCGCGTCGCCGTTCATGCCCTTCATTTCGTCGAATATAACTCGGTCTTGCATAAGGTTGATCTTATGTCCGGGGCGGATAGGCACAATGGTTCACGTGCCTTTATTGCGAATAATTCGGCTGACTGCTCAACTTTTGGTCGCAAAATGAAATGGGGGCGGAAATCCGCCCCCAAGTCCAACAAAAATAGCTGATTCTGCTGCCTTAGGCAGGCCGCAATCCCAGCATTTCACGGGCCTGCGCAATGGTCGCGACGGGGCGTTCGTACTTTTCGCACAAATCTGCGGCACGTTTGATCAATGCCGCATTCGACGGAGCCAGGCGGTCCCGATCCAGCCGGACGTTATCCTCTAGACCGGCGCGGGTATGGCCACCGGCGGCGATCGCCCACTCGTTCACCAAGAGCTGCGTCGGGCCGATACCAGCGGCGCACCATTGGGCCTGCGGTGCGCGCCGCGTCATGGTCTGCACGTAATAATCAAAGACCTCTTTGTCGGCGGGCATCGCATTTTTGACGCCCATGACAAATTGCACATACAGGTTACCATACAAATGGCCGGCCTTGTGCATCTCGATGGCCTTAAGGATGTGGCTGAGGTCAAAGGCCTCTACCTCGGCTGTGATGTCGTACTTGACCATCTCGGATGCCAGCCATGCGACCAGATCGGGCGGGTTTTCGTAGACCCGCGTGGGAAAGTTGTTCGACCCGACCGACAAAGAGGCCATGTCGGGGCGAAGCGGCAGCATACCACCGCGGGTTTGCCCTGCACCCGACCGTCCCCCTGTCGAAAACTGGATGATCACGCCGGGGCAGTGCTTTTCCAGACCCTCTTTGAGCAGGGCGAATTTTTCAGGGTCCGAGGAGGGCGTTTGATCGTCGTTGCGGACATGCGCGTGGATGATCGTCGCGCCTGCCTCGACGGCTTCGTGGCTGCTCTCGACCTGTTCAGAGATCGAGATTGGAACCGCCGGGTTATTTGCCTTGGTCGGCAAGGACCCGGTGATCGCGCAGCATAGGATGCAGGGTTTTCCGGTCATGGCTTAGAGATCAAAGAAGATGGTTTCGTTGTCGCCCTGAAGATAGATTTCATGGCGATACGTATTGCCGTCCCGTTTCGCGATCAGCGAGGGGACGCGAACCTTGAGCTCGATTCTGCTCAGGAAGGGATCGGCAGCATTGGCCTCGGTTTCGTCATCGAAATAGATGCGCGTGGCCAGACCAAGGTTGATCCCGCGAGCGGTGATCCAGACCAGAACATGCGGGGCCTGAGTGACGCCGTTATAGGTCACAGCGCCCGGTTTGACCGTTTCAAAGGTAAATACGCCGGTGTCGTGATCCGCGTGCTGACGGCCCCAGCCGGTGAAATGCGGGTCAGAGGGGCGGCCATCTTCGGGCGAGTTGTAGACGCCGTTGGCATCGGCCTGCCAGATTTCGACCATGGCATCCTTGAGCGGGGTGCCGCTGCCGTCATAAACGATCGCCTCGAGCTTGATGCGTTCACCCTGTGCGTCGCCGGTGATCATCTCGTGGCCGAGATCGTGGTCATACACGCCGTGGATCCCAACGGTATTGGGCATACAGCCGATGTGGACGTAAGGACCAGCGGTCTGCGATGCGCTTTCCTGAAGTTTGGGTGCGTAGGGCATGGCTTAGTTCCCTTCTTTGCGGTTTTCGAACATGGTCGAACGCTTGCCACGCAGGACGATGTCAAAACGATAGGCGCGCATGTCGTGCGGGCGGCTGTTGTGCATGTCCAGACGGGCGGTCAGGCGATCAATCGCGCTCTTGTCGGTGATGGTATTCACGATCGGGCAGATTGCGATGTTCGGATCGCCTTCGAAATACATCTGGGTGATCAGGCGCTGCGCAAAGGCCGTGCCGAACACCGAAAAGTGGATGTGGGCCGGACGCCAGTCATTTTTGCCGTTCGGCCACGGGTAGGCACCGGGGCGAATGGTGAAGAACTGGAAATAGCCGTCATCGCGGGTCATCGTGCGGCCGCACCCGCCAAAGTTCGGGTCCAGCGGCGCGAGATAGGTGTCTTTCTTGTGGCGGTAGCGGCCACCGGCGTTCGCCTGCCAGAATTCCACCAGCGTGTTGCGGACCGGGCGGGCCTCTTCGTCCAGAACGTAGCCGTGGACCATGATACGTTCGCCAATCGCGCTCTCGCCGGGTTTGGCGTAGTTGACGATCAGGTTGTTATCGAATTCGCCGATCGTGTTGTGCCCAAAGGTCGGGCCGGTGAATTCGGTGATAGACCCGTCAAACCCGATCAGGGCCTTTTGCGGGGAACGTAGAACGGTGGTCCGATACCCGGGCGTATAGGCCTTGGGGTGCAGATCCAGATCGCGGGGATAATACCCTGAACTCATGTCTTTCCTCCTCTCGGACGCCTCAGGCGTCCTGCTCCATTTCGGCGTAGGTTTGTTTTGCCAGTTTCAGCGCATGGTTGGCACGGGGGACGCCCGCGTAAATGGCCACGTGTTGAAACGCCTCTAGCACGTCCTGTTTGCTGGCGCCGGTGCGGGCGGTGGCGTGGATGTGCATCGGGATTTCTTCGAAATTGCCAAGGGCGGCCAGCAGCGCCAGCGTGATCATCGACCGTTCGCGCAGCGAAATGCCCTCACTGGTCCAGACCGTTCCCCAAGCGGATTCCGTGATCAGAGTCTGAAACGGTTCATCAAAGGCGGTTTTGTTCGCTTCTGCCCGGTCTACATGGGCATCCCCCAGCACCCGGCGGCGAGTTTTCATTCCGTCTTCAAACCGTTTCGTCATCTTTTCTGTCCTCTGTTCGCGTGATTTGAGCGTGACTGATTGCATTTGGAAAGTAAAATGATGATATGGGCGCGTTAGTTTCCGATATGGGCAAGTAAATGATCGACCGCCGCATCAAGTTCCGCCATGTCCAATGCTTTGTCGAAATTGCCCGAGTGCGTAGTTTGAAACGGGCGGCAGATCGTCTTTGCCTGACACAGCCTGCAATTTCTAAGACGCTGAAAGAGCTCGAGGATATTCTGGGAACGGAACTGCTGACCCGCAGCCGCGCGGGCGTTGCGCTGACCCGTCAGGGCGAGATTTTCCTGCACTTTGCGGAAATGAGCGTCGGTGCCCTGCAACAGGGAATCGACGGCGTGTCACAGAGCGGAGAGGGCGGGCGGCAGGTTCTGAACGTCGGGTCGCTGCCATCCGTGGCGGCTTGGCTCATGCCTGTGGTGGTCCAAGAGTTTGCCACCCTCGCGCCGGACGTTGTTTTGCGAATCATCGACGGTCCGCACGCCTATCTGGTGGATCGCCTGCGGCAGGGGGCGCTGGATCTGGTGATCGGGCGTCTCGGTGCGCCCGAAACAATGGCGCGGGTGTCGTTTACCCAGCTCTACAACGAACATGTGGAATTCGTTGTCCGTCCGGGCCATCCGATCCTCGAAGACCCGCGGCTGGAACGGATCGTCGCGTGGCCTGTGGTCTATCCGTCGCCCGGTTCGGCAATTCTGCCCTTGGTGCAGCGGCTGCTGATCGCCCATGGCGTGGGCGAACCAGAGCGTCGCCTGGAAACCGTTTCGGGCGCGTTTGGCCGGGTTTACGTGCGAAAATCCGATGCCGTCTGGATTATCTCCGCCGGTGTGGTCGCCAATGAAATCGCCGAAGGCCGGCTGGTCCGTTTGCCGATCGACACAGCCCTGACGATGGGGCCGGTCGGCCTGATGGCGCGGCCAGAATCGGAAACGACGCCTCCAGAACGCATGTTCCGGCTGGCGGTCAATCGCGCCCTGGATGCGCTCGGGATTGGTTAAATCCGGTTCAGCGTTTGGCCGGGATTGAGTTTCGGCGTCAGTTCGACGACCAGACCTTCGTCCAGATCAGGGTTGGCCACCCGGTCCGCGATGATCTGCGCGGCGCGCTGGCCCACCTCGCGGCGGCAGGCGTCCATAGAGGCCAGTTTGCGCGGCAAACCGTCCAGCAGTTCGACCCCGTTGAATCCTGCCAGACCAATCCGGCCGGGGATGTCATAGCCCTTTTCCAAGAGGTAGAGCAAACCGCCTGCGCCGATCATGTCATTGGAATAATACATGAAATCGATGTCAGGTGTGCGCCGCAGCATGTTTTCTGTCATCTCGCGCCCCTTGGCGAGGGCCGAGCCGCCGGAATAAAATTCCTGATCCACGATCTCCAGTCCCGCCTTGGCAAGAGTTTGCGTAAACCCTTCGAACCGTTTGCGGGCGCGGTGGTCGAGCGGCATTTTCGTGCCGAGGAACCCGATCTTTTTGTACCCGTTTTGCAAAATCGCTTCGGCCATTTTGCGGCCTGCGCGGCGGTGGGAAATGCCGACGCAGGCATCGACAGGTTCGCCGTCCACGTCCATGATTTCAACGACGGGACAACCAGCCTGACGCAGCATAGCGCGTGACGCCTCTGAGTGTTCGAGACCGGCGATGATCACGCCGGAAGGCCGCCACGACAGCATTTCGAACAGCACACGCTCTTCGTGTTCGGGCAGGTAGTCGGTCACGCCGACCACCGGCTGGAGGTCGGTGCCGCCCAGAATTTCGGAAATGCCGGACAGGACTTCGGGAAACACCATGTTGCCGAGGCTGGGAATGATCACCGCAACCAGATTGACCCGCTGAGAGGCCAGCGCGCCGGCGATCTTGTTCGGCACATAGCCCAGTTGCTTGGCGGCATCCTGTACCCGTTTGCGGGTTGCTTCGCTCACGTCACCCTTGTTGCGCAGGACCCGGCTGACAGTCATCTCACTCACGCCCGATGCTTCTGAAACGTCACGAAGGGTCAGCGGGCGTTTTTGTGTGGGTTTCACGTCGGTCTTCCTGTCACGGGTCTGTCATGTTCAATTATCCACAGAACGCGCCCGTGTCCAAGCCCGCTTTGGCGCAAGTTGACGCGGGCCGCAAACAAAGGCATTCAGGGGCGTGGCTGGCCTCGTGGCTCAATTGGATAGAGCAGTCCCCTCCTAAGGGACAGGTTACAGGTTCGAATCCTGTCGGGGTCACCAAAAAACCGTTTATTGTCAATGATATACGGTTTTTGATCTTTCCGGAATCGGTCGAAAAACACCCCCAAAGTCATGCACAAATGATGCACAAAATGGTGTCTCCGGGCGTAACGTCTTGATATTCTTGATCTATGGTCGGTCGAGGTTTCGGCATGGAAAAGCAGAAGTATGAAGACATCCGGGGCGATGGCAGACTCATGCTGTGGCAACGGGGCGGTCCAGATCAGAATTTTTCGGTTCGGATCACTGTACCGGGATCAAAGTCCTACAGACGATTGTCGACCAAGACGTCAGATCTGAAAGAGGCAATCAAAGTTGCCCTCGCCCTCTATGACGACCTCTATCATCAGGTCAGGACGACCGGGTCGATCCACTCGAAGACCTACAGTGATGTGTTCGAGAAGTGGTGGCGGTCGAAAGAGAAGTAACCGCCCCGTTGGTACCGCAGCTTATGCGGCTTGACTGTCGGTGACGGAGGTCATCGGCGCCCAATTCCAGGGCAGCAGTTCATCCATCCTGTTAATCCTGTGATCGTGGATGCGGCCGAGAATGTCGGCGAGGTAAGCCTGAGGGTCGAGGCTGTTGAGCTTGGCGGTCTCGATGATGGTCATGGCGCGGGCCAGGGTTTCGGCACCTGTGTCTGCCCCTGCAAATAACCAATTCTTCCGCCCTATGCCGATGGGGCGCAGGGCGCGTTCGGCAGGGTTGTTGTCGATGGCCACGCGACCGTCGGTCAGGAACAGGCTGAAGGCTTCCCGCCGCGCGAGGCCATAGCGGAAGGCCTTGGCCAGATCGCTTTTGCCTGGAATGCGCAGGAGTTGCTGTTCGGACCAGGCAAAGAAGGCCTCAACCTTTGGTTTGCTCTGTTTTTGACGCGCCACATACCGGACATCAGCGGGCTGACCGATGATGTCGCGCTCAATATCGTAGAACTTACCAATCCGGTCGAGCGCCTCGCGAGCGATCTCGGATTTGGTCGACACCCAAAAGTCGT
>CALMJS010000004.1 GCA_937864535.1 uncultured Paracoccaceae bacterium
TGGCCGTGATCGGCGCGACCGGCACCGCTGGCGGCACCGGCTATGTCATCGAATACTGCGGTGAAGCCATCCGTGACCTGTCCATGGAAGGCCGCATGACCGTCTGCAACATGGCAATCGAGGGCGGCGCTCGCGCTGGCCTGATCGCGCCGGACCAGAAAACCTTTGACTACGTCAAGGGCCGCCCGCACGCCCCCAAAGGCGCTGCCTATGATGCGGCTGTTGCCTACTGGAAAACCCTCTTCACCGACGAAGGCGCGCACTTCGACAAGGTGGTGACCCTCAAGGGCGAAGATATCGAACCGGTTGTGACCTGGGGCACCTCGCCCGAGGACGTTCTGCCGATTTCCGCCGTCGTTCCGGCACCGGAATCGTTCAAGGGCGGCAAGGTCGAAGCCGCCAAGCGCGCCATTGAATACATGGGCCTGACCGCCGGTCAAAAACTGACCGACATCCAGATCGATACCGTGTTCATCGGCTCCTGCACCAACGGCCGCATCGAAGACCTGCGCGCCGCCGCTGCGATCCTGAAGGGCAAGAAGATCAAGGACGGCATGCGCGCCATGGTCGTTCCGGGCTCGGGCCTCGTCCGCGCACAGGCCGAAGAAGAGGGCATCGCCCAGATCTTTATCGACGCAGGCTTTGAATGGCGTATGGCTGGCTGCTCGATGTGCCTCGCGATGAACCCCGACCAGCTGGCCGAGGGTGAGCGTTGCGCCTCGACCTCGAACCGGAACTTTGAAGGCCGTCAGGGCTATAAGGGCCGGACCCACCTCGTATCGCCCGCAATGGCCGCTGCCGCTGCAATCACGGGCCACCTGACCGACGTTCGGGAGATGATGTAATGGAAAAGTATCAGAAACTGACCGGCATTGCCGCACCGATGCCGCTGGTAAACATCGACACCGACATGATCATCCCCAAGATCTTCTTGAAGACGATCAAGCGTTCGGGTCTGGGCGTGAACCTGTTCGACGAGATGCGCTATGACCGTCAGGGGAACGAAATCGCCGATTTCGTCCTCAACCAGCCGCAGTACCGCAGCGCCGAAATCCTCGTCGCGGGTGACAACTTTGGCTGTGGATCGTCGCGTGAACACGCCCCGTGGGCGATTGCCGATTTCGGCATCAAGGCGATCATTTCGACCTCGTTTGCAGACATTTTCTACAACAACTGCTTTAAGAACGGCATCCTGCCGATCGTCATGCCGCAGGACGTTGTCGACGTGCTGATGAAAGACGCCGAAAAGGGGTCGAACGCCCGCATGACCGTCGATCTGGAAAATCAGGTCGTCACGACCTCGGACGGTCAGGAATTCTCGTTCGAGGTCGACTCGTTCAAGAAGCACTGCCTGCTGAACGGTCTGGATGACATCGGCCTGACCATGGAACACGTCGGCGCCATCGACGCCTTTGAGGCCAAGAACAAGGCGCAGTTTCCCTGGGCGTAATCGCCAAAGCCAGAGACCAAAAGGGGCGCCGGGTGCGCCCCTTTTTTGTTGCACCCTCAGGACAGGGCGCGCCGCGCCGCATCATACACCGCCAGACGCTCATCGGCCTCCACCCCTTCGGTGGATTGGACCGCGAACGCACAGTGTTTGGGCTTGAGCCGCGCCAAGAGCTGATCGATCTCGAACGCACCCTGCTCTGGCCAGAATGAATTGCAGTAGGATTGCGTTTCTACAGCCACCCGATCAGGACCGCATACATAATCGATATACAAACCGTATATAAAATATTCGGATATCGTTGGCTGATCCAATAGGGCATCCACCCAGAATCGTCCGGTATGCGCCTCGATCCGCGCGACCATGTCCCTGGTCACGTCCCGGTCCCACATGACACAGTTTTCGATGTAATGCCGCGCGTGGGTCGGCGGAACCGACAACCCCAAACAGGCGGCGGCGGCATCGATCCACGGACGATGTTGCGGCATCGGTTGCCCGCTATCGGCCTCAAAAAACGTGACCTTGCCCTGTCGATAGGCATCCGCCCCTTGCAGGCCACGCACAAAGAACACGTCGCTATCCACATGCATGACCGCAGGCGTCGGACAGGTCCGCGCGAATTCGATTTTCAGGATCTGCTGGATCATCCAACCGCGCATCGGGCGCAACTTCGGTGTCAGATAGATCGGCCGCCGAAAGGAAGAGCTGAGAAAAGACAGCGCCCGCAACTGTTTCGGCAGTTGGAACAACCGGATCGGCAGAATGTCCTCTTGGGCCACGATATCGCGCTGCGGGCTGGCGAATTGGGCAAAGGCTCGGACATCCTTGCCCGGCACCACGACGACATGCCGCACGGACGGATCAACGTTTTCGTCTATCGACTTGGCGAGGACGGCGAAAATATCACGGTCCCGCTCGATCGAGCAGGTCAGTAGCGTCAATCCAGCGTCGGTCATTGTCTCACCATTTTCCTCATAACGCGGACTATCTCTTATGTCGGACGCACGGGCAAGTTGACCCGTTTCGTCGCGTCTCCTCGCGCACTGCCTTATGGTTGCATTATCGCACCACTTCCGCCGCAAAACCGCCATCAAGATTTACTCTGTTTTAACAGTCTGTTGCGACGGAGCGGGAAATTGGGCAACATTATGACAAATATGAGGCAGACCGTGGCGAACCCACGGGAATCGACTGGAACAAGGACCCGGCAACGTATCGGTTCCGTCCAAGGCGAGGTTGAAAAGGCAGTGTTTTCTCGACTGGCAGGCGCGGCCGCGCGGGCGGCATTTGTGGTGGTGTTGATAACAACGCCGTCCATTCTGCTGACTGGCACCCATCCCGAAACTTCGCAGATCGTGGTTTTGGTTGCGCTGGTTGCTGCCGTGTTCACTTTTTTGGAATACAATTCGACCTATCCCAGCCTTATCGAGTTCCGCGACGCCCCTCCCTTTAATCGCACACGATTTATCGGCGTTTTTGCCTGCGTTTTCGTTCTGACACTGGTGTGCAGAGGAAAGTTAGAGCCGACAACACTCTCGCTCTTCCTTGGCGCTGTCGCGGACCGCATCGCGCAGGTTCTGGATTTTCCCTATTCACCTATCCGTCTGATGGTTCTGGCGTTTTCGGACCAGACCGACCAGACGATCATTGTCGATCTGCGCAGCGCAGCCGCCGTCGCCTATACCGGTTCGATCCTGACGCTGTCGTCATTCGTGCTGTCGCTCAGGATGAACCAATGGCCCACGCGCTGGGGCGGATTTAACGTGTGGACGAATATGCCGACCTTTGATCCAACGGCAGGCGGGGACGTGGTGTATCGACTACAAAGAGACGGTCAGATTAACCTGATCTTAGGCTTCCTTCTGCCATTCTTGATCCCGGCAGCGTACAAATTGGCGTCCGGGGTCCTGCCATCCACGAATCTTTCGGACCCGCATTCGATGATTTGGATGGTCACCGCATGGGCATTTTTGCCTGCCTCCCTCCTGATGCGCGGCATCGCGATGGGTCGCGTCTCACAATTGATAGAGGCCAAGCGGAAACGCGTTCTTGGCACGGATGGATTGCAGCCTGCATCGGCCTGATTATCTGGGCAGGCGCGTGTCAGGCCGAAACGATCCGGCTGGCAACCTGGGCCGTGCCCCTCTCGCGTGCCGGGCCGGGCCTGCTGGTCCGCGACCTTCTAACCGCAGATGATCCGCAGATTTTGGCTGCAATCGCGGAAATCGATGCTATCAGACCTGATATTCTGGTCCTGACGGACTTTGATTTCGATCACAATCTCATCGCATTGGCGTCGTTCAACACGCAGTTCGAGCGGCCCTTTGAGGCTCTCTATGCCAGCCAGCCCAACACCGGCTGGCCGACAGGGCTGGATATCGATCAAAACGGCCGTCTAGGTGACGCGAGGGATGCGCAGGGCTACGGGACGTTTCCCGGCGACGGCGGCATGGCAGTTCTGTCGCGGTTTCCAATCGGCACAGTTACGGACCTGAGCCACCTGATCTGGGCAGAGCAGGCCTGGTCAGAACCTCCGGACAATATGGTTGGCGGATCGATGCAACGCCTGTCAACAACGGCCCATTGGATCGTGCCGATTGAGACCCCAAATCTGACGCTGAACCTCCTCGCCTGGTCCGCAACGCCGCCAGTATTTGACGGACCGGAGGATCGAAATGGACGCAGAAACGCGGACGAGCTGCGGTTGTGGACACATGTGCTACATGGCGACTATGGCCCTCCCCCCACCGCTCCGGTCCTGATCGGTAACGCGAATCTCGACCCGAACGCGGGTGAGGGGCTACGGGGGGCGATGGCGGCGGTACTCGCGGATACGCGCCTGACGGACCCACAGCCAAGGTCAGACCAGCACGGATCGGCCACGGCAGAGTGGCCGGACGGCCCCGGTTCTATGCGCGTGTCGTATATTTTGCCGGGCAGCGAAATCGCCGTCGCGGATAGCGGCGTGCACTGGCCAGCCCAATGGCATGCTGGCTTGGGGCCACATCGCATGGTTTGGGTGGATATCAGCCCCTAATCGGGGACGTTTCAGGCATAGAATCTGGGCTCGAACCCGTTGGTTTCTTGACCGACGCGCCACAACGTAATAGGCCGACCCAGACCTTTTCAGACAAGGAAGTACGAGATGTCGAACCCCTCGATCCTGATCCTCGCCGGCGACGGTATCGGCCCGGAAGTCATGGGCGAAGTGAAGAAAATCATCGGCTGGTACGGTGACAAGCGTGGCCTGCACTTTGACGTCAGCGAAGACCTGGTCGGTGGCTGCGCCTACGACAAGCATGGCACGCCGCTGCACGACGACACCATGGCCAAGGCCCAAGAGGTAGACGCCGTTCTGCTGGGTGCCGTCGGCGGCCCCAAGTATGACAACCTCGATTTCTCGGTAAAGCCGGAGCGCGGACTCCTGCGCCTGCGCAAGGAAATGGACCTGTTCTCGAACCTGCGTCCGGCACAGTGTTTTGACGCGCTGGCAGATTTCTCGTCGCTCAAGAAAGAGGTCGTTGCCGGTCTGGACATCGTGATCGTGCGCGAACTGACCTCGGGCATCTATTTCGGCGAACCGCGCGGCATCATCACCGAAGGCAACGAACGTGTGGGCATCAACACCCAGCGCTACACGGAATCGGAAATTGCCCGCGTTGCCCGCTCGGCCTTTGAACTGGCCCGCAAGCGGAACAACAAGGTCTGCTCGATGGAAAAGGCCAACGTGATGGAATCGGGTATCCTGTGGCGTCAGGTTGTGACCGAGATCCACGACAAGGAATATCCGGACGTGGAACTGTCGCACATGTACGCCGACGCAGGCGCGATGCAACTGTGCCGCTGGCCCAAGCAGTTCGACGTGATCGTCACCGACAACCTGTTCGGCGACCTGCTGTCCGACGCGGCGGCCATGTTGACCGGTTCGCTGGGTATGCTGCCCTCGGCCTCGCTGGGGGCCCCGATGGCCAATGGCCGCCCCAAGGCGCTGTACGAACCGGTCCACGGCTCGGCTCCGGACATCGCCGGTCAGGGCAAAGCGAACCCGATCGCCTGTATCCTGTCGTTCGCGATGGCGCTGCGCTATTCCTTCGACAAGGGCGACGAAGCGACCCGTCTGGAACAGGCCATCGAAAAGGTTCTGGCTGACGGCGTGCGCACCGCTGATCTACTGGGCCCCGAAGGCGGCAAGCCGGTTTCAACCAGCGAAATGGGCGACAAAATCATCGAAGCGCTGGACGCGTCTCTGTAATTCGACCGAAATCGACACGAATACGGGCGCAATTTATGCGCCCGTATTTTTTTGGAACATATGGTTGGGGTCAGGCGTTATTCCCTTGCGGGATAATGCGCCACGACGCAAAACGGCGTTAGCGCAAACGGAGGGACCATGTCGAACTTTGGCAAAAACAACGTAAAAGGTGCGCTTCTCGCCCTGCTCGCCATGGGGATCTATGCGACGCACGATGTGGTGGTCAAAACCCTCGGCGAGGCGGGCCTTTCGGCGTTCCAGATCGTATTTTTTGCCGCGCTGCTGAGTTTCCCGCTCACAACGGTTGTCCTGATGGGCGACAAGGAACCCAAAAACCTCGTGCCGCACCACCCGTATTGGCTTGCCCTGCGGACGGTTTGCACGGTCATCACCGGGGTATCGGCGTTTTATGCGTTCACGGTCCTGCCTTTGGCCCAAACCTATGCGATCCTCTTTGCCTCGCCTCTCTTGGTGACGGTCTTGGCGATTCCCGTTCTGGGGGAACGGGTCGGCGCGCATCGTTGGGCGGCGGTCGTTTGTGGTTTGGCGGGGGTTATGGTCGTGCTACGTCCGGGATCATCCGAACTGCAACTCGGTCACTTTGCCGCCATGATCTCTGCAGTTTGCGGCGCGACCGCCTCTGTGATCGTGCGCAAAATCGGCAGCGAAGAACGGTCTGTGGTGCTCATGCTCTATCCGATGCTCGGCAACTTTGTCGTGATGGGCATCGCCCTGCCGTTTGCATTCCAGCCGATGGAAATCGAACACTTTGGTCTGGCAGGGATTATCGCGCTATTTGGCCTGACAGCCGGATTTCTGGTCATCCAGGCCTACCGCGCGGGCGAGGCCGCGATTGTCGCGCCGATGCAGTATAGCCAGATCATCTGGGCCACGATGTACGGCTATTTGTTGTTCGACGAATCCGTGGACGGTCCCACCATTCTGGGCGCGTCGATCATCATCGCATCCGGGGTCTATATTGTCCTGCGCGAGAGCCGCGGCGGACGGTCCAACACCACGCCGGTCCTCAACACCCGGCTGCGCAACGAAACGGCGACCTCTCCGCGGGCCTCGATCCTGGGTCGGTTGACCGGCATGAGCATCGATTCCAAGCGCTAAGGAAAAAAGCCGGTTTGCCATACCTTTCGCCCTTGCAAATCACCGGGGGAATCGGTAATCGCACCCCACGGTCGGAGCGTAGCGCAGCCTGGTAGCGCACCTGCTTCGGGAGCAGGGGGTCGGAGGTTCGAATCCTCTCGCTCCGACCAAAACTTCCCGAAAATCGGACGAAAAAAAGCGCCCCACCGGGGCGTTTTTTCGTTTTCGCTCTGCGGAGTATGAGCCCGCCCTAGGGGGCGGGGTGATCATCATAGTCGGTGCGCAAAATCCGCACGGCATCGCCCTCTGGATCTTCGTATTGACGGTTTTTCATCGTCCAAAAGAACCCGATCAAACCCAGCATCCCCAAGAGCAGCGAAATCGGGATCAGAATTACCAGCACATCCATTTACTTGGTCCTAAGGGCGTTAACCGACACGACAATCGACGACGTCGACATTGCAATTGCAGCAGAGAGCGGCGTTGCCAAGCCGAAAAAGGCCAGCGGGATCGCCACGATGTTATAAACCGCCGCGACGGCAAAGTTTTCCAGAATACGCGCACGGGCCGATTTTGCGATCCTCATGGCATCGATAATGCGCGACAGGTCCGTCGACACCAACACCATATCCGCCGCAACCCGTGTCGCCTCGAGCGCCGAGGCCGGGGCGATCGATACATGGGCCGTCGCCAGCGCCCCGACGTCGTTCAGGCCGTCACCGACCATCAGCACACGTGCGCCTGCCGCAGATCGCTGCGCGAGGAACTCTGCCTTTTCGTGGGGAAGAACGCCCGCGCGCCAGTCTGTGATACCCAGATCCGCTGCCAGGTGACCTACCGCAGCCGGCGTATCGCCAGACAAGAGGGTGACCTTTTTGCCTTGGGCGTTGAGGGCGTCAATCAACTCGCGGGCGCCGTCGCGCAGAGCGTCTTCAAACGACAGCGCGATGTGCCGCCCGCCGATATCCAGAACCGTCGCGCTATCGTCCCCTGCCCCGATCCATTCCGACCGGCCCAACCGGACCGATTGACAGTTCATCTGCGCCGAGACGCCCATCCCCGGATGTTCGGACGCGCCTTCTAGTGGCAACCACTGAACGCCGCGCGCCGTGGCGGCGGCCACGATGGCACGGGACCGCGGGTGTCCCGACACACTGGCCAAGGACGCGGCGACCGCCAGATCGTCCTCCGCCAGATCGGTCACCAGACGCGGGGTTCCACGGGTCAGCGTGCCGGTTTTGTCCAACACGACCTCGTCTACCTCGGCCAGACGCTCCAGCGATGTGGCATGTTTGACCAGCAGACCGGATTTGAACAACTTGCCCGAAGCAACCGTCGACACCGCTGGTACAGCAAGCCCCAGCGCGCAGGGACAGGTGATGATCAGGACCGCAACCGCGATGTTCAGCGCGTGCCGGATATCGCCTCCCGTTGCCCAGACCCAATAGGCAAAGGCAGCAAGCGATAGCAGGTGCACGACAGGCGCATAAATTTGCGCCGCCTTATCGGCGAGCGAATTATACTTCGATTTTGCCTGTTCCGCGACAGACACCAGATCGGCCAGGGCATGCAGCAGCGTATTTTCCCCCACCGCATCGGCCCGGATCTGAAGAGCGCCGGTCAGGTTCACTTCGCCCGCACGCACCGCAGCGCCATTTTGAACCAGCACAGGATCGGATTCCCCGGTCAGGAATGCACGGTCTATCTCACTGGTTCCCGAGATCACCTCGCCATCGACAGGGACCCGCGCCCCCGGCTGAACCAAGAGGATATCGCCTACAGAAATTTGTTTGAGCAGCACGGTTTCTGGCCCGCTCTCTCCGATACGCAGGGCGGTCGGCACCTCGAGCGCGGCGAGTTCTGTCGCAGCGGACCGGGCAACAGAGCGCATTTTCTGGTCCAGATAGCGACCTGCCAGCAAGAAGAATGTCAGCGACAGCGCGGCGTCGAAATAGGCATGGCCGCCGTGGTGGATCGTCTCGAACAACGACATCCCCAGCGCCAAGAGAATGGCCAGCGAAATCGGAACGTCCATGTTCAGCCGGGCCACGCGCAGGGCACGCCATGCGCTGCCAAAGAAAGGCCGCGCAGAAAAAATGACGGTCGGAAAAGCTATGAGAGCCGACAGCCAGTGGAATAAATCGCGCGTTGCATCGGCGGCGCCGGACCAGACCGCAACCGAAAGCAGCATGACGTTCATCATGGAGAAACCGGCAACGCCCAGCCGCATGGCCAGATCACGTGCGGCCTTGTCGGATTCACCAGCAGACAGGGTGGCGCTGTCCAGCGGCGTTGCCTCGTATCCCAGCGCGGCAATGGCGGCGACAACCTGCGCGTCCGAGGTCGTCGCGGGCACCCGCACGGTCGCGCGTTTGCGGGTCAGGTTGACACGTGCATCTTCGATATCATCCCGCGCCAACAGGCCGCGCTCAACCGTCTGGATACAGGCCGCACAATGGATAGTTGGCAGGCTGAGGTGCAGTTCGCGGCCGCCTTCTATCGCAGCCTTGGCCGCACGACTGACGGCGCCGGGTGTCGCGACACAGGCAGCGCAGGCCGCAACACCGGGGTATTCTGACACGCTCATGGCGTTATTCCTCGACGTGAACCACCAGACGCTGGTGGAAAGGCGTTCCGTCCTGGGCGACAGCCTCCATACGGAAATTCCATTGACCGGGGCCAGCGGTGACCGGCGCCGAGAAGGCTACGCCGTCGAAAACAAACGCAGGCGTTTGGTCATCGCGCACCGTCGTTGGCCGCCCAAAGGTCCCTGTCAGCGTCGCTGCCTCGACCGGCTGGCCAGCTGCATCGGTGATCTTGACGACCAGTTGGCCCTGATGGACTGTCGCGTGCACCTCCCAGCCCAGCGCCAATTGCGCCGCGCGTTCCCGGTCAAAATTCTGGCTGGCGACATAGGAGTTTTTGACCTCCAGCCCCGGAAACGTCAGGATTGCGGCCCGCGCCATGTAGATATTGACCGCGATGATGACCACAAAGAAACTCGCGAAAATCGCAAAGAATTTGGGTCCGGTGATCGGTCCGCGAAATACACCAAGCATCAGTTTGTCCGTCCATTAAAGATCGTTTCGGCAAAGGCCCGTTCGGTCCCGGTCAGGTCCGTGACCCAGAAGGTAAACTCGGTCCGCTCTTCGTGGGCGGCCTCGCTGTCAGGGGCGGCGTCGACATAGACCCGGATAATGGCCATTTCGTCAGCCGGAACCATGACCACGGTGCCATCGGTGCCCTCGACGTCCAGCGCAAACCCGGCATCCTGGTTGAGCGCGAGGCCAAACGGGCGTGCCTCGCCATGTTTGTTGCGCAGGCGAATGTCGTAAACGTTGCGGATCGTACCATCCGACTTCACGACAAAGGTGGGGTTACGAACCGGCGTAACACCGATGTCGATATCGGGGCGGATAAACAGGGCGAACACCAGACCCATCCCGACCAGCGTCCACAGTGCTGTGTACAAAATCGTCCGCGGGCGCAGAATATGCTTGATCACGCTGGCCGGCGGTTTGCCTTCACGTTCCAGTGCTTCGTCCTTGAGGGCGAGGTAGTCGATCAGACCACGCGGTTTACCAATCTTGGCCATTACATCGTCGCAGGCGTCGATACACAGACCGCAGGTGATACACTCCATCTGCTGGCCATTGCGGATGTCGATCCCCATCGGACAGACGTTCACGCAGGCCATACAGTCGATGCAATCGCCCTGTACCCCGTCATCGGCCTGTTTCTTCATCTTGCCGCGCGGCTCACCCCGCCAAGACCGATAGCCGATCGTGATGGTGTCCTCGTCCATCATGGCTGCCTGAATGCGCGGCCAAGGGCAGGCGTAGATGCAGACCTGTTCGCGTGCGATCCCGCCAAAGAAGAAGGTCGTCGCCGTCAGAACAAAGACCGTCGTATAGGCAATCGGATGGGCGGTGCCATGCACCAGATTGACCAACAGGGTCGGTGCATCGGTAAAGTAGAACACCCACGCCCCGCCAGTCGCGAGGCCGATCAGCGCCCATGCCGCCCATTTGGTTAACCGCAGGCGCAGTTTGCGCAGGTCCCATTTGGCGTTCCAGAGCCGGACGCGGGCGTTCCGGTCCCCTTCGATCCAGCGTTCAACCAGAATGAACAGGTCGGTCCAGACCGTCTGCGGACATGTATAGCCGCACCAGACCCGCCCCATTGCCGAGGTGAACAGGAACAGCCCCAGACCGGCCATAATCAGGAGGCCGGCAATGAAATAGAATTCGTGCGGCCAGATTTCTATCCAAAAGAAGAAAAACCGCCGGTTGGCGAGGTCCACCAGAATCGCCTGACCCGGCAATTCCGGGCCACGGTCCCAGCGAATCCACGGTGCCAGATAGTAAATGCCAAGGGTGACGATCATAATCACCCATTTAAGATTACGGAATTTCCCTTTGACACGGCGCGGAAAGACGGGCTCTCGCGACGCGTAGAGTTGGTCCGGTTTCTGTTGGGTAGACATGCGCTATTCCTGACTTGGCCATTCGCTTTGTCCTCTTTTGGGCATTCAGAGGCACCGCCGCCTTGACCCAGATCAACCGAGTTAATCTGAGTCGACAATTCATGTTTGACCCAATGTCGCAGACAAAAAAACCCCGACAGGAAGATCCTGCCGGGGTGGGGTCCCTCTCGCCAGAGGGGGCATCAGTCTGGCGTCTTGCGCGAACAGGGGCTTGACCGATGCCGATCACCGCGACGGCTGCAACGCCGCGGCAATGTTCTGTTACTGGCCACCACCCAACTGGTGGACATAGGCGGCCACCGCGTTGATCTCGGCCTGTGTCAGGCCAGAGGTGCCGCGGAACTCTTCGGACCATGCAGGCATGACGTTGCCACGACCGTTGGTGATCGTTGCGGTCAGAGCGTCCGCACTACCACCGTACAGCCAGATGGCATCCGTCAGGTTCGGCGCACCCAGCATCTCGCCATCGGCGATCAGATCGGCAGGATCTTCAAAGCTGCGGGTGGTCGCGAGGCTGCCCTTGGCATCTTCGCCGTGACAGGCCACGCAGTTGTCGAGGAACACCGTTTCGCCCGCAGTCGCCAGTGCGGCATCTGCTTCTTGGCCAGAAATCTGCAGAACGTAGTTCACGACGCTGTCGATGTCTTCGTGCGACAGGCTGTCAGCAAAGGCAGGCATGACACCGCCGTAGCCGCGGGTGCTCATGGATTGTTCGTTGCGGATACCGTGCGTGACAGTAAACGCGATCTCTTCAATCCGACCACCCCAGAGCCAGTCGTCATCGAGCAGGTTGGGATAACCAACAGCACCAGCCGCGCCCGAACCGTGACACTGCGAACAATTCGACTTGAACACCGCTGCGCCCATCTTGGTCGCAAAGCTGTTCATGTCGGCATTATCGGCAATGGTCGTCAGGTCTACGCTCTCGAGAGCGGCGACCATTTCGGCATTGGCGGCATCGACGGTCGCGATTTCATTCGCCACGCGTTCGCGGGTCGAAAACCCGAGGTAACCTGCGGTCGCCTCCTTGAGCCCCGGCCAGGCGGGATAGGCGATCGTGTACCAAATCCCCCAAACGATCGTGGCGTAGAAAATCCAGACCCACCACCGCGGCAGGGGGTTGTTGAACTCTTCGATACCGTCCCAGCTATGGCCGGTCGTTTCGACGTCTTGTTTGTCGTTGCGCGTGCTCATGTCCGAGCCTCCAGATCCATATGCGTGTCGGGTGCGGGGGCGTCTTCGTGACGGAAGACGACGCTCGCTGCGTCATCGTGGATTGCCCGGGACCCCGGGCGAAACGCCCAGATCCCTGCGCCCACGAACATCACAAACATTGCCAAGAGCACCCAGCTGTCCGCGATTTCGCGAAGAATGTGATAATCCATCGGGCTATCCTCAGCGGCTCTCGTCCGGCGTGAAGGTCGAGAAATCGACCAACGTACCGAGCATTTGCAGATAGGCGATCAGCGCGTCCATTTCGGTCAGCTCTGGCTGGCCGTCAAAGTTTGCGACAACCGCATTGGGATAGCGTTCGAGCAGACCATCCCAGTCACCGTCAGGATTGACCTGTACAGCAAAGTCCGCCTGCGCCGATTCCAGCATCTCTTCGGTGTAGGGAACACCGACCAGCGCATGGGTCGACATCAGATCGCCGATGTAGGTCGATTCAAGCGGCCGGTTCATCAGGAACGAATACTTGGGCATAACCGACTCCGGCACGACCGACTGCGGGTTGACGAGGTGGTCAACATGCCATTCGTTCGAATACCGTCCACCCACGCGGGCGAGATCCGGGCCGGTCCGCTTAGACCCCCACTGGAACGGGTGGTCATACTGCGATTCCGCCGCGAGGCTGTAGTGGCCATAGCGTTCGTATTCGTCGCGCATCGGACGGATCATCTGGCTGTGGCAGACATAGCAGCCTTCGCGGATGTAGATTTCGCGACCTGCCAACTCCAGCGGAGAGTAAGGGCGCATGCCCTCTACGTCTTCGATGGTGTTTTCCAGATAGAACAGCGGTGCGATTTCAACGATGCCACCAACTGTAACCACCGCGAGACTGCCAATCAGCAGCAGAGTGGCGTTCTTTTCCAGAACCTTGTGTTTATCGAGGATACCCATATCCCGATCTCCTTATTCAGCGGCGGCGACGGCAGCGGCAGCAGGCACACGCTTGCTAAACGCCGTCATCCACAGGTTGTAGGCCATGATCAGAGCACCAGAGAGGTACAGAACACCACCCAGACCACGGACCACATACATCGGGAACTTGGCTTCGACCGTTTGGGCAAAGGTATTCACGAGGAAACCGTACTGATCGACTTCGCGCCACATCAGGCCTTCCATGATCCCGGTCACCCACATCGAGGCGGCGTAGAGAACGATGCCGATGGTGGCGAGCCAGAAGTGCCAGCT
>CALMJS010000005.1 GCA_937864535.1 uncultured Paracoccaceae bacterium
CAAGTTGGGTCGGACTCTAATCGATGGTGGAGGAAAAATCCCGTGGCAAGTCACTGACTTTGTGCAGCAAGGGATAGGGGTGCCAGCGCGCCTTTCGCCAGCTGATCCTGTCTGGCGGAGCCGCTCTTTCGCGCGGCCGTCATGTCCACTCAAGTCGCATGAGGATGGGCGAGCTCAGCATTGGTTAATCGGCTTCGAAAAGGGCAACATTGCCCCGTCAGCCTGACGCCATCTTACTTGCGATACGGATCGCAAGGTGGAGGTCACTGGCGTCCTTCACCGTGCGATGAAAATCGAATAGGAACCGCCGAACCTTGAGCAGCTCAGAGGCGCCGAAATCGAAATCCGTAACCGACAGTTTGAGATGAACGGCTCCGTTAACTTTCCCGGACTTGCGCTCGGCCTCTACACTTGTCCCGGCAACAACCCGCACGGCGATGGCGTCGAGGAGTTCGCGGATATCGTTCGTGCCAAGCGGTTGGCCAACGCAATCGCCATCAGCTTCACCGGCTTGCGGTGGAGCATTCGGTCCAGCCAGTCAGGTGCGGCATCCGAGGGTCCTTGTCCTCGCCCACGTCTCGCGCTGATCCTCGCCATGGGTCCGAGATAGAGCAACCTTCGCAAGTAGCGGTTCCCAGCTTTAGAGATCCAGCCGAGCCGCAAAATCAAGGCAACTGCGGAAGGCGCTAACGTCTGGCGTCGTCGCGGCAAAGGCGCTGGAGGAGATCGTGCCCACTCCTGGCACCGTTGCCAAGCGGCGCGCGAGCGGGTCATCGGCCTGTTTCTTTCCGATCCGGGCCGTAACTGCATCGATCCGATCTTGTGTCCCTTCCAGCTGTTCGGCCAGCATGTCATGGTCGGGCGCATGACCGCTTCGCAAATGGCCTTCGCGTCTACCGCGTCAGTCTTTCCTCGCTTCACATAGGGCTTGACCTAAGCGGGCGGCATCAGCCGAACTCATGCCCTAATGTGGCAAGCTCCCGACCCCAATGATGCGCCCCGGCGCAGGCTTCCATGCCAACCAGACGCGGCTCAAGCCGCGAGAAGAACAGAAGCAATTGCGCCCGCCGCAACTGGCGGCGACAGACAACCTTGCCGCGCGCGTCTACGCCATGAACCTGAAAGACATTCTTGGCCAGATCGAGGCCGATCGTGATTGGCTGTTCCATGGATGGCTCCTTTCAGAGGCTGTACTCAGCCCCACTTTGGCACATCGCGATGCCGTTTGGTGGGGCCATCCACACTATCAATGGCGGAAAAGGGCTCACCCTCGACCATAGCCTTCATCTCGTTGATCAAGCTGGCATCCATGCCGCCATATTTGGCGCGCCACTTGTAAAGCGTGGCGCTGCCCATCCCATGCTCGCGGCACAGCTCGGCGGCAGGAACACCGTCTTCCATCTGGCGCAGCACAGCCATGATCTGCGCTTCGGTGAAATGTGTCTTCTTCATTGGAATCTCCTCGTTCATCCTGCCGAGAAAATTCTACGCCGCATCCCCTTAACCTTGGGGCGGATTACCCTGCCCGCGCCACCGATGCAGCGACTGGATCGTATCGCGCTGGTTCTGCTGGCCGCGCTGGTGATCTGAACGCTTTGGCCCTTCGCGCCCATGTCGGCGCTGGCACCGGGGATTGCTGGCGTTGCCCACGCCGTCCGTCTGGCCCGCTGGCGCGGTCTGCGCACAACGGCAGAGCCGCTGGTGACGGTCCTGCACCTCGCCTATGCGTTCACCTCTATAGGTGCCATCGCCATCACCGCCGCGATCCTGTGGCCCGCTGCCGTGCCCTATGCTGTCGCGATCCACTTGTGGTCTGCCGGTGCAATCGGCCTGATGACGCTGGCCGTGATGACCCGTGCAACGCTCGGACATACCGGGCAGGCGCTGCATGCGGGCAAGGCGACCGTGGCCATTTACGGGCGGATGGTCTGCGCCGTCCTGCTACGAACGATTGAGGGCCTGACCGGAGCACGCATGATGATCGACGCCGCAGGCGCGGCGTGGATCATTGCGTTTGTGTTGTTCTGCGTGTATTACGGGGCGCTGGTCTGGCGCCCCGGACGGACCTAGCCCTTGTACCCCAGCAGGCGGGGCAGGAACAAAACCAAGTCGGGAACAAAGGTGATAAAAGCCAGCGCAGCGATCAGCACAGCAATGAAGGGCAACAGTTCCTTAACCACGGCGCTGATGGGTTGGCGGGTGATGCTCGCGGTAATGAACAACAGCAGACCATAGGGCGGCGTGATCAGCCCGATCATCGCATTCACCACGAGGATCACCCCAAAGTGAACCAGATCGATCCCCAGCGCATTTGCCGTCGGGATCAGGATCGGCACGACGATCAACAGCAGAGCACCCGCCTCAAGGATGCAACCCAGCACGAGGAACACGAGATTCACCACGATCAGGAACCCGATGCGCGACAGCTCTAGGTCGGTGATAAAGGCGTTGACCGACACCGGCAACTGTTCGCGGGCGATGACGTAGTTGAACGCCAGCGCTCCGGCGATCAGCACCCCCACGGATGCGGTCGATTTGCCGGAACTGACCAAGGCGCCAAAGAATTCCGCGAACGACACGCTACGATAGAGGATGGCGGACACGACCAGCGCATAGAAAGCAGCGACCGCCGCAGCCTCTGTCGGGGTCATAACGCCGGAATAGATCCCGCCCAGCAGGATCACGGGCAACATCAGGGCGGGCAGCGCCTTCCACGTCACGCGGGGCATGTCGCGCAGCGGCACGGCCTCATCCACCGGGAAACCGCGGCGGCGGGCCATAATAGCGTTGGTGATACCCATGAACAGCGCCATCAGCAGGCCCGGCACAATCCCGGCGGCAAAGAGGTAGCCAACCGACTGGCCCGACACCAACGCGTACAGCACCATCGGGATCGACGGCGGAATAATCGGGCCGACGGTCGCGGTCGCCGCGGTAATCGCGGCGGCGTAGGCGGGTGTATATTTCCCGTCCTTGGTCATCATGTTGATGATGATCCGGCCCATCCCTACGGCATCCGCGACAGCAGAGCCGGACATGCCCGAAAAGATCAGCGAGGACACGACGTTCACATGCCCCAGCCCGCCACGGAACCGCCCGACGAGGGCGCGGCTGAACTCTAGCAATTTGTCCGCCAATGACCCGATATTCATGATATCGGCGGCCAGAATGAACAGCGGCACCGCCAGCAACGTGTAGCCGTTGAACAGGCCCTGCATCATGGTTTCAGCCGCCAGCGACGGGTCCAGCCCTCGCACCATCAGGTAAACGAAACTGCCGCAGAGCATGGCAAAGCCGATCGACAGCCCCATCAGCGCCAACGCCGCGATGAGGATCAGGCTGATGGTAAACGGATCAGTCATAGTCGTGGCTTTCGGCTTGGATCGCGGGCAGGTGGTTGCCGCGCAGGGCGCGCCACACGGTCAGCAGGCTGCGGATGATCACCGCAACGACAAAGGGCAGATACATCCCGAAAATGATGCTGAACGGCCAACGCAGATAGGCCGTCTTTTCGCGGTGCATAAAGGTGATGTAGTCGAGGCAGGCAGGCAGTGTCCAAATCAGGATACCGGCGCAGGTCAGGCCGGTCACGATGTCCATGATCCGGCGCACACCGTCGGGCATCGCCGCATAGATGATATCCAGCCGGATCACATCTGCGTCACGCACAACAAAGGCATAGCCGAACAAAATGCCCCAGAGCCATGCAATCGTCACCCATTCTACCGTCCAGCCGACAGGCAGGGACAGCACGTAGCGGAACAGGATCTGCAACAGAAAGGTCACGAACATCGACCCCAGCAGCAGGCCAACGATGATTTCCGCGCCGCGATAGGACCGCGCGCGCAGGCGTTCGAATGACATCACTCACCCCCGTTAGGTTCGGGGCAGGTCATCCCTGCCCCGGGGTTGATCACAGTGCGCTGATCGCTTCCAACAGCCCTTCGGGCCAGTCTGCCGAATAGGGCGAGTTCTTGTAAACTTCGAACACGTGATCACGGAAGGCGGCGTTGTCAGGCATGTAGACCTTGATCCCCTGCGCTTCGAATTCGCCGCGCAGCGTGCCCTCTTGGTCGAGTGTCATCGCGTCGATGGCAGCCTCAAACTTGTCCGCGCAGCCCTGAACGGTCGCCTGCTGGTCGGCCGACAGCGAGTTCCACTTGTCCAGCGAGATGGTGAATTCGTTCGCGGCGATCAGGTGCGAGGTCAGCCCCATATGGGTGATCAGTTCGTCGATTTTCATCGAGCGGGTCGCCGGGAAACCGTTGTCCTGACCATCCACCGCGCCGGTCTGCATCGCGGTGTAGAGTTCTGTGAACGCGACCGGAACCGGCGTTGCACCCATGGCTGTGCCGACGAATTGCCAGCCCTCACCACCGGGGAAGCGCAGTTTCACGCCAGCCAGATCGGCGGGGGTCATGTATTCCTTGTCACCCTTGTACGAAATGTGGCGGGCGCCAATGTACGGGAAGGCAAGGATTTTCACGCCAGCCTTTTCCTCGATCTCGGCCATCATCGCGTCCAGTACGTTGCCGTCATAGACCGCGCGCATGTGGGCGTAGTCACGGAACAGGAACGGCGTTCCAAGGATCGAGGTCGAGGGGACCTGATTGAGGAAGTCAAAAATCGCGAGGTTGCCCATATCGAGGTTGCCGCGCTGCATTGCCGTCAGCTCGGTGCCTTGGGCAAACAGGGTCGCGCCGTGATAGGCCTCAAAGGTGAAACCGTCGCCAAGGCATTCGCCAAACTCGGTTTTCAGAACCTGCGACCGCGGATCGGTTTCCGGCACGGTATCGGAATAGGTGATGGTCACGGTTTCGGCAGCAACAGCAGATGCCAGCGTCAGCGCCGCAACGGCGGTTGCGGTGGTCAGTTTGATCATTTCGTCCTCCCTAACGAATCCGCAACAATCTTGCGGTTAACTTTAAAATGTTCGCGAAAGTTAATTGTGTCAACGCAATTGTTCGTCTAAGTTAATTTCAGAGGGAAGAGGACCCAATGGGCGAAATGATCGAAGGCGCCTCGCGCCGGCAAAATTGGAAACAGGACCCCGAAGGCGTCCGCCGCGACATCATCGAGGCGGCGACCAAAGCCTTTGCTGACAAGGGGTTCGATGCCACGCGGCTAGAGGATATCGCCGCGCAAACCGCCACATCCAAGCGGATGATCTACTACTACTTTACCGACAAGGCCGGTCTCTATGATCAGGTGCTGGCCGCCGCGTACCATCGCGTCGGGCTGGGTGAGGCCGCGCTGGAATTCGACACCCTGCCGCCCGTTCAGGCGCTCGAACGGCTGATCGGGTTCATGTGGGACCACAACCGGGCGAACCCTGATTTCATCCGGCTCGTGATGAACGAAAACCTGCATAACGCCAGCGCCTTGCAGCGGTCCGGCCAGATCACCGGAATGCGCCCCCACGCAGTTAGCGGGCTGGCCGGTATCTATCAGCGCGGCGTCCGCGCAGGGGTGTTCCGCGACGGGATCGACCCGCTCAAACTGCGGTTCTTTTTATCGGCTGTCGGGTTCTTTAACGTGTCCAACCGCCCCTCCTTCACTGCCGTTTTCGGCGACCGACTCTTTCAGGATCAGGAACAGGCGGACCTTCGCCAGATGCTGATCGATACAATTTTAGGATACGTCATGACTGCCGAAGCCAAATCCGGAGCCGTCCGCGTGGACACCCGCTTTCCCAATATCAACCCGCAACTAGACGCCTTTCTGGATGTTTGGACCGAAAAATGGGCCGCCCTGCCCGCCGGGTCTGGCCCTGTCGAGCGCCGCAAACGGTTTGAGGTCATCGCCGCCGAAATGCGTCTACCGACCCCCGGCGACGTCGATTGCACCGCCGAGCATTGGGTCGAGTCCAAGGCTGGCCCGGTCCGCGTTCGCCTGTTTCGCCATACGGACGGCGGCGTGCAGCCCTGTCTGATCTACATGCATGGCGGCGCATGGATGCAGGGCAGCCCCGAAACCCATTGGGACATCACCTCGCGCTTTGCCTCGTGGAACAAAATGACCGTTGTCAGCGTCGATTACGCGCTGGCACCCGAATGCGCCTTTCCGGCCGCTGCGGACCAATGCGAGGCGGTCGCGCATTGGGTTCAGGCCAACGCGGAAAAGCTGGGGATCGACGCGTCCCGCATCGTCGTCGGCGGCGATAGCGCGGGCGGCAATCTGGCCGCTGTGATGGCACTGGATCTGCGGGGGTCGGACATCGCGCTGCGCGGTCAACTGCTGATCTATCCCGCCTGCGATTTCGACCAATCGCGTCCGTCCTATGCCGAAAACTATGACGGCCCGCTGTTGCAGGTCGCTGGCATGGACAAGGTAAACGCCATGTACTGCCCGGATGCCGCCGACCTCGTCCACCCGCGCGTTGCGCCCCTGCTGGCGACAAATCACGCAGATCTGCCCCCGGCCTATATCGCGGTCGCCCAATGCGATCCGCTGCGCGATAGCGGCACCGCCTATGCCGCCGCGCTGACACAGGCCGGTGTTGCCGTAACAAACGACGACGGCGCAGGCCTGATCCACGGCTATCTGCGGGCGATGGACTATTGCGACGCGTCCATGGCCGCGATGCGGCGCATGTCCGACTGGCTGGCCAAGGCAACCGCATGAAGCCGCCGGTTCCGACGCTGGATTACTGCTTTTCGATCGAGGCGCGGATTGCGGCGCCTGTTTCGGCGGGCAAGGGCGTGCTGGGCGAACGTCTGCACATTGCCATTACCGGCGGCACCGTGAGCGGCTCGTGCCTGAACGGCAACATCCTGCCCGGCGGCTCTGACTGGCCCGTGATCGGGCCCGACGGCAATTCGCGGATCGAGGCGCATTATACGATCCTCACCGACGACGGCGTGCCGATCTACGTCCACAACGTCGGTCTGCGAGTGTCGAGTGCCGAGGCGCTCGCCCGACTTCGCGCTGGCGAACCGGTCGCTGAGGGCGAGGTCTACATGCGCGCCGCGCCGCGTTTCGATGCCCCCGACGGGCCCCACCAATGGCTGCGTGAGGCGCTGTTTGTATCCTCACTCGCCCCCGGCAAGGGCGCGGTGATGCTGGACGTCTATCGCATCGGCTAGGCGACCCGGATCGGTCAGCGCCGCCATTGCGCCCAAGGCATGCCGGTCGGTCGAGGCGATCAGCGCCGTCGCACCCATGCGATCCGGGGCAGTCCTGCGTTGGGCTGCTGTCCGATCAACACCGTCGGGACACCAATTGCTTCTGGGTCCCGTCCCGGCAGACAGTCGTTTGCAACGGCGCAGATCAACAGGCCATCAACCTGCCGCGCAAGGAACCCTTGGATAAAGGTCTCTCGGCGGGTTTCATCCCAGTTCGACAGCGCCAGTAGCATGGTCAATCCCCGATCGCTGGCGGCGGCATCGATGCCTTCGATCATGGCAGTGGAATAGGGGTTGATCAGCGACGGCACGACGATACCGATGCTGTCGGACCGTGATCTAAACAGGCTCCACGCGAGGGCGTTGGGGACAAAGTTGATCCTACGCGCAGCATCGATAACCCGCTCTCGGGTTTTTGCTGCGACGGGATAGTCAGCCTTGGCCAGCACGCGCGAGACCGTGGCGACGGCCTCTGCGATCTTTATGAACGCGCCCGCCCTCGACTGCGCACTTGGCGGGCTTAGCGGCGGTGCAGGCGTCGCACATTTTGGGTTGCCGAACGTGTTCTACCTACCCGCGACCTATGCGACCTGTGCCACGCCGGGACTGATGGTGATATCACGCAAAACCCGCCCAGAGGCATCCTCTGGACGGGCCGTTGACTAGCCTTAGAACGGGCTGTCGGCAAAGTAGTATTGCGAAGCATTCTCAGGCGTCACAAGGGTCGCGTCGATCGTGTAGACGCCAGCCACCGGCACCTGACCCACGAGGCCGGCAACCGTCATTTCGATTGCCGTGCCAACCATCGCTGGCGGGTAGAGAACGTCAACCGGCATCATCGGATTACCGTCCATGACCATCTTAATCATGTCCTTGGAGCCAGCCCCGCCGATGACGTATTTGATGTCGGTGCGGCCAGACTCTTCGATGGCTTGCAGAACGCCGACGGCCATGTCGTCATCCTGACACCATACGACGTCGAAGGTGTCATACTTGGTCAGGTAGTCCTGCATGACGAGGAACGCATCGTCGCGGTTCCAGTTGCCAAACTGACGGTCCAGCACCTCGACCCCCGACCCCGCGATACCAGCATCAAAGCCGTCCTGCCGCATCTGGTCAATCGGGATCGGCATGCCGCGGATGATCGCAACCTTTGCGTCGGGGTTGTTGGCGGCGATGTAGTGGCCCGCAACCTCGCCCAGACCAAAGTTGTTGCCCGCGACGTAGAGATCACGCACCGAGGCGTCGTTGTTCGACGGCGCCCGGTCAACCAGCGCAACAAAGGCACCGTTCGATTTAACTTCCATGATCGCGTTCACCAGCGCGTCCGGGTCGGTCGGCAGGATGACCAGCGCGTCGATGCCCTGCACCTCAAGATCCTGCAGCGCATTGGCCTGAGACGCCGCATCGGGCGACGTTTTGACAATGATTTCGACATTGTCATAGGCACCCATCACCTCTTGGGCGACCCGGTTGGCATGGAACACCACACCCGAGGTCCAGCCGTGGTCAGCGGCGGGGATCGACACGCCGATTTTCAGGTCTTCGGCATAGGCGGTGCTGAAGAACGCGACGCTGGCCAGCATTGCGCCAAAAACAGTCTTTCTCATGTTCTACTCTCCCTTTTGAGCGGGGCGTTTTAGGACCGACACCCCTGCGGTCTGGTCAGGCCTTGCGGGTCAGCGGACGCTGCACGAGCATGGCAAGAATGATGATTGTCCCCTGAATGGCGAGCAGCAGGTATTCCGAGATGAAATTCGTCAGCAGCATGATGTTGCCAACCAGTTCGAGGATGAAGGCCCCCGCGATCGACCCCCAGACCCGGCCCGCTCCGCCCTTGAGGGCGGTGCCGCCAATCACCACGGCGGTGATCGCCTGCAATTCCCACATATTGCCAGTGGTGGC
The DNA here is from genome assembly GCA_937864535.1 of uncultured Paracoccaceae bacterium. Taxonomy (GTDB): domain Bacteria; phylum Pseudomonadota; class Alphaproteobacteria; order Rhodobacterales; family Rhodobacteraceae; genus Marivivens. Next base: position 9,030 of record CALMJS010000005.1, read on the forward strand.
CGAGGTAGAGCCAAGACGCGGGACATAGAGAATGACCGCCACCGCGACCGTAACCCCCTGAAGCATAAAGGCCCAAAGCCGGACGCGGCTGACATTGATCCCCGAATGGCGCACCACTTCGCGGTTTGACCCGACGGCGACCACATGGCGGCCAAAGCGCGTCCGATACATCAACTCAGCCCCTAATGCAGCAACCGCCAAAGTCACTAGAATGGGATAGGGCACACCAAGCAGGCGGCCAAAATAGACTTCGCGATAAAGTGGACTTGCATCACTTCCGTTCCGGTTTTCTGCGAGCAATGCTCGCCATCGAGGAGACCGGATATGGCACCCAAACACAGTGAAGACTTCAAACGCGAGGCGGTTCGGATCGCGACGCTCAGCGGCCTGACACGCCGGCAGGAGGCCTCAGACCTTGGGGTTGGGTTTTCGACTCTGGGCAAGTGGATGCGAGATTATTCGACAGATCCAACTGCCGCGGCGGATGCGGAACTGCGCCGCGAGAACGAGCGCTTGCGCAAAGAGAACCGTATTCTGCGGGAGGAGAGGGAAGTGTTAAGCTGAGGAGGATCAGAAAACAGTCCGGGGGACTGTTTTCCCGACTAAGGCCACGATCTTCTTCGCGAGTTATGGAGGGCATGACCGCCATTGGACCGAGGGCATGACCGACCCAATGAGATTTCAATTCATTGCCGAGTATCGCTGCGGCCTTTCACGCGCTCATCTGTGTCGTCTTATGCAGGTTTCAGACCGTGGCCTGCGGGCTTGGTGCCGTAGGCTTCCGTCACTGCGTCAGCGACGTGACATGATCCTGCTGGCACATATCCGCGAACAACACCGGCTCAGTCTGGGTAGCTATGGCCGTCCGCGTATGACGCAGGAATTGAAAGAGCTGGGTATTCAGGTCGGTCAACGCCGCGTCGCCCGGATCATGCGCGATAACGGCATCCAAGTTCTGCGCAGCCGCAAATTCAAACGCACGACCGACAGCGATCACAGCTTCAACATCGCTCCGAACCATCTGAACCAGGATTTCACGGCCACGGCGCCAAATCAGAAGTGGGCCGGGGACATCACTTACATTTGGACCCGCGAGTGTTGGTCATACCTCTCTGTTATCATTGATCTATATTCGCGGCGCGTGATCGGTTGGGCGATCAGCAATCGCATGAAACAGGATCTTGCACTGCGTGCTCTGGATATGGCTACCGCCCTGCGACGCCCACCACCTGGCTGCATTCACCACACCGATCGCGGAGCCCAATACTGCGCTCATGAGTACCAGAAGCGTCTTCGTCGTCATAAGCTGCTGCCTATCCGGCGGCGAGCAAGCAATGCGCTGCTTGACCACAACATACACATCTCTCATGCCTTTCATGAGCGTCGCCGCGTGCAGGCGTCCCACGCTGAACCCCTCCCGGACCAGCAATCCCTTCGGCATGCGGCTGCCCGCGAACGGGAATTCCATGTGCAGCCGATCGATCCGGTGCATCAGCTTCAGATCAGCGTCGCCGAGCGGTTGAGGCCGGTAGTAGATGCTGCCGCGGCTGATCCCGAGAACCCTGCCTGGCGTGACAGGCCGAGCTTTGCGCTTCGATCAATCATCTTTTTGCGCTCGGCAGCAGACCCGCCTTGCCGAGCGCGCAGGACTGTGATTCCGGCGCGGTCGTTTTGCCAGGGGTCTTCTCCTCGCTCGCAGCATCAAGCTGCTCTTGCGCGGAAAATCCACTTGTCCCGGCTGTTCTGATTTCACCGGCCACCTCTCTGACAGAAAGTCACTGCAAAAAATTCTTCCAGCCCTGCATCCAAACCGGCCATGCCACGAGTCCTAGGGGTACAAGGCTGCGGAAGACCCGCGGTCAGATAAGACCGAAAGGACCTTTTCATGAAAACGACATTTGCTGCCCTGACCCTTGTCCCGATGCTTGCTGCGACCTCTGCGATGGCTGATGGCCATGGCGGTCTGATGGCCATTGGATTGTCGGGCGACAAGACCTTGCACCAGATCGATGCCACGACCGCCACAGTAAAGGCCTCGATGGATGTCGAAGGCGTTAACAAGCTGCTCGGCATCGACTTGCGTCCTGCGACCGGTCAGTTGATCGGTGTGACCGACACCTTCGACATCGTCGAGATCGATCCGATGTCCGGTGCGGCTACTGTCATCGCAACGATGGACACGCCGCTGGCAATCGAAGGCGATAGGCCTGTAATTGTTGATTTCAACCCGATGGCCGACAAACTGCGTTTCATGTCCGGCACGATCAACCACCGTGTCGATGTCACCACCGGTGCAGTCACCGTCGATGGCAGCCTTGCTTACGAAGCCAATGACATGCACGCAGGCGAAACCCCGGCGATTGCCGCCGCCGCTTACATCAATTCCTATGGCAAGCCCGAAGCGACTGCGATGTTCGACATCGACAGCACCATCGTCGCGTTGATCCAGCAGACTTCGCCGAATGACGGTACGCTGGCCGCTGTCGGCAAGCTTGGCATCGATGCCGCCGAGAGCTACGCCTTCGATATTGCGACCGACGCTGACGGCAATAACACGGCCTGGCTGGCAGCAGGTGGCAAGCTGCACACTGTCTCGCTCGAGGATGGCTCGGTCACCCAAAGCTGGGACATCATGGGCGCTGACGGTGCAGTGCTGCGCGATATTACATTCATGACTGCGATGTAATTTCCCGAATACGCATCCGGCGTCACGACTATTGGACGCCGGATGTTTCCGACCACCTCGAAAAGGTTGACGGACGCATCATTCTTGAGGCCAATTATGCGACGCCGAATGCAAATGCGCGGGCGTGACTTGGAGAATAGCGATTGGCTGTCCACGAACCCACGGCGTCCACGGACATCGCCGATCTCATAGCTGGCTGCGCTGCACAGGATCGTGCGGCTTTGATGCGGTTGATGCAAATCGAAGGCAGCCGGATGCTGGGCGTTGCGACGCGGTTTATGCGCCGCGCCGATCTGTCGGAGGACGCTGTTCAGGAAACCTTTGTCATGATCTGGCGACGTGCCGGACAGTTCGATCCGTCACGTGGTACGGCCAAAGGCTGGATCTACACGATCCTGCGCAACCGGTGCCTGACCATGCTGAGACAAGAGCAACGTGACATCGCGACCGCACCCGAGGTCATCGACCAGAGCCTTGATGACCATGTCCTGCAAACTGCTTGGGATCGTCTGGATACGGCCTCTGATTTGCGAAAATGCCTCGAGGCATTGGACGAAGGAACCCGTCACGCGATCCTGTCTTCGTATGTTCTTGGCCTCAGCCATGGTGAAATCGCTGGCCGCATGAGCGCACCACTCGGGTCGGTCAAGTCCTGGCTCCGGCGTGGCCTGAGCAAGTTGAGGGAGTGCATGTCATGACCAAGCGTTCGCTACCTGAATTGATTGACGATGTCGTCGTTGGCCTTGCCTCCGAGGAGGATATCGCGCGCCTTGAAACCCTTGCTGCTGAAAATCCGGACATCGCATTTGCGATTGCGCGGGCAAGGCAAAGGTTTCTGGCCTTGGATGAAACCGCAGACGAATTGCCATTGCCCGAGGGTTTCTGGGAACGGCTGAATGCAAAGCTGGACGATCGGACCGAAGTCCCCAACGACGACACTCCCGGCAACGTCGTCGACATGGCGGCGATGCGCGGCAAACTCCGCCGCTGGCGCCTCTCGGCGCTATCGAGCATTGCGGCCTCCGTCGCACTTGTCGCTGTATTGGGCTGGTCCACGTTATCCCGACAGGACGTGGCTGTCATCGCGGTGCTGCTAAACGACCAAGGCGAGGCCGTGGCATTGGTCGAAGCCATGGAGGACAACACCACACGGGTCACGCTTCTCGAGCAGGCTGAGGTGCCGTCGGAAATGGTCATGCAGGTCTGGACCAAGCCCGAGGACACGGGGCCGCCGGTGTCATTGGGCCTGCTTGAATCCGGAACCTCTCGTACCCTGACGGTCGATGGCCTGCCGACGCCGCATTTGCTTCAGCTATACGAGATCACGACAGAGCCTGCAGGCGGTTCGCCTACGAACCTCCCGACGGGACCGATCTTGGGCAAGGGTCTGGCAAAGGTGCCCGTGATCTAGCCGCCATTATGACAGCCCTGCGGTTCGCAGACATATCAGTTGGCCCCGTTTATGTCTGCCAAAGGGGCAACAAGATTGTAGCCGGAGGTCAGTCGGCCAAAGCCGAGACGACCTTGGGACTAGCCACGAAACCCGCCGTGTTTGCCGCATTCAGAAACGCTGACCGTCAGGTAGGTGCTTCGAGCCGATAAAGCGAGGAGAATTATCGTTTATGTTGCGAAATCTCTTTAACTCGCTGTTTTGAAAAAGAATTTAGTATCGACTGTTTTCCGGCGGCCGAAAAAGGGACTTCTCGACCTGCATTCGCATGGTCCGCAATCATAGGACTCGCTATTTTGCGGGGATGGCCGTTATAGTGCAGTACTGCAGTGTTCATCCCGAAGTCGATCAAGGCTTCGCGGACGCCGTGGCGCCGATGGACGGACCGGGCAGTATTTCCCTTTTAATCCAGACGGGCCTGCAGCGGATCGGCCTGACCAGACGACGCCACACGTCTATGCGACGCGTCATCAGACCCTGAACAACGCGTTGTAAAAGGAAGCCTAGAATTGAAACAAGCTGATACAAAGTCAACCAAAACGACTGCCATGACACAGTCGCAAACGACACCGGAAGAGCGGGAGGCATCGAAAGCGACGCGCAAATCGATATTTGACGAGTCCTTTGCGCCTAAACAGGCCGAGCGTCGCAAAGCATGGTCCCGTTTCGACGGCAAAGCAAGCTAAAGCAGTCGGCGGGGAGAAATGACATCTTTGTGCACATTTCCGCAGTTGAGCGCGCCGGTATCTCGGCACTCAAGGACGGACAATCGGTGACTTTCGAAGTCGAGACCGGTCGTGACGGCCGCGAAGCGGCACGTGATCTGGCTCTGGCCTGATCCGACGTGATGGGGATCCGGCCGATGTGGCCGGGTCCAACCCAACAGGAGGCGCCATGCCCCGCAAACTACCGCCAAGCAGCTTGTCGGGCGAAAAGCCACGCACAGCTACAACTGCGCAAGAGCGCACCGACGCCGCAGTAAAGTTGATCCAGACCGTCGAGTCAGAAAAACGTGCGGACAATGCTGCACGCCTTCGCGCGGCCCGCGAAGAGCGCGACAGGTCGATAACGTCCTGATCCCGATTGCTCTGCCAAGGCGATAAGGTTACCTGATCGAGCGTGACAAAGACCATTTGCGACCATTTCCCTTTCGCTTGTGGCCAGAATGCCGTTCATGTCGCGGCCAATCACGCCCAACCACGTCGCAATAGACATGCGCTTTTTCGTCGGCCTTGACACATCTGTCGATGCAGCCGGCAGGCCTCAGTGTTTGAGTGAGGCGATCAGCCGCCAATGCAAAGCCCGTCCATACATTCGGCTTGGCACCACTTGGTATGTAAAGCCCCTGCGAAAACCTGCTCATGCCTCAGTCTCGGGGAAGTGTGCGCGGGTGCGGTTGGCGAAGGCCACAAGCGACAACATGACCGGCACTTCTACCAGCACCCCGACCACCGTGGCCAGCGCCGCACCGGAGTTCAGGCCAAAGAGCGAGATGGCAACCGCAACCGCCAGTTCGAAGAAATTCGATGTCCCGATCAGCGCACAGGGCGCGGCAATCCTGTGAGGCACCTTGAGCGCAAAGGCCGCGCCATAGGCCAGCGCGAAGATGCCGTAGCTCTGGATAATGATGGGCACCGCGATCAACAGGATCACCGACGGCTTGGCGAGGATCATTTCTCCCTGAAGGCCGAAGAGGATTGCAACGGTCGCAATCAGCCCGACCACGGACCACGGTTTTACACCCGCCGAAAACGCGTCGATGGCCGCCTTGGAACCGAGCTTGCGACGGGTGATCAGACCGGCTCCAAGCGGCAGGACGACATAGAGCCCCGTGGCCAATAACAGCGTTTGCCACGGCACTGACAATTCAGTTACGCCCAGTAGGAACGCAACGATCGGCGCGAATGCAACGACCATGACCAGATCGTTCACCGAGACCTGAACCAGCGTATAGGTGGCATCGCCCTTGGTCAGCTGCGACCAGACAAAGACCATTGCCGTACAGGGTGCAGCGCCGAGCAGGATGAGCCCCGCCGTATACTGGGCGGCATCCTCTGGCGCGATCAGCGGCGCAAAGACATGGTCAAAAAACAACACGGCCAACAGCGCCATAGTAAAGGGCTTGATCAGCCAGTTAACGACCAGCGTCACCACAAGCCCCTTTGGCTGGCGCGCAACACCGGCGATCGCGCCGAAGTCCACGCCGACCATCATCGGATAGACCATGGCCCAGATCAACACAGCCACAACTAGGTTGACGTTTGCGACTTCGGTCGCGGCAATAGCCTGCACAAGCCATGGCGCGCCCTGACCGATCACGACACCGGCAATCATCGCGAGACCGACCCAGACGGTCAGGTAGCGTTCGAAAATACTCATGCAGTCACCTGTTTCGTTTCATTTGCAGGCGCAAGGTCAAGTCCGCCGGGACGACCGCCCACGCTGTCCATGTCGTTAAAGCACCATCTATCAACATCCACTCGCTTTTCCAGCAGAGCGAGGTCTCTGACAATGCCGTTCAGACAACCCTTCAGTTCCGGACAGATCAAGGTAATAGCTGTGGCCGAGCCGGTTGTGGTCGGGTTCCGCGAGTTCAGCGCAGATTGCGCGCGGCGCAGGTCCTTTACCGGGGCAGAGACCACGACCTTGAAAACGCCGGAGCAGTCGATCACCACATCATCGACGAAGTCGAGCGGCAGATCGGCAGTCTCCTGAGTGCCGGAGAACAGCAGGCGCGTACCGCTCATCGCGACGATTTTACGTCATGCGAGGACACGGCATCCCAGTGGCCGTAAACCGTGTTGAACTCGAGCGGATGGGCCTGCATCTTCGTCGAACCCACCACGTCGTCGAAACATTCGATCTTGGCACCGCCTTCGATCATAGGCTTCAGGGCGAGTTTGCCCATACGATCGAGCCCGTTCAGCGTATAGGTGGTCACGCCGGAGTTTCGGGGCTGAGACGGCCGATGTCATCGACAGCATTTTGCAATGCAATGCGGTCCAGAGTGTCGATCGGCAAGGCAACAAAGGCTTCGATCCGGCGCTTGAGCGCCCCGTATGCTTGCTGGAAGGCCAGCGCCTTTTCAGCATTGGTTCCTTCAACCTTGACCGGGTCCGGCATACCCCAATGACCACTTACCGGTTGCCCCTCCCAAGCCGGGCATTCTTCATTCGCGGCCTGATCGCAGACAGTAAAGACAAAATCGAAACGCGGCGCGTTGGGTTGTGAAAACTCGGACAGGTCCTTCGAGCGCAAGACCGAAGTGTCGTGCCCTTTATCCTTAAGGACCTGCACAGCAAAGGGGTTGAGCTGCGTGCCGGGGCGGGTTCCCGCCGAGAACACCTCGAACCGGTCGCCGGCCGACTTACGCAGGATCGACTCGGCAAAGATGGACCGCGCGGAATTGCCCACGCAGATAAAGAGCACGTTGTACTTTCGGTCGGACATGGTGGCAGTTCCTGTGCTGAAAGGCATGCAGATATCGGGACGACCACGGCAACAGTCGCTGAACAGATATCCGATCAGCCGTTGCGCCGTTGTCATATTGATCGAGTAGAGAAGAGACGTGCCTGCCCGTTGTTGTTCTACCAACTGATGCCGCAACAGGGCTGACAGGTAGGTAGACATGGTGCTTGCCTTGACGCCAAGCGTCGAGGCGATCTCCCCGGCCGGAACACGGTCAGGATATCGGCGCATCAGCAGCCGGAAAATCGTCAACCGTTGCGGATGGCCGAGGGTGGACAGTTGGTCTGGAATCTCTATTTTCATACTTCATGAAACACTAAATAAAAGCATCCGCCAAGTGAAAGTTTTGTAACGGCCCGCCTCAGACGGGGCAGCGCTCCATTTATCGCCGTCACGACAGGCAATGTGGAGTGTGGAGTGACAACCGAGTGTTCGTTCAGGCTTTGTGTTGTCCGAGATCGAACTACCGAGCGCGGAGGCCGAATGCGAAAAACCACAAGGCATCAGCACCATAGTGTCGGGAAAAGGCCAATATCGGCATTTTCCGCTGTTTGGAAAAGATCGGCAGGTGACCGAGGAACCACATTCACACCGAGGCCACCGGAGAACCGCCCCATAGCCTTGGCACTCCGTTCGATGGTTCTGCTTTTATTGGGCGAGCGCACGTGGCGCTGATCCGTAATCGTTACCCGGATCGTGACCGGCTATCTTCTCCGGTGCCAATAACCGGTCTTGCCCCCTGCCCCGCTTCTGATGCCGAGAGGTTGCGACCGTTTGAGGATCAGTGTCGGCTGCGGATCAATTGCACTGGAACGGGGTCACGTTGGGGCCGCGCATAAAGTCGACGGGACCCTCGGCCTCGATCACGTAGATATCAGACGATCACGGACGCGGAACTGCCGTCAACCAGCCCTGCTCCGGTCAGAAACTGCGCCCCTGACCGGGAAACGGGCCAGCATGGCTCTTCACCTTCCTGCACCTCGACACATCGGGGTAGCCGACCGGATTTGCAGGTGATCAGCTATCGCCGGTTATGCCTGCCTCGGCCATGCAGCGCCGTGCCAGATCGCGCGATGTGGCGCTGCCTGACCCGGTCACCAGACAGTCCATCGCCTTGCCGAGTTGGTCGATATCGCAGCCCAATACGGCGTAGCTGCGCGTCAGCGCGTCGAGGCGGTGGATCGCCGGATCAACGTCTTCGGCCTTGGCCGTCGCCAGCCCACCCAGCAGGTCGAGCCATGTCGATACAGCCATCTGACCAGTCACCAGACAGCGCGGCGGGGTGTCGGCAGACACGGCCGCCGCGCCAAGTGTCGCGACGACGCACGCCAGACCCAACGGCGCGATCATGCGCGGCGCCCACGACGCAGTACGCTCAGCCCGCCAAGCGCGGCACTCAACAGCCAGACACCCGCCGGCAGCGGCACGGCAGGCAGCGGCTCGGCAAAGTTATAGAGATAGGCAGCGCCGCTAGATTCCTGCTGTTCGCTGCTGGCACCATAGGCACCTACAGTCGCCGAAGTTCCCGATATTGCCACGGAATAGCCGAAATAACCGGTTGACGAGTAATCACCGGCGGCCAACTTGGCGATTTGTGCGCCGGTCACTGTGTCGAACAAATATGCGGACCCGCTACCATAGCTATTGCCACTATTGCGGTAGGCTCCGACTATCGCCGTAGTCCCCGAGATCGCGACAGAATGGCCAAAAAAGTCAGCAGCCGCGCCATCGCTGGCGGTCAGCTTGGCGATCTGGGCGCCCGTCACCAAGTCGAACAGATAGGCAGAGCCGCTATCATTCGCATTGCCGTTATTACCCACAGCCCCCACGATCGCAGTTGTCCCCGAAATGGCAACTGAACCACCGAACCAGTCATTCGCCGCTCCATCGCTGGCCGTTAGCTTACCGATTTGCGCGCCCGTTACTGTGTCGAAAAGATAGGCAGCACCAGTGCTGGTTCCGTTGTCGTCATCAAACATCGCGCCAACGATAGCCGTCGTCCCCGAGATTGCCACAGAAATGCCAAAACTGTCATCGGCCGCGCCGTCGCTGGCGGTCAGTTTGGCGATCTGTGTGCCGGTCAGCACGTCAATCAGATAGGCTGCACCGCTATGCGTGGCGCTGCCATCGTCGCCATTAGCTCCCACAATGGCCGTCGTGCCAGAGATCGCGACAGATCTGCCGAAAGAGTCAACCGGCGCGACATCTCCGGCGGTCAGCTTGGCGATTTGTGCGCCGGTCAGCACGTCAAACAGATAGGCCGCGCCGCTCGCGTTACCAACAATGGCCGTTGTGCCAGAGACTGCGACGGAACGACCGAAATAGTCATTTGCCGTTCCATCGCTCGCGGTCAACTTGGCGATCTGCGTACCCGTCGCGGTATCGAACAAATAGGCCGAGCCGCTATCGTTGCCATTGTCATCATCTAGCATGGAACCGACAATCACCGTGGCCCCAGACATAGCGACAGAAAAGCCAAAATAATCAAGCACGAAGGCGTCATCGGCGGTCAATTTTGTCTCGTCAATCGTGGTTGCACAAACGCCTGACGCGGTGAGCGCCGCGCAGGAAACGGCAAACATCAATAGGGAATTTCTGACTTTCATCACTCTTAACATCTCCAAAAATCTGTAATCGACAATCAGACAGTCATGAATTTGACCAATGCGACATAAAAGCTCGCGCAATAGGCGACGTCTAAGGCGCCTGTTGCACCTCAACGTAGCCACACGCGACATTCATAAACAAGTCATGGAAACCTGCCGCTGCCCCGGAAATGCAACCAAGGCACGCCCCTCGGCCAATGGCCTACAGAGACGCGCTACAAAAGGCAAAGCATCGACCAAAGGGCGATAGGGGGACAGCCTCTGGCGGAGCCATGTTGGCAGCGATGAGCAGACCAACGGGATCCGGATTTCAAGGTCCGGCATCGCGACAGAATCGTCTGCGGGATAAGGCAGGCAGGGAGAGCCGAACCCGCAAAATCCTACGCCCAAACCGCTCCATACCAGCGCCGCGAGCACCAAAGATATCTGACAACTCCACTCCCGGATCACTGCGACAGTAGAAAAACGCGGGATAGTCCGTTGAAAAGCGGTCGGTTTTTCAACATTCCGCAGCCTGAAGGCACGCATCCTCGCCAATTCATACTACATGTTGACAACTCATCATACAAATTGACATACTCTGCTCCATGCCCGCTGTTGCGGCACTATGGAGGAGAGAAACATGACCAAATTCCAAAGCTTTTTGGGAACGTCCACTGTGGCGATCCTGTCGGCACTCGCGGTTTCCGCATCCGCCGACGAATGGCGCGGCTGGGCGATCCATCCCGAAGATTACCCGAATACCGTCGCGATGCAGTCCTTTGCAGACGCCGTAGCCACCGCCACCGAAGGCCGCGTTGAGCCGACCGTCTATGCAAACGGCATTCTCGGCAGCCAGCCAGATGCGATTGAGCAACTCCGCTCCGGCGCCCTTGACTGGGCGAACTTCAACATGGGGCCGATGGGTGAAATTGTCCCTGCAACCAATGTGTTGTCTCTACCGTTTGTCTTTGCGAACGTTGATCACATGCACCGCGCGATGGACGGTGACGTCGGCGCAACCCTCTCGGCTGCATTGTCCGAAGCTGGAATTGTTGCCCTGTCTTGGTTCGACAGTGGCTCGCGCAGCTTCTACAACAGCAAACACCCGATCACCTCGCCGGCAGATATGGACGGCATGAAGTTCCGCGTGATGAACAACGATCTCTACGTGCAGATGGTTGACGTGCTGGGCGGCAATGCGACCCCGATGGCCTATGGTGAAGTCTATCAGTCGCTGCAAACCGGCGTGATCGACGGGGCAGAAAACAACTACCCATCATACGAGAGCTCGAACCACTACGAAGTCGCCAAGTATTATTCGATCACCAATCACCTGATTATCCCCGAATGCCTCTGCGTCGCGACCTCTACCTGGAACGAGTTGTCTGAGGCTGATCAGGAAATCATCAGACAAGCAGCGATCGACGCTGCCAAGGTCCAGCGCGAACTCTGGGCCGCACGCGAACTTGAGAGCCGCGCCAAGGTCGAAGCTGCTGGCGTTGCGGTGAACGAAGTGGCCGATCCGGTCGCCTTCCAGTCGGCCATGGAGCCGATCTATGCCGCGTTTATTGCGTCCAACCCGGATCTGGAACCGCTGATCGCTCAGATCAAGTCCTATCAATAAGCCCATCGGAGCCGCCCCTGGCGGCTCCATTTTCAGGACGACTGGAATGGAAACTCACCCATCTTCGGCGCGCGAAAGCGGCGCCCTGGCTCGCGTTCTGGACGGCATTGCATGGCTCTGTCTCAGCGTCGCGGGCGTACAACTCGTAACTTTGATCGTGATTTTTGGCTGGCTGGTCTACGGGCGTTATGTCCTGAACGACACCCCGACATGGGTCGAACAACTTTCGCTCTTGCTCGTGGTCTGGATCACGTTCTTGGGCGCGGCCGCCGGGGTTTGGTACAAGAGCCATCTGTCCGTTGATTTCATTCGAGAGAGGCTCCCGGTTCCGATACAGAAACCTCTCGAAATCCTCTCAATCCTTGGAATGATCGCATTCGGCGGCCTGCTCGCTTGGCACGGCAAGACGCTTGCGGCTACCACCTGGCCCCGCATCATTCCGATGCTCGGCGTTAACGAGGGATGGCGTGCAGTGCCAATGTCGCTCTGCGGCGGACTTACTGTCGTTTTCTCGCTGTTCCATCTGGCCCAAGCCCTGACATCTGACAAAAAGGCACTTTAAATGGGACTGTCCATCCTCTTTGGGCTTTTCGCCCTCGGCCTCATTGCCGGTATGCCGGTGGCCTTTGCCCTCGGACTGGCGGCGGTTGGCGGCTTTATCTACGAAGGACTGCCCCTCTTTATCGGGTTTCAGCGGGTCTTGTCGGGTATTTCGGTCTTCTCTCTGTTGGCTATTCCTTTTTTCATTTTCGCTGGCGAACTGATGATGCAGGGCGGGATTGCTACCCGTCTGGTCAAGCTCGCCGCCTCTGCGGTCGGGTCGGTCCGCGGCGGTCTGGGCGTTGTCAACGTGTTCTCGTCGATGCTCTTTGGCGGAATTTCCGGGTCTGCGGTGGCGGACACCTCCGCTCTGGGGTCGATCCTGATCCCGGTGATGAAGGACAAAGGCTATGACGCCGATTATGCGGTGAACGTGACAGTGACATCCTCGATCGCCGGGGTCGTCATTCCGCCGTCACACAACATGATCCTGTTTGCAGTGGCTGCGGGCGGCCTGTCCGTGTCGAAACTGTTCATTGCAGGCATTATTCCGGGCGTTTTGATGTGTCTGTGCCTTGCTGTCGCTGCCTATCTCGTCGCGGTCAAGCGGGGCTATCCGGCGGAAAAATTCCCCGGCTGGCGCACGCTCATGTTGTCCTTTATCGTCGCACTTCCGGGCCTGATGACAGCGATCATCATCGTCGGCGGCGTGCTATCCGGTGTCATGACCGTGACCGAAAGCGGCGCATTCGGCGCGATCTGGGCGATTTTGGTAACTGCGCTGGTCTATCGCGAACTGTCCTGGTCGGCGTTCAAGACCGCGGTGATCACCTCTGTTCGCACGACTGCGCTGGTGATGATGCTGGTGGCAACCGCCTCTGCGTTTTCCTACATGCTTGCACTTTATCGGGTCCCGAACCTTCTGGCTGATTTGGTCACAGGGCTCAGCGACAATCCCATTGTTATCCTGCTGCTGATCAACCTGATCTTGTTGGTTCTGGGTATGATCATGGACATGGCTGCGCTGATCCTGATTTGCACCCCGATATTCCTGCCGGTTGTCGTTGGTCTGGGAATGGATCCCATCCAGTTCGGTGTCATCCTGATGATGAACCTTGGACTGGGGCTGTGCACCCCGCCGGTTGGCGCATGTCTGTTCGTCGGCTGCGTCGTCGGCAAAGTCAGGATTGAACAAACCGTCAAGACGATCTGGCCCTTCTACCTGGCCGTGCTCCTGGCTCTTATGCTGGTGACCTATATCCCTTCGTTTTCGATGACCCTGCCCGGCCTGATGGAGTAACTGATGAAACGACTTTTGATCACCGGCGCTGCCGGGGGCGTAGGCAAAATGGCGCGAAAACGCCTGAGCCATTTGGCACAGTCCATCCGCATCTCTGACATCGTGCCGATGGACCCGATTGCCGATAACGAAGAAGCCATCATCTGCGATCTGGCCGACGAGGCCACGGTCCATGCCTTGGTCAAAGACTGCGATGGCATCCTGCATCTGGGCGGCGTGTCTGTCGAAAAATCCTATGACCTCATCGAGGCCGCCAACATCCGCGGGGTCCACAACCTCTATGAGGCGGCGCGCATGTCCGGCCAGCCCCGGATCGTCTTTGCCAGTTCGAACCACACCATCGGGTTTTATCCGCAAACGACCCGCCTCACGGCCGACATGCCAACGCGCCCCGACGGCTGGTACGGAATATCCAAGGTCTATGGCGAAGCCGTCGCGCAGATGTACCACGCCAAATTCGGACAAGAGACTGCGATTGTCAGGATCGGCTCCTGCTTTGAACGGCCCGTCGATCGGCGCATGATGGCAACCTGGTTCAGCTATGACGATTTTTGTCGGTTGATAGAACGTGTCTTTGCCGTGCCTGCCCTGGGATGTCCGATCATCTGGGGTGCCTCTGCCAACTCCGGCGGATGGTGGGATAACAGCCATCTCGACTGGCTGGGATGGGCGCCTGAGGACAATAGCGAAACCTACCGAGATGAGATCGAGCGCCTGCCACAGCGCCCGGCGGACGCGCCGGATGTCCTCTGGCAGGGCGGGATGTTCACCGCCGATCCGGTCGTCAAGTCGAAGGACTGCTAACAATGAGCTTGTTATCAATGACATATGATTTACACGGCCGTCACTTGGTTGCTGGAGATTGGGTCGGGACGGAAACGACGTTTCAGTCGGAACCGGCGTCTGGTCC
>CALMJS010000006.1 GCA_937864535.1 uncultured Paracoccaceae bacterium
CAGCACATAGGGGTTCGAGGTGTTGGTGCAGGAGGTGATCGAGGCGATCACGACCGAACCGTCGCCGACCTTGTAGTCTTTGCCCTCAACGGCAACCGACTTGATACCAGGCTCTGCATTCTTGGAGGCGCGATATTCGTCGACGATCTTGGCAAAGGTGCCAGCGGAGTCGGTCAGCGGCAGGTAGTCCTGCGGACGCTTGGGGCCCGAGATCGCCGGAACGATGGTCGCCATGTCCAGTTCGAGGGTCGAGGAGTAGATCGGGGCGTAATCCGCACCGCGCCAGTACCCGTTTTCCTTGGCGTAGGCTTCGACGAGGGCGATACGGTCTTCGTCGCGGCCGGTCTGGCGCAGGTAGCGCAGGGTTTCATCGTCGATCGGGAAGAAGCCACAGGTCGCGCCATATTCCGGCGCCATGTTGGCGATGGTCGAACGCTGGGCCAGCGGCAGGTTGTCGAGGCCTTCGCCGTAGAATTCGACGAATTTGCCAACCACGCCGTGTTTGCGCAGCATTTGAACGACTTTGAGAACGAGGTCGGTGCCGGTGCAGCCTTCGACCAGTTTGCCGGTCAGCTTGAACCCGACGACTTCGGGGATCAGCATCGAGATCGGCTGACCGAGCATCGCGGCTTCGGCTTCGATACCGCCAACGCCCCAGCCCAGAACGGCCATGCCGTTGACCATCGTGGTGTGCGAGTCGGTGCCGACCAGCGTGTCCGGATAGGCAACGGTTTCGCCGCCCTGATCAACGTCGGTCCAGACAGTCTGCGCCAGATATTCCACGTTCACCTGGTGGCAAATGCCGGTGCCCGGCGGAACAACGCGGAAGTTGTTAAAGGCGTTCTGGCCCCACTTGAGGAACTGGTAACGCTCCATATTGCGTTCGTATTCCAGATCGACGTTTTTCTGGAAGGCGCGCGGGTTGCCGAACTCGTCGATCATGACCGAGTGGTCGATCACGAGGTCGACGGGAACCAGCGGGTTGATTTTCTTGGGGTCGCCGCCCAATGCCTTGATGCCATCGCGCATCGCTGCGAGGTCAACCACGGCCGGAACGCCGGTAAAGTCCTGCATCAGAACGCGGGCGGGACGGTAGGCGATTTCGCGCGGGTTGTTGCCGCCCTTGGCAGCCCATTCCCCGAATGCCTTGATATCGTCGACCGAGACGGAGAAACCGTTGTCTTCGAAACGCAGGAGGTTTTCGAGAACCACCTTGAGCGAGGCGGGCAGCTTGGAGAAATCACCAAGGCCAGCGGCTTGCGCGGCGGGGATAGAGTAGTAAGCGACCGACTGACCACCGACCTTGAGGGTGCGGCGGGTCTTGGCGGTATCTTGGCCGACCTGAATGGGCATGGGATACGTCCTTTTGTTGGCGTTTGGCTGAGTTCGCGCTGCTTTTGCCCCAAGCCGGGAATTCGATCAAGGGGCTGTGTGGTGAAATGTATACCATTGCACACAAAACTTGTCGAGGGTGGCTGACGCCTCAATGAAATAAAAGGATTTCGGCGCGATTAACACAGCCGTGGCCCTTCGTCGCTGCGGTGATTTTCATCACGTTTGCCGCTTTGTGGGGCGGTTCGGACACAGGCGCGCGGACATGACAACAGACTCGCAATTCGTTGATTGGTGATTGCACCTGCAATGGAGTAGAAAAACGGGACCACCACATTGGACTGCATGATGAACACCCGGACCGGAATGATTAGGTTTGCCCTGTGTGCGGGCGTCTGTTTGGGCGGCGCAACCGCCGTGCAGGCCGACGATCATGCCGTGGTGGTCGAACTGTTTACCTCGCAGGGGTGCTCATCCTGTCCTGCGGCGGATGAGCTACTGGAAGAGTTGGCCGATAACCAAGAGATTATCGCGCTGGCGCTGCATGTGGATTACTGGGATTACATCGGCTGGGTCGATCAGTTCGCGCAGCCGAAATTCACCGACCGGCAGAAAAACTACGCCCGCATTGCCGGGGCGCGGTCGATCTATACCCCGCAGTTCATCATTGGCGGTGTCGACCATGTGGTCGGTGCCCATCCGATGGAAATCGCCGAGGGGGTCCGCAGGCTCGCCGCGCAGGTGCCGGGAGTAGATCTGACGCTGAAGCGGTCGGGTGAAGACCTCAGCGTCGAGGCCGTCAGCACGCAGAGTTTTGCAACGCCGCTGATCGTGCAGGTCGTCCGGTATACGGCGCAAGAGCAGATTGATATTCTCGGCGGTGAAAATGCAGGAAAATCGGTAACCTACAGCAATATCGTCACCAGTTGGGAACCGGTTGCCGAATGGCAACCCGACGAGCCCCTGACGATGGATATCGACGTGCCGGGATCAGATCCGGTCGTCGTGATTGTTCAGGAACCGGGGCCAGGACTGATCGTTGCGGCAGAGCGTGCCTTCTGAGGCTTCCAGCGGTTATGCACCCAGAACCACTGTTCCGGGTTCTGCCTGACCCGCGCAGCCAGTCGCGCCGTGGCCTCTGTCATCATCGTTGCCGGATCGGTGGACGCAATCGGCGCCTCGATAGCGACCTCGAATGACAGGCCGTCCGGCTGGCGAATGCCGAAATAGGGGATCATCACCGCGTTTAGGCGCAGCGCAAGATCGGCGGCAGAGGTCGCCGTCATCGTGGGTTTACCCAGAAAATCCACCTCGACCCCGTCAGGGACGGCCACATCGAACAACAACGTGCCCATGCCCCCTTCGCGCAGATAGCGGGCAAAGCCGGCGGTGCCTTTGCGCCCCTGGGCAAAGACAGGGCCAGACATTTCGGTCATCGTTTTGGCGTAGTGATCGTTGAATTTCTGGTTCTTCATCGGCCGGTAGAGCCCGCCGATCTTATACCCTCTGGCGGTCAGAACCTGCCGCGGGGCTTCGTGGTTGCCGAAATGCCCTGTGACAAACAGCACAGGCTGGTTGCGCTCTGCGGCCTGTGCGACCGCAGCCAAACCGTCGCCCGTGACCGTCGCGGTGCCGAGCCGGCTGCCGAATTCCCGCCAGGAATAGTTTTCGATGAACGTTCGGCCAAAATTGTCCAGCACACCGTCGGCAATGCGCGCGCGCTCTTGATCGGACAGCTCGGGCCAGATCTCGTTGAGGTGGCGCAGCGCCCGCCGGCGATAGCCGGCAAGGGGGCCGATGCCGCGCCGCACGATGGTGCCCATGAACGGGATGCGGCGCTCGTATGGTATGCGTAGCAGCCCGCTGATGATCCCGCGCAGCGCCAAATCGACGACAGTGTCTGCGAATTTGCCCTTGTCGGTTTGTGCCTCAGACATACCTGTCCTCTCAATCGTTAAGGACCAGATAACGATGACGGCGCCGTTTCTCAAGTCAGGGTCAGGTCTCCTCGTCTTCGGCGGAAAACAGCGTGATGGTGCCGTCGTCCGCCAGAGCGCGGATCGCGGCGATCACCTCTGCCTGTGCGGCCTCGCCATCCGCGGCTTTGGGTTTCGGCAGGCTCTCGACCTCGTCGCGCAGGGCACTGGCCATACGTTGCGACGTATTTGCCAAAAGATAGTCCGCCGCAGCGGCCAGCGGACCGCCGATCGCAGCCGCATGGGCCAAGGCGACGGTCAGAGTGGCGGTGTCTACGGCGCGGATGACTTTGGGGACGTCGGGTGCCGACACCCGTTTGGGCAGGTCGGCAAAGGTAAAGATGGCCCGCCGCACGTCCTCGGCGAATTTGGTATCCTCTGCGCCGAGGTCGGCCAACAGGCTGTCGCGCGTTGCGGTCTGGGCGAGGGTGAGGATCGCGCCGAGCCGCTGCGGAGGCGGATGGAGTGACGAGGCCTGTCGCCGTTCGACATAGTCGGACGAAAGGGTTGCACCGATCTGCCGGACAATCTCTGGCCGGACCTGAGCGGTCAGTGACATGGAATAGGTGATGCGACGCGCCTGATCTCCGGGCAATTTACCTAGCAGTTCCGCCGCCTTGGGGACGGGGAGTTTGGACAGGGTGATCGCAGCGACCTCATGGGATTCGAGTGACATCAGCGGCAGCAGTTCATCGCTGGTCAGGCCAAGAATAGCCTGCCACGGGTCGCCGCCGGATATTTCGTTTTTCAGTCGGGTGGAGACATTCGGGCTGAGCGCGCCCGACAGTGCCGCCAGCGCGGCCGAGACACCGCCGGGTCCGCTGAGCCCGGTTTGTTCTAGCTCGTCAACGAATTCGGCGATAATCGCATCGACGGTGGTTCGGTCGATCGCCCCGATTGTGCCCAGATCGCGGGTCAGGGCGAGCTGATGGTCCTCTGGCAGTTCTGACAGGTCGAGAGGCTGCCCTTCTGACAGCAATACCTGCACCACAATCGCCGCCTTCTGGCGCCGGGTGAGTGTCTGGCCCCGCAACATGCGCGATCCATCTGGCATCGTCGTCTCCGTCTCGTCCGGATACCGGTCTAGCCGATCTTCCTAAACGATTGGTAAGCGACGCCGGAGCCTAATGCAGTTTGTGCAGGATACGCGCCTGGGTCAGGGCCTCTGACAGACCCTCCGGAAGTCCCATGTGCTGGTCGGTCAGGTGATGAATGCGTCCGACCAGTACCGTGGCCTCGGCGATTTCGCTGTCGAGATAGGGGCGGTCGGCGCGCGCAATACCCGAAATCGTGCGGTCATCGTCTGCGCCGGTCGCAAAAATGACCCCATGCACCAGACCATAGGTCGCCGCCTGTCCAAGGATATCCTTGGGATCGGGCAAAGGGATATCCGACCAGCGAATCGCACCGAAGTTGCCAAATGCCCAACGCACCGTGGGATCGGACATCACCCAACCGTTTTGGCCATAGAGCGTGATCCAGTCCACGGGATAGGTTTGGAACATCATGCTGGGCGTTGTGAACCTGATATGGCAGGCAGCCGTAAACCCGCTGGGGGCCAGACTGCGCAAGGCGTCAAAGGTTTGCATCAAATCAGGCAAGAGTGACATTTTGTAGCAAATTGATTTCGCGTTAAGGTTGCTTTGGCGTGGTGGGGACAGCTAGAATGCGTCATGGGTTGGCTATACCCCCTGCTGCTGCAAACTAAAAACATATTTATTCGGAGACCTTGGTTGAACCAAGCAAGGCACATAGAGGATGACGTGTCGGTCGAATTGCGCGATCTGGCGCCGGCGGGCTATTATCTGGCGCTGCGGTTGGGGTTTGCGTTTCCGACGGACGAGGTGAACTGTCTGCCGCGGGACTGGGTCAGACATTACGCCCGCAACAGCTATGTGATGCGCGATCCGGTGGTGCGCTGGGCCTATGCGAATACCGGCTGGGTCCGGTGGTCGGATCTGACGCCGGATGCCCAGGAGATCGAAGTCCTGAACAAGGCCCGGGATTTCAAACTGATCTTTGGCACGGTCATTTCCATTGCAGCCCGCGAACGGTCCTTTGGGATGTTTGCCCGGTCTGATCGCGAATTCACGACTGCGGAAATCGATCGGCTGCACCGGTTGGTCCAGATGATGCACCGTCGCAGCGCACCACCTGCCAACATTACCGCCGCCGAGACCGAGGCCTTGGGCATGGTGCGGGACGGTCTGCGGCTCAAGCAGATTGCCTATGAACTGGGTGTCAGCGAGGGCGCTGTGAAACAAAGGCTCAAGAGTGCCAAGGTCAAACTGGGCGCCGCCACCAGTGCACAGGCGGCGTCGATGGCCAGTACATTTGGATTGATCTGACAAAAAACCCGCCCAGGTGGGGGCGGGTTTTTCTGGTGTGATGTTAGAGGCCGGCCTCTTCGGGCGCGCCGATCATCAGGTTCATATTCTGGATCGCACAGCCGGACGCGCCCTTGCCAAGGTTGTCGAGGGTCGCGGTGACGGTGATGATCCCGGCCTTGTCGTTGCCATGTACCGAAATATCCAGCCGGTTTGTCCCGTTGTTGACCGTCGCGTCCAGACGGGCAGGGGCGGGCACCACGTTGATGAACTGTTCGCCCGCGTAAAATGCGGTCAGGGCTTCGGTCACGCGGGCGATATCGGCGCCGCCGATGTCCTTGCGGTGCAGGTGCAACTGGCAGATCATGCCCTGTGCGTAATTGCCAACCGCCGGCTGGAACGCAGGCTGACGGGTCAGGCGACCGTACTTCATGATTTCCGGCACGTGTTTATGGGACTGGCCCGTCGCATAGAGGAAATGATCGGCGGCGGTACCGTTTTCAAATTCCGCGATCATCGATTTGCCGCCGCCGGAATAGCCGGAGACCCCGGTCAGGACCACGGTGGTTTCAGGCGCCAGAATCCCGGCGTCAACCAGCGGGCGGACGATGGAAATCGATCCGGTCGCATAGCAACCGACATTGGAAACCCGCTGTGCCGTGCGGATCAGATCGCGCTGACCCGGCAATTCGGCCATGCCATAGACCCAGTCATCGGCCACGCGATGCGCGGTCGAAGCGTCGACGATCCGGCAGCTATCCCCCGCGAGGGCAACAGCCTCGATCGCGGCTTCGTCGGGCAGACAGAGAATGGCGATATCGGCCTCGGCAAAGGCTTCGGCGCGGGCGGCAGGGTCTTTGCGTCGTGCTGCATCGACCGACACCAAGGTGATGTCAGCGCGCGGTGCCAGACGTTCGCGGATCTGCAGACCAGTGGTGCCTGCTTCGCCGTCGATAAAGACCTTTGCCATATGCTTTCTCCGGTTAGGAATGGGCGCACCGTGCGATGCGCCCAGTTGAGGGGCTTATTCCCCGAACACGCGACGGAAGATAGTGTCTACGTGCTTGGTGTGGTAGTCCATGTCGAACTTTTCGTTGATCGCCTCGACGCCGAGCGCCTGAACGACATCGGCATCGGCCAAGAGCTGTTCGCGGAAATCGACGCGATCTTCCCAGACCTTGAGCGCATTGCGCTGAACCATGACATAGGCGTCTTCGCGCGATACGCCAGCCTGCGTCAGCGCCAGAAGCACGCGCTGCGACATCACGAGGCCGGGGAACTTGTTCATGTTGTCCAGCATGTTCTGCGGGAACACGAGCATCTTGTCCACGACGCCGGTCAGACGGTTCAGGGCGAAATCCAGCGTGATGGTCGCATCGGGGCCAATCCCGCGTTCGACCGAAGAGTGCGAGATATCGCGTTCGTGCCAGAGCGCCACGTTTTCCATCGCAGGGATCACGGTCATCCGCACCAGACGGGCAAGGCCGGTCAGGTTTTCGGTCAGGACCGGGTTCTTCTTGTGCGGCATTGCCGACGAACCCTTTTGTCCCATCGAGAAGAATTCCGCGCCTTCCAGCACTTCGGTCCGCTGCATGTGGCGGATTTCGATGGCGACGTTTTCGATCGACGACGCGATCACGCCGAGCGTGGCAAAGAACATCGCGTGACGGTCACGCGGGATCACCTGCGTGCTGATCGGCTCGGGGCGCAGGCCCAGCTTTTCGCAGACGTGCTCTTCGACGCGGGGGTCGATGTTGGCAAAGGTGCCGACAGCGCCGGAAATCGCACCGGTCGAGACCTCTTCGCGCGCCAGTTTCAGGCGGGCAAGGTTGCGGTCCATTTCGGCATAGAAGCGGGCAAAGGTCAGGCCCATGGTGGTCGGTTCGGCGTGAATGCCGTGCGACCGGCCAACGCGGACCGAGAATTTATGCTCCATCGCGCGGCGCTTGAGCGCGGCGAGAAGGGCCTCGATATCTTTGATCAAAATATCGGCGGCGCGGACCAGCTGGATGTTCAGGCAGGTGTCCAGAACGTCCGAAGAGGTCATGCCCTGATGGACGAAACGGGCCTCTTCCGATCCGACATGTTCGGCAAGGTGCGTCAGAAACGCGATGACGTCATGTTTGGTCACGGCTTCGATTTCGTCGATCCGGGCGACGTCGAATTCGACATCCTTGGCCTTCCAGACGGCATCGGCGTTTTCCTGCGGGATCACCCCCAAGGCAGCCTGAGCGTCACAGGCATGGGCTTCGATTTCGTACCAGATTTTGAACCGGGTCTGCGGTTCCCAAATGGCAACCATATCGGGGCGGGCGTAACGGGGGATCATCGGCAGCGACCTTTCGTCAGGAAACGGTTGCCGCCTCATAGTGCAGGGAACCCCAAGTCTCAAGGGACCCATAAAAATTGACGCAAATGGGTGGTCAAATGTCGGGAAAGTCGTGACGATGTTACACTTTCGCGAAAGAGTAGAGTTGTGGGCGATGTTGATCGCCCCGGAATCGGGAGTGCGGGTATGAAGCATTTGCGTGCGCAAGATTTTCAGGGACAGTGGCGGCTCACTCGGCGGATCGAAGATCGCCGCTTGCGGATCGAGGGAGAACTCGAGGGAGAGGCGATTCTGGTGCCGGTGCAGGACGGGACGCTGACCTATCGCGAAACGGGCGAGCTGCGATTTGGCGACTCGGCCCCGCTGGAGGCGAGCCGCGCCTATCAGTGGGCCTTTGACGAGGCCGTGGTCAAAGTGGCGTTTACCGATGGTCGCCCGTTCCATGACTTTGTCCCCGAAGGTCTGCATCAGGGCAGCGACCACCAGTGTGGTTCGGATCGCTATCGCGTCGAATACGATTTTACCAATTGGCCGCAATGGCGCGCGATCTGGACGGTCAAGGGCCCGCGCAAGGATTACACCTCGATTTCGGAGTATGCTCCGGCCTGAGAGGCCCGTGCTGCTACCGGAGACGAAAGTTCGGCAAAAGCCGCGAGAATCGGCTTTTGCTTTTGATCAAATGGCGGCAGGGTGGCGGTATGACACCCCCGATTTTACAAGCTCACCTCTCTGACGAACAGCGGCAGGTCGCCATGTCGCGATTGCCCGCGATGCGCCCTGTCGTGGGCCGGTCATGGATCACCGTGGATGACGCCTATGCCGGTCAACTGGCCTATAAGGCGCAACTGGTCGCGCATCAACGCGAGCGGGTCATCGGTCAGGTTGCGGGGGCAGAGGCAGCCTGTCTGGAACTGCTCTCGGTGGTGCTGGCGGAATTGCCAAACGTCGGCTTTACCGTCGAAAGCGGGCAGGTCGTCCGGCCCGACGGCGAGATGGTCAGGCTGGATGACAGCGATCCGCTGGGAACACTATCGCACCTGCTGCAAGAGGACCTCTGTCTGCTGCAAAAACGCGGCGAAGAGCATGTCCTGACAGCGGCGGTCCTGTGTTTCCCTGCGGCGTGGACTTTGGCGCAAAAACTGGGCCATCCGCTGACACGGATACATGTCCCCGTGAAGCCCTATACCGAGGATATCGCCCGGCGGGTCCAGCGTTTGTTCGATGGTGTCCAGCCCGGTAAACCGATCTGGCGCGCCAATTTGCATACCTACGACGACCCGGAATTGTTCCATGTGCGCAAAGAGGGCGACCCGCGTCCCTATCGCGAGGAAACTGCCGAATTCGAGCGCAGCGAACGACAGACCGTCCTTCGTTTGCCACAGACCGACGCCGTCCTGTTTGCCATCCATACGACGATGACCCGACGCCCTGTGTCCTCGTAGGGCAGTGCTCTCCATGGCGCGGGGGCTGAACGATCGCGATCCGATGCAGCAACAAAAAAGGCGCCCGAGGGCGCCTTTTCCGTAAATTCGCCGCTGATTAGCAGCTGTAGTACATCTGGTACTCGACCGGGTGCGGAGTGTGCTCGTAGGCGTACACTTCTTCCCACTTGAGGCCGATGTAGGCATCCAGCTGATCCTTGGTGAACACGTCGCCAGCCAGCAGGAAGTCCATGTCCTTTTCCAGCTCTTCCAGAGCTTCGCGGAGCGAGCCGCAAACGGTCGGGATTTCGGCCAGTTCTTCCGGCGGCAGGTCGTACAGGTCCTTGTCCGAAGCGGCGCCCGGGTGGATCTTGTTCTTGATGCCGTCGATGCCTGCCATCAGCAGGGCAGCGAATGCCATGTAGGGGTTGGCGGCCGGATCGGGGAAGCGGGCTTCAACGCGCTTGGCCTTCGGCGATTCAGTCCACGGAATACGGACGCAGCCCGAACGGTTGCGAGCCGAATACGCACGCAGAACCGGAGCTTCGAAGCCCGGAATCAGACGCTTGTAGGAGTTGGTGGACGGGTTGGTCAGGGCGTTTAGCGCCTTGGCGTGCTTGAGGATGCCGCCGATGAAGAACAGGGCTTCTTCGGAGAGGTCAGCATACTGGTCGCCAGCGAACAGCGGCTTGCCGTCTTTCCAGATCGACATGTTCACGTGCATGCCCGAGCCGTTGTCGCCCTTCATGGGCTTGGGCATGAAGGTCACGGTCTTGCCATAGGCGTGGGCCACGTTGTGGATCACGTATTTGTATTTCTGGATGTTGTCGGCCTGCTCGGTGAGGCCGCCGAAGATCATGCCCAGTTCGTGCTGACAGGTCGCCACTTCGTGGTGGTGCTTGTCAACCTTGATGCCCATGCGCTTCATGGTCGACAGCATTTCGCCACGGATGTCCTGGGCTTCGTCAACCGGGTTCACCGGGAAGTAGCCGCCCTTGTGGCCAGCGCGGTGCGCGAGGTTGCCGCCTTCGATTTCAGCGTCGGTGTTCCAGGCTGCGGCTTCGGCGTCGATCTGGTACGAAACCTTGGCCGGGGTGACCGAGTAACGCACGTTGTCGAACAGGAAGAATTCGGCTTCCGGGCCAAAGTAGGCGGTGTCGCCAACGCCCGAGGCCTTGAGGTAGGCTTCGGCTTTCTTGGCGATCTGACGCGGGCAGCGGTCATAGGCTTCGCCCGTGTCCGGCTCGACCACGTCGCAGTGAATGCAGAGGGTCTTTTCAGCGTAGAAGGGGTCCAGATAAGCCGACGAGGCATCTGCCATCAGTTTCATGTCCGACTGGTCGATCGACTTCCAGCCAGCGATGGACGAACCGTCAAACATGAAGCCTTCTTCGAGGAAGTCTTCGTCAACCAGATCAGCAACAACCGTCACGTGCTGGAGTTTGCCCTTGGGGTCGGTAAAGCGGATGTCGACGTACTGGACGTCCTCATCCTTGATGAGTGCGAGAACTTCTTGGTTGTTCATCCCTGATTTCCTCTTGGATTGAATTCTGGGCCGGGTTTAGAGCGCGTCGTCGCCCGACTCGCCGGTCCGGATGCGGATCGCCTGTTCCACGGACGATACGAAAATTTTGCCATCACCGATTTTGTCGGTCTTGGCGGCACCGATGATCGCAGCAATCGCGCCATCGACCTGATCGTCGGCCAGAACGACCTCGATCTTAACCTTCGGCAGGAAGTCGACCACGTATTCGGCACCACGATACAGTTCGGTATGGCCTTTCTGACGGCCAAAGCCTTTGACTTCGACGACAGATAGACCCTGAACACCAGCTTCTTGCAGTGCTTCCTTGACTTCATCGAGCTTGAACGGCTTGATGATCGCTTCAATCTTTTTCATGGTCGCGACTCCCTCCACGTAGGTGTTCCTTGGGCGTCAGAACATGGCTGCACGGCATGTACAATCAGGTAGGATGACGCATAGGCTTTCCATGGCGCGATTCCATATGCTGTGATTAAATATTGTGCAAGATGGTGTCTTAATGGGCGGTTTGAAAACTTTTCCTGATCAGCGAATGATCCAAGTGCTGACGACTGCCCAAATGCGCGCCATTGAGCAGACGGCGATCTCTTCCGACGCTGTGGACGGGCGGACGCTGATGTTCCTGGCCGGTCAGGGCGTGGTCAGGGCCTGTCTGGCACGATGGCCCCGTCTGTCGCAAGGACCAAAGCGGGCGAAGGTTCTGTGTGGTCCGGGAAACAATGGCGGCGACGGATATGTCATTGCGGTGACCCTGCTCGATCTGGGCTGGGAGGTCGAGGTGAGCGCCCCTTGGGGGGCAGAGAACCTGCCGGCAGATGCGGCCTATTTTCACGATCTTTGGGTGACGCAGCGTGTTGCCGGGCCAAAGAAAGCCGAGGACTGGAGGGGCTACGATCTGATTGTCGATGCGATGTTCGGCATCGGATTGTCGCGGCCTGTGGACCTGCCTGCCGTTGTCGCGGATGCGTTTCCGCCCGAGGATGAGCGCCCGCACACCAAGCGGCCGATGGTGGTGGCGGTCGATGTGCCGACCGGGCTTTGTGCGGACCGCGGGATTGTGCTGGGCGGCGGCGCAGGGTGCTGGGCTGATCTGACGGTCACCTTTCATCGGCTCAAGCCCGGTCATCTGCTGGCGGACGGCCCTGACCGCTGCGGGGCTGTCGAGATCGTGGATATCGGGATTTCCGGCGAGGTGGCCGGGCTGCCTCTGCAACAGGTTGCGGTGGTCCCTGCATCCTTTGCCAAGGCGCAGGGCCACAAGTTCGACCATGGTCATTGTATCGTTCTGGCTGGTGGCGCGGGATATGGCGGCGCAGCGCGGCTGGCGGCGCGGGCGGCGCTGCGGGTCGGCGCAGGGCTGGTCACTCTGGTTTGCCCCGATGCTGCCGTGGCGGAAAACGCGAGCAGGCTGGATGCGGTTATGGTCCGTTCGGTAGACGGCCCCAAGGCGCTGCGGCGGATGCTGGCCGATCGCCGGATCGGCGCAGTGGTGGTCGGGCCGGGGTTCGGGCTCGGGCAATGGCAGGTCGCGATGATCGACGCGGCGCTGGCGAGCCGGATACCCTGCGTTCTGGATGCAGACGCGCTGACCCTCATCGGGCGGTCGCCCGAATTGCGGGGCAAACTGCATGACGCCTGTGTGCTGACGCCGCACGGCGGAGAATTTGCGCGGCTCGTGCCCGAATTGTCCCAGCCTCGCAAGGGGATCGCAGGGCAGGCGGCGCAAACCCCTGCCGCTAAATGGAGCCAGGCGCATCAAGCCGCGCAAACGCTGGGGGCCACAGTTCTCTACAAGGGGGCAGATACCGTCATCGCAACCGGCAAAGAGGTTGCACTCCATGCTGCCGCCTATGGTCGGGCAGCGCCGTGGCTGGCCACCGCCGGGAGCGGGGATGTGCTGGCGGGGTTGATCGGCGGGCTGATGGCGCGCGGGTTCAGCGGCTTTGACGCGGCCAAGCACGCGAGCTGGCTCCACACCGAAGCTGCACTGAGTTTTGGTCCGGGCCTGATGTCCGAGGATCTGCCGGACCAAATTCCGGCCGTGTTCCGGCAGTTGCGGATCGGTTAGCCGTTAACGGCTGGACGATCCGACCTCTAGCCCATCGGCATAGAGGATATGTTCTTGGTCAAAGACCAGTTCAAAGGCCATCACGTCGCGGCACGGCATCTGGGCAACGTATTCGCCATCGACGATTTTCGACGCGCAGACCAGCACGGATGATTTACCATAGAGCGCCTGAGCGCGCCAATCGCGCAGGTGGACCTTGGCATCGGGGGACAGGTAAGTGTCGCGGTCCGGCCGTGTGTGGCCTAGCGAGCCAGCCTTGAACCGGATCGGAGCAACCGACAGCGTCAGGATGCGGATCTCGCGCAGGACTGCCATGCCGCTGTCGCGCGTGATGATCTTGTCCCCGACGGCCAGTGTTTCGACCGGCAATTCGCCCTGCATCGTCATCACATTGGTCCCCGCGATAATGCCATCGGTCGACTTTTGATCGACGCGGATATCGGAGGTCATATCGAGCAAGGAGATCATAGCGATGCAGGCTTTCGCGCGGTTGTTACCTGATAATCGGCCTTTGATCGCAGTTATGATAGGTGGTCTGGCCGGATGCGCCGGGCGCTATCCGTTTGGGTTAGGCGGAACGGCTGATCGGGCGTGCATCCGGGTCCTCCGGCGTTGCGATTGCCGCATCGTCTGCCCGGCACCGGACCAGTGGCGGAATAGAAAACCAGCAAAGTCGCCTTGAAGCTGTCTGCGACAATCGCTAGAAGCCGAGTCGGATCGCGGGTGTGGCGAAATTGGTAGACGCACCAGATTTAGGTTCTGGCGCCGCAAGG
>CALMJS010000007.1 GCA_937864535.1 uncultured Paracoccaceae bacterium
CGATGATGCCGCCGGTGTATTCTTCCGGGGTCACCACTTCGACTTTCATGATCGGCTCGAGCAGCTTGGCGCCGGCCTTCTTGAGGCCTTCACGCATAGCAGCGCGGGTTGCGATTTCGAAGGCCAGTACCGAGGAGTCAACGTCGTGGAACGCGCCGTCGATCAGCGAGACCTTGAAGTCGATCACCGGGAAGCCTGCCAGCGGGCCCGAGTCCATGACGGACTTGATGCCTTTTTCGACGCCGGGGATGTATTCCTTCGGAACAGCACCACCAACGATCTTGCTGGCGAACGAGTAACCTTCGCCCGGCTCGGTCGGCTGGATGTCCAGCTTGACGCGCGCGAACTGACCCGTACCACCGGTCTGCTTCTTGTGCGTGTAGTCGATCTCGGTCCCACGCGAAATGGTTTCGCGGTAGGCCACCTGAGGTGCACCGATGTTGGCTTCGACCTTGAATTCACGACGCATACGGTCGACGAGAATGTCGAGGTGAAGTTCGCCCATGCCCTTCATGATGGTCTGGCCCGATTCAATATCGGTTTCGACGCGGAACGACGGGTCTTCGGCAGCCAGGCGAGCGAGGGCGAGGCCCATCTTTTCCTGGTCGGCCTTGGACTTGGGCTCCACGGCGATTTCGATAACCGGATCCGGGAAGGTCATGGTTTCGAGAACCACCGGCTTGGCCGGATCACACAGGGTGTCACCCGTGGTGGTTTCTTTCAGACCTGCCAGAGCAATGATGTCGCCTGCAAAGGCTTCTTCGATTTCCTCGCGGTTGATCGAGTGCATCATCATCATACGACCAACGCGCTCTTTGCGGCCTTTGGTCGAGTTGGTCATCTGGTCGCCCTTACGCAGAACGCCGGAGTAGATGCGGGTAAAGGTCAGCGAACCGACGAAGGGGTCGTTCATGATCTTGAACGCCAGAGCGGCGAACGGCTGTTCGTCGTCTGCCGAACGAGCAATGTTACGCTCTTCGGTTTCGTCACCCGGGGTAAAGCCCATGTAGGCCGGCACATCGAGCGGACCCGGCAGGAAGTCGATCACAGCGTTCAAGAGGGGCTGCACGCCCTTGTTCTTGAAGGCCGAACCGGCCAGAACCGGAACGAAGGACAGCGACAGAGTACCCTTACGGATCAGGCTGCGCAGGGTGTCTTCGTCAGGCTCGTTGCCTTCGAGGTACTGCTCCATCGCATCGTCGTCCATTTCGACGGCGATTTCGATGAGATTGGCACGCCATTCGTCGGCCAGATCCTTCAGGTCTTCGCGGATCGGTTGACGAACCCAGCTCGCGCCAAGGTCTTCGCCCTTCCAAACCCACTCTTCCATCTTGATCAGATCGATGATGCCTTCCAGCTTGTCTTCTGCGCCGATCGGCAGAGCAACCGGAGCCGGGGTGGCGCCAGTGCGGTCCTTGATCATGCGAACGCAGTTGAAGAAGTCAGCGCCGATCTTGTCCATCTTGTTGACGAACACGATACGCGGAACCTTGTAGCGGTCAGCCTGACGCCACACGGTTTCGGTCTGGGGTTCAACACCGGCGTTGGCGTCCAGCAGACAGACCGCACCGTCGAGAACTGCCAGCGAACGTTCGACTTCGATGGTGAAGTCAACGTGGCCGGGAGTGTCGATGATGTTGAAGCGGTACTTGGTTTCCGAGGTGCCTTCAGCGGTCGGATCTTCCTGGCGCTGCCAGAAAGTGGTCGTCGCAGCCGAAGTGATGGTGATCCCGCGTTCCTGTTCCTGCTCCATCCAGTCCATGGTGGCGGCGCCATCGTGGACTTCACCGATTTTGTGCGATTTGCCGGTGTAGTACAGGATACGTTCGGTCGTGGTGGTCTTGCCGGCATCGATGTGGGCCATGATGCCGAAGTTCCGGTAGCGGGTAAGCGGATAAGCGCGTGCCATTCGGGTAACTCCTTACCAGCGATAGTGGCTGAACGCTTTGTTCGCGTCGGCCATCTTGTGGGTGTCTTCGCGCTTCTTGACCGCGGTACCACGGTTGTTGACAGCGTCGAGGAGTTCGCCAGCCAGGCGCTCTTCCATGGTGTTTTCGTTGCGGTTCTTGGCAGCAGCGATCAGCCAGCGGATCGCCAGTGCTTCGCGGCGCTCGGGGCGCACTTCGACCGGCACCTGATAGGTCGCACCACCAACACGGCGGCTACGAACTTCGACCGAGGGCTTCACGTTGTCGAGGGCTTCGTGGAACACGTCCACCGGAGCCTTCTTCAGCTTGGTCTCGATACGTTCAAATGCGTTATAAACGATGCGTTCGGCGACAGATTTCTTGCCGTCGATCATCAGGTTGTTCATGAACTTCGATACAACGCGATCGCCAAACTTGGCGTCGGGTAGAACTTCACGTTTTTCAGCGGCGTGACGACGCGACATTGCGGTCTCTCCTTACTTCGGACGCTTGGCGCCGTACTTCGAACGACGCTGCTTACGGTTCTTGACGCCCTGGGTATCCAGAACACCGCGCAGGATGTGATAACGGACACCCGGAAGGTCTTTTACACGGCCGCCACGGATCAGAACCACAGAGTGTTCCTGAAGGTTGTGGCTCTCACCGGGGATGTACGAGATCACTTCGAAACCGTTGGTCAGGCGAACCTTGGCAACTTTCCGCATAGCGGAGTTCGGCTTCTTCGGGGTCGTGGTGTACACACGGGTGCAGACGCCGCGCTTTTGCGGACACTGTTCCAGGTGCTGCGACTTGGACTTTACAATTTTAGGCTGCCGCGGCTTGCGGATCAGCTGCTGGATCGTTGGCATTGGGCTGTGTTCCCTATCCTACTCTATTAGCGGCCCCGTAGGTCCGCGGTTCCGACGTTGCGACGCTAACGCCGCAGCACAAAAATTCCGCAATCGAACCCTTACCGGAGGTTCGCTGCGGTTAAAGCTACAGAGGAACAAGGCAGCATTAGCCCGGTTCGTGTCCACTTCATCTCTGATATGCGGGTAAAGGGAATCCCCCCATGACCCGGATGCGTCGCCTATAGTCAGAGTCGCCTAGGCTGTCAACCGGTGTCGCCGCCCTGCAGCGCCGACCACGCAGCACGCAGCCGACGAAGGTCGATCCCGAAGCGGACCTCGAGTTCGACTTCGGCCTGCTCGGGGTCGAAATCATCGCCCACCGGGATGCGCTGGGACAGAGCGCTGTCATTATCGCTATGGGCGCCACGGACGAACATCGGCACGCGCTGCCACGTCATCGTATCCATCCGTTTCCACGTATCCAGATGCGGAAAATCCAGCAGGCTGGTCTGGTTTTGCGGCCGCGTATAGAGCACCAGCCCCGGCGTCCACCCCCTGACCACGATCGGCTGCACCTCGACCCCTTGGGCCGTGGCATCCAGCACATAACCACGCGCGAAATCCAGCGCCAACCGGGGCACATCAAAGAACAGCGGTCGCATTTTCGCAAACTCGGCACGGGTCAGCGCCACAAACTCGCAGGCCACGGCGTCGTCATCATCCAGCCGGAATTCCGCTACGACCTTGGCCGACGTATCGCGGTGCTCTCGCATGACGCGATTACAGACCTCTCTGTGAATCTGCCCTTCCGGTTCGAAAACAGGTTTGATCTGGGGAATATCGGCGACCAATTCCAATACACGGCTGCGCCACGGCTCGGGCAACTGATCTCCCATCAACAGGATGAGCGTAAAATTGCGATCCGTCTGTAGGTCCAGCCCCGGCAAAACCACGTGCTGCAGGAAAAACAGGCGCAGGTCCAAACGCGCAGGGTCATAGAGCTTTGCGCGGACTTCCTGGGTGCTCGTCGCCTCGAGTCTGAACGCCGACGGTTCCGAGGGATAGGACCACCGGCACAGACCCAAGACCTGAACTTCCTGCTTTGGCATATCAATCGGCCTGTTCCAGAACCCGCTGCCGCCTAAAGATGAATAGACCACTTGCCACTACAGTCAGGCAACCCCATAGCGCCAGCGGCGCGGGGATCTGGCCGAATGCGGCCCATCCTGCAATCAGACCCACGGGGAGAGAGACATAGCGGAACTGGGCGACAAAGGACACTTCGCCGATCCTCATGGCCATGACCGACATCACATATCCGGTCACAACCATGACCATCGCCCCCGCCAAGAGCCAGATTGCCGGGACAGTGATCGGCTGCCACTCTTCCGAAAGGGAGAATATCCCTGCAAAGACCGTGACCGCCGTCGCCGAACAGAAGGCAGCAAAGATCGAAGGCACCGTGGCGGACATCTGCCGCGCCGCCAAATCGCGCAGAGCTACGGTGGCCACAGTCGCCAGGGCGTAGATCGAATAGATGTTGAAGCCGTCGCTGCCGGGCTGCACGATCATCATCACGCCGCCAAATCCGACCAGACTCGCTGCGATGCGTCGCCACCCGATCCGCTCCTTGAGAACAAAGGCCCCGAGGAGCGTCATGACGATCGGCAACGCCTGCATGATGGCCGTCGCATTGGCGAGTTGCATATTGAACAGCGCAGTCACAAACAGCCACGCGGCAATCGCTTCGGCAAAGGACCGCAGGCCCAGCCAGCGCCAATCGCGGGAACTATGCCGCCACTGCCACTGGCCAAAGGCCATCGCGAGGAAAATCAGAACGATGGAATTGCCGATCCCGCGCAAAAACAGCGTTTGGAACAGGGGCATATGATCTGACAACGCCTTGAGACAGGCGTCGTTGAGGGTAAAGGCCGCCATGCCGATCATCATCAGCAGCGCCCCCCGCAGGTTGTCACGGTTGTTCATCATCCACGTTTGGCTATCAGGTGTCCCGGTCTGAAACCAGACCCCTGTTACAAACAAAAAGGCCCCCGCAATCGCAGGGGCCTCTTTTATCTTTGGGGCTGGACTTATTCGTCGTCGCCAGCGGCCGGTGCCGACAATTGCAGCGCGGCTTCGGCTTCCTGACGACGTTCTTCCAGAACGTTCAGGTCGCGGTCCGATGCGATCCGACGGATGCGCGAGGTCGCGCCGCCGGTGCCTGCCGGGATCAGACGACCGACGATGACGTTTTCCTTGAGCCCGACCAGTTTGTCCCGCTTGCCCTGAACCGAAGCTTCGGTCAGCACGCGCGTGGTTTCCTGGAACGAGGCCGCGGAAATGAACGACCGGGTCTGCAGCGAAGCCTTGGTGATCCCCAAGAGGATCGGCTCGCCCTGTGCCGGACGACCACCACGGGCCATCGCCTTGGCGTTGGCTTCGTCGAATTCGACCTTATCCACGGTTTCGCCCTTGAGCAGGGTCGTATCGCCCGAGTCCTGGATTTCCCACTTCTGGAGCATCTGACGAACGATAACTTCGATGTGCTTATCGTTAATCTTCACACCCTGGAGGCGGTACACTTCCTGGACTTCCTGCACCATGTAGTTGGCCAGAGCCTCTACACCCAAGATAGCAAGGATGTCGTGCGGCGCCGGGTTGCCGTCCATGATGTAGTCACCCTTCTGCACGAAGTCGCCTTCTTGCACCGGGATGTGCTTGCCCTTGGGCACCATGTACTCGACCTTGTGATCCGGGTCGTCCATCGACTCGATCGCGATGCGGCGCTTGTTCTTGTAGTCCTTGCCAAAGCGCACGTAGCCATCGATTTCGGCGATGATTGCGTGATCCTTGGGACGACGGGCTTCGAACAGTTCCGCAACGCGCGGCAGACCACCGGTGATGTCCTTGGTCTTGGCGCCTTCACGCGGGATACGCGCGATCACGTCACCTGCCAGAATGTCTTGGCCGTCTTCGACCGACAGAATGGCATCCACGGACATCTGATAGGTGACCGGGTTGCCGTCGTCCTTGCGGACCGGCTCGCCGTCGTCGCCAACTACGATGATTTCCGGCTTGAGATCCGAAGCACGCGGCACCGAACGCCAGTCAGACACGATACGCTGGGTCATGCCGGTCGCTTCGTCGGTGTCCTCGCGGACCGACAGACCGGACACGAGGTCCACGTAACGGGTCTTACCGCTCTTTTCGGCGATGATCGGCAGGGTATAGGGGTCCCATTCGAACATCTTGTCGCCACGGGCGATATCGGCACCGTCCTTGACGAACACCTTGGAGCCGTAGCCGACCTTGTGCTGGGCGCGCTCTTCACCGTTTTCGTCGATGATCGCCAGAACCATGTTACGGCCCATAACGATCTGATCGCCGGCAGCATTCAACAGAATGACTGCATTGCGGAACTCGACCTTGCCGTTCGCCGACGCTTCGAGGAACGACTGCTGGCCACCCTGAGCAACGCCGCCGATGTGGAACGTACGCATCGTCAGCTGGGTACCCGGTTCACCGATCGACTGTGCGGCGATGATGCCGACAGCTTCGCCGATGTTCACCTGCGTACCACGGGCCAAGTCGCGGCCATAGCAGTTGGCGCAGATGCCATCTTCGGATTCACAGGTCAGCGGGCTACGAACGCGCAGTTTCTGCACGTTTGCGGTTTCCAGCATGTCGGCCTTGCGTTCGTCGATCAGCTCGCCGTGCTTGACCAGTACCTCGTCGGTGCCGGGACGCATCACGTCATCGGCAGCCACGCGGCCCAGGACACGCTCGCCCAGCGAGGCAACCACTTCGCCATCGTTGACCGCAGCCTCGATGGTGATCGCGCGGCTGGTGCCACAGTCGATCTCACGGATGATGCAGTCCTGCGCCACGTCAACCAGACGACGGGTCAGGTAACCCGAGTTCGCCGTCTTCAACGCGGTATCCGACAGACCCTTACGGGCACCGTGGGTCGAGTTGAAGTACTCGAGAACGGTCAGACCTTCCTTAAAGTTCGAGATGATCGGCGTTTCGATGATCTCGCCCGACGGCTTGGCCATAAGACCACGCATACCGCCCAACTGCTTCATCTGAGTCACCGAACCCCGCGCACCGGAGTGGGCCATCATGTAAACCGAGTTCGGTTCTTTTTCGGCACCGGCGTCGTCGTACTTCTTGGCAGAAATGGTGGACATCATGGCTTCGGTGACGCGGTCGTTACACTTCGACCACGCATCGACGACCTTGTTGTACTTTTCGCCCTGAGTGATCAGGCCGTCCATGTACTGCTGTTCAAAGTCCTTCACCTGATCGCGGGTTTCCTCGACCAGATCCCACTTGCGATCCGGAATGACCATGTCGTCCTTGCCGAACGAAATGCCAGCCTTGAACGCTTCGCGGAAGCCCATGCCCATGATCTGGTCACAGAAGATGACCGACTCTTTCTGACCGCAGTAACGGTAGACGGTGTCGATGACCTGCTGAACTTCCTTCTTCCGCAGGAGGCGGTTGACCAGTTCGAACGGAGCCTTGGCGTTCAGCGGCAGGAGCGAGCCCAGACGCAGGCGGCCCGGCGTGGTTTCCACACGCACCATGACCTCGTTGCCTTCTTGGTCGATCTGCTTGATCCGCGAGGTGATCTTGGAGTGCAGGTGCACTTCGCCAGCGGCCAGCGCGTGTTCGACTTCTTCGACGTTGGCAAACAACATGCCCTCGCCCTTCATGCCGTCGCGCTGGATCGTGGTGTAGTACAGACCCAAGATCATATCCTGCGACGGAACGATGATCGGCGCGCCGTTGGCGGGCGACAGAACGTTGTTCGTCGACATCA
>CALMJS010000008.1 GCA_937864535.1 uncultured Paracoccaceae bacterium
CAACGGTCACGGCGCCATCTTCGTCACGACGGAAGTTTTTGATGAAATTCAGCATTTGGTGTCCCTCCTCAGGGGTTTAGATCGCTCTTAATCTTCCTATCGGAGCCTGCTCACCGGCCTCATTTGGTGTGCTGTCCGCTTCGGATGAGTTGATATAGCCGTCTGAATGGGGCCGGATTGGGGCAGGTTTCGTGCATCTTTGGCGCAAACGGATTTTTAGATATACTTTAGTATAAATCATTGAAAATTTTGGGTAAAAAAATCCAACGCGCTGTTTCGAGGCCTCTTTGGTGCCGATCTGTCCCCCGAAATGGGACGAAACGGTCGCATTGTGGCAGCGGAGAGTGGTCAGATGCCTAAATTTCTGCGATAATTTTCGCAGGCAGAGGCAGGTTAGAACCGCATGAAGCGGCGCTTGGCGATCATTTTTACTCTGGCGGCCTTATCCGCCGACTCGGTTTTTGCCGAGTCGAACGTCGTGCAAGCCGATTTTACCTATAAGAGGGTCGGTCTCCCGGCGCCCGGCGCGACGAATCGTATTACGGTTCAAATTGATCCGGCCGCGATTCCCGTCCCCGCTGCGCCCGAACCCAGTGCACCTGTGCCCGGCGCCAGCCCATCGGGGGGGGATCTGGACTGGTTTTGGGGCCTGATTTCCCCGGACGCCGCCGCGACAGGGCCCGGTCGGCTGGCGACTGCTCTGTCCGCTCTTGAACAACCGCCCGAAGGGAAAGCGCTGGTCCAACCCCGGCTAGAGGCACTGCAACGCATCGTCCAGAGCTATGGCCGCGACATCATGATGGAAACGATCGGCACCCAGGTGTCGCCCGCTCTGGTTCTGGCGGTGATCTCTGTCGAGAGCGCGGGCAATCCTCGCGCGATCAGCCGGACGGGGGCGCAGGGGCTCATGCAGTTGATGCCGGGGACCGCGGAACGCTTTGATGTCGCGAATGCGATGGATGCCTCACAGAACATTGCCGGGGGCGTTGCCTACCTCGACTGGCTGATTAACGATTTCGACCGTGATCCCATCCTCTATATCGCCGCCTATAACGCAGGCGAGGGAGCGATTCGGGATAACAACGGTGTTCCCAACTATGCCGAAACCCGCGATTACGTGCCAAAGGTTCTCTCTGCTTGGACTGTGGCGCGTGCTCTTTGCGTGACGCCGCCAGAGCTGATGACCGACGGTTGCGTCTTTTCCTTAAACGGAGACTGAATATTGACCCATTCTCAGCCGCTTGTTCTCGATGTGGACGGTACGTTTCTGCGCACGGATTTGTTGTATGAAACCTTTTGGGCGGGCCTAGGCCGTGCGCCGATCACGACGATCAGGGCGGCGTTTCGATTTTGGCGTGATCCCGCGCGGCTCAAGTCCGAACTGCGTCAGATCGCGCCGCTGCGGCTGGATCTTTTGCCGGTCAACGACCAGATCGCCCAGATGGCAAGGGACGCGCAGGCCGAAGGCCGGGAGGTCGTCCTCGCCTCGGCTTCTGATCGGCATCTGGTTCAGGATCTGGCGACGCTGCATGGATTTGATGCCGCCTTGGGGTCTGAACCCGGACACAACCTCAAAGGTGCGCACAAGGCGCGGGCGCTGGTCGCAGAGTACGGCGACAAGGGCTTTATCTACGCTGGCGATGACAAATCCGATGCCGCCATCTGGGCGCGTGCCAGCCATTCTATCGTTGTGGGGCGCGCTGGCGGGGCAGGGGAGAAACTCCCCGTCGCTCAGAAAACGCAACTGCCGGGTGGCTGGTCCTGGTCTGCCTTAACCAAGGCGATCCGTCCGCATCAATGGGTCAAGAACGTTCTGCTGTTTCTGCCGATGATTGCGGCGCATCAGTTCGACCTGATGACCGCGTTCTTGGTGGTGCTGGGTATCGCGGCATTCTCGGCGGCGGCTTCGTCGATCTACGTGGTGAATGACCTGCTCGACCTCGAGGCGGATCGCCTGCACCGCACCAAGTGCAAGCGCCCTTTTGCGGCCGGCACCGTTCCGATCAAGGTCGGGATGATCGCCTGCGGCGGTCTGGCGGCGATTGCTCTGGGGCTCGGGGCTGTGTTGGGCATCGCGTTCCTGGGTGTTGTGGTGCTCTATATGATCTTGTCGCTGGCCTATTCGCTCAAGCTCAAACGGATGCGCTGGATCGACATTTTCACCCTCGCGGCTCTTTATACCATCCGGGTGGTGGCAGGGGCCGCGGCGAGTCAGGTCGATGCTTCGGTGTTTATGCTGATCTTTATCTTTCCGATTTTTGTCACGCTGGGCTGCGTCAAACGATTGACCGAATTGACGCTCGCGACGAACGATGACCCGTTGCCCGGTCGTGGCTATGGACGCCTGGACCGTCCGGATTTGTTGAACGTGGCGATACTGGGGATGGTCGGGGCCTTGGTGATCTTTTTCCTGTATTCCTTTAGCGAACAGGCGCGGGTTCTCTATCCGTCGCAGTGGCTGCTCTGGGTGGCCTTGATCCCGATTGCTGCATGGCTCAATCGCATGGTGCGACTGGGCTGGTTCGGG
Organism: uncultured Paracoccaceae bacterium; assembly: GCA_937864535.1. Taxonomy (GTDB): domain Bacteria; phylum Pseudomonadota; class Alphaproteobacteria; order Rhodobacterales; family Rhodobacteraceae; genus Marivivens. The sequence continues at coordinate 2,528 of CALMJS010000008.1, forward strand.
CAGCAGGATTACGATCCCATCGTTTTCGCGCTCAAGGACAAGCGGGGCATCGGGCTGTTGCTGATCACTTTGTCGCTAATGTTCTATTCTGCCGGGCTCTGGCAGCAATGGTTCGGGTTCTAATGTTCCAAATAGACAAGGGCGCCAGATGGCGCCCTTTGTTCAGATCGACAGCTTTTTAAAGATCGGCTCGGGGATCAGGCGGATTATTGTCATGACCAAGAGCCAAAGGCGTTTTGTATATACCGTGTTCCGCTGGCTCTTGAGGCCCGCGATGATGTCCTTGGCGACCGCATCCGGTGTAGCCATGAACGGCAACTGGCTGCCCCATGTCATCGCCGTATCTACCGGCCCGGGTTTCACGGTCATCACATGAATGCCCTTGCGTCCCAATCGATTGCGCAGGCCTGATAGATAGGTCGAGAACCCGGCCTTGGCCGCGCCATAGACATAGTTGCCGAGCCGCCCGCGATCTCCGGCAACAGAGCTGACACCGACGATTTCGCCCGCTTCGCGCTCTTCCATCAGGGGGGCAAGAGCGGTCAGGAACTGCGCCGGTCCGGTAAAACTATCGATGACAACACCGGGGATCAGGCCCGGATCAGCGTCAATTTCCGATTGCTCCGGCATTGATCCGACGAAAACCGCACAGCAAATTGTCCCGCTGATGGTTTGCAGTCGCGCGAGCACCGGTGCGAAACTGTCGGCATCGCGCATATCGATTGCACAGACCTCGGCCGCAGCTGCGCCGCGATGTCTGGCATCGGCGGCGGTAACCAACATGTCGTTTTGATCCCGACCGCAGAGCAGGAAACCCGCGCCAGTGTCGGCCTCTTGCCGGATAAAGGCGCGTGCGATGGCACTGGTCGCCCCTAGAATGACCCAAGTTTTCATATCGCAGTCCTTAGGGCCAATCGCCGCGTCAGGTCGGTTTCGAGCCGTCTTTCCGGGTCGATATCGTTCACCGTGGCGGCCCATTCCGGCAAATGGGTGTACATCGCCCTGGCCTGCGCCGCCGTCGACAGGCTGTCCTTGGCCAGATAGACCCTGCCGTTCGCCTCGATGGTCTGGGCGATCAAATGCGCAATCAGTTCTGGCGTCGCGCCGCGATTGGGGAAATCAACGGCGAGCGTAAAGCCCTCTTTTGCAAAGGAAAGATGCCCGGACTCTGCAGGGCCCATACGTTTGAGCACGGCAAGAGGCGAGGCGGCACCAGCCTCGGCGATGGCCCCCAGCATGCCTCGTAGCGCGTAGCGTTCATTTGTCGGTACGACGCACTGGAACTGATGGAACCCGGTTTTGCCATAGAGCCGATTCCAGTCGTGAACGCGGTCGAGCGGGAAAAAGAAATCCTCGATCGGGCGAATGACGAATTGGCCGTCCGCCGGTACGCGTCGATAATAGAGCGTGTTAAACATCCGGACCATCGGCGCCGAAAGGGCAAATCCCGGCGCATCGAAGGGGATCGTGCGGGTCTTGGTCCGATGTTTCGCTTCTGCGCCGCTGGTTTCCGCCTCTTCGACAATTCCGCGTCCGAGCGACGCGCCGGTGGCAGCGGCATCGACCCAACCGACACAGAACGTTGCCTGCGAGGCATCCAGCATCGCAATATGTTCGTCAAAGTTTTCGGCCCGCCGTTCGTGCACCTTCATCGTGCGCCCGGGGACGGCCATCAGCGACAGTCGCGCCGAAGCGATCACCCCGGTTTGACCGAGACCACCGATTGTCGCCCGCCAAATACTGGTGTCATCCGGAGCGATCACCCGTGGTCCATCGGGGGTCAGCAAAGTGATTTCGCGGACGTGACCGCCGAAAGATCCGGCATGATGGTGGTTCTTGCCGTGCACATCCATCGCGATACAGCCGCCAACCGTCGCAAAGCCGGTACCGGGCATCACACGTGGCAGCCAGCCCCTGGTTGGCAGTACCCGTGCCAGATCGCCGATCGTGCAGCCAGCCTCGACGTGGATGTCACCCGTTCTGGTGTCGAACTCCAGAATTCGGTCGAGCCGCGTCATATCCATCGCCCGCCCGCCCGAATTCAGTGCAGCGTCGCCATAACTCCGACGATTGCCGATTGCCGGAGCGGTCGGGGTCACTTGGGACTGACGCTCTGGCCGGGCAAGCTGTCCAGAAGCGGTTAAGGCTCGGCCCCAACCCGAGTAGGTATTTGTTTTCCAGCGCATGTCAGTGGCTCTTTGTCGATTTGCGTTCTGCAAAGGGGAAGAGGATCAGGCCCAGTCCAATGGCAAACCACAGGGTTGTCACCCGAATAATGGCCGTGGCAGGCAGGGAAGTTTCCAGCGGAACCCCCTGCAACGAAAGGAGCGCGATCATCGCCGCCTCTGCGCCGCCAACGCCGCCCGGCGCTCCTGTTAATCCTCCGGCAAGGGTTGCGAATGTAAAGATGGTGGTAGCGGTCCAGAATCCGACGTCTGCGCCCATCCAATTTAGCAGCAGGTAAAACGATGCGCCTTCGGCGAACCAGCCCAAGATACCCAGCGCGAGCGAGGCAGTGATGGTTGCTGGCGTAGAGAACATGGCCAAAGAGCGCGAGGCGCGGCGGAGCTTTGCAAATAGCCGGGCAAAGCGACCGGTCAGGCGAAAGGCGAGTTCTGCCAGTCCGGACAAGAGTTGCGGCCGCGTCGCGACAAAGGCCGCAGCAAGTGCCACCGTCGCGACGGGCAGACCAAAACGCACGCCGCCGGTGCTGAATGATAGTCCCAGGGCCAAGAGAATCGCCATCGCGGCCAAGTCCCCCGCTCTGTCCATCAGGGCCAGCGGCGCGGTCCGTTCAAAGGACCAGCCGGTTTCGCGGCGGAGCCAACGCATGCGGACCAGTTCCCCGACGCGGCCGGGGGTCACTGACATCGCAAAACCGCCGAGGAAATGGCGGTAATTCTGCGTTATTGTCGTCGGCAGGCCAAGCCGCCGAGCGAACAGATGCCAACGACCCCCTCTCAGGGCATAGTTCAGGAGGCTGAGACCCAAGAGCGCAGCGAACTGTCCGACGTCCAACAGCGAGAGTTGATCGATGGTTTCCTGCCATCCTGTTGCTGCGGCCAGACCACTCAGGCCGACCACCACAAATCCGATGAGCCCGATCGTGATCATCAGATCGCGCCTGCGCCCCCTGGGCAGGGGCGTCCCGTACGATAACGGCGATGTAGCGCGAAGGTTTGTCATGGGTCCCCATCCGTTTGTCGCCGATCTAGCGACAAATTGGGGCAGGAATATGATGACGCTGCGGTTCGCGAAACAGTTTTTGCCCGCATCCGAGCCCAATAGATTCGATGCGGCCAACATGCGCAGGCCGCTTTGGTCGCGTTTCGAAGGTCAGGTTCAGAAAAGCCCGACGTATTCAGGCGGAAGCCGTAGGATCTGACGCTTGGTTGTCGGGCTGCGCACATAGATGCCGTTCTTGACCTTGCGCAGTTTATACGAGGCACGGTTCAGCTGTGGTGCGTTCAACTGTTCCGCGGTTTTGATTGTCCCAAGCCTGAATTCGTCCAGATAGTCGGCCTCGGTCCGCCAGGTTTTTCCACCCAGGTTCGGAAAGGGTTTGCCGGTGGCCGGATCGATAATCATCGAATACCGCGCCGCGCGCCGCTCTTGGAACTGGCGGTTATCAAACAACCGTAAATGAAACAGCGTCAGATTGGGGTCGATGACATAGTTTTCCTGGTCGCAATAGTGACCTCCCGATCCCCATCGAATGGCGTGCCGGGTGATCGCGGGCTTTGAATACCAGCTGTTGTGGACAAAGTGTCGACGTTGGCCGAGTACCGGCAGCGTGGGGTCGTAATCGTTCGGTTCCTGATCCGGGACATGGACGATGTCGATGCCCGTCGGAGCTACCACCGGATCGGGGTGATCCAGGATATACTCGACCGGATTTGTGCCAACCTTCGGATCTAGAACAATAATCTCATCGACATCTGTATAGATGGCCCGGTCGAACATGTAGCAGGCCCCGGAGACAAAGTGAGAGATCATCGACCAGCGATCCCTCTCGCTGTTGTCGTGAACGGCTGGCCTGTTGATCCGCAGGGTATTGCAGCCCTTGGCCAAGGCTTCGTAGCGATCGTAATTTGCGTGCATCAGAACAAAGATATTCTCGCGCGGCAGGAACCGTGTCCAATACCGCAAGAAGATGTCCAAATAGACATCATCGTCGTAGACCATCGTGAAGAGGGCGAGTTGCTTAGACACGAGAATTCCTCTTGAACACCATCACGCGCGGGCGTTCCATCGCGGCGAGGTCGGGATAAAGGCCTGCAGTCATCAAAACATGAAACAACCTGGACTGACGCGCAAGATCTGTGGTGTCGGGATGGAGTTCGGCAACCACGAGGTCGATCTGCCTCCAGTCGATGTCGGGAAAGAGCGTATACTCGGCCCCTTCGATGTCGCAGACCAAAACATTCGCACCCGTATTGCGGAGCAGTTCATTGACGTCGAGCGTGTCGATTTCAACGCTACGCGCGATATCCGGCGTATCCGGCGACAGTGAAGATGCCCAAAAATCGCTGGAAATATAAAAGGTTGCCTTGCCGTCTGCCGCGCCGACCAGCGCATTGATGACGGTGATCCCCGTGACGCCATTGCAGGCATGGGTATGCGCGATAATCGGCAACAGATCAGGGTTCGCCTCGACAGAGGTGACCTGCGAAGGGGCGCTGGCGCGGGCCAGACATGTGCCGATCACGCCGCATCCGGCGCCAAGTTCCACGATGCGATCCGATGGCCGTACCGCGGCGGCAATCGCTCGACGCTCCATCAACTCATAACGGTCGTCCTTCAGGGCCCGTTTCAGCGAGTTGCTAAAGTTCTGTTCGATATCTTCGACAACGATGCCGCCGGACAGTTCAAAGGATTTTATGGCCATGAAAGATCTAGGATTGCTCTATAGGTGCAGGTTAAGGGTCCATCGGTAGCTTGGCAATGCGGCTAAGGTTTGACATGACCACAGTCTATCGCTGAATCTGCGTAAAATTGGTTTCGTGTATGAAGAATGACCGCACTTTAGATCGTCAATTGGCAAAACATCCCGCTGTCGGGTCCGAGCCAAAGCGATTTTACCTCTGGGGGCGTGTGCACCCGCATCGTGCCCGCCTGCGCAATCTGCCGATGGAGGTGCGGGTTTACCTGAACGCCCTGCGCCGGAGGGCGCGGCCCAAGGGCTTTATCCTCTATGGGCGTCCGCGATCTGGCACGACATTGCTGATGGATTTGCTGGGACAGGTTCCTGGCGTTCAGTCCAGCGGCGAACTTTACCACTCGTTCCTGCTGTTCCCGCGCGGGTTTTTAGCCGCGCTCTTGCCTGCCGCCAAGGAGCCGGTATTCGGCTTTAAACTGTTGTCCTACCAATTGTGCGAAGTGCACAAAATCCGCAAACCTATTGCGTTCTTCCGGCGCGCAGAGGCCAAAGGATTTCGGTTGATCTACATTCGTCGGGGGACATTCGCGCAGACCCTTTCCTTGGCCAAGGCGCAGGCGACGGGCGTCTATTTCGTCGATGGCGACGTGAGGCAGCATGTCCGCATCGACCCCGACTATTTTGTCGAGCTGTTGATCTGGAACGACAAAATGCTGTCCTACGAGGCCGAAGTGGTCCGCGCGCTTGATCATGTCGAGGTCGACTATGAACGCGATCTGCGCGATCCGGCGGGCCATCAGGCGTTGATTGACCGACTCTGCGCGGATCTGGGCATAGCCTCGTTCCCGGTCGCGGCTCGGCTGCGGCGGACCGGCGGCGAGGACGGTGCGATCGTCCTCGACAATCTGCCAGAACTCCGGGCGGCCACGCAGGCGGCAGGGCTCGCGCATTTGCTGCCCTGACCGCGTGTTTTACGCCTCGTCGGCCTTCTTGGCGGATTTCTTGGGCGCAGCTTTCTTGGCGGGTGTTTTCTTGGCTGCCGGGGCCTTCTTGGTCGGGCTTGCCTTTTTCTTGGTGGTCTTGCTACCGGCCTTGGCGTTTACCAATTCGATCGCCATTTCTGGCGTGACGGACTCCGGCTCCACATCCTTGGGCAGGGTCGCATTCACCTTTTCCCACTTGATGTAGGGACCGTAGCGGCCGGACATCACTGCCATTGCGCCACCGCTCGGGTGATCGCCCAGTTCCTTGAGCGGCTTGGCAGCGGTCCGCCCGGCGCGGCCAGCAGCCTTTTGCGCCAGAATTTCGACCGCGCGGTTCATACCGACCTCAAAGACCTCATCCACCTCCTTGAGGTTGGCGTAGGTCGTGCCGTGTTTGACAAAGGGGCCAAAGCGACCGATTCCGGCCTCGATCATGACGCCATCCTCGGGATGGGGGCCGACTTGGCGCGGAAGGTTGAGCAACATCAGGGCCTTGTCCAGATCAACACTCTCGGGAGCCCAACCCTTGGGCAGGCTCGAACGTGGCGGTTTGGGGGTGTCCTCGGTCACTTCGCCACGCTGCACATAGGGGCCGAAACGGCCGTCCCGCAGACTGATCGGATCGCCGTCGTCGTGCCCCAAGAGTTTCCCGTCGGGGCCGATCCCCGATTCTTCGGTCCCCGGAGGGCCAAATGGGCGCGTGTAGCGACATTCGGGATAGTTGGAGCAGCCAATAAACGCCCCGCCGGACCGGGCGGTCCGCATCGACAGCCGTCCCTGTCCACAGTTGGGACAGGCCCGCGGATCGCCGCCATCGGCGGTCGGCGGGAACAGATGCGGTTCGAGCACTTCGTTGATCTTGTCCAGAACCTCGGTGATCCGCAGCTCGGACGTTTCGGCCAATGCCGCCGAGAAGTCCCGCCAGAACCGATTGAGCACGGCCTTATAATCCGCCTCGCCCGCAGAGACCTCGTCCAGTTCGTTTTCCAAACCGGCGGTAAAGTCGTATTCGACGTATTTGCGGAAGTAATTGGACAGGAAAACCGTAACCAGTCGCCCCTTATCCTGCGGGATCAGGCGGCCTTTGTCCTTGGCGACATAGTCGCGGTCCTGAATGGTGGTGACTATCGAGGCATAGGTCGACGGGCGACCGATGCCCAATTCTTCCATCCGTTTGACGAGCGTCGCCTCGGTGTAGCGCGGCGGCGGCTGGGTAAAATGCTGTTCCGGCTGGACAGATTTCTTGTCGGTCTTATCGCCGACATGCAAAACCGGCAGGCGGCCATCTTCGTCATCGACGACACTATCGTCGCGGCCTTCTTCGTAGATGGCGATAAAACCTTCAAACAGAACCACTTGGCCGGTTGCACGCAGATTGACCTGTCCGTCGGCGCTGGCAATGTCGACGGTCGTCCGCTCCATCTGCGCGGCGGCCATTTGGCTGGCGATGGTGCGTTTGTAGATCAGGTCGTACAGTTTGCGCTGATCATCGTCTGCGATTCTGGCCTTCTCGGTCGACATGAACATATCCGTCGGGCGGATACATTCGTGTGCTTCCTGCGCATTCTTGGCCTTGTTTTTATACATCCGCGGGCTGCTAGGCAGGTATTGTTCGCCAAACTTTGCCTTGATCGCGTCGCGGGCAGACATCACGGCCTCTGGTGCCATGTCGATACCGTCGGTCCGCATATAGGTGATCAGGCCCGCCTCGTAGAGCCGCTGCGCCGCGCTCATGGTTTGGCGGGCGCCCATGCCGAATTTGCGGCTGGCCTCTTGTTGTAGAGTCGAGGTCATAAAGGGCGGCGAGGGGTTCCGGCTGGCGGGTTTTGCCTCGACCGATTGCACGGTCAGGTCACGATGTTCGATCGCGGCGGCGGCCATTTCAGCATGCGTCGCGGTGGCGATGTCGAATTTGTCCAGCTTCTTACCGGCAAAGGCGGTCAGACGCGCTTCGAATTCCTGACCGCGCGGGGTCGAGAGGACTGCCTTGATTGTCCAGTATTCCTGCGGGCGAAAGGACTCGATTTCCATTTCCCGTTCGACGATCAGCCGCAGACAGACCGACTGAACACGTCCTGCCGATTTCGCACCCGGCAATTTGCGCCACAGAACCGGCGACAGGTTAAAGCCCACCAGATAGTCCAGCGCGCGGCGCGCCAGATAGGCCTCGACCAGATGCGTGTCGACCTGACGCGGCGCCTTCATCGCTTCGGTCACGGCAGATTTGGTGATCGCGTTAAAGGTGACGCGGCTAACCTGCGTGTCCTTCTTGATCGCCTTGCGGTCGGTCAGAGCCTGCTGCAAGTGCCAGCTGATCGCCTCGCCTTCGCGATCAGGGTCGGTTGCGAGGATCAGGTTAGGATCATCTTTGAGGGCGTCGGCAATCGCCTTGACGTGCTTTTTGCTGTCATTGGCGATTTCCCATTTCATGTCGAAATCGCTGTCAGGGTCGACCGACCCATCCTTGGCCGGCAGGTCGCGGACGTGACCAAAGGAGGCCAGGACCGTGTAATCGGAGCCCAGATACTTGTTGATTGTCTTTGCCTTGGCTGGGGATTCGACAACAACAACTGGCATGGGAACTCCTGCGTTCTACGGCCTCAAGGGTGGCGGCGTAGATTGGCCGCACGATGGTTCCCCTGTCAATGCGCCATCCGTCGCAGAAGTTTCAAGTCCCCCTATCCAGCATTTCCCCATCATTTTAGACGCAAAGTGCCAATAGGCCCCCGGCTTGGCGTAAAATTTGACCATCGAGTTCGAGTTCGACCAACGCTGGCGCGATCAGGTGGGTCGGCAGCCCCAAATCGCGGGTCAATTGATCCTCTGGCACCGGCGACGGCCCCAAACACGAGAGAATCTGTTGGTGGAGCGCGGCGGTTTCCTGAAATCCGCGCTGCGGCAGACCAGTGGATCGCGCGGGTTTCGGGGCAGGGGGCGGGGCGCTGACCGGAGGCGCCTGTACAATCGACAGGACATCCTCTGCGGTGCGGATCAATGTTGCCCCATCGCGGAGCAGGGCGTTGCACCCGCCCGCCCTGCCGTCGAACGGATGACCGGGCACAGCGCCGACCTCGCGCCCGAGACTGAGCGCGGCATCTGCGGTAATCAGGCTGCCGGATTTGAGTGCGGCCTCGATAATAATGACCGACCGGGCCAGACCGGCGATGATCCGGTTGCGCACCGGGAAATGACGGGCCTGCGGTTGCAGACCGATCGGCTGTTCCGAGAGACGTAGGCCCTTTTGCCCGATGTCATTGAAGATCTGTGTATTTTCGGCGGGATAGATGATGTCGACCCCGCCTGCGAGGACAGCAATCGTCCCTCCCTGCAGGCTGGCGGTATGGGCGGCTGCGTCGATCCCGCGGGCGAGGCCGGACACGATCACGAAACCCTGCTCTGACAGATCCGAGGCGAGCTTGCGTGCCATGCGTAGACCGAGGGAAGACGCGCTGCGGGCGCCAACCATGGCGATGGCAGGGCGCTGCATCAGGGCCAAGTCCCCGACGCACCAGAGCATCGGCGGCGGGTCGGACAGATCGTCCAGCCCGATCGGCCATTCGGGCGAGCCGCGCCATATCAGCCGTGCCCCTGCATCGCGTCCAGAACGCAATTCAGCCAGCGCGACGGGTTCCGGACATGGGGTGTAGTCATTGATCCCGGCCTGCCTGGCTATTTCAGGCAGAGCCTCGAACGCGGCGCGGGCGGTTTTGTGTTCCGCCATCAGTCGGTAGTAGGTCGCTATGCCGACCCTGCGAGAGCGCAACAGACGAAGCCGATAGAGCCGTTCGTCCTCCGTGGTGGGTGGGAGTGGGGGGTGAGTAGAAGAAACGATATCCTCGGTCATCCGACGCTCCGTCTGTTGCAAGACCGTTCTAGCGCCAGAAGAGTTAACCGCCGGTAAACGCCGAAAAAAATCTGCGGTTTTTCGCAAAAATTTTTCGGCGGGCGGGCCTTGGAGGTTCAGATCAGGCCGAACCACCCACCGTCAGACCACCAAGCATCAACGTCGGTTGTCCCACGCCGACCGGAACGGATTGCCCCGCCTTGCCGCAGACGCCGATGCCGGGGTCCAGCGCCATATCGTTGCCCAGGGCCCTGATCTGGCTCATCGCCTCGGGGCCGTCGCCGATCAGGGTCGCACCCTTGACCGGGGCACCGACGACGCCGTTTTTCACACGGTAGGCCTCGGTGCAGGAAAACACGAATTTGCCGTTGGTGATGTCGACCTGACCGCCGCTAAAGCCGACGGCGTAAATGCCATCCTTGAGGTCGGTCAGAATCGAGGCCGGATCAGCGGTTCCGCCGGTCAGGTAGGTGTTTGTCATCCGCGGCATCGGCAGGTGGGCATAGCTCTCGCGGCGCCCGTTGCCTGTCGGTGCGACGCCCATCAGCCGGGCATTCTGGCGGTCCTGCATGTAGCCGACCAGAATGCCGTCCTCGATCAGCACGTTTTTGCCCGATGCCGTGCCTTCGTCGTCGACATTGAGCGATCCGCGCCGGCCCGGAATGGTGCCGTCGTCCAATACAGTCACACCCCGAGAGGCGACCTGTTGGCCGATCCGCCCCGAAAACGCGCTGGTGCCTTTGCGGTTAAAGTCGCCCTCAAGCCCGTGACCGACGGCCTCGTGCAGCAGAACGCCCGGCCAACCCGGCCCCAGAACCACGTCCATCACGCCTGCGGGGGCATCGACGGCCTCTAGGTTAACCAATGCGATGCGCAGGGCCTCCTTGACGGCGGGTTCCCAATTGTCGCGGCTGATCACGCCGATCAGCCCCTCGCGCCCGCCACCGCCATGCGATCCGGATTCGCGGCGACCATTCGCGTCCTCGACGATGACAGCCACGTTCAGACGGCTCATCGGGCGGGAATCGCTGACCAGATGGCCGTCAGGGCGTAGAACCACGACCTCCTGTAGTTCCGCCGACAGAGAGGCGGACACCTGCACCACCCGGCGGTCGAGGTCGCGCGCATAGCTGTCGATTTCACGCAAGAGTTCGATCTTGCCCGGGAAACTGGCCTCGGCAATGGGATCGGAATCGCCATAGAGCCGCACATTCGTCGGCTGAGGCCCGACGGCGAGCGTGCCGCCACCTTCCCCGACCGCCAGACGCGCGGTCGCCACGGCCCGGCGCAGCGCCTGTTCGTCTATGGTGCTGGAATGGGCGTAACCAGCCGTTTCGCCTAAAACCGCGCGCAGGCCAAAGCCTTCGGAGGCGTTGTAGCTGGCGGTTTTGATCCGACCATCGTCCAGGGTCAAAAATTCTGACCGGCGTCGTTCGAGAAATAATTCCCCGTCATCCGCCCCGTGAGTCGCCTCCTGGAGCATCAAAAGGGCGTTATCGCGGTCCAGATTGGTCTCAAATGGGCGGAAACGATCGTCAGTCATGTCTGTATTTTCCCGTGGCGGCCTTGATTTGGATCAAAAAGCGTCCTTCTGCCGCAATCGCAGTTCTTGAGTTGTGGCTCAGGATATGTGACATGCAACCCCGGAGACAACGGGATTCCGTCCGTTTGTGCCCCGATGGGTGCTGGGCAGGGTCTATTGGGGGCGTTCCTGCGCCCCGATCAGAACAGGGTATGACATGCGACTGACCAATTTCGTCACCAAGCTTTCGGCTACGGCCGTTATGGCTCTTGCCAGTGCCGCTGCGACTGCGCAGCAGGTGGGCCAAGACCTGCAAGTAGTCGGCGCGCCGGTTGCCGGTGCGACGGGCTTCCAGCCTGCCTCTTCGGAACTGGCCCGTGACCTGCAATGGCTGGACGGCATGATCATGGTGATCATCACCGCCATCACCATTTTCGTCGTGGCGCTGCTGGGCTATGTGATCGTGCGCTACAACCAGCGCGCAAACCCCAAGCCCGCGACCTTTACGCACAATTCGCCGCTGGAAATCGCCTGGACGATCGTGCCGATCCTGATCCTGGTGTTCATCGGTGCGTTCTCGCTGCCGACTCTGTTCAAGCAGCAGGAAATTCCGGACGGCGATGTGGTGATCAAGGTCACTGGCCACCAGTGGTACTGGACCTATGAATACGTCGATGACGCGGTTCTGTTCGACAGCTACATGATCGGCCAGCCGTCGACCCTGTCGGGCGAAGATGAAACCGCTGGCGCACAGGCCTATGTCCGCAGCGAGGCGATGAACGCCGTTCTGGCCCGCTATGGCTATGATAGCGACCACTTCCTGCTGGCGACGGATAATGCCGTTGTTGTGCCGGTCGGTGCGGTTGTCGTGATGCAGGTGACGGCCGATGACGTGATCCACTCGTGGGCTCTGCCTGCCATGGGCGTCAAGCAGGATGGCGTCCCGGGCCGTCTGGCCCAGCTGTGGTTCGCTGCTGAACAAGAAGGCGTGTTCTTTGGTCAGTGTTCGGAACTGTGTGGCAAGGACCACGCCTATATGCCGATCACCGTCAAGGTCGTGAGCCAAGAAGCCTATGACGCTTGGCTGGCCGCTGCCAAGGAAGAATTCCCGGCCTAATTGGACGGGCAGGGGGCCAAGCGCCGCCTGATTTCAAACAGAGGGGCGGGCTGCCGCCCCTTATACTAACAGCGAGAAAAAGATGGCTGACGTATCTATGCAGGACACGACACGCGAAGCGGGGATGGGCGATTATTTTGCCCTGCTCAAGCCGCGCGTTATGTCGCTGGTCATCTTTACCGCGCTGGTGGGGCTGATTGTGGCCCCGGTCCATGTCCACCCGTTCATCGCCTTTGTCGGCATTCTCTGTGTTGCGGTCGGCGCGGGTGCGTCCGGTGCGCTGAACATGTGGTGGGATGCCGACATCGACCGAATCATGAAGCGGACCTCTGGACGCCCGATCCCATCGGGTCGTGTCCAACCCGAAGAGGCGCTGGCCATCGGTTTGGCGCTGTCGGGGTTTGCCGTCGTTCTGCTGGCTCTGGCGACGAACGTGTTGGCCGCCGGTCTGCTGGCCTTTACCATCTTCTTTTATGCCGTCGTCTATTCGATGTGGCTCAAACGCTCCACCCCGCAGAACATCGTGATCGGTGGCCTGTCGGGTGCGCTGCCGCCGATGATCGGTTGGGCGGTCGCCACAGGCGGGGTCAGCCTCGAGTCGGTCCTGATGACTGCGCTGATCTTTATGTGGACGCCGCCGCATTTCTGGTCGCTGGCGATTTTCGTCAAGTCTGACTACGGCCGCGCCGGTGTGCCGATGTTGACCGAAACCCACGGTCGCCGCGTCACCCGCAATCACATCATGGCCTATATGGTCGCGCTGGTCCCGGTGTCCTTGGCGATTGCCTTTACCTCGATCGGTGGCTGGACCTATCTGGCGACGGCGATCGTGATGAACATCTGGTTCCTCAAATCGTGCTACGCCGTCTGGCGCCGCGACGAGGACGCTGCTGAGGCCGACAACTTTGCCGCAGAGAAAACCGCGTTCAAGGTTTCGCTGGCCTATCTGTTCCTGCACTTTGCGGCGCTGATGATCGACGCCGCACTGCGCGCTGCTGGCATGGGGATCTGGTAATGGCAATCAAGGTTGAACACGAACTCCATAGCCGTCGCAACGGTCGCAATTATGGCGTGCTGATCCTCTTGGGGGCTTTTGTTGCCCTCGTTTTCCTGCTGACCATCGTCAAGGTCACGCAGCTCGGCGACGCGCGCAAGTTCGAGGCCAATGACCATGTGATCCGTCCGGCCTTGGCGGAACCGGTTGCAACGACACCGGCGGGGCAATGATGCGTTTGTCCGGTCCCACAAAAACGGTTGTTCGTCTCGTCGGCGTTGTCGGCGTGATGGGTGCGCTGTCCTGGGCCTCTGTGCCGTTTTATAGCTGGTTCTGTCAGGTCACCGGCTTTGGCGGCACGACCAATATCGCAGAGGCTGGCAGCGACGTGATCCTCGACCGCGAGATTACGGTGCGTTTCGATGCGACCGTCGACTCCGCGATGCCTTGGACATTCAAACCGGTCCAGCGCGAAATGACGCTGAAGATCGGGCAGACCGCTCTCGCCTTTTACGAGGCGCATAACCCGACCGACCATCCGGTTGCCGGGCAGGCGACCTACAACGTCGTCCCCTATGAGGCGGGCGGTTATTTCGACAAAATCGAATGCTTCTGTTTCACGGAACAGGTGCTTCAGCCGGGCGAAACCGTGACCATGCCGGTCAGTTTCTATGTTGACCCGGCAATGGTTGAGGATCGCGATGCAAAGTTTACGCATACGATCACTCTCAGCTATACCTTCTACCAAATCCCGCTGCCTGATACTCAGGCAGCCTTGACTGACACGGCGCCTGTCGCCACTCAAACAAACTAAAGACCAGCCGCAGGGAAGACCGATATGGCTCATACCAAGAACCACGATTACCACATTCTAGCCCCCTCTGTCTGGCCGTTCCTTTCGGCCGTTGGCGCGTTCATCATGCTGTTCGGTGCTGTCCAGTGGATGGCAAACGGCATGCCGTGGATGTTCTGGATCGGTCTGGTGGCCGTTCTCTACACTTCCGGCGCGTGGTGGGCTGACACCATCAAGGAAAACAAGGCAGGCGATCACACTGCGGTCGTTCGCATCGGTCTGCGCTATGGCGTGATCATGTTCATCATGTCCGAAGTCATGTTCTTTGCGGCGTGGTTCTGGGCCTTCTTCAAGACCCACATGTATCCGATGTGGACCTACGCTGGCACCAGCTACCAGCAGCCGGAAATCATCCCGGTTCACGCCTTTGAACTGCCGCTGATCAACACGCTGATCCTGCTGTGTTCGGGCGCTGCCGTTACCTGGGCGCACCACGCTCTGGTCCATGAAAACAACCGCAAGGACCTGATCCAGGGCCTGACCGTCGGTATCCTGCTGGGCCTGCTGTTCACCGTGTTCCAGGCTGTGGAATATATCGAACTGGTCAAGCACGAAGGCTATACGCTGGGCGGCGATGTGTTCTTTGGCACGTTCTTCATGGCGACCGGGTTCCACGGGTTCCACGTGATCATCGGGACGATCTTCCTGTTCGTCTGTCTGATCCGTGCGCTGCGCGGCCACTTTACCCCGGAATCGCACGTCGGCTTTGAGGCCGCCGCTTGGTACTGGCACTTTGTGGACGTCGTCTGGCTGTTCCTCTTTGCCGCTGTCTACATTTGGGGCATGGCCGGAATGTAATCGCATCCGGCACTTGACCGGAGGCGTATGACACGACATTGAACCGCGCGGGGACCTCTCCGCGCGTTTCCATTTAGAGGGCAACATATGCGTCGCATCCTGTTTCTGCTGACCTTTGGCCTGGGTGGCGTCGCTATCCTGCTGTCGCTCTGTTTCTGGCAGGTGCAGCGGTTGGATTGGAAACGCGGTATCCTGGCCGAGATCGAGGCCAAGCTGGCAGAGCCAGAGGTGCCGCTGATGGTCGCGCCCGTGGCTGGCGTCGATGACTATCGCCCCGTGACCCTGACCGGCACCCCCTCTGGCCAAGAGTTGCACGTGCTGTCCTCTGGCACCGTCGCGGGAACGGGCTATCGCGTGATTTCCCGTTGGCTGACCGATGACGGGCGTGCGGTGATGGTCGATATGGGAGTTATGCCGCTCGATCTGGAAAACGCCGCGCCTGCGTTGGATGTTCAGACCATCAGTGGCAATATCGCGTGGCCTGATGATGCCGCTGCGTCCTCTCCGCCGCCCGATGCGAACCGGAACCTTTGGTATGCCCGCGATACCGATGCGATGGCAGCCGTTCTTCAGGCAGAGCCGTTTATGGTTGTTTTGCGGTCCTCCACCGCGCCGGACCCGCGTCTGGTCCCGGTGCCCGTTGACACCTCGGGGATTAAGAACGATCACCGCGAATACGCAATCACCTGGTTCTTGCTGGCTGTTGTATGGGCCGCAATGACCGCCTATTTTATTTTCCGCCCCGCCGCCAAAAAGGACTGACCGATGCGCTATATTTCGACCCGTGGAACGGCCCCTGTTTTGACCTTTGAAGAGGCCATGATGACCGGGCTGGCGCGCGACGGCGGCCTCTACGTGCCCGAGAGCTTTCCACAGTTTAGCGCCGATGACATCGCGTCCATGGCTGGGCTGACCTATGAGGACATCGCCTTTCGCGTGATGAAGCCGTTTATCGGCGAGACCTTTACCGACCAAGAGTTCAAGTCTCTGATCGCCAAGGCCTATGCAGGGTTCGGCCATGCTGCCCGCGCGCCGCTGGTGCAACTGGCTCCGAACCATTTTCTGCTGGAATTGTTCCACGGTCCGACCTTGGCGTTCAAGGATTTCGCCATGCAGCTCATCGGCCAGATGATGCAAGCCGCGCTGGCGCGGTCGGGCAAGCGGATCACCATTGTGGGCGCGACCTCGGGCGATACCGGATCGGCGGCGATGGAGGCCTTCCGCGGGCTGTCGAATGTCGATGTGTTCATCCTCTTCCCGCATGGCCGGGTGTCCGAGGTCCAGCGTCGTCAAATGACCACGCCCGCCGATGCCAATGTGCATGCGCTGGCGGTCGATGGGGATTTTGACGACTGTCAGGCCGCGCTCAAGGATATGTTCAACGACTTCGACTTCCGCGATGAGGTCCATCTGGCGGGGGTGAACTCGATCAACTGGGGCCGCGTTTTGGCGCAGGTCGTCTATTTCTTCTCTTCGGCGGTCTCGCTGGGCGCACCGCATCGCAAGGTGTCGTTTACCGTCCCGACGGGCAATTTCGGCGATATTTTCGCCGGTTATGTCGCCAAGAAGATGGGTCTGCCGATTGAACGGCTGGTGGTCGCGACCAACCAGAACGACATCTTGCATCGTACCCTCGAAACCGGTGTCCAGCAAAAGCAGGGCGTGACCCCGTCGATCAGCCCGTCGATGGACATTCAGGTGTCGTCGAATTTCGAGCGGGCGCTGTTTGATGCCTACGGTCGCGACGGCGCTGTGACCGCGCAGGCGATGGCGGACCTCAAGGACAAGGGCGTGTTCACGATTTCGCAGGGAGCCTATGATTTCCTGAAGGACACGTTCAACTCTGGCCGCGCTTCTGAGGAAGAAACGCTTGCCACAATCGGCGGGCAATTGGATATCTGCGGCGAATTGCTTTGCCCGCATTCGGCCGTTGGTGTCAAAGTAGCACAGGACTTCCTGGGCGAAACCCCGATGATTACGCTTGCTACCGCACATCCGGCCAAGTTCCCCGATGCCGTCGAACAGGCTTCGGGCATCCGTCCGCCTCTTCCCCCGCGCATGGCTGATCTATATGACCGTGACGAACGGGTGACGCGGGTTGCCAATGATCTACCGGCCATTCAGGCCATTATTCGGGAGCGTCGCGCGCAGTGACCATTCGCACTCACACTCTGCCGAACGGCTTTCGTATTGCGACCGAAGAGATGCCCGGTCTGAAGTCAGCCTCAGTCGGTGTCTGGGTCATGGCAGGGGCCCGCAATGAGCGGGTCGAGCAGAACGGAATTGCGCATTTCCTTGAACATATGGCGTTCAAGGGCACCAAGCGTCGCACGGCATTGCAAATCGCCGAGGCGATCGAAGATGTGGGCGGCTATATCAACGCCTACACCAGCCGCGAGGCGACGGCCTATTACGCGCGGGTTCTGGAACAGGATGTGGCGCTGGGGCTCGATATCATTGGCGATATCCTGATCAATCCGGTGTTCAATCCGGCGGATATCGACGTTGAACGGCATGTCATCTTGCAAGAAATCGGGCTGGCCTATGACACGCCGGACGATATCGTATTCGACTGGCTGCAAGAGGCTGCCTATCCCGACCAACCCATCGGCCGCACCATTCTGGGGCCCACTGAACGGGTGTCTGCCTTTGGCGGTGACGACCTGCGCTTGTTCATGGGCGAAAACTATGCGCCCGAGAACATGGTGCTGGCGGCGGCAGGGGCGGTGGATCACGACGCTATCGTCGCGCAGGCGATCGAGATTTTTGGCGGGCTGTCCCGTCGGTCCTCGGTGATCCCCTATTTGCCGGCGCGGTTCACGGGCGGCGAAAAGCGCGAGCTGAAAAAGCTCGAGCAGGTTCATTTCACGCTCGGGTTTGAAGGGCCGGACTATCTGAGCGACGACATTTACACGGCGCAGATCTATTCGTCGGCCCTGGGTGGCGGGATTTCCAGCCGCCTGTTCCAGGAGATCCGGGAAAACCGGGGGCTGTGCTATTCGATCTTTGCCCAGACCGGCGCCTATGCCGACACCGGCATGATGACGATCTATGCAGGGACCTCGTCTCAGGATATCGCGCAACTGGTGTCGCTGACCGTGGACGAGCTCAAGCGCGCCGCCGATGACATGTCCGAGGCAGAGGTTGCCCGCGCCCGTGCCCAGATGAAGGCCGGTTTGCTGATGGGGCTCGAGAGCCCGTCGAGTCGCGCCGAACGGTTGTCCCACATGATCCATAGCAAGGGCCGGATCATTGATCTGGAGGAAACCATTGCGCTGATCGACGATGTGTCGGTGCAAAAAGTTCGCGATTTTGCCGCGCAGATGGCGGGCGGCGCTGAAATGGCCCTCGCGATTTATGGTCCCGGACAGAAGTCTCCTGATCTGGGGGCGATCAAGGCACGGTTGGCAGCCTGATGCTTGGGCGGCGGCGTAAGGTACGGCTCGAAACCGAGCGGTTGACCCTGCGACCGCCGGAGCATGGCGATTGGCGGGCTTGGGCTGACCTGCGCCATCAGAGCCGCGAGTTCCTGATTCCATGGGAGCCGACCTGGGCCGAGGATCACCTGTCGCGCAAGGCCTTTACCAATCGGGTCTATTGGGCGCAGAGGTCGATCGCCACCGGAACAGCCGTGCCGCTGTTCCTGATCCGTCGCAGCGACCAGATGCTGATGGGAGCGATTACCCTCGACAACATTCGCCGTGGTCCGGCCCAGTCCGGCACGACCGGGTATTGGATCGGGCAACCCTATGCGCGGCAGGGATATATGCGCGAAGCTGTCATTGCGTTGGTCCACTACGCCTTTGTCGATCTGGACCTGAGCCGGATCGAGGCGGGGTGTTTGCCCGAAAACACGCCATCGCGCAAACTGCTGGAAAATTGTGGTTACAAGTACGAAGGCGTGGCGCAGAGCTATCTGCAGATCAACGGGCGTTGGCGCAGCCATGTGCTCTATGCGAGTCTGCGCGCGGATCGTCGCGGGAAAACCGATGTAGGATAGGGGGCTCTGCCCCCTCGGCCCGATGGGCCTCCCCCCGGGATATTTTTGGCACAAAGGCAAGGGTATGGTTCAGAGCGTTGACGACAAATTCGTTGCTGGTTTGGTGGCCTCTCATGGAGAGACTTTGCTGCGCGAGAGCAGCGCCGGCTATTTGACCGAGCCGCGCGGCCGCTGGAAGGGGCAAGGGGTCGTTGTGGCCCCGCGTACAACCCAAGAAGTTGCGGATATTGTCCGTCAATGTGCGGCTGCCGACGTCGGGATCGTTCCCTACGCGGGAGGGACGGGGCTGGTTTCGGGGCAGATCAAGGGCGATGGGGCTGTACCGTTGGTGGTCAGTCTAGAGCGGATGACCGCGATCCGCGCGGTTTATCCGGATGAAAACGTGCTGGTTTGTGACGCTGGCTGTATCTTGGCACAGGTCCAAGAGGCTGCCGAGGCTGCCGGGCGGATGTTCCCACTGTCACTCGCCTCTGAAGGGACGGCGCGGATCGGCGGGTTGCTCGGGACCAATGCGGGCGGGGTCAATGTCCTGCGCTATGGCAATGCGCGGGCACAGGTTCTGGGTCTGGAGGTCGTGACAGCGCAGGGGCAGATCTGGCACGGGCTGACACGTCTGCGAAAGGATAACACCGGCTATGATCTGCGCGATCTGATGATCGGCTCCGAGGGGACCTTGGGCATCATTACTGCGGCGGCTCTGAAACTGGTGCCGCGCCCGGCGATCGAGGCGGCCGCGCTATTGGTTGTGCCGTCGCCGCGGGCTGCTCTCGATCTGCTATCGCTGGCGCAGGGACAGATTGGCGAGGGGATTTCCGCTTTTGAACTCATCCATCGGCAAGGTTGGGAGTTTCTGGCCGAAACCGGTGTGCCGCATGCCAAACCGTTTGGCGAAATTCCGGAGTGGTCAGTGTTGATCGATCTGGGGCTGGGAGCAGGGCAGTCGCCGCAGGCCGCGCTGGAACATCTGTTTGAGGTTGCGCTGGACGCGGGGCTGGTGAGTGATGGGGTCATTGCCCAATCCGAGGCCCAGCGGCAGGCGTTCTGGTCGATCCGTGAAAGCATCCCGGAGGGTAACAAACGCATCGGATCGATTTCTTCGCATGATATCGGGATTCCGCTCTCTCGCATTCCGGAGTTTATCGACGTGGCTCCGGCAGAATTGGCCAAGGTTGCCGATGTGCGGATCAACTGCTTTGGCCATTTGGGCGATGGCAACCTGCACTACAACGTGTTTCCGGCAAAGGGTCGCGACCGCAAGGACTATGACCATGTCAAAGCAGCGGTGCAGGAGGTCATTCACGACCTCGTGGTTCAGTTCGAGGGGTCGATCAGTGCGGAACATGGCATTGGCCGCCACAAGGTTGCGGATCTGGAGCGTTATGCCGATCCGCAAAAACTGGTGATGATGCGGGCGATCAAGGCCGCCTTGGACCCGCAGGGGATCATGAATCCGGGGGCTGTTCTGGCGGTTTGATCAGTGACCTGAAAAATCGCACAGGCAATGCACAAAAAGCCCGAGCTCGGTCAGAACACTACGACCTCCAAGGTCAGGCAGATCGACCACAAAGGCGGTTCCGGCTACCTCGGCCCCGAGGCGTTCGATCAATTTGACGCCCGCGCGGGCGGTGCCTCCGGTTGCCAGAAGATCGTCAACCAAGAGGACCCGCTCGCCAGCCTCTAGCGCGTCCTGATGAATTTCGACGGTCGCCTGACCGTATTCGAGGCTATAGTCCTGCGCATAGGTCGCGGCAGGCAATTTGCCCTTTTTGCGGATCGGGACAAAGCCGACGCCAAGCTGATGCGCGACCGCGCCGCCCAGAATAAAGCCGCGTGCCTCGAGGCCAACGACCTTGTCGATGCGTTGATCCAGAAACGGATAGATCAGCTGATCGACAGCCATCCGGAACCCGCGCGGGTCCGCGAAAAGCGTTGTGACATCGCGGAACATGATCCCCTCGTTCGGGAAATCGGGGATGGTGCGGATGTAGTCTTGGACGGGTTTCATCGGCGGGACTCTGTTTTTGGCACTGCTGCCGGATTACGCGGTCAAGACGCGGCCGGCAATGGTTCGGAGCTGTTCTATCATCAACGGGTCCCTCTTGTCCGGGGCAGTCATGATCGCAAATTCGAGCGCACGATCGCAGCCGCAGGGGCAGGGCAACCGATCCGGCTGGAGCAGCCGGGGGAGGGCGGCGACCGTCTGTTTGGCCTTGGCGGTGTTCCCATGCATGGTGCGGATGACATCCGCGACCTGAACCGCGCCGTGGTCCGGGTGCCAGCAATCGTAGTCGGTGACCATCGCGATCGAGGCATAACACAGCTCTGCTTCGCGGGCGAGTTTCGCCTCTGGCATGTTGGTCATGCCGATCACATCGCAGCCCCATGATTTGTACATCAGGCTCTCTGCCATCGAGGAGAACTGCGGTCCCTCCATCGCGAGGTAGGTCCCACCCCGATGAACCGTGACGCCGGTCGCGCGGGCGGCGGTTTCGATATGATCCATCAGTCGGGAACACGTCGGATGGGCCACGCTGACATGCGCGACGAGGCCGGGACCAAAAAACGATTTTTCTCGGGCAAAGGTGCGGTCGATGAATTGATCTACAACGACAAAATCGCCGGGGGCCATGTGGTCATGGAAACTGCCACAGGCGGACAGGCTGATGACATCCGTCACGCCGACTTGCTTGAGCGCGGCTATATTGGCCCGATAGTTGATCGAGCTGGGCGTTTGCACATGCCCCCGACCGTGTCGCGGCAGGAAGACCATGTCTACGCCGTCAAGTTGACCTGTCAATACGGCATCGGATGGCGGCCCCCATGGCGTTTCGACCGGGATCCACTGACGTTCGGTCAATCCGTCGATATCATAGAGCCCCGATCCACCAATGATGCCGATTTTGGTCTTCATGCCGTTGATTCCTTGTGGGTTTGCAGAGGCATGGTGGAC
Organism: uncultured Paracoccaceae bacterium; assembly: GCA_937864535.1. Classification (GTDB taxonomy): domain Bacteria; phylum Pseudomonadota; class Alphaproteobacteria; order Rhodobacterales; family Rhodobacteraceae; genus Marivivens. Next base: position 24,468 of record CALMJS010000008.1, read on the forward strand.
CTGAACGGGTCAGAGATCAACACAACCTAAAGAAGATAATCTTTTGTCGGTTCTTAACTTTTCGGGTTTAGAGTCGGCGAGAGGATTGGAGGTAGATCAAGGTAACAACGGAAAAACAGCTTCGCGGGTTTCGTCCTGCGCCGTATCGGGTTAAGGGGTGTGCAAGCGAACAGGAACAGGAATTGAGATGCCCGAGGTCTCTTTGGCGGCATTTGCGCGCCGTATTGCAATTGCCGATAAAAACGAACTGACGCCCGCGCAGATCAGGACCGACGTGCTGTCTGGCCTGACGGTTGCGCTTGCCCTCGTGCCAGAGGCGGTTGCCTTTGCCTTTGTGGCGCAGGTGCATCCGCTGGTCGGGCTCTACGCCGCGTTTATCATAGGGCTGGTGACGGCAGTGCTCGGCGGGCGACCGGGCATGATTTCTGGGGCAACCGGGGCCTTGGCCGTGGTGATGGTCGCCTTGGTCGCCGAGCATGGGGTGGAATATCTGTTTGCGACGGTTGTGCTGATGGGCCTCATTCAGGTCACAGTCGGTTTGTTGCGCTGGGGGAAATTTATCCGCCTTGTGCCGCATCCTGTGATGCTTGGTTTTGTAAATGGTCTGGCGGTCGTGATTTTCCTCGCCCAGCTTGGTCAGTTCAAGGCGCCGGGGAGCGAGGCGACGGGGCAGGGGATGTCGGGCGCGGTCTGGCTCAGCGGGGCGCCGATGGTATGGATGCTGGCGCTCACCGGCCTGACGATGCTGGTCATCTGGCTTTTGCCCAAGGTGACGACGGTCATCCCCGCCCCCTTGGCTGGAATTGTGATCACGGCGCTGATCGTTGTTGTCTTTGGCATTGATGTGCCCCGTGTGGGCGACATGGCCGAGATCCAGGGCGGTCTGCCGGTGTTCCACATCCCGATGGTTCCTCTCACGTTTGAAACACTGCAGATCATTTTGCCCTATGCGATCATTTGCGCGGCTGTCGGCCTGATCGAGAGCCTGCTGACGCTGAACCTTGTCGGCGAGATGACCGGCAAACGGGGCGGAGCCAGTCAGGAATGTATCGCGCAGGGGTCCGCGAACCTGATTGCCGGGTTTTTCGGAACCATGGGGGGCTGCGCGATGATCGGCCAGTCGATGATCAACGTCAAATCCGGTGGCCGGACCCGCGTTGCCGGTGTGACTGCCGCGCTGTTTTTGCTGGCCTTTATTGTTGTGGCCAGTCCGCTGATCGAACAGATTCCGCTGGCTGCGCTGGTCGGGGTGATGTTCATGGTGGTCATCGGGACCTTTGCCTGGAATAGCTTGCGCATCCTGACCAAGGTTCCGCTGACCGATGCCTTTGTCATTATCCTTGTCACTGTTGTGACCGTGGCGACCGACCTCGCAACCGCTGTTGTGGTCGGGGTGATCGTTTCCGCGCTGTCCTACGCGTGGACCAATGCGCGACGCATCCACGCCAAGGTCTATACCACCCCGGAAGGTGCTAAAGTGTATCAGGTGCAGGGGCCGCTGTTCTTTGGGTCGACCGATGGCTTTAACGAACTGTTCGATCCCGCGACTGACCCCGCGCTCGTGATCGTGGATTTTGCGGACAGCCGCGTCGCCGATCAATCCGCGCTGCAAGCCATTGAGGCCGTCGCTGCCAAATATGAGGCGGAGGGCAAGCAGATTCAGTTGCGCCACCTGAGCCGGGACTGTCATCAGTTGCTCAAGAAAGCCGGGCATTTGATGATCGATAGCGACGATGACCCCGATTATCAGATCGCCGTCGATTACAGCGTGCGCACCGGCATTTTGGGCAGTCACTAGTCTGTCGGACTGGCCCGGGTGACAGTATTGGATCAAAGGGCGCGGCGCGAGTCGCGCCCTTTTTCTGACTAAAACTGTAATGAATTACATTGTGATCACAGCGCAAATTCTTGTGATCACAATGCACTGTTTTAACGATAACAGTGATATAATTTCACGAAAATAAGGATAGGGCATGCGTGACAGCCGCCGGTTTTTCGGTCAAAACAGTCACCGAAAGCCCTATCCTGTCAGAGATCGGGGCCGAACCGATAGAGGGGACCGTCATGGCTGGAGAAACCAAGGGCGTGCAGCGCCCGCTTTCGCCGCACCTGCAAATCTACCGCTGGCATATTCCGATGCTGACCTCGATCCTCACACGGGTCACCGGGAATGCGTTGATTGCATCGGCGTTGTTGATCGTTTGGTGGCTGATCGCCGCCGCGACGAGTGAATCCTATTTCAATCTGGCCAATGGCCTGCTGACCTCCTTTGTGGGGGATGTGGTGATGTCGCTGTCGCTCTTGGGTGTGTGGTATCACTTCCTCGCCGGTCTGCGTCACCTCTATTATGATGCCGGCAAGGGGCTCGACATCCCGACCGCCGAGAAACTTGGCATGGCATGCCTCATCGGTTCGGTCGTTCTGACCGTTCTGACCATCGTGATCATCTAAGGGGGATAGGATGCGTTATCTGACCGCCCGCAAACGTGCCGAGGGCAAAGGCGCCTCGCACACTGGTACCGAACATCATTGGTTCATGACCGTCAGCGCCGTCGGGCTCGCGCTGATTATTCCGGTGTGGCTGTTTATCATCGGTCGCGCCTTGGGCAGCGATTTTGCCACCGTTCAGGCGACCTTTGCCCGGCCGATCCCCGCGATCACGACCGCGCTGGTTCTGGTGGCTGGCCTGCAGCATTTTAACAAGGGGTTCCAGATCATGATCGAGGACTACACGCATGGCACCACGCGCAAGGCCTTTGTGACCCTGATGACCGCATTCACCTACGGCCTGATGGCGACCGGCCTGTTCGCTCTCGCCAAGATGGCTCTGTAAGGAAGACGACCGATGGCATCCTATACCTACGAAACACACGAATATGACGTCGTGGTGATCGGCGCCGGCGGTGCTGGTCTTCGCGCGACGCTGGGCATGGCCGAACAGGGTCTGCGCACCGCCTGTATCTCCAAGGTGTTCCCGACCCGGTCGCACACGGTTGCCGCGCAGGGCGGTATCGCCGCCTCGCTGGGCAATATGGGGCCCGATAGCTGGCAGTGGCATATGTACGACACCGTCAAGGGGTCGGACTGGCTGGGCGATACGGACGCGATGGAATACCTCGCCCGTGAAGCGCCCAAGGCCGTGTACGAACTGGAACACTATGGTGTGCCGTTCAGCCGGACCGAAGAAGGCAAGATCTACCAGCGTCCGTTTGGTGGCCACACCACCGAATTCGGTGAAGGCCCGCCCGTTCAGCGCACCTGTGCTGCCGCCGACCGCACCGGCCATGCCATTTTGCACACGCTCTATGGTCAGTCGCTGAAACAGCAGGCCGAATTCTATATCGAATATTTCGCCCTTGACCTGATCATGGGCGAGGACGGTACCTGTCAGGGCGTCGTTTGCTGGAAGCTAGATGACGGCACTTTCCACGTGTTCAGCGCCAAGATGGTCGTTCTGGCCACCGGCGGCTATGGCCGCGCGTATTTCTCGGCGACATCGGCCCATACCTGCACCGGTGACGGCGGCGGTATGGTGGCACGCGCTGGTCTGCCGCTGCAGGATATGGAATTCGTGCAGTTCCACCCGACCGGCATCTATGGTTCGGGCTGTCTGATCACCGAAGGCGCACGCGGCGAAGGCGGGTATCTGACCAACAGCCAGGGCGAGCGGTTCATGGAGCGTTACGCGCCGCACTACAAGGACCTCGCGCCGCGTGACTATGTGTCCCGCTGTATGACGATGGAAATCCGCGAAGGTCGTGGCGTAGGCAAGGATGGCGATCACATCCACCTGCACCTGAACCACCTGCCGGCCGAAGCACTGGCAGAACGTCTGCCGGGCATTTCGGAATCGGCCAAGATCTTTGCCGGCGTGGATGTCACCAAGGAGCCGATCCCGGTTCTGCCGACGGTGCACTACAACATGGGCGGCATTCCGACCAACTACTGGGGCGAGGCCCTGAACCCGACCGCCGAAAACCCGAACGCCATCGTTCCGGGCCTGATGGCTGTGGGCGAGGCAGGCTGCGCATCGGTCCACGGCGCGAACCGTCTGGGTTCGAACTCGTTGATCGACCTCGTGGTGTTTGGCCGCGCTGCCGCGATCCGCGCCGGTCAGGTCGTCGACCGCACCAAGGGCAACCCGGCGCTGAACAAGGCCGCGATTGCCAAGTGCTTTGATCGGTTCGACGGGCTGCGCTATGCGCAGGGCGGCATCCCGACGGCGGACCTGCGTCTGGAGATGCAAAAGACCATGCAGGCAGACGCCGCTGTGTTCCGCACCGCCAAGACGATGGCCGAAGGCAAGGACAAGATGACCGCTATCGCCGCCAAACTGGGCGATCTCAAGGTCACCGATACCTCGCTGGTCTGGAACTCGGACCTGATGGAAACGCTGGAGCTGACGAACCTGATGCCGAACGCGCTGGCGACTATCGTCGGTGCAGAAGCCCGCAAGGAATCGCGCGGCGCCCATGCCCACGAAGATTTCGCAACGCGTGACGATGCGAACTGGCGTGTGCACACCATCAGCCGCGTCGATGGCAATCAGGTTGACCTGACCTATCGTCCGGTGGTGGTTGATCCGCTGACGACTGAAGTCGAAGGCGGTATCAGCCTCGCCAAGATCGCGCCCAAGGCCCGCACGTTCTAATGCGGCGTCGCGCACTCTTCCTTCCGGCCCTCGGGGCGGCGGTTCTGGGACTATCGGGCTGTACCGGTGTGTCCCAGACCGATGCAGGTGCCATGTGCCTGCAAGAACAAGGTCAAACGCTGCAGTCCTACTTTTACGAGGTGCGCGGCGATCAACTGGCCTTTGTTCCGCGTGAGGGAGGATCGCAAGAGGTCGCGAATGCCCTGACAGCCTGTCTACAGGCCAAGGTGGCAGGACGCACGACGCCGTCCCAAAACCTGTCGGCTGTGGCGGCGATGTCCGCCTCGACCGTTGATCTGCGGGCACAGAACTGTTCGCGGTATGGCGCGCCGCTCCGTGGAGGGTCGGGGTATTGTATCGGGCAGTGATGGTCCTTCCTGTGGCCCTGCTGCTGGTAGGGTGCGGCCCGGTCTCACCGGAACGGGCAGCCCAGATTTGTGAAGATCGTGCGCGGCAGGCGCAGGCGCCTTTTGGCAACGTCACGATCGGCACGAATTCGCGAACGGGGGGCTTTGCCTCTGCTGAACTGGGTGTTTCGCTGGACTACCTGCGGGGCGCCGATCCAATGGTGGTCTACGAACGCTGTGTCGTGGATCTGACGGGGCAGGGGCCAATTCGCCCGCCTGCGCTGCGCTAAGGGGAGTGAAGGCTTGAAACGGACTGTAAGTGCCCTGTTCGGACTGGTTGGACTGGCGGCCTGCGTGGCGCCAGAGGTGCCGAGCCTCGATCCAACGGTTTCTGCCCGTGCGGTGATCATTCCGATCATGCTGCAAACGGAACTGCCCGGGATTGGTGCGATCCCCGAACCCATCGCTGTCAAAATGGCCGACTGCATCGTCGATCATGCGACGGACACCGAACTCAATTCGCTCGCGCTGGCTGCTGTCACCGGGCCGAACGCCGATACCACCTACATGGTGGGCAACATTCTCAAGCGTCCTGAAACCACCAGCTGCGTCTCTCGGGCGCTGACCGCTGGTGGCCAAGGGGCCTGATCAACCGCAGGAGCCTGATAGATGGTCCAATTTTCTCTTCCCAAGAATAGCCGCATGACGGTGGGCAAGACCTGGCCCAAGCCCGAAGGGGCAACCAACCTGCGGAAATTCCAGATTTATCGCTGGAACCCCGACGATGGGAAAAACCCGCGTCTGGACACCTATTTCGTCGATATGGACGATTGCGGACCGATGGTTCTGGATGGTCTGATCTACATCAAGAACAAGATCGACGCCACGCTGACCTTCCGCCGGTCCTGCCGCGAAGGGATTTGCGGGTCCTGTGCGATGAACATCGACGGGCAAAATACGCTGGCCTGTATCTATGGTCTCGACGAGATCAAGGGCGACGTGAAAATCTATCCGTTGCCGCACATGCCCGTGGTCAAGGACCTCGTGCCGGATCTGACGCACTTCTACGCGCAGCACGCCAGCATCATGCCGTGGCTGGAAACCAAGACGAACCGCCCGGAAAAAGAATGGCGCCAGTCGATCGAAGACCGCAAGAAACTGGACGGTCTGTATGAATGCGTGATGTGCGCCTCCTGTTCGACCTCTTGCCCCAGCTACTGGTGGAACTCTGATCGTTATCTCGGGCCGGCTGCGCTGCTGCATGCCTACCGCTGGATCATCGACAGCCGCGACGAAGCCACCGGCGAGCGTCTGGACAGCCTCGAAGATCCGTTCAAGCTGTATCGCTGCCACACCATCATGAACTGTGCGAAAACCTGCCCCAAGGGCCTGAACCCCGCCAAGGCCATCGCCCATATCAAGAAAATGATGGTCGAACGTCAGGTGTAAATCCGACTTTCGAGTGAAACAAAGCCCCGCCATGGCGGGGCTTTTTGCGTTTCAGGCCTGTGCGAGGTCGCTATAGGTCTCTGCGTTGGGGCAGAAATCGCAGTTATCGGCTGTTGGATGATCCGCCAGGGTGCGGCGGCATTGCCCCTGTTCGCTGCAATTGGCGCAGCGCGACGCGACTAGAATCTGTTCGCCGGAACGGCGCACCGCCTCCATCGAGGCACCAAAGACCCGCGCCATTTTTTCCATACGATCGATTTGTTCCTGCGGCATATGGGCGATACGGCGGAATTCGGCGCGGCTGAGGCCAAGCGCCTCGAGTTCAGAGGCGGGGAAGGTGTCAACCTCGGCGTCGACACGGTTTTCCATTTTCCAATGGGCGATAATTGAGGACAAGAAGGACATAACACTTGCTCCGGATTAGGTCTGGACCAAATATCCCTCGAATGGCCTCGTGATTTATTTGATCTGGGTCAATCCTAGGGAGAATAACTTGATCGATTCACATCAATCCGAACCTGAGAACGCGGCTGCCCTGCGTGCGATCGCCCCGGTCATCTGTTATCCGGTCGAAACCCTGCCAGCGCCAGACCTCGCGATGTATCGATGTGCCCGCGAAAATGCCGAACAGATCGCGCGAGTGGTGGTCCCAGCCCGCGATGCGTCCAGTGTGTTTGTTCCCGCAGGGAGCTTTCTGCGCATCCTGTGCCCCGAAGGCCCGCAGGTCGGCGATCTGAATCTGTTCAATGCCCACGACCTGAGCGAACGTTTCTATTCCGGCAAAACCCGGGCGTTGCACGGAACACATGTGTCGGTCGGCGATCGTCTTTGGTCGAATTTCCCGTCCCTGCGTCCAATGGCGACGATCACCGAGGATACATTGGCATGGTACGGGATGGATCAGTTCGGCGGCTCTGTGCACGACGTTATTGGGACGCGCTGCGATCCCTATACCGCGCAATTGCTCAGCGGCCACCACTATCATAATTGCTGTCATTCCAATTTGACGCGGGCCTTGGCCGATGCGCAAAACTTGGATTTGTGCCAGTCAGAGCCATTGGTTCACGATGTGCTGAACGTATTTATGTGCACAGGATTTACCCGCGATACCGGGCAATATTTCATGAAGGCCAGTCCCGTCCGTGCCGGCGACTATTTGGAACTCTTTGCGGAATTTGATCTCTTGGCCGTGCTCAGCGCCTGCCCAGGCGGCGATTGTAGCGCGGAACATTCGTCGGATGTGGCGCGATGCTATCCGTTGGAAATGATTGTTTTCAAATCGACAAACGATGCGCTGGGCAATTGGACTTCGCCGCCGCCGAATGCCTATGATCGCAGTCATGGTCGATAAATAAAAAAGGGGCATTAGCGCCCCTTTTTCAAAACTCGAGCTCGTTAATTAGATCGCAAACGAGGCGATATCGGTCCCGGCGGACTCGGCGTCTTTGATCCACTGCGGCTTGCGACCGCGACCAGACCAGGTTTGGCTCTCATCGGCGGGGTTGCGATACTTGGCGTCGGCTTTCGCCTTGGTTTTGCCCTTGGCGCTGCCGTCCATCACTTCGGCGAGGCTGAAGCCGAATTCGCGGGCTGCTCTTTCCACGGCTTCACGGGCGGCCTGCAATTCGCGTGCGCCGACGCGCTGCAACGCGCGGTCCACGTCAGCACGAAGTTTTTCCAGATCTTTGCGGGACATCTGGTCCAGGTCGATGTTCATTTTCTCTCCTTGACGCTGGCAATTAGCCAATCTGCGAAAAAAATGCCTCGAATTGCGAAAAAACGCAATCCGAGACTTCAGGAGAGGTCCAATTACTCTGCGGCAATCGTCTTGGGGTCTGCCAGATCCACGATATCCGCCATTATGCGGTTCAATTCGAAATCTTTGGGGGTGTAGACCTTGGAAACGCCCATATCGCGTAATTTTTTGGCGTCTTCGTCCGGAATGATGCCGCCTGCAACAACTGGAATATGTGACAGGCCGGCATTTTCGAGCTTTTCCAAAACTTCGGCAATCAATGGCAAATGGGATCCAGATAGGATCGACAATCCGATCACATGTGCTTGATCGCGTCCGGCGGCTTCGACAATTTCATCCGGAGTGAGACGAATTCCCTCGTAGGTAATGTCCATTCCACAATCCCGGGCGCGCGCTGCAATTTGCTCGGCACCATTCGAATGGCCGTCGAGGCCGGGTTTGCCGACAAGGAATTTGAGAGGCCGACCCAGTTTTGCCGAAACCGCTGCCACCTGATCGCGGATCGGGTCGAGCCCCTCTGTCCGGTTGCTGGGGTTTTTCGACACGCCAGTGGGGGCACGGTACTGGCCAAATGCGGTGCGGATCTCCTCGGCCCATTCGCCGGTGGTGACGCCTGCCTTGGCGGCGGCAATCGACGGGATCATGATGTTTGTCCCACCGAGAGCCGCCGCGCGCAGATCGGCCAGCGCCTGCGCGACGGCGGCTGCATCGCGCGCTGATTTCCAACCGTTGAGGCGGTCGATCTGTTCGGCCTCGACGGCGGGGTCCACCACCATGATTGCATCATCGCCCGAGGTCAGCGGCGAGGCCTCGCCCTTTTCCCAACGGTTCACGCCGACGACGATGGTCTCTCCGGCCTCGATATTGCCGATCCGGCGGGCGTTCGACTCGACGAGTCGCGACTTCATGTACTCTATCGCCTGCACCGCGCCGCCCATGCCGTCGATGGTGGCGAGTTCCTCGCGCGCACCGGCCTTGAGTGCCTCGACCTTGGCGGTGACGGCGGGGTTGCCGTCAAACAGATCGCCGTATTCCAGCAGGTCGGTTTCATAGGCCATGATCTGCTGCATGCGCAGCGACCACTGCTGGTCCCACGGGCGGGGCAGGCCAAGGGCTTCGTTCCACGCCGGGAGCTGCACCGCGCGGGCGCGGGCGTTTTTCGACAGGGTGACGGCCAGCATCTCGATCAGGATGCGATAGACGTTGTTTTCCGGTTGCTGTTCGGTCAGGCCGAGGCTGTTCACCTGCACGCCATAGCGGAACCGACGGTATTTCGCGTCCTGCACGCCATAGCGTTCGAGACAGATTTCATCCCACAGTTCGACGAATGCGCGCATTTTGCACATCTCGGTCACAAAGCGGATGCCCGCATTCACAAAGAACGAAATCCGGCCAACCATTTCCGGGAAATCGGCCTCGGCAACCTTGCCCTGTAGGTCGTCCAGCACCGCCGTCGCGGTGGCCAGCGCAAAGGCCAGTTCCTCTTCGGGTGTCGCGCCGGCCTCTTGGAGGTGGTAGGAACACACGTTCATCGGGTTCCATTTTGGTAAATGTTCACGCGTATAGGCAGCCACGTCGGTAATCATCCGCAGCGAGGGTTTCGGCGGGCAAATATAGGTGCCGCGCGACAGGTATTCCTTGATGATGTCGTTCTGGACGGTCCCTTGCAGGGCGGACACATCCGCGCCCTGTTCTTCGGCCACAGCAATATAGAGCGACAACAGCCACGGCGCAGTGGCATTGATCGTCATCGAGGTGTTCATCTGCTCCAGCGGGATGTCGTCAAACAGGGCGCGCATGTCCCCCAGATGACAAACGGGAACGCCGACCTTGCCGACCTCGCCGCGCGCCAGACGATGATCCGAGTCATAGCCGGTTTGCGTCGGCAGGTCGAAGGCCACGGAAAGACCCGTCTGGCCCTTGGCCAAATTGCTGCGATACAGCGCATTCGACGCCTTGGCGGTGGAATGGCCCGCATAGGTGCGAAACAGCCAAGGTTTATCTTTCTGCGTTTGCGACATAATGGCCTCCAGAGAATCCGGCAGAGTAATTTTATTTCGTTGTGGAAGGGATAGCGGAAAGATTGCATCCCTGTCAATTCGCCGCGTTGCAGCGTGAGCCTATTGTCGAATATCGCTTTTCGGTCCAAAGTCCCGCCATGACTGCGCCCGTGACCCTGCCGCTTTGGCTGTTGATCGTAATCCTGCTATTCGCGGCTGTGACCTTTGCGTCGCACTTTCTGTTTCCGTCTGTCCGGTGGTTTTTCCGCAAGCGGATGGAGAGGGCGGTCGCCAAGCTGAACCGCCGCCTGACCCGTCCCATCGAGCCGTTCAAGCTTGCGCTCCGCTACGACACGATCCAGCGACTGATCTACGATCCCATGGTGGCGCAGGCCGTGCAAAAGGCATCGCGGACCGACGGAATTCCCGAAAACGTTGCCTTTGAAAAGGCGCGTCGTTTTGCACGCGAAATCGTGCCATCGTTTTCGGCCTCGGTCTATTTCGGCTTTGGCGCGCGTTTGGCACGTTGGCTGACCCGCAAGATTTATCGCGTGCGACTGGGCGCAGGGGATGTCTCTCCCTTGGACCGGATCGATGCCGATGCCTCAGTGGTGTTTGTGATCAACCATCGCAGCAACATGGATTATGTGCTGCTGATGCATCTGATCAGCCGGACCGGTACGGTGTCCTACGCCGTGGGGGAATGGGCGCGGGTTTGGCCGCTGTCATGGCTGGTTCGGGCGATGGGGGCCTATTTCATCCGGCGTGGCACCAGTGGGCAACTCTATCGTGCGGTTCTGGCGCGCTATGTGCAAATGACCACCGCCGAGGGCGTGACGCAGGCGTTTTTCCCCGAAGGTCGGCTCAGCGTCACAGGCGCACTGCAAGAGCCGCGCATGGGTCTGCTCAGTTATATGGTGCAGGGCTGGCAACCGGGCGGGCGCGACGTGGTGTTTGTGCCGGTCGCCCTGAATTATGATCGCGTCCTCGAAGATACGCTGCTGGTCCGTGCCGGTCAAACCGGCGAGAGACGGTTCCGCCCGTCGCTATGGTCTGTCGTCCGTGCGCTACCGCTGTTCTTGTGGCGGGCGGTCCGGCTGAAGTTTCCGCCCGCGGGCACTGCCTCGGTCGGGTTCGGGGCGACGTTGACGCTATCCGAATTTATGCGCGATGCGCCCGACACCTCGGTCGAGGCGCTGGGGCAAACGTTGATGGGACGGATCGCGTCGGCCATGCCCTTGGTCGCGGTGCCGATGGTGGCGCGGGCGCTATTGGCAGGGGCGCGGTCGCGGCCTGATCTGGAACGCGCCATCGCCAAGGATCTGGCCTATGCCGCCAGCAAAACCCTGCCGCTGCCACGCAGAGATGCGGCCGATCTGGTACAGGATGCGCTGACTCTCTTGGCGCAGCGCCGGTTTGTAACTCTCGTGGGGGATAAGGTGGGCGTCGTGCCCGAAGTCGAACCTCTGCTGCTCTATTATGCCGCAACCATTTCTCATCATTTCGCAGATGCGGCGTGAAATAATATTTCCCGAACGTCAATTCTAGGCGTAGCCTCACGGTTGCGTGACCAGCCGAGGCGGTCCGTATTACTGGAGAAATTGGAATGATGAACTTTAGGATTTTGGCGGTCGCGGCCGTGGTCGGCGCGACTCTGGCTGGCTGTGTCGATACGACGAGCGGGGGCTATGCCGTCGATAGCTACGATCGCAATGTGACAATCGCGAACCAGACCGGGCGAACGGTCTATCGGTTCTACGGCTCGAACGTCGGTACATCTTCTTGGGAAGAGGACATTCTGGGCAGCAACGTACTGGGGCCCTACAGCTCGGTGAACATCAATTTCAATGATGGCACCGGGCATTGCAACTTTGACTTTAAGATCGAGTTCGCGGACGGCGGCACCTACACGGATTACGACATCAACGTTTGCCAGATCACGACCTATACGATCCGGTAACGCCTAAAGAATAGGCTTGCGCGAGGCGCTGCATCGCAGAAGAAAGAAAATTACAAATTTCTACCTTCTGACAATTGCAATGTTTCGCGCAAGATTATATCTCTCCCTTAAGCGCCGATTCTGCGGCGCGGCGAAACGCACATTGCATTGCCGATGGAGAGACTGATGGCCCTTGATTATACCGCCCCGAAAAAGGACCTATACGAGATCGGAGAGATCCCGCCTCTGGGTCATGTTCCCGAAAAGATGTACGCTTGGGCGATCCGTCGTGAACGCCACGGCGATCCGGAAAAGTCGTTTCAGGTCGAGGTCGTCGAGACCCCCAAACTGGACAGCCACGAGGTTCTGGTTCTGGTGATGGCCGCAGGCGTCAACTATAATGGCATTTGGGCCGGTCTCGGCGTGCCGATTTCGCCCTTCGACGGCCATGGCGCAGAGTATCACATCGCGGGGTCGGACGCCTCGGGCATCATCTGGGCCGTTGGTGATAAGGTCAAAAATTGGAAGGTTGGCGACGAAGTTGTCATCCACTGCAATCAAGACGACGGCGACGACGAAGAGTGCAACGGCGGCGATCCGATGTTTTCGACCTCGCAGCGGATTTGGGGCTATGAAACCCCTGACGGGTCGTTTGCGCAGTTCACCCGTGTGCAGGCGCAGCAATTGCTGCCGCGTCCCAAGCATCTGACCTGGGAAGAATCCGCCTGTTACACGCTGACCCTCGCGACGGCTTATCGCATGCTGTTCGGCCATGCGCCGCATGATATCAAACCGGGCCAGCACGTTCTGGTTTGGGGCGCATCGGGCGGTCTGGGGTCGTTTGCGATCCAGCTGGCCAAGGCTGCGGGCGCCCATGCCATCGGGGTGATCTCTGATGAATCCAAGCGCGATTTCGTTATGGGTCTGGGCGCAAAAGGCGTCATCAACCGCAATGACTTCAAATGCTGGGGCCAATTGCCCAAGGTTAACACGCCCGAATACAAAGCCTGGTTCGATGAGGCCCGCCGGTTCGGCAAGGCGATCTGGGAATTCACCGGCAAGGGCAAGAACGTCGATATGGTGTTCGAACATCCCGGGGAGGCCACGTTCCCGGTATCGTCCTTCGTCTGTAAAAAGGGCGGCATGGTCGTGATCTGCGCCGGGACCTCGGGCTTTAACTGTACGTTCGACGTGCGCTACGTCTGGATGCACCAAAAGCGTTTGCAGGGCTCGCACTTTGCCCACCTCAAGCAGGCCGCCGCGGCCAACCGCCTGATGTGTGAGGGCAAAATTGATCCCTGCATGTCAGAGGTCTTAGGCTGGGGTGAAATCCCCGCCGCGCATACCAAAATGCTCCGGAACCTGCATAAACCCGGCAATATGGCGGTTCTGGTTCAGGCGCAAACGACCGGCCTGAAGACCTTTGAAGAGGTTCTCGCACGGTCGGGCCAATAGGGCGCGATTCGTTGACGTAGTGATGACGCCGGCCCATAGCGGGTCGGCGTTTTCGTTTTAGCCGCCAAAAATTGCAATGACTTAGGATTTTACCCCTTCACCATTTTGGGGGAGGGCAAAGCGGTGAATAATTTGTTCAGATTTGCCGTGTTACGATGGGTCGTTAAGATTCCGTTAACCATTTGTGGACGAGGCTGTCGATGAAAGACACGTGGATTATTGACGTCCTGGGGGATCTTCGCACTTTTGCTCAGCTCAATGGGCTCAACCATCTCGCGGATGAGTTGGACCGGACGGCACAGGTTGCGCGGATTGAACTGGCGGCGCAAATCGGGGCGACATCGTCGATGTCGATGGTGAATGGCGCGGGAACTGGAGACACTTCTTGGTCAGCTGCAGCTGGCAGGCAATCTTGAGGATATTCAAAACCTTATCGTAGATCTGCGGAACTACTTCGGTGTTGATCACGCCGTTTATCATTGGGTGAGTTCCGATGGTGAACAATATGGCTGCGGCACATACCCGACGGAATGGGTGCAGCACTATGTCGACCACGATTATATTCGCATCGACCCTGTGGTTCTGGGATGTTTCCAACGGTTTCATCCGGTAGATTGGAAACGGCTGGACTGGTCGTCCAAACCGGCCAGGCATCTGCGGCAAGAGGCACAGCGGTTTGGCATCGGCAATCAGGGGCTTTCGGTGCCCATCCGCGGGCCGAATGGCCAATTCGCATTGTTCACGCTGTCCCATCATTGCGACGATGCCGAATGGTCGGTCTTGATGGACATGCATCAGCGGGATCTGATCGTTATTGCCCACTATTTTAATCAAAAGGCACTGGAAATTGCCGCTGGCCGGGCGCCAGAGCCGACCAAGCCGCTCTCTCCCAGAGAGATCGATGCCCTCACCTATCTGGCGATGGGATATGGTCGCGGTCAGGTCGCTGATCTGCTGTCGATCAGCGAGCACACCTTACGGGTCTATATCGAAAGTGCGCGTTTCAAACTGGGGGCCGCCAATACAACCCATGCCGTCGCTCGGGCGTTGAGCGAGGGGTTGATTATCGTCGGGGCCGCCGCGCGGGGATCGCTGGGGGATTGGCCGGGAAAACGGCAAACTGCGGACTAACGTGCGGTACATAAGGAGAACATTAACCGGTGTCGGTCATGCTGCGACTCAGGAACAGTCAAGGGATGATCCATGCTGCGCTATCTTTATGCTTCTGAACTCGCGCTCTTTCCGCGCTTGCAGGCGTCTATGTTTCGCGATCGGGCCGAGCAATTTCAAAAACGGTTGCGTTGGGCGGTGACGGTTGATGACCGTGGCTGGGAACGGGACGAATACGACGATCTGGATCCGCTCTATGTGATCTGGGAACGACCGGATGGCAGCCATGGCGGATCGATGCGATTTCTGCCGACAACCGGCAGGACGATGGTCAATGAACACTTCCTGACGCTTCTTGATGGGGTAGAGGTGCGGAGCCCGCTGATATGGGAATGTACCCGGTTCTGTCTGACGCCAGAGGCTGACTCCCGGGTCGCGGCAGGCTTGATGCTTGGCGGCGGAGAACTGATGCGCGCATTTGGCCTTCGGCATTTTGTCGGCGTGTTCGATGCACGCATGGTCCGCATCTATCGGATGATCGGTTCTTCGCCCGAGGTTCTGGGGAGCAGTGGCGATGGCAAGGAAACCATCAGCGTCGGTCTGTGGGACTATAGCCCGGTGGCGCGTGCGCGGGTCATGGCGAGGGCACAAATTTCCTCCGAGATGTCAGAGGCTTGGTTCGAACAGTCGTTCGGATATCGGCCTGAATTGCGAATGACTGCCTGACGGCTCTGGCACAGTCAGCGCAGGACGGGTAGGGTCCTGCCATGACATCCGCCGCACTTACATTTTCAGACGATCAGGCCGCAGCCTGGGACGCTATTGCTGACCTTTTGGCAGAGGCAGGCGTCAACTTGACCGATACGCTTTTGACCCCGAGCGTTAGCGATGTTTCGGCGGTCGTTGCGGTGATCGGCAAGGCAGGATCAGGCAAGACCTTGCTACTCGCGGAAATGACCAAAGCCCTCAAGGAAGCCGGGATCACCATCATTTCGGGCGATTGGGAAGGAAAAAAGCGTAAGGATCGTAGAACCTTGGCCGTATTGGCCCCCACGAACAAGGCCGCTGCCGTCTTGCGAAATCGCGGCGTGCCGGCAACTACAATTCACCGCATCCTGTATACGCCGGTTTACGATCCGCAGTTTGAGTTGATCGCGGAATGGCTCGCGGGCGAGGCCGAACGGCCCGCTGCGGGGACGTTAACCGATGTGGCCCTAGATCGGGCCTATGCGTCCTATCAGGTTAATGCCTCGATCCCTGCGGCCCTTGCGGCGGCGGGCCTCAGGGGGTCGGATTTCATCACGGGCTGGAAACGACGGGAAGAGCCTCTCGATATCGGATTCATCGACGAGAGTTCGATGTTGGACCAGCGCCAGTTGGACGATCTCAAGGAGATTTTTCCGACGCTGGTGTTGTTTGGCGACCCTGCGCAATTGCCCCCTGTTCAGGGCGTAGGCGGTATGGTGTTCGAACAGCTGCCAGAGGCGAACAAGCTGATCCTGAATCGGATTCACCGCCAAGACGCCGACAACCCGATTTTGGATCTGGCCCACGCCTTGGCGGATCCCTATGTCGATTTCTATGCATTCGAACGTCTGGTGGAAGAAGCCTCCAAAAGGGATGAGCGGGTCGTCTGGGCCCAGCGGGTCGAGGCAGAGTTGATGGCGCGCTCCCCCGCTTTGGTCTGGCGAAATGCGACCCGGATTCGGCTGATCCATGCATTTCGGGCGGCATTTGATGCGCCAGCGGACCAACTGATACCGGGTGAGCCGCTGATTTGTGACGGCATCGAATTGCCGATGAAACACCGGAAAAAGCGTCTCGACCTCGAGGCGAGAGGGCTGATCAAAGGCGCGCAGGTCATCTACAGAGGCCCCGGTAACCGGCCGGGCTTTTCCCGACTTTGGGTGATGGGCGCAGAAGAACCGCAATTGAGCGCCGCAAGTATCGTGAAAATCGAAAAAGAGGGCGAGCAAGAGCCGTTCATCCCCTATGCCGCGCGCATGGGGGCCACGTTCTTGCACGGGGCCGCGGTTACCATCCACAAGGCGCAAGGCAGCCAATGGGATACCGTTCAGGTTTTTGCGCCCGATATTTATGCTGCCGCGCAAATGGGACGCAATGAGGCGGGGCAACCGCTTTGGAAACGGCTCGCCTATGTCGCGATTACCCGCGCCGAACGGGAACTGCGCTGGGTGGTTCGCAATCGGCTAGGACGCCCCTCCGCACCGCTCGGGATTGAGGATCTGGTCGCGCCGGCGGCAGAGTTGCGCCTGAGCGCCCTGGAGGCCGAAGATTAACGGCGGAGCGCCGCAAACGCGGCATTAGCAGCCCAGCCGGCCACAACCG
Organism: uncultured Paracoccaceae bacterium; assembly: GCA_937864535.1. GTDB lineage: Bacteria > Pseudomonadota > Alphaproteobacteria > Rhodobacterales > Rhodobacteraceae > Marivivens. Next base: position 41,524 of record CALMJS010000008.1, read on the forward strand.
CAATCACCAAAGAAAGCAGACCATAGAGGGCGGCGTAGCTCTGGCTGAGATTGTACAGCCAGCGTTCGATCCCGACCTTGAACACGGGAATGATCGTGTCGAAATGATCGACAACCTGCCCGTTGCGGGTCAGGAAAATTCGCGTGCGATAATTGCCCTCGGTCAAATTCGACGGAAGGCTGATCGAGGTATGGAATAGGGTATCTTGGTCAATTATAACCGCATTTTCAATGACTTGAAAAAGTCTGTTGCGCTCTTTCAACCGGATAAAGGCCTCTGTAAACTCGTTGCTGTCAAAGGCGGTCTGCCCCTCGGCGCGCACAATCCGATCTGCCGACACCGCATGTTGATAGTTTTCGAGGGGTAGGAGCACTTCGTCCAAGGGGGCAGAGGTCGCCACAGCGTAAAAACTGGGCGCGATATCCATATTTACGGTTTCACTATTCACCCACAGCCCCGCCACACGTTCCTTGCGGCGGACCGCGGCCGGCGCATTGGGCCCCGCGACAGCAATGATGACCCCCAATTCAGAGTTCGCCGGAGCAGGCGTTTCGCGGCGGATCGCCCCGAAGATGAGGATTTCCGAACCGGTAAAGCTCGCGGTGATTGCGACCTCGTCCTGTGACAGGCCAAGCACGATCGACTCTTGGGCCTTGGCCGTCAGTCCCAGGGTCAAAAAGACCAGCAGGCACAATAGATGGATCACATCAAATCCCCCAGTGAAAACAGTTCCCCCGGCCTCAGCAGCAGGTCCGCCGCGAGCTTGAGGCACACGGCCAGCACCAAGCCCGCCAAAAGAATGCGCAACTGCTCGGCCTTCATGCGGGTGCCGATGCGGGTGCCGAACTGGGCGCCGATGACGCCGCCAATCAGCAAGAGCATCGCCAGTACGATATCAACCGTATGATTGGTGATCGCGTGCATCATCGTGGTAAATGCGGCGACAAAAATGATCTGGAACAACGAGGTGCCGATCACAACCTTGGTCGGCATGCCCAGCAGATAGATCATCGCAGGCACCATGATAAAGCCGCCGCCGACGCCCATGATTGCCCCCAGCACCCCAACGGACATCCCGACGAGGATTGGTGGAATGATCGAGATATAGAGGCCTGAGACGCGGAATTTCACCTTGAGCGGCAGATTGTGGACCCAGTTGTGCCGCCGTCGTTTAGGCGGAGCCGACTTGGACCGGGTGAGGGCGCGCAGGCTCTCCACCATCATCAGGCCGCCGACAATGCCCAGAAACACCACGTAGCACAGGTTGACCAATAGATCGACCTGCCCCAGTGATTTCAAGAGGTTAAATATCTGGACCCCAATAGCGGACCCCACCAAACCGCCGATCAACAGGACCGAGCCCATCCAGTAATCGACGCCGCGCCGTTTGATATGGCCCAAGAGCGCCGAGACCGACGAGGCGACGATCTGGTTGGCCGATGTTGCCACCGCAACCGCTGGCGGAATGCCGACAAAGAACAACAGCGGGGTGATCAGAAACCCGCCGCCGACGCCGAACATGCCCGAGAGCACGCCCACGAGCCCGCCAATGCCCAAGAGCAGGTAGGCGTTCACTGAAATTTCCGCAATCGGTAGGTAGATCTGCATCGGTGCGCCGGGGCATAGGGACCGTTTGCCCTAGGTGACGCAGTTTCTGCTACAGTGTCAAACCCAACACGCCGGTTTTGAGGTGTTTTCCGACCAAGTTGTTGTGGCCACCCGGTTTCGGGCGGCCAATCGATCAGAGATCGCGCAGGAAACGGCGTAGTACCTTTTCCAGTTTCGCCGCCCCCAGTGGCGCCATCGCCTTGGTATGTTCGTGACTGATTGCCTCATCGCTCATACCGGCAGCCATGTTGGTGATCGTGGAAATCGCCGCCGCGCGCAGTCCCAGGAACCGGGCGAGGATAACCTCGGGGACGGTGGACATGCCGACCGCATCGGCGCCCAGCGTGCGAATGGCGCGAATTTCCGCAGGAGTTTCAAATGACGGACCCGAGTACCATGCGTAAATCCCCTGCTGCATCGGGACGCCTTCTGACTTGGCGGCTGCAAGCAGTTTGTTGCGCAACTCCGGCTCGTAGGCATCCATCATCGGCACAAAGCGGCGGTCCGTGGGTTCCCCGATCAACGGGTTCAGCCCGCTGAAATTGATGTGGTCTGTCAACGCCATGATCGATCCGGTCGGCATGTCAGGCCGTAATGACCCTGCCGCATTGGTGGCGATCACGGTATCGGCGCCCAGTTCGCACAGAACCTCCAGCGGCAGGCGCATGACCGCGCTATTGCCGCTCTCGTAATAATGGGCGCGGCCGCCAAACACCGCGACACGAACCCCTTCGAGTGTTCCGATCACGAGGTTCGGATTATGCCCCGACACCCCGGCGTGAGGAAAGCCCGGAAGCTCGGAGTAGGGGATCGCGATCCCCTCGACCGCGCCCGCCAGATGGCCCAGACCCGACCCGAGGATCAGACCCAGTTTGACAGGCGCGTCGCCAGCGATGTCACGGATGTGCGCGGCCAGTTCGGATGCTGTCGCCATGATTTATTCCTTAACATAGGGTTTGCCGTCAGCGGCGGGCGCACGCGCCTTGCCGATCAGGCCCGCGACCACAACGATAGTCGCGATATAGGGGGCCATGGCCAGAAATTCCGACGGGATCGGCGTGTTCAGCAGGGCCATCTTTTGCTGGAGAGAGTCCGCAAACCCGAACACCAGCGCCGCAGCCAATGCGCCCACCGGATGCCAGCGGCCAAAGATCATCGCTGCGAGGCCGATAAAACCGCGCCCGCCGGTCATGTTTTCGTCGAACCTGCCAACAGAGCCCAGAGTGAACCATGCTCCGCCGAACCCGGCGACCATACCTGCCATGATCACATGGACATAGCGGGTCCGGTAGACGTCGATGCCCAACGTATCCGCAGCACGCGGATGTTCGCCCACCGCGCGGGCGCGCAGGCCAGAGCGGGTAAAGAACAGGTAATAGGTCGCCATACCCACCAAAATCAGTGCCCCGTAGACAAAGATATTCTGGTTGAACAGCATCGGCCCGATGACGGGAATGTCGCTGAGATAGGGAATGGCCCAGGATCGAAATACCGGCGCGTTGTTGAGGGCGCGATAGTTCGAAAACACTTGGCTAGAGACATAACTGGTGACCCCGAGCACAAAGAGGTTGATCACCGTTCCGGCGATGATCTGATCCATGCGATAGGTCACAACCAGTGCGGCCAGAATGAATCCAAAGGCTCCGCCGATGATCATCGCCGCCACCAGACCGCCCCAGCCCCCCAGCAAGGACCCCATCAGCGCCCCGGTAAAGGCCCCGGCCAGCAGCATGCCCTCGATGGCGATGTTCACCACGGCCACGCGTTCGGACAGCACACCCGCCAGCCCGCCCAGCGCGATCGGAACCGCGCGGACCACCGTGGCCTGCAACATCCCGGTCAGCGAGAACGACTTGCCCGTCGTGGCCCAGATCAGAAACGCCAACACGAGGATCGCAAACCCGATACCCAGTGACAGCGAGGTCCAGCGGCCACCGCCGCGCAGGAACTGCCGCACCCCGAGGAACGCCAGAATGCCCGCAGCAACCAGGTTGAACGGACCGCCGGGGACAACCAGATCGCCCAAGGGAATGGCGTCGGTTGGACGCGACAGCTTGAACGTTGCCACCGAGCCCATTGGCACATCGAGGACGAACAGCACCAGCAGCGCCAAAAGGATCAAAATCACGCCGCCGACCCGTGTTTGCCGCGCCTTGGACAAATCGATCTTGTCGGAATGTGTCATGGTCATGTCGGTCATTCTGCCGCTCCCTTTCCGTCCTTGCGGAAGCCCCACGGGAAGATGGCCCGCACGAGGAGGGGGGCCGCGATAAAGACGACGATCAGCGCCTGAATGATGCCGATCAGGTCAATGGACACGCCTGCATCCACCTGCATTTGCCGTCCGCCAGCCTCGAGCCCGCCGAAGAGGATGCCTGCAAACAGGATCCCCACCGGGTGCGAACGGCCCAGCAATGCCACGGCAATCGCGTCAAAGCCCAGACCGGCCGAGAAACCGGGGCTTGCCCGCTCCAGAACGCCCAGCACCTGCGCACCGCCCGCCAGACCGGCCAGACCGCCAGCCGTTGCCATCGCCAGAACGATGATCAGACCGGACGGCATGCCCGCGTATTTGGCCGCGTCGGGGTTTTCGCCACTCGCGCGGAAGGCAAAGCCGATTTTCGACCGGAACAGCAGCCACCAGACAAACAGCACCATCGCCAGCATCAGGAACAGTCCGGCATGGAGGCGGAGGTTGGGGTCAATCCAGTCCAGCAGTTTCGGCAGTTGGGCGGCGTCGGGGACCGACTTGGAAATCGGGTCCGAGCGCCCCTCTTTCTGGACAAAGGGTTGACGCAGCGCGTAGTCCAAAATCCGGTAGCTGATCAGGTTGAGCATGATGGTCGAAATCACCTCGTGCGCACCGGTCAGGGCGCGCAGCGCCCCAGCAATCGCCGCATAGGCGGCACCGACCAGCATCGCGACGATCAGGGTCAACGGCATCAGAATGGCAAAGGGCAGGTGGTCAAAGCTAAAGCCAAAGATCACAGCCGCGAGGCCGCCCATCAGAATTTGCCCCTCGGCCCCGATGTTGAACAGGCCAGCCCGAAACCCCAGCCCCAGTCCCAGACCGGCCAGAACCACCGGAATCGCGGCGGTCAGCGTCTCGGAGACCGCGTTGAGCGATCCAAAGGCCCCCTTGGCCAGAGCGACAAAGGCCCGTCCGATGGTGCCGATATCGACGCCGGTCGCCAACATGACGACCATCCCGAACAGCAGGGCAATGACCACGGCAATCAAGGGAACGACGACGAGGTCCTCGAATTCCTGACGGCCACGGCCCAAGGGACGAAGCAGCGCCTTTTGCAGGTCTTGGTTTGAAAGGCTCATGCCATAGCTCCTGTCGTCGCGCCCGCCATGGCCAGACCAATGGCGTTGCGATCGGCCTTGCCGCCGGTATTGTCAAATTCCGCGACGATCCGGCCTTCGAACATCACGAGGATGCGGTCAGAAAGTCCCATGATTTCATCTAGTTCGGACGAAACGATCAGCACGCCGTCGCCTTCGTCGCGGGCACGGATCAACCGTTCGTGGATGTATTCGATAGCCCCCACGTCGACCCCGCGAGTCGGTTGCGAGGCAATCACCAAACGGGTTTGCCGTTCCAGTTCGCGGGCGACGACCATCTTTTGCTGGTTGCCACCGGACAGGCTTCCGCCGCGCAGAAAAACCGAGGGCGTCCGGACGTCGAATTCAACGCAGTAGCGGGCGGCGGTTTCATGCACCTTGGGCCAGTCGATCGAGAGGGGGCCGGAAAACTCGCTGTCGTAATAGCTGTTGAGGACCATGTTCTCTGCGATGGTGAAATTATCGACCATGCCGGATTTGTGGCGATCCTCCGGGATATGGGCCATGCCGGCCATGTGGCGCGCCCGAACCGAGGCGCGGGTGATGTCCTGACCGTCGAACTTGACCTTGCCACGGCCGGGCCGTGTCAGGCCGGTGATGACCTCGACCAACTCGGTCTGCCCGTTGCCCTGAACGCCTGCGATACCGACAACCTCGCCGGAACGGACGGTCATCGTCACATTGTCCAGCGCGGTTTCGCCTCTGTCGCTGATCATGCTGACGCCGGTCAGGGTCAAACGATCCTCGCCGGGTTGTGCCGGAGATTTGCTGACGGCAAATGTCACCGGACGGCCCACCATCATTTCGGCCAGCTGCTCTTCGTTCAGCTGTTTGGGATCGCCCTCGCCAACGATGCGCCCCTGACGCAAAACGTTGATGCGGTCTGCGACCTCCAGAATTTCGTGCAGTTTATGGGTGATGAACACGATGGCCTTGCCCGCGTCGCGCAGCGCACGGACGATGCCAAAGAAGTCCTGCACCTCTTGCGGTGTCAACACCGCCGTCGGCTCGTCCAGGATCAGCACGTCAGCCTTGCGGAACAGCACCTTGAGGATTTCGACGCGCTGCTGGATGCCGACAGGCAGATCCTCGATCAACTCGTCGGGCGGCACCTCCAGCCCGTATTGGTCATTGATCGCGCGGACCTGCGCGCGGGCCCTTTTCAGGTCCAGATAGTCGAATTTCCCGGTCGGCTCGACGCCGAGCACCACGTTTTCCGCGACGGTGAACACAGGAACCAACATGAAATGCTGATGGACCATCCCGATCCCGGCAGCGATCCCGTCACCGGGGCCCTCAAACTGCACGGGTTTGCCGTCGATTAAAATCTCGCCTTCGTCCGGGGAATAGAGCCCGGACAGAATGTTCATCATTGTGGATTTGCCAGCGCCGTTTTCGCCCAAAAGCCCCAGCACCTCGCCCCCGCGGATCACAAGGTTCACCTTGTCATTGGCCACTACAGGGCCAAACCGCTTGGTCACGCCGCGAAGTTCGACATCCATGCCCAATCTCCGAATAAAGAAAACCCGCCGCAGGTTGAAAACCTGCGACGGGCGATCGTTAGATTACATGCCGACCTTGATCGAGCCGTCGATGATGCCAGCGCGGACAGCGTCCAGTTCGGCCTTCAGTTCGGCCGGAACAGCGTCTTCGAACGCATGGAACGGGGCAAGGCCAACACCATCGTTTTCCAGCGTGCCAACGGTCAGACCGCCAGCAAAGGTGCCGTCAGCAGCGGCCGCAATCGCGGCACCAACGGTCGAGTCCATACGCTTGAGAACCGAGGTCAGGTAGATCGCTTCGTGATCGGGGTCGGTTGCCACTTGGTCCGCGTCAACACCGATGATCTTGAGCGCGTCAGCACCCAGTTCCGACGCCAGAGCGGCCGAACCTAGACCCACCGGACCGGCGACCGGCATCACAATGTCAGCGCCTTCGTCATAGAGGTTCTGTGCAAAGGCGCGGCCATCGTCCAGCGATTCAAAGTTGTTGGTGAACAGGCCTTCCTTGGCTGCCGGGTCCCAACCCAGAACGGAAACCGAGGTGCCGTGCTGGCTGTTGTAATGGTTCACACCATAGACAAAGCCGTCCATGAACGCGGTGACCGGCGGAATGTTCAGGCCGCCAAAGGTGCCGACAACGCCCGACTTGGACATGCCAGCCGCCAGATACCCCGCGAGGAAGGCAGCCTGATCGGTCGCGAACACCTGACCCAGAACGTTCGGAATGGTCGGGTCATAGGCAAAGTCGACGATCGAATACTTCTGGTTCGGGTTGGCCTCGGCCGCAGCCTTGGTCGCGTCGCCCATCAAGAAGCCAACGGTCACGATAATGTCGCAGGACCCGTCGTTCAGCGAGTTCAGGTTCGCGGCATAATCGGTTTCAGCCTGCGATTCCAAAAAGCGGCCTTCGATGCCCATCGCGGCCTTGGCGTCTTCGACACCTTTCCACGCGGTTTGGTTAAAACCGGCGTCATCAATACCGCCTACGTCGGTGACCTGACAGGCCGTAAAGGCGTTTGCAGCCGTCATCGAGCCAGCGACAAGAGCCGCAGCCAGACCGATTTTGCTCAGAAATTTCATTAGAACCTCCATGTCGGACCGCGAACAATCGTTGTGTCGCGGACAGTTAAAGGGCCACCGAGGCGAAAAGAGCACCGTTTATTCGGCGCGATTCTCGGCAGCAGCCACGGCGCAGATTAACACGCACGCCAGCGAGTGTACTGTTTGAAATGGTAATTTAGCTAGATTTTGACCCAACGTTCAAAAAAGTGGCGTTAGGTGACCCTGACGTCAGGAAACCGGGCGGGCCATGATCAGCGCGTCGACCACTTTCCCGTCCGGGTGGTGGTAATAGCCCTTGCGTCGCCCGGTTTGTTCAAAGCCCGCGTTTTGATAGAGCGCGATCGCGGCAGCATTGTCTGCGGCGACCTCTAGGAACGCGGTCTGTGCGCCGCGCGCGCGCGCGGTTGCCAGAAAGCGGGCCAGCAACGCGCGGCCTTGGCCCTGTTTGCGCTGGGCGGGGTGCACCGCGATGGTCAGCAGTTCAGCCTCGTCCACGATCACCCGCCCGACTGCAAGGGCATCAGGGGTTTCTTCGATGAAGCAGAACCGGTCTTGGCTCAGGTCGCGAAACTCGGCCTCGCTCCACGGACGTGGAGAGACAAAGCAGGCGGCATGCAACAGGGCGCGTTCCGCGTCGGTCACGGGAGGATGACCGGAGCGGGATCGCGGGGCGGCGCGGCATCTGCGGCCCGCACATAGAGCGGGGCAGGGCGCGGCGGCTGGCAGTCTGCCCGGTCGGCGGTGATCAGCGCGATGCGGCGAGCGACCTCTTGGCCGGGCAGGGCCGGATCAGGCGCGTCGCACTCGGTCAGAAACGGGTCCGTCGCGCCGGTTTCGGTCAGGGTGCGGACATAGGCCTGACCACGCGGCGCGGCGATGCGCACGGTCACCGGGCGGGGGCTGTTGTAGGCCAGGACTTCAAATCCATCGACGCCTACGGACGGAATATTCAGTGCTAGCGCCAGCCCGCGGGCTGCGGACACCGCGATCCGGATACCGGTAAAATTGCCGGGTCCGATCCCGACACCGATCGCCGTGAGGTCGGACCAAGTTATCCCGTTGTCGGACAACAGCCGCGACAGCATCGGCATCAGGTGTTCTGCCTGACCTTTGGACATCTCGTCCACATGTGTCACAATCCGCCCGCCCATCAACAAAGCGGCGGCGCAATGCGCCGCCGAGGTGTCAAATGCCAGAATGATCGGCTCAGGCCGCAACGGGACGAACCTCTAGCACTTCGGGGATGTAGTGACGCAGCAGGTTTTCGATGCCCATTTTCAGGGTCAGCGTCGACGACGGACAGCCCGCGCAGGCGCCCTTCATGTGCAGGTAGACGACGCCGCGATCAAAGCCGTGGAACGTGATATCGCCGCCATCCTGAGCGACGGCAGGGCGCACGCGGGTGTCCAGCAGATCCTTGATCTGACGGACAACATCGGCGTCTTCCTCGCTGGCATGTTCCTTGTGTGCGGCTGCGCCTTCACCCTCGACGGCAGCGGCGCCCGACTGATAGTGTTCCATGATCGCGCCCAAAATTGCGGGCTTGATATGATCCCATTCGGTGTCATCCGATTTCGTCACGGTGACAAAATCGGTGCCAAAGAAAACGCCGGACACACCGCTGACGGCGAAAATCCGGCGCGCCAGCGGAGACGATGCCGCAGAGTCGGCTGTGGGGAAATCGGCGGTCCCAACCTCGAGCACGGACTGGCCGGGCAGGAATTTCAGCGTCGCCGGGTTCGGCGTGGATTCGGTCTGAATAAACATGGGAAGCCAACCTTTTCTGTCAGACTTCAGATATGCGCTCTGATGGGTCTCGAGTCAAGGTTTAGAACCATTCCAAACCACGGACAATGCCCTATGAAACAAGACAGGCCGCCCACGGATGGGCGGCCTGGGTGCAACCTGTCGAGGTTGATTACGAAGAGGACTTCACCAGCAGAACTTCGGAGGCCAGCGGCTGGCCATCAACGGTCAGAACTGCCAGAACTTTGTCGTTGCTGATGTTCGGGAAGTCGATCGAGGTGTTGATGTTGCCGCCAGCGGTCACGTCAGCCGAACCCAGCAGTTGGCCCTGAACGCTGCCGGTATAGTCATAGAGTTCGATGGTGCCATCGGCCGGCGCAACAACGTAGTTGATGGTCACTTCGCCCTGCGAACGTTCCAGATTGCTCTGCACGCCGAAATACGCATCGGCATCAACAGCAGAGGCAGCGCCAGCACCCAGCGAAGCAACGAGAGCAACAGCAGCGATCAGTTTGGATTTAAAGGTCATTTTCAGTCTCCGTTTGGTTTGTTTTCGCGCCGGTCATCTTGGCCGGTCGCTGATAGAACGGTAGTTATGGCCCCATCCGTCGCTGGAAAAGTCATTGATAAGTCACAAAAAAATGACGATCACTTTCGACGGAGACACCTTGTTTCTGCGTTGCGGCAAAAACTGGCCGACGACGGTTCGTCAGTGCAAAACCCTCTGTGCGAGGATGCAAAAACAGAGGGCCACATTGCACAGAAGTCGGGTGGCGTCTGACATTTTTGCACAAAGGGTCAGAACGCAAAAAATCGACCCGTCGCGTGTCTGTCACGCGTCTGTTACCAGAATATGTGTCGGACCATGAAAAAGGCGCCCAAAGGCGCCGATCTTAGGTGATGGCTTCTAGCTTTTCTTTGCTCAGATCGCCCGGAACGATGGTGATCGGGATCGGGAGACTGCCAGACTGGCGCGTCAATTGCGTCACCAAGGGGCCCGGTCCCTTTTTATCGGTACCTGCGCCCAGCACCAGAACGCCGATTTCCGGATTGGTCTGGATCACATCGAGGATTTGATCGACCGCTTCGCCCTCTCGGACGATCAATTCGGGGTCGACCCCCTGTTTATCGCGCATCCATTTGGCAAAGACTTCGAAATGGGCGTGAATGCGTTCGCGAGCCTCTTCGCGCATGATTTCCCCGACACCGATCCAATGGTTGAACTCTTCGGGCCTGATCACCGATAGGATCGCCACGCCTGCCCCGGTGTGGGCAGCACGCATCGCGGCAAAGCGCATCGCGTTCAGACATTCGCGGCTGTCGTCGAGTACCACTAGAAACTTGCGCATGGGGGCTCCGTCTTTTGGCCGATATTGGCCGAACGGTGGCCAACTGGCAATCGCTGCGTTGGGCCGGGGCAGGGGTGGATAAAGAACGCCCCCGGCGGGGAACCGAGGGCGCGAGTCTGCCGGAGGGACGCCCGGCCAGTCAGATGCCAGAGCGGACAGCTTGGCTACCCAGACGATGGGGCGCCAATGTATCAGTCGTGTGTCAGCTGCGCAGCAGGCCCACAATTTCGTAGGTTTGTTTTAGAATGGGCTGTGCAATCTCGCGCGCCCGTTCCGCACCGCGGCCCAGCAGGCGGTCGATTTCCGCCGGATCGTTCATCAGGCGCTTCATGTCGTCCGAAATCGGCGCCAGCTTGGCGACGGCCAGATCGGCCAGCGCGGGTTTGAACCTGCCCCATCCGGCGCCCGCGTATTCGGTGATGACCTGTTCGTTGGTCATATCGTTCAGCGCGGCATAGATGTTGACCAGATTGCGCGCTTCGGGGCGATCTGCCAACCCCTCGAGGGTTTCAGGCAAGGGCTCGGGGTCGGTCTTGGCCTTTTTGAACTTTTTGGAAATCGTGTCGGCATCGTCGGTCATGTTGATCCGTTCCATGTCGGACTCGCCCGACTTGGACATCTTTTTCGACCCGTCGCGCAGGTTCATCACGCGCATGGCGGGGCCTTCGATCACCGGGGTGGTCTCGGGGAAGAAATCGACCTTGAAGTCATGGTTAAACTTTTTCGCGATATCGCGAGTCAATTCGACGTGCTGTTTCTGGTCCTCGCCCACGGGCACATGGGTGGCGTGGTACAGCAGGATATCGGCGGCCATCAGCGACGGATAGGCATACAGACCCAGCGAGGCCTTTTCAGCGTCCTTGCCCGAACCGGCCTTGTCTTTGAACTGCGTCATGCGGTTCATCCAGCCGACACGTGCGACACAGTTGAAAATCCAGCCCAGTTCGGCGTGCTCTGCGACCTGCGCCTGATTGAACAGGATCGACTTTTCCGGATCGATGCCCGAGGCAAGATAGCCAGCCGCAACTTCGCGCGTTGCATTCGCCAGTTCCTTGGGGTCCTGCCAGACGGTGATCGCGTGGAGGTCCACCACGCAATAGATCGTCTCGAACTGGCCGCCCTGCATGTCTACGAAACGCTTTATCGCGCCGAGATAGTTGCCAAGGGTCAACCCGCCCGAGGGTTTGATGCCAGAGAACACGCGGGGCGTGAATTTTGTGTCGGTCATCAGATACTTTCCGGGTCTGGATTTACAGTGCGCGAAGGCTTACCGAGGGGGGCAGGGCGCGTCAATGCGCCGAAACGGCAAAGAGGGCAGGATGGCGCAGGAAAACCCGCTGAACGATATTCCTCCGGCAGTGGCCGGGCTGACGGTGTTGATCGCCGGGGTCGAGGCGATCATGCAGTTGGCCTCGGCGGGTGTTCTGGCCGGGGCTGAGGGTGTCGGCTGGCGGTCCGCGTCGGTCAATGATTTCGCGTTTTTTCCCGCCGTGCAGGCCGAAATGTTTGCGCATGGCGATTTTGCGCCGGGCTATCTGTGGCGCTATGTGACCTACCCGTTCGTGCACGCCAGTCTGACCCACGCGCTGTTTGCCGGGGCGATTGTTCTGGCGCTGGGTAAATTCGTCGGAGATCGCTGGCACTGGGCCTCGCTCTTGACCGTGTTTTTCGCGGCAGCGATTGCGACGGCGATGACCTTTGGCCTGATCGCGCCGGAAAACTGGCCGCTCTATGGTGCCTATCCCGCGATTTACGGGCTCATCGGGGCATTTTCCTGGATGATGTGGGTGCGTCTGGGACATACAGGCGGCAACCGCTGGCGGGCCTTCGGGCTGATCGGGATGCTCTTGGCCGTTCAGATCATCTGGGGTGTCGCGCTGCGCCTGATGGCCTTGGTCGGCCTGATGGGCGATCCGACGCCGATGGTTCTCTATATGGGGTTGTCGGAATTGGTCGGGTTCGTTGTCGGTCTGGCGCTATCGCCGGTTTTGGGGCCGGGGGGATGGGCCGCAACCTTGGATCGGTTGCGGCGCCGGTAATCAGCCGCGCCGCGCCGCGCGGCGGAATTCGGACAGGCGGAAGGCCCCGATCAGGTGGCCGACGCCGAAATAGACGACCATCGCCGTCACGATCATCACAGCCAAGGCGATGTAGCGCAGCGTCGGCATGCCCAGCCACGGCACCATGACCTGCCATTCCAGCCAGAGCGTCCCGCCCATGGCCCCCGCCGCCGCGCAGGTCCGCAGCAATCGGCGGCGGAATCGGTCGTCGAATTGCGCCGCCTCTCCCAATGACCGCGACAGCCACCACAGGACGGCAACCGTCGCCCAGCCCGCCAATGTCGTGCCAATCGCCGAGGCGACAAAGCCGATCACCGGCGACAGGCCAATCGCGATCGCGGCATTCACCACCAAGGACAGCAGCGCGATGTAGAACGGGCGGCGGGTATCCTCGCGCGCAAAAAACAGCGGTTGCAGTGTTTTTTGCATCACAAAGGACGGCAGGCCGAGGCCATAGATCGCTACGGCGAGCGCGGTGTTCATCGTGTCATCCGCGCCAAATGCCCCCCGCTGAAACAGCACCTGCACCAAGGGGATCGGGATGACCATCAGCGCAACTGCCGCCGGAATCGTCATCGCCAGCGACATTTCGCAGGCTCGGTTAAAGGCATCGCGCCCTCCGGCGGTATCGTCCGCCCGCAGGCGACGCGACAGGTCCGGCAACAGAACCACGCCAATCGCGATGCCGACAACGCCCAGCGGCAATTGATATAGGCGATCCGCATAGGACAGCCATGCCACCGCCCCGTCAAAGAAGCTGGCGACCTGACGACCAATCAGCAGGTTGATCTGGACAACGCCCCCCGCCAGCGCCGCCGGAGCGGCAATCGCCGCCAAACGTTTGAGTTCGGGTGTCATGCGCGGTCGGCGCGGGATCAGCGTATAGCCCGCCCGATGCGCCGCGATCCACACCAGCGCCATTTGCGCAACCCCCGCCAAGGGGACCGTGTAGGACAGGACCAGCCCCATCGACCAACCCGCCCGCGCCCCGAGGATCATCGCCGTCACGAACAGAATGTTCAGCAATACCGGCGCCGCGGCGGCTGCGGTGAAACGGCCGATCGAATTCAGCACACCCGACAGCAGCGCGGCGAGCGAGATGAACAGGATATAGGGAAAAGCGATCCGTCCGTAGGTCACCGCCAGATCGAACCGTTCGTCGCCGACAAAGCCAGAGGCCATGGCCCAGACCAGCCACGGCATAGCGATTGTCGCGACCACCGTCAGCACAATCAGCAGCGTCGCGAGGCCGGTAAAGGCATCCCGGGCGAAATCCAACGGGTATTCATCGCCTTCGACCTTTTTCGAAAACATCGGCACAAAGGCCATGTTAAAGGCGCCTTCCGCGAAAAAACGTCGGAACATGTTGGGCAGCGAAAAGGCGATGAGAAACGCCTCTGCGACCGGCCCGGTGCCTAGATAGGCGGCAATCATGATGTCGCGGGCAAAGCCCAAGAGGCGCGAGGCGAGAGTCCAAAGACCGACTGTCAAAAAGCCGGAGACAAGGCGAATAGGCTGCACGGTGAAACCTGTAATTGTTTGCGCCCTCTTACCGTCGTGTCTGCGCGAACTCTATGCAGCATTCGCGCAGACGGATATTTTTAGACCTTGGCGCGTTCAAATCCCGCCGAAATCGCCTCTCGCAGTTTCTTTTCAAGGGCCATGCGCCGCTGTTCCTGATGAAACTTCAGGCCGAACATATCCTTGACATAGAACGTATCGACGACCTGTTCGCCGTAGGTCGCGATCACCGCCGAGGCGATGTTGACGTTGTTGTTCGCAAGGGTGCGCGTCAAATCGTGCAGCAGACCGGGACGGTCGCGGGTATCCACCTCGATGATCGTGTAGATATCCGATCCTTCGTTATCAAAGGTGATATGGGTCTGCACGCGGAACGCCTGTTCGCGCTTCTTGATCTTGTCCTTATCCTTGAGCGCCTCGCGGGCGATGACCTCACCCTTGAGTGTGCGATGGATCATTTGGCGCAGGCGGGGCAGGCGGCTCTCTTCGTAGGGGTGGCCATCGGCGTCCTGAATCCAGAAAATCGCCGTCGCATAGCCATCCTTTGAGGTGTAGGTCCGCGCATCGACGATATTCGCCCCGACAATCGCCAAGGCCCCTGTCATCCGGCTAAAGAGCCCGGGGTGGTCGGCCATGGCAAAGCAGGCGCGGGTTGCGTCGCGGTCGGGGTCCAGTTTCAGATCGATCCGGACCTCGTCGTCCTTGATCTCTTGGAGAAGAGTGGCAAAGACGACCTGCGCCGCGGCGGGCATCCCCTGCCAATAGGGGCCATAATGGCGGGCGAGTTCGGCGCGAACGGTTTTCTGGTCCCAAGAGGCCAGCGCATCGCGCAGCGTCACCTTGGCCTCGTTTTCGCGGGCGCCGCGGTTGATATCCTCTAGGCCGTTATTGAGGGCGTCGGTCGTGGATTTGTAGAGGCTGCGCAGCAGCATCGCCTTCCAGTTGTTCCACGTGCCGGGCCCTACGCCGCGAATGTCGCAGACGGTCAGAACGGTCAGCAGGTCCAGCCGTTCGACCGACTTCACCGCGCGGGCAAAGTCGCGCACGGTTCGGGGTTCGGCGATATCGCGTTTTTGCGCCGTGTCGGACATCAGCAGGTGGTGCCGGACCAGCCATTCCACGGTTTCGCTGTCTTTCTTGTTCAGACCCAGACGCGGGCAGACCTTGCGGGCGATCTGGGCGCCTACGACAGAATGGTCCTCGGGCCGCCCCTTGCCGATGTCATGGAGCAACAGCGCGATATAGAGCACCTTGCGGTTGACGCCCTTTTTCAGAATTGACGATGCGACGGGCAATTCCTCGACCAGTTCGCCGCGTTCAATTTTGGCCAGATGGCTGATGCACTGGATGATGTGTTCGTCCACCGTGTAGTGGTGGTACATATTGAACTGCATCATCGCGACAATGGGCGCGAATTCCGGCAAAAACGCCGCCAAAACGCCCAATTCGTTCATCCGCCGCAGCGCCCGTTCCGGGTTCCCATGCTTGAGCATGAGATCGAGGAAAATCCGCACGGCCTCCTTGTTTTCGCGCATCGGTTCGTTGATGCGGTTGAGGTTCGCAGCCAGCAGGCGCATGGCATTGGGATGCAGCAGGGTCCCGGTGCGCAGGGCCTCTTCGAAAATCCCCAGCATATTCAGCGGGTCGGCAAAAAACGCCTTTTCGTCACCGACGGTCAGACGGTTTTGCGCGATGGCATAGGGCGGGCGGGCCTTGCGGCGGCGGGTCAACAGCCGCTGGAGAACCGGTTCCGGTTTGGTATGGGCCGCCTCGAGCGAAGTCAGGAAAATCCGGGTCAATTCGCCCACACGGGTCGCGTGGCGGAAATAGTCCTGCATGAAATATTCGACGCCGCGCCGACCGGCCAGATCGGCATAGCCCATGCGTTCGGCGACGATCACCTGCATGTCAAAGGTCAACTGGTCCACAGCCCGCCCTGCAATCAGGTGTAGGTGACAGCGAACCGCCCAGAGAAATTCCTCTGCCTGCAAAAACGTGGTGTATTCGTCCGCAGTGAACACGCCGCGCGTGACCAGTTCGGACGCATCCTTGACGCCGTTGACGTATTTGGCGATCCAGAACATCGACTGGAGATCGCGCAGGCCGCCCTTGCCCTCTTTGACATTGGGTTCGACAACATACCGCTGACCGCCCTGTTTGCGGTGGCGTTCGGCGCGTTCGCTCAGCTTGGCCTCGATGAAATCCGCTGCTGTGGTGCGGAACAGTTCCGCCCAAAGCTTTTCCGACAGCGATCGCGCAAGCGCCTGATCGCCCTCAAGGAACCGGAATTCCACCAGACTGGTGCGGATGGTATAATCCTCACGCGCCAGCTTGAGGCAGTCCTTAATCGTGCGGCTGGCATGGCCGACCTTGAGCCGCAGATCCCAGAGCATATAGAGCATCGATTCAATCAAGCTCTCAGCCCAAGGGGTGATTTTGTAGGGCGTCAGAAACAGTAGATCGACATCGGAATGGGGGGCCATTTCGCCGCGGCCATAGCCGCCGACCGCGATCACAGCCAGTTTTTCCCCGCTGGTCGGGGTGTGCAGCGGATGCAGGCGCTGCGCGACATGCAGTGCCGTCGCCACCAACCCGTCGGTCAGAAACGCATAGGACCGGGTCATCCGCCGCGCATCGAAGGGATGAGCGGCAAAGGCGGTTTCGATCGTTTCGGTGCCGGATTTACGGGCGGCCAGCATGACGTTCACGGCAGTCCGGCGAATATCCATCGGGTCCGACAGATCGGCAATTGCGGCGTCAATTTCCGCAATGATGGCGGCTCTATTATAGACTTCGGCGGCCGGAGCGATCAGCCCCACGGCCGCTGTTTCATTCGGCGCTTGTGTGAGGAGGGTCGGCTCAGAAGCCGAGTCCCGCAAAGCTTCTTGGGGCAGGTTCAAGGATAACCACCTGATTGTTTTGAATTTGGGCGATAGCGAGGCCGCGCTGGTTGGTTCCATCCGGCATCAGGCGGAATACGCCCTGTGTACCTTCAAAGCCTTGCGGTTGGGTTAATCCCGCTGCCGAAAGAGCACCGGGTTGGTTTTGCGCGATCAGCGCGCCAATCGCCGCGATGCCGTCATAGGCCAGACCGGCCAAGGGGTGGGGCATCGCGCCATAGGCCGCGGCATAGCGGTTTTCAAATTGTTCCAGCATCTGGGTATCCGGGAGCGCGAACAGCCCACCCTGAAGCCCCGGCAGCGCCATAGCCTGCGGGGTGGCGTCCCAACGGGTCAGGCCGATATAGCGGGTGATTTCCGGGTTGATCCCGCGTTCGGGCAGGGCGGTTGCGATCAGTGGCAGATCGGCATTGATCCCGCCGGTCAGGAATACGGCCTGCGCCCCGCTGCTGCGGATATCGTCGGCGATCTGGCCAGCGCTGCTGATAATCGCCTGCTGGGTCATCGGATAGCTGGAAACCGAGGCAGCCTCGACCCCGTTGTTGCGCAGCGCCGTGAGGATCGCATCGCGTCCCACGGTGCCCTGCAGATCGTCGCCATGCACCACCGCAAAGCGGGTCATGCCTTGGCGGCTGGCATAACTGATCATACGGTCGGCGGTGTTTTCAAAGGTCGGCCCCAGTACGTACACGTTACGACCCGCGATGGCTGTATTGTTCGAAAACGCCAGCACGTTCAGACCGCGTCCCGCGACGGCGACGCCCGCGGCATTGGCGGCCTCGGCATAGAGCGGGCCAAGGATAATCTTGGCACCGTCATTGGCGGCCTGGGTCGCGACAGCGGCGGCCTGCGCCGGGCTGGCGCCGGTGTTATAGACGCGCAGGTCAATCTGGACGCCGCGCAGATCAGAAATCGCCAGCCGTGCGGCGTTCTCTAGGTTCGTTGCCAAGAGCGTATCCGATTCGACCGCCGAGCCGCCGGGAACCAAGAGTGCCACGGTGACAGGGGCGGTCGCGTTTATCTGCGGCCCGCCGCTGCCCGAAGGCGCGGAGTCGCAGGAGGCCAGGAAAATGGCAGAAATTGCAGCAATAGCTTTGGCACCCGCGCGACGTGCGGCCGCAGAAAAGATCGTCATGGAGGTCTCTCTCCCTCTTGCATCGGGGGGCCGCTTCACGGCAGACCCGGAATAATGTGTTGCCCTAATAATAGGCTGCCCAAACGGAGGGTCCAGCGATGAATTTCAATACCGTGCCGCTTTCGCCTGGATTGTATCTGGTGTCCACACCGATCGGTGCCGCCCGCGATATCACGTTGCGCGGCCTCGACGTGCTGGCCTCGGTAGATATCCTGGTGGCCGAGGATACCAGAACAGCGCGAAAACTGATGGATATTCATGGGGTTCCGCTGAAAAACCGCAAGATCATCGCGTTCCACGACCATTCCGGCGAGGCAGAGGTCCGTGGGTTGCTGGCGCTGATCAAAGAGGGAAAATCCATGGCCTATGTGTCCGAGGCGGGCACGCCTATGGTCGCAGATCCCGGGTTCGAATTGGCCCGCGCCGCCCGCGAAGAGGGGCTGCAGGTCACCGCCGCGCCGGGCGTGTCCGCCGCGATCATGGCGCTGACCCTGTCGGGCCTACCCACCGACCGGTTTATGTTTGTCGGATTTTTGCCATCTGGCAAATCGCAGCGCGATGTTGAATTGGCCGAACTGCGCGATCTGCCCTGCACAACGATTTTCTATGAATCGCCCAAGCGCATTGGCGAAATGTTAACCTCTATGGTCGAAGTTATGGGGGCAGACCGCGCGGTTGCTGTCTGCCGTGAATTGACCAAGAAGTTCGAGGAAATCCGAACCGGACGGCTGGAGGACGTCGCCCGCGAGTTTAGCGAACGCTCGGTCAAGGGCGAGATTGTGGTTGTTCTGGGCCGTGCGCGTGCGCCCGCGGTCGAGGAAATGGATGTCGAAACGGCCTTGCGTCAGGCGATGTTGACCATGCGGGTCAAGGATGCGGCCACTGCGGTCGCCGGTGCGCTGGGCTTGCCAAAACGGCAGGTCTATCAGATCGCTTTGGGGCTCGCCGAACAAAAGGAATAACCTGTGACGGCAGCCTTTGAACAGCGGCAGCATAGAGGCAAACAATCCTACGCTGCGGGGCAGGCGGCAGAGGGCATCGTCGAGCGTCATTATCAGGCGGGCGGATATCAGATCCTTGCGCGGCGTTGGCGCGGTAAGGCCGGTGAAATCGACCTGATCTGCATCTCGGGTCAGACCGTGGTCTTTGTCGAGGTGAAAAAGGCCAGAACCTTTGACATCGCGGCCTATCGGCTGGGCCCGAGGCAGTTATCGCGTTTGGCGCGAGCCGGGACCGAATATATCGGTCGAGATTGCGGGCTGGAGCGGGTGCTGATGCGGTTCGATCTGGCGCTGGTGGACGGCATTGGCGACGTCAGGGTGATCGAAAACCTCAGTTTTGACGGCTGGTGACCATTGCGCATCCGTGAGGGGTACGCCATGTATTCGGGGCAGCAAAGGAAAAATGCCATGTCCCTCAAAGTCGCCATTCAAATGGACCCGATCGGGCCGATCAACATTGATGCCGATAGCACCTTTCGCCTGGCGGAAGAAGCGCAGAAACGGGGACATAGCCTGTTCTATTACACGCCGGACAGGCTGGCCTGGCAAGAGGGGCGCGTGACGGCCCGCGGGTGGCCCTTGACCGTGCGTCGGGTCAAAGGCGATCACTTTGAACTGGGCGCAGAGCAAGAGGTCGATCTGGCCGATTTCGACGTGGTTTGGCTGCGTCAGGACCCGCCGTTTGATATGGGCTATATCACGACGACCCATTTGCTAGACCGCATTCACCCGAAAACATTGGTCGTCAACGACCCGTTCTGGGTTCGAAATTACCCTGAAAAACTGCTGGTCCTGCAGTTCCCCGAACTGACCCCGCCCACGGCCATCGCGCGGGATCTGCAAACCCTCCGGAATTTCAGGGAAAAGCATGGCGATATTATTCTCAAGCCGCTCTACGGCAATGGCGGTGCGGGCGTGTTCAAACTGACCAGTTCCGACGGCAACCTCGCGTCGCTCTGGGAAATGTTTACGGGCATCAACCGTGAACCGATGATCGTTCAGAAATTCCTCCCTGATGTGCGCAAGGGCGATAAACGGGTGATTTTGGTCGACGGCGAGCCTGTCGGTGCCATCAACCGCGTACCCGCGGAGGGGGAAACCCGTTCCAACATGCACGTGGGCGGGCGCCCGGAAAAGGTGGAGTTGACCGAACGCGATCTAGAGATTTGTGCGAAGATCGGCCCGCTCTTGCGGGAAAAGGGTCAGATTTTCGTCGGCATCGATGTGATCGGCGATTGGCTCACCGAAATCAATGTGACCTCTCCGACCGGCATGCAAGAGCTAGAGCGGTTCGACGGTGGCAACATCGCTGAAAAGGTTTGGCTGGCGATCGAAGCACGTCGCGCAGCCCAAGCCTAAGTGGCGCGGCAGCGAAAGGGGTCGCTAGACCTCTTTCGCAAGCGTGAGACGATAGCTAACCGCCTCTGCGATATGGGGTTTTAGCACGCGATCCGATCCGTCGAGGTCGGCAATCGTCCGCGCAACCCGCAATATGCGATGATATCCGCGTGCCGTGAGGCCAAACCTCTCGGCGACTTTGTTGATCAGGTTTCGCCCGTCGTCGTCCGGCGCGGCAACCTGTTCGAGCAATTCGCCTTCAGCCTCGGAATTGGTGCGAACCCCGCTCTCGCCATATCGCTGCCTCTGGAGCTCTCGGGCGATCGCAACCCGCGCGGCGATTGTGGCCGAATCTTCGCCAGATGCCGGGAGATCGAGATCGCTAAACGGCACGGCTGGCACTTCGATCCTCAGGTCAAAGCGGTCCATCAGGGGGCCAGAGATGCGGCCGAGGTAATCCTCGCTACACGTCGGGGCACGGCTACACCCCCGTGCAGGATCACCCAGAAACCCGCATCGACAGGGGTTTGCGGCCGCCACCAGCAAAAATTTGCAGGGATATCGGACATGGGCATTGGCCCGCGCAACGACCACCTCGCCCGTTTCGAGAGGTTGACGCAGGGTATCCAGCACAGTGCGCGAAAATTCCGGAAATTCATCGAGGAATAAGACCCCGTTATGCGCCAGACTGATTTCGCCGGGTTGCGCGCCTCTGCCGCCCCCGACCATCGCAGGCATCGAGGCCGTGTGGTGAGGGTCGCGATAGGGGCGGCTGCGACTGATTCCGCCATCCGCAAGCAGGCCAGCCAGGGAGTGGATCATCGAGGTTTCAAGGGCTTCTGTCGGGGTCAGCGGCGGCAAAAGCGTAGATAGGCGCGACGCCAGCATGGATTTGCCCGATCCCGGGGGGCCCATCAGCAAGAGATGGTGACGCCCGGCAGAAGCGATTTCCAACGCGCGTTTGGCACGTTCCTGTCCTTTGACGTCCAGCATGTCCTTGGTCAATGCTTGTCTGGCGACCTCTCCCGGCTCTGCGGGTGGCAGCAGCATGCGCGAGGTGAGATGATTGATGACGTCAGAGAGAGTTCTTGCACCGTAGACAGCCGTCGCTCCGACCCAGGCCGCCTCTGCCGAGGAGGCTGCCGGGCAGATCAGGCAGCGGTCTCCCTCTGCCGCGGCCATCGCCGCGGGCAGGGCGCCATGCACGGGCACCAGCTTTCCGTCGAGCGACATTTCCCCCATGGCGACGGTCTCCGCCGCCTTGTCCTTGGGCAGGATGTCCAACTCGGCGAGCAAGGCAATCGCGATTGGCAGGTCGAAATGTGACCCTTCCTTGGGAAGGTCCGCTGGCGATAGGTTGATCGTGATCCGCTGGCTGGGCAAGGCGATGCAAAGGGTCTGCAAGGCCGAACGGATGCGGTCCCGCGCCTCTGATACGGATTTGTCAGGCAGCCCAACGATCGAAAACCCGGGCAATCCCGGAGAGGTCGCGCATTGAACCTGAACCAGTCGCGCCTCGACCCCTTCGAATGTAACGGAATAGGCATGTGCGACCATCGAAATCCCCGTTTCCCTGATCGCAGGATAACGGGGAGTCGGTTTAATTTTGGTTAATCCGGATAATCGGCCTTGGGCAGACCCAGATTGTACGGAAACGGATCGTGGACCTCGGTCAGGGCCTCGGCCCGCCACGCCCGAAATGCGGGATCGGCCAGATGCGCACTGACATATGCCTGCGCCGGTTCATCAATTGGTAATCCATAGGTGGTAAACCGACAGGCGACCGGGGCGTAAAACACATCAGCGAGGGAATATTGACCAAACAGCCATGGACCGTCGCCGCCATGACGGCTCTGCGCGAGGGACCAAAGATCCTGAATGCGGGCGACGTCGCGCAGAACAGCGTCAGACGGCTTAAACCCTTGCCAGACAAAGCCGATGTTGTTCGGACAGTCGTTGCGCAACGCACCAAAGGAGGAATGCATTTCACACACGAGGTTACGGGCCAGCGCCCGCGCAGCCGGATCGGATGGCCAGAAACCGGCATCGGGGTGGCGTTCCGCCAGCGTTTCACCCATCGCGAGGCTATCGGATAGAACATGGCCCTCGGGCGTGGTCATGGCAGGTACCGTTCGGGCGGGGGCAAGGTGAGCCATTTCTGCGGCCATAGTCCCGGCGTAGAGACCCACCATATGGGTGCGGTAGGGAATATCTAATTTCTCCAGCATCAGCCAGCCGCGAAGCGACCAACTGCTAAAGAGACGATCACCAATATAGAGGTCGTACATATCGATCCTTTCAATGAGTTAGGCTGAGCCTAAGCATCTCCGGGCCGTTTGCAAATTGAGAGATGTGCGTGTGATCATCACGGTTTGTGATTGATCAGGGGGACCCTCCACGGGTCCGAAACAACGATTTGCGTCACAGATAACGGGTCGATCCGGTGGCCGCAGGCCTCATAGGCGGTTTGCGATTTGGCGCGCTGGAGCTGTCCCATGATTACGCCCATATGGGCGACGATGATGATGTTTTTCTCGCCTAGATTACGATAGTGATCCACGGCACCGTCCACGCGCTGACGGACGCTGTTCCAGCTCTCGCCGTTTGGTGCAGAGATATCGCCGGGCTCTTCCCAAAATGCCCGCATGACAGGATCATCGCGGAATGGCGCCATTTCCCAGTCGCCAAAATTGAACTCGCGCAGGGCGGGATCGTCGGGCAACCGCGTGCGACCAAGCTGAATGGCATCGGCCGTATGTTTGGCACGCCGCAAATCGGAAGAGACCACGGGCGCGTCCGGCAAGAAGTCACTTAGCCGCGACAGCGCGTCGGTATCAGACAGATCAGCGGCCAGATCTGTCCAGCCCACCATAGATTTTGCATGCGTCGGGCCGTGCCGGACCCACCAGAATGTCGTCATAGCTGTCCTTTCAGGACCATCGGCAGCCCCGCCGCGACGAAGACGACCGTGGTCGCAATCTCGGCTATGCGCTGGTTCAGACGCCCCTGTGCCTCTCGGAATTGGCGCGAAAGGGCGTTGTCGGGGACCAAACCAAGGCCAATCTCGTTCGAGACAATCACGACGGGAAACCGGCAGTCCGCGACGGCCGATAGCAGTTTGCGGGTTTCAACCTCGATATCCATTTCCGCCAACATCACATTTGTCAGCCAGAGCGTTGCGCAATCCAGCAATACGGCCTGTGTATCGGTCACGCAGGCAAGTGCTGCAGCTACGTCGATCGGTTGCTCGATCGTGGTCCAATCCGGACCGCGTTGGGCGATATGGCGTGCGATCTTGGCGCGCATCTCGTCGTCAAAGGCCTGCGAGGTTGCCAGATAGACGCGGTCGCGGCCGGTTTGAACGACCAGCTTTTCGGCAAAGAGCGATTTGCCCGATGCTGCCCCGCCGAGGACCAGCGTAAGATTATTTGTTGTCGCCTGTGCAACCATATCTGATCCAGCCGCGTTAAGAGAACGTACCATTAGCTAAAGACCTATTTGGCTACAGACAACCTGCTCAGGAGGTGACAATGGCGCTCGATACTGGATTTCCGCAGGACCTTTCGCGGCGGGCGATGAAGGCAGAGCTGTTGGATGCAGATACCGAGGCGGCTTTGGCGCGGGCATGGCGCGACAATCGCGATGAACGGGCCCTGCATCGTCTGATCACTGCCTATATGCGCTTGGCGATTTCGATGGCGGGCAAGTTCCGTCGTTACGGTGCGCCGATGGGCGATCTGATCCAGGAGGCGAGTTTGGGCCTGATGAAGGCCGCGGAAAAATTCGATCCCGATCGTGGTGTACGGTTTTCGACCTACGCAGTCTGGTGGATCAAGGCCAGTATCCAGGACTATGTCATGCGCAATTGGTCCTTGGTTCGCACCGGGTCGACCAGCAGCCAGAAATCCCTGTTTTTCAATATGCGCCGCATTCAGGCCCGGTTCGAGAGAGAGGCCGAAGCGCAGGGCGTGACGCTCGATCGCGCGACGCTGGCACAGAAAATTGCCCAAGAGTTGGGGGTATCGGTTGCTGATGTCGAAATGATGGACGGCCGTCTGTCGGGCACCGATTTTTCGCTCGATGCCTCTCAGTCGTCCGATGAAGACGGCCGGACTTGGGTCGAAACGCTGGCGGATGATGCAGAGACCGGCCAAGAACAGATCGAGATCATGCATGATGCCGATCTGCTGCGGCATTGGCTGACGGACGCGATGATGACGTTGTCCGCGCGCGAACGGTTTATCGTGCAGGAACGCAAACTGCGTGACGACCCCCGAACGCTGGAGAGTTTGGGTGAAGAACTGGGGTTGTCCAAAGAGCGTGTCCGTCAACTTGAGGCTGCTGCCTTTGGCAAAATGCGCCGTGTGTTGGAGGTCAATTCGCCAGAAGTGCGCCATTTCGTGAGCTAGGGCCCTCGGAGTTGCGCGACGTTCCGGTGATTGTTCTTTTATTCGCGACTGCCTAAGGTCCATCCAAACCGGAAGGGCGTAACGCGATGTTGGCAGGCAAACATATTCTTCTGATTATTGGCGGCGGTATTGCGGCCTATAAATCGTTGGACCTCATACGGCGTCTGAGCGAACGCGGAGCAGAGGTAACGCCGGTTCTCACGCAGTCCGGATCGCAGTTTGTCACACCGCTATCTGTGTCGGCCCTGGCAGGGAAAGAGGTCCATCAGGACCTGTTCGACCTCACCAAAGAGGCCGAGATGGGTCATATACAGCTATCGCGTGCCGCGGATCTGGTGGTCGTGGCGCCTGCGACGGCGGATCTCTTGGCGAAAATGGCGCATGGTCTTGCGAATGATATCGCCTCCACCTTGCTCTTGGCGACCGACAAAAGGGTACTGGTGGCACCGGCGATGAACGTCCGGATGTGGACGCACCCGGCGACGCAGCGCAACCGGGCGACCCTCCTCGGGGATGGCGTGCTGTTCGTCGGCCCTGATGAGGGCGCGATGGCCTGTGGCGAATTCGGTCCGGGCCGTATGTCCGAGGTGCCAGAAATTCTGGCCGCGATTGACGCCGCTCTTGGCGACGGGCCGCTCAGGGGCCGGCGGATTCTGGTGACCTCCGGGCCGACGCACGAGCCGATAGACCCGGTTCGTTATATCGCCAATCGGTCCTCTGGCGCGCAGGGGACGGCGATCGCGCAAGCCTTGGCCAATCTTGGGGCCGATGTTGTATTTGTGACAGGTCCTGCGGAAATTCCGCCCCCTGACGCTGTAAGGGTTATAAAAGTGCAATCGGCCAAAGACATGCATGCGGCGGTCATGTCGGCTCTGCCGGTGGATGCGGCGGTGTTTGCGGCGGCTGTGGCGGACTGGCGGGTGGCTTCGGCCAGCGATCAAAAGATCAAGAAGGTGAATGGTGCGCTGCCGGTTCTGGAATTCGCGGAAAATCCAGATATCCTTGCGGACGTCAGTCATCTGAGCGATCAGAGGCCGGGTCTGGTCATCGGATTTGCCGCTGAGACCCATGATGTTCTGACCCATGCTACCGCCAAGCGGTTGCGCAAGGGGTGCGACTGGATCGTTGCCAACGACGTGTCCCCGTCGACCGGGATCATGGGCGGAACCGAAAATGCGGTGACTGTGATTTCGGATGCTGGCGCTGAAACCTGGCCGCGCATGGGGAAGGCCGAGGTAGCAGCACGTCTCGCCCGGCGGATTGCGGATGCGCTGACCCAGCCCAAGGAGGCGTAGGATGGTTAACCTCTCGATTGCCTGGCTGGAGGGCGCGGATCGGTCTGTTCCTTTGCCACATTATGAAACTGCCGGCGCCGCCGGGGCTGATGTGCGGGCCAATCTGCCCGATCGCGGAATGGTAGTTCTGACTGCAGGTCAGCGGGCCTTGATCCCCTGCGGATTTCGCATGGAAATCCCCGCCGGATACGAGGTGCAGGTGCGCCCGCGTTCCGGATTGGCGCTGAAACACGGGATAACCCTGCCCAATACGCCTGGCACGATTGATTGTGATTATCGCGGGCCTGTGGGCGTGATTTTGATGAATGCTGGACAGGAACCGTTCGAGGTCAGGCATGGTGACCGCATCGCGCAATTTGTTGTTGCGCCGGTCGTGCGCGGGAACTTTGTCGTCGCAGAGGATCTGAGTGACACGGACCGCGGTGCAGGCGGATTCGGCTCGACGGGGACAACATGATACTGGTTTTGTCTGTTGCCACGGTTTTGTGGTTGATCGGTTGGCTGATGAAGGCGCCACGTCGTGCCCGATGGACCATGATCGGGCTGTGGATGGCGGCAATTCTGTTGGGCCATGTGCTGTTGCCGGACGGGCATCCGATCCGCGCGGCAACGGGGCATGATGTCCGTCTGTGGGCGCTGATCATCGGCTTTGGTGGAGCGATTGCGCTCTATCGGGTAGGGCTTGGGCGTCTCAGAGCGCAGGCGCAGCAACAGCCTTCGGCCCCCGTGACCGCAAAGCCGACATTCAGCGATACAGAACTTGATCGATATGCCCGACACATGATGCTGCGGGAAATAGGCGGTCTTGGCCAGAAAAAGATCAAGAATGCCAAGGTGTTGGTGATAGGTGCCGGTGGTCTGGGGTCCGCGTCCCTGCTGTATCTGGCCGCAGCAGGCGTCGGGACGGTTGGCATCGTTGACGATGACGTCGTGGATAATTCCAACCTGCAGCGACAGATCATTCACGCCGATGCCCGCATAGGTCAGCCAAAGGTCCAGTCTGCCGCAGCGGCGATGGTCGCGATTAATCCTTGGGTAACAACCCGCCTGTACAATCGACGCCTGACAGAGACGGAGGCGGAGGATCTATTTGCCCAGTACGATTTGATTTTGGATGGAACTGACAATTTCGCCACCCGGTATATGGTCAATCAGGCTGCTGTGCGCGTCAGGAAACCGCTGATCGCTGCTGCTATGACCCAGTGGGAGGGGCAGATATCGCTCTATGATCCGGCACATGGCGGGCCGTGCTACCAGTGTGTCTTTCCCGAGGCGCCCGCGCCGGGATTGGTGCCAAGCTGCGCAGAGGCGGGCGTTTTGGGCCCGTTGCCGGGTGTGATCGGTTCGATGATGGCGGCCGAGGCTATCAAACAGATCACCGGCGCAGGGCAGGGGTTGCGGGGGCGTTTGATGATTTATGACGCGCTCTACGCGGACAGCCGGATATTGCGGACCAAACTGCGCGACGATTGCCCATGTTGTTCCGGCGGACGCTTGCCAAGTTAGGGCAGTGCGCCATACTCGGTTCATAGTCCAACCGGGAGTCGCTCAATGAAAAAAATTCTGACCATGGCGGCGCTTAGCATCGCTGCGCTACCTGCCGTCGCCGAAGTGCCTGATCTGGGCGGTCGCGAAATCGTTGTCGTGACCGAAAATGCCTATCCGCCGTTGCAGTTTCTGGATGCCTCTGGTGCGGCGATCGGCTGGGAATATGATGCAATGGCAGAGATTGCCGCGCGCCTCAATGCTACGGTGACCTATGAAAACATCAGCTGGGATGCGATGATTCCGGCCGTGTCCGAAGGTCAGTTCGACATCGGGATGACCGGCATCACGATCCGCGATGATCGTAAAGAAGTCGTCGATTTTTCAGATAGTTACATGACTAGCCAGATGGTTATGCTGGTGCGCGGCGACGAAGTGCGGTTCAGCGACGCTGCCTCGTTTGCGGCGGATGCCGACCTGCTGATGGCGGCACAGCCGGGTACGACGCCGTTCTATGTAGGTGTCTACGAAGTTCTCGACGGTGACGAAGCCAACCCGCGTATTATCAAGTTCGAAACCTTCGGCGCAGGGGTCGAGGCGCTGAGGAATGGCGACGTCGATCTGGTCCTGACCGATGGCACTGCCGGCAATGGCTATGTCGCGACCTCTGGCGGGGCGTTGAAAATTGTCGGTGAACCGTTGGGAACCGAAGACTTCGGCTTTATCTTCCCCAAGGGCTCTGATCTTGTGGCTCCAATCAATGCCGCAATCGCAGAGATGCAGGCGGATGGCACCCTTGAGGCGCTAAACGTAAAGTGGTTCCTTGACTACAAAATGGGCGAATAAGTCGTGACTTTCGATCCCCGCGCTGCCGAAGATTTCCGCCGTTCGATCCGTGATCGACTGGCAGAGCAGGCAGACAGCTATGTCCAGATGTTCAGGCTCTTGGCGGCGACGCCGGTGCCTGACGGGGCAGCGCGGGTGATTATAGGTCTGTTATCGCGTCAATTCACCGGAAAAGTCCCGATCGTCCTTGCCTATGCCGATTCGGGGAACCAAGAAGTTGCGCCCCGACCGGAGGCCCAGCGTTTGTTCCAGAGGCTGGCGTCGTTCAAGCCGCTCCTCGATGTTGAACGGTACGAAAGACTGACGATCTGGACCACGACCCGTGACGGTCGGCGCGTCGCTGCGTCCCGACAACCTTATGATAGCGTCGATCCTGTTCGCACCATGTTATTGCCGGCTCTGCGCGACGCGGTTTCGCGGGCGGATATGAGCGGCCTGTCCTTGCCGGTTTATGCCGGTCTGATCGATGATGATGGCTTGCTCGACCTGATCTACGCCCCTGCGCGGCCCAAAGCGCCCAGCTTTTGGGAGAGGATCAAGGGACGTACATGAGGCGCGACCTGCCTGAACGAGAGTTCCCTTGGTGGCTGGTTCTGACGATCGCCCTGGGCGCTTGGGGCGCGTGGGAGGTCGTGACCGACGAAATCTATCTGGCGGTCCTCCAGACTCTGGTCAAAGGGATCAGGATTACCGTTTTCGTAACCTTGGTCGGTTTTGCGATTGCCTGTGGCATGGGGCTGCTGCTGGCTGTGATGTCGCTGTCGCGATGGGGCGCTTTCCGCCAGATCGCCCGGTTTTATATCGAGATCATTCGCGGCGTGCCGATCATTGTCCTGCTGCTTTATGTGGCCTTTGTTCTCTCGCCAGTCTTGGTTGATTTGTGGAACTGGTTGCGCGGTCAGATCGGCCTGTCCCCTATTCGCGCAAGGGATTTCGATTTGATGTGGCGGGCGATTATCGCCCTGTCACTCGGCTATTCCGCCTTTATCGCAGAGGTGTTTCGCGCAGGGCTGCAAAGCATCGAAACCGGTCAGATCGAGGCCGCCGAGGCGCTGGGCATGAATGGCTGGCTGCGGTTCCGGTTTATCGTATTTCCACAAGCAATACGGCGGATACTCCCGCCTCTGGGCAATGATTTTGTTGCAATAGTGAAAGACAGTTCTCTGGTTTCGGTGCTCGGTGTCAGCGATGTGACCCAATTGGGCAAGGTGACTGCTGCCGGGAATTTCCGGTATTTTGAGACCTATAACGTCGTGGCTCTGATCTATCTGGCGATGACCATTACCCTGTCAATCGCCCTGCGGCGGTTTGAACGTTACTTGCGGTCCCGACAGCACCACAGCTAGTTACTCAGGCCGGCGCATGGGAAAAACCTGCTCGACGACCGCGTAGTCATGATAGCCCAGCCGGGCAAGCGGTCGAAAGCGGGTGACGTCGAACCTGCCATCAACGATACAGTCGTCTCTGAGGTGAATGCCGATCACCTCGCCAAAAACAGCAAAGTTCGTCTTGCCCTCCAGACGGATGGCCTGTGTCAGCCGGCATTCCAGTGCGGCAGGGGCTCCCGCAACCCGCGAACAGGCGATGGTCTGGCAGTCGGATCGTTCAATTCCGGCGTGGGCAAACTCGTCCTGATCCGCAGGCAGATCGGCCGAGGTGGCATTCATAGCATCCCGCGCTGCATATTCAACGATATTAACGCAAAATACACCTGTCTCACGGATATTGGCGAGAGTGTCCTTGCCCTCGATGCGGTCGACCTTGGTACCGGTGGTCGAAAACATCACCTGCGGCGGGACATAGGCGACGGCGTTAAAAAAGGAGTAGGGAGCGATATTATCAATACCATCGGCGCTGCGTGTCGAAATCCAGCCGATCGGGCGCGGCGTTACAATCGCGTTAAAGGGGTTGTGCGGGAGACCGTGACCATCTTCGGGGCGATAGAACATCGTAACTGACCTTTGGTTGCTGTTTGCGACAGAAGTAATGCCATGTTACGGCGGCTTCTAGACCAGACAGGAGAGTCCGCGAGTCAATGATCGAGCTGACACAGGAAACGGTGCATGACTGGTGGGAGGTCGAGGCACTGTATGACCTTTGTTTTGCGCCGGGGCGCACGGCCCTGTCGTCATATCGTTTGCGGGACGATGTGGACCCGATTGCGTCGCTGTGTTTTGTCGCCCGCGATGCAGAGGGCATAGTGGCGGGGGTCATACGCAATTGGCCTGTCTATGTCGGCGATCATTTGGCGATCCTCCTCGGACCGGTGGCGGTGCACCCGACCCGACAGGGCGAAGGGATCGCTGGCATATTGATACGCAAGGTGCTGAACCGCGCCTGGGAACTGGGCTGGAGCCGCGTGATGTTGGTGGGGGATTATCCCTATTACCGGCGGTACGGGTTTTTCCATCTGTCGGGTGTCGTCATGCCGCCGCCGACAAATCCGGATCGTGTATTGGGTTATGATCTGGTCCCCGGAGCCTGGGTCGGCGTTACGGGCAATGTTACGCGCGCGCCCGATTGTAATCCGCGCGGGCGTCCCTATCTGGAGAGTCATGAACCAAAGCGAGTCTCACCTGCGTGAATTAAACCCGGAAAATCCCCTGTCCGAGGACGGGCGGGTAGAGGTTGCTGCCTTGGCGGACCGCCAGCGCAGAGCGAACACGCGTCTGATGAAGGCCATCACCTTTGTCGGCAATCAGGTCGAGGATGGTCTCAAGATTCTGCCCCAAGGGGTCCGTTCCCAGATCGACAACGCGGCGCGTTCGGCGCTTGAGAACAGTTTCCGAGTCGCGCGGGCCAGTCGCAGCGGGAAACTGGCGCAGACGGGGCGGAGTGCCCAGTTTCACAAGGTCGCCGGCGCGATCACCGGGGCGCTGGGCGGTGCGGGGGGATTGCCGACCGCATTGGCCGAACTGCCGGTGGCAACCACCGTGATTTTCCGTGCCGTTCTGCAAGTGGCCGAGGAGTATGGCGAAGACCCTGAGGCAGAGGAAACCCGGATCGAATGTCTGCGCGTGTTTGGCGCGGGTGGGCCGGGCGACGGCGATGATGGGATCGACACCAGTTTTATCGGCGCGCGGATGAGCCTTTCGGGCAGCGCGCTTCAGGGCCTGCTGAGCAAAATCGCGCCGCGTTTCGGCTTTGTCGTCAGTCAGAAATTGGCCGCTCAGGCTGTTCCGGTGTTGGGCGCCGTGGCCGGGGCGGGAACGAATTACGCCTTTGTACATTACTACACCGAAATGGCCCACGTACATTTCGGACTGCGGCGTTTGATGCGGCACTATAACGGGGATCAGGTCTTGGATGCGTTTCACGGACAGCCGCCCGTGCCGCAGGAGCGGCCCGCGCCCTAGGTGGTTTGGCCGCGCAAGGCTGCCGCCGCCTCTAGCCGGTTGCGCACGCCTAACTTGCGATAGCCGCTCTTGACGTAGTCAGCGACCGTAAACGGGGAAATGCCACACATTCGGGCGCATTCTTTCTGGGTGATGCCTCTGGTCACGATATAGAGCACTTCGGCCTCGCGCGGGCTGAGGCTCGTGAGGCCGGACAACTTTGGCGCGATCATCAAGGGGCGAAACTCGGTCACGGATGGCTCTGGACCCGAGAGTTCCTCTAACCGCCTGTGAATCAGCAAGCAGAAGAAGCGAAACTCTTCGGCGCGGGGCAGAAACTTGGCGTCGAACACTGTGCGATCGACATCGGCGCCGATATTGAAACCGCCGTAACGGCCAGAACCGACCAGCCGCATCGGAATGCCAAAGCCCGATCTAAACCCCATTTGTCCGGCCATGTTGATGAAATCCAGCATGTGCGGAGCCAGATAGGGATAGTCCGTCGAATAGGACACGCCGGTTAATGTTATAGAGTAGCTGTTGCAGCAGTGGTCCAGAAAAGGGTCCTGGCCCGGGTCGCGGTCGCGATAGAGCGCGGGCATGGTGGTGCGACAATCGACCTTGCGGCGCGTCGAATCGGCGCTGTTGTAGATGATATGCGGTAAACCTGCCGCGGCCAGCGCGCGGGTGGCGGCGTCCCAAATCGCCGGAACAGAGTCGAGCTGTTCGATGAGACTGCCCTGACTGGCCAATGACATGTTTGATCCCCCGATTGCAGCGGGCGACCTCCCGTCCGCTCCGGCCCGATTAAAGCGGCCGGGGGGCAGTTTGACGAGTCATGATCCCATCACCTCTCGGCGTTGCCGTCTCTCTCGCCCGACCTCACATGTGTTGCGACAGCCAGTCCGTCAAAGGCGCGCGGACCGATTGATCGCCACGGGTGCGGGCCTCGATGATCAGCGATTTGACTTCGGACAGATCGATCCGCCGTAGCAGATGTTTCACCGGCCCGATAGACGCAGGTCGCATCGACAGGCTACGCAGGCCGATCGCCGCCAGAGCCGCCGCCTCGATCGGGCGACCGGCATCTTCGCCACAGAATGACAGTGGCGTGCCAGCCTGCGCACAGCGGCCAACGACCATTTCGATATAGGACAGAAAGCTGACGTTCAGCGTGTCATAGCGCCGGCGCACGCGTTCGTTTTCGCGGTCCGCGGCAAAGAAGAACTGCTTCAGGTCATTCCCGCCAATCGACACAAAATCGACCTCTTGGAAAAAGGCATCGGGCGCAAACCCCAGAGAGGGGGTTTCCAGCATCGCGCCAACCTCGATTTTGGACGGCACGGGGTAGCCCAGAATTGCCTCGCGCTCGAGAGCCTTGTCCATTTCGGCCTTGGCGTCGCGGAATTCCTGTAACTGGGCGATAAAGGGGAACATCACCGACAGGGGGCGCCCGTTCGCTGCACGGATGAGCGCCTGCAACTGCATCCGCAGCACGCCGGGTTTGTCCAGACCCACACGGATCGCCCGCCAGCCCATCGCGGGGTTTGGTTCATCGTTCGGCTTCATGTAGGGCAGGACCTTGTCCGAGCCGATGTCGAGCGTGCGGAACGCCACCCGGCGACCACCGGCGGCCTCCATCACCCGGGAATAGAGCGCCGACAATTCGGCCCGTTTCGGCATCTGGTTCCGGATCAGGAATTGCAGTTCGGTCCGGAACAAGCCCACACCTTCGGCACCGGACGAGGGCAGGGACGGCAGGTCCGCCATCAGTCCGGCGTTCATGTGCAGCGAAACGGTCGTCCCGCAGAGCGCCTGCGCAGGCAGATCGCGGATGGTGGCATAACGTTCCTGAGCGCGCGCCTGCATGGCGATTTTGTCGCGAAACGCGCTTTTGACGTTTTCGTCGGGGCGCAGGTGAACAATGCCCTGATCGCCATCGACTAAAATCGGATCGCCGTTCAGCGCCTCGGTCGTGACGTTCGCGGCATGAATCACCAAGGGGATCGCCCAGGCGCGGGCGACGATGGCAGCATGAGAGCCAACAGAGCCCTCTTCGAGCACGATACCCTTTAGCGCCTTGCCGTATTCCAGCAATTCGCCGGGGCCGATGTTGCGGGCGACCAGCACCGGGTTTTCCGGCATCTCTGCGCCGGTTTCCTTGCCTTGGCCGGTCAGGATACGCAGCAGCCGGTTGGATAGGTCATCGAGATCGTGCAAGCGTTCGCGCAGATAGGCATCCCCTGACTGCGACATCCGCACCCGCGCCACCGATTGCTCCTTTTCGACGGCCGCCTCTGCCGAGAGGCCGCTTTTGACGTCATCCTCCATCCGGCGCAGCCAACTGCGGGAATTGGCGAACATGCGATAGGCCTCTAGGACCTGAACCTGTTCGGTATTGACCGTGGTGGCGGTATTGAGCATCTCGTCAACGGACACGCGCAGTTCGCCGACGGCCTCTTGGAGGCGGGTCAGTTCCTTTTCCGGATCGTCCGCAACGGGATTGGTGACGACGACGCGGGGTTCATGCAGGTAGACGCGGCCCTCGGTCGCGCCCTCCTGGCCGGTTGCGCCACGAAACAGGACGGGTTGCTGATGGCGGGCCGACAGGGCCGCGCCTTCGCCAACAAAGGCGCCCAGTTCGGTCATCTCTGCCAGCACCATCGCGACCACTTCGAGGGCATAGACCTCATCACTGGAAAATAGCCGCTCGGCCTTGGACTGGACGACCAGAACGCCCAGCACGCTGCCCAGTCGCTGAACCGGCACGCCGCAGAACGAGGAATACCGTTCTTCGCCGGTTTCCGGCATATAGCGGAATCCCTTTTCGGCGGGGGCGTTGGCGGTATTGATCACCTGTCTGCTGCGCGCGGTGCGGCCAACCAGACCCTCTCCCAACCGCATACGTGTCTGGTGGACGGCTGCGGCCTGAAGACCCTGTGTCGCGCAGAGTTCGAGCGTCTCGGCATCGCGGAACAGGTAAATCGAACATACCTCGGTCTGCATTGAGGTCGCGATCAGCGCCACGATTTTGTCCAATCGTGCCTGACCGGCGGCATTTTCGGCCATCGTGTCGCGGAGCCGCCCAAGCAGTTTGCGGCTTTCGGTTTCCTTAGCGTCAGACATGGGTCGTCCCGTATTGTTCCCCCTCTCTATAGGGCACCAAGTCGCATATGGGGAGTGGACAAAAGGGACGCAGTGCAAGTTCTTGCCGAAAAAGCATTTTTCTCGCACTTGCAGCAAAAAGGGCCGCCCGCAAAATGCGCACGGCCCTCACAGTTTCATGACAAAACGCGCTTAGGCTTTGTCGAGTTCAAAGGCGTCGTGCAGCGCCTGCACGGCCAATTCCATGTACTTGCGGTCGATCAGAACCGAGATCTTGATTTCCGAGGTGGCGATGACCTTGATGTTGATGTTCTCGTCCGAGAGGGTTTTGAACATCTTGGCGGCGACACCGGCGTGCGAGCGCATGCCGATGCCGACGACCGATACCTTGGCCACGTCGGTTTCGACTTCCAGACGGTCAAAGGCCAGAACGCCCTTTTCCTTGGCATCGTTCAGCGCCTTTTCCGCCCGCATTTTCTGGTCGATCGGGCAGGAGAAGGTCATATCGGTCACGCCGCCGGCATGGCCCTGATAGTTCTGCTCGGACACGTTCTGGACGATCATATCGACGTTGACGCCAGCCTCTGCCAGCGTGCCGAAGATCTTGGATGCGATGCCCGGCTTGTCCTCGATCGTCACGAGGGTCATCTTGGCTTCGTCGCGGGAATAGGCGACGCCAGCAACAGCTTTGGATTCCATGATTTGCTCCTCTGCGCAGACCAGCGTGCCTGCGTCATCTGACGGTTCATCGAACGAACTCAGCACGCGCAATTTCACGTTAAAGCGCATGGCCAATTCGACCGAACGGGTTTGCAGAACTTTCGCACCAAGCGAGGCCAGTTCCAGCATCTCTTCGAAAGAGATCTTTTCCAGCTTGCGGGCCTTGGGGCTGATGCGGGGGTCGGTGGTATAGACACCATCGACGTCGGTATAGATATCGCAGCGCTCCGCATCAAAGGCGGCGGCAAAGGCGACGGCGGTTGTATCAGAGCCACCACGGCCCAGCGTGGTGATCCGGCCCTCGGGCGAAATGCCCTGGAACCCGGCGACCACGGCGACCTTCATGCCTTCGGCGAATTTCTTGTTGATGTTGTCGCTGGGGATTTCGACGATCCGGGCCGACCCATGGGCGTCGTTGGTGATCAACGGCACCTGCCAGCCCTGCCAGCTACGGGCGGGGATGTCCATTTCCTGCAACCGCAGCGCCATCAGACCTGCGGTGACGTTTTCGCCCGACGACACAACGGCATCGTATTCTCGGGCATCGTAGAGCGGAGAGGTTTCATTGACCCATCCGACCAATTCGTTGGTTTTCCCAGACATGGCCGAGACGATGACGATCACGTCATAGCCTTTGGCGACCTCGAGGGCGACCCGTTTGGCGGCGCGGGCGATACGGTCCAAATTGGCGACCGAGGTCCCGCCGAATTTCATGACAAGCGTCGGCATGGCTGTCCCTTGCAAAATATCGCCGCCCTATTACTGGGCAAACGCCAGTAGGGCAATCGGACAAACGTGTCCTTTGTCTGTTTTGTGACAGTGCTGCCGCAGTTAATTGGTCTGTTTGCGGGAGGCAAAGGGCAGGGGCACCACGGGAACCCCGTCCTCGAGCAGTTTGATCGCCTCTTCGGGCTTGGCCTCGCCATAAATCGACCGCGCGGGGGCGTCTCCGTCATGCATTTTGCGCGCCTCTTCGGCAAAGCGGACGCCAACGTAATCGGAATTGGCCTCGACCTCTTGGCGCAGTTTCTCGATAGCGGTTTCCTGTTCCGATTTCGCCGCTAGCGGGCGCGCCGTCTCGGTCCGAACCGCTGGTGCCATCAGCGATTTTGCAACCTTGGCGGACCCGCATTGCGCACAGGCAACCATGCCCGCCGCGCGCAATTTTTCAAAAGCCTCGCCAGACTGGAACCAGCTGTCAAAGCTGTGGTCTTGGTCGCATTTGAGCGTAAAGCGGATCATTGTTTGCCCGTCGTGATCAGCGGTCAGTGTGGTCAACCCGCCGAATATAGCCTGTCCGCCCGTCAGATCAAAGGGGGCGACCGTAGCCCAGAACGGAGGGGTCAAAATTCCGGATCATGTTCTGCAACTCCGGTTCGGCCACCAATCTTGCCGCCTCGGCCTGCGGGAACCATTGGCGTTTGCGCTGCTTGCGTTCGGGCCAGTGCGCATGTTCGGAAATCACGTGCAGCGGGTAGACCATCGCGATCACCGGCGCCCGCTTTTCCTTGAGCGGCTTGATATAGGAGTAGGCACCCATACAGTGGTCAAAGGCGACGCCGGTCAATCCTGCCTCCTCCCACGCCTCGCGCGCGGCGGCAGAGGCGGGGGTGATTTTATGCATCGGCCAGCCTTTGGGCAGGACCCAGCGGCCAGTTCCCCTGCTGGTGATCAGGCAAATTTCTGTATCGGCTCCGCTATTGCGGAAACACAGCGCCGCAAACTGGCTGCGGACATCGGTTTTCTTGCCGACCCTGAGGCGAATAGGCAGTTGCTGCGGGATAGACATGCGCGATTCATCCTCCTGACTGGACCTTGGCAGGTGTCGGCCTATCATGCAACCGCGGGGCCAACAGTTTGGGAACGACTGTCAAAAAATGAACGATGCTCTCGGCCAACCCCTGTTTATCTGCGCAAATATCTATCGCGGCTCCTCCTATGGGCCGATGCATCCGCTGCGGATTCCGCGTGCATCGACGGTGATGGATCTGTGCAGGGCCTTGGACTGGTTGCCGGCCCATCAATTCGTGACCAGCCCGCGGGCCAAACCTGCCGCTCTCGCCGTGTATCACACGCCGGATTACATCGCCGCCGTTCAGCGTGCCGAAGAAACCCAGTCGGTGTCCCCCGAGGACCGCGCGAAATATCACATCGGTACGCCTTCCAACCCGGTTTTCCCGGAAATGTTCCGTCGTCCCGCGACCTCGGCGGGGGGGGCGCTGTTGGCGGGCGAGCTGCTGCGAGGCGGCGGCGTGGTGTTTTCGCCTGCGGGCGGTACGCATCACGCATTCGCGGATCGGGCAGGCGGGTTTTGCTATTTCAATGATCCGGTCTTGGCGATTTTGTCGTTGCGGCGAAACGGCGCCCGACGGGTGGCCTATGTCGATATAGACGCGCATCATCCGGACGGGGTCGAGGCGGCCTTTGCCCGTGATCCGGATGTTCTGATGATTTCCACCCATGAGGCGGGTCGATGGCCCCGAACCGGTGCGTTGACGGATTGCGGCGTCGGGCAGGTCTATAACCTGCCGGTGCCGCGCGAATTGAACGATGACGAAATGGCGCTGATCCGGGACGAGGTTATCCTGCCCATCGTCCAGTCCTTTGCGCCGGATGCCATTGTGTTGCAGTGCGGGTCGGACGCGTTGACCGAGGACCCCCAGTCCCGTCTGTGCCTGTCGAACAATGCCCATGTCGAGGTGGTGCGGGGGCTGATGCCTCTGGCACCGCGCTATCTGGTTCTGGGGGGTGGCGGGTATAACCCGTGGTCCGTCGGGCGCTGTTGGACCCGCGTCTGGGCGACGCTCAACGGATTTCCAGAACCGCAAACTCTGCCAGAACCGGCGCGGAACGTCTTGCGCGCGCTGCGTTGGGAGGGGCAGCGACGGGTCAAAACACCGCCCTCGGACTGGGTAGACACTTTGGTCGATGCCCCGCGTGGCGGTGCGATCCGTGACGACATCCGGACGATGATCCGGGCGCTACAGGCGCGCGCCCGGACCTGGGTCTGATCAGAACGCGCCAAATCCGCGTTCGTCGGTATCACTGTCCAGAACAGTGGTCGTCGATTTCAGCGGCGAAACCGTCGCTGCGGGCTTTGCTCGGACCGGCAGAAGCAAGTTGTCGCCGGTCTCTACCGACAACCGCCGCGAAGGTTCGAATTTGGGACGGCTCGCGTCGGCGTCTGCGGTCTGGGAGCGGCCGGACGACAGGTTGAATTTGCCGATCTCGATGCGCATCATTTCGTTGGTCGCGGCAACCTGGGTCGCCGTCGCAGCGAGGCTATCGGCCTGATTGCTGGTTTCGCGCACGATCCGGGCGATCTCCGTGATGGATTCGTTGAACTGATCGACACCGCGTGACTGTTCCGCGCTGGCGGCAGAGATGTCCGACACCAGCTTGGCAACGCCGGCGATGTTGCTGGCGATCTCGTCAAAGGCGGCGCGGGTTTCATCGGAAATTTGCACACCTTCCGCGACCCGCTGGCGGCTGCCGACG
The DNA here is from genome assembly GCA_937864535.1 of uncultured Paracoccaceae bacterium. Classification (GTDB taxonomy): domain Bacteria; phylum Pseudomonadota; class Alphaproteobacteria; order Rhodobacterales; family Rhodobacteraceae; genus Marivivens. The sequence continues at coordinate 80,787 of CALMJS010000008.1, forward strand.
ACCAGTTCGCTGGTTTCCCGTGCCGCTTTGGCCGACCGGCCTGCAAGGTTGCGGACCTCCTGCGCGACCACGGCAAAGCCGCGGCCATGCTGACCGGCGCGGGCGGCCTCTACGGCGGCGTTCAGCGCCAAGAGGTTGGTTTGGAAGGCGATTTCGTCAATGACCTGGATGATCTTTGCGATATCCGAGGAGGAGGCGTTGATCGCATCCATCGCCGCGGTCATGCGGATCATCTTTTCCTTGCCGACCTCGACAACCGAAGAGGTCCGTTTGACCAAGGTATCAGCCGACTTCGAGGCTTCGGCGTTCAGCCGAACCTGTTGAGACGTCTCTTCGACCGAGCTGGAGAGTTCTTCGATGGCGGTCGATTCGACCTCTACGTTGGCCGAGAGCGACTGCGCCGAGACCTCGAGCGCCCCCGAAACGGCGTTCAGGTCATCGCTGCTCTTGCGGACATGGCCCAAGGTCACGTCGATCGTGTCGATCAGACCGTCAAAGGCCGACGCGGTCTTGCCGATCTCGTCTTCTCGCTGCAGTTCGCTCATGCGGGCCGACAGATCTCGGGATCCGGCCATGCGGTTCATCTGCTCGGCAATCCAGACAACAGGGCGGGCGACGGTGCGGCCGACCATTACGCTGATCGCCGATGCAATCAGGATCGCGACAATCACCATTACAATCAGGTTGTTGCGAGCGCTATAGGCGTCTGCCAGAATTGCGTCGGTGCTGACAGTGGTCGCGATACCATATGTCGAGCCGAGCACATCGACCGAGGAGTAGCCCCCCAGCAACTCGGTTCCGCCGCCAGTGGTGTATTCGACGGCGCCCGTGTTGCCTGCGCTGGCCTGAAGCATATGGGGGTCGGTCACAGCAGGCTTGAGCCGGTCGCCATTCGGGTCCGCATCGGCCCCCGCGGCAACAGCGACTGTGCCATCAGGGTTCAGCAACACAACGTTCGCATCCACGCTGATCCCGTTCTCCATCTGGAGAGCCGCGACAATCGGTTCCTGGGGAATCGCAAAGACCAATACACCCGCGAACTGATTGAAGTTCGACAAAACCGGCGTGGCCAGAAACGCCGTCGTCTCCCCGCCGCCGGGCGCATAGCCGCTCATCGAATTGCTGCCGACGACCAAGTTCTCAATGGTGGTCGCATCGGCGACGCCTGCTGCGGCGTCCAAGATTTTTTGGGCGGCGCGCGCCATTTCGGTATTGGCGATGTCAGAGTCGCTGATATGGCGCATAAAATCGTCGCGCTTGTTGACGGTGTACATGACCAGACCGTTTTTATTGATCAGGATCAGGTCCGAGAGACCGATCGTCTGGGTCACTGACGCCAGCCAGCCATGCGCATCGCGATGTGTCGCAGAAAATTGGGTGCCATCGTCCGAGTCGCTCAGGAGATGCCGCTGTCCGGCGGGGTTGGGATTCCCGGTCGTGTAATTGTCGCGGATTTCGCCCAGTTTGTCTGTCCGTTCGGCGATCACAACATTTGATGTGAACAGGCGTACCGCGTCCCTGACCGTGCGGTCATGCGAAAGAATATCGATAATTCCCGAATACTTAGAGAACTCGGCACTGATCGAATCGGCAATGGCGCCTTGGCTGATTGCCAGTTGCTCCAGCGCTTGGCCCCTGAGTGTATTGGAAATCCGGTTGGTTGCGAGAAACCCGAGAGTGGCTGTCGCGGTTGCCGTTACCGCGATAAAGATCAGCGGCAGCTTCCAGGATAGGGACAATTTCATCGACGTGGCTCTCTTTCCAATTGGGCAAATGGACTGTCACCGATCGATACGACCGCAGATTGCACAATATTAGAGAGATGGGCCGCAACAGGGCGGTAAGTTTCGCCATGCCGACAAACGACCCGCACGATGTTCTATATCAGTCTTTTGGGGAGGATGGTGCTGCGAGAGAGGATTGAACTCTCGACCTCTCCCTTACCAAGGGAGTGCTCTGCCACTGAGCTACCGCAGCGTTGTCCAAATCGGGCCTAAGTCCCGGTTCGGCGGTATCCCGTGTCGCTGTCTGTCGACCTCGTCATCGGGTGTGGCGGGGAATTAGCCTCTAATGAAAACATGCGCAAGCCCTCTCTGGACGGTTTTTTTGCTTCGGGGTAACAGAATGTGCATGACCGAGACAAAGAACTCAAAAAATAAGGGCCCAGAGGCCCAATCACGCGAAGAGCGGCTCAAGGCCGCTCTCAAAGCTAATATCAGTCGCCGCAAGGCGCAGGCAAAGGCTCGGTCCGAGGCCGATTCCGACCCCGAGGAGCAGGAGTAACACGATGGATTCAATTATTGTTCGGGGTGGTCGGCCACTTTCGGGGCAAATCGCAATTGCTGGTGCCAAAAATGCGGCGCTGACACTGATGCCGGCAACGCTGCTGTGCGAAGAGCCGCTGACGCTGACCAATGCGCCGCGCCTGTCGGACATTCGCACCATGACGCAGTTGTTGCAGTCCCTCGGCGTCGAAGTCACTGCAATGCAGGGCGGCAAAGTCGTGGCGATGTCGTCGCACGGGCTGACCTCGACCCGCGCTGACTATGATATCGTGCGGAAAATGCGCGCGTCGAACCTCGTTCTGGGGCCGCTGCTGGCGCGGGAACATCAGGCGATCGTGTCGCTGCCGGGCGGCTGCGCGATTGGGGCGCGGCCGATGGATATTCACATTTCAGCCCTCGAGGCGCTGGGCGCGGAAATCGAACTCAAGGACGGTTATCTACACGCTGTTGCACGCGGCGGGCTGAAAGGCGCGGTTGTTCCGCTGCGATTCGCCTCGGTCGGGGCGACGGAAAACGTGCTGATGGCGGCGACCCTGGCCAAGGGGACGACGGTGATCGAGAACGCCGCCCGCGAACCCGAGATCGTCGATCTGGCGTCGTGCCTGCGCAAAATGGGTGCGCAGATCGAAGGGGACGGCACCAGCCGGATCGAAATTCAGGGCGTTGATCGTCTGCATGGGGCAACTCACGCAGTGGTGACGGACCGAATCGAGCTGGGCACCTATATGTTGGCGCCGGTCATCGCCGGCGGCGAGGTGGAATGTCTGGGCGGGCGTCTGTCGCTGGTCGAATCGTTCGTCGCCAAACTGCAAGAGGCCGGTATCGAAGTGACCGAGACCGATTTGGGGCTCAAAGTCCGCTGTCTGGGCGATCGCCCCAAGGCCGTGGATGTCACAACCGAACCGTTCCCCGGTTTCCCGACCGATTTGCAGGCGCAGATGATGGCGATGCTGTGCTTTGCCCAAGGGACCTCGGTCCTCGAGGAAAGGATTTTCGAGAATCGTTTCATGCACGCGCCCGAACTGATGCGCATGGGCGCCCGAATCGATGTCCACGGCGGTACGGCAACCGTTCACGGGGTCGACAAGATGAAGGGGGCGCAGGTGATGGCCACCGATTTGCGCGCCTCTGTGTCGCTGATCCTTGCGGGTCTGGCCGCTGAGGGCGAAACTCAGGTCAACCGCGTGTACCATCTTGATCGTGGTTATGAGCATGTTGAAGAAAAGCTGGGCGCCGTCGGTGCGCAGATCGAAAGGATCCAGGGTCAGTGACCGAAGACGCACGGTTCGAAGACGGGGGCGAACAGCCTCTGCGGCTCAAGGCGAGCGAGGCGGCAGATGTTTCTGTCGTCTCTGCCTTGGTGCAGGATGCGGTATTTCCGGCTGCAGAAATGGTCTGGCGGGCGAAAGAGCGGCGGTTTGCGCTGTTGCTAAACCGGTTTCGCTGGGAAGACCTGCCGAGCGCCGAACGTCGCAACCGTCCCGTGGAGCGTGTTCAGTCGGTGTTTCTGATCGAGAACGCGCTGGCTGTGCGGTCGCAGGGTCTAAAGCGCGGGGCTGCTGATCTGGTGTTGTCGCTGCTGGCAGTCGACTGGATCGCAGGCGAGGACTGCGCGGGCCGGGTGGTGCTGACGCTGGCCGGTGACGGGGTGATCGAAATTGATGTCGAGGCGCTGGAGATCGTTCTGAAGGATGTGACCCGCCCCTATCTGGCTCCGTCGGGCAAGAGCCCGGACCATCCGGTTTGAGCTGCGCCCTTGCGGGCTTGCGGCCTCCGGCGGAGGTATTTTTGAGAAAGATGAAAGGACGCGGCGCATTGAAGGGCAGGGATTGCCCCTGTAACACGTCCTGCAAAGGAGTTTTGCCATGCCGCAGTTTCTGGATACGACCGAGTCGGGGTTTGAAGAGGCCTTTGTTGCCCTGCTGGGGATGAAGCGCGAGGATAGCCCGGACGTCGATGCGCGGGTGGCCGAGATCATCGCCGATGTGCGGGCGCGGGGCGACGAGGCGGTTTTGGAGCTGACCGCGACCTATGACAAGTTGGTTCTGAGCGCGTCGCAGTTGCGGTTTACCGAGGCAGAAATCGAAGCCGAATGCGCGAAGGTATCGCCAGAGGATCGGGCCGCGCTGGAAATGGCGGCGTCCCGGATACGCGCCTATCACGAACGGCAAATGCCGGAAGATGCCCGCTGGCAAGATGCGGCTGGTGCCACGCTGGGGTGGCGATGGACGGCGGTGTCCGCGGCGGGCCTCTATGTGCCGGGTGGTCTGGCGACATATCCGTCGTCGGTTCTGATGAATGCGATCCCCGCGAAAGTCGCGGGCGTCGAGCGGTTGGCCATGGTCGTTCCGACACCGCGCGGCGAGGTGAATCCGCTGGTTCTGCTGGCGGCCCGGATTGCGGGCGTGGACGAGGTCTATCGCGTCGGCGGGGCGCAGGCCGTTGCGGCGCTGGCCTATGGGACGGCGACGATCGCGCCGGTGGACAAGATCACCGGGCCGGGCAATGCCTTTGTCGCGGCGGCAAAACGGCGGGTGTTCGGCAAGGTCGGGATCGATATGATCGCGGGGCCGTCCGAGATTTTGGTGATCGCGGATCGCCACAATGATCCGGACTGGATCGCGCTGGATTTGCTGAGCCAGGCCGAGCACGATGAATCGGCGCAGTCTATCTTGATCACCGATGATGCCGACTTTGGTCAGGCTGTGGCCAAGGCCGTCGATAAGCGGTTGGAGACGTTGGAGCGTCGCGCGATTGCCGGGGCCAGCTGGCGCGAGTTCGGGGCGGTGATCACCGTGCGCGATCTGGCCGAGGCTGTGGCGCTGTCGGACCGGATCGCACCGGAACACCTGGAGCTCTGTGTTGAAAACGCTGAAGATCTAGCCGAACGGGTGCGACATGCGGGCGCGATCTTTATCGGTGGCTGGACGCCCGAAGCAATCGGCGATTACATCGGTGGGCCGAACCACGTTCTTCCGACGGCGCGTTCGGCGCGGTTTTCGTCGGGATTGTCGGTCATGGATTTCTTGAAACGGACGACATTGGCCAAGATGACGCCAGAGGCGCTGCGTGCGATCGGGCCGGCAGCGGAACGTCTGGCGCAATCGGAGAGTCTGGAGGCGCATGGCCTGTCGGTGCGTGCGCGGCTGGATCGCTTGAACAAGGGATAGGGGCATGTCCAAAATTATTCATATCGAGCTGGACGACAGCAATCTGCCGCCGCCAACCCCTGAGGTCGAACAAGAGCGCAAGGTCGCGATGTTCGATCTGTTGGAAGACAACCACTTTGTTCTGCCGGGGCGCGATGACCGGGAGGCGCCGAGCGGGCCGTTCCGGTTGCATCTGTCGATCCGCGAGCGGAGGCTGGTGTTCGATATCCGCACCGAAGATGATGCACCGGCCGCTGAATTCCACATGGCGTTGGGGCCGTTTCGGCAGGTGGTCAAAGACTACTTCCAGATTTGCAAAAGCTATTTCGACGCGGTCAAGACCGCAGCGCCCAGCCAGATCGAGACGATCGATATGGCACGTCGGGGGATACATAACGAAGGGGCGAATGTGCTCCAAGAGCGTTTGGAGGGCAAGGCCGAGGTCGATCATGATACGGCCCGCCGCCTGTTTACGTTGATCTGCGTGCTGCATTTCGGAGCGTGATCGTGGCCGAGGGAGGAGAGGCATACGATCAGCTGCCGCAGTCGGTTTTGTTTTGCTGCGATCACAACGCGGTCCGCTCGCCGATGGCGGAAGGGCTGATGAAGAAATTTTACGGTCAGGGCTGCTATGTGCAGTCCGTTGGCGTCAAAAACGACCTCGAGATCGACGGCTTTGCCATTACGGTGTGCCAAGAGGTCGGTGTGGAACTGTCGCGCCATCGGGCGCGGTCGTTTGACGAGCTCAAGCAATGGGGGGATGATCTATCGTCCTTTGATCTGGTGGTGGCCCTGTCGCCTGCCAGTCAGCGTCAGGCGCTGGAGTTGACCCGATTTTATCATCTGGATGTAGAGTATTGGCCGATTCTGGACCCCACGGGGCTGGGAGAGAGTCGGGACGCGAAATTGGCCAGCTATCGGCAAACGCGGGATCAGATTATCGCGCGCCTGTCGGAACGCTGGGGACCTCAGAGGGAGTAATCATGGACGCCAAGGCTGTTTTGCATCGGTACTTCGATGCGTTCAACTGCGGGAGCAAGGCCGGGATGCTGGCGGAACTGGCCGATGAAGTGGCCCACCACGTCAACGAGGGGCAGGTGCGCGTCGGCAAGGAGCTGTTTTCGCAATTCTGTGACCATATGGATCGGTGCTATCGCGAAACGCTGACCGATATGGTGATATTTGCCAGTGAGGATGGCACCCGCGCGGCGGCCGAATTTGTGGTGAATGGCGAGTATCTGGCTACGGATTCCGGTTTGCCAGAGGCACGGGGCCAGAAATACGTGCTGCCCGCCGGGTCGTTCATGACGCTCAAAGATGGCAAGATTTCGCGGATTACCACCTATTATAACCTCGCCGACTGGATCCGGCAGGTGTCGGTGTGACGCTGACCTATCAGATCCTGTCCGGCGCGGCGGTGACTGCCGCGCTCGACGATCTGGCGGCGCTGCGGATCAGGGTCTTTGGCGATTGGCCGTATCTCTATGATGGAGATCTGGCGTACGAGCGGGACTATGTCGCCAGTTATCGCGACAATCCCGATGCGATTCTGGTTGCTGCCTTGTCACAGGGGCAGGTTGTCGGCGCGGCGACGGGCGTTCCGATGGAGGATCACGAAGAGGATTTCGCAGCCCCCTTTGCTGCGACCGGGATTGCGCTGACCGATATTTTTTACTGCGCGGAATCGGTGTTGTTGCCGCAGTTTCGCGGGCAGGGCGCTGGGCATCATTTCTTTGACGCGAGAGAGGCCAAGGCGCGGGAGTTGGGCCGGACATACGCGGCCTTTTGTGCCGTTATGCGCCCCCAAGATCACCCGTCGCGGCCCGCTGACTATCGTCCGCTGGACGCATTCTGGCGCAAACGCGGTTATGCCCCGCTGGACGGGGTGATCGCCAAATTCCGATGGCGCGACCACGGGGATCACGATCAGACGGAAAAACCGCTTCAATTCTGGATGAAAACACTATGAAGATTGCAGCCTGCGCCTATCGTCCCGAATGGCACGCCGATTGGGATGGGTTGACCGCCAAGCTGGAGACATGGGTTGCGCAGGCCGCGGGGCAAGGCGCTGATCTGTTGGTGTTTCCTGAATATGGCGGCGGCGAGGCGGCGCTGATCGGCACCCCGAATGATCTGAGCCCAGCGGCTTGGGCGGTTCGGATGGCGCAGAGTGCCGACGCCTGGGTTGACGTGCATGTCGGGCTGGCATCGAAACACGGCGTTCATATTCTGGTCGGGTCTACCTGTGCCCGTGACGGCGACCGGATCGTCAATCGCAGTTGGCTGGTCAGCCCGTCGGGGCTGGTGGTGCATCAGGACAAGCTGATCCTGACCCCCTATGAGCGCAACCTGATGGAAATCCATCCCGGTCGCAGCGCAAAAGTGTTCGACACGGCGCTAGGCAAAATCGGGGTGCTGATCTGTTACGACAGTGAATTTCCGTTGCAGGCCCGCGCCATGTGCGAAGCGGGGGCGGACCTGATCCTCGTGCCATCGGCGACCGATTTTCCGGCGGGGCAGACTCGCGTGCGGCAATCCTGTCGGGCCCGCGCGATTGAAAACCAGTGTCTGATTGTACAGTCGCCGGTGCTGGGGCCGGTGCCGCACTGTGATGTACTGGAACAGGGGACTGGCCGCGTCGGGTTTTTTTGTCCGCCGGACTATGGTCTGCCCAGCGACGGGATTTTGGCGCAGGGCGACACAGACTCGGCCGCGTGGGTGGTGGTCGAGGTGGACCCCAAATCCATCGCCGCGCCGCGTATCGGTGGCCAAGTGGGGAATTTCAGTCACTGGTCCGAGCAAGATTCGCGGTTAGATCACATTCAAACGCAAACCTTGGTGTGAAAAGCCTTGCCAATTTGGCAAATGGGGCGCATTTAACCGCCGTCCTGCAGACTTTGGCGGGATGACTGCTATAGGAGATCACATGGCCAAGGAAGAACTGCTCGAATTCCCCGGGGTCGTGAAGGAACTCTTGCCGAACGCGACTTTCCTGGTCGAGCTGGAAAACGGCCATACGATCATCGCGCACACGGCAGGGAAACTTCGCAAGAACCGTATCCGCGTTTTGGCGGGCGATAAAGTTCAGGTCGAAATGACCCCCTACGACCTCACCAAAGGTCGGATCAACTATCGTTTTCGGTGAGCACCGTAACGCCTATGTCTGGTCTGAAGTTGGTTCTGGGCTCTGGGTCTCCCCGGAGGCTGGAGCTGTTGGCGCAGATCGGCATCACGCCCTTTGCCGTGCGTCCGCCGGACATTGACGAAGACCCCCGCAAGGGCGAGCTGCCGCGTGAGTATGTCAATCGCATCGCCGCCGATAAGGTTGCCGCAGTCGTTGCCGCAGAGGACGAGGTTGTGCTCTGCGCCGATACGACCGTTGCGATAGGGCGTCGAATCATGGGCAAGCCCGCGAACGAGGCCGAGGCGGCGCAGTTCTTGCACGCTCTGTCGGGTCGGCGTCACCGTGTGATCACGGCGATGGCGGTGAAACGTGGTGATTGCATCTGGCGCGGCGATGTCGTGACCACGGTTGCGATGAAGCGTTTGTCTAACCCCGAAGTGAACGCCTACCTCGCCTCGGGTGACTGGCGTGGCAAGGCGGGCGGTTATGCTATTCAGGGTCCCGCAGGGGCCTTTATCCCGTGGATCAACGGGTCATTTACCGGTGTGGTCGGTCTGCCTCTGGCCGAAACCGCGGGGCTGCTGATTGCGGCAGGGTATCCAGTGTACGGAGAACTGGCATGAAGGGACGTTCCATCCTCTTGGACCACATCGACGGGCGCGAAGCTGCGGCCCTGATGGTGGACGGTCGTTTGGACGATCTTCTGATTGATGACGACAGTCAGCCGCGCCCCGGCGCGGTGTTCCGTGCGATTTGTGACCGCCCGATGAAGGGGCAGGGCGGGATGATGCTGCGGCTGCCCGACGGCGAAACTGCGTTCCTGCGTCAGAGCAAGGGGCTGCGCCCCGGTCAGGCGATCCTCGTGCAGGTCACCGGCTATGCCGAGGGTGGCAAGGCTGTTCCAGTGACCGAGCGCGTCCTGTTCAAGAGCCGCTATGCCATCGTGACCCCCGGCGCCCCGGGAATTAACGTCAGCCGTCAGATCACCGAAGAAGAAGAGCGTGTGCGCATCAATGCCATCGGCCATTCGGTGATCGAGGAAGAGGAATTCGGGCTGATCTTGCGGTCCTCCTGCGAAGGCGCCGACGAGGACGAGATCGCCGAAGATATCGCTGCCATGGCTGATCTGGCGCGCGCCGTATTGGCCGATGCCGAAGGTACCACGCCCGAGGCCCTGACCGAGGGCGACGGCCCGCATGTTCTGGCATGGCGCGAATGGACGGGGGCGGCTGATGTCGTGACCGATCCGGGCTGTTTTGAACACCACGGCGTGCTGGATCAGGTCGAGGCGATTGCCAGCCCGATGATCGATCTGGGCGAAGGCCATATGTATGTCGAGGCGACGCGTGCCTTGGTGGCGGTGGATGTGAATACCGGGAACGACAATTCCCCCGCCGCCGCGCTCAAGGTGAATATGGCCGCTGCGCGTGCCCTGCCGCGGGCGCTGCGTCTGCGTGGCTTGGGCGGGCAGATCGCCGTCGATTTCGCCCCGATGTCCAAGGCGCACCGCAAACAGTTGGAACAGTCACTGCGGGCCTCATTCCGCAATGATGGTATCGAGACCAGCCTCGTTGGGTGGACGACCATGGGTCTGTTCGAGCTCCAGCGCAAACGCGAGAGGTTGGCGACCCTGCCCTTGATCGGGGACCTGTGATGGCCTGCCCGATGTGCAATAAGCCTACGGTTGAGAAATACCGTCCGTTTTGCAGCAAGCGCTGCGCGGATCTGGATCTGGCCAAATGGCTGTCCGGTTCCTATGCTTTCCCGTCAGAGCGGAGCGACGAGGATGTCGATCCGCCTGAAGATGGTGAAAATAAAACCATTAATTGAGCGAATTGCACAAATTCATCCCGTGATATTTCGCCCTGTGCGTCGCGTTTTGACGTAAACAGGTCCGGTTTCTATGCTTTTGTATCGGAAATCTCTCTTGAACGGCGGGCTCTATTTCGAGTGGCAAATTATTACGAAAAAATGCGGCTCCATTTTAGGGTGATTTAAAAAACAGGCTCTGCGCAGTCGCGAGATCTGCCGGGATATGCGGCTAAAGTCTGATTCGTTTTCGGCCTGCTGGCCGACCGCAGATCAGCTATGGAGTGTTCCGAAGATAATTTGCACAATTTCAGACTGCAAAATGGTGAACCCAGAGGGGTTAACCTTATTTCCTTTGGGTATCTCAGGCGGTGCATGGGGCTAATTTTGATTGACCTTATGACTGTCCGAAAAAAATCTTTCGTCTAGTGCTGTATTCTCATTGGCTAGCCAATAGTCCTTTGAAATATTACAGTTTTTCACGTTCCGCTTCAAAATCCGAGTGTGGCCAGTCTGGCCGCTGGAGGCCGGTTTTTTACGGCTCCATCGCACACTTGGGGGCGGACACGGAATGGTTGTCCATAGCGTTAATGTTGGAGCGTCGGACTACGCATCCGAGACCATCTCGCAAGAGATGTTCGGCTTTAATACGCTTTTCACCAAGGATGATCTGAATGCCGGCGGTGCCTTTGATACCTTTCTCGAGCAGATGGGCGGTCGGTCGCTGAGGTTCCCAGGAGGCACGGTCACCGAGCAGCTGTTTGCGCCGGGCAGCGAAATCTCCGATCGGTTTTGGGATGTCGATGCGGTAGCTACGTCGAATAACGACGACTTTGTGACGGCAAAGGAATTCGTCGCCTATACCCATGCCCATGGCATTTCGATTGATTGGGTTTTGCCGACCGAACATTATTTTTCGGACGAACGCGATACGCAGGGCAATCGCATCCCCTCTCAGCAGGCGGTTCAGGATTTGCTGTCCAAGGTCGACGCGCTGATCCGTGGGGACTACGGCGACGCCAATATCGACACGTTCACCATCGGCAACGAATACTGGTACAACGATTCCCGCGAAACGCCGGCCGAATACGGCAAGATGGTCAATGTGATGGCCAAGGGTCTGCAGGATGTGTTCGACCGCTACCGCGCTGAACTGGATGATCCCGACAACTGGACCCAGCCGCAGATCGCCATGCAGACCGCCCTTGCCGGTGAGCCAGCGGATATCCCGCTGATCCTCGCGGAAATCGACGCAGAGGCGCGCGGCTATATCGACGTTGTGGAAACCCACTTCTACCGCAATACCCTCGGCTCGATCGAGAACGCGGATCCGGTATTCGATCGGCTCGACGACATCCAGAATGCCGACGGCTTTGGCAAGCTCGATTACTACGTTTCGGAATGGAACGTACGCGCCGACCCCGGTGCCGATTTCGGGCTGGCGCATGCCTCTGATCTGGTGGCGATGGTCGATATCATGGCCCGCTCTGGTGTTGATCAGGCCTCGCTCTGGGGCACCTCGTACAAGAGCCTGACATCGCGGTTGGCGGTTGAGACTGTGGATGAATACGGTCACACCCATACAGAACTCACCGCTGCTGGCGAAGTCATGCGGATGATGGGGCAGAGCCTCGTCGGGACGCGGGTGATCGACTTTGATCTGCCGGACTATATGTCGGACGGGCGCGGTCTGGACGAGGTCGCAGGCTGGGCGTTTGGTAACCAGGAACATACGGTCATCTTCTTGGCGTCGCGCAGTGATGCCGAGATTGACGTCAATCTGGATCTCAAGGATCTGGTCGGTCCCTATGGCCATCTGTGGGCGCAACATCTGTCGGTCATGGACGACCAAACGACCGCTATCGACGAAGGGGACCCGCTGTCCGCCCTCGCCCATCCGGTTGTCGAGACGCTGGATGGCGCCGAGATCGGCACCTCCGGGGAGGTGGCGTTCTCTCTGGGGGCCTACGAGATGGTCCGCCTCGAATTTACCGCGCGCGGTTTTGGCGTGCATGTCTATGGCCAGAACAGCGACTTCGACTATGAACAGAACGACGATACGCTGCACGGCACCGGGTACGACGACCTGATCGAAGGCCATTCGGGCGACGACCACCTGTTCGGCCTCAACGGCAATGACACCCTGCGCGGTGGCGATGGCAACGATAGGCTCGATGGTGGGGCCGGGAACGATACCCTCGTCACCGGCGAAGGAAACGATGAGGTCCATACCGGCGCAGGCGAGGACGTTGTGTTCGGCGGCAGCGGTGACGACACTGTGTTCATTGACGAAGGCTCGACTGCGCATCTCTACCTCGATACCAGCGGGTCGTCGGTCATCCACGGTTTTGATCTGGCCGGTGGCGACACGCTCAGCTTTCTGGGCGAATATGAGACGCCAGACGACCTCTTGGAGGCGACCTCGGTTCGTGGGGATGATCTGATCGTCACACACGGCGGCGGCGGTGTTACGGAAATCCTCGGCGCAGCGGCGCAGATGGACGCCATTGTTGTGTCCCTGTCCGAGTTCAAAGACCCCGAAGGCACGCAGGCGATCATCGACCAGATCAAAACGCTGAGGGCTGAACAGGATTTCGAAGATCTGCTGCTCAAGGGAACGCCCCAACAGATCGCGGACTACCTGTCGCATCTCGCACCGGATCAGGTGGCGGCGCTGCTCGATACGCAGGACCTGAACGAGTTGATGCACGATTTGCCGTCAGACAACCTGCCGGCCTTGCTGAACGAACTGGACACGGAAACCGCCGGCGCGTTTTTTGCCGACGTCGACCCGCTGTCCTTGCTTGATCATCTGAACGATCTGGGGGATGCGGCACGGGATATGCTGGACGCCTTTGATCCAGATATTCTGACCAGCTACCTCGGCCGACTGACAGACGCGTTTCCCGCCCCCGAGGTGCTGCAACCCAGCGCAGAGAGCATCGCGGTCCTCAACGATTACTATGCGGCAAATGATGCCGTCGACAATCCGCTGATCGAGGCAGAGCAGGCCCCCGCCGAACCTGACGACCTGAGCAGCTATGACGCCGACACGGTCCCTGATGGGGCAGAGTGCTTTGTCGCATCGGCTGCCTATGGCGACAAGCTCCACCCCGACGTCGAGTATCTGCGCAAGGTGCGCGACCATATTCTGGTACACTTTGCACTGGGCCGTCTGTTCATCTGGGTCTACTGGCGTGTTGGTCCGCGTCTGGCCAAGTGGCTGCGCCCCTATCCGCGTGCACGGCGTGCCGTGCGCGGGGCCTTGGCAAGTGTGATTGGTCTCTTGCGTGGTGCCGCAGTGGTCGCGAAGTTCGATCATGGCTTCCGCAGCTCGGTTTATTTGTCCGGACGCACCGCCAAGTCACCACGTTCCTAAAGAAAAATGCAAACCGCTGCATTTTCTTGCGTTTTGCCTCTGGACACCCCCCACAGCTATGTCTAGAACGCCGCTACCCAAGCCGGTTGTGACAAACAATCAGCGTCCCGTGCCCGGGTAGCTCAGGGGTAGAGCAGTGGATTGAAAATCCTCGTGTCGGTGGTTCGATTCCGCCCCCGGGCACCATTTACTTGCAGCACACATATTGCAAGTAATTGATATTGAACAAAAATCATCAAGATATACCCATTTCTCAAGCCTTTTTGCTACAGGTTTTGCTACAGCTCTAAGCTGCGGTGAGGGCATACATGCATCGAGACTTTCGAGGAAAATGGCGGGAAGCCTAAGCCATTCGCAGAGCGTATTCGGCTTTGAGAACTCTCCCTTGAGACCCACGTAGGACTTCGTGAGTCGCACATGAGCAGAGTGATTTCGACACCTCAGGCGTCCACCGTACCGTGAGGTGGTCCCTGTTTCCCGGACAGATTTGCGGCGCTGCTAAGCTTGCCTGTT
>CALMJS010000009.1 GCA_937864535.1 uncultured Paracoccaceae bacterium
ATCTTCTGCTACCGCCGCTTTGGTCACAACGAAGGCGACGAGCCGATGTTCACCAACCCGGCGATGTACAACAACATCAAGCGTCACAAGACGACGCTGCAACTGTACACCGAACGTCTGGTCAAGGACGGCCTGATCCCCGAAGGCGAAATCGAGGATATGAAGGCGCAGTTCCAGGCGACCCTGAACGAGGATTTCGAGTCCGCCAAAGACTATAAGCCGAACAAGGCCGACTGGCTGGACGGCCGCTGGTCGCACATGGACCGTCAAAAGCAGGGCAAATACCAGCGCGGCAAAACCGCGATCAAGGAAAAGACCCTGCTGGAAATCGGCAAGGCGCTGACCTCCTACCCGGAGACCTTCAACATCCACAAAACCGTGGCGCGCCAGTTGGACGCCAAGGCCAAGATGTTTGAAAACGGCACCGGCTTTGACTGGGCAACTGCCGAGGCGCTGGCCTTTGGCTCGCTCCAGCTCGAAGGCTATCCGGTCCGCCTGTCGGGTCAGGACGCCACCCGTGGCACCTTCTCGCAGCGCCATTCCGGTCTGATCGATCAGGAAACCGAAGAGCGGTACTACCCGCTCAACAACATCCGCGAAGGCCAGGCTCAGTACGAAGTCATCGACTCGATGCTGTCGGAATACGCGGTGCTGGGCTTTGAATACGGCTACTCGCTGGCGGAACCGAACGCGCTGACCATGTGGGAAGCCCAGTTCGGCGATTTTGCCAACGGCGCGCAGATCATGTTCGACCAGTTCATCTGTTCCGGCGAATCCAAGTGGCTGCGGATGTCCGGTCTGGTCATGCTGCTGCCCCACGGGTTCGAAGGTCAGGGGCCGGAACACTCCTCCGCCCGTCTCGAACGGTTCTTGCAGCTATGTGGCGGTGACAACTGGATCGTGGCGAACTGCTCGACCCCGGCGAACTACTTCCACATCCTGCGCCGCCAGTTGCACCGCAACTTCCGTAAACCGCTGGTGCTGATGACGCCGAAATCGTTGCTGCGCCATCGCCTGTGCATCTCGGACGCCGCGGATTTCACCACCGGGTCGTCGTTCCACCGCGTCCTGTGGGATGATGCCGACACCGCCAAGCCGACGGGCCGTTCCACCGCCACCCTGGTGGCCGACGAACAGATCAAGCGCGTGGTGATGTGTTCGGGCAAGGTCTACTATGACCTGCTCGAAGAGCGTGATGCCCGCGGCCTCGATGATGTCTATATCCTGCGGATCGAACAGTTCTATCCGTTCCCGGCCCAGTCGCTGATGAACGAACTGAAGCGGTTCCAGAACGCCGAAATGGTCTGGTGTCAGGAAGAGCCCCGTAACCAGGGCGCTTGGACCTTTATCGAACCGAACATCGAATGGGTGCTGACCCGTTTGGATGCCAAGCACAAGCGCCCGGTCTACGTTGGCCGCGCCGCATCGGCCTCGCCGGCTACCGGCCTTGCCTCGCAACACAAAGCTCAACAAGAAGCCCTCGTGAACGAGGCGCTGACCATCGAAGGGAAATAAGACAATGAGCATCGAAGTCCGCGTCCCCACCCTGGGCGAAAGCGTCACCGAAGCCACCGTCGCAACTTGGTTCAAAAAGCCGGGCGATGCCGTCGCCGTCGACGAAATGCTCTGCGAGTTGGAAACCGATAAGGTCACGGTCGAGGTTCCCTCTCCGGCGGCTGGCGTTCTGGGCGAAATCATCGCTGCCGAAGGTGACACCGTCGGCGTCGACGCCCTGTTGGCCATGATCTCCGAAGGGGCTGGCGCTGTGGCTGCCCCTGCGGCCAAGCCTGCCGCTGCCGCCCCCGCTGCGGCTCCGGCCCCGGTTGCCACCGCCGCCCGGGACGTCGAGGACGCCCCCTCGGCCAAAAAACTGATGGCCGAAAACAACCTCGCCGCGGGTTCGGTCGCTGGCTCGGGCAAAGACGGCCGCGTCATGAAGGAAGACGTGCTCAAGGCCATCGCTGGCGGCGCTGCCGCTGCTCCGGCCGTGGCTTCGGCTCCTGCCGCACCGCGCGCCGCTGATGCCCGCGAAGAGCGCGTAAAAATGACCAAGCTGCGCCAGACCATCGCGCGCCGCCTCAAGGAATCGCAGAACACCGCCGCCATGCTGACCACCTACAACGAGGTGGACATGTCCGGCATCATGGGCCTGCGCAACGAATACAAGGACCTCTTCGAGAAGAAGCACAAAGTCAAACTCGGCTTCATGTCCTTCTTCGTCAAAGCCTGTTGCCACGCGCTCAAGGAAGTTCCCGAGGTCAACGCCGAAATCGACGGCACCGACATCGTCTACAAGAACTTCGTCAATATGGGCGTGGCTGTTGGCACCCCGACAGGTCTGGTGGTTCCGGTCCTGCGCGATGCCGATCAAAAGGGATTTGCCGCCATCGAAAAGGAAATCGCCGAGCTCGGCGCCAAGGGTCGCGACGGCAAACTGTCGATGGCCGACATGCAGGGCGGCACCTTCACCATCTCGAACGGCGGCGTCTACGGCTCGCTGATGTCCTCGCCGATCCTGAACCCGCCGCAATCGGGCATCCTCGGCATGCACAAGATCCAGGACCGCCCCGTGGTCGTGAACGGCCAGATCGTCATCCGCCCGATGATGTACCTCGCCCTCTCCTACGATCACCGCATCGTCGACGGCAAAGGCGCCGTGACCTTCCTCGTCCGCGTCAAGGAAGCCCTCGAGGATCCGCGCCGCCTGTTGATGGATCTGTGATCCGATGGGTGAAAGGGACCCCCGCTTCCCTTTCACTTTTCTAAAAATACCTTCGGGGGGTGCGGGGGGCAGACAGCCCCCCGCCCTCTCCATCCCAAACCGCCTTCGGCCCATTGGACTCTCGGATATGACCCCCGAACTCACCGTCCTCGCACTCTCGGCCCTGTTGCAGGGATGCCAGTTCGGCTGGATGTCGATCCGTGCCAACCTCGAGGTCGGCCCCGGCGTGACCACCTCGCCGCGCGACCCCGAACGCTTGCCCAAACCGCTGATGGAAATGTTCAGCACCCGGACAGGACGCCTGATCCGCGCGATGAACAACCATTTCGAGGCTCTGATCCTCTTTACGATCGCGGTTCTCGTCGTGACGCTCGGCGATAAGGCAACCGGATTTTCCGCGGCCTGCGCGTGGACCTACCTTGGCGCACGCCTGCTCTATGTCCCTGCCTATTTCTTTGGCTGGCGCCCGTGGCGCAGCCTGATCTGGATGGTCGGCTTTCTGGCCACCATGGCCATGATCCTATCCGCAATTCTATTCTGATGCCGCGCCTCTGGGCGCAAACAAAGGAGACTAAGATGTCCAGCTATGACGTGATCGTAATCGGCGCGGGCCCCGGCGGCTATGTCTGTGCCATCCGCTGCGCCCAGCTGGGTCTGAAAACCGCTGTGGTCGAAGGCCGCGACACCCTTGGCGGCACCTGCCTGAACGTGGGCTGCATCCCGTCCAAGGCGCTGCTGCACGCCTCGCATTCGCTGCACGAAGTCGAAGAAAACTTTGCCAAGATGGGCCTGAACGTCGCCAAGCCCGATGTCGATTGGGCGAAAATGCTCGATTACAAACAGGGCGTCATCGACGGCAACACCAAGGGCATCGAATTCCTGTTCAAAAAGAACAAGATCGACTGGATCAAAGGCTGGGCTTCGATCCCCGCAGCGGGCAAGGTGCAGGTCGGCGACGCCACCTATGACGCCAAGAGTATCATCATTGCCTCCGGCTCCGAACCCTCGGCCCTGCCGGGCATCGAGGTGGACGAGGACACCGTTGTCACCTCGACCGGCGCGCTGGCTCTGAAAAAGGTCCCCGCCTCGATGGTCGTGATTGGCGCGGGCGTGATCGGCCTCGAACTCGGTTCGGTCTACAAACGTCTGGGCACCGAGGTAACGGTGGTCGAATACCTCGACGTCATCACCCCCGGCATGGACGGCGAGGTCCAGAAAACCTTCCAGAAAATGCTGCAAAAGCAGGGGCTGAAGTTCGTCATGGGCGCTGCCGTTCAGGGCGTGACCAAGGGCGACGGCAAAAACACCGTCACTTACAAACTGCGCAAGGACGACAGCGAAGCCTCGCTCGACGCCGAAGTCGTTCTGGTCGCCACCGGTCGCCGCCCCTTCACCGCCGGTCTCGGCCTTGAAGCCTTGGGCGTGCAAATGACCGCGCGCGGCCAGATCGCCACCAACGGCCACTACGCCACCAACGTGCCGGGCATCTACGCCATCGGTGACGCCATCGAGGGCCCGATGCTCGCCCACAAGGCCGAAGACGAAGGCATGGCCGTCGCCGAGGTGATCGCCGGTCAGGCAGGCCACGTGAATTACGACGTCATTCCCGGCGTGATCTACACCGCCCCCGAGGTCGCCTCTGTCGGCAAAACCGAAGAGCAGCTGAAGTCCGAAGGCCGCGCCTATAAGGTCGGCAAATTCTCCTTCATGGGCAATGGCCGCGCCAAGGCCGTGTTCATGGGCGACGGCTTTGTCAAACTCTTGGCTGACAAAGAAACCGACCGCATCCTCGGCTGCCACATCATTGGACCGGCTGCCGGCGATCTGATCCACGAGGTTTGCGTTGCCATGGAATTCGGCGCCGCCGCCGAGGATCTGGCCCGCACCTGCCATGCGCACCCGACCTTCTCCGAAGCGGTGCGCGAGGCCGCACTGGCCTGTGGCGACGGCCCGATCCACAGCTGATCCCGACGCACCTCGAAACCCAAAGGGCGGCCAACTACGGCCGCCCTTATTCCTTTCCTACAGCGACAGCGCTCAAACGGCCCGCCCCCGTGCCGCGGCATCCATCCGCTCTGCATGTTCACGGCGCAGCTCTCTGCGCAACTCCGCAGCCCGCCAGCGACGCTGTTCGACCTCGCCCTCCGGCACGAACTGCGGCACCGGCACAGGTCGCCCGTCATCATCGACGGCAATCATCGTGAAATAGCAGGAATTCGTGTGCCGCCGGGTCCGCGACCTGATATTTTCGGCCTCCACCCGGATACCAACCTCCATAGAGCTGCGCCCGATCAGATTGATCGCCGCCCGAAAGGTCACCAACTCCCCGACGTGGATCGGCTCTTTGAACGTCACCTGATCCACCGACAGCGTCACCGTGTAGCGCCCCGAAAACCGCGAAGCGCAGGAAAACGCCACCCGATCCAGATGGTTCAGCAGCGCACCGCCATGCACCTTGCCGGAAAAATTCGCCATATCCGGCGTCATCAATTCGATCATTTCCAGATAACGATTTTCGTCCATCACCGCCCCCTATTGCCCGATTTCTACAACCCCAACCCCCAAACAAACGCAAGCCCGCCCTGCCTTTGTGCCCCAAATATCCCGGGGGAGCCGCAGCGCGGCGGGGGCAGAGCCCCCTTTTTCACCACCTGACCGTCAGAACGCCAAAGGAATGCCACGATCCGCATTTACGAAACGTTAACCAGCCGGAGATCCCCTATGCCAAGCTTTCTTTTGGACGCGCTTTCGCAGGCGCAAACCTGGGCCCTGTCCCTCTCCCAGCAGACCCTTATTCTCGCGCTAGCGGCACTCTTGGGCATTGCCGCGCTCATGATGTTCGCGTCGGTCCGCAAACAACGCAGCCGGGCCCGAGAGGAGGTCGCGGTTCAGGCGATGGCGGCGATTTGCTATATCGTCACCGCCCAGCCCCACGCCATCGCCCCGTCCGACATCGGCGTGATACAGCAGCAACTGCACAAACACTTTGGTCGGCGCTATACCCGCGATCAACTGTGGGAAATGTTGGACTATACCGCCTCGGATCGTGACATCCTCGACATGATCGGCAACGACCTGCCAGCGTCCATCCGTCCGATAATCATCGAGACCGCCCTGCGGGTCGCGACGCTCTCCGGCCCCCTCGGACGCCCCGCCTATCAGGCCATGCGCGACATTTCCGATAAATTGAACCTCACGGCAGAGGACATACGCAGGGTTCTGGCCAACCTCGCCCCGGCGCAAACGGCCTAGCTGCGCAGTAGCCGCAGTCCTTGGGTCACGTCGGTCCGCACCGCCAGCCGCAGCCCCGGCTCATCCCCCGCCTTGAGCGCGGCAAGGATCAGTTTGTGATGATAGGGCGGGTCCTTGCGATTGAGCCGCCCGTAGAGTGCCCGCATCGTCGGCCCCAATTGCAGCCAGACGGTTTCTGTCATCGCCAGCATCGCCGGGGCCTGCGCCCGCAGATAGAGCGTGCGGTGAAACTCGAGGTTCATCCGAATATAACCCGAGGCATCGTGGCGCGCGACCATCTGGCTGACGCCTTGGTTGATCGCCTCTAACCTCTCGATCAGCGCAAAGTGCGCCCTCGGCAGCGCCCGACTGGCCAGTTCCGGCTCCAGCAGGGCGCGCAGGGTCGCCAATTCTTCGATCCGTTCGTTCGACAACTCGGGCGTGGATACCCTGCCAGAAGAGGACAAGAACAGCGCCCCTTCCGCCACCAATCGCCGGACAGCCTCACGCGCGGGGGTCATCGACACATCGAATTGTTTGCCGATCCCGCGCAGGGTCAGGGCCGCCCCCGGCGCGATTTCGCCGTGCATCACCTGCGTGCGCAGGGCGCGATAGACCCGTTCGTGGGCCGCGGCGGTACTATCTATAGGTCGGGTCGTCGGAAGCATGATGCCGAGTTGTGATCACAATGGCAGCCGCCGTCAATCACCCAAAACGCGTCTGATGCAGCAAATGCCCCTGCGATTTAAGCCAGCCGCGATGCCGTACGTAGTCCGGACACAGGCGTTCTACCACCGACCAGAAGGCCGGCGAATGGTTCATTTCTGCCAAATGCGCGACCTCATGGGCCGCAACATAGTCCAGCACCTCGTCCGGGGCGAGGATCAGACGCCATGAATACATCAACTCGCCTCGCGAATTGCAGGACCCCCAGCGCGACCGCGTATCGCGCAGCGTCAGCTTGCTATAGCTCCTGCCCAGTTGCGCCGCATAGCGATCTGACGCGGCTGCCAGCGCATCGCGGGCCTGTGCCTTGGCGTAGGCCTGTAGGCGGGCGCCGATCTGCTCGGCCTCGCCCGGCACATGAATGGCCCCGTCAGACACGACGATCTTGCGCCCCTGCCCCGGTACGATGTCCAGTGACTGCCCGCGCCACAGCATCCGCGTCCCAAAGGTCAAAACCGATTCGCCGCCAATCTGGCTCAGGTGGCCGCGCAGCCAGTTTTCTTTTTCCCGAGCAAAGTCCAAGGCTTCGGAATCCGGCACATGCGTCGGCATCGTCAGCGTCACGCGGCCTGTCGAGCGGGAAATCCGCAACGAAATACGCCGCGCCCGCGCCGAACGACGCAGACTGAGGGAAATTGGGGGGTTGCCAGACAGGATCGCGCGTCCCATAACCACCTTCTTGAGATCGACCATGCCAAAGGCTTTGACACTCTGCCTAGCTTATGGCAGGTGGCACCGATCCACCGCAAGAGCGTGACAGTTGAAGGGATAGCCATGCCCAAGGAAGAATGGGGTACCAAACGCATCTGCCCGACCACAGGCAAGCGTTTTTACGACCTGAACCGCGTGCCGATCGTAAGCCCCTACACGGGCGAGATCGTGAACATCGACGTAGCCAAGACCCGTACGATGGTCGCGGACGCCGAGGACGCGCAGACCAAGAAACTGCAGATGTCGGATGAAGACGACGATCTGTTGCTGGACGACGACAACGACGTCGATCTGGATGACGACGTTCTGGACGAAGACGAAGACGATGATAACGTCTCGTTCGACGATCTGGGCGACGTTGCCGCCGACGACGAAGACTAAGCTGTCGTTGTAAAAATTCTGGTTCGGGCGTTTTTGCTCTTGCACCCGCCCGAGCCTCCGACTAATTAGCCCGCACATCGGCGGAAACACCGATGTGACGGCAAAATAGCCGAAAAACGGGGCCATAGCTCAGCTGGGAGAGCGCTTGCATGGCATGCAAGAGGTCAGGGGTTCGATCCCCCTTGGCTCCACCAAATCCCTCGCAGGTCAGACAGACACGTCCCCTGCCCTGCCGCGCAAGCAGGTAAAACCCAGGCGCGAAGATGGGGCCATAGCTCAGCTGGGAGAGCGCTTGCATGGCATGCAAGAGGTCAGGGGTTCGATCCCCCTTGGCTCCACCAATTTCCCAATGAAATTCATACACTAACGCGGAACGCGCACAGTTTGGCTGTGGTCTATCGCCGATCTTGATCCTGATCGCACCATCGGACAGTCGTCCGGGCGTGGGTGAGACGTCCCTTGCCGCGTGTAACCCGCCCCGCCGATCTACTGGAAAATCGCCGCGATCTCTGCCTCGCCCAGCAGGGTCCACTGACCGGGACGCAGGTCGTCCGGCAGGGTAAGGCCGCCCAGACTTTCGCGGTGCAGGTCCTCGACGTGGTTTCCTGTGGCGGCAAACATGCGGCGGACCTGATGGTATCGCCCTTCGTATACGCTCAGAAGGGCCTCAGTCGGCGACAGGACCTCTAGTTCGGCAGGTGCCAGCGGCTTGTCCTCGCCCTCCAGCATCACTGTGCCAGAGGCAAACAGATCGCCCTCGCTGCCCGTCAGCGGGCGGGCCAGCTTGGCGCGATAGGTCTTTTTGACGTGCCGCTTGGGACTGATGACACGGTGCAAGAGATCGCCGTCATCCGTCAACAACAGCAGACCCGAGGTCTGTTTATCCAGTCGGCCAATCGTGGAAATCGTCGGGTTTCGCGACTTCCAGCGCGCAGGCAAAATATCATAGACCAACGGGCCGGTTTCCTTGTGGGAACAGGTCATGCCCAATGGTTTGTTCAAGAGAATGACCATGCCCACGACAGGATCGAGCGGCTCGCCATCAATCGTCATGCGCGTCGGCAAATCGCGCGTGACGGGGATGCGCCGGGTCACGTCAAGGAGGTCGGCACCGTCCAGAGTGATGCCGCCAGCCCGCGCCATCAGTGCCATTTCCCTGCGAGAGCCGTAGCCCATCGAGGACAACAACTTATCGACGCGGGAGGTTGCAGTCTTGGCCATGGGTCCTGGATGCTCGTGCTGAAGTGCGAGAATGGAGATGCGGAGTTTTCGCCGCAGAGGGCTGCCTGACGGTGTAATGAAAGCGCGGCCCTTGTTAAAGCCGCCATTTTCCCGTTTTACGGTCCCTCGCCTTCCTTTGGCATCGGCGGTTATTCTTGTGGCAGGACGCTGCGCAAAACCTCGTCGAGCGGGGTTGTCTCAAACTCTGGCAGTAACTGTTTCAGCCGCTCCCCCGACAGCGCATGATCGGTGTTCCACAGATAGCGCATTTCCGTCAGTTCCCGCGCCAGCTCCCAGATCGGCCCCGTCAGACGGAACAGCCACCACGGAAATCGAACAAACCTGATGTCGCGGCCCCGCAGCTTTTCGATCCCGGATTTGAGCTCTAGCGCCGTCAGCGTATGGCCCGCAAACGGCACATCGACGAAACCGGGCAAGTCCTGTCGCATCTCCGCCAGCGCCACCGCCGCGCGGGCCCAGTCGGGCAGGTAGCACATCGCCTGACGGGTGTCTGCGGGACCGGGCAGCGTGATTTTGCCTTGCTCGATCGACCGGAGATAGACCGTCGACATGACACAGCCCTGCCCGTCGGGGTCGATGAAATTCCCGGCCCGCAGAATGATCGTCTGCACACCGCTGGCGGCATAGTCCTGTTCCATTTTCAGGCGGATTTGGCCCTTGCGGCTGACAGGTTTGGCGGGCGTTGTTTCCGACCAGATCCCCGGACGATCGCCAAAGTGATAGACATTCCCCGGCAGCAGAACCGTCGCACCCGATAGGCGTGCGGCCTCTGTCACCTGTCCGGTGATCCGGGGAATGATAGTCGCCCAGTCGTGATAGTTGGGCGGGTTCAGTCCGTTCACGATCACATCGCAGCCCTTCGCCGCCTCGGTCATGTCCTGTGACTGGCGGTCGAACCGACGAACGGTCCAGCCTGCGGCCGCAAAGGCGCGGGCGCTATGTTTGCCGATTTTTCCCGAGGCCCCCAGTATCAATACAGTTCCGGTCATTGCTCATCTCCAAATGGCTGTGATCCAGTCATCGCCCATCCAGATTTGAATTTGAATTGCATGAATGTGACGGTCTGATATTCATTTATGAATGACAGCACGACTGGACACCCTCGACTGGACCTACATTCGTTCGTTTCTGGCTGTCGCGGAAACGGGTTCGCTCACGGCCGCAGCCAAGGCAACCGCACAGAGCCAGCCAACGCTGGGCCGCCACATCAGGGCCGCCGAAGCCGCGCTCGGCACCGAACTCTTCGTCCGTGTGCCCAACGGCCTCGACCTCACAGAGGCCGGTCTGACCCTGCTAGACCCCGCGCGGGAGATGGCAGCGGCCTACGCCCGGCTGGGCGCTTTGGCAGCAGGGCATAGTACGCGCATCGCAGGCACAGTTCGGATCACGGCCAGCATCGTGGTGTCGCACTATATCCTGCCACGGATTATTGCCGCGTTGCGTCAGGCCGAACCCGCGATAGAGGTCGAACTGGTGCCGTCTGACGCCTCTGAAAACCTGCTCTATCGCGATGCGGATATCGCGATCCGCATGTATCGCCCGACGCAACTGGATATTGTCGCTCGCAAAATTGCCGAACAGCCTGTCGCTCTCTACGGGAAGCGCGCGCTGTTGGACCGTGTCGGGCATCCCTGCAGCCTTGAGGATCTGACCCGCCTGCCCTTTGTCGGTTTCGACCGCTCTGACCTGATCATTCAGGCCATGCGCCATATAGGAATGAGCGTGGACAGGCATTTCTTTGGCGTGCGCTGCGACGACCAAGCGACCTATTGGGAACTCGTCCGGGCGGGCTGTGGCATCGGGGCGATGCAAACCGTCATCGGCGATGCCGACCCGCGGGTCGAGAGGTTGCGGTTTCAGCCGCAACTCCCGACGCTGCCGGTCTGGCTCGCCACGCACGAGACCTCGTACAAAAACGTCAAGATCAAGCGGGTCTGGGATTTATTGGCAGTCCAACTCGGGCAGATGCTCGGTTAGCAGGGCCACCGCCATCCCGCATGTCAGGTATCGCTCTCGCCTGCAAAATCGGTGAGATCGCGGGTCGTCTCGTCGAACGGGGCCGGTTTGAAATCGACGCTAAAGCTGAAGAAGGACTCCGCCTCGTCAATCGTCACCTTGCCGCCGATCTGGATCGCGAACCCCTGCATCAGTGACCGACCCAGTCCGGACCCTTTGACCTGTTCAGGTGGCAGGAACGGCACCCCGCAGGAATTGACAACGGTCAACCGCGCCATCCCTTCGGCCTCCTGTGTGAGAGATATGGTCAACCGCGCCGCCTCATTTTCGGGTTTACCCATATATTTCAGCGCATTTGTCACGGCCTCGGAGGCGAGCAAGAGTAGCGGAACCGCCTGATCGGGATAGAGAGCAACCGGCGCATAGTCCGCCTGCACATCGACAACGCGATCATTCGGCAAACCGCTGGCCAAGGTGCCGTTGATCACCGACTGCAACAGGTCATTTGCCCAGACCGCACCGCTGTCGGTACTGGAATAGAGTGCCTGATGCACCGCCGCGATGGACATGACACGGCCCTGTACCTCTTTGAGAGCGTTGCGCGCCTCGGCTGTTGCGGCCTTGCGGATTTTCATGTTCACGATCGAAGCGATCAGTTGCAGGTTGTTCTTGACCCGATGATGGACCTCTTTGATCAGCACGTTCTTTTCGTGGACCATACCTTCGAGTTCGGCCTCGTCCATGATCAGACGCTCGGCCAGTTCCTGCCAGGACTGGTCGATTTCCTCGAGTTCGCGGGCCAGTGCCCCGCGCCCGCGCAGCGATACGATCTGCCGGGTGGTCGAGAACTCGTCCATGTGTTGACGTAATTCGCGCACATGGCGCACGACCAACCGATCCACCGCCAGATGGGCAGAAATCAATCCGGCAGCGACCATCAACAGCGGGAAAATAAACGGCGAAATCGAAAACCAAGTGATGCCTTCGGCGGGCCAGCTGCCCATGGCATAGACCGCATCGGGGACGATCGGCACGATAGCAAAGGTCCGTTCGTCGCCATGGTTATTGCGATCGGTGAACGCCACCTGCGCCGGTCCGGCCAAGGCGGCGAGGCTGCGATCCTGCGGCAGGCGTTCATCCAGATTGTCGAACCCGCCACTTGAAGACAGGACCTGCCCCTCGCTGTTAAAGGTCACCAGATCGAGAGGTTCGAGCGCCTCCTCGATCTGCGCCTCCGCATCAATGGCAGAATGCGGAATAGACACCGCGACATAGCCCAGAAAATCTCCGTCGCGTTGCACCGGTGCGGTAGTCACAACGACAGAGGTGCCGGAAATCGGTGCCTCGAGATTCACCAGAACCTGCGGTTTGGTGTTCGAAATCATCGCCTCATAGGTCACGCCGCCGGACACATCGCGGCCAACTCCATCAGAGGCACAGCGCACAATGCCGCTGCGATCCACAAACCCCGCGAATGACAGTTGATCGTTTTCGACCATGACCCGCTGAAACAGGGCGTCACAGCCGTTGGGTGCCACAAATGGATCGCGGATCGCCTGCGCCAACAGCGCCGCGAGCCCGCCCACCAACCCACGGGCGGCGGCAATTGCCTGCGCCTCGCCTGCGGCGGCCTCTGCGGTCAACGCCAAGAGCGCGTTTTCCTGACGGCGTGTGTATTCATCGGTGATCTGCTGGGATTGAAGGATCGACATAATCCCGACTGGCAGGAGCGCGAGGGATATCACCCCCGCCAGCCGGACTGCTAACCCCCGTGGGCGCAGCAATTCCAAGAGGCTCACCCCGCGAACCCTCCGCCACGGGCGGTCGTATTGACGACAGCCTCGGTGACGAGGTCAGTGATCGAGACGAAATCCTCGCCATCGGCACTCAGCAACTCGACCAGACGGCTGCGCCCGCGGTTGACGCGGCTCTTGATCGTTCCGACAGCGACGCCGCACATTTCGGCCGCCTCGTCATAGGAAAATCCGGACGCACCGATCAGCGACAACGCTTCGCGCTGTTCAACCGGCAACTGTCGAAAGGCGACCATGAAATCCCCGAGCGCCAAAACCCCGTCATGCGCAGGCTTTTCCGACAGGCCCGCCGCGGCAATGCCGTCGGGATCGGCAACCTCGCGGGCGGATTTCCGGCGGCTGGAATAAAAACTGTTGCGCAGGATCGTAAAGAGCCAGGCCTGCATATTCGTGCCGGGCGTGAATTTATCCAAATTCTTCCATGCCTTGACCAGGGTCTCCTGGACCAGATCATCGGCCTGCGCCCCATTGCGCGTCAACGACAGTGCAAAGGCGCGCATCGGCCCAAGGTGGGTCACCAGTTCGTCGCGGGGATCAAGTCGAAGGGCATCATTGGCCATCTTTGACCTCGTCAAGTTGTCGCAACTGCGCCAGAAGATCGAGGAACCGGTCAGGGACCTTTTCTTCGGCTTTGTCACGGAAGACCCGACGAAGGTTTTCCTTGATCTGTTGTTCGAGTGCTTGTTGATCGCGTCCTACAGTCATTCCTGTTCCCGTGCCTGAACCGGTCTTCCAGATTTTTTACAGTTTACGGGAACCAAACGCCGCACTGCACGTTTGGTTCCAGAAAATACGAAAGGATTTCCAAAAAAATGTCGACACAGGCCAAAGAGGTTCCCTTGTCCGTCACTGTGGCTGGCCTGCTGCCGTATTTGCGGCGCTACGCTCGGGCATTGACCGGCACACAGGCCACGGGCGACCGTTACGCGGCAGCAACGCTAGAGGCACTATTGACCGACCGCTCTGTTTTTGCTGCGAATATTTCGGCACGGGTCGCCCTGTTCAAGGCGTTTCACGCGATCTGGTCCTCGACGGGGTCGCATTTCGACGGCGACAGCGACGGTCTGGCCGCACGGGCGCAAAAGCATTTGTCGCGACTGACCACAAACAGCCGGGAGGCGCTGTTGCTGCGCACGATCGAAGGGTTCACCTACACCGAGATCGGCCAGATCATGGATATCACCGCCGACGAGGCTGTTGCCCTTTATGATCGCGCGATTTCAGAGATGTCCGGCAGCATCGCCGGTTCGGCTCTGGTGATCGAGGACGAAGCGATTATCGCGCTCGATCTACAGGCGATCGTCAGCGACATGGGCCACCGGATCACTGGCGTCGCGCCAACCCACAAAACCGCCGTCGCGCTGTTCCATCAGGACCGCCCAGACCTGATCCTGTCAGACATCCAACTGGCCGACGGGTCGTCGGGCATTGATGCGGTCAACGAGATTTTGAAAACCGCAGGCGATGTTCCGGTGATCTTTATCACCGCCTTCCCCGAACGTCTGTTGACCGGAGATCGCCCGGAACCGGCGTTTGTCATTACCAAACCCTACACCGAAGAGCAGGTCCGCTCGGCCGTGTCGCAGGCGATGTTCTTTGCCTCGACCGAAACGCTCAAGGTCTAAAGTCACCTCCTCCCGGTGGTCAGGGTGCCGAGTTTTCGGCACCCTTTTTTATTGGCGCGCGGCGTAAAAAAGCCCCGTCCGGAGGCAAGTCCGGACGGGGCAGGTCAGGGGCGGAGGGACAGCCACCCCCTTGGGACAACGGCCTGATCAGAGCGGCGGACGACCGCGCAATGCCCGCGCCGCCATGGCGACCACGAACAAAATCAGGAAGATAAAGAACAGGATCTGCGCGATCCCGGCCGAAGCACTGGCCAAACCGCCAAAGCCAAACAAAGCCGCAATCAGCGCGATCACAAGGAACGTCAAAGCCCAACCGAGCATGGGAACTCTCCTTTTTCGCTGCGCCGGGATCAGACCCGGCATTTGCAGAACCAACCCCGCCACCGCCGGATTGGTTCCGCAAATCGGCAAAGTTTTTTTTCGGAACCATTCGTCGTGGGTCCCCGTTGGTTTCGCAAATCCATCAAACAAGGAGAGCCATCATGGCCACCGCAAAACCCGCTGATACCCCCGACGTCATGGCCGAACTAGAGGTGCTACGCGCCGATATGCGCAAGCTGGCGGAAACGCTGGGCGAGGTCGCCGCCGTCAAGGCGCAGGCCGCCAATGACGCTGCCGCCGACGCGATGACACAGGCCAAAGCCGCGGGCGAACGTCAACTGGCCCGCGCCAAGGATATGGCCAGCACCGCCGCCACCGACGCCGAAGAGATGATCAAGGCAAATCCTGCCAGCGCCGTGGCGATTGCCGCCGGTGCGGGTTTTGTCGTCGGCATGCTGACCTCGCTGCGCCGCTAGGATGTCGTTCGTCGGCCATCAAATCGAACAGGCCGCTCGGCGCACCGGCCTGACCCTGCTGGGGGCGGGATGCGCAATCGTTGCGGCCGCCCTCCTCGGCTGGTCACTCTGGGCGTGGCTGGCAATCGCGGTCGGCGTGATCGCGGCAACCGCGCTGACCGGCGGTATTCTGGCGCTGATCGCTGCGGTCATTTTGGCCTTGGCCCACCTACCGCACCGCCCCAAACTACCGCCGCCACCTGCGCCAACCCCCTATGCCGCAATGCTCACGGCCTTTGTTCAAGGGTTGCAGGCCGGTCGGTCACGCTAGGGGATCAGTCTGGAACAGCTGAATGCGCAGGCCTCCGTGCGACACGGGGGCCTGTGCTGGTTTGAACGGCAGCCCCGTCGCATGGGCCAGAGCCGCGTCGCTGGTGATCAGACCGACCCGCCATCCCGCGAACCGTTCCATCAGCGTTTTGCCCAGCGCCCCATAGACCGCATAGAGCAGTTTGCGTTCGCCGATGCGCGCACCATAGGGCGGGTTCACGATCACCAGACCGGCAGGACCATCGGGCCGCGGCAGGTCGCTGACGGCGTGATGCGCGATCGTTACCCAATCGCCCACCCCCGCCCGTCCGGCATTGGCGCGGGCCATCTTGACCGCGCCGCCATCCCTGTCAGAGCCGTAGAACGCTTGCCCCGGTTGACGCGTGACGGTCTGCTTCATCACTGCAAAGGCCGTGGCATCAAAGGTATTCAGCTGTTCAAAGGCAAAGGACCGCGTCCGCCCCGGCAATAGCCCTGCCGCGATCTCTGCTGCCTCGATCACAAAGGTGCCAGAGCCGCACATCGGATCGACGACCGGTTCATCGCCGGTATATCCGCACTCGCGCAAAAACAGGGCAGCCAGATTTTCGCGCATCGGCGCCTTGCCCACAGCCTCTTTGTGCCCTCTTTTGTGCAGGCTCTCGCCCGAGGTATCGACACTGATGGTACACAGGTCGTCCTCGATCCGGATTTTCAGTGCGATCGGCGCGTCTTCGGCAAAGGTTGCATCGAATTCTTCGCGTAGCGCGGTCTCGACCCGCTGACGCGCGGCCTTGTCGTGGTAAATCTTGGATTGGCGACAGGTCACTTCGACCTTGAGCGGGACGCCTTTGGGCAGAATATCTCCCCATGGGAATTTACGGGCCCGTTTGTCCAGCTGAGCGAGGTGCATGGCGCGAAACGATCCGATCCGGGCCAAGACCCGCGCCGCGCCCCGCAACACGAGGTTCGCACGCCAGACATCGGGCCACCCGCCCTGAAAACTGACCCCGCCGGCCTGAACGACAGGATCGGGAAAACCGGCATCCCGGATTTCACAGCGCAGTGCGTCTTCGAGACCCGGCGCGATAGAGACAAAAATTTCAAATGGGGTATCGGTCATCGCCGCTGATTACAGCCAAACCGGCGCCGCAGGTAGTGGAAAAGCAGACATTCAGCCACCGAGGCGCAAAAGGAGTAGGCCCTCCCTTTTTGAAAAATACCCATCCTAGCGGCATAAATTTTGCAACTTTAAGAATTAACGACCCAAAAGTTGCAAACCAAGGGCGGAAAATCTCCTCTCTGGGTGGCACGATTCGGACGCCATACATCTAGACTTTCAGATATCACAGCCCCAATCGCGCTCACCCGTTTTAGACACCCTACCCCCATTACCTCACCGTATAACCTTATTGAGTAGTCATTTGATGGCGATGACGGCTACCATTCGATATTTTAGACCATACCAAAGAATATACGTTATATTTCAAAAAATTATGTCGAAAAACATCAGGCTAGGAGCCCTTCATTAGCCCGGCATTAACAGGCTTTCTTTAGCTTGTATCCCAAACCAAATGCCTTGGTGGGTCTGGGCAAGCTGAAGGGGAAAGCATGCAACACAGTCAGCCGGAAGGTTCGAAAAAACGACGTATCGCCCATCGCGGTCCGACCACATATCTTAGCCGCCTCGCATCGGTCCTGGCCTTTGCTGTGACAGGCCTGCTGTTCGTGACCGCCGCCGTTCAGGCGCAGGCGATCATGCGCGTCGGAAATGACCATGGGGGGTCTGTCGCCGAACGGATCACCCAGATCAACAGGATCCGCGCAACCGGAACCCGGGTCGAAATCCGCGACGGCTACTGTCAGTCGGCCTGCACGATGTATCTGGGCCTGAACAATGTCTGCGTCGGTCCGTCGGCGCGGTTCGGGTTCCATGGCCCCGCCATCAATGCGCGCGCCGGACTGGCGATGATGCCTGACGAATTCGAATACTGGTCTCAGTTGATGGCTAACTACTACCCGCCGCAACTCCGCGGCTGGTTCCTGTCGACGGCACGTTATGAAATCTTCGGGATCATTGACGTGTCCGGCGCAGAACTCATTCGCCTGGGGATTCCAGAATGCACCTAGGGCAACCTGCCGCAGTCCGGAATTGAAAAAGGTAGGCCCGAGGGCCTGCCTTTTTTATTCTAGAACCAAGCTGCGGATTAGCCGCTGGCGAGGACGCGGGTGTCGGTCGCCAACTGGGTCAAAGCCTCGCCGCCGGTGCTGACGGTCGTCGCAGTGTTGGTCAGCGCGGTCCGCTGGGCCTCAGTCGATGCGGCAGCGGAGATTTTGGAGATTTCAGCCGCCAAAGCGGTGCGAAGGGCGGTGTTCCCCGAGTTGCTACCAGCGGTGACCACTGCAACAGCAGCCAACTGACCGATCACGAGGTCCTTTACAGTGGCCGGAACGGCTGCAGCCTGAACAGAGGCCAGAGCCGCGTCCAGCAGACCTGCGCACAGGTCCGGCGTTGCGGTACAGGCAGCCAGGATCGACGCAATATCGACGCCCTCGACCACAGCAACCCCGGTTTCAGCAGTTTGGGCGAAAGAAACGGTCGGCGCAGCGACAGAGAGTCCTGCAACCAATGCGAGTGCAAATTTAATATTTTTCATCATCATATCCAATCGTAGCTAGATAGGCTTTGACCCAACTTACATCTATTCGCTAGTGCAGCAAAGCCTATACTAAAGCAGTTCGGCAAAAACTAAGGATTTCTATACCAATAGCCTAAAGAAACAACAAACCCATCGCAAACATAA
This sequence comes from uncultured Paracoccaceae bacterium, assembly GCA_937864535.1. Taxonomy (GTDB): domain Bacteria; phylum Pseudomonadota; class Alphaproteobacteria; order Rhodobacterales; family Rhodobacteraceae; genus Marivivens. Next base: position 18,298 of record CALMJS010000009.1, read on the forward strand.
CTTGTACATACATTGGGATATTTTCCAATATTATCCGCGCATCGGAGGATCGGGCAGCGACGGCGGCGACCAGCGTTCACTTTTCTGTGCATTTTCTGATCACAAGGATCGTTGCAGCATGGCCACGGCACAGGGATAACCTGACTCGCGGAAAACACCCGAATCGGTACAAACAGGACGATAATGGTCGGGATTTCTGCTCAGAACGGCCCGGAACTACAGGAAAACACGTGATAAGAATCGCCACCATGTCACTGGCCGCACTCGCCTTAGGGGCGACTGCATGGATGATCCCGAACGAGTACGCGGCGCTCTTTGACGGCGATCTTTCGTTTGATGCCTTGGTCTCCCGGACCAATGCCGATCAGCCGGCCTTTGCGGCAGCAGCCTCTTATGCATCAACGCTCCCACAACTGCAGAGTTGCATCACCGCCCAGAGCAACCTGACAGCCATGCTCTACCCGCCCGATCTGCGGACCAATGTGGCCGAGGCCTGTCTGGACCGGAGTGACGAAATTTTGTCAGACGCGCCGACATCGGCTCTGGCCCACACTGCCAAAGGGATCTCCTTGGCCGTCCTGCAGCGCACGGACAAGGCCGCGACCGAACTCGGTCTCGCCCGCGTTCTGGCTCCGCGCGAAGGCTGGATCCAGAACGCGCGCCTGATCGCGCTGTTCGCGCTCAATATCGGCGGCGTCAATCTGCTCGACGAGGATGCGAAACGCGACGCGCAGGCCATGCTCCGGGCGGACGGCTATTACGAACAACTGGCCCGGCTCTACATCTCTTATCCCGGCCAGAGAGACTGGCTGACCTCCGCCCTCGAGGGGCAGGACGGCAATGATCAAAAACGGTTCCTGACCGCTGTCCGCAACATTGAGCAGGGGCAATAGACCGTGATCGACTTTTCAAAATTCGAAGACAACCTTGCCCAGAAAACGCAGGTCAAGTCCGACTCCACCCCGACAGAGGCGCTGGCCTTCGAAGAGGTCATTGTCAGTTCGGATGGCACCGCCAGCAATGCGCGGTCGATGGGGCGCGTAAACGACATGATGGCCGTACTCTTGACGGCGATTGTCTTGCTCGCCCCCTTGCCTCTCGGATCGAGCCGCCCTGTGCCCTGGCTGATCCTGACCGCCGTCATGGCGATCCTGACGATCGCCCACGGGCTGCTGTCGCGGCGCAATGCCCCCGGACGCAGTGACCCGGCACGCCAACATCTGTGGCTGATCATTCCCGGTGCGGTGACCCTGCTGGCGATTGTCGCGCAACTGCTGCCCATCGGATACGGCGCGATCAATGGCGTAGCTGCCGACCTTGCGCCGGATCGGCTGACACTGGACGCGGGGGCAACGATGATCGGCGCCCTGCGTTTTGCAGGCTATGGCCTGTTCATGATCCTGATGATCCAGGTCAGCGAGAATATCATCCGCGTCCAGCGGATGATGCGCTGGATCTATTTTGGAATTCTGGTCCATGCCATTGTCGGCCTGATCAGCTTCTCTTTCCTTGGCGACCGGTTCCTCTGGGGGGACAAAGAGTATTACCTCGGCTACGCGACCGGCACCTTTGTGAACAGGAACTCCTTTGCGACCTTCTTGGGGTTCGGTGTCGTGCTGGGCTTTGCTCTGCTCGGGGAAAAACTGCACGCACCGCGCATCCGTATGCCCGGCGGCCGCAAACAGTGGTCGGCCACGACCCTCGACATCGCCCTGTTGATCTGTACCATCATGCTGTTGGTGGCGACGCTGGTCGCGACCCAATCGCGGATGGGCCTGTTTGCCACGACAGTCGCCGCCATGTTCACGTTGATCGCCATGGACCTGAAGGGCGGTAGCCACCTTTTGTCGACCCTCGCCAAGGCGTCGCTTCTGGCGGTCGTTTGCCTGATTTTTCTCGTCCTGAGTGGCGAAGGGGTGATCGAACGCGCCCTGCTCAGCGAACGGGACCTGTCAAACCGGTTCGACATATACACGGCCACATGGGGCATGATCAAAGAGCGACCGTTCTTTGGCTGGGGATTTGACAGTTTCCCCATAGCCTTTGAACTTCGTCACCCCGAAGGCCTGAGTGCCTCGCTGGTCTATGACCGGGCGCATAGCACCTATCTGGCGCATTGGGTCGAACTGGGGCTCATCGTGGGCAGCCTGCCGATCATCGTGGTCGCCGCCGCGTTCGCGAAATCGTTTCAGCACCTCTGGCGGCGCAAGGCGGGCTATACGCAGGCAGCTGCGGCCTGCGGCGTGATCCTGCTCGGGGCGATACATTCGACGGTGGATTTCAGCCTCGAAATTGCGGCCAACGTGTATCTGTTCATTGCGATAATGGCATTGGGCGTCTCCCACCTGCGCAGGCGTCAGTCTGCCGGGGGCAAAAGGCCATGATCGGCAAGCTGTTCCGCCGCACCGCCCCGGACCCGACGCCACAGCCAGCGGCGCTCCCGCGCCGGATTCTGCGCCTGCCCGCGATGCCATCGGCGATCTATGCCATCGGCGACGTGCACGGTCGGACCGATCTCTATGACGCGATGATCGAAAAAATCGTCGAGGACGGCAGGGCCTTCGCCGGGACGAAACTGATCGTCTTGTTGGGGGATATCGTCGACCGCACAACGGGCAGCGCCGGGATGATTGACCGCGCAATGGCCCCGGCCCCGGCCGGTTTCCAGCGGGTGACGCTCTGCGGCAATCACGAAGACATGATGCTGAAGTTCATCGACGAACCCGGCGAAAACAAGTCGTGGCTGGACTTCGGCGGGACTGAAACCCTGTTATCCTATGGCCTGAAGCCCAGCGAGGAAGGACGCTTCGATCAATCTGTTGCCCGTCTGTCGCAGATGATGCAGGCCGCCATTCCCGAAGACCACCAGAACTTTCTGGCGCAATTGCCCGTGGGTCTGGTCGTCGGCAACTACCGGTTTGCCCATGCGTTCTACGATCTCGCCAAACCGATGGAGCAGCAGATTCCGCGCAATCTGATGTGGGGACGACCGACCGATGTCGAGGCACATGCGGGACCCGAAATTCTGATCCACGGGCATGTCATCACCGAAACGCCCTATGTCGGACGCAATCGGATCAATGTAGATACAGGCGCATATACAGGCGCTCCGCTAACCGCTGTCCGGATCACCGCCGATCAGCAAGACCCGTCTATTTTGCAGGTGAGATAGCAGCTTTGCTGCAATGCGGTATTCCCATAAGGGCCCGAAACTGCTAACCCGAACACGTTATTTTAGCTATTTTGCAAGGCTGGCATGCAACACAATTCATCGAACTCGGCTGACCAGTTCATCGACATCAGGGACATTTTGTCCATTCTGCGCCGTCAGGCGCGCCTGATTATCCTGACGATCCTCGTCGCGCTGTCGTTGGCTTTTATCCATCTGTCCCGTGCAACGTCGATGTACACCGCCTCGGCTCTTGTGATGGTGGATACGGTCGCCACGAACCTGCTGGACCCGCAAACGGGTGCGCCGACGAACGCGTCGACCGACACCGCCAAACTGGAGAGCGAGGTCGAAATTCTGCGGTCTGACAGTCTGGCTCTCAAAACGATCCAGCAAACGCAGCTGTATCTGACAGACGAATTCGGGCCGTCCTTCGGCCTGACCGACAAGATCAAACAGACCCTTGGTGTCGCCACCGACGACCTGCCGACCGGTGACGAACTGTTGCAGGCCACCCTGAACAAGTTCCACGACTCTCTCGAGGTCCGCCGCCGTGGCCTGACCTATCTGATCAATATTTCCTTCACCTCCGAAGATCCGGTGCGGGCCGCGGAAATGGCGAACCAGCACGCCTCGATCTACATCGACCAGCAGGTCGCCTCCAAGGTGGACGCCTCGCTGCGGGCACGGGATCTGTTGCAGGCGCAACTGGAGCAGGCGCGTCAAGGGCTAGCCGCCACCGATGGCGCCTTGGCCGACTACATCGAAAACAACATCGAACGGCTCGAGGCCGAGAGCGGTTCTGCCGCCGTGGCCGCCCTGCGCGATCAACTGACCCAGAGCGGCGCACAGCTCGCTGCCGCTATCGACGCGCGCAACGCTGCACGCGAAGCGCTGAACGCGGGCGACTGGGCCAGCCTGTCTGCCGAGGTCGCCGACGCCACCCTGACCGCCCTGCAAGAGCAGCGCGATCAACTGGCCCGGCAACTCGAAGGGTACGAGCGCGGTTCCGCCGAAGCGATCGACCTGACCGCCGGTCTGGCCGAAATCGAAAAACAACTGAGTGCCGAAGGCCAGCGCGCCCTGTCGCAACTCGATAGCAGCGTGCAGGACTTTACCAGCAGCCGCGACAGCATCCGCGACAATATCCGCGTCGAAGTCCTGTCTGCCGACCTCAGCGCCGAAACGCTCAGCGAAATCTACAGCCTTCAGCAAGAAGCCCAGATCGCGCAACGCCAGTACGACAACCTGCTGCAACGCGTGCGGGAAATCGAAACGCAGGCCTTGGTTCAGGTGGCGGACAGCCGTCTGATGTCCGAAGCCCTGCCGCCGCGCACGCCGTCCTATCCCAACAACAAACTGACCCTCGCCCTTGCTTTGGTCGCGGGTTTGGGGATCGGCATCGCCGTGGCCTTTGCCAATGAATTCTTCTTTGGCGGCGTGACCTCGGCGAACCAGTTGGCCAATATCATCCCGGTGCGTGTCGCCGCCGTGATCCCCCGCGTCCCGATGAGCGGCAATGACCTGACCATCGCTGACCGCGTGGTGGATGAACCGATGTCGATGCTGGCGGAATCGTTCCGCCGACTGCGTGCCACCATTGACCGGCAGGTTCCCGATGTCCCCGGCAAGGGCAAGATCATCATGGTGACCTCCTCCGTGCCTGCCGAAGGGAAATCGAGCGACGCGCTCGCCCTCGCCCGGACCTATGCTGTCGCGGGCAAGCGGACGCTGCTGATCGACGCCGACCTGCGCAAACCGACCCAGCATAAATTCATCGGCGCAGAGCCGGCGCACGGCTTGCTGGAATATCTCTTGGGCGAGACAGCAGGACTTGAAGGCAACGAGTTCTACGATGCCGACCCCAAATCGCGTTTGGGCATCATGATGGGCCGCCGTCGCAGCAACGTTCCGACCGACGCTCCGCTGCAATCCGCCGCGTTCGAGGAATTGCTGAAAAACGCCCGCGAGGCGCTGGATGTGATCATCATCGACACCGCGCCGCTGGTTCCGGTGGTGGACGCGCGCTACGTGGCGCAGCACGTCGATTGCGTGGTGATGTGCGTCCGCTATGGCGTGACCAACCAGTCCGATCTGCGGATGGCGCACGAACAGCTGCTCGACTCGATCTCGCCTGACACCAGCCTGCTCACGGTTCTCAACGCCTTTGAGGGCCAAGAGAAATCCTATCGCTATACGGGCTACTACGGCTACACCTCGGACTGAGGCGACCAGCCAAACCAAATCGCAAAAGGCCACCCCGGGCGGGTGGCCTTTTTCATTGTGGCGGCCTAGCCGATCAGCGCCTGCCGGACCTTGGCCATATAGGACCGGACCAGATGCCAGGCCGTGTCCTCATCCTCGGCCTCGGCGTAGACGCGGAACTCTGGCGCATTGCCCGAGGGACGCAGATGCACGATCCGCCCAGAGGCGAGGAGGACCCGCAACCCGTCGGTCAGATTGATCTGCGCGATCTCTCCGTCCTCGGCAAAGAACGCGGCGCATGCAGAGGTATCGGCCATCAGCCGCGCCAACAGCGCCGCAGAGGCATCGGTCGGCGTCTCTGTCACCCGGTCTGCTGCGGTGAATCGGGGTGGCAAGCCTGCGACCAGATCGGCGATCCCTTGCCCCGCAGCGCGGGCCGCGGCGAGAGGCGCGACGATCGGCAGGATCGAATCCCGCGTCATCAGGGGGGCGATTGGTCCAGCCAACCCCTGCGCCGCAAAGCCGACCAGAAACCCGCCGTTGGGTTCAAATCCTGTCACCTGCGCGGTGGAGTCCATCGCTAGCGCGGCCTCCATCGCGGCGATGACATAGGGCGAGCCGATGCGGGTCAGTTCCACGCGGTCGAACTCCTCTATCTGTTGCAGCATCGAATTGCTGGACACCGGCGTGGCGATCACCTTGGCCCCGATCAACCGCGCCGTCAGAACGCCCAGAATATCGCCGGGGATCACGCGACCCGCGCTGTCAGTCACCATCGGGCGATCCGCATCGCCGTCGGTCGAAATCACCGCGTCCAGCCGATGCTCTGTGCACCAGTCGCGCAGCATGTTGCGGGTGTCCTGATCCACGGCCTCGGTGTCGACAGGCACAAACACCTCGGACCGGGCCAAGGGCACCGCGACCCCGCCCAGCGCCGCGACGACATCGACCATCACATCGCGCGAGACCGCGGAATGCTGATAGACGCCGACCCGCAGCCCCGCCAAGGCCTGATCGCCGAACCCGTCGCTATAGCGGGCGATATAGGCTGGCGTCGCGTCAAATTGCGTCAGCGCCGCCGTCAGGCCGAGGTCCGCAATTCCGGCCTGATAGGCCGACAGGATCGCCTCCTCGTCCTCTTTGCTGATTTCGCCATCCGGCACATAGAATTTCAGCCCGTTGCGATCCGCCGGAATATGGCTGCCGGTTACCATGATCGCCGCCGCCCCCTGCGCCATCGAGGCAAGCGCCAGAGCGGGCGTCGGCACGATCCCGCAGTCCACGACGCTCACCCCTTGGCCCCGTGCTGCCGCGATCACCGCCGCCGCGATCCGCGGCGATGACGGCCGCAGGTCCTGTCCCACGTAGACACCGCGCCCCACCGGACAGGCAGACAAAAACGCGCGCGTGTAGGCGGCGATCAACTCATCGGTCAACTCGATCACGAGGCCGCGCAAACCGCTGGTGCCAAATTTGGGTGCCATAATTCGTTCTCCGACGCTGTAGGACTAGGCTCAAAATTCGTGCGCCGACCCTATCGGACCACATGGCGGCAAACAATCCGCCGAGCCAAAGCCATTCTGCTTTGTTGCACACCCGTGGTTTCAATGGTCTAACGGTCCCAATTGCAAGACGACGGAATCCAGATGATTTATCCAGTTATTTTATGTGGCGGCTCTGGCACGCGGCTGTGGCCGCTGTCGCGGAAATCCTATCCCAAACAATTTGTCCCGCTGGTCGGCGATCAGACGCTGTTCCAGGCCTCTGCCCTGCGGATGAAGGGGCCGGATTTCAATCGCCCCCTGGTGGTCACGAATTCGGATTTCCGGTTCATTGTGACAGAACAACTGGCCGCAGTCGGGATCGATCCCGGCGCGATCCTGATCGAACCGACGGGCCGCGATACCGCACCGGCGGTTTTGGCGGCTGCGCTCTATCTGATGAAAACCGACCCCGAGGCTGTGATGCTGGTGGCACCATCGGATCACGTTGTGCCCGATACGGACGCGTTCCGCGACGCCGTCAAAACCGGTCTGACCGCTGTAGAAGCCGGGCAACTGGTGACCTTTGGCATTGCCCCGACGCATCCGGAAACCGGCTATGGTTATCTGGAATTGTCCCGGTCCACGGATCGCGAGGCGGTCGCTCTGAAACAGTTCGTCGAAAAACCTAACGCGGCCAAGGCCGAGGCGATGCTGGCCGCCGGGAATTTCCTCTGGAATGCCGGGATTTTCCTGTTCCGCGCCAAGGATATCCTCGCCGCGTTCGAGGCGCATTCGCCAGAGTTGATCGCCCCGGTTCAGGGTGCCATCGCAACCGGCCAGCCCGATCTGGGGTTTTTCAGGCTGGGGCCCGCCGATTGGGCCAAGGCCACGGATATCTCCATCGACTTTGCCGTCATGGAAAAGGCCACCAACCTGTCGGTGGTGCCATTCAATGCGGGCTGGTCCGATCTGGGCGGCTGGGACGCCGTCTGGCGCGAGAGCGACAAGGACGACACGGGTGTTATGACCTCTGGCGAGGCGACGGCCATCGACTGTACCAACACACTGTTGCGGTCGGAGAATGACAACCTAGAGGTTGTCGGCATCGGCCTCACCAACATTATGGCCGTAGCGATGAACGACGCGGTTCTGGTTGCGGATATGTCGCGGGCGCAGGACGTGAAAAAGGCCGTTGACGCGCTCAAGGCCAAGGGCGCCAAACAGGCGACCCATTTCCCCAAAGACCATCGGCCTTGGGGCTGGTTCGAGAGTCTGGTGATGGGCGACCGGTTTCAGGTCAAACGGATTCATGTGCATCCCGGCGCTGCGCTCTCGCTCCAGTCGCACCATCACCGCGCCGAACATTGGATCGTGGTGTCAGGCACGGCCAAGGTCACGATTGACGATCGGGTGCAGTTGGTCACGGAAAACCAGTCGGTATATATTCCGCTGGGCGCGGTCCACCGGATGGAAAACCCGGGCAAGGTTCCGATGGTGCTGATCGAGGTTCAGACCGGCAGCTATCTGGGCGAGGACGACATCGTCCGATACGAGGACGTCTATTCCCGCGGACAAGGCGAGAGGGGCTAACGCCCCTCCCCCCAGCTCAGGTTGTCAGGCGGCCGAGTTGGCCATCGCTCATCATCGCCGGATAAAACACCACCCGGGATAACAACAAACGCGCTGGCCGCGCCGAGTACACGTTCGCGGCCAATCGCAAATATTGTGGCGGGACAAAGGTCACTGTGGAATCCACGCTCCCTGCGCCGCCGTCCGACGCGCCGATGAAGTAGTTCGGACCGGCGCTAAAGGCGATCTTGAAGGGCTGTCTGAGCGCAGGAACTGCGCCCGGGCTATAGAGCCCCTGCGAGGACCCGCCGCCAGCATAGATCGCAGCGCTCAAGCGGCTCGCTGGACGGTCCCAATAGATCGAATGCCGGTTGCCGTTGTCGCCATTGTCGAGGATCAACACCGGATCATAATTCGACGCGACTGCTTCGACCGACGCCCAGGCTACACAAGTATAGCCTGACGCCAGCGACATCGCACTGACATCCAGAACCACCGGAATGTCCGGCGCGCGCGTGGCGACACCGTTCGCGCCGGGAATATAGGAGGTCGCGCCCGATCCGGCTTCGAGTTGCAGATAGGTCACCTCACCCGTGGGCGTCACAGTCAGGGTTCCCGCCGCAGGCATGAATTCGAAGGTCCGCCGGGTCGTCGTGCCCAGACCAGCCACAGTTCCAGAGGCCACACCGGAGAGGACAACCGACCCTGTGCCATAAAAGCTGAGCGTATAGGTCTGCGCTGTGACCGCGGCCGACTGTGCCGCCAAAGGCGCCGCGCCGCCGAGAAGGCGTGTGCTCGCCCCCTCCAGCAACAGCATGCGTGCGCCATCGACCGTGACATAGCGCGGCACATCCGGGGCAGCCTCGCTAATGACGCCGTTTTCGGAATAGCTGCCGACCGAGGCCCGCGACACGCCCCACGGCACGGAGGCATAGCCCGCCGCAAAATCCAGCACCAGCGTCGGAGTTATCCCGTCGAGCGCATAGCGCCCCAGCGGCGGGCCACTGGTCTGTTTCCCCAAGGCCGGCGATCCCAGCCCAAGCGACGCCAACATCAGATCCACCCCGTCAGGCCGGTTGCGGTGGTACCCGTCGCCCAGATCCGGCTGGCCCAGATGGAATGCTGACCGACCGGCAGCGGGCCGGTGGTGCAGATATCGCCCGTTCGCGCGTGGGTATACCGGATCGTGCCGCCGGTCGTACCGATGGTGACCGCACGCACGGGCGATGCCAGATCGGTCGAATCGTTCGGTGTCACGGCCTTGCCCCCCAGGCTCGGGGCATCCAGTCCGGGTTGAAACGCTTTGAAATAGTCAGTCATAGGAACTCCTAGGTCTCGGATCGAGGCAACCCTAGCGGCAATCCATGAACGCCCCGTTTGAGGAGCGTACGCATCTGAATTGCATCGGCACCCCACCACAATTCCCGAGGGTTGCAGCCCCGCCCAGGCGAGTCGGCGGCACAGCTGCCCGCGGATTGTGCAGCCCGGAACTGAAATGCTTATCTCACAAACAGCACATGGATCATTTGACTCGAAAATACGCAAAATCGCCGCAAAAATGGGCATTAAGGCTGGTCAAAGCTTGCATCGAACCGGCCAACACCCTATCCGATAGACGGTTGCGTACTCCTTTTAGGTATTTCGATGACTTTCGATAATCGTCGTTTGAGGCAGGCCTCAATCCCATTGCGCCCTGCCGCCACAGAGCCAGACAGACGGATCCTCCGGCGTGTACCTGACCTGACATTTGTTCGTTAATTTTCACATGTAGTTCCCAATCATTGATGCTGACCAGAACACTCTAAATCCGTTCATCCACCGATCCGCCCACGACAAGACCTTCACCGACCCAAGCCTGTGTCATGTGAACAAGGAGTTTTAATTTGAAAATTGCAGTTGCCGGCCTTGGATATGTAGGCCTCTCGAATGCGGTCCTGCTCGCCCAGAACAACACCGTCAAAGCGATCGACGTGTCGGTCGAGCGGGTGGATATGGTCAATGCGCGCAAGTGTCCGATCGTCGATGCCGAACTCGAAGAGTTCCTGGCGACGCGCGACCTGGACCTGACCGCCACCACCGATCCCGAAGAGGCCTATCGCGAGGTCGATTTTGTCATCGTCGCCACACCAACCAACTACGACCCCATCAACAACTATTTTGACACCCGCAGCGTCGAGAATGTAATCGGCTTTGTGCTGGCCTATAATCCGCGTGCGACCGTCATTATCAAATCGACCATCCCGGTGGGCTTTGTCGAAAAGATGCGCGAGCAGTTCCAAACGACCGAGATCATTTTCTCGCCGGAATTCCTGCGGGAGGGGCGCGCGCTCTATGACAACCTGCACCCGTCGCGGATCATCGTTGGCGAACGGTCGGCCCGGGCCAAGCAATTTGCCGACCTGCTGCTGGGCGGCGCGGTCAAGAAGGACGTCGAGGTCCTGTTCACCGACCCCTCCGAGGCCGAGGCGATCAAGCTGTTCGCCAATACCTATCTGGCGATGCGGGTAGCATTCTTTAACGAACTGGACAGCTATGCCCTGTCGCGTGGTATGGATTCGCGTCAGATCATCGACGGCGTCTGCCTCGACCCGCGCATCGGTGCGCATTACAACAACCCGTCCTTTGGCTATGGTGGCTACTGCCTACCCAAGGACACCAAGCAGCTCTTGGCCAACTATTCCGAAGTTCCGCAAAACCTCATCGCGGCCATCGTTGACGCAAACCGCACGCGCAAGGACTTCCTTGCCGACCAGATCATCGCGCAGCGCCCGAAAAAGGTCGGTGTGTTCCGTCTTGTGATGAAGGCCGGGTCGGACAACTTCCGTCAGTCCTCGATCCAGGGGATCATGAAGCGGGTCAAAGCCAAAGGGATCGAAGTCGTCGTCTACGAACCCGTCCTAGAGGCCGACGATTTCTTTGGTTCGCGGGTAGAGCGTGATCTATCTGCGTTCAAGGCCGAGTGCGACGTCATCATCGCCAACCGTTTGACGCCGGATCTGGCCGATGTCAGCGACAAAATCTTTACCCGCGACCTGTTCGGAGCAGACTGATGCGTACCGCTCTCATCACCGGATCCTCCGGTTTCATCGGCTTTCACCTGTGCCAGCGTCTGCTGGAGGACGGGTTTCGGGTCATCGGCGTTGACAACCTGTCCGATTATTACGACGTCGCGCTGAAACAGCGCCGCCAATCCATCCTGCTCCAAAACCCGAATTTCCGGGTGGTCAACGACAGCGTCGAAACCCCGGGCCTGATGATGGGGCTGTTCGCCGATGAAGCGCCCGATGTTGTGGTCCACCTCGCCGCGCAGGCGGGTGTCCGATATTCGATCGAAAATCCGCGCTCTTACCTCGAGAGCAACATCGTCGGCACCTTTGAGATCCTGGAGGCCGCGCGGGCCCATCCGCCGCAGCATATGCTGCTGGCCTCGACCTCCTCGGCCTATGGCGCGAACACACAGATGCCCTACGCCGAAACCGATAAGGCCGACCACCAGATGTCGTTCTACGCCGCCACCAAAAAGGCGACCGAGAGCATGGCGCATTCCTATGCCCATCTGTTCGACCTGCCGATCACCATGTTCCGGTTCTTTACCGTTTACGGGCCATGGGGACGTCCGGACATGGCCCTGTTCAAGTTCACCAAGGCGATCCTGAACGGCCAACCGATCGACGTGTATAACTTTGGCGATATGAAGCGCGACTTCACCTATGTCACCGATCTGGTGCAGGGCATTCGCCTGCTGATCGACGCGGTTCCGCAGCGCGTGGACGCGGTCCCCGCTGGCGATAGCCTGTCGCCCGTCGCGCCGTGGCGCGTGGTGAACATTGGCAATTCCGATGCGGTGCAACTCACCGACTTTATCGAGGCAATCGAGGACGCGACCGGGCTCAAGGCCGAACGCAACCTGATGCCGATGCAGCCCGGCGACGTTCCGGCCACCTGGGCGGATGCGGCCCTGCTGCAAACCCTGACAGGGTATAAACCGCAGACCAATGTTCGTGATGGCGTTAAGGCGTTTGTTGAGTGGTATCGTGAGTATTACGGAGCCTAATGTGACACAGAAACCTGCTCCCCTGGAAACCGTGCATGTCGGCGGCTTTAACACCGTCAGGGCGGATCGCACAGAGCTTGCCAAATGGATGACCGCCTACTGCTTTGCTGCACGCGGCGGCGAAATTCCACCGGCAATCCTGTTTTCCTCGAACGGTCAAGGGTTGGCCCTGCAAGGCAAGAATGCCGACTATGATGCGGCGATGGCGGCCGCAGACGTGATCCACGCCGACGGTATGCCCGTGGTTTTTGCCTCGCGGGTCTTGACCAAGAAGGGCATTCGCGGACGGTCTGCGACGACTGACCTGTTCCATGACGTCGCCCGCGAAGCTGTCGCGAACGGGCTCAAATTCTATGTTCTGGGCGCCAAAGAGGACCAGAACCAACGCGCCACCGAGGCGATGCAACGTCTCTATCCGGGTCTACAGGTCGTTGGGCGCCGCAACGGCTATTTCGGGCCGGACAATGATGCCGAAGTCTGTGCCAATATCGTCGCCAGCGGCGCCGATGTGCTCTGGGTCGCTCTGGGCAAACCCAAACAGGAAATCTGGTGCCACCGAAACCGCGACCGCCTCACCGGCATCGGCTGCATCAAAACCTGCGGCGGCCTCTATGCCTTCCTCGCGGGAGACGTCGCCCGCGCCCCCGACTGGATGCAGAGCCTGGGCCTGGAATGGCTCTTCCGCCTGCTCGGCGACCCGAAACGGCTGTTCAAGCGGTATCTGGTGACGAATATGCAGGCGCTATGGATGCTGGCAACCCAGACTGGAAGCGGCAAGCCGGTCGGCGAAAATGCCATCTAACTCATTCTTCAAGACCCAGCTTCCGAACCTCTTTGCGCGCCTCATTCAACTGGGAGTCGGGTTTGCCACAACGATCGTTCTGGCGACAAAGCTCAGCCCCTCCGATCTGGGTGAATATTACCTGCTGTCCGCCCTGGGCATCATTATCAATTTCATACCATTGTATTTCCTACATTTTCCGATTCAGCGACTTTTACCTACCGAAGCTTCGGGCAGGCCCAGCTTTCTCAGCACTCATTTTTTTACGGCAGTCCTCCTGTTTAGCATCTGTCTGGGGTCTAATATCCTCTTGACGGTGCTGGGGGGCGACGGCTTTGATTTGCTGTCTTTGATGACCTTAGTCGCAGCCTTCGCGTTCAGCGAAACAATCACCTCGCAGATGACAAACATCACCTCAGCGCGGCGCGCGGCCTGGCCTTATGCCATCGGTGTCTTTCTTCGGTCGGCGACTATCTTGCTGACGATCACCATATTGGATACCGCACAGATGTCCGCGCGGAGCGCGATCTACGCGTTGATAGCCGGTAACATCGCGACGGTCTTCGGAGCCTCCCGGGCGTTCTTGCAAGATCTGACACTGCGCGGGCTGAAACTGTCGTGGCTGCGAAAGTCTCTTCATTTCACTGCCCCCTATTCATTGTCCCAGATTTTCCAACAAGCGCTGGCGCGGGGCGACCGGTTCATCGTCGCCTTCTTCATCGGCACCGAAGCAGCAGGCCTTTATGCATTGGCCGCAGATCTTTGCCGCCGCATAATTCAGGGCCTGTGCATCACCGCGCGCTTGTCCTATGTCCGCGACGCCATTGAGGCGCATACAGCGCAGGATGTGAAGCGCCTGCAGGTAACGATGGACAGGATGGCAACTTCGGTCGCCGCGCTAGGGCTAAGCACTGCTGTGGTGATTGCCATATTCGGTGCCGATCTTCTGGCGGGCGTAGCCATGACCATTGATATTGCAATTGTGGCAAAGATTTTCCTGGTCGTTCCCTTCGCAGTGACTCTGGAGATGTTTAAACTATATGTCCTACAACTGCCATTTGAACTGGCGATGCGATCCTGGCTCGATGCCCGGGTTACGATCGTCGGTGCCATCACGCTGCTGATCTCGATGACGGCCTTCATTCCCCTGTTCGGAATTTTCGGCGTGGCTTTGTCGATCTTTGTCTCGCAATGCATCGTTGCGCTCTATGCGCATTGGACGGCACAGAAGATCATTGCCGCCCGTCTGCGCACCATGGCAGTCTTCATCACGACGACACTGACGATGATCATGTGTGCGGGGGTCCATTACTATGCCGGCGGCGCGATGCACTTTGACTATATGACGACCTTGCTGGCGGCCTGTCTTCTCGGTGCTGCAAGTCTTGCTGCCATTTACCTTGGATTTTCCCATATTACCCGGGTGGAGAGAACGATTGCTGAAAAATAAGCAAGACGAGCGCAGTTCGGTTCTTGTCGGCAGCCTGATTGCTTTATCGCTCGGGCGCATGGATCCGGCCTTCATCCCCTTGCAGGCGGCCGGGCTGACGGCCAATCAAATATCATATTACCTAATTTGTGTCGCTCTATTCATAGCCTCCATTCGATATATGCCCCGATGGCGTATCGCTAATATATTTTTTCTATCGACGCTTGCCTTGACGATATGGGCCTGCCTGAGTTCGCAATGGTCACTGAGTAGCCTAATGGCGCTCGCCAAGGGGCTTAGCTATGTGATCCTCTTGTTCAGCTGTCTGACGCTCGCGGTCACCTGCGATGAAACGACGTTCATTCGCGGCTCCATCAAGGGCGCCCTGATTATCCTTGTGCTCAGCACGCTCTTGGCATTAGCGCTTCCAAATTCCGCCGGAACCACGATGTTCCATGATGGTGCTTGGCGCGGTCTGTTCATGCAAAAGAATGTCTTGGGCAGAGCAGCGATGCTAGGTGGAATTTTCGCCATAGCAGGGTTGCTTATTTTTGAGGATAAGAAAGACCTCCGGATGGCGAAGCTTCTGCTTTTGATTGCCGTGGTCGTCCTGATCAAATCCCGGTCAGTCACCTCTATGTCAGCAATGGTAGCTATTCCGGTTGCTGCCCTGCTCCTGCTTCGCCTGCGCAAATTGCCGATACAGGTGCGCCTGACGTTCGCCGTTGCGCTGCCCATATTCGTCGCCGCAGTGGTCCTTTCGGCACCGTATATTATTGAGCTATTCACCGCACAGACTGGGAAGTCGGCCGATCTTACGGGGCGGGTTCCACTGTGGATCTATTCAATTGAAAAAATAAAGCAGCAGCTCTGGACCGGCTATGGCGTAGAAGGTTTTTGGGGCACCTATTATGCCGCTGAATTTATCGCACTCCAGAAATGGGAACCTGACCATTCCCACAATGGCTTCATCGATATCACTCTCGAGCTTGGAATCGTTGGCCTCGTCCTTATGCTACTTTCACTAATCTGGTTCATACTAAATATTCCGAAACCAGAAGGCGGCATGAAAAGCATCTCGATTTTGATGAGTATCACTGCATGCTTGATGGTCATACTGAATCTGACAGAAAGCAATTTGTTCCGTTCTTCTAACAGCATCTATCTATTTTATCTCTTCCTTGGCCTCCGCGTTTCATTCTTGAAATCTGGAAAGGTCAAATCTCTGAGCATCCCATCGAAGGTATAATCATGAAAATTGCTATGATGTTCACACAACTCGAAGTTGGCGGCGCCCAAACTCGTGTCTTTCAAACAGCTCACAAATTGCGTGAACATGGACACGACGTCGATATATTTTGCATTTATCAAGCGCGCCTTTGCTTCGAAAATGAAGTCAAAACGATCCTTGCCCCAAGCAAGAGGCCGCTCGATGCATTGAGATCGATGAAATCGCTCTTCTTTAAATTGAAGAACGGAAATTACGATGTCTTTATTTCAAACACAGCGCCCGCGAACATTATAGGGAATTTTATCGCTTTACTCGCTGGAGTTAAACTTCGCTTCGCGTGGCATACTCAGCCTCCAGAGAATGTCAATCCTCTCATCCGCAAGTTAGATTCACTTTGGACTATTTTTAGGGTCTATACCTTTTGTGTTGCGAACTCTAATTGGACATTTAGCAAATTCAACAACAGATCCAAGTCTTACAGATCAAGACTTGTCACGATTTCAGACGGTATTGAACCCAGGATCGATGATCGTGATCAGGACGTCGTAAGAACTGAGCTTGGAATTTTCACCGATAAGAAAGTACTTCTAACCGTTGGCAGGTTGTCAAAACAGAAAGGCCAAGAAACTTTGATCTCGGCCATGAGAGACATCGATTCCGCCATTTTGTATATCGTAGGCGATGGAGAAAATCGTAAGATGCTCCAAGACTACGCGATAGAACTAGGCGTGGCGGATAAAGTCGTTTTTGTAGGCGAAGTTCCCGGCAAAAAAGTTGCGTCGTATTTCAGAGCATCCGATATTTTTGTGTTCCCATCCCGTTGGGAAACTTTTGGCCTAGCTGTAGTCGAAGCCGCAGCTAGCGGATTGCCAATTGTCCATAGTGATATCGATGTGTTGAAAGAAGTTACCCAATTGCCCGATGGTTCGTTTGCAGGGGAGACCTTCCCCTTGGATGATGCCAAGTCGCTTGCTCAGGTCATCAATAGGATCATCCCAGATAAAGATGCGCTGACTAGCATGCGGCACAAGAGTCTTGCTATTGGACGACTCCATAGCCTCGACGCTCACGTCAAGAAGATCGAAGACCTTATTGCGAAATCTGCCAAAGGTTTATCACGATGATAACTCAATCAATTTTGGAATTCTGTCGCTCCTCCTCCCCCGAGGCCTATGCCTTCTGGACGCAGGGCACTGGTGATGCGGCTGCTATTGCGTGGCAGGATCATGCGGACATGATTTACACTTTCCGGTTTCTGGACCGGATGCAGGACCTGTCACACACCGCGGCGCGTGCCTATCTGGACTTGATCGCGAAATCGGCCCTTTATGGCCGCTCGCTCGGCGATCAGCCGGCGGACAAGGCTCCGAATGCCCATTTGACCGCCTATATCCTGTCGTCAGCATGGTTGGTGGAACAGTTTACCCCTGCCCGCCTCCCTCAGTCCGCTTTCGTTGGCTGGGACATCAGCAAAATCGTGAACCCGGATACGCTGGCCCCCCTCTACCCCAAGGCTTGGGCCCACCATATCTGGCGTGTCAGCCACTGGATTGGCGGCGGCCCGTCGATCCTGTTCAACCTCGCCCGTTGGGGCCGGATTGACGGGCTCGACCTCGCCAAGGTGCAAAAAGTGCTCGACGCCACCGAACGGGACCTGATGGATTCAAAAACCGATCTGTTGCGGCCGTATAAATCCCGCATCCTGCAGTGGGGTTTTCGCAAGCTGTACCGCATGAACCATGACCCCGATATCGCCGATATTGGCGGGGTGGTGCATATCCTGTGGATTCACCACGCCCTTGGTCGGCCCTATCGCAATCGCGTCCCGCTGCTCGAACAGTCGAAAAAGCATATGAACGACAATGCCCCCTTCATGGAGGATGTCCCCTACTGTCTCGACTTTGACATCGTGCAACTGGTCCGGACCGCTGCCACGCCCTCGGACCTCGATCCGGCGACCAAAGCACGGGCGGAAAAGATGGTTCAGGATACCGCCGATTACCTCGCCCGCATCCCCGAGCAAGGCTACACCCTGCACAAGGTCCCCGGTGCACTGGCCACAATGCACGAGGCCGCACTGCTGGCCGGGGCGACAGAGGTCGCGGGGATTGGCGTTGCGCCGATCGATATCATCAAAGAGGCGGGCTGGCTCTGACGCCCTAGCCGCATCACCAAGGGGTCTGGGGCAGCGAATCGTGCTGTTCCGGACCTCGGCGACCTATCACGGCTGCGCCGCCGCGACACATCCCGCCGTTCATGCCCGCTCTCGCCGCAATCGGAGCGCGCCAAAACCCCACTCACATTTTGCATCCGCTTGTCTGCGCTGCGCCAAAGGCATCGGCACTGCGGCAAATTGGTCGTCTCCTGCTGTCGCACCTATACATTATATATTCAATATGTTTGATGCATCTTAGCTCGAACTGCCAGTGTCGGCCGGCGCGCCGCTCTGAAAAAGGAGTTTTCAATGTTTGAAAACCTGACTGCCGAAACGCTCGCACGCATGCAATTTGCGTTCACTGTCTCCTTCCATATTATCTTTCCCGCCTTTTCGATTGGCTTGGCCAGTTTTCTGGCCGTGCTGAACGGCCTGTGGCTGATGACGCGGAACAAAACCTATCTGACCCTGTTCACCTACTGGAAGAAGATCTTTGCCGTCGCCTTTGGCATGGGTGTCGTGTCGGGGATCGTGATGTCCTACCAATTCGGTACGAACTGGTCGGTTTTTTCGGACAAGGCGGGCCCAGTCGTCGGCCCGATGATGGCCTACGAGGTCATGTCGGCCTTCTTCCTCGAAGCGGGTTTTCTGGGCATTATGTTGTTTGGCCGCGACCGCGTTGGCGACCGGCTGCATATGTTCGCCACCCTGATGGTTGCTGTCGGTACGCTGACCTCGGCGACGTGGATTTTGTCGGTGAACAGCTGGATGCAGACGCCGGCGGGCTATGGCGTGAACGATGTGGGGCAGTTCATTCCGCTTGACTGGTGGGAAATCGTCTTCAACCCCTCCTTCCCCTATCGGCTCGTGCATATGGTGCTGGCGGCCTATCTGACGACCTCTCTGGTCGTGGGGGCAGTCGGCGGGCTCCACTTGCTGCGGGACCGGACCAATGCCGAGGCGCGGCGGATGTTCTCGATGGCCATGTGGATGGCCGCAATCGTAACCCCCATCCAGATTTTCGCCGGTGACGCGCATGGTCTGAACACGCTCGAACACCAGCCCGCCAAGATCATGGCGATGGAGGGGCACTATGACAGCCACCCGGAGGGTGCGCCGCTGATCCTGTTCGGCATTCCCAATTCCAAAGAGCGGACCATCGACTACGCGATCGAAATCCCCAAGGTCAGCTCGCTGATCCTGCATCACGACCTCAATGCCCCGATGGCAGGTCTGGACACGATCCCGGACGATGAGGAACCGCCTGTCGCCATCCTGTTCTGGAGTTTCCGGATCATGGTCGGCCTCGGGTTCGCCATGCTGGGACTGGGTGTCTGGAGCCTCTTCGCCCGCTGGCGCGGCACGCTCTATGACTGCAAATGGCTGCATCGCACGGCGCTGCTGATGGGACCGACGGGTTTTGTCGCTGTGCTGGCAGGCTGGATCACGACCGAAGTCGGCCGCCAGCCCTATACGGTCTACGGGCTGCTACGCACTTCGGACAGTCTGGCCCCGGTCGATGCGCCTGCGGTTGCGACCTCGCTTCTGGCCTTTATCGTTGTGTATTTCTTCGTCTTTGGCGCGGGCACGTTCTACATCCTGCGCATGATGAACAAGCCCGCCTCGACCGCCAAGCTGGGCCTGACCGATGGCCCGATCCGTGCGGTCGTTGGTGCCGCCCTCTCTCTGCAAGAAACGCCCTCGGGCGCGGATAAATAAGGACACACCCGATGTATTCTGATCTCGCATTCATCTGGGCCGGTTTGATTGCCTTTGCCGTGCTCACCTATGTTGTGCTCGACGGGTTCGACCTCGGGCTCGGCATTCTGTTCCCCTTTGCGAAATCCGACCATGACCGCGACCTGATGATGAACTCTGTCGCGCCGGTCTGGGATGGCAACGAAACATGGCTGGTGCTGGGGGGCGGCGGGCTGTTTGCCGTGTTCCCGCTGGCCTATGCGATTGTACTACCCGCGCTCTATATCCCGATCATCATCATGCTGCTGGCACTGGTGTTTCGGGGGGTGTCCTTTGAATATCGCTGGCGGACCAAACGATGGAAGGCCGTGTGGGATTTTGCGTTCTTTGGCGGATCGCTGGTCGCGGCCTTTAGCCAAGGCATCGCTCTGGGCGCCCTCGTCCAAGGCATTGAAGTCGTCGACCGCGCCTATGCGGGCGGCTGGTTCGACTGGCTGACCCCGTTTTCGGTCCTGACCGGCGTCGCGGTTGTCGTGGGCTATGCCCTGCTGGGCGCAACCTGGCTGGTGCTCAAGACCGAAGGCTCGCTGGAAATCCAGATGCGCCGGTATGCCTATGTGCTCGGCGTCGCGACCTTGTCGCTGATCGGGATCGTCAGCGTGTTCACCCCGTTCCAGGACCCTGTCTACTTTGAACGGTGGTTCAACCTGCCGGGCAGCCTGTGGACCATGTCTGTCCCCCTCATCATGATCGGCCTCGTCTGGACGTTCTTCCGCGGGCTGAACGATCACCGTGCGGCCTCGCCCTTCCTCAGTGTATTGGGCTGGTTCATCGTCAGCTTTGTCGGCATCGGCATCAGTTTTTATCCGATGATCGTGCCGCCCTCGCTGTCGATCTGGGAGGCCGCCGCCCCCGAGAGCAGCCTTGCCTTTGCGCTGGTCGGGGCGGTGATCCTGTTGCCGATCATCCTCGGCTATACGGCCTATTCCTACTGGGTGTTCCGCGGCAAGATGGACCCCAACGAGGGGTATCACTGATGGCACGTTCACTGGTTTCGAAATGGCTTTGGTTTATCGGGCTCTGGCTCGCCAGCGTCGCCGTCCTGACAGTCGTCGCCTTTGCCATCCGCTTGGTGATCTGACATAGACGGGCCGCCTGTGTTCAGCGCACAGGCGGCCCGTTTTCCTCTCGACCCAGAGGCTGGACCCGGCCCCACCGCCGCAACAGCCAATACCATTGGGCCGGATCGGCGAGGATGCGACGCGACAGGCGTTCGTTGAAGGCTGCCGTCATTGTAACCGGGTCAGAATGCGGAATTTCGCTCTCGAACTCGACCGCAAAGGCATCGCCACCGTCCAGCCGGGTCCCGAACGCCGGAACCATCGGCAGGTCATACCTGAGAGCAAGCTGCGCCGCCGAGAGCGAGGTCATCGCCGGAATACCGAGAAACGGGATCATCTCTCCGCCCGGGTATTTTTCGTCCAGCAAGATCGCGATAATTCCGCCAGCCCGCAAGTGCTGGACCAGAGCACGGGTGCCTTGCGCTCCGGTCGGGATGATCGGTTGGCCCCCCACCTCGATCCCTGCAAGCAGTCTGCGTTGATAGTGACGGTTCTTTTGCGGCTTGTAGACCGCGCCGCACTCCAATCCCCGTGATTTCAGAACCGCGCGGATCGCCTCCCACTGGCCAAAGTGACCGGAAACGATAATCGCGCCCTTGCCCTTGGTCCGGGCCTCTTCGATTGTCTCAAGCCCCTGACCTGAAACGGTAATCCTATCGACCTGCGACTGGAAATCCGCGAGATGATAGATCTCGTAGAGCGTCCGCCCCCAATGCTGGCCCATGTCCCCGCGCAGGCTCGATCGTTCGGACGGTGACATATCCGGGTAGACCCGCAGAATTTCCCGATCAATGCGGCGTCGCGCCAATGGAAACCACCGCACCACCAGACCAACAAATTTGCCCAGCGCCCGGGACCGGCCTTCGAACGTCTTTTGCCGCGAGATGACCAGCGCCGACCACAACGGGGCATAGCGCACATGGTGCCAAGCCGCTTTTACAAACGGGATTTGCATGTGTGGCGTCTGCCTTTCTTGGCCGGATCAGTGCAAAATCGGCACGTCAGTCCCTATTGGGCCGGACAGTACCGAATATGGTGCAATACCATCAAGGCGCGCCGGCTGAAACCCTTAGTGGCGCAGAACCATTTCACCAGACCATTGGCGCTGTAAAGCCAGTCAAGACAGGCGCAGCACGCGACAGACTGCGACTTGCCGTCATTCCCCTTGAAAATCTCGCGGCACGGAAGCCATACCTCAGCCTAGCATGTCGCTAAACCGTACTTAAAGGCCCCGCATAGTAGAGCGTTTTGGGCAACTATCATTTTGAAACATACACTTACAGAACCTACCCTGCAAGTAAATGGTGCCCGGGGGCGGCGTGTGTTTTTACTTCTAAATCAATAATTTGAGGAAAAGTGGGACAGCCGCAACAAGCGATTTTCAGCTCGATTTTGCGTGAAAGTGTCCCACCGATTTTGGCCGGCAATCCACCGGATGCGGACCGGCTAAACACAATACCACTATACCGAAATTGTCGACGAGGAGACAACAAAATCACACGTCAGACATTAACAAACGCCGCAAACTAGCACGACGTTACGGATGAGTAGCAAGCCGATTACTGCTGCGTCGTCGATCTGCGTCGGATTTGCCCACCGAATTTTCTGACAGCTGCAGCGTCGGCTTGGGTTTTGAGTATCTCACCGGTAGCCACAACCTTCGAGACATATCTGCCACTTTGCACCCAATTCAGAACGTAGTCGCTCCCGGCCCAATCCGGACCTTCTATTGATGGCCAAGCGCTGCGTCGCAGCTTCACCAGACCGGCCATTCGTGCATCGCGCAGCATTTATTGTGGGTGAAGGTCAGCGATGCGGACTAAGTGTGAATTCGCTGCAAGCACTCAGCATGTGGTGCAGTTGTAAATCTGAAAGATATGGGGGGGGGCGGAAGAGC
The DNA here is from genome assembly GCA_937864535.1 of uncultured Paracoccaceae bacterium. Lineage (GTDB taxonomy): Bacteria > Pseudomonadota > Alphaproteobacteria > Rhodobacterales > Rhodobacteraceae > Marivivens. The sequence goes on from CALMJS010000009.1 coordinate 41,091, forward strand.
GGCCATTCTCTGCAAAGGCGAGGCAATCTGACGGTCAAACGCAAGATCAGACGCACCGCACATCCACCTAAGCGAACTTGATTTCAGACTCGATGGGCATGACGACACTAGCAAGAGTGTCTTCTACAAGAACAAGCGAATGGGGAACACCTGCGGGTATGACAAAAACGTTAGCAGCTTCCAATTCGTGACTTTCATCGGCTATGTCCAACCGCGCCTTGCCCGACAGGATTGTAACCACTGCCTCCATGGTACTTGAATGTTCCGGCATACAGGCACCAGCGACACCTTCCACACGAAGCGCCTTGAAGGATTTCCCAGCGGAAAATAGTGAGATTTTGGGTTGGATCATGTCAAGTTCCTCAACAGCATTCTATTCCTGACTATTATTATCGTATATAGTCTGCCGTGGTCAATAGTATGAAATCCAAGGTTCTCCCTGGCGTTGATCAGGACTTAAGCTGCCACGCATCTGGCCGAACGATTGCCAGTCTGGCCAACGCTGCAAGGCGGCACCGAGCGCTTGAGTAAACGCCCGGAATGGGCCGGCCGTGACGGTCGCCACCGCGAAGTCTTCTCAGATTGACGTGGGCGATTTGGGCTCAAAGCTGACATGCGGTGCGCTGCAGCATCGTATGCTATGATGTCTTGTCAACGTCGGGTTGTCGATGTGGGTGGGTGTGGTGGATGGAGGATCCATCATGGGAACACGAAGCTTACCCGCCATCCGCGCGCTACGTCCTGCCTGGAACAAAGGCCGTATCGTTGGCCAAAAAAAGGGGGCTTATATACTTAACTAGCCAAAATTCACTTGCGTGATCTGGCTAGTTAGATTGTTAATGGTGCAGAAGGAGCTTGCACCATGTCGAAGCCTGAAACACTCTCCACCTTTGAGTTCTTCCGCAAGTTCCCGGATGAAGAAGCCGCGCGAAAGTTTTTTGAGGGTAAGCGCTGGGGCGATGAACCTGTTTGCGGCCACTGTGGTTCGGTTGATGTGGCGGAGTGTAAAGACCACAAGCCTATGCCCTACCGATGCAAGGGCTGCCGCAAGCATTTCAGCGTCCGCACTGACCTGCCACAGAACTTTCATCCAGCCGCGACCGGAGCCCGGTTGGTGTTTA
>CALMJS010000010.1 GCA_937864535.1 uncultured Paracoccaceae bacterium
GTAAACACCAACCGGGCTCCGGTCGCGGCTGGATGAAAGTTCTGTGGCAGGTCAGCGTGGTTGCATTTCCGGGCCAGCGGCAGGTTTCCATGACTTGTTTTTGAATGTCGCGTGTGGCTGCGTTGAGGTGCAACAGGCGCTTTAGACGTCGCCTATTGCGCGAGCTTTTATGTCGCATTGGTCAAATTCATGACTGTCTGATTGTCGATTACAGATTTTTGGAGATGTTAAGAGTGATGAAAGTCAGAAATTCCCTATTGATGTTTGCCGTTTCCTGCGCGGCGCTCACCGCGTCAGGCGTTTGTGCAACCACGATTGACGAGACAAAATTGACCCCCAGCGATGGCGCGGCAAATGATTATTTCGGCATTTCAGTCGCCATCACCGGGACGACAGCGATCGTCGGTTCCATGCTAGATGATGATAGTGGCGCAGACAGCGGTTCGGCCTATTTGTTCGATGCGGCGACTGGCGCACACATCGCTAAATTGACCGCGAACGATGGGGCTGCGGCTGACCATTTCGGCAGTTCCGTCTCCATCTCAGGGACGACAGCGATTGTCGGGGCATATGGCAATGATGACAATGGCACATACAGCGGCTCGGCCTATTTATTCGATACAGCGACTGGCGTGCAATTTGCCAAGTTGACCGCCAACGATGGCGCGGCGGGAGATCTGTTCGGCAATTCCGTGGCGATCTCAGGAACAACGGCGATTGTCGGGGCCGAAGGTGATGATGATAATGGCATTAATAGCGGATCGGCCTATTTGTTTGACTCGATGACGGGTGCACAGATTGCCAAGTTGACGGCAAGTGATGGCGCGGAATTGGACAGTTTCGGCGTTTCTGTCGCGATCTCAGGAACGACGGCGATTGTCGGGGCCTTTAAAGATGATGGCAATGGCTCGGCCTATCTGTTCGATACGGTGACAGGCGCACAGATCGCCAAGCTGACCGCCAACGATGGCGCTGCGGGAGATTACTTCGGCTATTCCGTGGCGATCTCTGGGACGACAGCGATTGTCGGGGCCTCTATGGATGACGTCCAAGGCACCGACAGTGGCTCGGCCTATCTGTTCGATACGGTTACGGGCGCGCAAATCGGTAAATTGACCGCCAACGATGGCGCGGCCAATGACCATTTCGGCGTTTCTGTCGCCATCTCAGGGACGACGGCGGTTGTCGGAGCCCATGCTAATGACGAAAATGGCGCGGACAGCGGCTCGGCCTATTTCTTTGATTTGCTGACGGGAGCGCAAATCGCCAAGTTAACCGGTGTCACGGAATATGATAACTTCGGTCTTTCTGTCGCGATCTTTGGAACAGAAGCGATTGTAGGTGCCCATCGCAATGTGGGCCTCAACGATAGCGGCGCTGCCTATCTCTATAACTTTGCCGAGCCGTTGCCTGCCGTGCCGCTGCCGGCGGGTGTCTGGCTGTTGAGTGCCGCGCTTGGCGGGCTGAGCGTACTGCGTCGTGGGCGCCGCGCATGATCGCGCCGTTGGGTCTGGCGTGCGTCGTCGCGACACTTGGCGCGGCGGCCGTGTCTGCCGACACCCCGCCGCGCTGTCTGGTGACTGGTCAGATGGCTGTATCGACATGGCTCGACCTGCTGGGTGGGCTGGCGACGGCCAAGGCCGAAGACGTTGATCCGGCGATCCACCGCCTCGACGCGCTGACGCGCAGCTACGCCGTATTGGGCTGCGATATCGACCAACTCGGCAAGGCGATGGACTGTCTGGTGACCGGGTCAGGCAGCGCCACATCGCGCGATCTGGCACGGCGCTGCATGGCCGAGGCAGGCATAACCGGTGATAGCTGATCTCTGGCAAATCCGGTCGGCTACCCCTATGAGTCGCGATCGACTCTCTGATGGGCGTCTCTCATCGGGGCGCCCATTATTGTCGGGGCGAAAGTCCGAACGCTAAAATGGCCACGCGTGGCGATCAGTCAGGGCTGCGGTCATATTGTGCGACTATCGGGATGAAAGTGGAGGCGAGTACCGGAATCGAACCGGTCTACACGGATTTGCAATCCGGTGCGTAACCTCTCCGCCAACTCGCCGCCAGAGGTGAGGCGGACCTACACCAACCTTTTGGGGGATGCAATCACCTTTCGCCGAAAACGGCTCAGATCAATTTGACGGGCCGCAAGCGGGGCAAAATGGCATTCTTGGCTTTCCGCGGTTGCATGATCGGGGTAGATATGGGATGACCCAAACTGGAACTGAACGAAAGAGTTTAGATCGTGGCTGACTATACCACCCGCCGGACCATGATGGTTGACGCACAGATCCGCCCGTCGGACGTCACCAAGTTCCCGATCATCGAATCCTTCCTTGCTGTCCCGCGTGAGGCCTTTGTGCCGACCACCATGCGTGAAGTGGCCTATATCGGGGAAAATCTCGATCTGGGCGGGCGGGTGATCCTTGATCCGCGGACCTTGGCTAAGATGTTGGATGCGCTTGATATTCAGCCGACTGAGGTCGTGTTGGATGTGGCCTGCGGGCTGGGCTATTCGACGGCTGTAATCGCCCGGATCGCCGATTTTGTTGTCGGCCTCGAAGATGATGCGACCCGCGCTGATGAGGCGCAGTCGATCCTGTCGGAACATGGCGTTGACAATGCCGCGATCATGACGGGCGATCTGCCGGCAGGCGTTGCCAAATCCGGTCCCTATGATGTTGTGATTTTGCAGGGCGCCATCGAACAGTTCCCCGATTCTCTGGCCGCTCAGGTCAAAGAGGGCGGTCGCGTCGCCGCGATTTTTGCCGAGGGGAACCTTGGCGTCGTGCGCGTTGGCTATAAATTGGATGGACGGATTAACTGGCGTCATGCGTTCAACGCATCGGCGCCGGTATTGGCCGGGTTCCGCAAACAAACGTCCTTCGCTCTGTAATGTGCCAGAGGCGGAGGTCGAAACCAGACAGATTGAGGGATTTGATGTCGTTTCGTAAGACCTTCGCCTCGGCCACTACGGCGCTCGCGCTGATCCTGGCCGCCCAGACGGCGAGTGCAGAGAGCCTGGGCGGTGCACTGGCGGCTGCCTACAACAACAGCGGCCTTCTGGAAAAAAATCGTGCCGTGTTGCGCGCCGCCGACGAAGATGTCGCGCAGGCGGTTGCGGCGCTGCGTCCGACGATCACTTGGGCGATTAAGTCGACCTCGACTTGGGTTCCGAACCGCAGTGCGGGGCAGGACTGGTCCGATCCGACGGTTGAGGGCGCTCTGCGTTTGACCCAGTCGCTGTTCGACAGCGGTATCGGTCGCATGACAGTCGAAGCCAAGAAAGAAGCGGTCCTTGCCTCGCGGCAGGCGCTGCTCTCGGTCGAACAAGAGGTGTTGATTGATGCGATCTCTGCCTATCTGGATGTGCGCAGCACCGCCGAATTTACCAGCCTGCGCGAAAGCAATGTGCGGGTTCTGACCCAGGAATTGCGTGCCGCACAGGACCGGTTCGACGTGGGTGAGGTGACCCGCACCGATGTGTCCCTGGCCGAGGCGGCGCTGGCCTCTGCCCGCAGCCTTTTGGCTGTCGCGCAGGGCAACCAGGTGAACGCCCGCGAAACATATCGCGTTGCCGTAGGTCAGGTGCCGACGTCTCTCGATGCCGCGCCCGTAGCACGTCTGCCGATGGATCAGGCCTCGGCTGTGGCCTATGCGCTGCAAAACCACCCCTCGATCGTGCAGTTGCAGCACACGGTCCGTGCGCAGGAACTGGCAGCGGATATGTCGAACCGCGCGACGCGCCCGACGCTGGATCTGACGGCTCTGACCGGTGCGGATGAGGATCTGAATTATGCGGGGCAGGTCGAACTGTCGTTGTCGGGGCCGATCTATTCGGGCGGCCTGATTGCCAGCCGCCAGCGTGCGGCGCAGGCCAATCTGGATGAATACCGCGCGGCCCTGCATCAGGCCAGCCTGAGCATCGAACAGGCGGTCATTAGTGCCTATGCCCAGTATCAGGTCGCTGTCGCCGCCAGCGAAGCCTATCAGCAGCAGGTCAATGCGGCGCAACTCGCCTTTGACGGTGTGCGCGAAGAGGCGAACGCCGGCTCTCGCACCACGATTGACGTTCTGAACGCGGAACAGGACCTTCTCGACGCGCGGGCCAATCTGGTGGACGCGCAGTCGACGGTGGTTCTGGCCTCTTATGCGGTGTTGTCGACGATGGGGCTGCTCACCGCAGAGAGCCTGAACCTCGACGTGACGCTCTATGACGTTGAAGCCTATTACAATTTGGTCGCCAAGGCACCGGTCGCCCTTTCGCCGCAAGGTGCGGCACTGGACCGGATTTTGGGGCAACAGGACTGAAATTATGCGGACCGCATCACCGGGTTGGTTGTGCGGTCCACTCTTGTTCGCTACAGTTTTTCCCGAGGCAGATTGGGAATAAGACATGAGCGATCCAGTCACGAATGTGGATATCGAAGACGTACTATCGTCTATTCGCAGGCTTGTGGCGGATAACGACTGGTCCCGCGGCCGTCCGTTCATGGCAACACATGCGGAATCGCCTGTGACCCAGCAGCCTGACAAATTTGTTTTGACCGCCGCCCTGCGCGTCGTCGAATCCGAGGTCCCTGACTCGACATCAGAGCCCGTCATGCCGGCGCAGGCCCAGATTGCGCCGCAGGCTGCCGCTCAGACCTTTCGCGATATGCTGGAGTCCGGCGCCGCGTTGGCCCGTCAGGCTGATGCCGCCAGAGACTTGGCCGACGCTGATGACAGCCCTGCCAGCGTTGCGGACCGCATGTCCGAACTGGAACGGATGATTGCCGAACTCGAGGCGGCGGTGAACATCCAGCGTGACGACTGGGAACCGGATGGCACCGAGCTGGACCCGTTGATAGAGCCGATCGTGCAGCGGATCGCGCGCCCGATGGCCGATCCCGCACCCGAAACGCGGCTCGCCCTTGATGCGGTGCCTGAGGCCCCGTTTGTCCATGTCGCCGATGACGAGGACGAAGAGATCGGCGCCGATGTGCTGTCGATGGCGACGGGCGGATCCCCCTTTGATCTGGCCGAGGCGGGCTACGAATTCGAAGAGAGAGCGACCGATCCTGCCGATCAGGTCCAGATAGAGAGCGAGTCTGAGGAAATGACGTCTGAGCAGGCCGCCTATATTCCAGATCCGGACGACTATTTCCCGAGTGATGATCCCGAAATGGACGATCTGGACGATCTGCCGGATGTTCTGGACGAGGCCACGCCCTTGGGCGCGGTCATCGATGAAGCCATGTTGCGCGATCTGGTGCGCGAGGTCCTGCGGGAAGAGTTGCAGGGCGCTTTGGGCGAGCGGATCACCCGCAACGTCCGCAAACTGGTGCGCCGCGAGATCTATAGCGCGCTGGCCCAGAAAGACTTTGAATAGATCACTCCCGTGGGGTGGCCGCGTGGACCGGCCCCGACAGGGCGATGATCTGGTCGATGTCCAGATGGCGCTCCAGATGGTCAGCCAGTGCATCCAGCGCCGCATCTACCGAGGCGCCGTACCCCGGCGCTGATCGCGCTCCCAGATCTGCAAGGAACGCCTTGCGGAACCCGTCTGCCGCGAACAGCCCGTGGATATAGCAGCCCATGATCCGCCCGTCTTGGCTGGCCGCGCCTTCGCCGCGTGCGTCAACCTCGAGCCATGCCCGATCACAGTCCGGACCGTGCGTCTGGCCAATGTGGATTTCATAGCCCGTCACCGCCTCGCCGCTGGCGAGATGGGACGCATTGCTGAGCGCCAGCCGCTTGTGCGGCTTCATCTCGGTGATCACGTCCAGCAGCCCGAGGCCCGCCGCGCGTGACGGTGCCCCTTCGATACCCTCATCATCGCGGATTTCCCGACCCAACATTTGATAGCCGCCACAAATGCCCAGCACCCTGCCACCGCGCCGCACATGCGCCAGCAAGTCGATATCCCAGCCCTGTGCCCTGAAATGTGCCAGATCCGCAATCGTCGATTTGCTGCCGGGGATCAGCACCAGATCCGCATCCGCGGGCAGGGGGCGGCCTGCCTCGACGATATCGACGGTGACCTCCGGTTCCGCCGACAGCGGGTCGAGATCGTCGAAATTGGCGATACGATTGAGGCGCGGTACCGCGATCTTGACAGGGCCGCCGGGCCGTCCGCGCAGGTCCATGATGTCCTCGGCAGGCAGGCGCCACGCCTGCTCGAACCACGGCACAATCCCCAGACCGGACCAGCCCGTGCGCTCGGCGATGATCTCCATCCCCTCGGCAAACAGGCTGGTGTCGCCCCGGAATTTATTGATCGCAAAGGCCTTGATCCGGTTCTGGTCATCCTCGGGCAGGATCACATGGGTGCCCACCAACTGCGCAATCACGCCGCCACGGTCGATGTCGCCGATCAGGATGACCGGAATATCCGCCGCCTCTGCAAAGCCCATGTTGGCGATGTCACCCGCCCGCAGGTTGACCTCTGCTGGGCTGCCGGCCCCCTCGATCACCACGACGTCATAGCTCGCGGCGAGCCGGTGAAAGCTCTCGAGCACAGCTGGCATGAGGCTCTGTTTCATCTTGCCATAGTCGCGCGCCTTGAGCGTCGCGACCCGGCGCCCCTGCACGATGACCTGTGCCCCGACATCGGTCTCCGGTTTCAACAGGACCGGGTTCATGTCGGTATGCGGCTCTAGTCGCGACGCCAAAGCCTGAAGCGCCTGTGCCCGACCGATTTCCCCACCGTCGATGGTCACGGCAGCATTGTTCGACATGTTCTGCGGCTTGAACGGCGCAACCGTGATACCGCGGTGCAGCAACGCCCGGCACAGCCCTGCGACCAACATGGATTTACCCACGTTCGATCCTGCGCCTTGGATCATGATTGCCTTTGCCATGTGGCCTCCTGTCCGCCCTGATGCGTTGTAGCGTCACCGGCAGCCCGCGGCTGTCTTGGCGCCGAACATCGAGGGGGGCAAATGCGACGCCTCTTGGCATCACGTCCATCCATACCAGACGAAAACGCGGCCCGAGCAGCGGACCGCGTTTTTCTGTCTATGGCAGCTATGTGGCCTTATGCGGCTTCGTCGTGTGCAGCAGCATTCCGGCGTTCGCTCTCTTCGCGCGACAACGCGACCGAGGTACGAATACCCTTGGAAACGAATTCCATAAGGCCCTTTACGACGCGTTCATTCGGGTCGATCCCGGCGCAGGTCAGCACTTCACGGCCATCACGCGACCGTGCCCAACGGGCGATTTGTTCCGGCCCGTTGCCGTACTTCTTGTCATCGGCAATCGCATCGTCCAACGCAGCGAGAACAACAGCGGCGAACAGTTTGCGCGCCCGGTTGCCTTGTTCGTTGTTGAATGCGGTGCCATCAACGAAATCAGTCATTTCGCGTCCTTTATTCTTTTTGCTCTTGTGGTTCTGGCGTGAGGGGCAATATCCCTATTTCGATCCGATTCGGGGGCCCTTATTTGGAATGGCAGCTATGCACTCAGCGCATAGGTGATTTGGCGGATATGGCGTATTCAGCGCCGGATTCGTTGGCGCAGCTTTTCATGTAAGTGGCCTTCGCTGCCCGACAACCCTTGTCACGAAAAAGAGACGACCCATGCCCAAGATCAACGGCAACGAAATTAAACCCGGCAACATCCTTGAACACGAAGGCGGCCTCTGGGCTGCGGTCAAGGTCAGCCACGTCAAGCCCGGCAAAGGCGGCGCGTTTGCCCAGGTTGAAATGAAGAACATTCGTGATGGCCGCAAACTCAACGAACGCTTCCGCTCGGAAGACAAGGTCGAGCGCGTCCGTCTGGACCAGAAAGACCAGCAGTTCCTCTATGAAACCGACGGCCGTCTGGTGTTCATGGATGCCGATACCTTTGAACAGGTAGAGATCGACGCCGAACTTCTTGGCGAACGCCGCCCGTTCCTGCAGGATGGCATGACCGCCACCGTCGAATACTATGGCGAAGAAGCCCTTGCCGTTTCGATCCCGCAAAAGGTCGTCTGCAAAATCGTCGAGACCGAACCGGTTGTCAAAGGCCAGACCGCTGCCAACTCGTTCAAGCCCGCGATCCTCGATAATGGCGTTCGCGTTATGGTTCCGCCGTTTATCGCGACCGACGAGATGATCATCGTCAATACGGATACCATCGAGTATTCCGAACGGGCCTAATCTGACCCGCTTCGCGGATCAGTGCCTCCGGCGGAGGTATTTTTAGAAAGATGAAAAAAGGGGCGGAGGTGTCAACCTTGCGCCCCTTTTTATGCCTTTGTGCCTTAAATATCCCGGGGGTGAGGCCCGGAAGGGCCGAGGGGGCAGCGCCCCCTCCCCATGTCAGCCGATCTCGGCCAGACGCGCGAGGGCAGCGTTCAACTGGGTCTCTTCCTCTTCGCGCAAGGCTAGATTGGCGCGGACTTCGTCAACCACTTCTTCTGGCGCGGAAGCGACAAAGTTGGGGTTGTTCAGCCGACCGCGCAGGCCGCCGAGTTCTTTTTGCAGCTTGCCCAGGACTTTCTCGATGCGGGCCTTTTCGGCGCTGACGTCGATGATATCCGCCAAAGGCAGGGCAAAGGTCGCGCCCTTGGTTGTGATGGTGATCGAGCCCTTCGGGGCTTCGGCGGCTTCGGTCACGTCGCCGATCCGCGCGAGGCGTTTGATCAGGGTCTCGTTGTTTGCCAGCGCCGATCTGGCCGCCACATCGGCCTCTTGCATCACTACGGGCACATAAAGTCCCGCAGGGACGTTCATCTGGGCGCGCGCAGATCGGATGCCTTCGATCAGCGAAATCGCCCAGTTCATTTCGGCGTCGGCCTCTGCGTCGACGAGGTCGGCTGCGGTGTAGGTGGGCCAGTCCGCGTGCACCAGCATTTTGCCGCGCATGTCAGCCAGCGTGCCCCACAGTTCTTCGGTGATGAAGGGCATGACGGGGTGCAGCATGATCAGGCACTGGTCGATGACCCAGCCCATGACCTTTTGCGTCTCTGTCTTGACCTCGGGGTTGCCGTCGAGGATCAGCGGCTTGGAAAATTCGACGTACCAGTCGCAGACCTTGCCCCACACAAAGGCGTAGAGCGCGAGGGCAGCGTCGTTAAAGCGATAGGCCGTCAGGGCGTCGTCCACGATTTCACGGACGCGGGCGGTTTCGCCGATGATCCATTTGTTGACCGTCTGGGTCGCTGCGGGGATGCCCTCGATCCCGTGGACGGCGCCATTCATTTCCGCAAAGCGGCTGGCGTTCCACAGCTTGGTGCCAAAGTTGCGGTAGCCTTTGATCCGGTCTTCGGACAGTTTGAGAACGCCGCCGATGCTGGCCATGGCTGCGTTGGTGAACCGCAGGGCGTCTGCCCCGTATTGGTCGATGATCACCAACGGGTCGATGACGTTGCCCGTGGTTTTCGACATCTTCTTGCCCTTCTCGTCGCGGACGAGGTCGTGCAGGTAGACGGTGTGGAACGGGATGTCGTCGACGACGGCCAGCTGCATCATCATCATGCGGGCCACCCAGAAAAACAGGATGTCCTGGCCGGTGATCAGCACGTCGGTGGGGAAGTATTTCGACGTGCTTTCGTCCCAGTTCGGCCAGCCCAGTGTACCGATGGGCCACAAGCCCGACGAGAACCAGGTATCCAGCACGTCGGGGTCGCGGAATAGCCTGACGGTCTTACTTCCATCGGCCCCAATAGACATCGGAATACAGCCGTGGCTACCGGCACCCATCGATATGGCGGTATTGAAGTCGACCAACTCGATTTGGACATTATCGCCGTAATATGCTTTTGCCTGCGCAACCGCAGAAATAGCGTCCGCAGCACAAAATCCTTTTGGAGACAGTTTGAGTTCCTCAGGCCCGTACCACACGGGGATCTGGTGACCCCACCACAGCTGGCGCGAGATGCACCAGGGTTCGATGTTCTCGAGCCAGTGGTAATAGGTCTTTTCGCCCGACTCCGGCATGATCTTGGTCTTGCCGGTGCGGACGGCGTCCAGTGCCTTGCCGACGATTTTCGAAGTTTCGACGAACCACTGGTCGGTCAGCATCGGTTCGATCACCACCTTGGAGCGGTCACCGAACGGCTGCATGATTTTCTTGGCTTCGATCAGCGGGACCAGATCGTCCGCGCCCTCTTCGCCGTCCTTGAGGGCCGATTTGCCCAGACGGGTGTCGCTGGCCTTGGTCATGACGGCCAGACCCTCGGCGATGATGTTTTCCACCACCAGCTTGCGGGCCTCGTAACGATCCAGACCGCGGTACTCATCGGGCACGAGGTTGATCGCGTCGATTTCCTGAACGGTGAACGCCTTGCCGGCAGCGTAGTCGGCGGCCTTGGCGGCCTCTTGGGCGTAGGGGGCGCCGTCCGCACGCATCTGCGCACGGGTGTCCATCAGGCGGTACTGCGGGATGTTGTTACGGTTGGCGACGCCGTGGTCGTTGAAATCGTGCGCGCCGGTGATTTTCACCGCGCCCGAGCCAAAGGTCATGTCCGGATATTCGTCGGTGATGATCGGGATCAGGCGGCGCTGCTGCTTGGGTCCGACCGGGATTTCGCAGAGCATGCCGACGATCGGCGCATAGCGTTCGTCGTCGGGGTGGACCGCTACCGCGCCGTCGCCCAGCATGGTTTCGGGGCGGGTCGTGGCGATGGAAATGTAATCACGCTCTTCGGTCAGGATGACGTTCCCGTCCTCGTCCTTTTCGACGTAGGTGTAGGTCGCCCCATTCGCGAGCGGGTATTTGAAGTGCCACATGAAGCCGTCGTTTTCGATATTCTCGACCTCGAGGTCGGAAATCGCGGTTTCAAAATGCGGGTCCCAGTTCACCAGACGCTTGC
>CALMJS010000011.1 GCA_937864535.1 uncultured Paracoccaceae bacterium
CCTTGTAGAAGCCGATGTTGGCATCGCCGTTGATCGTCGAGATCACGCCGACCTTTTTGCCGTCAGCGCCCAGTGCGACAACGTCCGACACAATGGTCGCCCAGTCGGACTGACCGAACGGGGTGTAGTTCACGAAAATATCGGATTCAGCGATACCCTTGGAGGCCAGATAGGCGGCAAGGATGTTGTTCGTGGTGCGCGGATAGACGTAGTCGGTGCCGAGCAGGGCGAATTTTTCCACGCCCAGTTCTTCGAGGAAGTAGTCAACCGCCGGGATTGCCTGCTGGTTCGGGGCAGCACCGGTGTAGAACACGTTGCGCGACGATTCTTCGCCTTCGTACTGAACCGGGTAGAACATCAGGCCGTTCAGTTCCTCGAGAACCGGCAGAGCCGATTTACGCGACACCGAGGTCCAAGCGCCAAAGATCACATCGACGTTGTCGACGGTCAGCAGCTCGCGAGCCTTTTCCGCAAACAGCGGCCAGTCAGAGGCCGGGTCAACGACAACCGCCTCGAGCTGACAGCCCAAGAGGCCACCCTTGGCGTTTTGTTGGTCCACCAGCATCAGCATCGTGTCTTTGAGGGTGGTTTCGGAAATTGCCATGGTGCCGGACAGCGAGTGCAGAACGCCGACCTTGATCGGGCAATCAACGGCCATAGCAGACCCTGCACCAGCAATCAGCGCAGCAGTCGAAAGAGCGGGCAGCGAAAATTTTTTGAACATATGTGTCCCCTGTTGGCAGGGTTCCGGCAAAGCCATCCTGTGCCCTGCCCTCTGTGCAAGACGCCGGAAATCAGCTATGACAGCACCGCAGCCGTGTTGCTGTTGTCGCGTCGGGGGAGACATCTGCCAGGATTGCCCCCGCGCGGCGTTTTGATCGGTGTTTCCGACCTGAGGCCAGATTGATGAGTGCCGAAGGTTTGTGCAATTTCCTCGATGAACTATCGGTGAAAAATCAGCGCATTAGCTCATATGTTGGGCGTCTTCGATTATTTAGACTATTTTTTAATCGACAAGATAACTGGATGTGCCGAGGAGCCGAGAAGTTGATGAAAACTCTGCTCAAAATTGTATCAGGCATAGACGCCAACCTGCGCGGACTGCTAACCTAACGGAACCCAGACTATCATGTTTGGCGTGGGGCCATGCCTGCGATCCGCCGCCTTTCGCATATACAGTTTACCCGAATGGCAGATTGTGGGGACCTCGGTACACAGTATGATAGGTGCCAGATGCCAAGAGTAACCGGAACATAGCTCAATGAAGAGGCTGACCCCGTTTTCCAGCCTAGGAGCAGACGCGCGCCAACAGATGCGCGAGTCGTTTTTGTTCCGCGACCTTGAGGGTTCGCGCTTCCAGATCCTGAAGACCCGCATCGACAGATATGCTGTCCGGCATACGCTGGTGTATTTCCTGTTCACCTTTCTTTGGGCCTTTGCGATATCCTATCGGCCCGGTGGACCCAGCCCGACGGAATTGATCGAGAATCTGTTTCCCAGCACGGTTCTGTGCACGCTGATTATCGGATTCATGGTTTACCCGACACGGTTGTTGCTGATCCCGGTCATCGGCTTTGCAATCCAGTTCTGGATCCTAGCATGGTTGCCTTGGGTGGCGCCTTATGTGCCGCAAACCACGCATGATATCGACTCGCTTTACGGGCTCACCTTTGGTCTGAACCTCTTGGCAGCCCTGCCTCTGGTCATGTTTGCGCGGTTGCTGCACAACCGGTTCAACGGCAAGATACCCGCCTATACGCTCGACCTTGCCATTTCGATCCTGCTGGGTCTGGGGATTACCGCGCTGTTGATGATCATCGTTCAGGTGACGTTTCCGCGCCTGTCAGAGGTCTTGCCCGCGCCTGTCATGGAAGAATTCGTGACGCCGGAAACCCTGACCTCGACATTATTGCGCTGCGGATATGCGGGCGTTGTCGTCCTCGGGTTCATGATCGGCACTCTCCAGTTTCCGAACCCTCGCCACGTACTGCGCGCCTTGCCGTTTGCCCTGCTGTTCCCGCTGCTCGGAGTGTTCGTGCAACTCGGGCTCACGCTCGATCCGCTACTGGACGTCGTGGTGCTGTGCACGCTGCTGACGCTGACACTACCTGTCCGCCTGATCGTACCCGCGCTGTCGACCGGTATGCCGATCTACATCGCGATGACGGGCGTGATCGTTTCGACTCCGACGGCCTCGACCCCGGCCGAATGGGTCCTGACCATCTACGGGCTGATCGCGCTGGCGATGGTGATCCTCATCCTTGGTCTGCGCAGCCTCAGCCAGCACATGCAGGACCAGCAGAACAAGTCGATCCGGCGCCTGAATACCGTCAGAAACTATGCCGGCGTCGGGATTTTCGCGGTCGACGTCGACTCCCGCCTTGTCACCATCGACTCGGTGACCCAGCGCATGCTGGGCGCCCCGGCCAAGTTCGACCTCTCCTCGATGATGCGGCGGTTCGATCTGGCCGAACAGCAGGAATTGCGCCGCCTGATGTTCGAACGTCCCGGCGAGACAACCTCCATGCTGGTGCGGCTTCGGGATGTGCCGGGCATCAGCCTGCCCCGGGTCATCCGCCTGTTCCTGTGGTTTGAAAAATCCGTGGACGGCTCGCCTATCGTCTATGGGCTTGTCGTCGATGTGACCGGTGAACACCTGCAGGAACGTGCCCTCAAGGAAACGCTGGCCGAACTTTCGATGCGGCAGGACCAGCAGAAACAGATGTTCTCGATCATCAGCCACGAACTCCGGACACCGGCCTCGGTGATCTCGATGCTGGTGGACGATCTGGACGAACCCGAGGTCGACATGTCCCGCGTCCGCAACCGTCTGCGCGAGGCGACAGACCAATTGCTCGGCGTGCTGTCGGACATGCGGCAGGCCGTGAACCCGGAAAAGAACCTACCCGTCAATCTGGTACCCCTGGTCCCCGGCGATCTGGCCGAATCCATCCGCAATACCTTTGAGATGCAGGCCCGCGCCAGCGGCATCATGTTGCGCTTGCGCCTCGGAGACGGCGCGAACGAGGCCTGCATGGGCGACGCCGTCCGGATCAAGCAGATCCTCGGCAACCTGATCCGCAACGCCATCATCCATTCCCGCTGCACCACGATCACCATCAGCTATCGCAGCGTTCCCAGTCTGCGCGGCGAAGAGAGACTTGGCGTCTGGTCGATTACCGACGACGGCGTCGGCATCCGCCCGGAAGAGGTCGAACGCCTGTTCCAACCCTTCCAGCGGGGCGGGGCCGACGTCCGGAACCGGGCCGATGGCTCTGGCCTGGGCCTGTACATCGTAAAGACAGCGGCGCAACTGCTCGGCGGGTCTGTGGACTATTTTGCCGCCCCCGAGGGCGGTGCCGGCTATCACATCCGCCTGCCGGAACCCTTGGCGCTGAACGAACGACTGACAGCCGCCGACGACACCCCCTCGGTCGAGGTCGACTTCGGCAAACTCCATGTGCTCTTGGCAGAGGATAACGCCCTCGTCGCCGAAGTCACCAGCGCCCGCCTGCGCAAATTCATGGGCCGCGTGACCGTGGTAGGCTCCGGCGTCAAGGCGCTCGACATGATTGATCGAACCCCGCCCGATGTCGTGATCACCGACCTCTTCATGCCGGAAATGTCAGGCGATGAACTGACCCGAATCCTGCGCAACAAAGGCTTTGCCCGACCGATCATCGGCCTGACGGCGGCCGTGGTGGGCGACGACATGCGCCAGTTCGAACAGGCAGGTGCCTCTTGCGTGATGACCAAACCCCTCGACGACGCCGCATTGATGCGCTTCCTGCGCGACAATGCTGCCGCCCTGACCGCCTCCGCCACTAACAACGGCAAGATCACACAAGAGGATGTCACCCCGGATGATGCCGCCTCGGGGCTCGATCTGCTCGACCCGCGGGATCTGGGGCATTAAACTCGCCGTATGAGCGATGCGATTACCTCGATTCTCGGGCTAGGCCCCGCAACGGAACTGGACCTGCACCGCGCAGGGATCATGGATGCGCCGTCCTTGCGCAAGATGGGCGCGGACGCGGCCTACGAACGGCTGCTCGCCTCTGGCAAACACCCGCATTTCATCGGCTACTACGCACTGCATATGGCGCTTCAGGGTCGGCCCTGGAACGACTGCAAAGGCGCCGAAAAGGACGCCTTGCGCAAACGGTTCGATGACCTCTGCCGCAACCGGACCGCCACAGAAGGGCTCTCGCCCGACCTTGCCAAATTCATGAACGAGATCGGACTTATCGCGACCTGATTGGAACTTTCGCCGATTGCACCCGTTGGTCAGTCACATCCAACAGAAAGGTCGCAGCTTTGGACATCTTGCGCGTTATTATCGCCATCTTCATCCCGCCGCTCGGGGTTTTCCTGCAGGTTGGTCTGGGCAAACACTTCTGGACCAACCTGATCCTGACCTTCCTCGGGTACATCCCCGGAATTGTGCACGCCCTGTGGGTGATCCTGCGGGACTAAACCCCGCTTTTCAGCTTTCCCCAAATACCTCGGGGGAGGCCCGTCAGGGCCGGGGGCAGAGCCCCCAAAAGCAAAAGGCCCGCGCAACGCGCGGGCCTTTCAAAACGTCGGATGAACTGGCGATTAGCCAACCAGTTCCAGACCCGAGAAGAAGAACGCGATTTCCTGCGCAGCGGCTTCCGGCGAATCCGAACCGTGCACCGAGTTTTCACCAACCGACTTGGCGAATTCGGCGCGCACGGTGCCGGGGGCAGCGTCTGCCGGGTTGGTCGCGCCCATCACTTCGCGGTTCTTCAGGATGGCGCCTTCGCCTTCCAGAACCTGCACAACGACCGGAGCCGATGCCATGAATTCACACAGCTCGCCATAGAACGGGCGGGCAGCGTGCACTTCATAGAACTTGCCAGCCTGAGCCGGGGACAGCTGGATGCGCTTGGAGGCGACAACGCGCAGACCAGCGTCTTCGAACTTGGCAACGATCTTGCCGGTCAGGTTGCGTTCGGTTGCGTCGGGTTTGATGATCGACAGGGTGCGTTCGATAGCCATTGTCTTTAGCCTTTGTTGCAGCGGGGCCAACATGGCCCGGTTACGAATTGCGGCTCCCGTACCATGCCCGCCCTCCCAAGAAAAGCCGTGATTGACCGCGACCGCGCCTTAGGGCAATCAGCAGCCATGCTCCGGATTGATGATATTTCCTATTCGATAGATGGGCGGGTCCTGATCGACCACGCCTCGGCGGTCATCCCCACTGGCCACAAGGTCGGCCTCGTTGGACGGAACGGGACCGGGAAAACCACGCTTTTCAAACTGATACGGGGTGATCTGCATCTCGACACCGGGGAAATCAGCCTCCCGCGCGGCTGGAAAATCGGCGGCGTCAGCCAAGAGGTCCCCGGCAACGAGGTCTCTCTGCTCGATACGGTTCTCAAGGCCGACACCGAACGCGCGGCGCTCTTGGCAGAATCAAACTCCGCAACCGACGCGGCGCGGATCGCCGAAATCCAGACCCGCCTTGCCGATATCGACGCCTGGAGCGCCGAGGCCCGCGCCTCCTCGATCCTCAAGGGGCTTGGCTTTACCGACGAAGAACAACGCATGCCCTGCTCTGCCTTTTCGGGCGGGTGGCGGATGCGCGTAGCGCTCGCGGCGGTGTTGTTTTCGGAACCGGACCTGCTCCTCCTCGACGAACCGACGAACTACCTCGATCTCGAGGGCGCGCTCTGGCTGGAAAACTATCTGACCAAATACCCCCATACGGTCATCATCGTCAGCCACGACCGCGAATTGCTGAACCGCTCCGTCGGCGCGATCCTGCACCTCGAAAACCAGAAACTGACGTTCTACACCGGCCCCTACGACAGCTTTGCCCGCCAGCGCGCGGAACAACGCGCGGTCCTGATGCAGGCGGCGAAAAAACAGGACGCCCGCCGCGCGCACCTGCAATCCTTTGTCGATCGGTTCAAGGCCAAGGCGACCAAGGCCAAACAGGCGCAATCCCGCGTCAAAATGCTGGAAAAAATGGAAACCATCCGCGTGCCAGAGGATGCCGCGCGGACTGTGTTTACATTTCCCTCGCCCGAGGACCTCTCGCCCCCGATCATCAGGATCGACGGCGGCGCCGTCGGTTACGATGGCAAACCGATCCTGCGGCACCTCAATCTGCGCATCGACCAGGACGACCGCATCGCGCTGCTCGGCCGCAACGGCGAAGGCAAATCGACCCTCTCGAAACTGTTGTCGGACCGCCTGCCCTTGATGGAGGGCGAGAAAACCGCCTCGTCCAAACTACGCATCGGCTTTTTCGCCCAGCATCAGGTCGACGAACTGCGCGTCGAAGAAACCCCGCTGCAACACCTGATGCGCGAACGTCCCGAAGAGCATCAATCCAGACTGCGGGCGCGCCTCGCGGGCTTTGGCCTGATGGCCGCTCAGGTCGAAACCGAGGTCGGTCGCCTCTCCGGCGGCCAGAAGGCACGCCTGTCGCTGCTGCTCGCAACGCTGGACGCACCGCATCTGCTTATCCTCGACGAACCGACCAACCACCTCGACATCGAGAGCCGCGAAGCCTTGGTCGAGGCGCTCACGGCCTACACCGGTGCCGTCTTCCTCGTCAGCCACGATATGCACCTCCTGAGCATGGCCGCAGATCGGCTCTGGCTGGTGAAAGAGGGGCGCGTCACCCCCTATGACGACGATCTCGACGCCTATCGCAAAATGCTGCTCACCGTCGAAAAACCGGCCGACAAGCCAACCGACAAACCTGACTTGGCGATCCTCGCCCCAAAGCCGCAAAAAGCCGATCGCAACACCATCCTCGCCCTCCGCGCCGAGGTCCGCAAATGCGAAGAGCGCATCGAGAAAATCAACGAAATACGCGACCGCGTCGCCAGCGAACTGGCCGACCCGAGCCTCTACGAAGACAAAAACCTGTCGAAACTGGAAAAGCTAAACCGCAAGTGGGCCGAAGCCGTCGAAGCCACCGACCGCGCCGAGGCCCTCTGGATGGACGCGCTCGAGAAACTGGAACTCGCTGAAAACGGAGCCTAGCAGGGGGCTCTGCCCCCTCTGCCTTCGGCATTCACCCCCGGGATATTTAAAGCACAAAGGGACTATGCCGCCGCGGGCTGCTGCCTTTGTGCTCCAAATATCCCGGGGGAGGCCCGCAAGGGCCGGGGGCAGAGCCCCCAAAATAAAAACGGGCCCCGCAGGAGCCCGTTCTTTTGAACACAGATGACACGTTACTGGGTCACAACGACAGTCGTCATCATGTCGGGTTGCCCGACGACGGCACCATTTGCCCCCTCGCCACGCTTGATCTGGTCGACGATCTCCATGCCGGATGTGACCTGCCCCACAACGGTGTAATCTCCGTTCAGGAAATAACCCGGCTGGAACATGATAAAGAACTGGCTGTTGGCGGAGTTCGGATCGGCGGCACGCGCCATTCCGACTACGCCCCGCTCGAACGGCAGGTCAGAGAACTCGGCCGGCAGGTCGGGCAGAGAGGATCCCCCCATGCCCGCCATCGACATGTCTTGGCCCATGCGGCCAAACTCGACGTCGCCGGTCTGTGCCATAAAGCCTTCGATCACGCGGTGAAACACCACGCCGTTATAGGCCCCTTGCGAGGCCAAGGCGGTGATCCGCTCGACATGCTGGGGCGCAACGTCTTCGAACAGGTCGATATGAATGGTCCCGTTCGCCTGACCCGATACCGTCACATCCAGCCCGGTCGACAAGGCAGGGCCAGCAACGAGGGTCAGCAGGACGGCAGCAAGGTTACGCATCGGCAGCCACTTTCACGCTGATCATTTTGTCCGGGTTCGCGGGCGGTTCGCCGCGCACGATTTTGTCCACGAATTCCATCCCCGACAGGACGCGGCCATAGACGGTGTATTGGCCATTCAGGAAATGGTTGTCCTTGAAGTTGATGAAGAACTGGCTGTTGGCCGAGTTCGGGTTCATCGACCGTGCCGCGCCCAGCGTTCCGCGGTCATGCGGCAGGCGCGAAAATTCTGCGGGCAGGTCCGGCAGATCAGAGCCGCCAGTGCCAGCGCGGCGGATGCTGAAGCTGTCAGAATCGGCGTTGCCATGCTCGACGTCACCGGTCTGCGCCATGAAACCGTCGATCACGCGATGGAAAACCACGCCATCGTATTTGCCGGCGCGGGCCAGTTCTTTCATCCGTTCGGTGTGCTTGGGGGCGACGTCCGCCAGCAGCTCGATGACGACCGCACCATCCTTGAGTTCGATGATGACAGTGTTTTCGGGATCCTTGATCTCGGCCACGGGGCCCTCCTATCTTCGTTGTTTGCAGCTGACATAAGCCTGTTACCCTCGCTTGCCAAGTGATGAGCCTTGACGCGGGTCAGATTAGCGATAACCAGAGGCTGCTATCGCATATCACGGCGAATTAACGGAGGCGAAGATGGCTTGGAAGACGCTCGACGACATGGACCTGAATGGCAAACGCGTGCTGGTGCGGGTCGATATCAACGTTCCAGTTGAAAACGGGGTCGTAACCGACACCACCCGGATCGATCGGACCGTCCCCACCATCAAGGATATTCTCGCCAAGGGTGGCCTGCCGATTCTTCTCGCGCATTTTGGCCGTCCCAAAGGCAAGCCCGTCGCCGAGATGTCGCTGCGGATCACCCTCCCGGCACTCGAGGCTGCGCTGGGCCAGACGGTAACCTTTGTCGAGACCCCGAACGGGGACGATCTCAAATCCCTGCCCGCAGGTAGCGTCGTTCTGGTCGAGAACACCCGCTTTACCCCGATGGAAGAGGCGAACGACCCCAAGATGGCAGCGTTCCTCGCGTCCCTGGGCGATATTTACTGCAACGACGCGTTTTCCGCTGCACACCGCGCCCATGCCTCGACCGAAGGCGTGGCGCGCCTGCTGCCCTCCTGTGCGGGCCGCCTGATGCAAGAAGAGCTCGAAGCCCTGGACAAGGCACTGGGCAATCCCGCCCGTCCGGTCGTCGCTGTCGTCGGCGGCGCCAAGGTTTCGACGAAACTGGACCTGCTCGGCAATCTCGTGGGCAAGGTCGACCATCTGGTCATTGGCGGCGGCATGGCCAACACCTTCCTTGCCGCCCAAGAGATCGATGTCGGCAAGTCGCTGTGCGAGCATGATCTGGCGGATACCGCCCGCAGCATTCTGGCCAAGGCCAAAGACGCGGGCTGCGAAATCATTCTGCCGCGCGATGTCGTCGTCGCCAAGGAGTTCAAGGCAGGTGCCGCCAACGACACCGTTGCCCCCGATGCCGTCGCCGCTGACGGGATGATTCTGGACGCCGGACCGCAGACCGTGGCCTACATCGCGCAGGTCCTCGACGCAGCCAAGACGCTGATCTGGAACGGCCCGCTCGGCGCCTTCGAGATCGAGCCCTTCGATGCCGCAACCAATGCCGCGGCCAAGCAGGCCGCCGCACTGACCAAGGCGGGGAAACTGGTCTCCGTGGCGGGCGGCGGGGATACCGTTGCCGCCCTGAACAAGGCCGGTGCCGCACCCGATTTCACCTATATCTCGACGGCGGGCGGTGCCTTCCTCGAATGGATGGAAGGCAAGGAATTGCCCGGCGTTGCGGCCCTGTCGCAGGGCTGATCTAAAGGCATCAGGTTCGTTAGCGCCAACAGCGTTGTGTTGGTCGTCCCGCTCGACTATGACCGGGACGACTGACCCCGAAGTCCTTGATAATCCAATATTTCAAGAGGATTTACTAATGAACCCGCAGATGGCCGACAAGGCACGTACCGGCAAAGGCTTTATCGCAGCTCTCGACCAGAGTGGCGGCTCCACCCCCAAGGCGCTGCGCCAATACGGGATCGAAGAGGACCAGTATTCCTCCGAAACCGAAATGTTCGATCTGATGCATGCGATGCGTGCCCGGATCATCAAGGCACCTGCCTTTACCGGCGAGCGTGTGATCGGCGCGATCCTCTTCGAAATGACCATGGACCGCGAGGTTGACGGCATTCCGACCGCGCAGTTCCTGTGGGAGCAAAAAGGCGTCGTGCCCTACCTGAAAATCGACAAGGGCCTCGAAGCCGAGGAAAACGGCGTCCAGCTGATGAAGCCGATGCCCGAACTGGACGCGCTTCTGGCGCGTGCCGGGGCCAAGGGCGTGTTCGGCACCAAGGAACGCTCGGTCATCAACGCCGCCAATGAAACCGGGATCAAGGCGATCGTCGCCCAGCAGTTTGCCGTGGGCGATCAGGTGATTGCCGCCGGGTTGATGCCGATCCTCGAGCCCGAAGTGAACATCAAGATCACTGATAAGGCCGAGGCAGAGGCGATCCTGCGCTCCGAACTCCTCGCACATCTGGACGCCCTGCCCGCCGACAAAACGGTGATGCTGAAACTGTCGCTGCCCAGCGTCGACAATTTCTATGCCCCGCTGATCGCCCACCCGCGCGTCATGCGCGTCGTGGCGCTGTCTGGCGGCTACAGCCGTGACGAGGCGAATGCGATCCTGACCCGCAACGAGGGAATGATCGCCTCCTTCAGCCGCGGTCTGGCCGAGGGTCTGTTTGCGCAACAGTCAGACGACGAATTCAACAGCACCCTGTCCGATGCCATCGACGGCATCTATCGGGCCTCGCTGACCTAAGCTGCCACCCAGAGCTATTGTGATCCCCCTGACCTTTCAGGGGGATTCCTTTTTCGAATCAGATGTGCAATTCTGGACCCAACCGCCCGTCAGTGGCGGATGAGGCAGATCATGACACGCAGTACCCGGCCCGCAATGGGCGCCCTGTTCTATTTCGTCGGCGCGATCCTGATGGCGCTCTATTTCACCTTCGCCGCGGTGCAGGGTGAATATGGCGTGTTCCGCCGCGCCGAAATCGATGCCGAGGCCCGCCTCCTGCAGGCACAACTCGACGTCCTCGACACCAAGGTCGCCCGGATGGAAAACCTCACGCGCCGCCTGTCCGACGGATATCTCGACCTCGACCTCCTCGACGAACGCGCCCGCGATGTCTTGGGCATGGTGCGCAGCGACGAAATCGTCGTGACCCGCTGACCCTTTTCATCTTTCTTGAAATACCTCGGGGGTCTGGGGGCAGAGCCCCCATCCGCCGTCAGGCGGCCGCCTCTTTCAGCACCAGCCCGCCTTCGCGCACGATGAACGCGGCGATCTCGCTCGGCCCGATGCCGTTGCGCACCTCGGCAAACACAAAGGGCTTGCCCTTGCGGTGCTCGGTCGCGTCCCGCTCCATCCGCGCGACATCCGCGCCGACGTAGGGGGCCAGATCGCGCTTGTTGATGACCAGCAGATCGGACTTGGTCAGCGCGGGCCCACCCTTGCGCGGAATGTCATCGCCCGCTGCGGTGTCGATCACATAGATCGTCAGATCGGCCAGCTCAGGACTAAAGGTCGCCGACAGGTTGTCGCCGCCGCTTTCGATCAGGATCAGGTCCAGATCGGGAAACGCCTCGTTCAGTTCGGCCACCGCCGCCAGATTGATACTGGCGTCCTCGCGGATGGCGGTATGCGGACAGCCGCCGGTTTCCACGCCGCGAATGCGATCCAGCGGCAAGACCTGCATCCGCATCAGCGCCTCGGCGTCCTCGCGGGTGTAAATGTCATTGGTGATCACCGCCATCGAACAGCGATGCGCCAGTTCCCGGCACAGCGCCGCCGTCAACGAGGTCTTGCCCGCACCGACGGGGCCACCGATACCGACACGCAAGGGACCGTGGGGCGAAGTCATTTGGATTTCCCTTCTTCTTCGAATACGTCCGACGCCGCATGCGGCGCCTGTTCCATTTTGGGATTTGGGTCGGCCACCATCACGCGACCTTGGTTCAAACGGTCGGTCATGTGCGATAGATCCTTGTCGTTTGGGTTTCATGCCGGATGGCCGCAAGGTCAGCCGCCATGGTTGCCGATCCGATATCGACCTCGCTCGCGGTCACGGCCTGATTGACCAGCCGTTCGATAACGGGGGCCATGTCCCGCAATACGCGCTGCGCTACGGTCTGGCCAATGGGCACGCAGCGGGCCGCGATGGTACACAGGTTGCCCGCAAAGGATTGCAGATAAAAGGTCAGGGTTTCCGGCAATGGCAGGCCTGCGCGATTTGCGGCGGCCCCTGCCATGACGGGCAGCGGCCACGCGGCCTTCTCACCGCCCCAGACCTCGGCCACGACCGTCCCAAAGGCCCGCCCCTGCGCTATGGTTTCCAGATGCCGTTCAGCCGTTGCCGACAGGGCCGAAGCCAACTCCGCGACCTCGGCCGCATCGCCCCGATAGGCCAGCGACAGCAGGATCGCGTCCTGCCGCCCTGCCCCGCGCTCCAGCACATCGCCCAGCCACTCGGCAAAGCTGGCAGCGTCCGTGACCTCGCCCGCTTCGACCATCGCCTCCAGCCCGTGGGAATAGGCAAAGGCTCCGGTCGGGAAGTTCGCGCCGAACCATTGCGCCAGCGTCAGCAGGTCAGTGGGCGTGGCCATGCGTCCTCCCCAGCCCATAGGCACCACCTTCGGGGGTAAAGGGTTCGGTGACACGGCGGATGGTCGCGCCGAGCCGCATCAGCATATCGGCCATCACGTGATCCTCGCGGATCAACAGCCGCCCCGCAGCGATCTGGCAGGGCGTGTGCCGATTGCCGATGTGCCACGCCAGGCGCGTGAGATCCTCGCCCGTCACCTCTATCAATGCCTCGGGCGCAGCGAGGATCGCCACCCCCCGCCCATCCTCGAGCACGAGCAGATCTCCATGATCGAGCGAGGTCGTCTCTGGCAGATCCAGCAAAACCGCCTGCCCCTGATCCGTCAGCAGCCGCTTGCGCCGCAGGAACCGGTCCTCGTAGGTCAGCGTGATGCTCAATCCCACCGGAGGGTTCGGACGGCGGCGGACTTCGCGGGCGGTGAGGGTCAGTTCAATCATCTTTAAAAACTACAGGTATAGAACCAAAATGAGCTTCCCGATGGCAGTTAGGGCAAAGTGCTATTGTATTTTCAAAAATATCATCGCCTCCCTGAGAGAGAGGTAACTTATGGTGAACTTCTAAATAGGGCTCACCTGTGGCCCGTTTAAATGGTGCTGGCTTTCGACAGCGCCCACAAATGCCCTTTGCCTGACGAAGCCGTAGCTGAACAACCGATGGGTTGCGACGAAAAGCTGTTGTATAAACAATGACTTTTTCTGGCTTATCCGGTGAACTTTTCGCTTCTCTTTGTAGGTCTTCGACCGACCAGTCGGCTCGCTTATGCACTTCGGCTTCAAATTCACTTATCAGGTCAGATGAGCCAATCAGCTTATCGAATTCATCGCACAAATTAACCAAACTTAACGAGTTGCCACCATTTTTCAGAGACGCATAGTACGCGATATGCGCCCTAGCCGCTTTGAGGGCATTCACGAGTGCCGGTGGCCCGAAATCCACTAAGATATTAGAAAAATAATGTCGCGTGCCTCCTAGACTAAGCGTTCGATGATACCTTTCACCTCGCATCATTTGGCCAAAGTTCCGAATATAATCGCTCGCACTAGAACGATTAAATCCCTCGGCCACGAGCAAATCTACGGCTGCGCGCTCCGTGATCTGGCGATCCCACCACCGCTTTGCTACTCGATACGCCACTTCGATGTGACTTTGTTCAATTTTCGGCATCACACCCTCAGAACAGGAAATACCGTTGCGCCATCGGCAGTTCCTTGGCTGGTTCGCAGGTGAGCAGCTCGCCGTTGGCACGGACCTCATAGGTTTCGGGATCGACCTCTACCTTGGGCATCAGCGCGTTGTGCACCATGTCGGCCTTGCCGATGTTGCGGCAGTTCTCGACCGGCAGGACCTCTTTGCCGACCCCCTGTCCGATGCCAGCCTCATAGGCGGCCTTGGACACGAATGTCACGCTGCCCGCCAGAAGCCCGCCGCCAAAGGCCCCGAACATCGGGCGGGTGTAGACCGGCTGCGGTGTCGGGATCGAGGCGTTCGGATCGCCCATTTGCGCCACGGCAATCGTCCCACCCAAGAGGACCATCTCCGGCTTTACCCCAAAGAACGCAGGGCTCCACAGAACCAGATCGGCGCGCTTGCCGACCTCGACGCTGCCGATGTGACGCGACAGGCCATGCGCGATGGCGGGGTTGATCGTGTATTTGGCGATGTAGCGTTTGACGCGGGTGTTGTCGTTCGCGCCCTGCTCTTCGGCCAGACGGCCACGCTGGACCTTCATCTTGTGCGCGGTCTGCCATGTGCGGATCAGCACCTCGCCCACGCGGCCCATCGCCTGACTGTCCGACGCGATGATCGAGAATGCGCCCATGTCGTGCAGGATATCCTCGGCGGCGATGGTTTCCTTGCGGATACGGCTCTCGGCAAAGGCGACGTCCTCGGGGATCGACTGGTCAAGGTGGTGGCACACCATCAGCATGTCGAGGTGTTCCTCGAGCGTGTTGACCGTGTAGGGCCGCGTCGGGTTGGTCGAAGACGGGATAACGTTCGGCTCGCCACAGACGCGGATGATATCCGGCGCGTGACCGCCGCCTGCGCCTTCGGTGTGGAAGGCGTGGATCGTCCGGCCCTTCATCGCGGCCACGGTGTTTTCGACAAAGCCGGATTCGTTCAGCGTGTCGGTATGGATCATGACCTGCACGTCCATCTCGTCCGCCACGGTCAGGCAGTTGTCGATGGCGGCGGGGGTGGTGCCCCAATCTTCGTGCAGTTTGAGGCAGGACGCCCCTGCCCGCACCATTTCGCGCAGCGGGTCCGGCAGGGACGCGTTGCCCTTGCCGGCGATACCTGTGTTCATCGGCAGTCCGTCGAACGAGCGCAGCATCTGGCCAATGTGCCATGTGCCGGTGCAGGTCGTCGCCAGCGTGCCATGCGCGGGGCCAGATCCGCCGCCGACCATGGTCGTGACGCCCGAATGCAGCGCGTCATCGAACTGCTGCGGCGCGATAAAGTGGATGTGCGTGTCGATCCCGCCTGCGGTCAGGATGCGGCCTTCGCCGGCAATCGCCTCGGTTGCGGGTCCAATGATGATGTTGACACCGGGCTGGGTGTCGGGGTTGCCTGCCTTGCCGATCCCGGAAATGCGCCCGTTTTTCAGACCCACATCGGCCTTGTAGATGCCAGAGTGGTCTACGATCAGCGCATTGGTGATCACGGTATCCACGGCACCCTGTTCGCGGGTGCGCTGGGACTGGCCCATGCCATCGCGGATCACCTTGCCACCGCCGAATTTCACCTCTTCGCCATAGATGGTGTGGTCCGCCTCGACCTCGATGATCAGGTCGGTGTCGGCCAGACGCACCTTATCGCCCACGGTGGGGCCATACATATCGGCATAGGTTGCGCGGGAAATCTTGGCTGGCATTTACAGCGCTCCCATTACGTTTTGGTTAAACCCATAGACCACCCGGTCGCCCAGCAGCGGCACCAGATGCACTTCGCGTTCCTGACCCGGCTCGAACCGAACAGCCGTGCCCGCCGCGATATCCAGCCGCTTGCCATGCGCGGCGCTGCGGTCAAAGGCCAGTGCGGGATTGGTTTCGGCGAAATGATAATGGCTGCCGACCTGCACGGGACGATCGCCTGTATTCGCCACGAGGATCGTGGTCACCTCGGCACCAGCGTTCAGTTCGATCTCGCCATCGGCGGGGAAAATCTCTCCGGGGATCATAGGGGCCTCTTAGCGGATAGGATGGTGAACAGTGACGAGTTTGGTCCCGTCGGGGAACGTCGCCTCGACCTGCACGTCGTGGATCATCTCGGCGATGCCCTCCATGCACATGTCGCGGGTGATGACATGGGCGCCCGCCTCCATCAGATCAGCGACCGAGCGGCCATCGCGGGCGCCTTCGACGACGAAATCGGTGATCAGGGCGATCGCTTCGGGGTGGTTCAGTTTCACGCCGCGGGCCAGACGGCCCCTTGCCACCATCGCGGCCAGCGAGACCAGCAGCTTATCCTTTTCACGGGGGGTGAGGTTCATCGGGGCTCCTTACATGGTCCAGACGCGGGGCAAATCGCAGCCCCGGAAGTGTTTTAGAAATTCCATAAGCGTGCGGCGAAGCTGCCGCGGATCAGACTCGAGCAAGCGAACCACCAGACGCCCGCCCCATGCCGAAGCAGGCAGGCCCAGCGCCCGGACCTGATCCAGCCGCGCCTCGGCATCGGGTCCGACATAGAGAACCGTTGCCATCGCCAGCGCGCCGTTCAGGCACCCGCGCCCCTGATAGGCCGCGAAATCCCCGTCGATCCGGGTCGCCTCGGCATGGACCAGACGGCCATCGACACGGATACGCCACTGATCGGTGAACCGGGTCTGGGTCAGGGCCTCGCCCATGGCGCGGCGGCCGAAAACGACCGGCTCCACGATCAGCAATCGGCTGTCAGCGTCCAGATCGGCGGTGATCCGGCGCGCAATCGCACTGCGGTCAAAGAGGATGGTTTCCTGCGGCAGCCACGACAGTATCCCGCCGCCCGTCACGCGCAGCGACACATCCATCTGCGCCACATCGGCGCTGGCCTTGTAGACGCGTTCGGCGGTTTGGGTCGCGACCGTAGCGCTTGCCCCCGCGTTGGCCGACAACTCGACCGTATAGCGATCCCCGCCGGTCAACCCGCCTGCGGTATTGACCAGAACAACATCGGGGACCGGGGCATGATTGCGCGGCAAGAGCGCCTTGAGGCTGCCGGACTGGTGCAGATCGACCAGACGGTTTTGCGCGCCGGCAAAGCCGACCATCGCCCGACCGCGTGCCCGCTGTAGCGCCCCAATTCGCGTGGGATTTGATCCCGAACCGTCTAGCATAACCCGTCCCCTGTTCCGGGTTAGCTAGACATTGCGGGGCGCAACAGAAAAGCACCCCACCGGCAGAACCGCCCAGAAGATAGGCAGCCGAGAGCCAATCTGCCGATTTATCAGGCACATCGCCCGAAATTTAGGCGATCAGGAAATCAGCTCGAAGCGATGCACATCAACCATTCCGCGATCCGTGATTTTCAGCGCCGGGATCACCGGGAGCGCCAGAAACGCCAACTGCAAAAACGGCTCTTGCAGGGTGACGCCCAGCGATTTCGCCGCCGCCCGCAGATCGACCAACTGGTCATGCACGGTTTCAAACGGCTCAAGGCTCATTAACCCGGCAACAGGCAGCGGCAGTTCGGCCAGAACCTGACCGTTTTCGACCACGACAAATCCGCCCTCGATCTGGCCCAACCGGTTCGCCGCGACGGCCATATCGGCGTAGTCCATGCCGACCACCGCGATGTTGTGATGATCGTGGCACACGGTCGAGGCTATCGCCCCCCGCTGCAGTCCGAACCCGCGCACAAACCCCGTCGCGATATTGCCGTTCTTGCCGTGGCGTTCGACGACGGCAATGCGCACCAGATCGCGGCCCGCGTCGGGGCGTTTGTCGCCGTCGATGCTGGGAATATCCTCGGTCAGGAATTCGGTGATGATCTTGCCCTCGATGATGCCGATCACCGGGGTCTGCGGGTTGTTGCCGCCGTTGCGGAAATCGTCGGGCACCACCGACGCGGCCTTGACCGAATTGCGCCCGACCGGGGCAATCACCTCGCGCCGGTCAAAGGCCGCCTGATCCACGACAACCCCGCCCGCGATGACCAGTTTCACATCGCAGCCCTGCAGCGATCCGACCGCGACGATATCGGCCCGCTTGCCCGGTGCGATCTGACCCCGATCCTTGAGCCCGAAGGCCTCTGCCGCCGACAGCGATGCCGCGCGATAGGTCGCCGTAACCGGACAGCCCAGCGCAATCAGCGTGCGGATCATATAGTCCAGATGTCCCTCTTCGGCGATGTCCAGCGGGTTGCGGTCGTCGGTACACAGGCACAGATAGGCACTGGTCAGATCGTTGAGAACCGGTTGCAAGGCGTGTAGATCCTTGGACACAGACCCTTCGCGGATCAGGACACGCATCCCCTTGCGCAGCTTTTCCAATGCCTCCTCGGCAGTGGTTGCCTCGTGTTCGGTCCGGATGCCGGCGGCGACATAGGCGTTCAGGTCCTTGCCCGACAATTGCGGACAATGGCCGTCGATATGGCCGCCCTCGAACAGACGCAGTTTATCCATGCAGGCCGGATCGCGGAAAATCACACCGGGGTAATTCATGAATTCCGCGAGGCCGACATTCGACGGATGCCCCATCACCTGCGCGATATCCTGAGCCAAGAGCGTCGCCCCCGCGGTCTCCATATGGCTGGACGGGACGCAGGACGATAGCTGGACCTTAATGTCTATGACCGTCCGTTCGCTGGCGGCCTGAAAATAGCGGATACCGTCTAGTCCGATCACATTGGCAATTTCATGCGGATCGCAAATCGCTGTCGTGACACCGCGCGGCAGCACACAGCGGTCAAATTCATAGGGTGTGACCAGACTGCTCTCGATGTGCAAATGGGTGTCGATAAAGCCCGGAACCAAGGTCAGCCCGCTGACGTCGATCACCCGTTTGCCCTTATAGTCGGCCCCGATGCCCACGATGGTATCGCCGCAGATCGCCACATCGCCCGACATGCGCGCGCCCGTTACAACGCATAAAACCTCGGCTCCTGTGAGCACGAGGTCTGCGGGTTCGTCACCACGGCCTTGGGCGATGCGTTGGGAAAGGTCTGCCATTGTCTGCTCCGGCTTGTTGGTACGGCTCAGTAGACCGCATCCCCCAAGGCGGGGCAAGTCGCAGGCAATCAGAACTCGAGCGTCAGGCGGCCTTTCTCTTCGGATGGCTCTGTTACGGGCACAAAGAAGAATTCTGCGCTGGGAAACCGGGCACCGGGTGCGAGAACCGATGCGCTCATGTCATTTTGGGTCGGCAGTACCACAGGCGCAGCCACAATCGGTCGCTGCACTAGGACGCGCGGCGCAAGGACCGGCAGCGCCAACCCGAGCGACGGAACCAAAATCATCATGGCGAATACGAGGTGTTTCATGGCAGATCTCACTTTCTGGATGTAAGATAGCAAATATTTCCTGCCACCGTGCGATTGCGTCCGCACAGAACCGCTTGCCAAGGGCACACCTCTCCTCTCACTTTTCGTTGCCGATTACTCCTAAAGGATGACTAAAACGAAATGATACACTCCCGTCGGGATTGCTTGTGCGAAAAATCACTCACCTGCATCAGGGTTGTGCGCGGGCTGGGCTGACTCGAACCGAAAGGACCTCAAATGGATCATTTTTCCGCCGCTGACGGCACCCGACTGGCCTATCTGGACCACGGCACCGGTCTGCCGGTTTTGGCGCTGGCAGGATTGACCCGCGACAGCCGGGATTTCGACTACCTCGCCCCCTTTATGACGGGCGTTCGGTTTATCTGCCTCGACAGCCGCGGGCGCGGGCAATCGGGCTGGAGCGGGGCGGACAGCTATACGCCGCTGCAAGAAGCGCAAGATGCGCTGGCCCTGATGGACCACCTCGGGATCGAACAGTTTGCGGTCATCGGATCGTCACGGGGCGGAATATTGGGAATGTTGATCGCCGCACTGGCCCCTGCACGCCTGCTGGGTCTGTGCCTGAACGATATCGGCCCGATCATCGAAACCGCCGGACTGGAGCGGATCGCGGCCTACATCGGACGCCGCCCGACCGCCGGGACGCTGGCGCAGATGGCTGACCGCCTGCCCGCCGCCAACCCCGGTTTTGACGGGGTGCCCGCCAGTCGCTGGGCCGAGGAGGCCGAGCGGCATTTTACGGTCTGCGAGGATGGTCTGGGCCTGACCTATGACCCTGACCTGGCCAAATCGTTCCAAGCCGCGATGTCTGCC
This sequence comes from uncultured Paracoccaceae bacterium, assembly GCA_937864535.1. Taxonomy (GTDB): domain Bacteria; phylum Pseudomonadota; class Alphaproteobacteria; order Rhodobacterales; family Rhodobacteraceae; genus Marivivens. Next base: position 19,729 of record CALMJS010000011.1, read on the forward strand.
CCTGCTGTCGATCTCTGGCCACTGTTCGACGCCTGTCAGGGTCGCCCCCTCGCCCTGATCCGCGGAGAAAATTCGGATCTGTTGTCGCGCAAAACCGCGCAGGACATGCAAGCACGCGCTCCGGGTCTGGACTGGATCGATGTCCCGAACCGTGCGCATATCCCGTTTCTGGATGAACCCCAGTCGATCGCAACCATCACGGGTTGGATAAATCGCCTATAAGGCGTAAATAAATAATCAAACATTCCAATCACTTGCAGACGGGCATTGTTTTCTGGACCCTTCGCCGCGCCGGAGTCCCGAATAAAACCTATCGATTTCAAGCCTGTTTCGCCTGTCTGGGCTAAAAATTATCTAGTGGCCAGTCGTTAACCCAACGTGCTGAAACAGGCTCCACGGATATTTGACCCGTGATGCCCCAACGCGGGACGACGGTGCAATGACAGAAGCGACAGAACGCGAGACTCTTTTCTCACTCTCGAATGTCTCGAGCGTCCAGGACCTGGGACCTCTCGGTCAACAAATCGACCTCGCCCTCCAGTCTGGGCCTGTTGGCATCGATCTGACAGAACCGCCCTTCGTATCCTTTGCGGTGGTACAATTGTTGCTAGCCACTGTGCAAAGGGCGGAGGCGAGAGATCAATCCGTCACGCTCATTGTGCCGGAAGCGTCGCCGTACACTGCCATGATCGAGACCTGTCGCCTAACCCCCTGGCTTGATTAAAAAGAGAATAGAAAGTCGCTCGCATGACTGTACAAATCCTGACCGTCGATGACTCGCCTTCCATGCGCAAACTGATTTCCGTTGCGCTGACCGCGCAGGGGTTTGCGGTGGCCGAAGCGGTCGACGGGGCTGACGGGCTGGCCAAGGCCCGCACGCAGCGGTTCGATCTGGTGATCAGCGACCAGAATATGCCGAACATGGACGGCATCACCTTTGTCTCGCATCTCAAGCAATTGCCGGCCTATCGGTCCACCCCGGTCCTGATGCTGAGTTCGGATTCCAGCGACGATCTCAAGGCCCGCGCACGCGCCGCAGGCGCAATCGGCTGGATGATCAAGCCCTTTGATCAGGCCAAGCTGATTTCGGCCGTGGCCCGACTGGTGCAGCTATGAGCGAGGATCTGACGCAGATTTTTCTGGAAGAACTGACCGAGTTGTCAGAGCAGCTAGACGATGCTCTGCTTGCCCTGCGTTCGGACCCGACTGCGTCAGACCCCCTGAACGCGGCCTTTCGTAGCCTGCACACCATCAAGGGCAGCGGCGCGATGTTCGGATTTATCAAACTGTCCGAATTCGTCCACCGCTTCGAGACAACCTTTGACCTGTTTCGCAACGGCAAAGCGGTCATTACCAACGAGGTGATCGAAATCAGCTTTCGGGCGCGCGATCTGATTTCGGCATTGCTGGACCCCGATGCGACCACGCTGGCGACGGCACAGGCCACGCTAGAGCAATTGGAACATTGCCTCGTTGCAGAGATTGCTCCCGTCCCCGTCCCCGTCCCCGCTGCCGATGGCACCGGGTTCGATTTTGATCTGTCATCGGCGGCCCCGGCCGAGGAACCGATGGCGGCCGATGCGTCATCGCGGCGTCTGACCTTCGGCTTGATCCATGGCGCACTCGGGCTGGGGTCGCGCCCTGACATCATCCTAAAGGACCTGATGGCGCTGGGTGCGACCGGGATCGTCGCCATGATCGACGACCTGCCGCCCCTAGACCGCATGGACCCGACCGAATGCTATGTCCGCTGGAGCATGTCCCTGCCGCCAGAGGTGACCGAGGCGCAGATCGAGGATGTGTTCGGGTTTCATGATGCCGAACTGACCATCGAACCCGCCGACGCCCCTGCGACGTCCCCCGTTCAGGAATGGACCGGAGAGAGCGTACACCCGACGGGTGGCGGTTTTGACCTTGACCGCGATGCGATCGGTGCGGCTGCCCCTGCCCGGACGATCCCGGTCAAGCCGGCAGATGAGACCGCCGCCGCGCCAAGCACCCCTCCACCGTTCGAACCGCCGACCGCCGCTGCGCCGCGTTCTGCCGAAGCGTCGGTCAGGGTGGCTGCGGAAAAACTGGACATGCTGATGGATCAGGTCGGCGAACTGGTGATCGCAGAGGCGCGCCTGACCGAACTGGCCCACGTCATGAGCGATCAGAGCCTGATCGCGCTGTCGGAACAGATCACGCGGCTCTCCAGCGGGCTACGGACATCGACAATGTCGATGCGGATGGTGCCCTTCCGGCAAATCGTGTCGCGCCTGCGTCGCCTGATTGTCGGGCTCAGCGAACAACTGGGCAAGGACATCGACTTTGAAGTCGAGGGCGAGGATACCGAACTGGACAAGACCATGATCGAAAAACTGGTCGATCCACTGGTCCATATCCTTCGCAATTCGATGGATCACGGCATCGAAGACGCCGCTACCCGCCTTGCGCTCGGCAAACCTGCCACAGGGAAAATCAAGCTGACAGCGGTTCATTCGGGCAACGAAGTGCTGGTGATCATCCGCGATGACGGCAAAGGGCTGGATACAAATGCCATTCGCCAGCGCGGGATCGAACGGGGGATTATCACCGCCGATCAGAGCCTGCCGGACGAGCGGATCAATGCCCTGATCTTTGAACCCAATTTTTCAACCCGGACCGAGGTCTCCGAACTGTCGGGGCGCGGTGTGGGCATGGATGTGGTGCGCAAATCCATCGACGGCCTGCGCGGCGGCATCGAGGTCAAGACCGCTCGGGCAGAAGGCACCCAGATCACCCTGCGCATGCCGCTGACGCTCGCGATCGTGGAGGGCATGTTGATCCAGGTGGGGGAAGAGAAATTCACCGTCCCCCTGACCTCGGTCAAGGAAATCGTCGACCTGCCGGCTTCCAAGGCCACCTGCGCGATGTCCGATGATTTCCTCGATCTGCGCGGCAGCTTTGTGCCGTTCCTGCGATTGCGGCGGCTGATCGGGATGCCGGTGAACAACACGCTGCCCCAGGTCGTGATCGTGGTTCAGGCAGGCACCGACGAAATCGGGATTGTCGTGGACCGGATCATCGGCAAATCGCAAACCGTGATCAAACAAATGTCGCCGCTGCACGAAAACGTCAGGATGGTGGCAGGTGCGACGATCCTTGGCGACGGGGGCATCGCCCTGATCCTCGACATCTATCACCTCATCGAACTGGGGCGGCGGATGGCCAATGACACGAGGAAAAGCGCATGAGCGTGCAAACCAAACACCCGCCCGTTGCCACCGCGGCACAGGCCAGCCAGACGATGCTGACGCTGCTGATGGGCACACAGAAATTCGCGATTTCCACCGACCTGATCCGCGAGATCATCGACCCTGTCCCCTTTACCCGCGTCCCGGGCGCTGCTGCGATGACGCCAGCGGTTTTGAACGTGCGGGGGGCGATCATTCCCTTGGCCTATCTGCACATCCCGCTGAATCTGGAACGACTGGAACGGGGTGATCGGACCCGCATCATCGTCGTGCAGGTGCCGCAAGAACACGGCGACGTGACAGTCGGCCTCTATGCCGATGCCGTTCTGCACGTAGGCACCGTAGCGCAAAACCGCGTCACCAAACTTGCCGATACCAGCCATAACTGGCCGGCCGATCTGATCGCGGGCCTGTTCCGCGACGACGGCGACTTTGTCTTAATCCCCGACCTTGAAACCATTTTCGCCAATCAGCGCCTGCGCCTGATGGCTTCCGAAGCGTGAGGACACCATGCGGATCTCTATCAAACTCAAGCTCGTTTCTGTCTTTGCAGTCACATTGGGTATCTCCGGCTTCGCTCAATGGGAGGCGAACAAGGCGATCCATGCGCTGGATGAACGGGTCAAAATAATCGTCTCCGAACTGAGCGCAGAGCGGCAGGCAATTACAAACCTGCTGGTCGAGAACCTGATGATCGAGCAGGACTTCCGCGATATGGCTCTGGCCGGAGACGCTGCGGAACGCCAAGAGCATCGCGACACGCTCGAGCAGACCTTGGAGAATTTTGCCACCGAACACGAAAAGCTCCGGGCGTTGATCGAAGACGATATGCCGGCCGAGATGGCCCAGATCGACGCGACCCTCGAAACCCTGATAGAGGATCGCGAACAGGTTCTGGCCTATCTGGAGGCGGACAACATCTTTGCCGCCAGTCGTTTGCTGATGGGGCAACAACATCAAAGCGCAGAAGAATTCACAACCGAACTTCAGACACTTGCCGATCGTCTCCGGCAGGAAATGCTCGAATATACCACCGCCTCTGACGAACTGACGGCCAAGAGCCAGAGTGAATTGATGATTCTGGCAGCCATCGCCGCGGCGATCGCGATCGCGGGCTGTCTGTGGCTGCTGACCTATCTGCACCGCTCGCTTGTCCGTGCGATCACATTGGCCAAGGCCATTGCCAGAGGCGATCTACGCCAAGAGGCGGAAAATCCCGGCAATGACGAGTTGGGGGATATGCTGACCTACATGAACCGCATGGTCGTGCAACTGCGCGAGGTGCTGGGCAATGTGAGCGGCGCGACGGAAAACATGACCCTCGGCGCGGCACAGGTTGCGGCAACCTCTGAACAGCTGGCGCAGGGGGCCGCGGAACAATCCTCGGCGACCGAACAATCGACTGCGGCAATCAACCAGATGACCGCAAACACCCGGCAATCGGCGGACAACGCCCGCCGGACCGAAGAAATGGCCCGCAAATCCGCCGAGGCCGCTGTCGAGAGTGGCCGTGTCACCCAAGAGGCCATTCAGGCGATGCAGCAGATCGTCGAAAAAATTTCGATCGTGCAGGAAATCGCACGCCAGACCGACCTCCTCGCCCTGAACGCGGCGGTCGAGGCTGCGCGGGCGGGCGAACATGGTCGCGGCTTTGCTGTGGTTGCCGCCGAAGTGCGCAAATTGGCCGAACGCAGCCAGGAGGCCGCCACCGAAATTTCCAGCCTGTCCAACCGGACTGCGGACTCGGCGATGAAGGCCGGCAAAATGCTGACGGAACTGGTGCCGGATATCGAACAAACCTCGCGTCTGGTCGCCGAAATCTCGGTCGCGATGCGCGAATTGTCGGTGGGGTCGGACCAGATCAACTCCGCGATCAACGAACTGGACAACGTCACGCAGGAAAACACCGCCGCCGCCGAGGAACTGTCTTCGGCCTCGACGGAACTGGCCAGCCAGGCCGACGCACTGAACGACTCGATCGGGTATTTCAAATTGCCCGAGAGCCAGTCCGACGCCCGGCAAGACATGGTGACATTAAACAACAGCGACCAGCGCCGCGCGAAAAAGCCTCGCAAGGCAGCCGCCCCCGTCAACGAACCGGCAAACTCGTCGTCCGGCTACTCATTTGACCTCGATGGCGACATTTCGGACGACGAACTGGATCGGGCCTTTGGGTCGGGCAAGCGCCGTTAAGGAGGCCAAAGATGCGGTTCGAAGGGCCCATCCTCACGCTGGAATGCAACGAGAGCAGCTATGCGATCGACATCGGCGCGGTGCAGGAAATCCTTGACGTCCGGCCGATCAAGCCGCTGCCGAATACGCCTGCGTATTTGCTGGGTATGATCGACCTGCGCGGGATCAATGTGCCGGTGGCGGATCTGCGTCTGCTGCTCGGGGGCTCTGCCGCTGCGGACCAGCCCAGCACGCGGATTCTGGTCACCTCGGTTCGATCCGACGGGATCAACCACATCATTGGCCTGCGCTGTGATCGCGTGATCGAGGTCACGCAGATCGACGAAGGCACCTTGGCCAGCATCGACAGCGCCGATTTGCTGCATTGGTCGGATGCCGGCATGGCGGGGATGGCGCGGGTCAAGTCCACGCCTGTCGCGCTGATCGACCTTGATCGCCTGTTTGCGGCGCTGGGGAACAGTCCCTTGGCGGTCGCGGGATGACCAGCCATCCCGCAGTACGGCGCACGACGCCAGGTCAGGCCCCCTCATCGTCAGACGCGATGAGCCGGTTCCGGGCGATCGTCTATCAGGAGTCCGGCATCGCGCTCCAGGAGACCAAGGATACGATGATCCAGCAGCGCCTGTCCAAACGGATGCGCGCCATCGGGATGACGAATCTGGACAGCTATCTCAAACGTATCCTCGGGGACGAAAGTTTCCGGGCCGAGAGAACCGCGGCCGTGCAGGCCATGACCACCAATACGACCTATTTTTTCCGCGAACCGGTGCATTTCGAGGTTTTGCAGGACACCATCGTCCCCGAGTTGTTCCAGAACAATCCGCGGTCGGATCGCACGGTCAGGATCTGGAGCGTCGCCGCATCCGAAGGTGCCGAGGCCTACACCGCCGCTATGGCGATGGAGGTCCTGCGCGAGATCTATCCGCTGACCGACTACGAGATCATCGGGACGGATTTTTCCCACAAGATGCTGACCCGCGCCAGCCGCGGAGTTTACAAGCTGGAACAACTGGAGGGAATACCACTCAGTTTGCGCCGGAAATACGTTCAAACCAGCAAAGACCCGAAGTTCATGGACTATGGGCGTATTGCAGACAGCATCCGCAGTCGGTGCCAGTTCCGGCATCTCAATCTGATGGAGAGTCCCTATGCGCTACCAAACAATTTCGACGTCGCGTTTTTGCGGAATGTGCTGATCTACTTTACCCCTGCCGACCAGAAGAAAGTCATTTCTTCGGTGATCAAACATCTGGTTCCGGGCGGCTATCTGATTGTAGGCCATTCGGAATGCATGGCGGTGCAGCGCGATGATCTCACCGCGCTACGACCCACAATTTATCGAAAGTCCCTCACATGACCATGGGTGCTGACAAGATTCAGGTTCTAATTGTCGACGACTCGGCCTCGGCCAGGGCGATGCTCCGACATATGATCGAAACCGACCCGCAGATTGTCGTGCAGAATACCGCCAGCGATGCGTTTATTGCGGTGGACCGGATGAAGCGGCAATTGCCGGATGTCATCCTGCTGGACCTCGAAATGCCGGGGATGAGCGGCCTTACCTTTATCGAAAAGATCATGGCCCAAAAGCCGATCCCGATCGTGGTCTGTTCCAGCCATGCCCAGAAGGGGTCGGATGCGGCGCTCTCTGCCCTGCGCGCCGGCGCGCTAGAAGCCATTCTCAAACCCGCCATCACCGACCAGAGCCAGATTGCCCTCGCGACCCGCGACATTACCCACGCCATTCGCGCCGCCTTTGCCAGCTCCAAGAGCGCCAAGGCCTCGATGATGTACCGCGAGGAGAGCCGGGACGGAAAAAACAGTCCCGATGTGATCCTGCCCAAACCCGGTCCCAATACCGCAGCACCGCGAACCGAACCGATTGTCTGCATCGGCGCATCGACCGGCGGCACCGTCGCCCTCGAAAAACTCCTGACCGCCCTGCCCGCAGACTGTCCGCCCATCCTGATCGTTCAGCATATGCCCCCCGATTTCACCGCCGGGTTCGCGCGCCGTCTGAATAGCGTCTGCACGATCGAGGTTGTCGAGGCGACCAACCAGCTGCGGCTCTCGCGAGGTACGGCCGTCATCGCCAAGGGGGGCTCCCATCTCCTGCTGAGGCGGATGACCAATATGTACACGACCTCGGTCGTGGATGGCCCCTATGTGCAACGCCACAATCCATCGGTCGATGTCCTGTTCCGGTCCGCGGCCAATGCGGCCTGTCAGAATGCCATGGGCATCCTATTGACCGGGATGGGGGATGACGGTGCCTTGGGGCTGCTGGAAATGCGGCAGACCGGCGCGAATACCATCGCGCAGGACGAGGCCAGCAGCGTCGTTTTCGGGATGCCAAGGGTTGCCATCGAAAAAGGCGCCGCTGGCCGCGTTCTCCCGCTTTCTCAAATGGCCGCCGCGATCATGCAATTCGACCGGCAATACAGGGGGCAATAAATCATGACCGCCTTGGCATTTTCGACTGTTCGTCAAGACCAGTGGCAGCCCGACAGTGCTGCGCAGTTCAGGGCTGGAACCACCAAGATCGAGAGCTGCTTTCTCTCCAGCAGCGATCAGTTGGCAAGGGCGTTGGCGAGCACGGGCAATCTCAGTCAGGGCCTCGACCAGCTCAAGGCCGTCGGTGGGTCTCAGGCGCTGGAACAGCTGGGTAGAACGCTGAACAAACTGGATATCCTCTCTGAAAATCTGGGGAAATCGTTTGGCGGGCTGTCTGAAACCATGTGGCAGGTCATGGGCAAGACCAGCGAAGTCCGGCAAAGCGCCAAATCGATGGCCCAAATCATCGTGATGATCGAAAGCGGTGCCATTAATGCCCGCATCCTCGCCCGCTATCTGTCGCCCCCCTCACAGGCCGTCGATGCCTTTGTTCACCGTCTGGCGGAAATGTCGGCCGATGCGCAGCAGGTCCAGACCCGCATCAACGAGGCCCTGTCGGCGGTCACCAAGAACTCTGAACTGTTACGTCAATCCACGCTCGACCTTGGCCGCCAGATGGAGCGCGACATCGAACCCGTGCTCGACCATCTGGCGCAGGGCGTAGCCGGCCGCGTCAATCAGGCCAAAGCGAACAGTAGCCTGACCGAGGAAATGGCGCAGGTTTGGGATCGGATCAGTGCCTGCGTGGCGCATCTGTTGACCGACTTCCAGCAGGGAGATCTGATCCGCCAGCGCTGGGAACATGTCTCGACCATTCTCGATCTGGCGCGGTCGCAAAACGATCCGGCGCTGTTGCAGCTATGCCTGCTGATCGCACGGGCGCAATTGCACGCCAGCACCGACGACATGGGGGAGCTGATCAAGGGCAGCAGCCGTCGCAGCAAGAGCCTGTCGGAAGATGTGGAGGCCGCAATCCGACTGGCGCAGTTGCTCTATAATGTCCAGACAGGACAGGCTTCGGCAAACCTCGGAGAGCGGTTGTCCGAAGTGAATGCGACCCTCGGCGATGCCGAGATCACCTATCAAAAGATCATTGCCCTTGCCGAGCAACTGGATCAGGCCTCTGACCGGATCGCTGCCGAAGAATCCTCGATCGCCAATACCGCGCATCATATCCGCCTGTCGGGCCTGAATGCCGCGATTGTCTGCGCGCGGCTTGGCGCTGCGGGTCGCGGACTGAGGGAATTGGCGATGTGGCTGCGCCGACTGACCAACGATTGCGAGCAGGCCAGCGCGGCGATTCAGGCCGGAACAAAGGACGTGGTCGGCCACACCAACAATATGCAAACCGTGCAAGTCGCCGAGGTGGCGTCCCAGTTTATCGAGCTCGCCCCTCTGATCCAGAGCCTTGTCGCCTCCGTTGCGACCTATGACCAGAGCATGGGCAAGGTGGCAGGCATGCTGGCAGAGGTGCGCCGCGACGTCACCGGGTCGATGACCTCTTGCCAATCAGGGATCGAACAGTTCCAGACGGTTCAGGCGCTCGCGCTCGCGCTCTTGACCGACCTGACCCGTGAAACGGGTATGGACGCGAACCACAAGGGCGCGATCAGCGACAGTTGGTCGGGCGTTCTGGACAAGATACGCGGCATCTACACCATCGAAACCGAACGCAGCATCCACGACGCCGTTCTGGCCGGTGATCCGGCTGCCTATCGGGCCAAGGCGATGGAGCAGATCAAGGCACAGGATCTGGACGACATATTTTTCTAGAGAGGCCAAAGGAACTCTGGCCTCTCCGGGATTGGCTTACATGCAGTCCGCAAACAGGGCGCGGGTGTTTTCCTGCGTCATCTCGATCGGGTTGCCACCGCAGGACGGGTCCTCCAGCGCCATTTCGGTCAGCATGTCGAGGTCCTCGGCCTTAACGCCCATTGCCGTCAGGTTTTTCGGGATATTCAGTTCCTCGCGCAGGGCCAGAACCGCAGCCTTGAACCCGTCGAAACCGCCTGCGATACCCAGATAGGCCGCCGCCTTTTCGATGCGGTCTTCGATAGCGGACCGGTTGTAGTCCAGCACCATCGGCATCACACAGGCGTTCGTTGTGCCGTGGTGGGTGCCATAAACCGCGCCGACGGGATGCGAAAGCGAGTGGATCGCGCCAAGGCCCTTCTGGAACGCAACGGCGCCCATGGCCGCGGCGCTCATCATATGCGCACGAGCCTGAAGGTTCGTCGGCTCGCGGTAGGCCACGGGCAGGTTTTCGAACACCAGACGCATGCCCTCTAGCGCGATGCCCTGCGACATCGGGTGGTAGAAGGGCGAGCAATAGGCCTCGAGGCAATGCGCCAGAGCATCCATCCCCGTCCCGGCAGTGATGAACGCCGGCATGCCCATCGTCAGTTCCGGATCGCAGAGCGTGACAGACGGCATCAGTTTCGGATGGAAAATGATCTTTTTCTTGTGGGTGACAGAGTTCGTCAGAACCCCTGCCCGCCCGACTTCGGATCCAGTACCGGCGGTGGTCGGAACCGCGATGATCGGCGCGATTTTCGACGCATCGGCGCGGGTGTACCAATCCCCGATGTCCTCGAGGTCCCAGACCGACAGATCGGCGCGCTGGTCGGCCATCAGGGCGATCATCTTGCCCAGATCGAGAGCCGAGCCGCCCCCAAAGCAGATCACGCCGTCATGGCCGCCCGCCTTGTAGACCGCGATACCGGCGGCCATATTGCCTTCGTTCGGGTTGGGATCGACCTCGGAGAATACCGCACGGCCAAGACCGCCCGCCTCCATCACGTCCAGCGCGGCGGCGGTGATCGGCAGCGCGGCCAGCGCCTTATCCGTCACCAACAGCGGCTTTTTCAGGCCGACGACCTTGCAGTGATCGGCCAGTTCCTTGATGCGGCCCGGACCGAATTTGATGGCGGTCGGGTAGTTCCAGTTCATGCTGGGGACGGTCATTTCGTCACCTTTTTCAAATGGTAGGATTTGGGACGGGTTACAGAATAGAACCCGAGGACAGAGAGCGAGCCGCCGCGACCGGTGTCCTTGCAGCCGGTCCAGCATAGGGCCGGATCAAGGTAATCGCAGCGGTTCATGAACACGGTGCCGGTTTCGATCTGCGCGCCGATCTCTGCCGCGCGGTCAGGGTTTGAGGTCCAGAGCGAACAGGTCAGACCATAGGGGCTGTCGTTCATCAGGGCGATGGCTTCGGCATCCGAGGACACCTTCATGATCCCGACAACGGGACCAAAGCTCTCTTCTTTCATAACGCGCATCGAATGGTCGACGTTCACGAGGATCTGCGGCGCGAGGTAGGCACCACCGTCATCGGCGGGGAAATTCGCCGGATCGATCAGCGGTTTGGCACCGGCGGCAATAGCCTCTGCCACCTGTTCGCGCACCACGGCGGCAAAGCGTTTGTTCGCCATCGGCCCGATCGTGCTATCGGCGTCGAACGGGTTGCCGAGCTTCAGCGCATTGACCCAAGCCACCGATTTTTCGACGAAAGCGTCATAGAGGCTCTCGTGTACATAGATGCGTTCGATCCCGCAGCAGCACTGGCCCGCGTTGAACATCGCGCCATCCATCAGGCTATCCACGGCGGCATCCAGATCGGCGTCGTCCATGACATAGCCCGGATCTTTGCCGCCCAGCTCCAGCCCCAGTCCGGTGAACGTGCCCGCTGCGGCGCGTTCGATGTTGGCGCCGCCACCCACCGATCCGGTAAAGTTGCTAAAGTTGAACGCGCGCTCCTGAATCAGCGCCTCGGTCACATCGTGGGTCAGATAGACGTTCTGGAACACATCCCCGGGGACACCAGCGGCGTGGAAGGCCTCGGCCAGACGTTCGCCGACCAGCATCGTCTGGGTCGCGTGTTTCAGGACGACCGTGTTGCCCGCGATCAGTGCCGGAACCAGCGTGTTGATCGTGGTCAGGTAGGGGTAGTTCCACGGCGCGATGATGAACACGACGCCCACGGCCTCGCGGGCAATCTGGCGTTTGAAACGGTCGCTGTCCTCGACCACCATCGGGGCGAGGCTGTCAGCGGCAATTTCCGACATATAGGCGGTACGGTCGTTCACGCCGCCGAATTCGCCGCCGAACCGGGTCGGACGGCCCATCTGCCAGGCCAGTTCCTCGACCACTTGGTCCTTCATCTCGTTCAGCTTGGCGACGCCAGCCTGAACCAGCGCGATGCGCTCGGCCAGCGGACGCGCGGCCCAGTCCTTTTGCGCGGCCTTGGCGCGGGCGGCGGCGGCGCGTGCCTCGTCCAAGGTCAGGGCCGGACGCTCTGCCCAGACACGGCCGTCGACCGGCGAAATGCACTGGATCATCTTGGTCATTCTTTCCTCACTTTGCCGGGGTTTCCGGCCTGTCATAGCTGGCGACCTCGATCAGGTTGCCGTCTGGATCGTTAAAATACACCGAGGTAATCGGCCCCAAGGCGCCGGTTTTCCCGACCGGGCCTTCGACGATTGCAACACCATTGGCCGTTAGACTATCCCTCACTTGGGTAGGCGACCACTGCGTCACAAGACACAGATCCCCGCAGCCAATTGCCGCATGGTTCCGGGTCTCCTGCCCCAGCGTTTGCAGGTTGATCTTTTGCGAACCCACCTGCAACGCCCGCCGCCCTGCCCCGAAGGTCACGACCGGCAGCCCGAGGACCCGCGCATAAAAGGCGCAGGCCGCGTCGATGTCGCGCACGGTCAGAACCACATGGTCGATGGCGTCGATCATCCTCAGGCCCGTTCAAATCCCCGCGCACGGTCCCAATCGGTCACGACGCGCAGGCTCTCTTCGATCTCCCACTGGGCGGCGCGATGGTAATGGGCCACCACATCCGCCCCCATGGCAGCAGTCAACACAGCCGAATTACGCAAAAGCTCGGCAGCGGCAACCAGCGAATTGGGGATCGTCGCGACGTCACCGGCCTGATAGAGATCGCCATTGATCGCCGGAGGCAGCTCTAGCCCCTGTTCAATGCCGTCCAGACCCGCCGCCAGCAACGCCGCGCAGGCCAGATAGGGGTTCAGGTCAGCGCCGCCAATGCGGCATTCGACGCGCACGCCCTTGGTATCTTCGCCGCAGACGCGGAACCCGGCAGTGCGGTTATCCAGCGACCAGACGGCCTTGGTCGGGGCGAACATGCCGACGCAGAACCGTTTGTAGCTGTTCACATAGGGCGCGAGGAAGTAGCTCAGATCGCGGGCATGGGCCAATTGCCCTGCCAGATACTGCTGCATCAGTTTCGACATGCCATGCGGCGCGGCAGGATCATAGAACGCGTTGGCGCCATCCTTCCACAGGGATTGATGCACATGCGACGATGACCCGGCGCGGCGATGGTCATATTTGGCCATAAAGGTCACGGATTTCCCGTGCGCTTGGGCGATTTCCTTGACGCCCAGCTTAATAATCGAATGCATATCTGCGGTATCGAGGGCGTCCGAGTATTTCGCGTTGACCTCTTCTTGGCCCGCCTCGGCCTCGCCCTTGGAACATTCGATCGGAATCCCGGCAGCGTAGAGCCCGTTGCGAATGTCGCGCATGACGGGCTCGTCGCGCGAAGAGCCGAAAATATTGTAGTCGACGTTATAGCGCGCCACCGGCGTGGGATCGGGATAGCCAGCGTCGAACAACTCGGGAAAGCTCTCTTCGAACAGGTAAAATTCCAGCTCGGTCGCCATCACCGGCTCGAACCCCATCGCGCGGGCCCGCTCGACCTGCCGTTTGAGGACCGAGCGCGGCGCATGCGGCACCAAGTCGTGCGTGTGGTGATCCAGCACATCGCACATCACCAATGCGGTCCCCGGCGACCAAGGGATCAGGCGCAGCGTGTCCAGAACCGGCTTCATCACATAGTCACCATAACCGCGCGACCAACTGGAGGCGGCATAGCCAGAGACGGTGACCATCTCCATGTCCGTCGCCAGCAGATAGTTGCAGCAATGGGTTTCCTCATAGGCGCTATCGACGAAATGACGCGCGTGGAACCGCTTGCCCTGCAATCGTCCCTGCATGTCGCAGATGCAGGCGATCACGGTGTCGATCTCTCCGCTATCGACAGCAGATTTCAGGGCGTCAAAGGTCAGGTTGGCGGGCATGGTCTTCTCCTACGGAATACCCCGCCCGACAGTCCGGGCGGGGATCGTGTCATTCAGGCCTTAGCCGCGATAGGGCGCGCCGGCCTTCACCATGGTGTCGTTATAGCGGCGGAAGATATCGACGACCTTGGCCTTCAACTCGCTCTCGGCGGCGATTTCGTCCCAGAACTTCTGGGCCGCAGCTTCGAGCGTGGCATAGTCTTCGGCCGGCAGGCTGGTCAGGGTCATATCGGGGCCTTCGACGCGCAGCTTGGCCTCGCCTGCCCAGTACCACCACTGGCGGCGATAGTGCGACTGATCGAAACAGGTCTGCATCAACTGCTGAAGATGGGCCGGGACTTCATCCCATTTACCCATGTTGGCAAAGAAGTGGCCGATCCATGCGCCCGAAATGTTGTTGGTCAGGAAGTACGGCGCAACCTTGGCCCAGCCCGAGGTGTAATCTTCGGTGATACCGGACCACGCCAGACCGTCCAATTCGCCGGTTTGCAGCGCGACTTCGACGTCTTCCCACGGCACAGTAACCGGGATCACGCCGAACTGAGCGAGGAAACGGCCCGCCGTCGGGAAGGTAAACACCCGCTTGCCGTTGAGGTCAGCGAGGCTGTTGACCGGCTCTTTCATGTTGAAATGGCAGGGGTCCCACGATCCGGCCGAGATGTGTTTGATCCCGACCTTGGCGTATTCCTCTTCCCAGATTTCCTTGAGGCCCCAGCTGTTGAACAGCGCAGGGACGTCAAGCGAGTAGCGCAGGCCGAAGGGGAAATAGCCGCCGAACACGGTCACTTCGGTCGGCGAGGCCATAGAATCGTCGTCCGATTGCACGGCGTCGATTGTGCCGCCCTGCATGGCGCGGAACAGCTCGGACGTCGGCACCAACTGGTCAGCGGTGTAGAGTTCGATCTCCATCTGGCCATTGGCGATGGTGTTAAAGGCGTCGATGGCGGGCTTGACCACCTCTTCGGCCAGCGCGGGACCGGCATAGGTCTGCAGACGCCATTTGATCGTCGACTGTGCCCGCGCCGGGGCAGCCAGACCAGCAGCAGCGGCCGCACCAACGGCCCCTGTGGTTAGAAACTTGCGGCGTGTCGTCGTCATGTTTGTTCTCCTAGTTGGGGTGAATGCCCCGTTTCGGGGTCGTTATGAATTGCGGTCAGCGTCCCAGAACCGTCTGGGGCAGCCAAAGGGCGATCTGCGGGAACACCATCACAAGGACCAGCGTCAGCAACATCACCAAGACGAAGGGCGCGACCGAGCGGTAGATCACCGGCAAGGTGTACTCCTTGGGCGCCAAGGCCTTCATCAAAAACAGGTTATAGCCAAAGGGCGGGGTCAGATAGGCGATCTGGCAGGTGATCGTATAGAGGATGCCGTACCACACCAGATCGAACCCCAGCGCCTTGGCCAGCGAGACAAAGACCGGGGCGACGATGACCAGCATCGCGGTATCATCGAGGAACATCCCCATCACCAAGAAGCTGGCCTGCATCAGGATCAGGATCATCCAAGGCGATATGTTCAGGTCTTCGGTAAAGAACGTCTGGATCGCCCGTCCCGCGCCCAAGCCGTCAAACACCGCGCCAAAGGACAGCGCCGCCGTGATGATCATCATGAACATCACTGTGATAAACAGCGTCTGCTGGGTCGCGGTCTGGAACACCTGCCATGTAAACCGCCGCTTGATGATCGCGGCCAGCACCGCCGCCAGCGCGCCGATGACCGAGGCCTCTGTGAGGCTTGCCCAGCCCTTGAGAAAGGGAACCATCATGGCGACGAAAATGAACACCGGCAGCAGACCCGCCCGCAACAGGCGCATCTTTTCGGCGCGGCTGATGCTGGCGCGTTCCTCGGCGGGCATCGCCGGAGCGAGGTCGGGGTTCAGCTTGGCCCGGATGACGATATAGGCGATGAACAGCACCGCCATCAGCAGACCCGGCACCAGACCGGCCAGCCAAAGGTTCGACACTGGTTGACGGGCGATCAGCGAAAACAGCACCAGCACCACCGACGGCGGAATCAGAATGCCGAGCGAGGACCCCGCCTGAATTACCCCGGAAATCATCAGTTTGTCATAGCCGCGACGCTGGAGTTCGGGCAGCGCAATCGTGGCACCGATTGCCATGCCCGCCACCGACAGACCGTTCATCACAGAAATCATGACCATCAACAGAATAGTCCCGATGGCCAACCCGCCAGGCAACGGCCCGAACCAGACGTGGAACATCCGGTACAGGTCTTCGGCCAGACGGCTCTCGGACATGACGTAGCCCATAAAGACGAACATCGGCAGGGTCAGCAGCGGTGTCCATTTCATCAGCTTCATCACAGCCGAATAGCCCATCTGCGTGCCGCCATCGCCCCAGAGCATCAGCGCCGCCGCCACTGCCACAAAGCCAATAGCCCCAAAGACCCGCTGCCCCGTCAGCATCATCAGGAGCATGGTCGAAAACATGAGGAGGGCGATGGTATTATGGTCCATCAGATGTCCTGCTTGCGAAGTGTTGCGATGTCACGGATCAGATGCGCACTGGCCTGCAACAGCATGAGAAAGAAAGAGAATGTGATAATCGACTTGATCGGCCAGAGCACCGGACGCCAAGCCGTCGGGTTCACTTCGTTATATTCGATGGCGTAGAGCGTGCTGTCGAACGATCCCCAGAGCATCACGCCGAGGTAGAACATCAGGGCAAACACGGTGAACGCATCCCATGCCGCCTGCCCCCGTTTGGACCAGCGGGAATAGAGCAGATCCATCCGCACATTGGCGTCCGTTTGCAGCGCCCACGGCGCGCCCAGCATGTAATAGGCCACCAGCGTGAACTGCGCCATTTCCAGCGTCCAGATCGCCGGAACGCGGTGAATTTTCGTGGCCGAGGACCACAGCATGATCGCCATCATGACGAACAGCAAATACATCGCAAACTTGCCAACCCGGCGGTTCATCGCCTCGACAAAATGCACATATGAAATCAGGATACCGGGCATCTACTGTCCTGCCTGTGGGGGAGAAATCCGCGCCAAAGCCCGCGCCAAGACCGGAGCGAGCCGCTCGGCCATTGCGGACTGCGCCGCGGGGTCGGCAATCAGATCGTTGCGCACCTCAAGCATCACGTTCGCAATTCCCATCGGGGTGGCTTGTACGGCCAGAGTATGCGCGACGCCGTCGGCGGCTGAATAGGGTTCATTTAACCGCGTGATCAAATTTTCCGGGGCGGCCTCCACCACGGCCTGCGCCAAACGCGGGTCAGCATCATGGATCACCCCGAATTCCACCGCGCGTTGCTGGCCGAAATAGACGGGAGTAAAACTATGAATCGTCACCAAAACCGGATCGAGCCCCAAGGCCAGTCGCCGGGCAATTTCATGCCGCAGGCGGTCATGGAACGGGAGATAGATCGCATTCGTCCGCGCCAGTCGCTCGGCAGGCGAAATCTGTGCATTGCCGGGAATGTCATAGACTTCGGAGCGGGCGGGCATCGCACCCGCCGCATGGGGCGGACGGTTCAGGTCATAGATCAGTCGCGACATTCCGGCATGGATGAGCACCGCATCCAGACGCTCTGACAGCCCCCGCGCCAAGGCCAAGGCACCGGGGTCCCAAGCGATATGGGCCTGCTGTTGATCCGTCGAAAGCCCCAAGTTTTCAAAGCGTTCCGGGATCGTATTGCTGGCATGTTCACATACCAGAACGATACGCCCCTGCGCGTTTGCTCTTTCGACGATCACGGCCAGTTCATCGGCGGTGTGATCCATAGTTCCCTGTTCAGTCTTATTGGTTTTGTAACAGCGTCCACGCTGAACCCCGATTCTGTCAATAATATTTCAGCGTAAAAATTTCTGTTACATTCGTTTCCAAAGGCCGAATCGTCGCCGCGCTCGGGAGGTGCCACTTTTGTCAGCAAATCTACCTACGATCGAAGAAACGCTCCGCTCTGGAATTGACGGCATGACGCGAACAGAGCGGCATCTGGCGACGCAGATCCTGCGCAACTATCCGATGTCGCTCTTGGGGTCCGTCAGCCAATTGGCCAAGACCGCCGAAGTGTCCGCGCCGACAGTGGTCCGCTTGGCGCAAAAACTGGGTTATACGGGATATCAAGAGCTGCAAACCGCCGTACGCGCCGAGCTAGAGGCGCGCCTGGAGAGCCCGCTGGCCAAACACGACAGATGGGCGGATGGCGTGCCCGACACTCATATCCTCAACCGCTTTGCCGATGCGGTTCTGGGCAACCTGCAGCGCACCCTCGCACAGATCGACCATGCCGACTTTGATGCAACGGCCCGGCTACTGGCCGATCCAGACAGACGGGTCTATGCGACCGGTGGACGGATCACCCTGTCGATCGCCGAGTATTTTGTGACCCAGATGAAGGTCATGCGGCCCAATGTGGAACTGTTGATGCCGGTGTCGAATTCGTGGCCACCTGCCCTGCTGGAAATGCAACCTGGGGATGTTGTGCTGGCGTTTGACATACGCCGATATGAAAACAACGTGCTGCAACTGGTGGAACTGGCGCGGGAACAAGGGGCGGAAGTCGTGGTGATCACCGACCCATGGGTCAGCCCCGCAGCGGCCCTCGCGAAATACAAGTTCTCGGCGCAGATCGAGGTTCCCAGCGCCTGGGACTCTACCGTGGCTCTGACGGTTCTGGTGGAAACGCTGCTGGCCTCGGTGCAGTCACTGTCATGGGACGACACCGCCGCGCGGATGCGACGGCTCGAAGATCTTTATGCGAAGGCAAGGTTCTTCAGAGGTCGCGGAAAATAGGGGCGTCGATTTCGGTCTTGCGGGGCAAGACCGAGGCCTCCGGCGGAGGTATTTGGGGAAAGATGAAAAAAGGGCGCAGAGACATTCCGCGCCCTTTGATTGTCTAGCTGGTGACTGCGGCCCTTAGAGGGTCGGGTAGACCGGGAATTGGATGCAGAGAGACTCGACCTCGGCCTTGACCTTGGCTTCGACCTCGGCGTTGCCTTCGGCGCCGTTCTTGGCAAGACCGTCAACGACCTCGACGATCCAGCGGGCAATCTGGCGGAACTCTTCTTCCTTGAAGCCGCGGCTGGTGGCCGCCGGCGAGCCCAGACGCACGCCCGAAGTCACGGTCGGCTTTTCCGGATCGAAGGGGATGCCGTTTTTGTTACAGGTGATGTGGGCGCGGCCAAGAGCGGCCTCGGTTTCGTTGCCCTTGACACCTTTGGGGCGCAGGTCGACCAGCATCAGGTGGCTGTCGGTGCCGCCGGTGACGATGTCGAGGCCGCCCTTCATCAGCTCGTCCGCCAGAGCCTGGGCGTTGGCGACGACCTGCTGCTGGTATTCCTTGAACTCCGGACGCAGGGCTTCACCGAAGGCGACAGCCTTGGCGGCGATGACGTGCATCAGCGGGCCACCCTGGATCCCCGGGAAGATCGCCGAGTTGACCTTTTTCGCGATATCCTCGTCGTTGGTGAGGATCATGCCGCCGCGCGGGCCGCGCAGGGTTTTGTGGGTGGTGGTGGTGGCAACATGGGCGTGCGGGAACGGCGAGGGGTAGATGCCGGCGGCAACCAGACCGGCAAAGTGGGCCATGTCGACCATCAGCAGTGCGCCGACCGAGTCAGCGATTTCGCGCATGCGGGCAAAGTCGATGATGCGCGGAATGGCCGAGCCGCCCGCCACGATCAATTTCGGCTGGTGTTCGGTGGCCAGAGCCTGGATCTGGTCGTAGTCGATCTGGCTGTCCTGCTGGCGCACGCCGTACTGGACGGCGTTGAACCATTTGCCCGACTGGTTCGGCTTGGCGCCGTGGGTCAGGTGGCCGCCAGCGTCCAGCGACATGCCAAGGATGGTGTCGCCCGGCTTGATCAGCGCCTGATAGACGCCCTGGTTTGCCTGCGAGCCGGAGTTTGGCTGAACGTTGGCGAAGGTGCAGCCGAACATCTGGCAGGCGCGTTCGATCGCGAGGTTTTCCGCGATATCGACGTACTGGCAGCCGCCATAGTAGCGCTTGCCCGGATAGCCTTCGGCGTATTTGTTGGTCATGACAGAGCCTTGGGCTTCCATCACGGCCTTGGAGACGATGTTTTCCGAGGCGATCAGTTCGATCTCGTGGCGCTGACGACCCAGTTCTTTGCGGATGGCGTCAAACAGGGCGGGATCGCGGGTCTCAAGGCTTTCGGTGAAAAAGCCGTTATCGGTGGCAGTCATACGCGGGACCTCTGGCTGCGGTTGGATTTGGCCAGTGTTTAGGCGCAAAGGGCCAAAAGGGAAAGTCGCGAAAACGTCATAATGAACATGAAAACGAAGCAGGTTTCGCGCGGGTGGTGCCGAATGGCCTCATTTTGCCGCCACCGGAAATTTGGCGGTGCATAGGCGGCATTCCTTTGTTACCGATGGGTCAAATCCGGAGAGCGCCATGACCAAGATCGCCTTTCTCAGCAGTGACACACCGACAGCCAGGAACGCCCTGGACCGGTTGGTTGCGCGGTATGGCAACACGCCGGTCGATCAGGCGCAGGTGATTGTCGCGCTGGGCGGGGACGGGTTCATGTTGCAGACCCTGCACGCCACCGAACATCTGGACCTGCCCGTCTACGGCATGAATCGCGGCACTGTCGGGTTTCTGATGAACGAATACCACGAAGAGGACCTGTCGTTCCGGCTGGCCGCCGCCGAAGAGGAACATTTCAACCCGCTGTCGATGACTGCCTGGACCCATGAGGGCCGGATTCACCGGGCGCTGGCCATCAACGAAGTGTCCTTGTTGCGGCAGGGGCCGCAGGCGGCGCGGTTGCGGATTTCGGTGGATGGGCGCATCCGTATGCATGAACTGGTCTGCGACGGGGCGCTGATCGCCACGCCCGCAGGCTCGACCGCCTATAACTATTCCGCGCACGGGCCGATTTTACCGATCGGGTCCGATGTTCTGGCGCTGACGGCGGTGGCGGCGTTCCGGCCACGGCGCTGGCGGGGTGCCTTGCTGCCGAAATCGGCGACGATTACCTTTGAGGTTCTCGATCCCGGCAAGAGGCCGGTGATGGCCGATGCCGATGGCCGGTCCTGCCGCGATGTCGCCAAGGTCGAGGTGCGTAGCGAAAATGGCGTGACGCACCGTATCCTGTTTGACCCCGGCCACGGGCTGGAGGAACGTCTTATTCAGGAACAGTTTGTGTAGAATGGCCAGATGATCACCCTGTCACGGATTCACCACGCGGCGATCATCGCCAGCGACTATGACCGGTCCCGGCGGTTTTACGTCGAAACACTGGGCCTGACCGTGGTCGGCGAGGTCTATCGCGACGCGCGGCAGAGTTGGAAGCTCGACCTTGCGTTGCCGGACGGGTCGCAGATCGAACTGTTCACCTTTCCCGGCGCCCCTGCCCGCCCCAGCTATCCCGAGGCGCAGGGGCTGCGTCACCTCGCCTTTGTCGTGGCTGATGTCGACCAGACCAAGGCCGAGCTGGAATCCGCCGGGGTCATCGTCGAACCCGTGCGGATCGACGAATATACCGGCAAACGGTTCACCTTTTTCGCGGACCCGGACGGGCTGCCGCTGGAGCTGTACGAGGGCTAGAGCAGCCCGCGCCAGACCAGAACACCGATGACCAAGAGCGCGACAATCACCGTATTGGTCGCGATGACCCCGCCGATATCCAGCCACCAATCCGCGCGCCTGCTGCGCCGATCCATGTCGCGCATCTGTGCCGTCAGCCGCCGTTTGCCGCGCGACAGGCGGCGGTCATCGATCAGCCGGGCCAGTTTGGGGTGACGCGCCATATCTTCGGCCTGCGCCAGATACCGCAGGTCCCGCCCCATCCACGCCGGAACATGCCGCCGCACCGCGGACAATTGCCGACGCAAATTCCGCGCCCGAATCCCCAAGCGGGCCGCAATCAGGCGGCGCAGAGGTCTGGTCTGTTTTTGCAGTGCATTCTGGTCCATAGGCTCTTATAGCATGGTCAACGCACGGCTCCACAGACGATTAGGCCCCAGATGCTGCTGAACACCCTGCCCCATGGCACCCCGACCGACGCGCCGACCCTGATGATCGCCCACGGGCTGTTCGGATCGGGCCGCAACTGGGGCGTGATCGCCAAACGGCTGTCGGATGAACGGCAGGTGGTGGCCGTCGATATGCGCAACCACGGCGCCAGCCCGCGCAGCGACAGCCACAGCTACCCCGATCTGGCGGGGGATCTGGCCGATACCATCGACGGGCGATGGGACGTGCTGGGCCATTCCATGGGCGGCAAGGCAGCGATGACGCTGGCCCTGACCCATCCGGGCAAGGTGCGCAAACTGATCGTGGCGGATATCGCCCCCGTCGCCTATGCCCATACGCAATTGCAGAACATCGCGCGGATGAAGTCCGTTGACCTGAACGCCATCACCAACCGCGCCGAGGCGATGGAGGCCTTGGGCGATCTGGACGACAGCCTCAAGGCGTTTTTCCTCCAGAGCCTCGACCTCAAGGACAAGGTCTGGCGGCTGAACCTCGATGCGCTAGAGGCGAATATGCCGCATATCCTCGGGTTTCCGCAGATCGAGGCGCAGTTCACCGGACCGACGCTGTTTTTGTCGGGGGGCAATTCCACCTATGTGCTGCCGGACTACCGCGAGCGCATTCTGGGGCTGTTCCCCAAGGCGCGCTTTGCGAAAATTCCGGGCACTGGCCATTGGCTGCACGCCGAAAAACCGCGCGAGTTCGAGGCAGCCGTCCGCGCCTTTCTCAACGCCTAGAGAGCCGAGGCAGACACCAGCGCCGCGAGGCACAGGCCGGTCGTGATGATCAGGTAAACGGCGGACAGGCGGGGGATCAGGGTTGCGGGCATCGGTGTCTCCTTTGCCAGATAAACGCCCCTGCCCGTCATTTCCGTCGCCTCAGGCCCGCATGATCGCACGGGCCACCAGAACACTGGCCGGTAGCGCCACGACAAAGCCCACACCCGCCGCGATCAGGATCGGCGTCAACGTCGTGTACCCCATCACCAAGGCCACAACCACCAGCGCCCCCGCCAAGGTCGTGCTGATCATCCCAAACAGCATCGAAGCAAGCCGTACCATTCCACCCTCCTAACTTGAGTTCAGGCGGAGGATAGCACGGGAAGGATTAGGATTCCTTGATGTGGGTCAAGGGACAAATATGGGATATATCGACGCCCCAAACACATGCTATAGTAGAGTAAAATATAGAGAGGCCTCAATGAATAATCCCGAAATCATTAACAATAACGACAAGTCCCATAGCCTAACAATCGATTCTCTACCGAAAGAAGCGATGCAAGGCATTCTAAAAAAACTCAACGAAAAAAAGCCAAAGGGTGGGAAAACTATTTAATAAAAATTACAGGATAGATATCAATGATATAAAACAATTGCTTACAAAAGTCACACAAGAATTTGACAGTTGCACAGTTTTATCAGCAACCGCGAATGTTAGCGTAAGGCTTGGCAAGAATATTCGCTACGAATTCAGAAACTGGAAAGAATTTGAAGAATTTGACAAGTCACATTCTGAACGTACATCTTCAGTTCAAACTGAAATTGTAATTGACGTAATAAGAAAAGAAGGCCTTACGCCCGAAAGATATTCAGTTCAAGTCTCAGCCCAGAACAACCTCAATAATAATAGCTTAATAATGGGCAATCTAGCTTTTGTGAGACCTGGCACATTTCCAGTCCCCCCGTCAGCACTTGCAGTCGAAATAACCTTTAACAACTACATTATTGGTAAAAACCTTCAATCTACAATCGACAATTGGGAGCAATCCCTGCAAATTGAAAATAGCAAAATTATAGACATTCTTCAAAAGAAAACCCACATTATCAGTGATGTTATACCATACCTAGCCGCTATATTGTCACTTCTTTTGGCTTACAAAATCTCCAAATTCGACCTTAAAATAGAAACTTGGATATGCTTATCGGCAGCCTCTACAATGTTCTCCCTTTATATCGGAAACAACATTTCCACCTTCATTACGGAAAAATTGGAAAAGATAAATAGAGGAAACATAATCACTCTAACACGCGGCGATGAAAATCACTCCAAGAAGATCACAAAGTCAAATACTACATTGATATTGAAAGCCATTGCTAGTTTACTTTTCTTTGTATTGCAGGTGCTGGCAGCATTATACATTGAAAAAATATTCGACAAATTTTAAAATATAAAACCCGCCTTTCGGCGGGTTTTCTTTTAATTATCCATCTTCAGCGCGTTGATGAAGGCTTCCTGCGGGATCTCCACCTTGCCGAACTGGCGCATCTTCTTCTTACCGGCCTTCTGCTTGTCCAGCAGCTTGCGTTTACGGGTGGCGTCGCCGCCGTAGCACTTGGCGGTCACGTCCTTGCGCATGGCGGAAATCGTTTCGCGCGCGATCACGCGGCCACCGATGGCAGCCTGGATCGGGATTTTGAACATGTGGCGGGGGATCAGGTCCTTGAGCTTTTCACACATCACGCGGCCCCGCGATTCCGCGCGGTCGCGGTGGACCATGATCGACAGCGCGTCGACAGGTTCGTCGTTCACGAGGATCGACATTTTGACCATATTGTCTTCGCGGTATTCCAGCATCTGATAGTCGAACGAGGCATAGCCCTTGGTCACGGATTTCAGACGGTCGTAGAAATCGAACACCACTTCGGCCAGCGGCAGGTCGTATTCCACCATCGCGCGGCTGCCCGCATAGGTCAGGTTCAGCTGCACGCCGCGGCGATCCTGACACAGTTTCAGCACGTCGCCGAGGTATTCGTCCGGCACCATGATCGTAGCCTTGATGCGCGGTTCCTGAATGTGCTCGACATAGGTCAGGTCCGGCATGTCGGCGGGGTTGTGCAGGTCGCGCACTTCGCCGTCCTTCATGTGGACCTTGAACACCACCGACGGGGCGGTCGTGATCAGATCGAGGTCATATTCCCGCTCTAGACGGTCGCGCACCACTTCGAGGTGCAACAGCCCGAGGAAGCCCATGCGGAAGCCAAAGCCGAGCGCGGCCGAGGTTTCCATTTCATAGGAGAAGGACGCGTCGTTCAGCGCCAGTTTTTCGATGGCGTCGCGCAGGTCCTCAAAATCGTTGGCGTCCACGGGGAACAGGCCACAGAACACCACCGGCTGGGCAGGCTTAAAGCCCGGCAGCGGTTTGTCGGTGCCTTTTTTCTCATGCGTGATGGTGTCGCCGACTCGGGTGTCGCGCACCTGCTTGATCGAGCCGGTCCAGATGCCGATCTCGCCCGGTCCCAGTTCGGGGATATCCACCATCTGCGGTTTGAGAACGGCGAGTTTGTCGACGCCGTAGACAGCGCCGGTCTGCATCATCTTGATCCGGTCGCCCTTGCGGATGACGCCGTCCATGACGCGGATCATGACGACGACGCCCAAGTAGGAGTCGTACCAGGAGTCCACCAGCATCGCCTTGAGCGGGGCATCGCGGTCGCCCTTGGGACAGGGCAGTTTCTGCACGATGGCCTCTAGCACCTCGGGGATGCCCAGACCGGTTTTGGCGGAAATCGGGATCGCGTCCGATGCGTCGATACCGATCACGTCTTCGATGTTTTCCTTGACCCGCTCGGGTTCGGCGGCCGGCAGGTCGATCTTGTTCAGGACGGGGACGATCTCATGGCCGGCGTCGATGGCCTGATAGACGTTCGCCAGCGTCTGCGCCTCGACGCCCTGCGAGGCGTCCACCACCAAGAGCGAGCCCTCGACGGCGCGCATCGAACGGGACACTTCGTAGGCAAAGTCGACGTGGCCGGGGGTGTCGATCAGGTTCAGGATGTATTTCTTGCCATCCTTCGCCGGATATTCGATCCGCACTGTGTTCGCCTTGATCGTGATGCCGCGCTCGCGCTCGATATCCATCGAGTCGAGCATCTGCGCCTTCATGTCCCGCTCGGCCACGGTGCCAGTCATCTGGATCAAGCGGTCGGCCAAGGTAGATTTACCGTGGTCGATGTGGGCAACGATCGAGAAGTTGCGGATATGGTTGAGGTCGGACATGTCGGCGCGGCCTTTTAGCGGGAGGTTCAACGGCCCCCTATGGGGCGGAATGGCCAGATTTGCAAGGGGAGAACCGCGCCAAAACCGGCCACAGACGACCGTGCGGCGGGTCCGCCTGTGGCCTTTAGCACACGATTGCAGAGCGATACGGCAAAGTTTGCCCGCTTCTCGCGACCCTATCCATCTCAACACTTGATTTATACCGGCACCGGTGCCATCTGACATGGTGTAATGCATTAGACGACTGTTCCCTTCTGCGGCCAGATTCGAATTGTGCTGCCGACGCCGCCGCGTGGTGCGGGCGGTGATAAAATGAGAGGGAATTCCCATGCCTGCTGGCAAAGTAAAGTGGTTCAACGCAACCAAAGGTTTCGGCTTCATCCAGGTTGATGGCCGTAAAGACGACGTATTCGTTCACATCTCCGCTGTTCAGCGTTCGGGTCTGACCGAACTCAAGGACGGTCAGGCTGTGACCTTTGATCTGCAGTCCGGCCGTGACGGCCGTGAATCCGCGACGAACCTGGTTCTGGCCTAATCGCCAGACCATCGTCCGGTTCGGATGTGAAAAGGGTGCATTCGTGCGCCCTTTTTTTATTTTTCTGGCTCAGGAAAACTCATAGGTCGATGGCTAGCAAATCCTTGCTGACACACAGCGGGCCAGATGGACATCGGGGGCGGCATCTGGCACTGTGCGCCCGACGAATTTGGCCCGCAAAGATCCGTCCAGCGGACGATGGGCCATCAGAGCAGAGGTCGAGAATGGTCCGAATTTTCATCGCCGCACTGGCATGCGTTGCTCTTGTGTCCTGCGGAGGCGGTCGCAGCCGAGGCACTCCCAGCGCGTCGGGCGAGATGTCCCGCGCCTGTATGCAGGCAGGTCGCGACTCGGCCTCGGCTTCGCTGTGTGGCTGCGTTCAGGCGGCGGCGAACCAGACCTTGAACGGATCAGATCAGGCCCGCGCGGCAGAGTTCTTTGCCGATCCGCAAAAGGCGCAGGACACCCGCACCTCTGACAACAGCGGCACCGAGGCATTCTGGCAGCGCTATCGTACCTTTGTGTCGACCGCAGAGGCGCTGTGCCGCAGCTAAGTCGGCACACATAGAGAATGCCGGGGACCATCCCCTGGCAGCCTTGTGTTTCGCGAAAGAGAAACGGCTCAGGCCCTGCGGCGACGCAAAGCGGCCAAGGCCAGCCCTGCCCCCGCCAACATCGGCAGCGAGGCCGGAACCGGCACTGCGGGCAGCGGTTCGTCATTCGTGTAGAACGTGATCTCCGACAGGAACGTCCACATCCAGGACTCGGACATATAGGGATCGACCGACATCGCCAGGCTATCGTCATAGACGTTGTTCAGGTCCACGGTCACGACCTGAGGACCGCCCGCAAAGGTCGCCATCCCATCTGCACGCCCTACGGCGCTGGTCGTGCCTGCATTGCTGACCACACTGACCAGCGACGGGGCGCTGACGCCACCATTGGCGTTGTCGAACACCACCTCTACCCGGTCAAACACATAGTGCTGATCAAAGGTAAACGTCCAATTCAGGATGGTCTGCCCCTGATAGCCAACCCAAGGCGCGAGCGAAGAGGTCAGAGCCGAATTATACGAGGTCAGAGCCACGACCCCATCCAGAAGTTCGGTCCAATTGGGCAAGAGGCTGTCAGAGTAACAATAGGTACCGCATTCGCCCTGCCCCGGCCCTGTAAAGCTGACGGGGGTTACGACCGCAGCGGACCCGAGGGACGGCACCACTGCCGCGACCAAAGCCAAGACACGATTTTTCAATTGATCCCCCACACTATTCTAAAACAATCGTGCCACAAAACCATCAGATCCCGATCCTGTCCAGTAAGGATTGCCCACCCCCGAGGCGGTTTGTGTCTGGAGTGGCTATGGCCTCTGGGCCGAGGACGGGCGCAAATAGCTGGCAAGGCTCGCTGTGACGACGGCCAAAACCGTCAACAGAGCCAGCGATCCGTTCAGCCCGACCACCTCGGCCACGAAGCCGATCAACGGCGGCCCGATCAGAATGGCGCCGTAGGACAGCGTTGCGACACTGGCGATGGCCTGTCCCGGTGCGACATCTGGATCATTCGCCGCCCGGCTAAACGCCAAGGGGATCACCATCGCATAACCCAGTCCAAAGAACACAAAGCCGACCAGAGCCACCGTCAGACCCGGCGCGAACATCACGATCAGCGCCCCGATGCCCGCCGATATCCCCGACAACCGCGTCGCGCCCACCGGACCCAATGCGGCAACGATCCACTGGCCCGACAGACGGGTGCCAACCATGGCCACAGAAAACACCGTATAGCCCAATGCAGCCTGCGCAGCGGTGGCCTGCTTGGCATGGGTCAGGATCAACGCCGACCAATCGACCATCGCGCCTTCGCCAATGGCCGAGGAGAACGCGACCAGACCGACGAGCAGCAGCGCCCCTTTGGGCAGAGCGATCAAGGGACCGCGTGACTGGGTCTGCGTGGTGCGGCTGACCCATGGAATATGGGCGAACGGCATGGTCACGACTGCAATAATCGCGACCGCGATCCAGAAATGGACCAAGACCGAGGCATCCCAGCGCAGGGCCAGATAGCCCGCCGCAGCACCGACCCCGGCCCCCAGCGAGAATACCGCATGGAACCCTGACATGACGGCCCGACCGATATGACGTTCAACCTCGGAGGCCCAGGCGTTCATCGCGACGTCCTCGCCGCCGTGGGTCAAACCGACCAAGAGCAGCGCCGCCCCGAGCAGCCAGACGTTTGGCATCAACGGCAACAGCAGAAACACCGCCAATGACGCCCAGGCAAACAACAGGGTCGTATTGCGCGCCCCGCGCGCATCGGTCATGCGGCCCGAAATCGGAAATCCGAGGATCGCCCCGACCGCGATGCACAGCAACAAGAGCCCCAATGTCGCGGGCGAGAGGTCGAACCTCTGGGCAAAGTCAGGGATACGCGCGGCCCAAGTGCCAAATAACCCGCCATTCAGGAAAAACATGGCCGATATCGCGCACCATGCGCGCGTGTTCGAGATCGCCGTCATAGCTCCCCTCCCTGAAATCTAAAACGATTACGGAGGTGGTAGCCGGAGTCTGTTTCCTGAACAAGAGGTCAAAATAACAACGGCCCGACACGATGGGCGGGCCGTTGCCAATTGTGTTACAGTCAGTTGCCGGCAGGCGCCGTGCCGTGCATGGCGGAATGATCCATCGCGCCGTGCTGGCCATGATCCATGCCCTGCATAGCCTCTGCCTCTTCCATGGTGAGAACCGGGACCGAGATAACAACCTCGCCCGCGTCGCGGAACACCAGAGTCAGGTCAAAGACTTCGCCCGGCACCAGCGGCGCATTCAGCCCCATGAACATCACATGGTCCGCGCCGCGTTGCAGCATATGTTCGCCGCCCGCCGGAATGGCAAAGCCGCCCTCGACCTGACGCATTTTCGCAACGCCATCTTCCATGATGTGGGTATGCAGTTCGACCCGGGCCGATACGTTTGCGCGGGCATCGATCAACTGATCGTCGGCATCTGCGCTGTTGTGAATGACCATAAAGGCAGCCCCTGCCATCGCGCTCGCGCCGGCAGAGATTGCATAGGGGTGGTCAACGGTGATTTCGGCCTGTGCAACAGTTGCAAACGACAGGGCGGCAGCCGCCGCAGCGGTCAGAGATTTGAGCATTTTCATTTCCTTTGAGTGTAAGACCTGAGTTTTGGGATCAAGCCGTCAAAGGGGGGCCTCTTGCGGGTCGGGTCGGATCAGTCCGCGCGTGCCAGAGCGACGCCTGCGCGCTGGCATGGACCGCCAACCGGGGCCTTCCGGCTGAGATCTGCGCGCCCGGCGCGGGGAGAGTGGCCAACAGGTGCAGGGTACAGTCAGGGCAATCATGTGACCGCCCGACCGGCGCGCCGGTCGCATCGACCGGAACCACAACCGCAACATCGTCAATGCAGAACTCCATCACGCCGACAGCGACATCGGCGTGGCGCATGATCGCATGCTGCTGGCTGGTCAGAACCAACAGCGCGACGAGCACCGCAGAAAAGAGTGAGGACAGACGTCTCATGCGCTGCCCTTAGCACGCCCCCCAATTCCCGAAAAGGCCCCACGATGCCGCATCGGACTGCTAGCCTTTTACTGCACCTTCGCTCAGCCCCTTCACGAGATAGCGCTGGGCAATCAGAAACACGATGGTGATCGGCAGTCCCGACAGCACGGCCGCCGCCGCAAAGTCGCCCCAGAGGTAACGGAATTCATTGAGATAGAGCCTTGCACCGACGGCCAGCGTCATTTGGTTTTCGGACCTGATCAGCACAGAGGCAATCGGGTAGTCGTTGATAAAGCCGATAAAGGCCAACACAAATACCACCGCCATGATCGGCACTGCCAGCGGCAGGAACACATAGCGGAAGGTCTGCCACGGTGTTGCGCCGTCAATGGCCGCTGCATTGTCGAGCGCGCGGTCGATCGAGTCGAAGTAGCCCTTGATCGTCCAGATATGCAAGGTGACGCCGGACAGGTAGATCAGGATCAAGGCAACATGGCTGTCCAGACCCAGAACCGGCGTCACCTCTCCGAGCGTGTCAAAGATCGCAAAGATTGCAACCAACGCCAGAGTGGTCGGGAACATCTGGATCAGAAACAGCCCGTCCAGCATGGCAGCCTTGCCCCGAATGCGGATGCGGCTGAACGAATAGGCCGAGATCGTGGCGATCGCCAACACGCCCACCCCGGCAATCACGCCAATCTTGATCGAATTCCACATCCACACAAGCACAGGATACGGCGGCGACACGACCTCTCCGGTCGGGCGCGTATACTCGAACCCAAAGGCCAGAACCCAGTGTTCGAGCGTCGGATTCTCGGGGATCAGCGCCCCGACCGAAAAGTTGCCTTCTCGAAAACTGATCGAGAGGACCATGAGAAACGGAAACAGGATGAGTGTCAGGAAAAACAGCAGGAAACCATGGGCCAGGATCTTTTTGACCAGCAAATCTCTTGGGCGTTCGACGATCATGCACCTACTCCTGACCGGCGCGCGGCAACCCGGCGCATAGCGACAAAATTGGCATAACTGATCGCTGCGACGACCAGAAAGATGATGAGCGTAATCGCCCCCGCGAGCCCGAACTCTTGTCCTGCGTTGTCAAAGGCCAATCGATACGTAAACGACGCCAGAACATCCGTCTGGCCAGCGGGAATGACCGTCCCCGGGATATCGGGCAGCCCCCGCGTCAGCAGGAAGATCAGTACGAGGTTATTGAAATTGAAGGCGAATGCGGCGATCAGCAGCGGCAGGAACGGCGGTATGATCTGTGGCAGGGTGATTGCGAAAAACACCCGCAAGGCGGAGGCCCCTTCCAGTGCCGCAGCCTTTTTGTGATCCTCGGGCACGGATTGCAGGAACCCCATCGCCAGCAACATCATATACGGGTAGCCGAGCCAGACGTTGACGATGACGACCATAGTGCGGGCCAGCGTCGCGTCCGAAAACCAGTTGGGTCGAATGCCGAACAGCGCCTGAAGGATCATGTTGATTTCGCCAAAGTTCTGATTGAACAGCCCTTTGAAAACGAGGATCGAAATGAACGACGGCACCGCATAGGGTAGGATCAGCAGCACACGATAGACCGGCTTAAAGCGCAGGTGCTCCCATTGGAGGATCACCGCCAGCAAAAGCCCGACCGCAAAGCAGAAGAACACGGACAGACCTGCGAAGGCGAAGGTCCAGATAAAGATCGAGAGAGTCGGACCGCGTATGCCCTCTGAGGTGAATATGCGCTCGAAATTGTCGAGCCCGATCGCGACGCGCCATCCGGGCGGGACCTGTTCCCCTTCGGATGTCTCGAAAAAACCGCTGCGATGATTGGCAATCAGAACGGTTCCGTCACGGCGGGTCAACTCGTCCGGCCCGGTTCGGACATATTCGGGGACGACAGAGGCAAAGGTACGCAGCCCCGCATTCCGAAGCTGAACGCCATCCGGCGTTTCCAGCGTCAACAGCCCCAGCCCCTCGCGCAGGGCGATTGCATCGCGCCGTTCCAGAAGCGTCACCGGGGCATCCGATTGTTCCAAGGGTGCCGTTTCTTCCACGGATAGCGTGACAGGGGCGGACAGCAACCGACTGTCAGGCATCCAGATACGATAGGTTTCGCCCTCTCGCGCGACAGCAAAGGGCTGTTCGGTCGATTGATCGATGCTCACGCGCGAGGTCAGAACCTCGACAGTACGGTCAAAGGTCAACAGGTTGAACGAACTGTAGTTGGTAAAGCCGATCCAGATTGTATAGGCCACCGGAAAGGCGATGAACACGAGAACAGCGGCAATCCCGGGAAAGATAAAGCGAACGCCGTAATATTTCCCCGAGCTGAAAATCACCGCGAAACACGCCGCCAGACAGAGCAGGATCGCCCCGAAGAGCGCCTGCCCGACAAGATAGAGCGAGAAGGCTGCCCAGAGCATGCCAGCCGCGACCAGCAAGACGACAGCATAACGGAACCACGGCTTGGCCGGCAACGCGGAGTGCATCTGTGTCACGGTCATTTCCCTGTCCCCGGCAGTAAAGGACTGTGCCCGGCAACATTTTGCAGGGCACAGTGTGAATGTTCAAACCTGACGCGGTTATTCGCCCAGAATGCGGGCGGCCGCGTCGTTCAAGGCGGCCTCCGGCTCTTGGGCGCCACTGGTGATATTGGTCAGCGCCGGTCCCATCGCAGCCCAGAAGGCACCCATTTCAGGGTTCGACGGCATCGGGACGCCGGTAGCCGCGACAGCCAGCATCCCGGTGATATTGGCATCGTCCTGCGCCGCGGCAGCCGAGGTGTCAGCCAAAGCCCCGAGCGCCCCGCCAGCGTTCCACGCGGCCAGCCCGTCGTCCGTAAGCAGAAAGTTCTCCATCAGTTCGATGGCGAGATCCGCATTCGGCGAGGCTGCATTTACCGCAAGCGCCTGAACGCCGAGGAACGGCGGCGCGCCGGCACCATCCACGCTGGGGATCGGTGCGACAGCGAAATTGATGCCCGATGCCTTCAGACCCGGCCAGGCCCAGGGACCGTTCAGCACCATCGCCACCTCGCCCTTGTTCATCGCGCCGTCCATCACGCCATAATCCACGCCGGCGGGCATTACGCCTTCCTTGATCAGACGCTCCAGCATCTTGGCGCCCGCGACAGCGCCTGCATTGTTCACGCCGGTCGTCGACCCGTCGTAGGTGCCGTCGACCTTTTCAAAGGCAAAGCCGCCCTTCGCCATCAGGAGGGGCATCGTAAAATAGGTATTGTTGTAGTCCCAAAGGATCTTTTGACCGTCAAAGTCCATCGCGATCAGATCTTCGAACGAGGCGGGCGGCGTGTCGATCAGATCGGTATTGTAGATCAGGTGCACAGCCTCGACGCTGACCGGATAGCCCCACGTCGCCCCGTCGAATGTGACCGCATCAACCGCTGTTTCCAGCACGCCGTCCAACCAGGCCGCCGACGGCTGAACCGGAGCAATCAGACCACCCGAGGCCCATTCGCCAAAACGGTCATGGGCCCACATGACGATGTCCGGACCGTCGCCTGTCGCGGCGGCCTGCTGGAATTTCTGCGGCAGATCCGGATCAACGACCTCGACCGTGACCTTGACGCCATACTCCTCCGCAAAGGGCTGCACAGCCGCCTCGAGCGCGGCCTTGTCGCGGTTGGCGCCGGTCCAGATCAAAATCGCACCGTTTTCGAATGCGAACGTTGGCAAGGCAGTGGTGATAAGCAAGGCCGCAAGGCCGATAGTTCTGGTCATGGTGTTCTCCTCCAAACGCCAGAGTGCCGAGAAATGCTCAGTGGGACTTCGGTGACACCGCCCCCCCCTTGCGACGCAACGGAACGGAACAGACGAACCCGACAAAAACGACTGCGCCGCCACCGCACCCTCACTGATTCACCCGAATAGTAGCAGTCCTCCAAAACTTTTCAAAACGTTTTAAATTTATTTCTGTGCTGTAAATTAGCAGTATTTTGTGCAATTCTTCAAAACTGAATGGAACTGATCGCAAGATTTTTGATGACCACCCTCAAAGACATCGGAATAGAGCTGGGGCTATCGCCCGCGACCGTCAGCCGCGCACTGAACGGGTTTCCCGAAGTTTCGGCAAAAACACGCGATCGGGTTCAGGAAGCCGCCGCCAGACTGGGATACCGCGCGAACCGCAGTGCGCAGCGACTGGTGTCCGGCCGGTCGGGCATCGTCGGAATGATCGTCAAAACGGGTTCGGATTTACGCGCGGACCAGACCTTTATGGAGGTACTGGTGGGGATGTCGGCAGCGCTGGCGGCCCGCGACGCCGATCTGGTCCTGGCCGTTGATCAGGGCCGCGATCCGGTCGCAGCCTATCGTCGAATGCTCGAACGGGACATGCTGGACGGGTTCATCGTGAATGCCCCGGTCATGGATGATCCCCGCATCAACTTTCTGCGGGACGAGGGCATCCCCTTCGTGGTGCACGGACGCGATCGTCCGAGCCCGGACTATCCGTTCTATACCATCGACAATTTCGCGGTCGCCGCCGAATCTGTGCAACTTCTGGCGGCTCTCGGCCACAAGAGGATCGCCTACCTGAACGGCCCCGAACTCTACAGCCACGCCGTCCGGCGGCGCGCCGGATATCTAGACACGATGGCAAAACTCGGGTTGCCCGTGGCCGAAGGCGCATTGACCCATAACGAACCGTCCGAAGCTGCGGGCTATCGTCAGGCAGTAACGCTACTGGCGGGCCAACGCGGCGAACGTCCGACGGCGTTTATCTGTAGCTCGATGCTGTTGGCCGACGGTGTCATGCGTGCGATCAAAGACCAGAAACTCTCTGTTCCCGGCGATGTCTCGGTCATGGCCCATGATGACGATTTGCCGTTTTTGCGCGCAATGAGTTTCACGCCAGCGCTGACGGTGACGCGCGCGCCGCTACGCGATGCCTGCTCACCCTTGGCCAACGACCTGATGGACCTGATCGGTGGCGCCGATCCCTTTCACTTGCAGACCCTGACCAATGCCGAATTGATAGTTCGGGATTCGACCGGCCCTGCCCCCCAGAACGGAGAGACCCCATGGCCTTGGACACCGCCAAACCGTTAGCTCTATCCTCACGCAACCTCGGAAAATGCTACGGTGGCGTCGAGGTCCTGCATGACATCGATTTTGACATGGCCAAGGGCGAATTCCTGGTCCTGGTCGGCCCGTCGGGCTGTGGAAAATCGACGCTTCTGAACTGTATTGCGGGCCTCGAAGACATTTCGTCAGGCACGCTGACGATTGCGGGGCGTGACGTCACCAACGAGCCGCCCAAAGACCGCGACATCGCAATGGTGTTCCAGAGTTATGCCCTCTATCCGACCATGAGCGTCGCCGAGAACATCGGCTTTGGCATGAAAATCCGCCGCGTCCCGAAAGTGCAGGCGCAAGCCAAGGTCACAGAGGTCGCCAAACTCTTGCAGATCGATCACCTGCTCGATCGCAAGCCCAGCCAACTCTCCGGCGGTCAGCGCCAGCGCGTCGCGATGGGGCGGGCCCTTGTCCGCGACCCGCAATTGTTCCTGTTCGACGAGCCCCTGTCGAACCTAGACGCCAAGCTGCGGGTTGAGATGCGCGCGGAAATCAAACGGCTGCACCGCACGACCGGAGCGTCAATCGTTTATGTCACCCACGACCAGATCGAGGCGATGACGCTCGCCACACGGATCGTGGTCCTCAAGGACGGTTTCGTTCAGCAGATCGGGACCCCGCAGGAAATCTACGAGCAGCCAGCAAATACTTTCGTGGCCGATTTCATGGGAAGCCCGCCGATGAACCTGTGCCCGGGCACCTTTGAAGCAGGCACTCTAAAGCTCGGCGACTACGCGATCAACGTAGACGCGGACCTGCCGCGAGAGGTGATCTTTGGCATTCGCCCCGAAGATATCAGCCGAAGCGAAACACCTGACCTGACCGTGACACCGACCATGATCGAAAACACCGGCGCCGAGTGTTATGTGCAATTTCAACTGGGCGCTGTGACCATGACAGCCAAATTTCCCGGCCGCCTCGATGAAACTGCGCTGGAGCCGATCGGGTTGACCATCGATCGCAGCAAGATGTCATTTTTCGACAAGCAGACCACCAGTGCGATCAAGGGCTGGCAAAGTACCCGCAGGTAAATCACGCCCTACCGCAACCCGAGCCGGCGGGTCACTGGCTCGGCCGACGGCCAGTCGAGCGCATAAAACGAGAGAGAGCCTAAAGCCGCATGAATAGCTGGAGGCAGTGTCGATCAGATGCTTGCTTGGCTAAAATGGTGCCCCCGGCCGGCACCAATCATTTGTGTCAGCGCGTGTCTATGCGTGTCACAGCCAAAATTATAACCTTGTTTTTTGGGTATATTTACCCCTAATCGTGTCAGGACGTGTCTATGCGTGTCACGCCATCCCACGCCAAGTGTGGGACCTAGTGTGGGACCGAATGTGGGTCTGTGACAGGGGGAAAAATGAAAAACAAGCTAACCGCCGTGCGAATCAGGGCAGCTGCCGACACCTGCAAACTCTACGATGGCGCGGGATTGATGCTGGTGCGATCCAAGGGCGTCGGGAAGTGGGTTTATCGATACACCTACGCAGGCAAGCGCAAGGACATGGGCCTTGGCCCGCAATCCGTGTTGTCACTCGCCGAGGCCCGGAAACTGCGGGACAAATGGGCCGTGGTTCTGGCGGGCGGCAACGATCCGATGTCGACCCGCGCCGAAGAAACCGCCGCTACGACCGTGGCTGAGCCGAGTTTTGCCGAGATGACCCGGATGGTCTTTGAGGCGCGCAAAGACAGCCTGCGCGGCGACGGTGAACGCGGCCGCTGGATGAGCCCGCTCACGCTCTACATCCTGCCAAAAATCGGCGCGATCCCGATCAGCAAAGTCCGCCAGTGGGATATTGAACAAGCGCTGCGCCCGATCTGGAAAACCAAGCACCCGACCGCGATGAAAGCCCTGCGTCGCACCCGGATCGTTCTGCGCGGCGCCAAGAGCCGCCGGTTTGACGTTGATCCGTTCATCGCCGATGGCGCGGCAGAGGTTCTCGGCACGGTGCATCACACCGAAGCGCATTTGGTCGCGACGCCTTGGCAAAATATCCCCGACCTCTATCGTCGGCTGGCCGAGAGCAACAGCATGTCGGCCGATTGCCTGCGGCTCGCCATCCTGACCGTCGTGCGCAGCGATGCCATTCGCGGGATCCGCGCCGAAGAGGTCGAGGGCGACATTTGGACGGTGCCCGAGGAGCGGATCAAAGGCACCAAGCGCGGCGCCAAAGCGTTTCGCGTGCCGCTGTCGGCCGAAGCGCTATCCATCATCAATGCAGCCCGCGACATCGTCGACAGCGGCCCCCTCTTCTGCCCGTCCCGGTCGTCCAAGAAGGGCTACCTGACCGACCAGGCCCTGACCCTCTATCTACGCCGGATGGGGATCGAGAAAGATACTGTGCACGGATTCAGGACGTCCTTTCGCACATGGGTCCAGGACACCGACGCCTGTCCCTACGAAGTCGCAGAAACCGCCCTCGGCCACCAAATCGGCTCCAGCGTCGAACGCTCTTACGCCCGCTCCGACCGTCTGGAACAGCGCCGCATCGTCATGCAGAAATGGGCCGATTTCGTAACAGGGAAAGAGGTGGACAGCACGGTTGTCCAGTTCAGGCGGTAGACGCCCAATAACTTCGCCGACGCTCGACGGCAGATCCAAACCGCGACAGGCGTACTTCTCTTTCGTTCAACCGAAGTCTGGCACTTGAAAAGATTACAAGTGACCTTCAATTGAAATGACCTGCCACAGAACTTTCATCCAGCCGCGACCGGAGCCCGGTTGGTGTTTACG
>CALMJS010000012.1 GCA_937864535.1 uncultured Paracoccaceae bacterium
TCGGGGTTCTGGGTACAAACGCCGACCGGGCAGGTGTTCGACTGGCACTGACGCACCATGATACAGCCCATCGCGATCAGGGCAGCCGTACCGATACCGAATTCTTCGGCACCCAGCATCGCAGCCATGACGATATCGCGGCCCGTCCGCAAACCACCATCGGTCCGCAGCGTGACGCGGTCGCGCAGGTTGTTCATCGACAGAACCTGATGCGCTTCGGTCAGACCCATTTCCCACGGCAGACCCGCGTATTTGATCGAGGTCGCAGGCGACGCACCGGTGCCGCCGTTGTGGCCAGAGATCAGGATGATGTCGGCCTTGGCCTTGGCCACGCCCGCAGCGATGGTACCAACGCCCGATGAGGCGACCAGCTTGACCGTGACCTTGCAGCGCGGGTTGATCTGCTTGAGATCGTAGATCAGCTGGGCCAGATCCTCGATCGAGTAGATGTCGTGGTGCGGCGGCGGTGAAATCAGCGTCACGCCCTTGGTCGAGTGGCGCAGACGTGCGATCAGGTCGGTCACTTTCATGCCCGGCAGCTGACCACCTTCACCCGGCTTGGCCCCTTGGGCGACCTTGATTTCCAGTTCTTCACAGTGGTTCAGGTATTCGGCAGTGACGCCGAAACGACCCGAAGCAACCTGCTTGATCTTGGCCGACGGGTTATCGCCGTTCGGTTCCGGAACAAAGTGCGCCGGATCCTCGCCACCCTCGCCCGAGTCGGACTTGGCACCGATGCGGTTCATCGCGACGTTCAGCAGTTTATGCGCCTCGGGCGACAGCGCCCCCAGCGACATGCCCGGCGTCACGAAACGCTTGCGGATCGAGGTGATCGATTCCACCTCTTCGATCGGAACCGATTTGCCCATCGGTTTGATGGCCAAGAGGTCACGCAGGTGCAGCGGCGGATTCGACTGCATCGAAGACGAGTACTGCTTCCACAGTTCATAGGACGCACGGTCACAGGCTGCCTGCAGCATGTGCATGGTCTGCGCTTCCCATGCGTGCTTTTCCCCGGAACGGCGGGCTTTGTAGAAACCGCCGACCGGCAGAACGTCAACGCCGGACTTCCAGCCCTTGGCGTGTACTTCTTCCAGCTTGTGCTGGATGCCATGCAGACCGATACCCGAAATGCGGCTGTGCATGCCGGGGAAATATTCGGCGCACATGGCGCGCGACAGACCCACGGCTTCAAAGTTCAGACCGCCGCGATAGGACGACAGAACCGAAATGCCCATTTTCGACATGATCTTGAGCAGGCCACCGTCAACGGCCTCGCGATACTTGCGCATCGCATCCGACAGGGACAGATCCAGCAAACCGCGGTTGATGCGGTCGGAAATGCTGTCCTGAGCCAGATAAGCGTTCACCGTGGTCGCACCGCAGCCGATCAGCACCGCAAAATAATGCGGGTCGATACATTCCGCCGCACGCACATTGAGCGACGTGAACGTACGCAGCCCTTTGCGGGTCAGCCACGAATGCACTGCCGAGGTCGCAAGGATCATCGGCATGGCAACGCGATCTTCGCCCTGCTTTTCATCGGTCAGAACCAGATGGCCCGCACCCGAACGCACAGCGTCTTCGGCCTCGGCACGGATACGTTCCAGCCCGTCACGCAGCGCGTCCTGACCCGCGCCAACCGGGAAGGTACAGTCGATGATGGTGACGCTGTCGCCGAACTGCTTGACCATCTGCGCAAACTCGGCGTTTGCAACAAACGGGCTCTCCAGAACCAGAATTTCGGTCTGGCTGCTGCTCTCGTCCAACACGTTCTTGAGGTTGCCAAACCGCGTCTTGAGCGACATCACGCGGGTTTCGCGCAAAGAGTCGATCGGCGGGTTGGTCACCTGGCTAAAGTTCTGGCGGAAGAAATGCGACAGCGGGCGGTACTGTTTAGACAGAACCGCGGCCGGCGTGTCATCGCCCATCGAGGCGATCATTTCCTTGCCGTCTTCGGCCATCGGCGTCAGAACCTGTTCCAGTTCTTCCAGCGTAAAGCCGGCGGCGATCTGACGCTTGCGCAGCTCGCCCCCCGAGAACATCGCCGTTTCCGGGACGTCGCGCATCATTTCGTTCAGATCGACGACCTTTTCGATCCAGTCGCCGAACGGCTGGCTCGAGGCTAGACGGTCCTTGATCTGGGTGTCGTGGTAGAGCTTGCCCTCTTTCATATCGACAGCAATCAACTGACCCGGCCCGAGAGCGCCCTTTTCAACGACGGTCGCTTCGTCGGTCGGAACCATGCCCACTTCGGAACCGGCAATCAGCATGCCGTCGCCGGTGACGACATAGCGCATCGGACGCAGACCGTTACGGTCCAGACCACCACAAACCCAGCGACCATCGGTCATCGCCAGAGCGGCGGGGCCATCCCACGGCTCCATCACGGCGTTGCAGTAGGAATACATATCCTGCCACGCCTTGGGCATATCGACGGCCTGCTTGGACCATGCTTCGGGGACGAGCATCGTCTTGGCCATCGGCGCCGAACGACCAGCGCGCACCAGCACTTCGAACACAGCGTCCAGCGCACCCGAGTCAGAGGTCGCGGCGGGGATGATCGGCTTGATGTCTTCGGCCATGTCGCCAAAGGTCGAAGAGGCCATACGGATTTCGTGGCTCTTCATCCAGTTGACGTTGCCCTTGAGCGTGTTGATCTCACCGTTGTGAGCCAACATGCGGAACGGCTGTGCCAGCTTCCATTCCGGGAAAGTGTTGGTCGAATACCGCTGGTGATAAATCGCAAAGGCGGATTCGAAGCGCACGTCTTCCAGATCGGGGTAGAACACCGATACCTGTTCGGCCAGCATCATGCCCTTGTAAATGATCGACCGGCAGGACAGCGAGCAGACATAGAGCGTCGGAACCTGAGCGGCCAGCGCAGCCTTTTCGATGCGGCGACGAATAATATAGAGTTCGCGCTCGAACTGCTCTTCGTCGATGTCCTTGTCACAGCGGATCAGTATCTGTTCGATTTCCGGACGGGTGGCATTTGCCTTTTCGCCCAGACATTCGGTGCTGACCGGAACGTGACGCCAGCCATAGATATAGTGACCCATCCGCAGGACTTCGGATTCAACGATCGTCCGGCAACGTTCCTGGGCGCCAAAATCGGTACGCGGCAGGAATACCTGACCCACAGCGATCCGCTTGTTCATGTCGGGCTCGTGGCCGGTGCGACGGATCTGGTCGTAGAAGAACGGAACAGGGATCTGCACGTGAATACCTGCGCCGTCGCCGGTCTTGCCGTCGGCGTCAACGGCACCACGGTGCCAAATCGCGCGCAGCGCAGTGATGCCCTTGTCCACAACGCTCCGCGACGGTTTCCCGTCCAGCGCAACGACCAAGCCAACGCCGCAGGACGAATGTTCGTCATCGTCGCGGTACAGGCTGTTTTCGGCCATCCACTTGCGTTTGGCCTCTTCGGTAGCGACCCAATGTTCGTCGTAAGTGGTCATGAGGCATCTCCTTTAACCTTGGGATGGACGGGGGCGCGGGACATAACCGCGTCACAGCCATACTGGGGATTGACGGTCAGGAATCCGGGTTCCCCCGGAAAAGCGAAGTCCACCGGCGTATCGTCGGCGTCATAGGTCTCTTCATCCGTTTTGATGGTGCTGGTTCCGGGCAGGAAACGGCCCCATTCACGGCTGATAAATTCGTTGCCAGCAGAGCGCCACATCTCGGCGCCTTCGGCGTCATAGGCGATCATGGAAAATTCGGTCTGATCCAAGGTAACACCGTCGATCACGACGGTTTTTCCGGTCAGGCTGTCCTGTCCCACGAACCGCATCATCCCCGCCTGAGGCGAGTCTGTGCGGAAATCGAAACTGTCATGCGCCATCGCCAGCAATTCGGTCAGCGAGGCAGGATCGGCCGGATCCGCCATCAGGGATTCGGAGATCCCTCTGGCAATGCTCAGGCTCTCGATCCACTGCGTTTCCGCGTCGATGACCCCGGCATAGACCATGCCGTCCGGCGTATAGGACACAGTGCGCTGCCAACCGGTCGGATCGGCGGCGCAGGTAAAATAATGCTGCACTTCGCAGCTACGGATTTGCACCGTAACCTTGGCGGTACAGCCTTCGGGCAGGGTGACCTGCTGAGCAGCAGCCGGCATGCCATATCCGGCGGCAAAAGCCACCGAACACAGGCACATCAGACGGCTCCGCAGGATCATCTTGTTCCCTTACTCGGCTGCGACGCTGGCAGCCTGATTGAACTGGCCCAAGATCGCCTGAGCGGCCTCGCGGCCGTCACGGATCGCCCAGACCACCAACGAGGCACCGCGCACGATGTCGCCAGCGGCGTAAACGCCCGGCAGGCTGGTCTTGCCGGTGCCGAACTCGGCCTTGACGGTGCCCCAACGGGTGACGTCCAGACCATCGGTGCCCCAGAGTTTCGGCAGGTCTTCGGGCTCAAAACCCAGCGCCTTGATCACGAGGTCGGCCTTTTCGACGTAGTCGGCACCCTCGATCACTTCGGGCGAACGGCGGCCGGACGCATCGGGTGCACCCAGACGCATTTTCTGCACCTGAACGCCGTTGACCGGATTGCCCTCAAAGCCCTTGGGCGCGGCGAGCCAGACGAACTCGACGCCTTCTTCCTCGGCGTTCTGGGTTTCGCGCTGCGAACCGGGCATGTTGGCGCGGTCACGACGGTACAAACACTTGACCGAGCTGGCGCGCTGACGAATGGCGGTCCGCACGCAGTCCATCGCCGTGTCGCCGCCGCCGATCACGACGACCGACTTGCCTTCGGCGTTCAATTCGCCCGAATCGTATTCCGGAACGGCATCGCCAAAGTTTTTGCGGTTCGATGCGGTCAGATAGTCGAGCGCACGGACAATACCGGTCGCATCTGCGCCCGGATCACGCAGGTCGCGCGATTTGTACACACCCGTCGCGATCAGTACCGCGTCATGCTTCGCCTTCAAATCCGCAAAGGAAATGGTGACGCCCACGTCGCAGTTGTGCACGAATTCAACGCCGCTGGACTTCAGCAGATCATAGCGACGCATCACGACATCCTTTTCCAGCTTGAAGCCGGGGATGCCGTAGGTCAGCAGACCGCCAGCGCGGTCATAACGGTCATAGACCGTGACCTGAACGCCAGCGCGACGCAGCATGTCAGCCGCAGCCAGACCCGCCGGACCAGCACCGATGATGCCAACCGATTCCTTGCGCTCGGTGTGCGGCTTGATGGCCTGAACCCAGCCTTCTTCCCATGCGGTGTCGGTGATGAATTTCTCGACCGAACCGATCGTCACAGTGCCGTGGCCGGACTGTTCGATCACACAGTTGCCTTCACACAGACGGTCCTGCGGGCAGATGCGGCCACAGATTTCCGGGAATGTGTTGGTGGCCTG
This sequence comes from uncultured Paracoccaceae bacterium, assembly GCA_937864535.1. GTDB lineage: Bacteria > Pseudomonadota > Alphaproteobacteria > Rhodobacterales > Rhodobacteraceae > Marivivens. The sequence continues at coordinate 5,372 of CALMJS010000012.1, forward strand.
ACTGATCTGATAGGCCTCTTCCAGACGGCCAGCGGCGGTCATGCGCAGCCAGTCAGGGATGTTATTGTGCAGCGGGCAGTGCGCCTGACAGTACGGAACACCGCACTGGCTGCAACGGCTCGCCTGTTCCTCAGCCTTGGCGGCGGCGAACTCGGCATAAATCTCGTTAAAGTCCTGACGACGGTCATCAGCCGACCGCTTGGTGGGCATGTCGCGGCCAACCGTCACGAACTTGAGCATCTTTTCAGTAGCCACAGGCCATCCTCCGCAAAGTCTTCGGAGCGCCTGAATAAAACCATCCGCCGGAAAAGAAAAGTCAGCACAACTGACCTAAATGGGAGGATTTTGGGGTCTTGGGAAATTATTTCCTCCAAAACCCGAAAAACTAGGTCAGTATGTGTTACTTAAATGCCAAAAATTGCGTCTTAGGCCATTAGTCCTGCCGCAGAAAGCGCCAACAGGCCACCGCCAAAGATGATTCGATAAATCGCAAAGGCTGTAAATTTGTTGGAGCGAATAAAGCCGAGCAGCCATTTGACCGACACAAAGGCAGTCACCATCGAAACGACAAACGCGATTCCCAGCCCGGTCCAATCCTCTGCCACAGCGGTCGAGTCGGTAAACTGCTTGAGCAATTCATAGGCGCTAGCAGCGTACATCGTCGGAATGCCGACCAGAAACGCGAACTCGGTCGCTGCGGGGCGGTTCGACGTACCGAGCAACATCGCCACAAAAATCGTGGTCCCAGACCGCGACAGGCCCGGAAAAATCCCGGCGACGATCTGCGCAATCCCGACGGCGATCGCCACCATCATCGTGATTTGCGCGGCATCCGGTTTACGTTCGGCCAGTTTTTCAGCGGCAATCATCCAGAACCCGCCCAGAACCAAGGCCCAAGCCACCGGCTGCACGGTTTCCGGCAATTCAAAGCCCAGCTTTTTGACGACCAGCCCCAAAACCGAGGTGATCAGAAACGCCACCGTGAGTTTGACCAGATAGTCGCGGTTTTCAGCGTCCCGCCAACCGCTCACGAGACCGACAATCCGCTGCCAGTAGATCAGCGTTACCGCCAAAATCGCGCCGGCCTGAATCACGATGTTGTACATATCTGACCGCGCGCCCAGCCAATGCTGCGCGAGCAGCAAATGGCCAGTGCTGGAAATCGGCAGAAATTCGGTCACACCCTCGATCACGCCGAGGATGACGTCGTTCAGATAGCTCATATCAAAATCTTCTTCTCAATAGGCCTGAACGACGCGGAACCGATCAGGCGTTCTTCAAATTCTTTGCAGACTTCTTGATTGCATCGTACTGACCCGACGGGCGGAATCGCCAGAGGTAATCGGGCAGAACGGCCTCCAAATCGGTCGGAACGATGCCCAAATCAGCAAAACCGCGGGCTTGTGCCGATACGACGTTATCTTTGCTCAGGTTCTTGACCTGATCAGTGGTCACCGGGGCCTTAACGATCCCGAGGCTCAGCGACTGAACAGCGCCAAGCACGCCAGCGACGATCTTGGCGATACCAAACGGCAGATTGATCACCAGACGGCGGCGATCAATCACACGCAGCATTTGCGCCATCAGATCACGGAATGTCGCAACATCGGGCCCGCCCAATTCGTAGATGCCGGCAGCGGCCCGACCGGTTGCGGCGACGACAGCGGCCTGCGCCACGTCATCGACCCAGACCGGCTGGAATTTGGTATCCGCACCGACAATCGGCAGAACCGGGCCAAACCGCGTCATGCCGGCGAATTTGTTAAAGAACTGGTCCTCGCTGCCAAAGATTACCGAAGGCCGCAGAATCACAGCGGACGGAAACGCCGCGAGCACAGCAGCCTCGCCCTCACCCTTGGTCCGGGCATAATCGCTGTCCGAAGATGCATCGGCCCCGATCGCGGAAATCTGCACCAACTGCGAGACACCCTGCGCAGCAGCGATGCGGGCAATGCGGGCTGCGCCATCTGCCTGAACCGATTCAAAGGTGTTAGGCCCTTTGGGCGCCAGAATACCGACGCAGTTTACCACGGCATCGGCCCCATCCATAACCGCAGCAACGCTCGCATCGTCGCGGATATTGCAGAACACAGGCTCTACCTGACCGACAACACCGTAAGGCTTGACGAAAAGTGCCTCGTTCGGATTGCGGACCGCCACACGAACGCGCCAGCCCTCTTTGGCCATGCGACGCGCAATATAACGACCGACAAACCCTGAACCGCCGTAGATGGTGACTAGCTTAGACATGGGGCGCCTCTTTTCTTAACTTGGCCACGGTTTACCCCTCGGACCCCTTGCAGACAAGGCGCAAAGCAAGATGGTTTTTAGGTTTTGAAAAAAGTTGCATTTTTCCCGTTGACACCCCCCGCGCTCACATCTAGAAGCCCGCTCACACCATCTGGCCCAGATGGCGGAATTGGTAGACGCGCTGGTTTCAGGTACCAGTGGCTTAACGGCCGTGGAGGTTCGAGTCCTCTTCTGGGCACCAAATTTCCCAGCAATGGGAAAGCGTTAGCAGGCTCCTTCGGGAGCCTGTTCGCTTTTGTGGGTCCCGGTCTCCGTCAGATTGAACTGCACGGGCCGACCAACGGTCTGTTGCGAAACGGTCGCCCGTCCACTATCCCCTTGAGCAAGCGTAAAAGAGGCTGAAATGGCAAATTTCCTTTACAAAAATGATCTGCCAGCCGGGGTCGATTTGGGGTCAATCGTCGCCATTGATTGCGAAACCATGGGCCTCAATCCGCATCGGGATCGCCTGTGCCTGATCCAGATGTCGGGCGGCGACGGCAATTGCCATATCGTTCAGGTCGATCTGGGCCAAACCGAGGCCCCGAATCTGTGCAAGATGCTGACCGACCCCAAGGTCCTAAAGCTGTTCCACTTTGGCCGATTTGACATTGCCGCGCTCTACAATGCCTTTGGTGCCCTAGCCGCACCGGTCTACTGCACCAAGATCGCATCGAAAATGGTACGAACCTTTACGGATCGTCACGGGCTAAAATACCTGCTGCAGGAAATGGTGGGCGTCGATATTTCCAAACAACAACAGCAATCGGACTGGGGTGCACAGACCTTGACCGATGCCCAGTTGGACTATGCGGCCTCTGATGTGTTGTACCTGCACCGGCTAAAGGTCGAATTGGACAAACGACTCGCCAGAGAAGGTCGCGCGGAATTGGCGCAGTCCTGTTTTGATTTTCTGCCCACCCGGGCACGGCTGGACCTCTTGGGGTGGATCACGCCCGATATATTCGAGCATTAATGATGGACAGATCCCGCTTTATCGCCACCGCCCGCCGCGTCGTGACCGAAGAATCCGCAGCACTCTCCACGCTGGCACAGACGCTGGGGGACGATCTGGCCGCCGCCGCGCAGGCCATTCTCGAGGCGCCGGGCCGGGTGATCGTATCAGGCATGGGAAAATCGGGGCATATCGGGCGCAAGATCGCCGCGACTCTGTCCAGCACCGGAACACCCGCCCATTTTGTACACCCCGCCGAGGCATCGCACGGCGATTTGGGGATGATCTCCAAGGGTGACGTGGTGCTGATTCTGTCCAATTCCGGCGAAACCCCCGAATTGGCCGACCTGATCGCGCACACGCGCCGCTTTGGCATAACGATGATTGGCGTCGCGTCACGCCCCGACAGCACCCTGATGCAGCAGGCCGATGTCCGATTGGTCCTGCCACAGCTGGGCGAGGCCTGTGGTCATGGCGTTGTGCCGACCCTGTCAACCTCGATGACTCTGGCACTTGGCGACGCGTTAGCGGTAGGCCTGATGGAGCATCGCGACTTTGGCGCCGAGCATTTCCGGCAGTTCCATCCGGGCGGCAAACTGGGCGCGCGCCTGTCCAAGGTCCGCGACCTGATGCACGCTGGAGAATCGCTACCTCTGACGACCGTGACCAGCCCGATGTCTGAATGCCTGCTGACCATCAGCCAAAAAGGCTTCGGTGTCGTCGGCGTCACCGAGGACGATGAACTGGTCGGGATCATCACGGATGGCGACCTGCGTCGTCATATGGATGGCCTACTGGATCGAACCGCCGGCGAGGTGATGACCAAGGCACCGCGGACCATCGGTCCCGACGCGCTGGCCGCCGAAGCCGTCGCGGTGATGAACGACAAGAAAATCACCTGCCTGTTTGTGGTCGATCCCAAGGGATCACAACATGCCGTCGGCATTCTGCATATCCATGACTGCCTGCGGGCCGGGGTGGTCTAGATCGTGCGCGACAACGCCTATAGCCAGTTTGTGTCCTACGCCAAGGTCATCCTGCCGCTGATTTCGCTGGCTCTTTTGTCGACGCTGTTTCTCTTTGCCCGGCCTTCCGGCAATGGATCGGACATCCCCTACGCCGACATCGAGAGTATCGCCCGTGAACCGCGCCTAAACGGCCCGGATATTTCCGGCGTCACAGAAACCGGCGGTGCATTTTCCATCGCGGCCGACGTCGCGCGGCCCATAGATACTGAGGATGGCAGCTTTGCGATCGAAGGCATCAACATCACGCTCGAATCCCCGACAGGACAGGCGGTGCAGTTGACTGCCGGACAGGGCACGCTCCTTGAGAGTCTGAACCGCGTTATTTTCGACAACCTCGTGCGGTTGGCCTCTAACGACGGCTATCTGATGGAAATGCGGGGCCTGATTGCCGACCTCGATCAGGGTCATCTCGAATCAACCGCACCGTTGGAAATCCGTGCGCCCTTTGGCAGCCTGACGGCCGGTCATATGGAAGTGATCCAGACCGGATCGACCGTTCAAATGAATTTCAATCAAGGCGTCACGCTGATATACCAGCCCCCGAACTGAGGATATAACCGTGCGATATTTGGCTCTTTGCGTTGCTCTGATCCTGTCTGTGACCGTTACTGCGACGGCACAGACCAATGTCGATCTCGGCGGCTTCCAGGCTGATCCTACAGCACCCGTTGAAATCAACGCTGACAACCTGTCTGTCGATCAGGCAACTGGACGCGCTGTTTTCAGCGGGAATGTCTCTATTACGCAGGGCGACCTGAACATCACCGCCGGTCTGGTCGAGATTACCTATGACGGCACTTCGGGCCAAATGACGCATCTCACCGCCGGCCAAGGCGTTATCTTTGTGACCGAAACCGACTCGGCCAAGGCCGAGACGGCAGAGTATGACCTGGTGGCACAAACGCTGGCTATGGCGGGCGGTGTCACCCTGACCCAAGGCGCCAGCACGATTTCTGCGGACAGCATGACGGTCAATCTGGCGACGGGCGCAGCGCAATTGGACGGACGGGTCACGACGACCTTTGTCCAGACAGGCGGAAATGAATGACCAACACCCCTGAGGCTGATCAGACGGTCGGGTTGCAAATCGTCAACCTGCGCAAGAGCTATCGCAAGAGGACCGTCATCCGCGATGTGTCCCTGACGCTCAATCGCGGCGAGGTCGTTGCCCTACTTGGACCGAACGGCTGTGGCAAAACCACGACCTTCTATTCGATTGCCGGTTTGGTCAGCCCGGAGGGCGGTCACGTTTTCGTCGATGGCCGTGAGGTCACCACCCTGCCGATGTACCGCCGTGCACGGTTGGGTATTGGCTATCTGCCGCAGGAAATGTCGATCTTTCGCGGGTTGAACGTCGAAGACAACATCCTCGCAATTCTGGAAATCGCCGAATCCGACCCTTTGCGTCGGCGCGAACGTCTCGAAGAACTGCTGAGCGAATTTTCGATCGAGCACCTGCGCCGCGCGCCTGCCCTTGCGCTGTCGGGCGGGGAACGGCGCCGCGTCGAAATTGCGCGCTGTCTGGCCGCCGACCCCAAATATGTGCTGTTCGACGAACCCTTTGCCGGGGTAGACCCGATTGCCGTTGGAGAAATCCGCCATCTGGTCGCCGACCTGCGCAACCGCGGCATCGGCGTGCTGATCACCGATCACAACGTGCGGGAAACATTGGAAATTGTCGACCGGGCCTACATCCTGCACGATGGCAAGGTCCTGATGTCCGGCACAACCGAAGAGGTCATTCGGGACGAAAATGTACGGCGCGTCTATCTGGGACAGTCGTTCCGCGTAAATTGACCGTTTCGCTGCACCCTGCAGATACCCCCATTGACAAATCACTGGACCGGGCGTGTCATGAAGGGGATGAGAACGAACGTTATCCAGTGCGGCGCCTTGCAGGTCTTTCGGCCTCGGGGTCGTTTGCAGCCGGAGGACACGGTTTCATCCCCCCACGACACGGCGCACCCTGCACCGCGCGATCGCGTGTGCAACCGCATGTGCCCGTGCAACACTTGAGAGGAGCCAATATGCGGTACCAGATCAGCGGAAAACAAATTGATGTCGGTGAAGCTCTGCAAAACCATGTCAAAACCGAACTGGGTGCTACGCTGGAAAAGTATGCGGGCCGTCCCACGGACGCGCAGGTCATCTTTTCCAAGTCGGGCGCTGAGTATGTTTGCGAAGCGATCGTTCACCTCTCGACCGGCCTAACCTGCCAAGCCAAATCTCATACGCATGAAATCTATTCCGCCTTTGATAGCTGCTGTGAGAAAATGGACAAACAGTTGCGCCGTTACAAGCGTCGCCTGAAGGACCACCACAAAGCGAGAACAGAGCCGGTTGAACTCGCGTCCGGTTCCTCTTATATCCTCGCCGCGACGGAAGAGACGGAAGATGCGGGTCAGGACGACAGCGGACCGATGATCATCGCAGAGATGGAAGCCAAGATTCCGTCCCTGTCGGTGGGTGAAGCGGTGATGCAAATGGAGTTGGCCCATCATTCAGTCCAGGTTTTCCGAAATGAAAAACACGGCGGGCTCAATGTGGTTTACCGTCGCGATGACGGTAATATTGGGTGGGTCGATCCCCGCTAACCCATAGGGGAAGACGGGCCATAAGGCGGACATATGCAGCTTTCCGAAATACTTGCGCTTTCTGCGGTTAAGGTACTTTCTTCCTCGACCAGCAAAAAGCGGCTGTTCCATGACCTCGCAGACATGGCGCAGCACTGCTATGGCTTATCGTCATCGGATGTTGTCGATGCTCTGCTGGACCGTGAAAGTCTCGGACCAACAGGCGTGGGACAGGGAATTGCCCTGCCCCATGCCAGACTAAAGGACGCCAAGACCGTGCGCGGGCTCTTTGTGCGGCTGGAGAAGCCTCTCGATTTTGATTCGGTTGATCGCCAGCCGGTTGATCTGGTCTTTACGTTGTTGGCGCCTGATGCCGCTGGCGTTGAACACCTCAAGGCGCTGGCACTGGTGTCACGGACCATGCGTGATCCGTCGATCTGCGCCAAATTGCGGGCCAATAGTGACCCCGCCACATTGCACACGATCTTGACGTCGTCCCAGAACTCTCAGGCAGCCTAGGCTGCCGACCAGTCACAAAATCCGAACGTGATATAGTCGCGCTGGTAGGCTTCCTGCGCGGCTTTTTCTATTTCAGCATCATAGATCCGGGCCAGCCGGTCGGAATGCGGGCAATGGGAACCGGGCCAGGCAGGGGTATCTGCTCGCCCCACGCCCGACATGAGCCAAGCCAGATCCGCTGCCAAATGGTCTTCGCGGAAAATGACGTCAGGGGCGGCATTTTGGGAAAATCCAGCAACAATAGCCGCCTGACTGGCCCAGGCAGGATCAATCCGGACAGAGGTCTGGGCCGAAACATTCGCCTTGGCAAAGGCTAAAAACGCGAGGAATGCAGCGCGGTGGGCCGCATCATCATATGCGGGACCGGGCGGAACCTCCTCGGGTAAGGCTATCTTGAAGACCTGCGTCAGTGTTCTGCGGATCTCGTAAAAAACATTGTCGTCATAGCCGAGGATATGATCGCAGAATGCCGCATGTGCCCGCAAAACCGGGTGCCGCACTACGGTAAAGCTGCGATTGCCGGGATGCGCGGCTTTCCAGTCGCGCAGTGTCCGATGGTTGAACCCGGTCTGAACTTCTGCCCCGTCCAATTCAGCCAGCCAAGTCACAACCCGCGCCTCTGGCCCGCCCTTGATCGGCATATAGAGAATCGGGCTCTGCGCGGGGGCGACATATTGCGGAATCACCGCCCCACGACGCGGTTCAAAATTGGGCGTCCGTGTCAGATTGAACCGGTCCAGCCGTGCCAGTGCCCGCTCCATCGCGTCAAAGTTCGAAACCTTGGCCTCGATCGGTTCGGGATTTTGTTTCTTGAGCGTTTTATCCAGCGAGGCAAGCCGCGCCTCGACCCCCAGATACGCTGCTAGGCCGTTCATGACCTCCACGTCCTGCAGGTCCTCATAGGCGATATAGAACGCGGTCTGGCCACTGCGCTGCAACGCATTCAGCAGCGTCACCTGAAAATCCTGCAGCGCCGTCATATGGCGTTCAAATTCCGCTTCATCAAACAGCGCGGTGTCCGATTTGGCGTTTTTGACGTTGGTCAGTTTCCACTGCCCCGTCGCCTGCGCGATTTTCCAACTGACGTAGCTATCGACGGGGTTCCGGGTCAGAATGATCTTGGCGCATTTGGGATCAGACAAGAGCTGATCCAGAATCCGCGGGTCATGGTCGTGGAAATAGCGAAATCCGCCGATCCCGTCGGACCGTTTGATATGATTGATCAGCTTTTTCGGATTGTTTTCCCGCTGTGCCTGCGTGACGCCCAGAATATCCTGTTGGTTCGGATAGCCGATAAAATGCGGATTGAACGCCTCGCCATAGCAAGTGACACCCTGCATCGCGTTCAAATTCGCCTCGAGAAAGTTCGAGCCGGTCCGCATCTCTGCGAAAACGACAAAGTAATCAAATTTGGCCATCAATTATCGAACCAGATAGGGTTTCCTTGCCGCGCGTGTGGCATTGGTCGGTACAGGATCCACAGGAAAGTCCCCAATTAGAAAAGGATGCATCCCTTGGTTCTTGAGATTTTGCAGGAACTGGCCAAAGCCTGCAAGGTTCACCATGCGCGGTGCCTCTGTCAAACGCCGTCCCTGCTTTGGCGAAATCTCATCCACGACAGTTTGCAGGGCCTCCATCGGGGCCTCGACAAACTCTGCCATGGTCCAGACGCGAATTCGCGCCTTGGCATAGATGGATCGCAGAATATCGAGGTGCTGACTCTCGATTTTCTGCAGACGCGCGGCCTCTTCTCTCAGGTCGGCAAAATTGCTGTTGGATAAAAACAGCGGCACGGCCCAAGCACCTGAAATCACAATGATTTGCGCGTTGGGGTCCTTGGCCAGATCCCAACTGATGTATTGTTTGTCCCGCGGACCGAACTGGAAACACTGGCGTTCGCCGCGGGTGTTCCAGATCAGGTTCCGTAGAAAACTGCGGCCATTGTTGTCGCGCAACGTAGGAGAATCCGACAAACCACCGGCAAAAACAGGCTGCCGCCCTTCAAATTCGGCACGCTCCGGATGGAACAGATGCCCATGCACCCGCGCACCGGTGGTTTTTGCCAACCAAGGTTCAAAATCCTCGAACAGGTCCGAAAACCCTTCAAAGATCGAATAAGGCCCGCTGGAAACGCCGTTTTCCCAGCCTTCATGCGGGAACCGCGATTGCATGTAGAGACCGGATCGCCCTCTGGTCCGGCGATCAACCGCGCGGGCAAAAATCCTGTCGATCTTGCCCGGGTTTGGTTCGGACTGGTTGGTTTTCAGCGGATCACCCAGAAAAACCTCATACAGCCGATCCGCATGCGTCCAGATTTTCCGCGCGACAAAGCAATCCGACCGACGCAGCAATTGCAGGTGGTCGTCGTAGAAAATATGCGGCTTACCCTGAAAATCGAACTTGGACAGGGTCAGAGACCGGCTCTCGATCCGGGTGGAGTAGAGGCGGACCAAGGTTTGGAAATAGCATTCGTCGGGAATCCACACCTTGCGGAAGTAGGCATCATAGGTGCCACGATCAGGGTCCTGAAGAATGGCCGAGAGCGTTTGGCGCGTCAGACACCACCATTGAGACCCCATGTGTGGCACCAGACCATCAGGGATCTTGCGGCGAAATTTGACACGACGCTGGAGAGATACATAGGCATCGAACAAGCGGCGATGGCGTTTCCACGAAAATGGAAACCGCAGCGTAAAGCGTTCTTGATCCAACCCGCCGACTGTCCACGGAACATCGGCGGTGGTCGCGCTCTCGATAAAATCGGTGCGCGGGCGGGCCTCGAGGTAATCGCGCAATTCGTTCATCGGCCGCAGCGGCAGACAGGACCCGGACGCCAGATAAACGTGAGTCACATCCGGAAAATCGGCCAGCATCATGGCCGAGGCCTCTTGGGTCGCAGCAACAATGCCCCAGGTGCCCCATTCACAGCGATGCCGCCGCGAAAATCTGACCATCGGCAGGTCAGACAGCGAGAGGACGAATTTGTCGTAGGTCCCTTTTTCGACGTTCTTGTCGACGTGGATGACCACCGGACAGCCGCTATCAACCCAATAACGCGCAACCTGTTCGGCACGGTGCAGTGCCGTGTGGACCAACATTATGATGCCGACATTTACGGTCATGCCCAGTTCCCCTTGGACATGAGACCCAAAATCTCGAGTTGCCGCCAATTGATGTATTTTTCGGACCATTTGCACCACAGGTCCGTCTGATCCTGAAGACCTGAAAGATACGCCAGATATTCCTGGCTGGCGGCATAATGTTGACGGCGCTTTGCCTCCTCCTCGGCCTTGACGGTCAATGTGTCGAGGAATTTGGTGTGGAGCAGGATGCCGCTGGCCTTTTCACCGCCCCATTCATCGTAAACGAGGTTCAAACCACGCGGCAGCAACATATGCGTGCTGCTGACATAGGCGTAACGGCGGTTCCATTTGACCAACGGAACCTTATTCAATGCAGGCGCGGAACCCGGCATATCGGAAAAGAATGTCCGGGCCCGAACTCCGCCCTGAATCCAGAGATTTCCAAAATCATCATTGCGGCTGATCATATAGTTGCCGCTATCGAACCAAGACGCGATTTCGAGCGGATTATCACCCCGCTGATACGGAACCGATGAAATCGGGCCCTTGGGGTACATATCCAGCAGCATCGCGGAAAACGATTTGATCGAGGACGCATCCAGCCAATCGGTCAACGCCCGCAATGGGCGGGTATCGCAAAACGGATAGACAAAGAATTCGTCCGGATCGACAACCAGCGTCCAGTGGCCATGGCCGTGGCGCATCAACAGCCAGTTGATCCAATCCATACCAAAGCGAGACCGTTTGTAGCCTGCCGCGGTTTTCCAGACCGACACATCGGGTTGATCGGCCAGATATTCACGACCGCCATCACTGCTATCGTTATCAACGAACAGAAAGTGATTGACGCCAAGGTCGCGATAATACTGCAAGAAATACGGCAGCCGCACATCTTCGTTGCGCAGGGTGCAAAATAGCAGGATGTCCGATTGCCGGATTTGATGGGTCCGATCAGCAACCACCGACAGTTCACGACGTTTGCGGATGGCGCGGGCCAACCACTTCTGCCGCTGAAACCGGAGTTTATATGACCGCCAAAGACCCAAAACTGCCCTCTCCACTAGGAGGTGAATTACGCGCCTTTGCCAAATACCTTGGCAAAATGTTGTTCCCAAGTCGGCGGAACAAATGGACGAGCGTCATTCTCTCTCTCAGATGCCATTAAATCCTTAACGGCTTCCCGCCAAGAATAGTTATCCTGAGGATCCAAATATCGTGCATATTCTCCGAGTAACTCGCGGAATACGGGCAGGTCGGAACACAGCACTGGAACACCCAAGGCCGCGGCCTCTAGGGGAACCAACCCAAATCCCTCTGCCAAAGAAGGAACCAGAACTCCCTTGCTGCCATGCATGACCGCCGCCAAGGCAGAATCACTGAGGCCCGGAACTTCGATCACACTTGGCTGTCCACGATCGAGGGCCGCAAAAACCGCCTGATTGAGCCAGCCTCGCGCCCCGCAGATCAGCAGGTTGGGCCGATCATCCGGCGGGAAAACGCCCCAGGTTTCCATGAGCATAGCGTGGTTCTTGCGCGGTTCGATGGTTCCGGCGATGACGAAATAATCCCGTTCCAGATCAATCCATTCCGGCAGGTCCGCATAGCGCGGTTCCGGGACTGGCACGCCAAGGGGCGCACAGACCATCCGCGGCACGCGCCCACGGCGTTCCAGCTCGGGGATGATTGTGTCTCGGGTCGCATTCGCGAGGCAAATCACCGTGTCGGCGATCTGGGCAACCGCCTTTAGCCCTTCGGAAAACCGCTGGATCATCCAGTAATTCTGGGTCTCCGGATAAAGAACCGGAATCACATCGTGAAGCATGACATTGATTTCCGTCATACCGCCGATCTGCACAGCATTCAGGAAATCGCTGTTTAGATTTTGATGACCGACCGAATAGAACGCCGCCCCGCTGGGCAGAGTTTCTGACAACATGCGCGACAGGCGGCCGTATACGCATCGGGCAATGCGATGACGACGTACCAGTGTTTGCGCCGCCTGGACCGATCGAGAGAGATGGCTACGCGTTCTGGACAACAGATCCGGCGTTCCCCATTGCCCGCTGACTTGCGCAGTTCGGATGACTTCTCCCCCTGCGCGGTCTAGCAAACAATAGCCGAACGCCGTCCTGACGAGGAAAAAGCAATCCTCCGGGTCAGAAAGAAAGCGTTGGAAATACGCCATCTCGACCCTGTCGATGCCAGTGGGGACCTTGCCAGCGCGAGAGATCAGTCGGCTAAGGTCGAGTATTCGCGGTTTCTTATTTGTCGTAATGTCCACTCTGGTGCCAACGCCACGCATCGGTAATCATTTGTCTGAGTGTAGACCGTTGCGGCGTCCAGCCCAACTCCTCAATTGCGCGGATGCTACCAGAAACCAGTTTTGTTGCATCTCCGGGACGGCGGGGGCCCTCAGTTATCGGGACCGGACGGTTCGTCACCTCGGCAGAATGGGCAACCACGTCACGCACGCTGAACCCGGTTCCGGTTCCCAGATTGAAAACACGGCTCTTTTTGCCGTTTTCCAGCCAGTTGACACCCAACACATGCGCATCGACCAGATCGCAAACATGGACGTAGTCACGGATGCAGGTGCCATCCGGAGTGTCGTAATCCGTACCAAAAATCGTCAGCGCCGCCCGTTTGCCATCGATTGCATCCAGCATCAGCGGAATGAGATGGGTCTCAGGCCGATGGAATTCGCCCACTTCGCCCTCCGGATCGGCACCGGCAACGTTGAAATAGCGGAAAATGACAGAGCGGAGTCCGTGGCTCTGGCCAAAATTGACCAGCATATCCTCGATGGCACGCTTGGACGCACCATAGGAATTGAGCGGCTGCTGGACGCAGTTTTCATCCAGCGTCACGCCGTCCTGTTCACCATAGGTCGCACAGGTCGAAGAGAATACGAATTGCAAACACCCCGCCGCAATCGCGGCCTCGATCAGGTTCAGCGATCCGACCACGTTATTGCGCCAATAGGCGCCGGGGTCTTTCATGCTGTCGCCGACCTGAGAGAGGGCCGCAAAGTGCATCACCGCAACCGGCGCATATTTGGCGAATACCTCGTCCAAACGCGCGCGATCCAGCAAATCGCCCTGTTCAAAGGGGCCGAATTTGACGGCATCCTGCCAACCGGTGATCAGATTGTCATAGGTTACAGGTGTATAGCCAGCAGCCTTCAGCGCCTTACAGGCGTGCGAGCCGATATAGCCCGCACCCCCCGTCACAAGTACGATCGTCATTCCCGGTCCTTATTGAGCGGCCTTTTGCAGCGCCATCATCTCATCAAGGAATTGCGAGAATTCATCGCGCAGATCATCGCGTGCCAGACCATAGGCCACAGTCGCCTGCAAGAAGCCCGCCTTGGACCCACAGTCATACCGCTGGCCACGGAAGCGATAGCCGTAGACCTCGCGGTTTTCCTGCAATTCCATCGCGATCGCGTCGGTCAACTGGAGTTCACCACCTGCACCACGGTCGATCTTGCCTAGGTTTTTCATAACGCTCGGCGTCAGGATATAGCGGCCGATCACGGCCAGATTCGACGGCGCATCCTCTGCCTTGGGCTTTTCGACCATACCTTTGGTCGACACGATGGTGCCCATGTCATCCTTGATGTCCAGAACGCCGTAGGACGATGCCTTTTCGTAGGGGACCTCCATCGCGGCAACCATACAGCCGCCGGTTTCGGCATAGCCTTCGACCATTTGCTGCAGACAGGGCTTGTCCGCCGCAATCACGTCGTCCGGCAGAATCACCGCAAAGGGTTCGTCGCCCACCAGACGGCGTGCGCACCAGACCGCGTGCCCCAGACCCAGCGCCTTGTGCTGACGGATGTAGGCAATCGCGCCGCTCTCCATATAGGTCTGCTTGAGCGTTTCCAGCAGTTTATCCTTGCCGGATTTGCGCAGGGTGCTCTCGAGCTCGGGCGAGCGGTCAAAATAGTCTTCCAGAGCGGACTTGCCCTTGGACGTGACGAAAATGAAATCGGTGATTCCAGCGGCGCGCGCCTCGTCGATGGCATATTGAATCAGGGGGCGATCAACCAAGGTCATGATTTCCTTGGGCACCGACTTGGTCGCCGGCAAAAACCGGGTCCCGAGGCCAGCTACCGGGAAAATCGCTTTGGTTACCTTCTTCTTCATTCTCAAGTCTCCAGCAGGCATACCCCGAAAAGGAGCGTCACCCAAATATGAACGAAATATTCTAATACAGATACAGGCTATCGTGCCTGAGTAATGTTTACATGACCATGTGTAACAGTAATTCTGGTCATTGGTAAGGCCGGAATGCCTGTATTCTGTGCAACTCAAACGCCGTTCTAGATTTTTTGCTCCAAAATTGAAACAGCGGCCCCTGCCGCGTCGAACGACCGAACAAACCTCCCTTTTGATACCAGATACCATCGTCACCGAAGGAAATTCGATGGAATCCAATGGTCAAAGAATAGTGAAAAATGGTGACCCTCTGCCCTTTGGCCAGAGCATCGCGCGCAGATGCCAGAATTTTATGCAAATTATACCAGCGCGCAACAAAGGCCACATGTCCTGTCATGGGCACCGGCCGGTCATATCGCAAGAACGGACTAGCGGCGGGCCCCAGAGGCGGCAAATCGACGATTCTCGCGGTGGCACCTTCGGTCAATCCCTCATCGAAACTGCGCAGCAGGAGACCGATATCTCCGGGTTCGACACGGCCCTCGACCATCTGGCGCAGCGCTCGACGTTTTTGGCGGTCTCTCTCGCGGTCGATAACCTGTTGCCAGCGATCCTCCGGACAGTGTTTGCGCAGATAGATCATCAGACTGCGGCCGATCTGAAACAGTGACAACGGGGTGCGATCCTTGCGCCGCCGGACGCTAGCGCCATAGGCGTGATGAACGACAGCATTCGGCACAATCGCGGACACCACACCACGTTTTGCCGCACGCATATTCAGATCGGTTTCATCGAGATAGAACTGAAATGCCGGATCAAACCCGCCGACTGCGGCCAACCAATCGCGATCAAAGGCCATATTCGTGCCTTCGGTTTTGACGCCTTCCTCCGGATTGGTCTGCACCAGCAAGGGTTCCGAGGTTTCGACATCAAGCGACTCGCAATCGCCGGTAACCCGGACATTCCGGGCCCGCCATTGCCAAGAGATGCCGTTACGCCCCAGCACAAATCCGCCCGCACACACGGCCTGACGCGCGGCAATCGGAGCAACCAGATGCGTCAACCAGGTCGGCTCTGGCACCGCATCATCGTCGATAAAGGCGACAACTTGCCCTGCCGCCACTGCAAGCCCCAAGTTCCGCGCAGCAGCGATATTGGCCTGATCATAAGCGACCATTTTGAAACGGTGCGACTGTCCGCCTGCCTTTACGGCCTCGATACCCTCGGGATCAGCCACGACGATGATTTCAAAGTTGGGATAATCCAGTTGACCAAGCCCGGTCACGCAGCGTCGAAGCATCCGTGGGCGATCACGGCTGACGACGACGATGCTAACAGGAGCCGCCGTCACGCAGCGCCCATCTGCCGCAACATCGCCTCGATCCGCGGGACATCTTGCGGGTTATTGAGTTCCCAGAATTTGCGCCCTTTGGCCTCGACCTCGACGCAGAGCACATGCACCCCGCGTTCAAGGAACCGGAGTTGCTCTAGCCCCTCTAGCTGCTCCAGCGGACCTGCCGCCCAGCGCGGATAGGCAGCCAGCGCCGAGGGTCGATAGGCATAGACGCCGACATGGTGGAAGACCGGTGTATCTTCGTCATCGGCGAAGGTGCGCCCTGTGTAGGGGATAACCTCCTTGGAAAAATACAGCGCATTCCGGTCAATCCCAAAGACGGCAGTGGTGCCGCCCACGCGGCCCTCGCGGCGATCCTCGAGGAAGCCGTTGAGCGCCGCCCCTTCGGTGCGCAGGACGGGCGTCGCGACCTCGGCCACGGGATGATTGCGAAGACCGGCGATCAGGTCTTCGACGAACCACGGCGGAGTGAGCGGCGCATCCCCCTGCAAATTCACCACAACATCATAGCCACCGCCCAACGCATCAAAGGCCTCGGCACAGCGTTCGGTACCGTTCTGGCAGGTTTCAGAGGTCATGACGACCTCTGCCCCGAACGCCTGTGCGGCATCGCGAATGCGGGTGTCGTCGGTGGCGACGACCACCCGATCAACGCCGCGCACCTGCATCGCAGCATCCCAACTCCGCCGGATCAGGCTCTTGGCCTCTCCGGTCGCTCCGGTCAGTTCCACCAAGGGCTTGCCCGGATACCGGGTCGAGGCGTAGCGGGCGGGGATGACGATGAGATTGGGCAATCAGGCCTCCTGCAGATCCACGCCCGGCGCGTAGGCGATAAAGAACGGGTTGGCAAAACCGTCCTTACCATAGCGCAGCGGCTGGTGGTTATCAAAACGGACCACATCGCCGCCAGCCCCGACCAGAACCGCGTGACCCGCAGCGGTATCCCATTCCATCGTCCGGCCGACACGCGGATAGAGATCGGCCTCGCCGGTGGCGACCAGACAGAATTTGAGCGACGACCCGGCGCTGGTCATGTCTTTGACCGTGTATTTGGCAATGTAATCATCGGTGGCCTGATCGCGGTGAGATTTGGACGCAACGACCATCAGCCCGGCAGCATCGGGTTTTGACACACGGATCGGCGTCACCGCGCCAACAGTCTGTTTGTCGAACGGTCCGGTTTCTTCGACTGCGTTCCCGCCAGCGTCCGTATAGAACAAACGTCCCTTGGCCGGAGCATAAACCACGCCGCGTACCGGCGAGCCCTCATGAACATAGGCGATGTTGACCGTGAAATCGCCGCGACGCTGCACAAACTCTTTGGTCCCGTCCAATGGGTCAACGATCAGGAAAGTGCTGACCGTTTGATCATGGCTGGCAGATTGTTCCTCGGTCACGAGAGCGACATCCGGGAATTCGGCGCGCAACCCGGCCGAGATCAACGCATCGGCAGCCTCGTCCGCTTCGGTGACAGGGCTGGAGTCGCTCTTGGATTTCACTTCGAATTCGGGGCTGTTGTAGATCTCCATGATCTTGTCACCGGCCTCGAGGGCCAAGCGGCGCATGACAGTCGTCAAATGAGCGAAATCCATCTATTTCTCCTTATAAATCCAGCTTCCCGGGCATTTGAACCCCGGGGTCGCGGGTGTTATGGTAGAGCCCGCCATCAACAGCAAGACAATCCTAAGTATTTGGTGGTATTAAGTCCCCATGACAGACCAAACCGCCCTCTTTCAGGTCCACAAACCGCGCACGATGTTCGGCTCCGCGCTGAACACGTTAGAGTTGATTTTTCACTCGACAGTCCGCGAGATTCGAAAAGGGCACAAAAACGCGATTGTCGGCCTGCTGATGAACATGCTTCAGGCCCTGATTTTTGTCGGCGCGTTCTACCTGATGTTTACCGTACTGGGGATGAAACGCGTCCAGCTGCGCGGCGATTTCATGCTCTACCTGATGTCGGGCGTGTTTTTGTTCATGACCCATTCCAAGGCGATGAGCGCGGTCTTCGGGTCAGAGGGATCGACCTCGGCGATGCTCAAACACGCGCCGTTGAACACGATCATCCTGATCACCGCCGCCGCGTTGGCTTCGCTCTATACTCAGGTCATGTCCTTGGCGGTCATTCTGTTTATTTACCACGTGATGGGAAATCCGGTGGTGATCGACCAACCCGTTGGTGCCGCGGCGATGTTCCTGCTAGCATGGTTTTCAGGCATCGGCGTTGGCATCATTTTCATGTCGATCAAGCCGTGGTTCCCCGACTTTGCCAGTGTTGCGCAAACCGTCTATGCCCGCGCCAATATGATTGCATCAGGAAAAATGTTCGTCGCAAACGCGACGCCGGGCTATATTCTGGCGCTGTTCGATTGGAACCCGCTGTTCCACTGCATCGATCAGGAGCGCGGATTTGTGTTCGGAAACTACTTTCCGCATCACAGTTCGATCAGCTATCCGATTTACGTCAGCCTCACCTGCATTGTGATCGGGATGATGGCCGAATTCTTTACCCGTCGCCACGCAAGCGAGAGCTGGAACGCCGCGCGCTAGGTGACGACGCGCAGCGTCACGTTGATCCGCCCGCCCTTGGGTAATAGCGACGAACTCCCCGCCCGGATGCGGTCGACACCATGAAACAGCAAACGCGATTCGCCGGTCAGCGCCATGACGTCGCCGCTCTCGAGCCAGAAACTCTCGGTCGAGCCGCCACGCTCTGCATTTCCCACCCGAAACAGCGCCGCATCGCCCAAGGAAATCGACAAAACCGGCGCGGAAAAATCCGCCTCGTCCCGGTCCTGATGCAACCCCATCCGCGCCGAAGCGTCGTAAAAATTCACCAGACAGCTCTGAGGATCGCGGTCATAGCCGGACAGTGTCCTCCAGACCTCTAGCACGGCATCGGGAATCGGCGGCCACTCCATGCCGGCCGGATGCACCTGTTCATAGCGATAGCCCCTGCGATCCGACACCCAGCCATATTGCCCCGCAGAGGTCATCCGGACCGACATTTCCTTGCCTCGCATCGTGACCGGATGAAACAGGGGCGCCTGACGCACCACCTCACGCAAGTCCAAAACCAGTCTGGATTGCTGTTCGGGCGACAAAAATGCCTTCCAGACGGGGACGCCGCGGACGGAAAAGGTGGGTAAAGTCATCTGGCACTCAACCAAGTTGCAAATTTAGCACAGTTTGTCGTGCGGACCCCGTTGCAGGGCGCTTTTCCGCCTCCTATATACCGTTCGATCCAGTGATTGGACCAGATGTCCGGTCACAAATCCAACCACAGGTGCGGATGCCAGCCTTGGGTTCGTGCCGCTCAAACCGCCTAAGAAAGGGATTTGAAAGATGGGAAAAGTCATCGGGATTGACCTCGGGACCACCAACTCTTGTGTTGCCATCATGGATGGCACCAAACCGCGCGTCATCGAAAATTCGGAAGGCGCCCGCACTACGCCGTCGATCGTCGGCTTTACCGAAGACGAGCGACTGGTCGGTCAGGCCGCCAAGCGTCAGGCCGTCACCAACCCGGACAACACCGTGTTCGCGGTCAAGCGTTTGATCGGTCGCCGCGTCAACGACGCCGAAGTCGAAAAAGATAAGAAACTGGTGCCGTACAAGATCGTCAACGGCGGCAACGGCGATGCTTGGGTAGAAATTCGTGGCGACAAGTATTCGCCCAGCCAAGTGTCTGCCTTCATCCTGCAAAAGATGAAGGAAACCGCCGAATCGTATCTGGGCGAAGAGGTCACGCAGGCCGTGATCACCGTTCCGGCCTATTTTAACGACGCCCAGCGTCAGGCCACCAAGGACGCAGGCAAAATCGCCGGTCTGGAAGTGCTGCGCATCATCAACGAACCGACCGCAGCCGCACTGGCCTATGGTCTGGACAAGACCGAAACCAAAACCATCGCGGTCTATGACCTTGGCGGCGGTACCTTTGACGTCACCATTCTGGAAATCGACGACGGTCTGTTCGAAGTGAAATCGACCAACGGGGACACCTTCCTCGGCGGTGAAGACTTTGACATGCGTATCGTCAACTATCTGGCGGACGAGTTCAAAAAGGAACACGGCGTCGACCTGACCAAGGACAAGATGGCCCTTCAGCGCCTGAAGGAAGCCGCCGAAAAGGCCAAGATCGAACTGTCCTCGTCGCAACAGACCGAAATCAACCAGCCGTTCATCAGCATGGGCTCGAACGGCCAGCCGCTGCACATGGTCATGAAACTGACCCGCGCCAAGCTGGAATCGCTGGTTAACGACCTGATCAAGGCTTCGATGAAGCCCTGCGCGGCGGCTCTCAAGGATGCTGGCCTGACCACCAAGGACATCGACGAAGTCGTTCTGGTTGGCGGTATGACCCGTATGCCCAAGGTCGTCGAAGAAGTGACCAAGTTCTTTGGCAAGGAACCGCACAAGGGTGTGAACCCGGACGAAGTGGTGGCTCTGGGTGCTGCTATCCAGGCTGGCGTTCTGCAGGGCGACCTCAAGGATCTGGTTCTGCTCGACGTGACCCCGCTGTCGCTGGGGATTGAAACGCTGGGCGGCGTGTTCACCCGTCTGATCGACCGTAACACGACGATCCCGACCAAGAAATCCCAGGTCTTCTCGACCGCCGAGGATAACCAGTCTGCCGTGACCATCCGCGTGTTCCAGGGTGAACGCGAAATGGCTGCTGACAACAAACTGCTGGGTCAGTTCAACTTGGAAAACATCCCGCCGGCTCCGCGCGGTATGCCCCAGATCGAAGTGACCTTTGACATCGACGCCAACGGCATCGTGTCTGTCGGCGCCAAGGACAAGGGCACCGGCAAGGAACAGCAGATCACGATTCAGGCTTCGGGCGGTTTGTCGGACGAAGACATCGAAAAGATGGTCAAGGACGCAGAAGCCAACGCCGAGTCGGACAAGAAGCGCCGGGAACTGGTGGAAGCCAAGAACCAGGCGGAAAGCCTGATCCACTCGACCGAAAAGTCGATCGAAGAGCATGGCGACAAGGTCGATCCGTCGACCGTCGAAGCCATCGAACTGGCCTTGGCCGCGCTCAAGGACGAACTCGAGAGCGACAATGCCGGCAAGATCAAGTCGGGCATCCAGAACGTGACCGAAGCCGCGATGAAGCTGGGCGAAGCCATCTACAAGGCCAGCCAGTCCGAAGGCGGTAACGACGGCGAACCGTCGGGCCGCGGCGGGAACGACGATGGTGACGAAGACATCCTCGACGCCGACTTCGAAGATCTCGGTGAAGACAAGCGGGGCCGCTAAGGTCTGCTGACAGGATCAGACCGGCCTTAACCATAGGGCCGGTCTTTTCCTTTCCCAGAGGGGGAACAACATGTCCAAACGCGATTACTACGACGTTCTAGGCGCCAGCAAAGGCGCCAGCGCCGAGGAATTGAAGAAAGCCTATCGCAAGAAGGCCAAAGAACTTCACCCGGATCGGAATTCCGACAACCCGAACGCCGAAGCCCAGTTCAAAGAGGTGAACGAGGCCTACGACGTGCTCAAAGACCCCGAGAAAAAGGCAGCCTATGATCGGTATGGTCACGCCGCATTCGAGGGTGGCATGGGTGGCGGCGCACGGGGCGGCGGCGCGGGCTTCCGCGGCAACGGTGATTTCGCTTCTGCCTTCTCCGATGTGTTCGACGATCTGTTCGGCGACTTTATGGGGGGCCGCGGGGCTGGCGGTGGGCGTAGCCGCGCCCAGCGGGGCAATGACCTGCGCTATAACCTGCGCATCACCCTCGAAGAAGCCTTTGGCGGGCTGCAAAAGACGATCCACGTGCCCACGGCCGTTGCCTGTTCCTCCTGTAACGGCAGCGGCGGCGAGGCCGGCAGCGAACCTGTTACCTGTCCGACCTGTTCGGGCATGGGCAAGGTGCGGGCGCAGCAGGGTTTCTTTACCGTCGAACGCACCTGCCCGACCTGTAACGGGATGGGTCAAACGATCAAGAACCCGTGCAAATCCTGCCACGGTGCTGGTCGGGTCGAAAAGGAAAAGTCCCTGTCGGTCAACATCCCTGCGGGTGTTGAAACCGGGACTCGCGTGCGTCTGGCTGGAGAAGGCGAAGCTGGCCTACGCGGCGGTCCCACAGGCGATCTCTACATCTTTATCGATGTGGCAGAGCACGAGATTTTCCAACGCGACGGTACGACGTTGTTCTGCCGCGTCCCGGTCTCGATGGTCGATGCGGCGCTCGGCGGAGAGGTCGAGGTCCCGACGATCGACGGCGGTCGCAGCCGCGTGCGCATCCCGGAAGGTAGCCAGTCTGGCCGCCAGATGCGTCTACGCAGCAAAGGCATGCCCGCCCTGCGCGGCGGCGGGATCGGCGACATGCTGATCGAATTGTCGGTGGAAACGCCTGTCCAACTGACCAGCCGGCAAAAAGAACTGCTGCGCGAGTTCGCCAAGGAGAGCGCCGAGAACAACCCGCAGTCCTCGCGGTTCTTTTCGGCAGTCAAAGGGTTCTGGGACTCGATGAAAGGATAACGGCAGGCCTTCGGGCCTCCGTTTACCAACCGTTAAGCGAGTCTGGTCAATGCTAAGGCCATGACCCAGATTCGCCACATGGCCGAAGCGCCAATGCCCCTCTTTGATATCCCCTCGGACGAGGTTGAGGTTCCCGCCGAACAGCGGCAGGTGCCGTCCTATTTGCGCGACCACAGAACGCGGCTGCGCGACCGGTTCATGTCCGGCGGCGCGGCTGCACTGCCGGATTACGAGATGCTGGAACTGGTACTCTTCCGGGCGATACCGCGGCAGGATGTCAAACCTCTGGCGCGCGCGCTGATTGACCGCTTTGGCGATTTTGGCCGGGTAATCACTGCCTCGGCCACCAGCCTGAAACAGACGCGGGGTGTCGGCGACGCTGTCGTGATCGAACTGAAAATTGTCGAAGCCGCCGCGCACCGGCTGGCCCGCGCCAAGGTCATGCAGCGCCATGTCATCAGTAGCTGGGATGCCGTGCTGGATTATTGTCACACGGTCATGGCACACCGCGAAACAGAACAGTTTCGCGTGCTGTTCCTTGATCGCAAGAACGTGCTGATCGCCGACGAAGAACAGGCCAAGGGCACGGTTGACCATGTTCCTGTGTACCCGCGAGAGGTCGTTAAGCGGGCATTAGAATTAAATTCTAGTGCCATCATTCTGGTCCATAACCACCCGTCCGGTGATCCGACGCCATCGCAGGCAGATATCGACATCACACGCCAGATCGACGCCGCCGCACAAACGCTGGGACTCACGCTGCATGATCATCTGATCATCGGGAGATCACGCGAACTCAGCTTTCGCGCAGAGGGACTATTGTAGGGCGGCCAGGTCTTCTGACGGGCTGAACATCGTTGTCAGCGACAGGTAATCCCCGACCGCATCACACGCAGGCATAGTCAGCGTCAGATCGACCGCAGCGGGGTTTTGACCGGGCCGGAAATCCAGGCTCTGCGCAGAAATGTCCTGACCGCAGTTTGCCGCCGTAATCTCCAGTTCCACGGTCAGATCGACGCTGGGACCCTGTACCGGCACCGAATAGACCTGCGCCAATTGCGGCGCAAAGGCTTGGTCATCGCCAAGGGTCACCAGTGTCCCGACGCTCGATCCAGTTGCGCCAGCAAAGACATGTCCGGCGTCGGCAAAGCCGGCACCATTCTCAAAGGCATGCAGGGCCACTCCGGTATCGCCCTGCCATTGCAGAACTGCCCGGTGAAACAGCGGGAAATCGGGGACCACAGTCGTCGCGACAGCCGTCAGGCCATTGTCAAACGCAGCAATAAAGACAGCATCGATGGCCAAGGCCGGAACTTCGACAGATAGCAGCCCGTCTCGATCCGTTTCCGCCGTGAACATCATGCCCTGATGGTGGATCGTCAGGCGGCTACCGGGCGCGCAAATCGCATCCACAGACAATGTCACCATAGCATTGTCCGCAGGGACAGCGATCATCACGGGATCACATTCGGCCCCATGTTCCAGCGCGACGCCAAACGCCTGATCCGGCGAGGCGGCCGCCACGAATACCGGCGTCACAGGGTGCAAGTCAGGCTCGAACGGAGACGGGAGGTGAACCTCGGCCTCCGAAACAGCCACGGCGTTCAACATGGGGCTCTGGGTCATCGCGACAATTTCTGGCGCAGAGGGGACAACCTCTTTGCTATAGCGCTCGGCCAGTGCATCACCATTTTGCATAAAGAAACCCACAGCCAGAGCCGTCAGAAACGTCCCCCCCGCGAGTACAATCTTGCCAAATCGTGCCATCGAATCCCCCAACCAGATCTTTGACAGCTGGAAGGATCGCACCGGATGATGGTTCAGGCAGGACCGACGCGTGTCATGTTTCGGGCCAGATTGTGGCCGGGTCGCCGCATTTCAAACAGTTGGGGCGCCACCCTGTGAGTGACGCCCCTAATCCTTAGAACTTGCCGTGGCAGTGCTTGAACTTTTCGCCCGACCCACAGGGGCACGGATCGTTGCGACCCGGATTGCCCCAAGTATTGGGGTCCGTTTCATCAAACCCGGGCTTGGCCTCCGGCTTTGGTTCTTCGACAATTGCCGGAGCGGCGGCGGCGGCCTGAGCAGCGCGCTGTTGTTCCAGATACTGCTGGATCAACTGCTGCTGTTGTTCGGCTGTCATCGGCTGAACCTTGGACAGTTTCTGCGTCACGTCGGTGCGCAGACCATCCAGCAGGTTTTCAAACAGCTGGAAAGCTTCGGTCTTGTATTCGTTCAACGGATCGCGCTGTGCATAGCCACGGAACCCAACGACCGACCGCAGATGTTCGAGCCGCAGCAGGTGATCGCGCCACTTGCCATCGATGGTTTGCAGCAGGATTTGCTTTTCCAACTGGCGCATCACGTCAGCGGTAAAGGCAGCAGTCTTGTCAGCCATCATCTTATCAGCGGCTTCGACGATGCGATCGCGCAGAATGGCGTCGTCGACGCCTTCTTCCTCGGCCCATTTGATGATCGGCAGATCGAGGTACAATTTTTCGATCACGGCGGCATAGAGGCCGTTCACGTCCCACTGGTCAGCATAGCTGCGTTCGGGAATGAACTGGTCGATCAGATCTTCGATCACTTCGTTGCGCATATCATCGACGATCTCGGACAGGTCCTGCGCTTCCATGATTTCGCGGCGCTGCTTGAATATCACCTTACGCTGATCGTTCATCACGTCGTCGAACTTGAGCAGCTGCTTACGGATGTCAAAGTTGCGACCTTCGACCTTGGCCTGCGCCCGCTCCAGCGACTTGTTCACCCAAGGATGGATGATCGCCTCGCCCTCTTTCATGCCCAGCGACGACAGAACCTTGTCCAGACGTTCCGATCCGAAAATGCGCATCAGATCGTCTTCGAGCGAGAGGAAGAACACCGAACGACCCGGGTCGCCCTGACGGCCCGAACGACCGCGCAGCTGGTTGTCGATACGGCGGGATTCATGGCGCTCTGTTGCCAGAACGAACAGACCGCCAGCGGCCTTTACAGCCTCTTCGTCGGATTTATGCGCGGCTTCGATCTGGGCGCGCACTTCGTCCGGGTGTGCGTCAGGGTTGGCAGCGATAGCCTCCATCACCTTGAATTCGACGTTGCCGCCCAATTTGATGTCGGTCCCGCGGCCCGCCATGTTGGTGGCGATGGTCACCGCGCCCAGTTTACCGGCGTCGGCGACGATCTGCGCTTCTTGTTCGTGCTGACGGGCGTTCAGAACGTTGTGCGTGATCTTGGCCTCGGTCAGCAACCGCGACAGCATCTCGGACTTTTCAATCGAAGTCGTGCCGACCAGAATCGGCTGCTGTTTTTCGTGTGCCTTTTGGATTTCGCGCACGACGGCCTGATATTTTTCAGCCGTAGTCCGGTAGACTTGGTCGTGCTCATCCTTGCGGGCGACGGGGCGGTTGGTCGGCACCTCGACCACACCCAGCCGGTAAATTTCCATGAATTCATCGGCTTCGGTCATGGCGGTACCGGTCATACCGCCCAGTTTGTCATAGAGGCGGAAATAGTTCTGGAAGGTCACGCTGGCCAAGGTGACGTTTTCCGGCTGGATCGACACGCGTTCCTTGGCTTCGATGGCCTGATGCAAACCGTCCGACAGCCGGCGGCCATGCATCATACGGCCCGTAAATTCATCAATCAGGACGATATTGCCATCGCGAACGATGTAGTCTTTGTCCTTGGTGAACAGTTTATGCGCCCGTAGGCCTTGGTTCACGTGGTGAACGATGGTCGTGCTCTCAGGATCATAGAGCGTGTTTTCGGACGGCAGGATGCCAGCCGCATGCAATCGCTGTTCGAGGAACTCGTTGCCTTCGTCGGTAAAGGTCACCTGACGGGTTTTCTCGTCGATGGTAAAATGCGACTCGGACAGTTCCGGGATCAGAGCATCCACAGCGATATAGAGCTGCGACCGGTCCTGCGCAGGACCAGAGATGATCAGCGGCGTGCGGGCCTCGTCCACGAGGATCGAGTCGACTTCGTCAACGATCGCGAAATAGTGGTCGCGCTGCATGATCTGCGACAGCTCGGACTTCATGTTGTCGCGCAGGTAGTCAAAGCCGAGTTCGTTGTTGGTCGCATAGGTGATATCGCAGGCATAGGCGGCCTGCTTTTCCGGCTCGGGCTGCTGCGGGACCACGATGCCTGTCGTCATACCCAGTGCGCCGTAAACCTTGCTCATCCATTCGGCGTCGCGACGGGCCAGATAGTCGTTCACCGTCACAACGTGGACACCGCGCCCGACCAGCGCGTTCAAATAGGCCGGGAAAGTCGCAACCAGCGTTTTACCTTCGCCGGTCTTCATTTCCGAAATATTGCCCTGATGCAGGAAAATCCCGCCCATCAACTGCACGTCGAATGCCCGCAGACCCAAGGCCCGTTTGGCAGCTTCGCGGCAGTTCGCAAAGGCTTCGGGCAGGAGCGCATCCAGATCTTCGCCCTTGGCAATGCGATCCTTGAATTCAAGAGTTTTCTCTTTCAGCCCGTCGTCGGACAGTTTTTCAAACTCAGGTTCCAGCGCATTGATTTTGGCGATCAGGGAACGGGTCGCTTTGACCTTGCGATCATTCGCAGTGCCAAAAACCTTTTTCGCCAGCGTTCCAAATCCCAACATGTTCTCTCCGCGCCCCTACATTAGGGGTCTAATGACGTCGATATGATGAGGAGGTTGCTTGTCCGTCAAAGCGTCATTGCCTAAACAGGGACCAAGACGGCCCCCTCGGAGCCAGTAAGCGATGTAAGGGGAGGGTCTTGAAGTGTCAACGCTGTGGGCCTCTGCGCCTCAATCAGGAACGAATTTATGAACAAAATTGCTTCTTTTGCCGCAACCAGCTTGCTCGCCATGATGGCGGTAACGGCAAATGCTCAGGACGCAGCAGTAGACCTGCCGTCGGTCGACACGGTGGTCGCCACAGTCAACGGAACCGATATCACCGTCGGTCAACTGCTGGTCGCCCGCGCCCAGCTGCCGCAGCAGTATCAGTCGCTCCCGGCTGATGTGCTGTTCGACGGTCTGGTCCAGCAATTGATCCAGCAGAACCTGCTGGCCGAACAGGTAGAAGACCTGCCGCTCCGCGCACAAGTGGAACTGGATCTGAACACGCTGTCGATCAAGGCTGGCGTTGGCATTGCCGATCTGTCGGCCGAACTCGTCACCGACGAGGCCATTCAGGCCGCCTATGACGAAATGTTCGCGGAATTCGCACCGGAAACCGAATTCAACGCCTCGCACATTCTGGTTGCCACCGAGGAAGAAGCCATCGCCGCCAAGGCCCGTATCGACGCTGGCGAAGATTTCGCAGCCGTCGCCGCAGAACTGTCGCAGGATGGCTCGGCTGCCAATGGCGGCAATCTGGGTTGGTTCGGCAAGGGCATGATGGTCGAGCCCTTCGAAGCTGCTGTTCTGGCTCTGGAGCCGGGTGCCGTATCCGAGCCGGTGCAAACCCAGTTCGGCTGGCACATCGTCAAACTGTTGGAGAGCCGCCCGACCGAAAAGCCGGCGCTGGAAACCGTGCGCGATCAATTGGCCCAGCAGGTCCAGCAGCAGGCCATCGACGCCCGTCTGGCCGAGCTTGAAGCCGACGCTGACATCACCCGCGCCGAAGCTGGCAGCATCGACCCGAACGTTCTGACCCACATCGAACTGTTGGACCAGTAATCACATGCCCCTTTCTCCGCTTGCTCCTGCCGCTTTCCCTGACCTGCCGGTGATTGAAGGCGTGCGTTTTGCCTCTGCTATGGCAGGTGTGAAATACCAGAACCGGACCGACGTTATGTTGGCCGAACTGGCCGAAGGCAGCACCGTCGCCGGTGTCTTTACCCGCTCGGCCACTCGTTCCGCTAACGTGCTGGATTGTCAGGCCAAAAACGGCAAGACGCAGGCGGGTCGGGCCGCGATTATTGTAAACTCGGGCAACTCGAATGCCTTTACGGGTGGGCGCGGCGTCGAAGCCGTGGCCGCCCTGTGTGCCGGCGTTTCCGAACAGACCGGCATCGCTGCGGACCGGATTTTCACCTCGTCCACTGGTGTGATCGGTGAACCCCTGCCCTACGAACGCATCACCGCCAAGATCGGCGAGCTGAGCGCGAACCTGAGCGCTGACGGCATTGCTGGCGCGGCCAAGGCGATCATGACCACCGACACCTTCCCCAAGGGATCTGCGGCAGAAATCACCGTTGATGGTAAGCCCGTTCGGATCGCAGGCATCGCCAAGGGATCTGGGATGATCGCCCCGGACATGGCAACGATGCTGGTTTACATCTTTACCGACGCCCTGATCGGCTATGAGGCGCTACAGGCGGTTCTGTCGGGCCTGACCGATAAGACATTCAACTGCATCACCGTGGACAGCGATACGTCGACCTCTGACACACTGGTCATGGGGGCAACCGGCGCCTCTGGCGTCGATGTCACCGGCAACGCGGACTTTACCGCCGCGCTGCACAAGGTCATGCTCGACCTGTCGCATCAGGTCATCCGTGACGGTGAAGGCGCGACCAAGTTCGTTGAAATCCAGGTCACCGGGGCTGCCGACGACGCCGATGCTAAACGCGTCGGGATGTCGATTGCGAACTCGCCCTTGGTCAAGACCGCCATCGCCGGCGAGGATGCCAACTGGGGCCGGATCGTTGCGGCTGTCGGGAAATCCGGCGCGGCTGCAGATCGCGACAAACTGTCGATTCGGTTTGGCGACATCACCGTTGCGGAAAACGGCTGGCGTGCGCCCAACTACTCCGAAGCCGACACCAGCGCCTATATGAAGCGTCAAGAGTTGGTGATCGGAGTCGATCTGGGGATCGGAACCGGCGCATCGACGGTTTGGACCTGCGATTTGACCTATGAATACATCCGCATCAACGCGGATTACCGCTCGTGAGTCGCAAGGTCATTCTGGTATCAGCGGTCGCGCTCATCGATGTCGATGGGCGCGTACTGCTGGCACAACGGCCGGAGGGTAAATCTCTGGCCGGGCTCTGGGAGTTTCCCGGCGGCAAGGTCGAACCGGGTGAAACCCCCGAAGAGGCGCTCATTCGGGAACTGCACGAAGAGTTGGGGATCGAAACCTGGAACTCTTGCCTCGCGCCGCTGACCTTTGCGAGCCATAGCTACGATGACTTTCACCTTTTGATGCCGCTCTTCGCTTGCAGGCGCTGGAATGGCACCCCGCAAGGCCGCGAGGGGCAGACCCTCAAATGGGTCAGGGCGCAGGATTTGCGCGATTACCCCATGCCGCCGGCTGATATACCATTGATACCGATACTCCGCGATTGGCTCTAGCGTCTCTCCTCTCGCGCTAAGGTGGTTCGTCACTCTCTGTGATATTCTGGAGGGGTTAACCAGAGCGGAGTGTTCCACAATGTATCAAACGATCACCATCGGTAGCAGCCTATCGATCCAAGGCATTTTCGTTTCAAACGCACCGGATGGACGCGTGGTGATTCGGGTCGATGATCGGACATTTGTCGGAAAACCAGTCAGAAAAGCCTGACCGCGCTGATAAAAACGGTCTCTTTTGCCTATATTTGTAACGCCGCACCGCAGAAACGTTACAATGTGTCAAGAGTATGACGGTTTTTCTATGCATCCTATAATTGTTGGTGCTACAAAAAGCTTAGCGATTAAGCTGAAAGGTCCGCGAAAATGCTGAAAACGATCACAGTTGGGAGCTGCGTTTCTGTGCAGGGGCTTTTTGTTCGCCAACTCGATAATGGACGAATCATCGTCGATGTCGGTGGAAAAACCTATGAAGGCAAGCCGGCTTCGCGCCAGTAACCCTTTAATCACTCACGCCAGCCTACCACTCAATAAAAAAACCGGAGCAGGATCTGCTCCGGTTTTTTAATTTTTGCGCCAAAGGAGGCAGCCCGTTACAGGCTGCGCTCGACCTCTTCGCGTTCGAAAATTTCGATGACGTCGCCGGGGCGGATATCATCGTAGTTTTCAAAGGCCATACCGCATTCCTGACCGGAAATGACCTCTTTGACTTCGTCCTTAAAGCGCTTGAGGGTCTTGAGCGTACCTTCGTGAATAACCACGTCGTCACGCAGCAAACGCACGCCAGCCGAACGACGCGCCACGCCTTCGGTGACCAGACAGCCAGCAACCTTGCCAACGTTAGAGACCTTGAACACTTCCTTGATCGCGGCATAGCCGATGAAGTGCTCGCGGACTTCGGCAGAAAGCAGACCCGAGGCAGCCTTTTTCACGTCGTCCACGAGGTCATAGATCACCGAATAATAGCGGATCTCGACGCCCTTCTGGTTGGCGCTGTTACGGGCCGGTGCGTTCGCACGAACGTTAAAGCCGATAACCGGGGCACCCGAGGCTTCGGCCAGACCAATATCGGTTTCGGTGATCGCACCAACACCGTAGTGCAGGACGCGCACGCGCACTTCGTCGTTGCCGATCTTTTCCATCGCCTGGACGATTGCTTCGGCAGAGCCCTGAACGTCAGCTTTGACCACGATCGGCAGTTCAGCAACGTTCTGATCGGCTTTGTGCTTGGCCATCAGCTGATCCAGCGTCGTTGCGGCACCGGCTGCTGCACGCTTTTCACGGGCGGCATGGGCACGGTAGTCCGCGATTTCGCGGGCCTGCGCTTCGGTCTCAACCACGTTCAGCACGTCGCCAGCCTCTGGCGTACCGTTCAGACCCAGCACTTCGACCGGAACCGACGGACCGGCTTCTTCGACGCGGTCGCCCTTGTCGTTGATCAGTGCGCGGACCTTGCCCCACTGCTCGCCCACGACAAAGATATCGCCGCGCTTGAGAGTGCCGTGCTGGACCAGAACGGTCGCAACAGGACCACGGCCCACGTCTAACTGGGCTTCGATGACAGCGCCCTGAGCTGCGCGGTTCGGGTTCGCGGTGAGTTCCAGAATTTCCGCCTGAAGCGCGATGGCTTCGAGCAGGTTATCCAGACCCATGCGGGTTTTGGCCGAAACTTCGACGGTCTGGACGTCGCCGCCCATCTCTTCGACAACCACTTCGTGTTGCAGCAGGTCTGTGCGTACCTTGGTCGGGTTCGCATCCGGCTTGTCACACTTGTTGATGGCGACGATCATCGGAACCTGCGCGGCCTTGGCATGCGCAATGGCTTCGACGGTCTGCGGCATCACGGCGTCATCGGCGGCAACAACCAGCACCACGATATCCGTGACCTGAGCACCGCGAGCCCGCATCGAGGTAAACGCAGCGTGGCCCGGCGTATCGAGGAACGACAGAACCGATCCCGATTCGGTCGTGACCTGATAGGCACCGATGTGCTGGGTGATCCCGCCAGCTTCGCCGGACACAACGTTCGCCTGACGGATCGCGTCGAGAAGCGAGGTCTTGCCGTGGTCAACGTGACCCATGATCGTGATAACCGGCGGACGCGGCAGCAGGTTTTCGGGCTTGTCGACTTCGGTCTCGATCGCCTGTTCTACGTCGGAGTCAGACACACGCTGCACGCGGTGGCCGAATTCCTCGATGATCAGTTCGGCGGTATCGGCGTCGATCGACTGGTTCTGGGTGGCCATAATGCCGTTCTGCATCAGGACCTTGACCACGTCAGCCACACGCTCGGCCATCCGGTTTGCCAGTTCGGCAACCGTGATCGCTTCGGGCAGCTGGACGTCACGCACGATCTTTTCGCGCTGTTGCTGACCGCCCATCGCCTTTTGACGAGCACGCTCTTGTTTGCGCTTCATCGCGGCCATCGAACGTTGACGACCACCTTCGCCACCGGCGAGAGCGTCATTGAGCGACAGCTTGCCCGAACGACGGTTGTCACCTTCGCGGCCCGGCTTGGCCTTGACGACCTTTTCGCCACGCGCGTCGCCGCGATCGCGGTCAACCTTGCGCGGACCGGTCGAGGCGACATCACCACCCGCCGTCGTGCCGCGACGGTCATCACCGGCTGCCTGAGGGGCAGCCTGCTGGGTCGCAGCGGGCGCCTGACGCGCGGGCTTGGGTTCGACTTCTTTGGCCTTGCGCTCGGCAGCGATACGGACAGCTTCTTCAGCTTCCTTTGCCTTGCGCTCTTCTTCTTCCTGCTTGGCACGCAGCGCTTCTTCGCGCTCACGTTCCTCGCGTTCTTTGGCTTCCACCTCTAGCCGGCGACGCTCGCGCTCTTCTTCGCGGGCCTTTTCGTCGGCTTCGCGCTTAGCGGCTTCGTCGGCTTCGCGGGCCTTGGCCATCGCCAAGGCTTTCATCCGGCGTTCCAGTTCGGCATCAGAAATGCCGGCCGGGCGCTTGGACGGATCCCCAGCCAGCGGAGACCCGCCAGCGGGCTTGGCTCCGCCGGGCTTGGGTACAACAACCCGCTTGCGCTTGGTTTCCACCACGACATTCTTGGTCCGGCCGTGGCTGAAGCTTTGCTTCACGTTTCCAGAGCCGCCGCTACGAATGCCAAGGGGTTTTTTACCGTCGTTATCGCTCATCTAGCTACTTTTTCCTTTCCGGTGGACCCATTTCCACCGTCAGTTTCGCGCAAGCCTTTCAGCTTTGCGGCTTCCTCTACAACACGATCGCTGAGTCCGCCAGTCGCGAGCGCGCCATGTATCACACTTTGCCGTCCGAAAGCCAAACCCAATTCCTGAGACGTCAGGCAATCGAAGTATCTGGCGCCCTGCGGCGTCCACAGTTTGGCCTTGCCACGGGATGACCCGTCATCGGCCTGTAGCAGCACACGGACATTCTCACCGCCCGCCAGCCAACCTTTGACCTTTTCAAACCCGCAAACGGCTATGCCGGATTTACGCGCCAGAGCGATCAGATCAGCAACACGCCGGACGAGTTGACGTTCAACCTCGTCGGCCAGACCGTCGGGAACCTTGACCGCCATCTTTGCGGATCGGGAAAACTGCCCTTTGGTGGCCTGTTCAAGTATGGCGCGGTCTGCAGTCACCCACATCCCGCGGCCCGGTAGTTTTTCTAGAACGTCAGGGATAACCGTCCCGTCCGGTCCGACAACGAACCGGATCAAACCGGCCTTGGGCCCAATCTCGCCAGTGACGATGCACTTGCGTTCTGGGTCCAGTGCCCTGTCGTTATGTTTACCCCCACGAGTCATTTTTCAAGGTTGCGAGGAAATTACTCCTCGCCCTCCTCTTCTTCGTCCTCGTCGGACACCAGATCCGCCGGATCAACCCAGCCCAGCATTACG
Source organism: uncultured Paracoccaceae bacterium (assembly GCA_937864535.1). GTDB lineage: Bacteria > Pseudomonadota > Alphaproteobacteria > Rhodobacterales > Rhodobacteraceae > Marivivens. Next base: position 38,976 of record CALMJS010000012.1, read on the forward strand.
CGGGCGGTCATGATCAGGCTCTGGGCTTCTTCGAGGCTCACATCGTACTTTTCCAACACGCCTTCGTCCTTGACGCGCTGTCCATCCACGGTCGTCCAGCCACCGGCCAGTTCCCAGTCCGCACAGGTCGCAAAGTCTTCGAGCGTTTTGACACCATCCTTGGCCAAGGCTTCGACCATTTGCGGGGTCAGGCCTTCGAACTCGATCAGGCTATCTTCGGCACCCATGGCGCGGGCGTTTTCCAGCGCCTTTTTGTTCTGGGCTTCCAGATAGTCGCGTGCGCGCGCCTGCAGTTCTTCGGCGGTGCCGTCATCCACACCATCGATCACCAGCAGTTCGTCGATGTCGACGTAGGCCACTTCCTCGAGGTTGGTAAAGCCTTCGGACACCAGCAACTGGGCAAAGAATTCGTCCAGATCCAGCGTTTCCATGAACAGCTTGGTGCGGACTTCGAATTCGGCCTGACGACGCTTGGATTCTTCGGCCTCGGTCATGATGTCGATATCGAGTCCGGTCAGCTGAGAGGCCAGACGCACGTTCTGACCACGACGGCCGATCGCCAGCGACAGCTGCTCTTCGGGAACCACGACTTCGATTTTGCCGGCTTCTTCGTCCAGAACCACTTTCGACACTTCGGCCGGTTGCAGCGCGTTCACGAGGAAGGTCGGCATATCCTCGTTCCACGGAATAATGTCGATCTTTTCGCCCTGCAGTTCGTTCACGACGGCCTGAACGCGGCTACCGCGCATACCGACGCAGGCACCAACCGGGTCAATCGAATTGTCAAACGATACGACGGCGATCTTGGCGCGCGAACCCGGATCACGGGCAACGGCCTTGATCTCGATAACGCCTTCGTAGATTTCCGGCACTTCCATCTTGAACAGCTCGGCCATGAATTCCGGCGCGGTGCGCGACAGGAAAATCTGCGGCCCTCGCTGTTCGCGGCGCACGTCCTTGACGTAGGCGCGAATGCGGTCGCCGGGGCGATAGGCTTCGCGGCCAATCTTTTCATTGCGACGCAGCACAGCCTCGCCAGCGCCGACGTCAACGATAACGTTGCCATATTCTTCGCGCTTGACGGTGCCGTTGATGATCGTGCCATGACGATCCTTGAATTCCGAGTATTGCTTGTCACGCTCGGCTTCGCGGACCTTTTGCAGGATCACCTGCTTGGCCGACTGGGCAGCGATACGGCCCAGTTCAACCGGCGGAACCTCTTCGGCATAGATGTCGCCAACCTGCGGGTCGGCCATGTACTGTTTTGCCTGCTGGACAGTCATTTCCGACTGATAGTTTTCCAGCAGCTCATCCTCGACGACGGTACGGACGCGGGTAAAGGTCGCCTTGCCGGTCTTGCGGTCGATTTTGACGCGGATATCCATTTCCGAGCCGTAACGCGACTTGGCCGCACGGGCGAGCGACTCTTCCATCGCTTCGACCACTAGACCGGGGTCGATCATCTTTTCGCGGGCCACCGCTTCGGCGGTTTGCAGCAGTTCAAGCTGGTTGGCAGAGGTAATTGCCATTCTACTTACTCCTCGTCGCCATCGATGATGGTTTCTACTTCGTCAAACTGGGCCTCGTCGATCTGGCCCTTATCCTTGCGACCGCGCAGAACTTCGCGGATCAATTCATCCGTCAGCACCAGCTTGGCGTCCGACAGCCAGTCGAACTTGAGGCCGATGGTGATTTCTTCGGCTTGATCATCCAGCGTGATCAGCACTTCGTCGTCTTCGACACCGGCAAGCGCACCCTTGAACCGGCGGCGACCGTCGATCAATTCCGTCGTTTCGAGCTTGGCAACATAGCCTTCCCACTGCTCGAAATCCTTGAGGCGGGTCAGGGGCCGGTCGATACCGGGCGAAGACACCTCGAGGTCATAGGCCTCTACAATCGGGTCCTCGACGTCCAGAACCGCGGAAATCGCCGTGCTGATTGCACCGCAATCATCCACTTCGATCGTTCCGTCGGGCCGCTGCGCCATAATCTGCAACGAGGTTTCCTTGGCCGATTTCTGCAGGCGTACCCGCACGACCTCAAACCCCATGTCTTCGATGACTGGGGTAATAATATCCGCGATCCGGCGGTCCAGTGCCGCCTTGGCGATCAGATCGTTCATCTGTTCTCCAAACACAAAAAAACGGGCTCGCGGCCCGTCGATCTTTCCCGGTGGAGCCTCAGGTCAGAACCATCGGCGCCGCTGTTGAGGGGTCGATAGGCGCATTTTTCCCTGAATGCAAGGAAAACCTCAGGCCACCCACCAGCGTTCGGCAAAACGGGCATTATCCAGATGCCACAGGTTGCCAACTGTCTGCGGTGTCGCGATGCGCGCGCTGACACCATGTCGCCAATCGGCAAAGACCGGGATCACCGCCCCGCCATCGTCGCGCAAAATCGCCTGCATCTCGTGATAGAGGTCGCGGCGGCGATCGCTGTCCAGCTCCGAGCGAGCAGCGAGCAGCAAGGTGTCGAAGCGTTGATCGGCCCAACCCGAATCGTTCCAAGGCGCAGAGGACAGATATCCGGCGCTGAACATCCAATCCTCGGTCACGCGGCCCGACCAGTCCCGCAAGGCAAAGCCGGCACCGGGCGTGGGCTGCAACGCAATCCCCGCAGCACCGGCAGAGGCCGCATAGACCCGCGCCGCCAAACCACCCGACAAATCGAGCGTTAGCCCGGTCAGTCCCGCCTGCGCCAAGTGCCAGCGTGCACGGTCGGGATCATATGACACAGCGCCCAGCGCGGGATTGAAATAGGGATTTCCAGGACCAATCGGGCTATCACCCGCCAGCACCCCATGACCGCCCAGAACCTGATCCAACACAGCCTGTCGGTCGATCCCGAATTTCAGCGCACGACGAACGTTTATATTATCAAAGGGTTGGGTATTCGTCGGCATCGCAAAGCTGATATGGCGATTGCCCTGAACCTGCACAATCCGGTCCGCCCCATCCGCAGCCAGATCGGCAACATCGATCCGTCCAGCGGCAAGCGCCTCTGACTGAGCAGCGACATCATTCATACCGTAAAATTCTATACGGTCAAAATATCCGGCCTGACCGTCACGATAATGGCCGTTGACCCGAAGGGCTGTCATCCGCTCGCCCGGCTGGAAACGGTCCACCCGATAGAGGCCGGTTCCGATCCCCTTCTGCATCGCGTCAGCCAAATGGGCATGGGGATAGATGATCAGATGGTAGTCAGACATCAGATAGGGAAAATCAGCGTTTCCCTCATTCAGGACAAAGCGGACCTGATGATCCGATAGCCGATCAATGTGGAAAATCGCGTTTGCAATCGGGGCGGCGCCGGATTGGGTTCCCTTGTGCAGCAGGATCGATGCAATCACGTCATCCGCCGTAAAGGCCGCGCCGTTATGGAATTTCACCCCGCGACGCAGGTTAAAAATCCACTGGCGGGCGCTATCCGTCGCCTCCCAGCCGGTGGCGAGTTCGCCGCGCAGCGATCCATCAGCCGCAACTTCGGTCAGGGTATCGAAAACGGCACCATGCGCCGCCGCGATCATAAAGGCCCCGGCGTGCGTGCGCCCGTCCCAACTGTCGGTAGACCATGCTCCCGACAGCCCGGCGCGCAGGGTACCACCGCGCGGACGTGCCTCAACCGCAACGCCAGTCGCCATAAGAACGGCGGCTGCAACGCCCGAGTGAAAGAGCCTACGTCTGCTGATGGGTGCCATTGCGCCCTCCTATGCCGAAATCAGAGCTTAGGGCGCTTTGATCGCCTCGTCCACGGGCTAATGCGTGGCGATCTCGTCCATAATGCGCACCAGTTCACGGGTGATTCCCGGTTCTGACAGCGCATGGCCTGCCATCGGGATCATATGTATGCGCGACTCGGGCCATTTTCGATGCAGGGACCACGCCGCGGCGGGCGGGCAGATCATATCATAACGCCCCTGAACAATCCGGCCCGGAATGCCGCGCAGCCGGTGCATATTGTTCAGAATGGCGGTCTCTTGAGTCAGGAACCCGCCATTGATGAAATAGTGATTCTCTAGCCGCGCAAAGGCCCGCGCATAGTCCCCCGGCGCCTCACCCGCAAAGCCGTTGCTATCGACCGAGGCCAAGGCATTTTCCCAATTCGCCCAAGCCCGCGCATGGCGGATTTCATCGGGCATATGGCCGCTGAACAGACGGCGGTGATAGGCCTCTATCAGATTGCCGCGCTCTGCCTCTGGAATGGGGTCCACAAACCGCGCCCAGAGATCGGGCCAGAATTGCCCGGCGCCGCCGCCATAGAACCAGTCCAGTTCGCGCTGGGTCATCAGGAAAACACCACGCAGAATCAGGCTCAGGACCCGTTCGGGATGGGTTTGCGCATAAACCAAGGCAAGCGTCGCGCCCCAGCTACCGCCAAAGGCGTGCCAGCGCCCGATCCCCAGCACCTGCCGAATCTGTTCGATGTCCCGCACAAGATCCCAGGTCGTGTTATTATGCACGCTCGCCTGCGGGACGGACCGCCCGCACCCACGCTGATCAAACAGAACGATACGATAGACGTTTGGGTCGAAATACCGCCGCATGGCCGGACTACAGCCGCCACCGGGACCGCCATGCAGTACGATCACCGGCACCCCGTCGCGACGCCCGCATTGTTCAACATAGATCCGATGCCCATTGCCCACGTCCAGCATCTGCTGGTCAAATGGGTCAATCGGGGGATAAAGGTGCGGCACAGCGCGTCTTTGACCTGAAACCTTGTCCATGGTCATTCTATATAGCACGCAAACGCCGCAGACCATCAGTGAGTGGAGAGCAAGATGTCCGTAACCGTTGATCCCGCCGAAGTGGCCAAATTTGAAGCAATGGCTGCTGAGTGGTGGGACCTTGATGGCAAATTCAAGCCCCTGCACATGATGAACCCCGTGCGACTGTCCTATATCACCACGCAAATCGCTGCCGAATTCGGTCGTGACCTGAGCGCTGAGGCTCCCTTTGCGGGGCTGCGCATTCTGGATATCGGCTGTGGTGGCGGTCTGCTCTGCGAACCGATGGCGCGTCTGGGGGCCACGATCGTCGGGGTTGATGCCGCAGAACGCAACATTCCGGTTGCGCAGGCGCACGCCCGCCAATCCGGTCTGACCATTGATTACCGCCACACAACGGCCGAGGCGCTGGCAGATGCCGGCGAACAATTCGACGCCGTTTTGAACATGGAAGTGGTCGAACACGTCGCCGACCCGCTGGCCTATCTCACGGCCTGTCAGCAATTGCTGAAACCGGGCGGGCTGCATCTGTGTTCAACGATCAATCGCAATCCCAAGAGCTTTGCCGTCGCCATTCTGGGCGCAGAATACGTGATGCGGTGGCTGCCCAAGGGCACGCATGACTGGGCGAAATTCATCACGCCTGACGAGTTGTTCGATCTGATCCGGCGCGCTGGCCTCGATCCTGTGGACCGCAAGGGCTATGTGTTTAACCCGGTCCTGTGGAAATGGTCGATCAGCGACCGCGATCTGTCGGTGAACTATGTGACCGCGGCGATCAAACGCTAGTAGCCGCGCCGCATGACGGCGGTGATCTGTTCATGCGGGACAAATCCCGCCCGTTCATACAGCCGCCGCGCATCGCCGTCCGCATCGGCAGCGATCACAAACCGCAGCCCCGGCTGGCGCGCATCGGCCCAATCATGCGCCACCTTGAGCAGGGCAGAACAAATCCCGCGACGACGGTAGGACTGCCTCGTTTCAACAGCCTGATACCGCGCGACCCTGTCGTCGTGAAAAATACCCATGGCAGCCGCCAGAACGTCACCGTCAAAGACGCCAAACCACTGACCCTCGCCGCGCGCGATTTGGTCCCGACGCGCTGCATTGCGACGCTCCAGATAGGTCCGATGGGTCGAGTCGCCGTAGCCCAGTTCGCGGCCGATTTCCTCCATCAGGTCGGTCAGGCTGGTCCAGTCGTCGCCATCAATCGCCCTGACCGTCAGGCCCTCGGGCATCGCAGGTGATTTCATTGAACCGGCGAGAGTGAGGAATGCTGATTTTTCAACACTATAGCCATGCTCTTGGAACCAAACTTGGGCGGCGGCGTCCATAGCGTAGTCGGCCAGATCCCATTGGATGCACACATGCGATACCTGCGGAAAATGCGTGGCAAACCGGTCCGCGACTTCGGCAGGATCAGACGGAGCATGACGTTCGATCAGGCAATTTCCAAACCAGTAATCAGGCTCTGACGGAGTTGTGCAGACAACATAGCGGCCCATGTCGGTCAATTGCGTGAGACCCCGCATGACCAGCATATCCGTCGCGATCCCGTCAGATTGAATCATTCGCCTTCACTCAGTTGTAGCCGCAGTTCACGCAATACCGGAATCACGGCCCGGACCTTATCCGACCCGACCTTATCGACAAGGCCGGTAATGATCGGCGTCATCGCGGCGAGGGCATCGTCCCGCGCCCGTTTGCCCGCAGGGCTGATCGACACCAGTTTGCGCCGGGCATCGTCCCAATCCGGCCGGATGTGAACCCATCCCGCCCATTCAAGTTTTCCCAGCGTATTCGTCATCGCCCCGCGGGTCAGGTGAAAGGTCCGCGCCAATTGCGCTGGCGTCCGTTCATCCCCGCTATGAGCCAAATGATTGAGAACCGAAAAATGCGACAGTTCCATCCCCTTGGGCAGGACCCGGGCAACGTTCGCCCGCGCGAGCTGATCCACAGTGAGGATCTCGCTGAAAAACGTGACTGCCAAATTGTTGGTCTGACTATTCATTCGGGCCTTTGAAGGATCGGTCGTGCATCAGGGACGGGACGCGCGCCCGTGCTTTAGACACCTCGTCCGGGTTCAGATCAACAAAAACAATACCTTCAGCCTCGCCTCCATCCGCAATAACCGCGCCCCAGGGCGAAATTGCGAGACTATGCCCATAGGTGCGGCGCCCCTTGGTTGTGGGTCCCGGATGCAGGCCGGTTTGGGCAGCCGCCAAAACATAGCAACCCGTCTCGATCGCACGCGCCCGCAACAATGGTTCCCAATGCGCCGCCCCGGTGACGGGTGAAAACGCCGCAGGTGCCAGAATAATCGTCGCGCCGGACTGGGCCAACAAACGGTGCAAATGCGGAAACCGCAGGTCGTAACAGACGGTCAGACCCAGTCGGCCAAAGGGCGTATCGCACAGCACCGCGCGATCGCCCGGTCGAAAACCTGCAGATTCGCGATAGATTTCCGTCTCCGACACCTGCACATCGAACATATGGATTTTATCGTAACGCGCAGCGATTTCGCCGCTCGGGGTAATCACAAACGACCGATTGGCAAACCGTCCATCCGGGTCTGTGGTTTTCACCGCCAGAGATCCTATCGAGACCCAGATCCCATGTTTGGCCGCCGTATCGCGCAGACCGGCAAGGACGATGTCCTGTTCTTCGGACGTCAGCACTGCCTGCTGATGGGCGCGGTCCATGCTGATGATATTGGTCACCTCGGGCGTCAGAACGAATCCGGCACCATCCGCAACAGCCCGTTCAATAGCGCTGCGGACCATCACCAAGTTATCGGCTGGCTGGTCAGACGACGTGATCTGAAGGAGCGCGGCCCTCACGCCAAGAGCGGGTCCAGCCTGCCCGCGCGATCAAGGGCGTGGATATCGTCGCAGCCACCAACATGTTGACCGTCAATGAAAATCTGCGGGACGGTGCGCCCGCCATTCGCCCGCCGGACCATCTCTGCCCGGCGGTCCGGGTCTGCGATAACGTCGATTTCGGTAAACGCCACGCCCTTGGATTTCAGCAAATGTTTTGCCCGGTGGCAAAATCCGCAAAAGGGCGACGTGTAAATCTCGACAGGTTTCATGGAAAATCCTCTGCTTGAGTCATCCCAATTTAGGCATCTTTTGCCGCGCGGGCCAGTGTCAGTACGCTCACCTCTCTGGCACCAGCACGAAATGCCCCGTCGGTTGCCGCGCTCAGTGTCGCGCCGGTCGTCATAACATCGTCGATAATCAGAACGTGCCGCCCGCGCAATCGCCCGCCGCGCCGGGGATGGGGCTGAATCGAATCCAATTGGTTGAGCAGGCGGTCCTCACGGCTCATCCCCTCGGTAGGAGGCGTACGGCGGATCCGTATCAACCCATCCACGCTGACCGGTCGCCCAACCAGATGCCCGACCTCCTGAGCCAGAACCGCAGACTGATTGTACCTGCGCCGCAAGAGCCGCGTCCAATGCAACGGTACAGGCACGATAACCGTATCAGTCTGAAGCAAGGGTCGCGCCACCTGTGCCATCATACGGCCTAGCACAGGGACGAGGTCGAGCCTATCACCGTGTTTTAACGCCAGAACCAGTTTGCGACCAGCACCCGCATAGCGCATCGCGGTTCTGCCGTTTTTCCAATTCCGGGTCACACGCAGACATTCGTCACAAAGAACGGGACCGTCGTCAGTCCCCGGCAACACGGTGCCGCAGCACTCGCAAACCGTACCACTGGCGAACTCCGCCTCTCGCCAGCAGGTCGCACACAGGCCACCGTCCCCTTCGGTAAAGGACCCACATAACCCGCATTGCGGTGGCATGATGATGCGGACAGCCCTTTGCAACATTCCCATTCTTGCCTAAACCGGGTGTATGAAAACCCCGCCTCTCCTTACCGATGTCAAAGCTCTGCGGCGTAACCGCCAGAGGTTGTCTGCAACTTTCATGCTGGATCTGATCGCAGATGAAGTTGATGAAAGACTGATTGAGGTTAACAGGTCGTTTAACGCACCTGCGATCGTCACCGGACTGCCAGACTATTGGCAAACGCGCCTGCCTACTGCGGTGGTTGCCGAAGATCTCGACAGGTTGACGCTGGACAGCGCCGCGCATGATCTGGTGATCCATGCGATGGGCCTGCATTGGGCCAGCGATCCTATTGGGCAGATCGTACAGGCTCGCCACGCGCTGCGCCCTGACGGGCTGTTCCTCGGGGTGATGTTCGGCGGACAGACCCTGCATGAATTGCGCAGTGTTCTGGCCGAGGCGGAGGCGCGCGTCACCGGCGGCCTATCGCCGCGCGTGGCGCCGATGGCGGAAATCCGCGATCTGGGCGCACTGTTACAGCGGGCCGGAATGGCCCTGCCGGTCGCCGACGCTATGCCGCTGACCGTGACCTATGCCGACATCTGGGCGCTGATGCGTGATCTCCGAGCGATGGGCGAGGCAAACGCGCTATCCGCCCGCCTACGCCATCCGACGCGGCGCGCCGTGTTCCAAGAGGCAGAGCGCCTGTATGCACAGCATTTCGGCACGCAGGACGGCCGGATCAGCGCAACCTTTGAAGTGATTTTTCTGACCGGCTGGGCGCCTGACGACAGCCAGCAAAAACCGCTCCGCCCCGGTTCGGCGCAGGTCAGTCTGGCGCAGGCCCTAGGCACATGCGAATTTCCACCTCCTCCTTCGAAGGATTGACCCAGAGCGGTATAGGCCTACCTTCGGCGGAAATGATGAAACGGGACACCATGAAAGACGTACAAAACAAAGGCGGCATTGCAACCTGCCCCGCCCATGCCCCCAAAGATCATCCGCGTGTCAAACCACGGCGGATCGGTGTTCTCTTGGCAAATCTGGGGACACCGGACGCAACGGACTATTGGTCGATGCGTCGGTATCTGAGCGAATTTCTGTCGGACAAGCGGGTGATCGACTATCCCGCGTGGAAATGGCAGCCGATCCTGCAGGGGATCATTCTGTCAATCCGACCGTTCAAGTCCGGCAAGAATTACCAGTCGATCTGGAACAATGACCTGAACGAGAGCCCGTTGATGACAATCACGCGGGACCAGACCTCGGCCATCCGCGCCAGCCTCGCCGGGATGTTTGGGGAACAGGTCATGGTGGATTTCTGTATGCGCTATGGCAATCCGTCTACCGTATCCAAGGTACGGGAAATGGTCGCCGCCGGCTGTGATCGCATCGTGTTCATGCCGCTCTACCCGCAATACGCTGGTGCGACCTCGGCCACCGCAAATGACCAGCTGTTCCGTGCGCTGATGCAGGAAAAATGGCAGCCCGCCGTTCGGATCGTTCCGCCCTATTTCGAAGAACCGGCCTATATCGACGCGCTGGCTGCCTCTGTCCGCCGGGTCTACGATACGATGGCCGAAAAACCGGACGTGCTGGTCTGTTCCTATCACGGCCTGCCAAAGCGGTATCTGACCGAGGCCGGGGACCCCTACCACTGTCAGTGCGTGAAAACCACGCGACTGCTGCGCGAACGTTTGGGTTGGACAACCGACCAGATCATCACGACCTTCCAGTCGAAATTCGGCCCAGAGGAATGGCTCCAGCCCTACACCGTAGAAGAGGTCGCACGACTGGCCGAACGCGGCAAAAAGCGGATTGCCGTGATTGCACCGGCCTTTAGCGCCGACTGCATCGAGACGCTGGAAGAGATCAACGAGGAAATCCGCGAAAGCTTTGAGCACGCTGGCGGCGAGAGCTTTACCTACATTCCCTGTCTGAACGATGACACGGCCCATATAGAGGCCCTGACCGGGGTCATCGTCGAAAACCTCAAAGGTTGGATCGGATAAAACAAAAAGGGCGGTAACCAGAGGTTACCGCCCAATTCGTTTGCGTCGGTCCTAAAATTAGGAAGCAGCGACGGCGATCAGAGCGACCAGGATCAGCGGAATGATCAGGCCGGAAGCGGACGAACCAGCAGCGGCTTCTTCAACCACAACCGGAGCGACTTCAACAACGGGGGCCATGCCACCAGCGAAAGCGGTCGATGCAACGCCAGCGAAAGCTGCTGCGAGAGCGAGTTTTTTCATGTTAGTTCTCCAAGTTTTACCCACGGCCAATGTTGAGGACAGCCAAGGGCATTTAAGTATTACCTCGTGACCCTTTTAACGCGCAATTTCGATGCTTTGCCAAGAGGTCACACATCGTTCACGTCAAAACTAGGGCGCGATGTCGTCAAATCAGCAACACTTGTGTGCCGACTTGGGTCAAACTGAACAATTCTGCGATGTGCTCATTGTACAAACCGATGCATCCGTTGGATGATCTTCGGCCAATTTTCCGGGTGTCATGGGTTCCGTGGATCCGGTAAAACTCCCACGACAGGTACAGCGCATGGGTGCCCAAGGGGTTATCCGGCCCCGGCCCGATATAATCCGGCCATTCGGGATTGCGTTGTTTCATTGCGGGGGTCGGACGCCATTCGGGGCCTTCAACCTTGCGGGTGATTTCGGTGTGACCACGGCGGGTCAGGTCATCCGTCAAGGGAACCGAAGTCGGAAAGAGTTTGTAAACCGATTCGTCTTCGGACCAGTAGTGCAGAGCACGGCTCTGGATATCGACCAAGACCGCACCTTTGTTCAGGTTGTCGAAATAGGGGCGCCAATCCAGCGACCGGAAACTTGAAATGTTCCGCTCAACTGTTTGTGAAATCGCGGATTCAAGTTCCGTCGAACCTGCGGTCTGGGACTGCGCAAATGCACCTGTACCGACCGTCGCGGCGGCGGTGGCAACAAAGGCGCGGCGAGTCAGCTTATGTTCGCTCATGATTTTTCTCTGCCGATAGTGTCTGGGGCCTGATGATCGCCCCATACAATAGGTTCATGGAAACCGCACATCAATTCACACTCGCGGGATGTGGGCGGAACAAAGCCGACCAAGATTTGATCTGATGCGCCACAAAGGCTACAGAGACCCAAGTTCTAAACGGAGATCACTATGAATCGTCGCGCCTTGGTCTTTGGGGCTCTTGCCCTTGGTCTGACGGCCTGTGGACAGACCGCATCGCGGATTGGTCCCGATGGCCTGCCCTTGCCGCAAATCTATCAGATCAAACCGGGTGACGAGGGCGATGTTCAGTATCGCTTCCTTGATTCGGTCAACTCGCTGCGCGCTGCGGCCGGACTTGTCCCGCTGACGATGAGCGCCCAGCTGAATGCCGCCGCCGCAACCCATTCGCGTGACATGGCGCTGCAAAACCGTCCGTGGCACTTTGGCTCGGACGGGTCGTCACCGCTGCAACGCGCCCAGCGTGTTGGCTACACAGGGCGTATTCTGGGCGAAAACATCTCGGAAACCTATGAGACCGAGCTGGAAACGCTGGCAGCCTGGCTAGAGCAGGCCGACACGCGTGACGTTGTGATGGACCGGGCCGCGACCGAAATGGGCTTTAGCTGGTACCAGGAACCCAATGGCAAGATCTGGTGGACCTTTGTCACCGGGTCAGGATACTAACCCCTATGGGTAAATAAAAATCGGCGTTCCGGGGCGAACCATGGAATAGATCTCCTCGATCTCTTCGTCCCGGACCGCGATACAGCCAGCAGTCCAATCCGTATCCGGATCGGCGCGACCCTTTGGCCCCCCGTGCACGAAAATATCGCCACCCGGTGACCGTCCCTGAGAGGCCGCATAGGCCCTGTCTTGGGCGTTGGGATAGGAGACGCGCAGGGCCCTGTGGTATTGGCTATTGGGGTGCAGCCAGTCGATGAAATAGGTGCCCTCCGGGGTTTTTCCGTCGCCCTCGAACTGCTTGTGACCGACCGGATTAAAGCCCAGCGCGATATCATAGGACTTCATGACCTGATCGTCGTGCATCAGGTAGAGTTTGTGTCGCTCTTTATAGACGACGATGCTGGTCACCTCGGGGCCAGTATAGGCCGGCGGCGCGTCTGGCCGTCCGAAACAGCCCGATAGGCCAATGGCCAGCGCCAACGCCGTTAAAACTCTTAGGATCATTGCTCTCTGCCTCGGCGTTTTGCCTATTGTTGCAGAGGGTCTACAGGATTTCACGCGACCCCGCTAGCAGCGCAAGCGAGGTAGCCAATTCCATCACGGTCGATTGAAGGCCGCGACCACCTCTGTGTGGGGCGACCAGCGGAACTGATCCACGACCGTCAGCGGCTCCATCACGAAACCCGCAGCAATCAACGCCTTGGCGTCGCGTGCAAAGGTGACAGGATTACAGGACACCATGGCGACCGTTTTGAGGGCCGACGCGGCGATTTCCGCGATCTGCGCCTCTGCTCCGGCGCGAGGCGGGTCGATGACCGCAGCGTCGAATTTGTCCAACTCATCAGGGAGCAGCGGACGACGGAACAGATCACGGGTCTCGGTCGATACCTTGCGCAATTCGCGCCCCTGCCGCCATGCCGCATCTAGGGCCGTCATCATGACCTTATCGCCTTCGACGGCGTGGACCTCGGAATGGCGGGAAATTGGCAGGCTAAACGTACCTGACCCGGCAAAGAGATCGACGACCCGATTCGCGCCAGCAACAATCGCCAGAACCGCCTGCTGAAGGGCGATTTCGCCATCCTTGGTCGCCTGCAGGAATGCGCCAGGCGGGGGAACGACCCGCACCCCGCCAAAGCTCTGGAGCGGCGTGCGCACCGTCACAACGGGCTCATCCTTCCAGACCAGCCGCGCGATGCCAAATTCATTCGCCACCCCGGCCAGTTGCACTCGCAAGTCTTCGGTCAGGTCTTTGTCGGTATCGATGCGAATATCCGGTCCGGATTCACTCTCGGTCACGGTCAATCCCACCTCGCCCTTGCGACTGGCAGCGAGGATAGTGAGCGCGTTCAACGCCGGCATCGTGGCCATGATCGCCGGAGATAGCAGTTTGCAATCAGGTACTTCGATGATCGTATCAGAGGCACGGGCATGGAAGCCGACCAGAGTCGCCTTTTTCGTGCGACGCCCGGACAGTTTGGCCCGCCGACGCGACTGCACTGCCGAGGTCTGAACCCCCGCCACCGAAACATCTAGACCATGCGCAGCCAGCGCGCGCAGGACGATGCCCGTCTTCCACTCCGCCACAAAGGCATCAGAGGCATGCTGCATCGCACAGCCTCCGCAGGACCGGAAATGACGGCAAACCGGCGCGATACGATCCGCCGACGGCGTGATGATCCGTGCGCCGTCCTCGGTCAGTTCAACCTCTTCGCCGGGCAGAACCCGTGGAACCAATGTGCCGTCTTCGGCGCGGCCGAGACCTTGATGTGTGATGCTATCGATTTTCATGACAGCGTGATTACGGCAAAGCCCGATCCAAGGCCAGATAGTCTATTCAGCCGCCTCTTCCCCGATAAAGCCGCCGGACTGCCGCGCCCAATAGCGCGCATAGATCCCGTCAGCCTGCAGCAGTTCCGTATGGCTGCCCTGTTCGACGATCTCGCCCGCCTCTAGCACGATGATCCGGTCCATCTGCGCAATCGTGGACAGCCGGTGCGCGATGGCCAAAACGGTCTTGCCCTGCATCACCTGATCAAGGCTCTCCTGAATCGCGGCCTCTACCTCGGAATCGAGAGCGCTGGTCGCCTCATCCAGCACAAGGATCGGCGCATCCTTGAGAATGGTGCGGGCAATGGCGATCCTCTGCCGCTGACCGCCCGACAGTTTCACGCCGCGTTCGCCCAGATAGGCGTCATATCCCGTCCGCCCCTTTGCATCCCGCAGGCCGAGAATGAGATCATGGGCCTCGGCGCGTTTGGCAGCGGTCTTGACCTCGTCATCTGTGGCGGCGGGCCGACCATAGCGGATGTTGTCCAGCGCACTGCGATTGAACATCGACGTGTCCTGAGTAACCATCCCGATATGCCCCCGCAGCGAGGCCTGAGTCACCTTGGCGATGTCCTGACCGTCAATCAGGACCTGTCCCTCTTCGGTATCGTAGAGACGCAGCAACAGCGACACGAGTGTCGATTTCCCAGCGCCCGACGCACCGACGATCCCGACCCGTTCCCCCGGCTGGATCGTCAGCGAAATGTCACGCACGCCGCCTGTCCGGCTCCCGTAGGCAAAGCTGACATTGCGAAACACGATCTGTCCCCTCTCGACAGACAGATCACGCGCCGCAACGTCATCCAACAGGTCATGCGGCGGTGTCAGTGTCCGCATGCCATCCTCGACCTCGCCGATCGCGGCGTACATGCCCATCAATGTAAAACTGACCCAACCCGTCATTTGCGATAGTCGTAGCGCGATCGCGCCAGTCGCGGCGATGTCACCCGCCGTCGCCTGCCCGATATTCCACAGCGCCACAGTCCCGCCAACCAGCGCGACAGGAACGATCCCTGCAACACCCATCAGGACAAACCGAAACAACGCAGAAAGACGGCCGAAATCCTGCGCCTTGGCGCGAAACTCGTCCATCGCCTCTAACGCGACCTGATCTTCGTAATCATCATGGGCAAACAGTTTGACCGTACGGATGTTGGTCAATGTATCTACAATTTGTCCAGTCACGATAGCCCGCGCATTCGACCGCTGTTTCGCCCGTAAACGGACCCGGGGAATGAACCAACGTATCATCAGCAAATAGACACTAAACCACCCGAATAGCGCCAGAGCGATCCAGCTATCCACACCCAACAAGAGAACGATCGAGCCGATCACGGACGCAAATGCAAAACAGATTGTATTTACAAATTCGCTGCCTAGCTCTGTCACGGCATTGGACACCTGCATCTGTTTTTGCGTGATCCGGCCCGCGAAATCCTCGTCGAAAAACCGCACCGAATGGCCCATGGTCCAGCGGTAGAGACGGCTCAACACCTGCGGCGACAGATTTGGCTGAAGGATCATGTTATTCGTCACGGCAGAGAGGCCGAAAACCACCGGGCGGGCTATCAGGAAAAAGCCCAGAAACACGGCAACCAGCCCGTAGTTGGTAGACCAGAAACCGCCGGGCGCCGCGCTGGCGGCATTGACCACCCAGCCCAACATCACCGCCGTGAGCACATCCATCGTCCCGGCCATGGCCGACACGATGCCCGCCACGGTCAGGATGCGCCAAGAGCCGGAAAGGCACCACCCGATGAATCGCCAGAGCGATGTAGGCGGCGGCGACTTCGGGCGATCAAAGGTTCCGGTGGTAAAAAAGCTCACTCGTCCTCTCCTAGAAATCCACCAGACTGCCGCGACCAGAGGCTGGCATAAATCCCGTTTTGTGACAGCAACGCGTCATGCGAGCCATCCTCGATGATTTCACCGCGGTCCATCACGATAATCCGGTCCATCTGGGCGATGGTCGACAGTCGATGCGCGATGGTCACGACGGTTTTGCCCTGCATCAGACCGTAGAGCGTGTCCTGAATGGCCGCTTCGACCTCGGAATCGAGGGCACTGGTCGCCTCGTCCAACAGCAGGATCGGCGCATCCTTTAACATGGCCCGGGCAATCGCGATGCGCTGGCGCTGACCACCGGACAGTTTCACACCCCGCTCGCCGACGCGGGCATCATAGCCGGTCCGGCCCTCGGAATCCTCGAGCCCGAGAATAAACTCGTGCGCTTCGGCGCGTTTGGCGGCGTCGATCATCTCGACTTCGGTCGCATCGGGACGACCATAGAGGATATTGTCCCGAACCGACCGATGCAGCAGCGAGTTATCCTGCTGCACCATCCCGATTTGCCGCCTCAGGCTGTCCTGAGTGACCTGCGAAATGTCGGCCCCGTCGATCAAAATCCGCCCCGCCTCGACATCGTAGAACCTCAGCAACAGCTTGACCAAGGTTGACTTTCCGGCACCCGATCGCCCGACCAGACCGATTTTCTGACCGGGTTCAATCGTGAGGGAAACGTCCCGCAGGCCACCGGATTTTCGTCCATAGTGGTGCGTTAGACCCTGAATTTCGATCCGTCCCTTGACATCGGGCAAGGCTTTGGCCCCAGCCGG
Organism: uncultured Paracoccaceae bacterium; assembly: GCA_937864535.1. GTDB lineage: Bacteria > Pseudomonadota > Alphaproteobacteria > Rhodobacterales > Rhodobacteraceae > Marivivens. Next base: position 55,621 of record CALMJS010000012.1, read on the forward strand.
ATCAACCAGCGTAATCGGTTGGGAAATCGTCTCCATCCCTTCCTTGAACACGCCCAATTCGCGAAAGAACGTGCTGATAGCCCACATGATCCAACCGCTCATCGCGTTCAGACGCAGCGCCAGCGCCGTCGCAGCGGCCACAACCCCGACCGTCGCAGAGGCCCCGAACCAGAGCCAGAGCGCATAGCCCACCACCCCGACGATCAGCACGCCGTTCATCACCATCAGCGCCAGATCCATCGTGGTGAACAGCCGCATTTCACGGGCAAATGTCTGGCGCGCGCCTTCGATTGCCTCTTTGGCATAGGCAATTTCACGGTCATGATGGGCGAACATCTTGACCGAATGAATGTTGGTGTAGCTGTCGACCACCCGTGCGGTGATCTTACTGCGCATATCGGACGAGGCCTGCGACGCCGGACCGATTTTCACCACGACCCAACGCAACAAGAACAGATAGGGGATCAGCCACGCCATCATCGGCACGATCAACCGAACATCCGCGTCAGCCAGCAAAACAGCGGCACCAACCACATAGGCAATCGCAAAGGCGATGGCATCAAACAGTTGAAACACGACATCGCCCGCCGCCGGAGGGGCCTGCATGATCCGGTTCGCAATCCGCCCTGCAAAATCGTTTTCAAACCAGCCAATCGATTGCCGCAGCACATGCCTATGCGCCCGATATCGGATCATCGTCGGGAAATTGACCAGAATAGTGTTATTGAGCAGCGCGATCTGGCAAATATGCACCAGCGGACGCAAAACCAGAATAAAGACGGCAACCGCAACAAGTTCGGCTCCGTAACGGGCCCAGACCTCGCTGGGCGTGTTATCGAGCATATCAACCAATCGCCCCATATAGGCGATCAGCCAAATCTCGACAAAGGCGATGACAATCGACAATGCGCCCGTGACTGCAAAAATGCGCTCAAACGGACGTGCATAGTCGCGCAAAAACGGCCAGAGCCGCTGCGGTGGGGTGTCGGTCTCCTGATACGCGGTATAGGGATCGACCAGGCGTTCGAAGAATTTGAACACGGCAGGCCCTCTTGGTTACCTGCGAGATATAGACCGAAACTCCGCGTCGGAAAACGTCAGTCAGCGCACAACTCAGACGCGCTGAGCGCAAAACCGGAGTCGATCCATTTCTGCTCTAACTGCTTTAGCTTTTGCCCCAAGGCGGGCCCGGTATATCGCGGCATCAGGTCCGCGGCAGATACCGGAAAAACCTGCGTTGCGGCATCTGCTATCCGAGCCAGATCAGCGGGGTCCAGTGGCTGTCCAATCGAGGCCTGTTGAACCAGATAGCTATCTGCGGCCGTTTCCGGGAAACGGTAGCCGAGCTCTTTCAGGTCAGTGCCTATTCCGGCTAAAATAGACTCTAATTTGCGCCTATCTGCCTTGCTCAGCCGCAGTTTCGCGGTCTCGCCGCCGATGACCGCCAAACGCCGGACCGGATCAGGGCCACGCTGATGTTCAAGGTGGACCAGAACTGCCAAAGCCGCCGCACTGGCCCCCGGCAAAAGCACGGCCAGACCACCGATCGAGGCGAGTGAGGCGACAGCCATGCTTGGATCAGGAGCCGCCAAAAGTTTGAGCAGTTCCGATGTGACCCTTTCAACCGATAGCAGAGAAAGCCCGTCAATATGCGCCGCACAAGCGGCCAAACCGTCGGCGTCGATGCCCAAATCTGGATTGCCGTACCACGCAGAGAACCGGAAAAACCGCAATATCCGCAGGTAGTCTTCGGTAATTCGGGCCTCTGGGTCGCCGATGAAACGCAGATGGCCAGCTGTCAAATCGGTGACGCCATCAACAGGATCATGCACCGCGCCCGATGCATCCGCATAGAGCGCGTTCATCGTGAAATCGCGACGCCGGGCGTCCTCTTGGATCGTGTCGGCAAAGGCGACAACGGCGTGGCGGCCGTCGGTTTGAACATCACGGCGAAAGGTCGTCACCTCATAGGGGATGCCCTCTACGATGACGGTGATCGTGCCATGATCATATCCGGTTGGAACGGCCTTTAGACCAGCGGCGCGCGCCAGTGTAATCGTTTCATCCGGCCGTGCGCTTGTGCAAACATCCAGATCGGACACAGGCGCGCCAATCAGTGCATTGCGAACGCAGCCACCGACGAAATAGGCCTGATGCCCGGCATCGTTCAGCATACCGCAGACCTGTTGCGACGGGGCAGATGTCAGCCAATCCGATGTTATTCGCACAGCCGACCTGCCAATCCCCGCAGCATCCGTGCGGTTGCACCCCAGATGTAATACGGCCCATAGGGAACGGCATAATAATAGCGCCGCCGCCCCTGCCAGCGGCGTCCTTCGATCCGAAAATTGCGCGGGGACGCGATATGGTCAAAGGGGACCCAAAACGCCTCTTCGACCTCGCCAACCTCGGGTGTCGGGATAAACTCGGAGGTGATTAACGCGACCACAGGTGTCACAACAAACCCGGTCACGGTTTCATGGACAGGCAGTGCGCCGATCACATCGACCTGCGCAGGCATCAGGCCAACCTCTTCGCATGCTTCGCGCAGGGCGGTTTCAGTGGCTGTCTCTCCTTGATCGCTCTTGCCGCCCGGAAAGGCGATCTGCCCCGGATGATGCTTGAGCTTGGCCGACCGTTTCGTCAGGAGTAGCCGCCCATCCGGATCAAAGGCAATCAAGACCGCGGCAGGACGCAGGATACGGTTTTCAGGCAGTTTAGTGTCTGGGTTTAGATCAAAATCAGAAGAGTCGGCGCCCCTGCGATCAAGGGCCGCCAACAATCGGGATCTGATTTCACTCGTCCTCGTCACCCGGTTTCTCCGTCGCCTCAAACCCCAAGGTCCGTGGGTCGAATTGATAATGCGCACCGCAAAACTGGCAATCGGCAGTGACGATCCCCTCTGGTGTTGTCATGTGCCGAATGTCTTTGGCGGAATAGATCGACAGGCTCTGACGAACACGTTCCGACGAACAGGAACACCCGAACTTGACCGGCTGCGGATCGTAGACCCGCGGACCCTCTTCGTGGAAGAGCCGCACCAGCAGATCCGTCGGCTGAACGGTCGGCCCGATCAATTCCAGCTGTTCGACGGTATCCAGCAGGATGTTGGCCCGGTTCCAGTTTTCGTGCTCATCATCGGATAGCAAATCCTGAACCGCGAGTAGACCTTCCTCGCCGCTGGCCTCTTCGACTTTGGCAAAGGGCGACGCCTTGGGCATATGTTGCAGCATCACACCACCGGCGCGCCAGCCAGCAGGTTGGCCGGGCATTTGCGATTTGCCAAAGGTCAGCTCGAACCGGGTCGGTAATTGCTCTGACTGGGCGAAATAGGTTTCGGCGCAGGCGGACAGTGACGCGCCAGCGATCGGCGTGATGCCCTGATACGGGGTCGTGCCCTGCCCTTGGTCGATCAAAATGGCAAAATAGCCTTTTCCGATCTGGCTGAACGGCGATTGCCCCGGCACCAGCCGGTCTTCGTCATAGCTGGCCCAGGCGCGAATACGACCGATTTCGCCCTCTTTTTGCGGAGCATAGTAGTCCGTCGCGATCAGCCGGGCGGCGCCATCGCCACGCACCTGCAAGGACAGTTTCCACCGCAATTTGACCGTCTGACCGATCAGCGCCGTCAAGAGCGCCATTTCAGCGACCAAGGCCTCGATCTGGGCAGGGTAATCATGTTGGCGAAGAATTTGATCCAACACACCGTCCAGCCGGGCCACGCGGCCACGCACATCCGAAAGATCCAATTGAAACGGCAGGACGGTATCGTCCCAGGCAATCTGACTGCCGATAGACATAGGCTTTCCTTACTGGACAGGGTTTGGCATACCCGGCTGCATATAAGCGCATCACGCGCAGGTCCAAGGGGAATCGTATGACTTTGCGTTTCGGAGAGGCCATTCGGCCCGATATTCGGTACAAAACGCGGCCCGGCGTCTATGTCATCCTCCCTTTGGGGGATCAAATCCTGCTAACCCATCAAGCCAGCCCTCGGCCAGAGTTTCAACTGCCCGGCGGCGGCATTGATAAGGGAGAACAGCCCGTTGCTGCCCTCCACCGCGAAGTGATGGAGGAAACCGGCTGGACAATAGGGACCCCGATCAAGCTCGGAGTCTATCGGCGGTTCTGCTTTATGCCGGAATATGATCTCTGGGCCGAAAAGGTCTGCCATATCTATCTTGCACGCCCGGTTCGCAGGCTCTGCGATCCCCTGGAGGCAGGCCATACGGCAGTCTGGATGCCCAAGGTTCAAGCAGAACAGGTAATCGCCAGCGAGGGCGACCGGGCCTTTGTCGCCAGCCTCTAATAAGACAGATTACGACCTTCGATCAGGTGGCCGTATAGGGTCGTCAGGATACTGACCCCGACCATCATCATCACCCATTGGAATGCCAGATCCAGCACCAGCCCGATGACCGGCAGACCCATGCTGATGATTTGCAGCACAATCGACCCTGCCAACCCGATGCCCATCAGGATGCCGCAGACGCCCATGATCGTCCGGCTCAGCCTACGCGTCGCCTGAAAGCCATCGGCGAGGCCAAGCCCGCGCCCCAGCGCGATCGACGGCAGGGTGATCCCCAGCCGCATATAGAACCAGGTCAAGAGGATGACTGCGGCGACCATGCCCAACGAGCCAATGACCGGAGCTATCGGCTCGATTACAAATTTCAGCACGAACCCGACAACCACCCAAGCCGCCAGCATGATCAGCGCAATGCCCATGGCCCGCAGGAAATAGCGGCCGACAACCGACATCTCCAAACGGGGCAAAATCGTAGGATACTCTTCGAGAAGGACAAAACGGTGCCACAGCACGGCAATCCACGCGACAGCAAAGGATACGAAAATCGCGGCACACACACCGGCACCGGCCAGAGACCAGAGTTTTTCGGTGAGCCAAGCCACCTCCTCTGCGGTCGGATTGCCGGCGGCACTGATGGATTGCATGTCGCCAATATCTACAAGGCGAATACCGGAAACCCAAAAGGCCAGAACGGAGAGAAGAACCGCCAAGAGCAACGGGATAAGCGAAACCTTAATCGCGTCAAAAAGGTTTCCAAACACCATGTTAAAGGCGTGCCGAACGATGTTCCAGCTCATCTGTCAAACTTTCTGGTCTCAAACCATACTTAGGTGGCATTCGCAGGCACTGTGGTCAATGGGCTTCCCTTGCTTGTTTGGTCAAACTTCGGTATCGCCCCTGCGATAGTTATCACGGAGGCCACTATGTCTGCTCCCAAGAAAGTCGTCCTCGCCTATTCGGGCGGTCTGGACACCTCGATCATCCTGAAATGGCTGCAGACGGAATACGGCTGCGAAGTCATCACCTTTACCGCTGACCTTGGTCAGGGCGAAGAGCTGGAACCTGCGCGTGCCAAGGCCGAATTGCTGGGGATCAAGCCGGAAAACATCCACATCGTTGACGTGCGCGAAGAGTTCGTGCGCGATTTCGTGTTCCCGATGTTCCGCGCTAACGCCGTCTACGAAGGCCTGTATCTGCTGGGCACCTCGATTGCGCGTCCGCTGATCTCCAAGCATCTGGTGGAAATCGCTGCGGCACATGGTGCCGATGCCGTCGCCCACGGTGCCACCGGCAAAGGCAACGATCAGGTTCGTTTCGAACTGTCCGCCTATGCGCTGAACCCGGAAATCAAGGTCATCGCGCCCTGGCGTGAATGGGACCTGACCAGCCGGACCAAGCTGATCGAATTCGCAGAAGCGAACCAGATTCCGATCGCCAAGGACAAGCGCGGCGAGGCTCCGTTCTCGGTCGATGCCAACCTGCTGCACACCTCGTCCGAAGGTAAGGCACTGGAAAACCCGGCCGATATGGCACCGGAATACGTCTACCAGCGCACTGTGTCGCCGGAAGAGGCCCCGAACGAGCCCGAATTCATCGAAGTCACCTTTGAAAAGGGTGACGCGGTTGCCATCAACGGCGAAGCGATGTCCCCGGCCACCATCCTGACCAAGCTGAACGAGTTGGGCGGCAAGCACGGGATCGGTCGTCTGGACTTTGTCGAAAACCGTTTCGTGGGCATGAAGTCGCGCGGCATCTACGAAACGCCGGGCGGTACTGTCCTGCTCGAGGCGCACCGTGGTATCGAACAGATCACGCTGGATTCCGGCGCTGGCCACCTCAAGGACAGCCTGATGCCGCGCTACGCCGAACTGATCTACAACGGCTTCTGGTTCTCGCCCGAGCGTGAGATGCTGCAGGCGCTGATCGACAAGTCGCAGGAAAACGTCACAGGCACCGTTAGGCTGAAGCTGTACAAGGGTTCGGTCAATTGCGTCGGTCGCTGGTCTGAATACTCGCTGTATTCGGAAAAGCACGTGACCTTTGAAGAAGACGCTGGCGCCTATGACCAGAAAGACGCCGCTGGCTTTATCCGCCTGAACGCGCTGCGTCTGAAACTGATCGCGACCCGCAATCGCCGCGTTGCAAAGTAATCTAACGCCGCGTCACGCTTGAGACATTGATGGCCGTCCCCTAGCCGATAGATCGGCGACAAAAGGGGGCGGCCATGACTTTTTCAGAGATCGTTGAACGGATGTCACGCGGGCTGGATGCGTCCCGCCTGTCCGAGGTTTTGAAATTCGACTGCGGCGCGGATGGCGTCATCACCCTCGGACCCGATGGCGTGGGAACTGTCGAACGCGACGCCGATTGCACGATCAGGATTTCGACCGACAATCTGGGAAAACTGATTACCGACAAACTGAACCCGATGACTGGCGTCATGATGGGCAAGCTGAAGGTTTCGGGTAACCCGGCCGTCGCGATGAAACTGGGAAAATTGATTTCATAGTCTCTATGAAATCAATGGGTTAGACTCTAATCCATAATTCTGATGGCGTTGGTTATAGAACTATGCGCCATCCCAAAACAAAAAGGGCGACAGACGCCGCCCCTTAACATAATATTTCTGCGATTTTGGCCTAGTTAGGGTCTAAAATTCGTCACTTCCGAGAGATCCGGAATTGCATCAGCGGCCCCCAATCGGGTGACCATCAGCGCAGCTGCCCGGGTGGCCAATTGGATCGCCTGTTCGATCGGCATCCCCCGGTCCAGCCCTGCCAGCACATAACCCGTAAACGTATCGCCTGCCCCTGTCGTATCCACGGGCTCCACCGGTACGGCGGCAAAGTCGGTGCACGTCGTACCCTGAATCAGCTGACAGCCCTTTGCCCCCAATGTGACAATCACCGTCGGGACGTCCAGTTCAGTTGCGGACTTGCCCAGCGCAGCTTGCAACTGCGCCATTTCGATTTCATTCAGGATCAGGAAATCCAGTAGCGGCAACACCGCCGCCACCGCCTGCGCCGAAAACGGAGCAGCGGCATAAGCGACCTTGAGCCCCAACTCTTTGCCCAAAGAGAGCGCAAGGTTCTGAGCGTTGGTTTCGTTTTGCGTGACAACCCAATCGCCAACCCGCGCCTCTGCCAGAGCACCGCGAACCAGATCCTCGGGGATCGCGGCGTTCGCACCGGGATGCAGGATGATGGCATTTTCGCCATCGGCGGCCACGGTGATGATCGCTTCGGCGGGATCGCTGTCCAGCCCAACTATGGAGCGCGTATCGACACCGTACTCAAGCAGCCGTCCGGCAGTCCAATCAGCCCCACGGCCAAAGGCACCGATGTGCCGCACATGCGCGCCAGCGCGTGCGGCGGCAACGGACATATTGGCCCCCTTGCCGCCCAGAAAAACCTGACGTGCCGTGGAAACCAGAGTTTCACCCGGTGCCACGATATGCGGCACCGAGAAAACAACATCAGTGTTGATCGACCCGAGGTTCCAGATGGTCATTTACTTGACCTTGCACGCAGCCATGACAGCCATGTTCAGAATATCGTTCACCGTCGAAACCGTGGAACAGATCTGAATCGGCTTATCCAGACCCGAAAGGATCGGACCAATCACCGTCGCCCCGCCCATTTCCTGCAGCAGTTTCACAGAAATCGAGGCCGAATGGCGCGCCGGAACGACGAGGACGTTGGCCGGACCTGTCAGGCGGCTGAACGGATAGTGTTCCGCCGAACGCGGGTTCATGGCCACATCGACGGTCATTTCGCCTTCGTATTCGAAATCTACGCCGCGCCGATCAAGGACCGAAGGCGCAACCCCCATCTTGGCCGCACGTTCGGAAATCGGATAGCCAAAGGTCGAGAAGGACACGAATGCCACACGCGGTTCCAGCCCCAGATCGCGGGCAACTTCGGCACCGCGTTCGGCGATATCGCCCAGATCCTCTTCGTCCGGCCATTCATGGACCAACGTATCGGCGAGCAGGACAATCCGCCCCTTGTTCAGAATGGCAGAGACGCCGACGACGCCCGATTTGGGCTGTGCATCAAACACATGGTTGATCAGTTCCAGCACATGCGCGGATTTGCGCGTGGCCCCGGTCACCAACCCGTCGCCGTGCCCATGCGCCAACATGAGCGCACCAAAAACGTGGCGATCCCGCGCGGCCAGTCGATGGATATCCTGCCGGTCGAACCCTTTGCGTTGCAAACGGTTGTAGAGGAAATCCTTGTATTCGGCCAAATGGGTGGTGTTGCGTGCGTTCACGACCGCGATTTCAGACACTGCATCGCCCAAACCTTCGCTGGTCAGCAGCGCCGCAACCTCGGCCTCGCGCCCGATGACCAAGGCCTTGCCCATGCCGTTACGCTGATATTGCACGGCTGCACGCAGGACGCGGGGATCGTCGCCCTCGGCAAAAATCATTGTCGCCTGTGCCGCGCGGGCCCGGGCGTGAATGCCGCGCAGAATACTGGCGGTGGGGTCCATACGCGATTTCAACGACAACTCGTAAGCGTCCATGTCAACGATCGGACGACGCGCAACGCCGGTATCCATACCGGCACGCGCGACAGCGGTCGGGATGCGATGGATCAGACGCGGGTCAAACGGTGTCGGAATGATGTAGTCCCGCCCAAAGGTCAGTTTCTTGCCATAGGCAATCGCCACCTCGTCCGGCACATCCTCACGGGCGAGTTCGGCCAAGGCGCGAGCGCACGCGATCTTCATCTCATCGTTGATCGCACGGGCATTGATGTCCAGCGCACCGCGGAACAGATAGGGAAATCCCAGCACGTTGTTCACCTGGTTCGGATAATCCGAACGGCCGGTCGCAACGATAGCGTCCTCGCGGACTTCATGCGCCTCTTCGGGGGTGATTTCCGGGTCCGGGTTGGCCATCGCAAAAATCACCGGGTTCGGCGCCATGCTCTTAACCATATCCTGGGTGACCGCCCCCTTGGCGGACACACCCAGAAATACGTCGGCATCCACCATCGCTTCGGCGAGGGTCCGCGCGGTGGTCACGACCGCGTGGGCCGATTTCCACTGGTTCATCCCTTCGGTACGGCCCTGATAGATGACGCCCTTGGTGTCACACATGATACAGTTTTCATGGCGTGCGCCCATGGATTTGACCAGTTCCAGACAGGCAATCCCCGCCGCACCTGCGCCGTTGAGCACGATTTTGCACTCTTCGATCTTCTTGCCCGACAGATGTAGGGCGTTCAGCAGTCCCGCCGCACAGATCACAGCGGTCCCGTGCTGGTCGTCATGGAACACCGGAATGTCCATTTCTTCCTTGAGACGCTGTTCGATGATGAAACACTCGGGCGCTTTGATGTCCTCTAGGTTGATCCCACCAAAGGACGGCCCCAGCAAACGCACCGCGCGGCAGAATTCGTCCGCATCCTCGGTATCAACCTCGAGATCGATCGAGTTCACATCGGCGAACCGCTTGAACAGGACCGATTTGCCCTCCATCACGGGTTTCGACGCCAAGGCCCCCAGATTGCCCAGCCCCAGAACAGCGGTACCGTTGGAAATCACCGCAACAAGGTTGCCCTTGTTGGTATAGTCATAGGCCGTCTGCGGGTCAGCATGGATTTCCTGACAGGGGATCGCAACGCCCGGCGAATAGGCCAAAGACAGGTCGCGCTGGGTCGTCATAGGTACAGTGGCCTGCACCTCCCACTTGCCCGGTGTCGGTTCCATGTGAAAGGTCAACGCATCTTCACGCGTGACTCGTGCCTTGGCCATAAGTTTTCCCTCCGTTAGCGCCGTCATGCATTACCGCCACTTGACGCTTACCCGCAACGGGGTTGTTTTCGACTTTCGTCGCTAACATTGCGAGGGTAGCTATTGTTGCGACCGATACGAGGGGAAAAGATGTCGAACGTTACGCCGATGATGGCGCAATTCCTGGAAATCAAAGCCGCACACCCCGGCGCCCTGCTGTTCTATCGCATGGGCGATTTCTACGAGATGTTCTTTGACGATGCCGTCGCCGCTGCCGAAGCGCTCGATATCGCCCTCACCAAGCGCGGCAAACACAATGACGAAGACATCCCCATGTGCGGTGTCCCGGTCCATTCCGCCGAAGGTTATCTGCTGACCCTGATCCGCAAAGGGTTTCGCGTCGCTGTCTGCGAACAGCTCGAGGACCCTGCCGAAGCTAAAAAGCGCGGCTCTAAATCTGTGGTAAAACGGGACGTCGTCCGGCTGGTCACCCCCGGCACCCTGACCGAGGACACGCTCCTCGATGCGCGACGCCACAATTATCTGGCCGCCTTTGCCGAGGTTCGCGACGAAGGCGCGCTGGCTTGGGTGGATATTTCGACCGGTTCGTTTCTGGTGATGTCCACCTCGCCAGTCCGTTTGGGGCCGGAACTGGCGCGCCTCACCCCGCGTGAGGTGCTGCTGGTCGATGACTCGCCCCTGCGCAAAACAGTCGAAGACCACGGCGCTGCGGTCACCGAGCTGGGTCGCGCTGCCTTTGACAGTACGCTCGGGGAAAAGCGTCTGTGTAGTCTCTATTCCGTCGCATCTCTCGACGCATTCGGCACTTTTACCCGTGCCGAGGTCAGCGCCATGGCCGCGATTATCGAATATCTCGATATCACGCAAAAGGGCCAGCTGCCGCTCTTGCGCCCACCGGTCATCGAACGCGAAGCGTCAAATATGCAGATCGACGCGGCGACCCGCCGATCGCTGGAACTCACCCACGCTATGAACGGTGGCCGAACCGGATCGCTCTTGGCCACTATCGATAAAACGGTGACTGCGGGCGGTGCGCGACTGTTGGAACGCCGTCTGTCCTCCCCGTCCCGCCATTTGGATACTATTCTGGCCAGACAGGATGCTGTCGCGTTCTTTTATGACAACAACCGGATCAGAACCCAAGTCACCGACGCGCTCCGCGGCGTGCATGATCTGGACCGCGCCCTGTCGCGTCTTGCACTCGACCGCGGCGGTCCCCGCGACATGGCTGCCATTCGAAATACCATCGCCCACGCGGACAGGCTCGCCAATCTTCTTGAACTGGACCTGCCAGAGGTTCTAGCCAACGCCACGCAAGACCTGCGCGGGCATGACGACCTCTTGAACCTGCTGGACGAGGCCTTGGTTGCCGAGCCGCCCCTTCTTGCCCGCGATGGCGGTTTTATCGCACCGGGGTTTGATCACGAACTGGACGAGGTCCGCAAACTCCGCGATCAGGGCCGCAGCGTCATCGCGACAATGCAGCAGCAATACGCTGACCTCGCGGGGGTCAGTTCACTCAAGATCAAGCATAACAACGTCCTCGGTTATTTCATTGAAACCACGACAACCCATGCAGAACGCATGATGTCACCGCCACTGAGCGAGACCTTTATCCACCGGCAAACCACCGCCAATCAGGTGCGCTTCACCACAGTCGAGCTCAGCGAGATCGAGACGAGAATTCTGAACGCTGGCGGACAGGCCCTCGAGATCGAAAAGCGTCACTATTTCAGCCTGAAAGAGTCTGTGATCAGGCACGCGGCGGCACTCTCGACCTTAGCGCGGGCTCTGTCCGAACTCGATGTAGCCACCAGCCTCGCGGAACTTGGCCGCAATCAGAACTGGGTACGCCCGATCGTCAACAACAGCCGGGACTTCGACATCGTCGGTGGACGGCATCCGGTCGTCGAACAGGCCCTCAAACGGTCAGGCGAACCATTTGTCGCTAACGATTGCTCTTTAACCGACCACAACATCTGGCTGCTGACGGGTCCCAACATGGCGGGTAAATCCACCTTCCTCAGACAAAACGCGCTGATCGCCGTTTTGGCGCAGATGGGATCGTGGGTTCCGGCGGAGCGGGCGACCATCGGGCTCGTTTCACAGATATTCAGTCGCGTCGGCGCTTCCGACGATCTGGCCCGCGGACGCTCCACCTTTATGGTCGAAATGGTCGAAACCGCGGCAATCCTCAATCAGGCGGATGATCGCGCCCTGGTCATCCTGGACGAAATCGGCCGTGGCACGGCGACCTATGACGGGCTCTCGATCGCCTGGGCGACACTGGAACACCTGCACGATGTCAATCGGTGTCGCGCCCTGTTTGCAACCCATTACCATGAAATGGCCCAACTCGCCGACAAACTCCCCGGAGCAGAGAACGCGACCGTCACTGTCAAGGAATGGGACGGCGACGTGATCTTTCTGCACGAGGTCCGTCGGGGCACCGCCGATCGCAGTTACGGCGTACAGGTTGCACGACTGGCTGGTCTGCCTGCCAGCGTAGTAAGCCGGGCCCGCGTCGTTCTGGAGGCCCTCGAGACAGGCGACCGTAACGGCGCGACCAAGCCCAAAGCCCTCATCGACGATCTACCGCTCTTTGCTGCTGTCGCCCCGGCTGCAAAACCGGCCGCACCGAAATCCTCGGCGGTCGAAGATCGCCTCAACACCATCTATCCGGACGATCTGAGCCCCAAAGAGGCATTGACCCTCCTCTACGAACTCAAAGAGCTGGCGCAAAAATAGCGCCAGCCCTCTTTCATCTTTCTCGAAATACCTCGGGGTGTGGGGCAGCGCCCCACCGCAGCATCCGTCAGGATGCTGGCATGGATGAAACGCCAACCTGCGCCGGACGCAGCAGGCGATCGTGCAACACGAAACCGTGGCCCGACACCTGAATGATGTCGCCCGCCTTGGTTCCCGGCAGCGGCGCTTCGAACATTGCTTCGTGTTGCTGCGGATCGAACCGATCCCCTACCTGCGGCTGAATGACGACAATGCCGTGCTTTTCAAACACATTCACCAGCGACCGCAATGTCAGTTCAATCCCCTCGATCAATGCAGCATTCGCCTCGCGCTGGTCGTCCGAGATCGAGTCGACTGCCCGCTTGAGGTTGTCGTAAACCGGCAGCAGATCCCGTGCCAGCTTGGATCCGCCATACTGCTCGGCCTCCCGGCGATCGCGTTCGGCCCGCTTGCGCGCATTTTCCGCATCGGCAACAGCTCGCATAAAGCGGTCTTTGAATTCATCCCGTTCAGCAGTCAAAGCAGCGATCGTTTCAGCGTTCGCTGCCGCAGCCTCCAGTTCAATGTCATCCGCCTCGGCAGCCAGTTCATCCAGGCTTTTAGGTTCTTCGCTCATGTCATTTCCCTTAGTTCTGACCGGACAAAATACGACCGACCAGTTGCGCTGTGTAATCTACAATCGGAACGATCCGCCCATAGTTCAACCGGGTCGGACCGATGACGCCTACGGCGCCGATGATCTTACGGTCGGCGTTCATATAGGGAGAAACCACCAAAGAGGAACCCGAAAGTGAAAAAAGCTTGTTCTCGGAGCCAATAAAAATGCGCACACCCTCGCCACCTTCGGCGAGGTCAAGGAATTGGGCGATATCCTGCTTGCGTTCGAGGTCATCAAACAGGGTTCTAATCCGGTCAAGGTCAAGCGAAGCTTCGGCATCAGACAGCAAATTGCCTCGGCCGCGCACGATCAAGCGTTCTGTTGATTCGCCGCGATTTTCCCAAACAGCGATCCCGCTCTCGACCATAGCCGCCGCGAGCCCGTCAATCTCTTGCCGGCGCTCTTGGATCTGGCGTCGCATCACGGTGCCCAACTCGGTCAGGGTACGGCCTTCGACAAAGCTGTTGATAAAGTTTGCCGCCTCGCGCAGCGAACTTGGCGTCTGTCCCGTTGGCGGAGTAAAGAGCCGGTTTTCCACGTGGCCATCGGCAAAAACCAGAACCACCAGCGCACGATCAATGCTCAGCGACACAAACTCGATGTGCTTCACCGGGGCTTCGTGTTTGGGCGTCAAAACCAGCGATGCGCCACGCGTCACCCCGGACAGCGCCTGCCCCACCCGATCCAGCAGAATGTTGACGTCGCCGTGACCATCATCCAGCGTTTGGTCAATCCTTTCACGGTCTTGACCGTCCAGAGACACTTCGAGCAGCCCATCCACAAACATCCGCAGACCTGACTGGGTTGGGATGCGACCGGCGGAAACATGCGGACTGCCTAGCAGCCCCATATACTCCAGATCCTGCATCACATTGCGGATCGTTGCGGCGCTCACTTTTTCCGACATCGTTCGCGTCAGTGTGCGCGACCCGACCGGTGCCCCTGTTTCCAAGTAGCCTTCGACGACGCGGCGAAACACTTCGCGCGAACGTTCATTCATTTCGGTCAACAATGGCGTCTTGGATGTCATCGGTTATCTCGTCGTCGCACCATTTAAGGCGCTGCATCGCGGCGCGTCAATCGGGGTTGGTTTTCGAACCGGTCCGGCGTATCCCAGACCCAACTCAATACAGGAGAGACCACATGCGCCCCTCTGGCCGTCAAGTGAACGAAATGCGCCCGATTTCTATCGAAGTTGGCGTGACAAAACATGCCGAAGGATCGTGTCTGATCAAGATCGGCGATACCCATGTCCTGTGCACTGCGACGATCGACGAACGCGTCCCGCCGTTCATGAAAAACAGTGGCCTGGGCTGGGTTACGGCCGAATACGGGATGTTGCCCCGCGCGACCCATAGCCGGATGCGCCGCGAGGCCAAGGAGGGCCAGTCTGGACGTACGCAGGAAATCCAGCGCCTGATCGGGCGGTCATTGCGGGCTGGCGTCGACCGTGTTGCGCTTGGCGAACGTCAGATCACAGTCGACTGCGATGTCATTCAGGCGGATGGTGGGACCCGCTGCGCCTCGATCACTGGCGGTTGGGTTGCGCTGAAACTTGCCGTTAACAAACTGATGAAGGCGGGGCTGGTGCGGACCGATCCCCTGCCCGATCCGGTTGCCGCAGTGTCCTGTGGAATCTACGCCGGCCAACCAATCCTCGACCTCGATTACCCCGAAGATTCCGAGGCAGGCGTTGATGGCAACTTTGTCATGACCGCCGGTCGCCTGATCGAAGTGCAGATGAGCGCCGAAGGTGCGACCTTTACCCGTGATCAGATGACCAAACTACTGGATCTGGCTGACGCTGGCATCGCCGAACTCGTCGCCGCGCAAAAGGCAGCTGTCGCATGACCCGCAAATTAACCGGCGGACGTCTGGTCGTCGCCACGCATAATCAGGGCAAGCTGGACGAGATCAAGGACCTGCTGTCCCCCTTCGGGATCCAGGTCACCTCTGCCAAGGATCATAGTCTAACCGAGCCGATAGAGACTGAATCTACCTTTGTTGGCAACGCCCGGATCAAGGCACATTTCGCCGCACAAGCGACCGGACTACCCGCTCTGGCGGATGACTCCGGGATTGCAATTGATGGTCTGAACGGTGCCCCGGGGGTCTATACTGCCGATTGGGCAGAGACGCCGAACGGTCGAGATTTCGTCATGGCGATGGAAAAGACCTGGGCAAAGCTCGAAGAGGTCAATGCCCCGCATCCCCGTCGCGCGCAGTTCTGCTGCACGCTGGTTGTCGCCTGGCCGGACGGACATGACGAAGTATTCCCCGGCGTTATGCCCGGCCAAATTGTTTGGCCGATGCGCGGGGACCAAGGCCATGGTTACGACCCGATTTTCCAACCAGATGGCTACGACGTGACATTCGGTGAAATGGATCGCTGGGAAAAGAACAAGATTAGCCACCGTGCGGATGCCTTCCGCAAACTCGTAAAGGGATGCTTTGACTGAGGATTGGCAAAACGGAGGCTTCGGCCTCTACATTCACTGGCCATTTTGCCAGTCGAAATGTCCCTACTGTGACTTTAACAGTCACGTCGCGGCCACCATTGATCAGGATCGATGGGGCCCCGCCTACCTGTCCGAAATTGATCGCGTCGCAGCCCAAACCAAAGGGCGCATCCTACGATCTGTGTTTTTCGGCGGCGGCACGCCCAGCCTGATGTCACCCGATCTGGTCCACGCAATTCTGGACCGCGTCCGTGCTTCTTGGCCGATGTCGAACTCGGCAGAGATTACCTTGGAGGCAAACCCCACATCTGTCGAAGCTGGCCGGTTTGTGGGCTATCGCGATGCCGGCGTCAACCGGATTTCAATGGGTATTCAGTCCCTCAACGACGATGATCTCAGACGCTTGGGGCGCCTCCATTCCGTCAAGGAAGCACTCGCTGCCTTCGATGTTGCGCGAACGGTGTTCGACCGCGTCAGCTTTGATCTGATCTATGCACGCCAAGACCAAACCGTCGCGGATTGGGCGGCAGAGTTGCGCTTTGCGTTGTCCTTGGCCGTCGACCATTTGTCACTCTATCAGCTGACAATTGAGGAAGGTACGGCCTTCGGGGATCGGTATGCGGTTGGCA
Organism: uncultured Paracoccaceae bacterium; assembly: GCA_937864535.1. Taxonomy (GTDB): domain Bacteria; phylum Pseudomonadota; class Alphaproteobacteria; order Rhodobacterales; family Rhodobacteraceae; genus Marivivens. The sequence goes on from CALMJS010000012.1 coordinate 72,190, forward strand.
AACTGCGCGGGCTTCCGGATGAGGATAGCGCCGCGGACATGTACGACCTGACACAGACCATCACCGAGGAGTTGGGATTCCCGTCCTACGAAGTGTCTAATCATGCCAGAGTAGGGTCTGAAAGTCAGCATAACCTGATCTATTGGAGATATGGCGACTATGTCGGCATCGGGCCCGGTGCCCACGGTCGTGTGACCGTGAATGGCATTCGCCACGCGACAGAAACCTACCGTATGCCTCAGGCTTGGCTCGAGTCTGTCGAGAAGGTCGGCTCCGGCCAGAGCGTCATGGACCGGCTGTCCAATTCGGACGAATTGTCAGAGTTCCTCTTGATGGGTCTACGCCTGAACGAAGGTGTCGATCTGACGCGGTTCGACACGCTTGGCGGTTCGCATCTCACGCACAACGTCAACCGCATGATCGATCAAGGCTTTGTCGCCAAAGAAAACGGCCGCCTCTTGGTCACAAGAGACGGCCGCCCGATCCTGAATGCGGTCCTGAGAGAGTTGTTGGCCGATTAATTGGCCGACAACATCCGCATAATATTGTCGAGTTGATCCAGATCCTCGTAACGGATCGAAATGCGCCCGCCCTCTCCGCCAGCATCGTGATCAATGGTCACCTTCATCCCGATCTGCAGTGAGAGTTCCTGTTCGATCTGAACGGTATCGGGATCCTTGGCCGCCGAGCGGACCCGATTGTTCTGTGTTGATCGTTCTTTCTCGGGGTCCTTCTTGGTCAGCTTTTCCGCATCCCTTACCGATAGACCTTGGCTTATGATCTTGCGTGCAATCTCTGACGCACCATCATTTCCAACCAATGTCCGGGCGTGTCCTGCGCTGAGCTGGCCTTCGATGACCAGCGTCTGGACATCATCCGGAAGATTGAGAAGACGCATCAAGTTGGCAATGTGGCTCCGGCTCTTCCCCAGCGCCTGGCTCAGCTGCTCTTGGGTATGGCCAAAGCGCTCCATCAATTGACGATAGCCGGCAGCCTCATCAATCGCATTCAGATCTGCGCGCTGGATGTTTTCGATGATCGCAACTTCCAGAACTTCGGTATCGGTGAAGTCTCGAACGATCACAGGCAACTGATGCAGCATGGCCATCTGGGAGGCTCTCCAACGGCGCTCCCCGGCTACGATTTCAAACTTGGACTCATCCCGCGGCGATTTGCGAACGATCAGCGGCTGAATGACGCCCTTTTCCTTGATCGAAGATGCAAGCTCCTTGAGAGCATCCTCACTAAAATAGCGGCGTGGCTGATTGGGATTCGGCTCGATCCGGTCAATCGGAACGGTCATGTCAGGTGTTCGCGGCGACTGCGCACCAGAAGGCTTGTCCGTTGGCACATTTACATCGGCCATGAGGGCGGACAAACCACGCCCAAGGCCACGGTTACGATTCGGTTTGTCGGCCATTTTCGCCTCTTATTGTTCGCGTTCAATCAGCTCTGCGGCCAATTCCTGATAGGCCAACCCGCCCTTGGAAGTTGGATCATACTCGAAAATCGACATGGCGAAAGACGGTGCCTCGCTCAGGCGGACATTTCGGGGAATAATTGTTTTGAAAACCAGATCCTTGAGATTTTCCCGCGCGTCCTGCTCTACCTGCTGGGATAGATTATTCCGCGCGTCATACATCGTCAGGACAACACCTTCGATGCGGAGGTTCGGGTTGGCGGTCTGGCGCACCTCCCGCACAGTCAACATGAGCTGCGAGAGCCCTTCCAGCGCGTAGAATTCACTCTGAAGCGGCACAACAACAGAGTCAGATGCCACCATAGCGTTTATGGTCAGAAGGTTCAGCGACGGCGGACAGTCAATCAAAATGTAGTCCAGAGCAAAGGCATCCATCGCCGGCTGCCGCAAGGCGTCATGCAAAAGAAAGCTGCGCTTTTCATTCGCGATCAGTTCGATGTCGGCAGAACTCAGGTCGGTATTTGCCGGTACGACCCAAAGATTCAGACTCCGGGTCTCTTGAACGGCATCAAAAAGCGATACATCCCCAACCAAGAGGTCATAGGTCGTCACGTCGCGCCGTTCAGGATCGATGCCGATCCCTGTAGAGGCATTGCCCTGCGGATCGAGATCGACCAACAGGACCTTGCGCCCAGTTGCTGCAAGGGCCGCCGCAAGGTTGATCGCGGTTGTGGTTTTACCCACTCCGCCTTTCTGGTTAGCGATGGCGATGATTTTTGGCTCTGTCGTCCTGGTCAGATCAGACACGCGCGATATCCCTGATACAAATTAGATTTGCTTCTGGGTCGGTGATACTTGGCAGACAGGTGAAGTCAAAGGTCCATTTGCTCTTGGCCTCAGATATTTCCTGATCCGCACCTCGTCCTTTTTGAAAAAGAGCAGTACCTGTCGGACTGAGGTGAATTTCAGCAAAATTCAAAAGCAAATCGAGAGATGCCAAGGCGCGGGCAGATAGTACATCGGCACGCTGAGGTTCAACCGCCTCGATGCGATTTGCAATGACGGTCACTGGCAATCCCAGTTCTCTGGCGGCAGTTCTTAGGAATGTCGCTTTGCGTTGATCCGATTCAATTAGGGTAAATCGCGTACCTGGTCGCTTTTCAACCGCAATGCAGGCAACGACGATACCCGGAAACCCTCCTCCGCTACCTATATCGACCCAATGAGTCCAGGCTTTCGGAGCACCAGTCCAGACCTGGGCGGAATCCAATATGTGGCGGTGCCAGATATCATCCTTGGTCCCCTTGGCGATCAGGTTGATTTTTTCTGTCCACTTTAGAACCAGCGCGGAAAACGCCTCCAGACGAGCAAATGTTTCACGTGAAACATCGCCCACCCCCATCAAATCCACGCCGTTCATGCAGATTGCGCCTTGTCGAACTTTCTTATACGCGCCAAAAGCAGAACCAGAGCCGCAGGCGTCATTCCCTCGATCCGACCCGCCTGCCCGATCGTCGCCGGCTTCACACGCGACAGTTTCAGGCGGAGCTCATTCGAAAGGCCCGAAATGCCCTCATAGGAAAAATCCTGAGGAATGACGACAGATTCATCCCGCTTTAGGGTCTGAATGTCCTTATCCTGACGCGTAATGTAGTGTGCATAGAGCGCATCACATTTGATCTGAGACCGGACTTCAGGAGGAATCCCCGCCGCTTCTGGTAGTAACTCTATCAAATGGTGATCCTCGAACTCGGCCAGCGACAGAGCCTCGAGTGCACTGCGTGACGGTCCATCCGGAGAGAGATTGACGCCGAGGTTTGCTATCCGGTGTGACGTAAAGCTATGCGAGCTTAGCAGAGTTCGCGCCGTAGCAATTGCCTCCATCTTTGCCGAGTAGGCAGACCAGCGATCGTCGCCAACACACCCAATCTGGCGCCCCAGTTCAGTCAAACGCTGATCGGCATTATCCGCACGCAGAGACAGCCGGAATTCGGCCCGGGAGGTAAACATACGGTATGGCTCGGAAACCCCCCTCGTGATCAGATCATCGATCATGACACCGATGTAGGACGTGGTGCGGCTAAAGGTTACCGGGTCCTGACCTAGCGCGGACTTGCATGCGTTCAAACCGGCGACGAGACCCTGAGCGGCAGCCTCCTCATAGCCAGTCGTGCCGTTAATCTGTCCTGCGAGGTAGAGCCCTGGAACATCCCGCAACTCCAACGTCGGCCGCAAGGCCCGGGGATCGACGTAATCATATTCGATCGCATACCCGGGTTGGAGAATGGTGACATTCTCGAGCCCCTTCATGGAACGAACATAGGCCTCTTGGACATCAACAGGCAAGGACGTAGAAATTCCGTTCGGATAAATCGTCGGATCGTCGATACCCTCAGGCTCGAGGAACACCTGATGAGAGGATTTATCTGCAAACCTGACGACTTTATCTTCGATCGAAGGGCAATACCGGGGGCCAATTCCTTCGATATGGCCACCATACATGGCAGATCGGGACAGGTTATCGCGAATAATTTGATGGGTTTTTTCATTCGTATGGGTGATCCCGCAGGATATCTGCGGTGCCGTCACAGATTTGGACAGGAATGAAAACAGTGAGGGTTCATCGTCGCCAGGCTGACTCTCCAGATCAGACCAGTCGATTGTGCGACCATCCAGTCGCGGCGGCGTGCCGGTTTTCAACCGCCCCAGAGGTAGACCAAAGCTATCCATCCGTTCAGCCAAACGCACCGACGGACGATCTCCCATCCGCCCACCGGGACGGCGGACATCGCCAATATGGATCACGCCGCGCAGGAATGTCCCTGTGGTCAGCACAACGGAACGACAGCTGATTTGCGAGCCGTCGTCTAGAACAATGCCAGAGACTCGGCCATTTTCTTGCAATATATCAATGGCTTCGCCCTCTACCACCGTCAGATTAGGCTGCTGGCGGGTCAGGTGCTGCATCGCCAACTTGTATCGGGCACGGTCGGCTTGGGCCCTCGGACCTTGTACAGCGGGACCCTTCTTGCGGTTCAAGAGTCGGAACTGGATCCCTGCACGATCAGCGGCCAAACCCATGACCCCGTCTAGGGAATCAACTTCACGGACCAAATGCCCTTTGCCTAAACCACCGATCGCGGGATTGCAGGACATTACGCCGATTGAATCGAACGTCAACGTTACCAAAGCAGTGGACGCGCCTGCCCTCGCGGCGGCATGTGCAGCCTCGGCTCCAGCATGGCCACCGCCAATAACGACAACATCAAAGTTCTGATGTTTCACGTGAAACACTCCTACTTGCCGATGCAAAAGCTGGCGAATATCACATCCAGCAGATCTTCTACGTCTACCCTGCCAACGAGCGACTCAGTCGCTCTGGCAGCGGTGCGGATTTCTTCTGCCACAAGATCTGCCATTTCAACATCTGAGTCTATGAGAGACAACGCGAGGTCAAGCGCCTCGCACCCACGGATAAGCGCAATTCGATGGCGTTCGCGCATGGCCACACCCACGCGCGCGGCCCGCCCTCTCAGGGTTTGCTCGATGCGATCTATCAGTTCTTCAACACCGGCGCCGGTTTTTCCCGAAACACCTATGATACCGGGTTGCACCTGATCCATTTTAGCGCGCACGATGATTGTATCTGGTCCGAAATCCTCGAAGGTCTCCTCTCCGACTCCAACCAAGTGGACGACCAGATCAGCCGAGGTGGCACGTTGCCGGGCGCGTTCAATCCCCAAACCTTCGACAAAATCATCAGTTTCGCGCAGACCCGCGGTATCCAAAACTGTCACAGGCAACCCGCCAAGGTCCATACGGACCTCGATCACATCACGCGTCGTCCCGGCGATATCAGAGGTGATCGCAGCCTCACGACCCGCTAACCTATTCAAAAGGGTGGATTTTCCGACATTAGGCGCGCCAACGATAGCAACCTCAAATCCGTCGCGAATACGTTCAGCGACGCGGACTCCCTCTGCCTCTTGCCGCATTTCGGTCTGAACCGACCGCAAGAGTTCAGTCACCTCAGGCATCACGTCAACCGGGACATCTTCATCGACGAAATCAATCGTCGCCTCGATCAGGGCCGCCGCGCGAACCAGTCGCTCGCGCCACAGGCCTACCTTGGCTCCCAAGGCGCCCTGAAACACCCTAAGTGCCTGTTTTCGTTGCGATTCTGTCTCTGCGTCAATGAGGTCCGCCAGACCTTCAACCTGCGCGAGGTCCAGGCAGCCATTTTCCAGCGCGCGGCGCGTAAATTCGCCTGCTTCGGCGTGCCGCAGCCCGACCATACCAGACAATTCGCGTAAAACGGCCGAAACAATCGCCGGACTGCCATGAAGTTGAAGCTCCACAACTGCTTCACCGGTAAAGCTCTGGCCTTGGTCGAACGACAGAACAAGCGCTTCGTCAATCAAATCGCCAACATGATCCACGATCTTGCGCAGACCACGGGACGGCAAAGCACGCCCTGTCAGCCTCTCGCCAGCGGCATGCGCCATCGGCCCGGAGATCCGAACAATAGAAACGCCTGCTTTGCCCGGCGCTGTGGCCAGGGCATAGATCGTGTCCATGACGCCAGCCCCAGCTTAGCTGTTCATCGAGTCAAAGAATTCGCCGTTCGTCTTGGTCTGCTTGAGCTTGCCCAGCAGGAATTCGATCGCATCCGTGGTCCCCATCGGGTTCAGAATGCGACGCAGCACGTAGGTTTTCTGAAGATCCTTGGCATCGACCAGCAGATCTTCCTTACGGGTACCAGACTTGAGGATATCCATCGCCGGGAACACGCGCTTATCTGCGACCTTACGATCCAGAACGATTTCACTGTTGCCGGTGCCCTTGAATTCTTCAAAGATCACTTCGTCCATGCGGCTACCGGTGTCGATCAGCGCCGTCGCGATAATTGTCAGCGAACCGCCTTCTTCGATGTTCCGCGCGGCGCCAAAGAACCGCTTGGGGCGTTGCAGCGCGTTCGCATCCACACCGCCGGTCAGAACCTTGCCCGAAGACGGCACGGTGGTGTTGTAGGCGCGACCCAAACGGGTGATCGAGTCCAGGAGGATGACGACATCGCGCTTGTGCTCGACCAGACGCTTGGCCTTTTCGATGACCATTTCGGCAACCGCGACGTGACGGGTCGCAGGTTCGTCAAAGGTAGACGATACCACCTCGCCCTTGACGCTGCGCTGCATGTCGGTGACTTCTTCGGGGCGTTCATCAATCAGCAGAACGATCAGATAGCACTCTGGATGGTTCTTTTCGATGCTGTGGGCGATATTTTGCAGCAGGACCGTCTTACCCGTGCGCGGCGGCGCCACGATCAGCGACCGCTGACCCTTACCAATCGGCGAAACGAGGTCGATCACGCGGGCGGACCGATCCTTGATCGTCGGATCGTCGATCTCCATTTTCAGGCGTTCATCAGGGTAGAGCGGCGTCAGGTTGTCAAAGGCAATTTTGTGCCGCGCCTTTTCCGGATCTTCAAAGTTGATCATTTCCACGCTGGTCAGCGCGAAATACCGTTCGCTGTCGTTCGGCTCTTTGATAACGCCCTCTACGGTATCACCCGTACGCAGCGAATGCTGGCGGATCATATCCGGAGACACGTAGATATCATCGGGACCCGGCAGATAGTTCGCCTCGGGCGAACGCAGGAACCCGAACCCGTCCTGCAACACTTCCAACACGCCATCGCCACCGATGACCCAATCTTCATCAGCGCGTTCGCGGAGGATGGCGAACATCATGTCACCCTTGCGCATCGTGGATGCGTTTTCGATCTCCAGCTCTTCGGCCATCGCCAAGAGATCCTTGGGGCTTTTGGCCTTGAGATCGGCAAGGTTCAAACGGTGTTGTGACATGGGCATACCCCCAGCGGCCTGTTCAGCCGCACGATAGACGAATTGTTCAGACAGAATCCCACCGGACGGAGGGCGCCCCTATTAGGCCCGTCTGGCCCCACAAGTCAAATTCAGAATTTGACGATCACCGAAAACACGATGATCAGCATAAAGAGCGTCGGAACCTCGTTCATCAGGCGATACTGACGTCCGGTTCGGCTATTCGCTGCCTTGATAAAGTCTTTGCGGCGATATCCCAGCCAATGATGGAACCACGTCATGCCCAGAACACCGCCGGCTTTGGTCCATGGCCAAAGCTCGGACCAGCTGACGATACCGGGCGTAAAGACCATCATAAGACCGAAAATCCATGTGGCAACCATCGCCGGATTCATGATGGCGCGTAGCAGCAGACGTTCCTGATGCTGAAACAGCAGGTCCATATCCGACCCTTGCTCCACGCCCTGCTTTCTCAGTCCTTCGACGTGGTAGACGTAGAGACGCGGCAAATAGAACAGACCTGCCATCCATGACATGACGGAGACCACGTGCAACGCTTTGACCCAAGGGTAGGCTGCACCGAGAAAATCATAAATCCAGTCAATCATCGTGTTTGTCCGTTGTGGCAACTTCCCTCTTCTAATCTTTCTTTAAGAAAGAAGGTGGTTAGTTGTTGTAGTGTGGATAACCAGTCCGTTTAGAGTTTTCCTCAGTGTTATCCAGATATCCACAAAGCTTCACAAGTCCAAAGATTCATGGGGATTTCTATAAAAACACTTCATTATCAATGAGTTATTTTCATCAGAGTCAAATTGACTCTTTTCCGTCGCGGAGTCCTGCGTCGATTCCACAGAATTCATCCACAATGGGTCACTTATCCCATCCCCATCTTGGACTCTTGTGATGGAATCATCGGGTTATCCCTGAGGATTTGCGAAAACCTCTGACAAGCCCTAAAGGATTCACCGGACATCCCCAGCCAACTCTCAGGTTTTACCCACAGTTTTCCACATGACCGATCCTGTTATCCTCGCCTCTGGTTCTGAAATTCGCGCGACCCTGCTGCGCAATGCAGGTGTTCCGTTTTCAACTGTCGTGGCCCGTGTCGACGAAGAGGCCATCCGCGCCGCGCTAGAGCTGGAAGAGGCCTCGCCGCGGGATATTGCCGACACGCTGGCCGAGGCGAAGGCGCGCAAGGTGAGCCAGAAGAACCCCGGTGCCTATGTGATCGGCTGTGATCAGGTGCTGGATTTTGACGGGCGGATTCTGTCGAAACCGACCGATCCCGTCGAAGGTCTGGCGCAGTTGCAAGCGATGCGCGGCAAAACCCATCGCTTGCTGTCTGCCGCCGTCATCTACAAAGACGGCGAACCGATCTGGCGTCATGTCGGCACGGTGCGCCTGACGATGAGAGACGTTTCCGACGCGTATCTGGACGACTATATGACGCGCAACTGGGACAGTGTACGTTGGTCTGTCGGCTGCTATAAGCTGGAAGAAGAAGGTGTCCGGTTAATGTCCAAGGTCGAGGGTGATTATTTTTCGGTGCTCGGACTGCCCCTGATTGAACTGTTGAACTATTTGACCCTGCGCGGAGTCTTGACGGCATGAGCCAAGATCGAATTCCTCTTGCTGGCGTGATCGGCAACCCGGTTTCCCATTCCCGTTCGCCCAAATTGCATGGTCACTGGCTCAAACGCTATGGGATCAAAGGTCACTATATTCCGCTCCACGTGGAAAAGGCCGATCTGGCCCGTGTGCTGGAAACCATGCCGAAAATGGGCTTTGTCGGCTGTAATATCACCATCCCACATAAGGTAACCGCGCTGGAACTGGCAGATGCCGTGAGCGACCGCGCGTCGCTCATCGGGGCGGCAAATACGCTGTCTTTTCGTCCGGACGGAAAGATTTATGCCGACAATACCGATGGATATGGCTTTGTCGCCTCACTGCGGCAGGGGGCTCCGAACTGGGTTCCTGCCGCCGGACCGGCGGTTGTGCTAGGCGCTGGCGGGGCTGCGCGGGCGATCATTACGTCGCTCCTTGATGCAGGTGTGCCAGAGGTGATTTTGTCGAACCGAACCCGCACCAACGCCGATGCCCTGAGGCAAGAGTTCGGGGCCAAGATCACCGTCGTCGAGTGGGTTCAGGTTGGCGATGCGATTGGCGAATGTGCCACCTTGGTCAACACGACGTCTTTGGGGATGAAGGGCGCCGAGGAATTCCGCGTTCCGCTGGACCAATTGCAGAAATCCACGGTCGTGACGGATATCGTTTATGAACCGCTCCGGACCCAATTGCTGCGCACCGCAGAAGAGGCGGGATGCACGACCGTCGACGGTCTTGGGATGCTGCTGCATCAGGCCGTGCCCGGCTTTGAACGCTGGTTTGGTGTGCGGCCAGAGGTAGATGACGAACTGCGGCGGGCCGTTCTGGCATGAGCTATAAACTGGGTTTAACCGGCTCTATCGGCATGGGGAAATCCACGACGGCGGCGATGTTTCGGGATGCTGGCCTGCCCGTTTGGGATGCGGACGCCGCCGTGCATCGCCTCTATGCGGTTGGCGGTGCGGCGGTTGCGCCCTTGGCCAAATTATACCCGATGGCCATTGTCGATGGTCTGGTGGATCGGTCCGTCCTGAAACGGTTGATCGATCAGGATCGGTCGGTCCTGACATCGCTTGAACAGATTGTTCACCCGCTCGTCGCTGCGGACCGGGCGGCGTTTGTCGATGAACAAACGGCGGATATCATCGTCTTTGACATCCCGCTGCTGTTTGAAACCGGCGCGGATGCCTGGCTGGACGGCGTTGCCGTCGTCAGCGCGCCCCAATCGGTTCAAACCGAACGGGTCATGTCGCGTGGCACGATGACGGCAGAGCAGTTAGAGACCATTCGTAGCCGTCAGATGCCCGACGCTGAAAAGCGCGCCCGTGCCGATTTTGTTATCGATACGCTGACGATGGACGGTGCCCGGGCTACGGTTCAACAGGTGATCGAACAGATCAGAAAGGGCCTCGCCGATGCGTGAAATCGTCATGGATACGGAGACCACCGGATTTGAGCCAGAGAGCGGCGACCGGATCGTCGAAATCGGCTGTCTGGAACTCTTGAACCACATGTCGACCGGTAAGACGTTTCACGTGTATATCAATCCCGAACGGTCCATGCCTGCCGAGGCCTTTGGTGTGCACGGTATCGGTCCTGACCTCCTAGAGCCGCCGCAACCGCCAAAACCGGGTCAGGTCACGCTCAAGGATAAACCCCTGTTTGCCGCCGTCGGGCAAAAGTTTCTGGATTTCATCGCGGATTCGAAACTAGTCATCCACAATGCCGCGTTCGATATGAAATTCCTGAACGCCGAACTGGGCTGGATGGGTCTGCCGTCGATCCCCTATGATCGGGCGATCGATACGCTGGCCATTGCCCGCAAACGGTTTCCCGGCTCGCCGGCCTCGCTTGATGCGCTATGCCGCCGCTTTGGCATCGACAATTCGTCGCGGACCCTGCACGGGGCGCTGCTCGACTCTGAAATTCTGGCCGATGTCTATTTGGAACTGATCGGCGGGCGGCAGCCGGATTTCGGGCTGTCCAGCACAGCCACTTCGGGCTCTGCCACCGCGTCCAAGGTCGATGATTGGCGGCCCAAGCCGCGCAGCACGCCCTTGCCTTCGCGGATCACCAAAGAAGAAGCCGCCGCCCATGAAGCCTTTATCGGCAAAATGGGCGACGGCGCGATCTGGAAGAAGCTTAGTTAGCCGGCGCGGCGGCTTTTTGTGCTTCGAGGCGGCGGGCCAACTCGTTGCGGTAGATCGCCATAAAGTCGATGGTGTCGAGGTTCAGCGGCGGGAAGCCACCGTCACGGGTCACATCGGACACCACGCGACGGATGAACGGGAACACCTGACGCGGGCATTCGATCATCAGGAACGGGTGCATCTGGTCTTCCGGTACGCCTTCGATCTGGAACACGCCAGCGTATTCCAGTTCCAGCAGGAACAGCGGTTCCTTGGTTTCTTTGGTCGTTGCCTTCACCGTGAGCTTGGTGATGACCTCGTACTGGTTGTCAGAGCCGCGCTTGCGGGCATCCAGACCAACCTGCACAGCCATTTCCGGCGCAGCGTCACCCTTGACGCCCTTTTGCGCCAGGATGTTTTCGAACGACATGTCGCGGATGTATTGGGCGACGATGCGGTTCTTGACTTGCGCGGCTTGGGCTGCGGGGTTTGTCGAAGTATCAGTCATGTACAAAGCTCCAAAAAATTCGGTCGGCGGCAGCCTAGCAGCCTAATTCCGCAGCCTCAATGGCAATAGGCGTTTAGTGCCGCGTCCATCCGGAAGGATGGGTTTGCCGCTTGTCCGGGTCCACTTCGGTAAAGTCGCCGTCGATCACGCTATCCTCGGGTTGGCTTTGGGGCCGGTGCATTGTCTGGGTGCCAAAATCAAACGACTGGACCTTGACGCGTTTGCGCAGCCAGTGGAACACCGCACTGCGAATTTGCGGCACCAACAGGGCAAAACCGCAGGCATCTGTGAAAAATCCCGGCGTTAGCAGCAATGCACCCGCCAAAAGGATCATCGCCCCGTTGGCCAGCGGCTCTGCCGGGTCGGATAGCGTAGAGAAACTCTGCCGCAGACGGTTCATTTCTCTGGCGCCCTGGCTCCGGACCAAGTGAGCGCCCAGAAACGCGGTGAACAGAACGATGACCAAGGTCCAGCCGAGCCCGATCAGGCCGCCAACTTGGATAAAGAGGGCGATTTCGATCAACGGAACGGCAATAAAGGCCAATAACAACCACATTTGGCATCCTTTCTGGCCTGTGATGGACTTGAACAGGCCTGTGTCCTACATAAGTGCTGCTAGTAGCAGTTTGAATGCCTGACGGTCGGAAAGAGGTCGAAATGAATTCCCCCCTGATCCAACTCTTGGTCCTCGCGGGGATCGCTGTGTTTCTGATCCTGCGTCTGCGCAGTGTTCTGGGCACGCGCGAAGGATTTGAAAAACCACATGTTGTTGAGGCCTCTACCGCCAGACGACCCAACCTCGAAGTGATCGAGGGTGGACCCGACCGCGACATCGTGGACCATGTGCCGGAACACAGTCCTGCGGCCTTTGCCTTTGCCGCGATGAAGAAGGCCGATCCCGATTTTAACGTCGGTGGTTTCTTGCAGGGTGCTCGCGGTGCCTATGAGATGATCCTGATGGCCTTTGAGCGGGGGGATCTGTCGCAGGTCAAACCGTTTATCGCGCCCGAGGTCTACGATGCGTTTTCCGGCGTGATCGCCCAGCGCGAGGCGGATGGTTTGACCGTCGAGGCGACGTTTATCGGTGTGTCCGAACTTGGCGTGCAGGCAGCGGAATTTGATCCGGCGTCGAAAGAGGCGGAAATCACCCTGCGGATGACAGCCGAGTTTACCTATGTCGTGCGCGATCGCGGTGGCGACATCGTTGAAGGCAGCCCGAGCCAGCCCCGTCGTCAACGGGACGTTTGGACCTTTGCCCGGTCGATGACGTCGGGCGACCCGAACTGGATGCTGGTAGAGACAGGCGAATAATGCCGCCGCAGACCACACGGCTGACATTTGCAGATTTGGACGGCTGGGACAGCGATGATCATGGCGCTGGACTGGCCGTTTTTCTTTTGTCTGCTCATGGGATTGTCCCGACTGGCGATCCAAAGGTCTGGATTGAACGCAATTTTCAGCCAACCCTGTTCACCGATGACCGCCCCGCCCTCTTTACCGGCTATTACGAACCGGAATTGATCGGCAGTCGCGTGCGGAGCAACGAATTTTCGGTGCCGCTGCATGTCAAACCGGCGAACATGGGGACGCCATGGTTGACTCGCCGCGAAATAGACCAAACGGACGCGCTGCGCGGTCATGAACTGGTTTGGCTGCGCGATCCGCTCGACCGGTTTTTCCTGCAGGTTCAGGGATCAGGTCGCATCCAACTGATCGAGGGCGGTCAGATGCGTGTGGGCTATGACGGCACCAACGGCCATCCCTATGCCTCTCTGGGCAAGGAGATGATCCGGCTGGGACATATTCCGGCGGATGTGATCAGCCCCCAAGCGATCCGCGACTGGTTTGCCCAGTATCCCGATCAACTGTCCCTGCTGTGGCACAACGCCAGCTACGTGTTTTTTCGCGCCGTAACCGAGGTGCCAGCCGACAGCGGTCCTATCGGGACGATGGGGGTGTCAGTGACAGCCGGGCGCACGATTGCCGTCGATCCCGATATCACCCCCTTGGGCGCGATGGTCTGGCTGGAAAAGCATGGAGCACAGCCATTTTCCCGCCTGATGGTTGCGCAGGACACGGGTTCCGCCATAAAGGGCGCGCAACGGGCAGATATTTTCGTCGGTACGGGGCCTAAGGCGGGTCATATTGCTGGCGGGTATCGGGACAGCGGCCGCATGGTCGTCCTCTTGCCCAAGGAACAAATGGACTAAGTGATGCGCCGACGTCGTCAACTCTCTGCCGATGAAAAGGCTCTGTGGAACATGGTCGCCCGCAAGGTCACGCGGATTGGACCAGATGGTTTCGAACGCGCGCCAGTGTCATCGGACCAAGAGCCGAGGCTGGAAACGCCCAAGGTCGAGGACGACATCCCCACCCCGATCCCGGCGTTCAAGGTCGGTGCCAAGGCCGACCCGAGGCGACCCCATAACCTCTTGCCGCCGATAGGCCACCAATTGGCCGCCGCGCCGGTGGTGATGGATCACAAACAGCACCGCAAAATGACCCGGGGCCGCATGGACCCTGATGCTCGGCTCGACCTCCATGGCATGACCGTGGCAGAGGCGCACCGCGAATTGGTTGCCTTTGTGCTGTCGGCACATGAAATGGGGCACCGCCTGCTGCTGGTGATCACGGGCAAGGGCAAGGACCGTGACGATGGGGGCCCGATCCCGACACGCATGGGTGTCCTGCGTCATCAGGTGCCGCAATGGCTCCGCCTGCCGCCGATGGGGCCTGTCGTGATGCAAATTACCCCGGCCCATATCAAACATGGCGGTGGCGGCGCCTATTATGTCTATCTGCGTCGCGCGAAATAAGTCGCGCCTCAACGGAACCCGAGGGGCCAAACGTTTGTTCATCTCATGAACCGAACCAGAGGTCGACCGGATGCCAAACCAAGACAAATTTGCCGTGATCTGGAACGGGTCCTCTGGACGCAATGCCAGAGATGCGACGGCGATCGAGGTTGCGAAAACCGTCTTTGGGCCGCAGACCATGCTCTATCACATCGGTGCCGATCGTACTGTACAGGCCTGCATACAGTCCGCCCTGAATGATGGGGCAACGCGGATCATCGCTGCCGGTGGCGATGGGACGATCATGTCGGTTGCCTCTGCCCTTGCGGGAACGGATGTGCCGATGGGGGTGTTGCCGCTGGGGACCTTTAACTATTTTTCACGCGGGCTCGGGATATCGCAGGATATCAGACAGGCTGCCGAGACAATCAAAGCCGGCCAGATCAAGCGGATTTCCGTCGGCTCGGTCAACGGCCAGGTGTTTTTGAATAACGCCTCTGTCGGTGTGTATCCCGCCATCCTCAAAGAGAGAGAGACGGTCTATCGTCGCTGGGGACGCTGGCGTGTCGCTGCCCATTGGTCTGTTGTGCGCACGTTTATACGGTTTCGTCGGCCCACAACCGTGTCAATCATGACCGAAGACGGAGAGACCACTCTGCGGACGCCTCTGCTCTTTGTCGCCCGATCCTCTTACCAATTGCGCGCCTTTGGGCTGGAGGGGTCTGATGCCATCAGCCAGGATGGGTTTGCGGTCTTTGTGTCGCGCCACAGCCGCCGGATCGATCTGTTTCGGATGGCCAGCAAACTGATGCTGGGAACGATGCGCGATGGTGTAGATTTTGACCTGCTGCGGGTGCGGTCCCTGACGGTGACAACCCGACGCAAACGTAAACGCGAGTTGGTCGCCTTTGATGGAGAAAAACGGCGTATGCCTTTGCCGCTTCGTTTTGAAATGATGCCTGACGCGCTAAGCGTGATCGTGCCGGCGTCATCACCATGACTTGCATTGTCCACCTCTCGGACCTGCATTTCGGGCGGGACCGGCCGGATTTGATGCAGCCGCTGGTGGCCTTGATTGCCGACATCGCGCCAGATCTGGTCGTCATTTCCGGTGATCTGACCCAACGCGCCCGGACCAGCCAATTTCAGGAGGCCGCACGGTTCATCGATCAACTGACCTCGCCTGTTCTGGCGGTTCCCGGGAACCACGATACCCCGCTGGACAATCTGTGGCTGCGGCTTTTTCGTCCCTTTGGGCGTTATAAAAAATGGGTTTCTGTCGATCTAGAACCCGATTTCAGGGATGACACGTCGCATGTGGTTGGCGTGAATACAGTCAATCGCTTCGCGTGGCAGCGCGGCCGTCTCAGTCGACGGACCATCGGTCGTATCTGTGCGGCCTTTGCCGAAGGAAACCCGCAGGACATGCGGTTCGTTGTGGTCCATCACCCGCTGGAACATCTGCTGGAGACAGACAAACGCCTGATGTCCGGCGCCAAGCGGGCTGTGCGATCCTTTGCGGCCTGTGGGGCGGACGTGGTGCTGTGTGGCCATTTGCATCACACAATCGCCGCGCCTGCCACGGCAGAGCCGGGGATCTTACTGGTTCAGGCCGGAACCGGACTGTCCACGCGGCTGCGCGGACAGGTCAATATGTTCAATGTATTGCGGACCGATGGCCGTGCGCTGTCCATTGAAAACTGGCAGGCCAGCGAAAGACCAGAGTTTGTCTTGGCCAGCCGCGATCATTTCGTCCAAGAAGACCGCGGCTGGGTCAAGGTTTACAAGACGTAGCGGCTCATATCGGCAGAGCGGGATAGCGCGCCGATATTCGCTTCGACAAAGCCCGCATCCACAGTGACCGCCTGACCGGACTTGTCCGGGGCATGGAACGACAGGTCCTCGAACACGCGTTCCATCACTGTGTAGAGCCGCCGCGCCCCGATATTTTCGACGCTGCGGTTCACCTCGGCGGCAATCCGGGCCAGGGCCTCGATCCCATCGGAGGTAAAGGCGACAGTCACCTCCTCGGTCCCCATCAGAGCGGTATACTGCCGTGTCAGGGCGTTGTCGGTTTCGGTCAGGATGCGCACGAAATCCGCCTCGGTCAGCGGATTGAGCTCGACCCTGATCGGCAGGCGACCCTGAAGCTCAGGCAGCAGATCCGACGGTTTGGCGACATGGAACGCACCCGAGGCAATGAACAGCACGTGATCAGTCCGCACGGGGCCGTGCTTGGTAGAAACGGTGGTGCCTTCGATCAGGGGCAGCAGATCGCGCTGGACCCCTTCGCGGCTGACATCCGCGCCACGGGTTTCGGCGCGGGCGCAGACCTTATCGATTTCGTCCAGAAACACGATGCCGTTTTCCTCGATCGCTTCGACCGCCGCCTTTTTGACGGCCTCGTCATCCAGCAGCTTGTCCGCTTCTTCCGACACCAGAACCTCGTAGCTCTGGGCGACAGTCATCCGCTTTTTGACAGTCCTCTGGAACGCTTTGCCAAACAGATCGCCGAGGTTCATCATTCCGCCCATCTGCGGCTGACCCGGAATTTCAAAGCCGCCCATCGGGTTCGATGTATCCTGCAATTCCAGTTCGATCACAGTGTTGTCCAGCTCGCCGCTGCGCAGTTTTTTGCGGAACATCTCTCGGGTTGCGTCCCGCGCGTCCGTGCCGACGATGGCCGTGATTACCCGATCCTCTGCGGATTGCAGCGCCTTGGCTCTGACATCTTCGCGCATGAATTCGCGGGTTTGCAGGATCGCGACATCCACCAGATCACGGATGATCTGTTCGACATCCCGGCCGACATAGCCGACTTCGGTGAATTTGGTTGCTTCGACCTTGATGAACGGCGCGCGGGCCAACTTGGCCAGACGACGGCTGATCTCGGTCTTGCCGACGCCGGTCGGTCCGATCATCAGAATATTTTTCGGGTACACTTCGTCACGCAAATCAGCGCCCAGCTGTTTGCGGCGCCAACGATTGCGCAGGGCAACGGCAACAGCCCGTTTGGCTTCATTTTGTCCAACGATGAAACGGTCTAATTCCGAAACGATCTCACGCGGGGTTAGGTCAGTCATGGTATCCTCACTCGTGCGAGTCTGGATTTATGCATGAAATGTGAATTTTCCAAGCTGATCAGATTTTAACTTTTGGACGTATATACCGTTATAGATCCCAAAGGAGATTAATATGGGTGATGAACGTCCAGAAATCCGCCGCATGCTGAGCGGAATTCTTACCGGCCAAAAGGCCACTGCCGAGCCGGCCCCTGTTTCTGTTGCGCCGCAGCAGGCAGAGGATTGGACGCGTGAACCTCTGCCGATGCCGGAAAACAAACAGGCGATTTCACTGCGTGTGGATCGCGATGTGCTCGACTATTTCAAATCGACAGGCAAAGGGTATCAGACGCGTATGAATGCTGTGCTGCGCGCCTGGATGGAGGCGCAGAAGGATCAATAGCGCGTTGGACCGGAAACAGTCGGACAAACCACAATAAGGTTGAACAAGACCAGTCCAATTGCGGCGAATAGGCGGTCAGCTTGACCTTGGGCCAACCACCTATCCTATATCAACGAGAGATCGTTTCGACGGTTAGTTTACCGTTCGTATAGACGCAAATATCGGCGGCGATCGCCATCGCCTTGCGGGCGATAGTCTCGGCGTCGTGGTCACTGTCCATCAGGGCCCGCGCCGCAGCGAGGGCAAAGTTACCCCCCGACCCGATTGCGGCAACGTCATGTTCCGGCTCTAGCACGTCGCCTGCGCCGGTGATGACGAACAAGTCATGGCCATCGGTTACGATCAGCATCGCCTCCAGCTTTTGCAGGTATTTGTCCGTGCGCCAATCCTTGGCCAATTCGACGCTCGCGCGTAGCAATTGCCCCGGCGCTGACTCCAGCTTTTTCTCGAGCCGTTCTAGCAGGGTAAAGGCGTCTGCTGTCGATCCGGCAAAGCCGCAAACAACATCATGGCCGCCGGGGGACAGGCGGCGAACCTTGCGCGCTGTGCCCTTGATCACCGTCTGGCCCAGGCTGACCTGACCGTCACCGGCGATGACGACGCTGCCACCCTTGCGCACACCAATGATCGTTGTGCCGTGCCAACCGGGAAAATCGCTCTCTGCCATCGCTGTCTCCATCTCTTTGCAGGATATATGGAACCGCCGGATCAAGGGTGCAACCCGGACAAAACAAAACCCTGCGGTCGGGCTTCGACCACAGGGTTCGTTTGAAATCGGATCGGATCAGATCGACGCCTGAATCCAGTTCTGCAGGGCAGCCTTGGGGGCAGCGCCAGCCTTGTTGGCGACGACTTCGCCGTTCTTAAAGATGAACAGGGCCGGAATACCGCGAACACCCAGTTGCGCCGGAGAGTTCGGGTTTTCGTCAACGTTGACTTTGACGATCTTGATTTGGCCGGACATTTCGGCGGACAGCTCTTCCAGAGCGGGGCCGATCATACGGCAGGGGCCACACCATTCCGCCCAGAAATCGACCAGAACGGGAACGTCCGACTGACGCACTTCGGCGTCAAAGGTGGCGTCAGTGACAGCTACAGTTGCCATTTTTATCTCCTACGGTGTTGCGTGGAACCTATGTGCGCCCCGTGGTCAGGTCAAGCACCCCTAGCCCGTTGCAAGGCCGCCATGACCAAATCGTCTGGCAACGTCATCCAAGTGCCGTTCGTGGTCCACAGGATCGAGATCACGACCCGGTGGTTTGGCCAAATTTGTCGTAGTGCGGCCAGATAGGCCCCCATTTGCCGCAAAACCCCCTCGGGGACCTGTTCTGGTTTCTGCGGGACCACCCGGTTTGTCTTGAAATCAACGCAGGTTATAGTGTCTTTGGCGATGATCAGCCGGTCAACGGTGCCATGAACACAGGCGCCGTTCAGCTCGGGCAGTTCCGCGGTCAATTCCGCCTCTGCCAAGGTCTCGGCGTCAAAGATCGGGGCCAGATCGCTGCGGTTCAGCAGCGCGATCACATCTGCGACATGACGCGCCGCATTGCTCAGAACGCCGGCGTCTGGATCGTTTTCCAACAGACGTTCACCCACAGCGAACCGATCTTCGGGCGTGATGAGTGGCAGATGTTCCAACAAACGGTGGACCAGCCGACCACGTGCCAGTGCGACCTCCTGGTCTTCGTCAACCTCACCGGGCAATGCCTTGGCACCACCCAGATCAGACGGGGCGAGCGTTTTGGGCCGAGCGGGCATCGGTGGTAAGGGACCCAGAGCAGGTGCGGACATCGGCGCTTGGGCTGGCTGCGCGGGCGTTGCAAACGGCAGCCCGTCCCAATCGTTGACCTGATAGCGCAAGATGCCATGTGTTTCGACGGCGCCGACGTGGCTCATCGCGTTCGAAATCACGTCATGCCACGCTTCGGTGCCCTCTTTCGCCTCGCCCGCGCCGCAGACGATCAACCATTTCTCTGCACGGGTCATCGCAACATATAGCAAACGCCGACGTTCACGCCGCTGGACATCCTCATAGTTGCTGGCAACATGGGCGAGGCTATCGGGCGTGGCATCCTTGGGTTGCTTCCAGATCGGAACGCCGTCGGACAGCAGGATTTCATCCCTCAGCTGGATTTCGCGGGTTTGGGTTTCTGGCAAAATGACAATCGGTGCCTCAAGCCCCTTGGACCCATGCACTGTCATGACCCGAATTTGATCCGTGGCCGCGTCGATCTGACGTTTGACCTCGATATCCTCGACTTCCATCCAGTGCAAAAATCCGGTCAGACTGGGGATGGTCGATCGTTCATAGGCCAGTGCCTGCGACAGGAACGCGTCAATCGCATCCTCGGCCTCACTGCCCAATTGATGCACCAGCGCCAGCCGCCCCCCATGTCGGGTCAACAGCCGGTCAATCAGGTCATAGGGCCGCAGGAAGTCTGCCTGCGCACGCAGATCGTCCAGCACGGCAAAGGTCTGCGGATGGCTGTCCTGCCTCTCTCTGAGGACCTGCCACAGGTACCGTTTGCCGCGCCCGTGCGCCAAGGTGAATAGCTGTTGTTCTGTCCATTTGAACAATGGCGATTTCAGGGCTGCGGCCAACGATAGATCGTCCTCTGGCAGAGCCAGAAAATTCAACAGCGCCAGGATATCCTTGATCGCCAGCTGGTCCGTCAGCGTGAGCCGGTCTGCCCCCGCGATCGACAGGTCCGCAGCCTTGCAGGCGCGGATAATTTCGCGAAACA
The DNA here is from genome assembly GCA_937864535.1 of uncultured Paracoccaceae bacterium. Classification (GTDB taxonomy): domain Bacteria; phylum Pseudomonadota; class Alphaproteobacteria; order Rhodobacterales; family Rhodobacteraceae; genus Marivivens. The sequence goes on from CALMJS010000012.1 coordinate 92,702, forward strand.
GATCCTTGCGCCGTTGGACGAGGATCAGAAAATCCCCGGCGCGGATCGGGCGTCTCACCAATTGGCCGTTTTCCTCGGTGGGAATGGTGTCCTCGCGGATCATCCGCCCGATTTCCGCGGCGATGTGACGGGCCAGTTGAACGTCCTCGGCGGTGTCACTCTTGCGGTCGATCGGGTCGAACCATTCGCCGGGTTCAGGCTTCTCCGGCTTCGGGATCAGCGGCCAGAGGTCCACCCGCCCGGGCAGGTTGGTTTTGAACGCACGGTGTCGCACGGTATTTTCCAAGCCCTCGCTCAGCTCACCCGTGAAGGTCTGATCCACGAGGGACAGAATCGCGTGCGAGGACCGGAACGAATGCTGCAACTCGGTTGAAAACAGTGGACTGTTGGTATTGCCCAGCGCGGCCTGAAAATGGTCGCGCATGGTGTCGAATTGTTTGGGATCGGCCCCTTGGAACGAATAGATCGACTGCTTTTTGTCGCCGACCACGAAAATCGTGCGGTTCGCACCTGCCCGTGCGCCATCGCCGGCGGCCAATTCGCTGGCTAGCGCACGGATCACCTCCCACTGGGTCGGGCTGGTATCCTGCGCCTCGTCCACCAGAATATGGTCCAGCCCGCCGTCCAGTTTATAGAGAACCCAAGCTGCAACGACCGGATCGGTGAGCAGTTCCTTTGCCTTATGGATCAGATCGTCAAAGTCCAGCATGCCGCGCTGTTCTTTGCGGGCTTGATACGCCGGGATCATGTGGGCCGCAAAATCATGCAGCAGCATCGTGCGATCCAGCGCCGCAACAGCCAGCCGCAGCGGGCGCGCCTCCTGTACGCGGACCATCAGGTCCTCTACATCAACGATCAGAGCGGGGGATTTTGCCTTGGTCGCTGCAGTAGGAACGCTGCCGATTTTTGCTGAAAATGGCTCTTTGGCCGCGGCTTTGGTTAGGAAAATATCCTCGAGCAGCGCCAGATCGGCGATGGTCAAGTCGCCGTCTGCCGAAAGCTCGGCCAGTTTGTCAGCCACTTTGACGTCGTTCTTGCTCCCTGCTTGGCAGAGCGTCCGCAGGTCGGCCAGAGTTTTTCGATCACTGGCGTCAAACACATCAGAGCACAGCTTTTGCGCGGTCATGTCGGCAGGAACATCAAAATACGCCGCTATCTCTGACCGGCTGCGCCACGGCTGGAACTCATGCTGGCGCTGGATGATTTCCTTGGCCAATTTCGCCAGACGTTCATCGGTGACCCGTTTGGCGATGGCATCAATAATGGCAGACTGCGGCCCCTCTGACAGGTGGTCCAATACCTCGGCCCGCAGCAGCTCGGCGGTGCGGTCGTCCATTTCGGCAAATTGCGGGCTGATACGTGCCTCGAGAGGAAAGCGCCGCAAGATCGAGGAACAGAACGAATGGATGGTCTGAATGCGCAGGCCACCCGGCACCTCGATCGCGCGGGCAAAGAGCCGACGCGCACGGCGCAGGGTTTCGCCCGTCAGGTCCTGATCCGCCCCCATTTCCGTCAGCGACCGGGCCAATTCTGCGTCGGACATCATGGCCCATTCGCCTAATCTCTTGAACAGCCGGTTCTGCATCTCGGATGCAGCCGCCGTTGTATAGGTCAGGCACAGGATGTTTCGCGGATCGACCCCGTCCAAGAGCAGCCGCGCCACCCGGTCGGTCAGCACGCGGGTTTTGCCGGAGCCTGCGTTCGCAGAGACCCAGGTCGAGGCCAGAGGATTGGCGGCCTCAATTTGGCGGATCGTGGCTTCGTTTCTCATACCAGAGGCTCCGGATCGGGATCGTTGGACAGGTCCCATTCGCCATAACGGGCTAGGTGATCATAATCGCCGCCATAGGCCTGAACCTCGGCGGCCATGCGGGCCGTGTAGCCCCGGGCAGGGTCACGCCACGCGCGGATCAGATCCAGAAATTTGTTCCACTCCTCGTCGATCGGGGCCTCGTCCAGCGGGGCTGGCGTATCCTTGCCCGACCCCATGGAGAGAAACTCTGCCTTGGCAATGGTGCGCGGACCTATGCACCTATAGGCGCCCAATTGGACCATCGCGGCCTCTAGGATCAGCTGCTTGTCAAAGGTAATCTGTTGTTTTTTCGTGGAAATACTGCCTGTTTTATAGTCGTAGAGGATGATCTGGCCGCCCGGCGTTTCGTCGATCCTGTCTGCTTTGCCACCCAGGATCATATCCAATCCGTCCAGCGCGACCTCGCCCCATTGTTCAAAATGTATGGGGGCCCCGATCAGGCGACGCGCAGCCTCGGCCTCTAGAAAATCATCGACGAGGTTTTCCATTCGCGCATACCACAGACGGCGTACCGTCGGCCAAGGGCACTGACGGTCCAGTTCCTCACGGGTCAGTGCTAGAAACCGCTCTCGCGCCGTGGGCGCCGTTGGGTCGGTGCCCTCCTTGATAAACAGCTCTAGAATTTTATGGATGATATCCCCTCTGAGAGGGGCATCGGCATTGGGCACCAAGGGGTCCAGTTTGTTCAGGCCCAGCACCTTGCGGGCGTAGATCGCGTAGGGGTCGCGGATCAGTGTCTGGACCTGCGTCACAGATAGCCGTGTGGGCCGCGCTGCGACGGGCGGCTGGGGCGATGGACGGCGCGCGGGGACACCCCTTCCAACCGGCGTGCTCAGCGACCGGGCCTGCGCTATCCAGATTTTGCCTTTGTTGCGCATGTCGGCCAAGGCGTCTGGCCCGAACTGGTCCGGCAGACCCGCCAGCAGGTTGGTCAGGCGGTTCAGCCACCGGGACGGAACCGTTTCCGCATCCTCTGACCGGATGGCGCGTGTGAGCCAGACCTCCGGCGAACAGATCGCCTGTTGGAAATCGTGCGCAGAGAGGCCAACCTGACGTTCTGGCAGCAAAAGCCCCGCCTTTTCCCGCATTTGCCGGTTGAGCCAAGGGTCGGGCGATGGGTTCTCTGGCCACGAACCATCGTTCAACCCACCCAAGATGACCAGGTCGGCGGTCTGGACGCGAGCCTCGAGCGTGCCGAGAAACAGAATATTCGGGTGGGCGGTATCAGGATTGCGGACCTGCCCCTGTTGCAGCAGCGACCCGATCAACGATCCATAGTCACGAGCGGAAATATCACCGCCTGCATCCGCGTGGGTTTGCAGATTGAGAACGGTTTTCAGCGCCTCGCGACCGGGGGCCTCGTTCCACAATTCGCCTGACCCGTCGCTACCCGGCCCGGCCGCCAGCCGTTCTGTGATCGCGATATGGTCTGTCACGATCTGACCGATTGGCAGTTCGACCGTCGCGGCTGGCCTCCCTTGGATCGTATCCAGAATGCCAGCCAGCCACTCTGCCCAAGCGGCCTTTTCGTCGGTGTCTGCCCATGCGCGCAGGCTCTGACCTGTCGGGTATGCTGGCCCCTTTTTGCGGATGTGCAACTCCAACTCTCGCGTCATGCGCAGATGCGGGCCGCGTTGGCCTGTGCTGGCCGTCAGCGGATGTTTCAGTAGCGACAACAGGGTTTCCCCGGTGATCGCATCACAAAACGCCGCCGCGACCTGACGCAATAACCGGCCCGGAGGGGTTAGATGCAGCGGTTGACCGGCCGAGTCATCCGCCGTCAACGACCACCGATCCAGCGCAGCGGCAACCCGACGTGTCAGCATACGATCCGGCGTGATCAGGGCGACGGTTCTGCCCTCTTCGACCGCAAACCGGAGCCGCAGAGCAATTGTCTCAGCCTCTGCTCTTGGGCTTGGTGCCTCGATCAACGTCAGGCCGTCCGTGGCCAAACGCAAATCGCCCAGCGTTGGTCCGTCAGACAGCCATTGATCCGTGACCGGCGCCGGACGCAGGGCCAGCGAAACCAGTCTGTTCCTCGCTGGGCTGGTGGGTTGGTCGTCCGACCATGGAAGTATGTCGGCCTTGGCCACGTTCAGCCGATCCATCAGCAAACGATAGCGGAACTGCGGGTGATCTTCGGACGAGGCACGTTCGCCCATACTGTCCCAAACAGATTGCGGCATGTCGAAATCGACGCCGGGCAGAACCACGGCGCCCTGCGGCAATCGCGATACCGCATCCATAAACAGCGCCGTCGCGCCGCGCGATCCGGTTGAACCGGCGATGATAATCGGATGGCACGGCGCATTGACCTGCCAATCAGCGATCTTGCGTTCAATGACCTGCCGCTGCCGCGTTTCGGCGTCCGGGCTCGCGTCCGGCCCGAAAAACGTGCTCACGATTCCGATAAAGGTTTGGGTCCTCTGCCAATGACCAGAGGCGTCCGAAACGTCCAGATCGAGGATCGCCGAGGGGTCAACGCCCTCGCCCTGCATCTCGGCCAATAGCCGGGCCAAGCTGTCAGAGAGGTCATAGAGCGCCGAACGGGGGGCCAGATCGGGCTGACTGTCTAGCAGTTTGCGCACGAGCTGAGACAGTTCCAGCCGACGTTTGAGAGCGGGTACAGGCAGCGGGATGTCTGCGGCCATCGGGTCTAGCGCCAGATCCGAAATCAGCCGCATCCGGGGCAGCATCCGCGCCCCACGGCGGTCAAACAGATGTTGCACCTGCCGCTTCATCCGCGAGGTGTTCAGATAGACTTCGATCCGGGCAAAGTCCTGCGGTGTCATGTCCGCTGCGCGACGGATCAGCCCGTCCACAAATGTTTTCGCAAAATCGACGCCAAGCGGTTGCCCGAAAACCCGGGGACTCTCTGTGGGTTCAAACATCTTGCCTCAACATTTCTTCGGCGACCGGGATCGACTCTGGCCGTCCAACATCACACCACAACCCCGGGTAGTTGACCCCGAAAAGGGTCTGTCTGGCAAGCATCCGGTTCCAGAGTTCCCACATCGAAAACCGTGCCTCTGTCACCTCTGACAAAAGATCGGTTCGGATGATTTGGCATCCGGAATAGATTGCCCCCGGTCCGCGTGCGATCCGGTTCGTGTCGTCCATAACGAAATCGCCGCCGCCGGCATGGCCTCTGGCATTTGGCTTTGCGATCAGCAGCAGCAGACCGTCCATGTGGTCCTGCCAGGCGTTCGCCAAAACATCAAAGGGATTGGGGCCGCGCCAAACGGCATCTGTGTTCATCGTAAACACCGGGCCGTCGCCCAAAATCGGCAAAGCCTTTTTCAGCCCGCCACCGGTTTCGAGAATGACATCGGTTTCGTCGGAAATGATCGCGCGGGACCCTATCGCCGCCACCATCTGATCGGCCAGATAATGAACGTTGACCACAGCCTGCAGGTCAGGCGCCAAGTCCATCGCGTGAAACAATAGCGGCTTGCCGTTCACCTCGATCAGCGGCTTTGGTGTGTGATCCGACAGCGGCGCCATGCGTGTACCAAATCCGGCCCCGAAAAATAGCACGTGCGTTGGTATTGTCATGGCAAATGCGGCCTCACCAGATTTGCGAGGTCATAGAGGTCGGGATGCTCCAGATCTTGCCTGAGGTGACCAACCACCCGGGGGATGAGGCTGGCATATTTTTCCTTGCGCTGTTGACGCACCAGCCGCGCAAATATCCCCAAAATGCGCAGATTACGCTGAACCGAGACGGTAGCAAAGGCGCGCATGTCTAGGTTTTCTGTCATCATTTCAAATGTTTCACGTGCAACATCGCGGCGCGCATCGCGGAGCAGCGACACCAGATCATAGATCGGGTGTGCGACGAATGCGTCCTGGAAATCCAACAGACCGACCCGGTCGGTGCCTTCTTCGCTAGGGCGCCAGATCAGGTTCTCCGCATGGAAATCCCGCAATGACAGCGTCGGTCTGGTCCTCGGCAGCTGCGCGAGCGCGGTGGCGACGGCCTCCTGAATGGCCCCGATGTCCGCCGTCGGTGCGAACCACTCGCCAAAGAGCCCGACCATGTCCGAACCCAATGCGGGCGTTAAAACCGTCAGATCATCGGGTGGGGCAATGGCTGAAATACGGCCTAGACACGCGCCTGCCGCACTGTAAAGCAGTCCTTCCTCGGTTGGGTAAGTAGTTAACCATTGGGCAAAATGGTTGGGTCCCAAATCCTCGATGATGGCGAGTCCGAGGTCCAAATCACTGTGGAAAATCCATGGCGATCTCAGGTTGGCGGTGTGCAAGACAGCCGAGATGCTGATGAATTGGCGTAAAGATGTTGACGGATGGGGGTCGATCATCAGGATCACCGAATGATCGAGTGAGGTCAGTCGTTCATAGCGGCGCGCTGACGCATCTGAGGCCAAAGGTCGTCTGGTCCAGTCTCTCCAGTCCGTTGTGGACAGAAAACGATCGATCGTTTCACGCATATTCGGACTCGAGGCGACGTTTCCAGTCCGCCGGACCGGTAATCCGGACACTATGGTGGTCGCCTGCCTTGAACTCCAGTCGCAGAGCTGTTTCCGGACACAGCTCGCCCAGCCGATCCGGCCATTCGATCAGGCAAATCGCCGTTTCAAATGCGTCTTGCAGGCCCAATTCGACCGCTTCGTTGGGATGTGAAAGCCGGTACAGATCGCAGTGCCAAATCGCTACATCGGCTTCATAGGTCTGGACCAATGTGAATGTCGGGGATGGCACATCTTCGGGATAGCCGAGCCTCTCGCGGATCAGAGCCCGCGCGAAAAATGTTTTCCCCGCCCCGATATCGCCCTCAAGCAAAAGCACATCACCACCGCGCAATATCCGTGCAAAGCGACGGGCCATTTGGATCGTGTCGTCCTCGGTACTCAGGGAAAGGTCTAGAATTGGCAACTGTGTCATGTCGCCAAACTAAGCTGCGGGACGCCACCCGCAAGGCCCAATCAGGCCTGTGCGGACCAGAGAGCCGAATTTTGGTCAAGCTCCCTGATCAGATCCTTGAATTTAAAAGACACCATCAGCCCACCGGCGGGCATCGGGCGCACCCGGCAGGTTAGCAGACGACCGTCCGCCAGCCTTACGGTGTCCTCCCAGTGGGCGCGCTGGCCAAACGACCCACATTGTTCGCGCAGGCGCGCCCATACAGGGGTCGGTACGGTCCATGCCTGCCAGCGACGCGATTCCTCGAGTAGGCTGGTTCCGATGAAATGATCGATCGGGGTATCGTGCCAAAGCCGCACGTAACCGCTGTTCACCATGGTCAGAGTTCCAGCAGCAGAAAAAACGGCGACAGCCTCGTCCAGTTGATCGAGAACCGCCTGACTGGTTTCGATTTCGGTCCGGAACCGCCGGGTCAGGGTCACCTCGGCGCTGATGTCTTCAAAGATAAAGGCAATCGCCCCGTTTGGATGCGGGCGGCCGGTCACACGATAGGTCTGACCGTTGGGAAGGTCCCAATTTTCGTAATAGGTTCCGTCCGATGCGCGGGATTCGAGCTGCGTGATCGTTTCGCGCCAGTTCGCATAGCTCTTGGGTTCTGGAATCATGCGAATCTCGCGAAGCCGGTCGAGGAATGTATGGATCCGCGGTTTCGACGCGAGAAAATCGACAGGAAGGCCGGTCAAATCCAGTATGGCGGGATTAAAAATGACCAAACGCCGCTCTTTGTCGAAAATCGTCAATCCGATCGATAGCTGAGCAAAGGTTTTGACCAGCGTTTGCATATGGTTGCGCTGCGTTTCTTCGGCCCTGATCACAGCAGTGATGTCCATGGCGAAATGGATGGTTTCCGCGCCTCTTCGAACACTCGTCACATCATACCAGATCGGATCGCGGGTTCCGGTGCGGATAACGCTGTGCCGCCCCGCTCTCGAGTGACCATCGCTCTCGGGGAGAACCGCTTCGGGAAAGATGTTGATCGGCGGCCAAACGGGGATCTCATCGGGATCATAGCCGGTTACCTCTTGGGCTATGTCCAGATAGGTGCGGTTGGCCCAGGTGACAGCCCCGCCGTCGTCGAGTTTCCAGATCAGCTGTGGCGCATCCTCTGCGAGGCCGCGAAGCGTGGCAAGCTCCTCCTCGATCGAGGCGAGCATCGTGGCGTCCAACCCGTTCCGACCACGGGGCGTGCCGTCGATATAGGCGATCCGGGCAACACCATCCCAGTATTCAGCGCAAATACGCAGGTTTTTGTCTGTCGGCGAGGTGAGCGTTCTGTTCCCATCGGTGGCCAGAGTGGCAAGATGGAGCCTGAGATGGGGAAAATGGTGGGCAAATGACCCCAGAAACTTGTCCCAGTCCGATCCGTCGCGATGGCGCTGCGCCAATAGGTGTCGCGCGGCCGGTGTCGCGTCGATCAAGAGCTTATCGTCAAAGAGAAAAACAACTTCCTCTTCGGCCTCCTTGATCATTGCGCGGACGCTCTTTTGACCTTGGGTATCCAATCGGGTCGAAATCGTCAGAAACAGACCGGCCCCCAGGAGCGCGACCACCGCGATAAAGATCAGTGTCAAACCATCAAAACCTGCCATCGTCCGAATCTCCGACATTCCACCGGACTATCGTGCGGACTCTTAGTTAATTGGTCGTTAAGGCCATCAGTTCTCGATCGGTCGGTTCTTGCCCAGCCCGCCGCCGCGCTGACCAAAGGCGGGGTCAATGGCCTCCCGTGGCCATTCCACCACAACCATCGCGCCGCCATTTTGACCGCCGTTTGCAAAAGATAGCCGCGCACCGGACCGTTCTAGCAGTGTTTTCGCGATGAACAGTCCCAGCCCCATGCCCTCATAGCCGGGGCGCTGGGCGAGGTCCTCGGACTGACGGCGGCGTCTGACAAACGGGTCGCCGATGCGCCCGATAACGGTCGCGGGATAGCCCTTGCCGTCGTCGTTGATCCGCAGACTGACCGTCGTGTCGGTCCATGTCGTTTCAATCGCAACGCTGCTCTTGGCAAAGTCGACGGCGTTTTGAATGAGATTTCGGAGACCGTGAATGATCTCGGGGCGTCGCTCGAGAATGGGTTGGCGGCCCGGATTGTCGGTGTCATCTGAAATCTTCAATGAAATCGACTTGCCACGATTGAAATGCGGGTCCGCGGCCTCTCTGATGATGGCCTCTATCGGGGAACTGCGCAGATGGAGGTCATCCTTGCCCGCGCGGCCCATGGATCGCAATATATCGCGGCACCTATCTGCTTGCGACGCTATGAGTTGTAGATCTTCGATCAGATCGGGCCTATCGGCCGCCTCATCCAGCAGTTCGCTGCTGACCAGCTTGATCGTGGCCAGCGGTGTTCCCAGTTCATGCGCGGCGGCGGCCACAACACCGCCAAGATCGGTTAGTTTCTGTTCGCGGGCCAGCGCCATCTGCGTCGCTAATAGCGCATCCGCCATGTCGTGCATTTCCCGCGTGATCATGCGGGCATAGAGACCCAAAAACACGACCGAAACCGTCAGCGCGACCCACGCCCCAAAGCGGAAAATCAGCGGCATGGTCAGTTCTGTACCCAGTGCGGTGACCAGCGGCAGATGCCAGAACGCCAGTTCTGTGATGACGAGGATCGTCATGACGCCCAGCGCGGCCGTATTTCGCAGACGCAGGAATGTCGCAGCTATCGTTACGGGGGCCAGCAGCAGAACCGCAAAGGGATTGTTCAGCCCGCCAGTCAGATAGAGCAGCAGCCCAAGCTGAAGCAGGTCGAACATCAGCATCATCAGGGCTTCGAATTCGGAGAGGCGTTTGTTTTCCGGAAAGACAAAGGTAAAAATGAGGTTGGCGATGATCGACACGCCAACATTCATCACCGCCAGTCCGAGGGCGACCTGAATGTCGAATACAGTCACCGCAGCAGTCAGAGCGATCAGCTGGCCGATAATCGCGACCCAGCGCAACATCACCAGTGTCCGCAACTTGACCCAGTGGCTTCTCTCTCTTTCGTGAAAGGCCAAAGCCTGATCTTCGGTCATTTTCGGTCCTTTTTCCACGTTTGCAGCTATTGTTATTTCCGGTCCAAGCTACGATCAATGCGCCAACAAAGGAGAGTTCACATGGAAAAGAAACTCGCACTTGCTGCGGTATCCGTTGCGGCCCTGTTTGTCGCCGGAACGTGGGCGATGACGCAGATGAACAAATCTGACATGGATTTTGCGACCTGTGGCGCGGCGGCTGTCGCGGGCAGTGCGATTGGCGGTCCGTTTGAATTGATCGACAAGGACGGCAAAACCGTGACCGATGCGGACATCATCACGGGGCCGACGCTCTTGTATTTTGGCTATACGTTCTGCCCGGATGTGTGCCCGACGGATAACCTGCGCAACGCCGACGCCGTGCAACTCCTCGAAGATAAAGGGATTATGGTCACTCCGGTGTTCATTTCGATCGATCCGGCGCGGGACACGCCCCAAGTCGTGGGCGAGTTCGCCGATAATTTCCATCCTCGCATGATCGGCCTGACCGGGTCTGCGGAACAGGTTTCGGCAGCGTCGCTGGCCTATCGGACCTATTACAAGAAAGAGGAAACCGAGGACGAATATTACCTCATGGACCATTCGGTTCAGTCCTATTTCAATATTCCGGGCTATGGCGTGATCGACCTGTTCGGTCGCTCTGAAACGCCGCAAGAGGCTGCGGACCGGATGGCCTGTCTGATTGATATGACGTCTGAGAATTGACCTGAAGGCCCGCGAGGGCTACCTCTGGTTCACCCCAAGCATTAGGCGGACGTAATGGATACCGAACTCCTCGATCTAGGCGAAGATAACACGCTCCTCTTGGTTGATGACGATGAGGCATTTCTCAAACGTTTGGCCAAGGCCATGGAAAAGCGCGGGTTTGTCGTCGACACAGCAGGGAGCGTCGCCGCCGGCAAGGCCTGTGCTACGGCGCGTCCTCCTGCCTTTGCGGTTGTTGACCTGCGACTGGAGGATGGCAACGGGCTGGATGTGGTCGAAGCCCTCCGCGAGCGGCGTCCTGACAGCCGCGTGGTGGTTCTGACCGGATATGGGGCTATCGCGACCGCTGTTGCGGCAGTGAAAATCGGGGCAACGGATTATTTGTCGAAACCCGCGGATGCCGATGACATCATCAACGCGCTGTTGTCGCGCGGAGATGCTCTGCCGCCGCCGCCGGAAAACCCGATGAGCGCGGACCGCGTGCGCTGGGAACATATCCAGCGTGTTTACGAGTTGTGCGATCGGAACGTGTCTGAGACAGCGCGTCGTCTGAACATGCACCGGCGCACCCTGCAGCGTATTCTGGCGAAACGTAGCCCGAAATAATTAGCGCAGCGCGTCGAGGAGTTCTGCATGCCGCGCGAGGTAGTCCGCGCGGACCTCGACGGGGGGCCGCAGTTTCAGTTCCAGACGCGCGGCCAACTCCCGGTCGATCTTGCCAAAGAATTTGTCGGCCTCGGCTTCGCTAAAGCCAGCCAAACGGGTTGCCTCTAGCCATGCGCTGACCAGATCGGCGCGTTTGATCTGTTTCTTGATCAGCGCGGGCACCTTGGCCGGTAGGCCAAAGCGAACATGGATCGCCGTGGTCAGCCTGTCGTCTAAATCCTTGTAATCAGGGCCTACCGCCGCCTTGACCGGGCTGATCATATCGCCGATGACGTATTCAGGGGCATCATGCAACAGCGCGGCCAGCCGCCATTTGGGCGCGACCCCCGCGTTTTGCAGCCCGAAAATCTGCTCGACCAAGAGCGAATGTTCCGCGACCGAATAGGGCCAGTCCCCGATCGTCTGGCCGTTCCAACGCGCGACAAAGGCCAACCCATGCGCGATGTCCTGAATTTCGATGTCCATTGGTGTGGGGTCCAACAGATCGAGCCGCCGACCGGATAACATTCTCTGCCAAGCCCGCGGCTGTTTCATGTAAATGCCCCTCTTTTTCCGCCGTTTGTAGGGGCTATTGCCTAATGTTGTCGAGTCGGGGTCAGAGTGCTATCTGACCCGCAACAGTGAAATAGGAGTGTGCCACATGGCCAAGGACTACGTCGTCAAGGATATCTCTCTCGCCGCCTTTGGCCGCAAAGAGCTGGATATTGCTGAAACCGAAATGCCCGGCCTGATGGCGCTCCGCGCCGAGTACGGTGAGAGCAAGCCTCTGACAGGCGCGCGGATTGTCGGGTCGCTGCATATGACCATCCAGACCGCTGTGCTGATCGAAACGCTGGTCGCGCTGGGCGCGGATGTGCGCTGGGCGTCCTGCAACATTTTCTCGACCCAGGATCACGCTGCTGCGGCCATCGCCGAGGCTGGCATTCCGGTCTTTGCGATCAAGGGCCAGTCGCTGGAAGAGCATTGGGACTACCTCGACAAATCCTTCATGTTCCCCGAGGGCGCGAACATGATCCTCGACGATGGTGGCGATGCGACCCTCTATGTGTTGCTGGGCGCTCGCGCCGAGGCTGGCGAGGATATCATTCCCGTCCCGCAGTCCGAAGAAGAGGCCGTGATCAAGGCGCAGATCGCCAAACGCATGAAGGCCTCGCCGGGCTGGTTCACCAAAACCAAAGAAGCCATCAAAGGCGTCTCCGAAGAGACCACGACCGGCGTTCACCGTCTCTATGACCTGCACAAGCAAGGCCGCCTGCCCTTCCCTGCGATCAACGTGAACGACTCGGTTACCAAGTCCAAGTTCGACAACAAATACGGCTGCAAGGAATCGCTGGTCGACGGTATCCGCCGCGCGACCGATACCATGATGGCCGGTAAGGTCGCAGTCGTCTGCGGGTATGGCGATGTGGGCAAGGGCTCTGCCGCGTCGCTGCGCGGTGCCGGTGCCCGCGTCAAGGTGACCGAGGTTGATCCGATTTGCGCCCTTCAGGCCGCTATGGACGGGTTCGAGGTTGTCGTGCTGGAGGATGTTGTCGATAGCGCCGACATCTTTATCACCACGACCGGAAACCGCGACATCATCCGCATCGAACACATGCGCGAGATGAAGAACATGGCGATCGTCGGGAACATCGGCCACTTTGACAATGAAATCCAGGTTGCCGCGCTCAAGAACCACAAGTGGACCAACATCAAGGATCAGGTCGATATGATCGAAATGCCCTCGGGCAATAAGATCATTCTGTTGTCCGAAGGCCGCCTGCTGAACCTTGGCAACGCGACTGGCCACCCGTCGTTTGTGATGTCCGCCTCCTTTACCAATCAGGTGCTGGCGCAGATCGAACTCTGGACCAAGGGCGACGAATACCAGCCCGGCGTTTACATTCTGCCCAAGCATTTGGACGAAAAGGTTGCCCGTCTGCACCTCGACCGGATCGGTGTGAAACTGACCACGCTGTCCAAGGCGCAGGCCGACTATATCGGCGTCACCGTCGAAGGCCCGTTCAAGCCGGAACACTATCGCTATTAATCGATCTGGGCGCCTGCGGGCGCCCTTTTCGTCTTGGGGGCGCTATGGGAAAACGCGACGAACTTATTGAAAAATACGCGATAGATTTGCGGACCAAATGCGGAATGGAGCCGGATATGTCCCTGTTGACGCAGGTCACACTGGGCTGCGGTCCGGCGATCTATAGTACAGAGTTCAATACGATTTCCTCTGAAAACCCTGACGATATCGAGGCCATCAAAAGCAATTTTTTGATGAAAAAACTGGGGCTTAGAGACAGTGCAGAGCTAACCGACGCGATCAGGTCCGTGCTTGAGGTCTATGGTCGCGGGGAGCCGCTGAAATATCGCGCCGTGGTCTATTACATGTTGACCAAATACTTTGGCAAAGAGTCCCATTATCAGTGAAGCCGACGCGCTATTAATGAAAATGATCAGGGCTTTACCTTTGTAACAGCCCCCTCGTTTTTCTAAGCTGACCCATGTGGAAGCGCGTGGGAGCGCATATCGGGTGAGAGGGGCCTGCCAGATCTGGTGGGCCCCATCCTTGTCAGAAACTGTTCAAGAGCGCGCCCATCAGCAGGCACCCGATGACGGCATAGCCGCCGTCGATCATGGACAGCATAAACGGCCGCATCCCGTAGGCATTGTTGATCACAACCCATGGGGCGATGAAAAACGCGCCGATCCCCAATCCGGCAACTGCCCCGCCGCCGATGGTTACGATGCCGGACATGGCGAAAATATGCCGCATCATCCCGGCAACCAAAATCATACAGAGCGCCGACAGCAAGAATGGCAGCGGGCTACCGCCGTTCTTGGGCTTGCCGTTTTCGTCGCATTCGATCCCGGATGCAGCGAGCCATTGTTTCGACAGTGTCATGTAATGGATCGCGCCGTAGACCCAGCCGACCGCAGCGGCGACCAACACGTTGATGAATTCCATAGCGTCCCTCCTGTTCGCATGGGTCAACCATGACAGGAGGCTGGCAGTCTTGGCTAGGATAATTCACCCAGCTGGCAGATGAGGTCCCATTCCGCTGGCGTCACCGGCTGCACCGACAGACGCGAGTTCTTGACCAGAACCATCTCGGCCAACTCGGGCGTCGCCTTGATCTGATCGAGGCTCACCGCGCGCGGCAGCGGCTGAACGGCTCGCACATCAACACAGTCCCAGCGCGGGTCGTCGGTGGTACTATCGGGATGGCTGGTGGCGCAAACCTCTAGGATACCAACGATTTCAAGCCCTTGCCGAGAATGGTAAAAGAATCCTTTGTCGCCAATCTGCATCGACCGCATGTTATTGCGGGCCTGATAATTGCGGACGCCGGACCATTCTTCGCCAGAGGGGCCTTTGGCGGTCAGGTGCGACCAGCCAAAGACATCCGGTTCGGATTTCAACAGCCAATAGGCCATCAGCCGATGACCTTTTTCCATTCTTCGATGCGGACCTTTTCGAACAGGCCAGCCTTGGCGTAGGGATCGTTTTCCGCCCATGCGATCGCAGCGGCCCGATCCGCCACGTCCAGAACGATCAGCGACCCGTGCATCTGGCCGTCTTCGTTCAGAAACGGGCCCGCCATTTCGACGACGCCGGTTTCCTTGATATAGGCCAGATGGGCGTCACGGGTGTCCAGACGGGTTTGAAGAGCGCCGTCCTTGTCTTTGGTGATGATGGTGAAACGCATTTATTCCTCCTTTAGGGAACGAGAAAACAGCCATTGGATCGCCTCGGCAACGCTGGCCTTTTTCGCCAATATGCCCGCCAAGGCGGTCACAATAGGCATATCAATGCCGCGTTCGCGGGCCAGTCGGGCAACGGCATGGGTGGTTGCCACACCTTCGACGGTGATTGCGGTGTCAAACGGCTCTGACCGGCCCAAGGCCAGACCATAGCGATAGTTGCGGGATTTTTCCGACGTGCAGGTCAGCACCAGATCGCCAAACCCCGATAGCCCCATCAGCGTCTCTGCCCGACCGCCCAGCGCCTCGGCCAGTCGCATCATCTCGGCCATTCCGCGCGTCATGAGTGCTGCGCGCGCGCTTTCACCCATGCTGTCGCCGATACAGGCCCCGCAGGCAATGGCCATGACGTTCTTGAGCGATCCGCCAAGCTCGGCGCCGATCACATCCGTTGTCCGGTAAATCCGCAGGTTTCCGGTCGACAGATCCTGTTGCAGGGTTTGGCCGCGATCCGCATTGGCGCAGGCCAGCGTCAGCGCGGTGGGCAGGTTATTGGCGATGTCGATGGCAAAGCTGGGACCGGTCAAAACGGCCGCGGTCGCGTCCGGTGCCAGATCCGAAATCGCCGTGGCGGTTCCGGTTAATGTCGTCAGGTCGATCCCCTTGGCGCAGGACACCACCGATTTGCCAGCCAACCGTTCGCGATGGGTTTCGACAAAGCCGCGGATTTGCTGGGCCGGAATGGCGAGCAGGATGGTATCTGCCGCAAAAACAGTGTCCAAATCAGCGGTAATCGCAATATTTTGCGACAGCCTGATGCCCGATAGTTTGCCTGTCACGCGGGTTTTTGCCAAATCGACAGCCACGCTTTCATCCCGCATCCAGAGCGTCACCGGCCCCTTATTGGCTAAGGAAACCGCCAATCCCGTTCCAAAGGCCCCTGCCCCCGCGATCGCGATTGTCATGCTTTGGCCCCCTTTTTCCCGGAGCCGAGCATGCTGGGCGCCGCCGTATCCAGCGGCCATCGGGGCCGCGCACTCAGGGTCAGGTCGTCGATTTGACCGGCCTGCATTCTGACGCCACCCGCATATGCAATCATCGCCGCATTGTCTGTGCAAAGTCGTAGCGGCGGCGCAATAAACTGTGTCTGGGTGTTCGCGCATAACGATTGGAGAGCGTGACGGATAGGGCCGTTGGCGGCGACACCGCCCGCAATGGCAAAGCTGCGCACTGCTGGCGAGATATCGAAATAGCTGTCCAGAGCCCGACGGGTTTTCTCCGTCAGGATATCGCATACGGCATCCTGAAATCCTGCGGCCAGATCTGCCTGATCCTGCGTGGTCAGGCCCCCTTTTTCGGCGATGACGCTATCGCGTGACCGTAGCATCGCAGTTTTCAGCCCGGAAAAGGACATGTCGCAGCCCGGCCGATCCAAGAGCGGCCTAGGCAAGGCAAAGCGGCGAGGGTCGCCATTCTGGCCGACCCGCTCGACATGCGGCCCGCCCGGTTGCGGCAGGCCCAGCAATCGCGCGGTTTTGTCAAACGCCTCGCCCGGGGCATCGTCAATCGTGCCGCCGATCCGACGGAAAGTGTCCGGCCCCTCGACGATCAGGAATTGGCAATGGCCGCCGGACACCAGCAGCATCAGATAGGGATAGGGCACGCCATCGGTCAGTCGCGGCGTCAGGGCGTGCCCTGCGAGGTGATTGACGCCGATCAACGGCAGCCCGGTCGCCGCAGACAGCCCCTTGGCGCACATCACACCGGACAGAACCCCGCCGATCAGCCCCGGCCCAGCGGTCACGGCGATGCCATCGATATCACGCAGGGTGACAGAGGCCTCTGCCAGCGCCTGTTCGACGCAGTGGTCCACCCGTTCCGCATGGGCTCGCGCGGCGATTTCAGGCACCACGCCGCCAAAATCGGCGTGTAGATCGTTCTGCCCCATCACAACGGACGACAGTACCTGTCCAGCATCGGACACGCGGACGACGGCGGCGGCGGTGTCGTCGCAGCTACTCTCGATTCCCAGAATTGTAATTGTCTGTGTCATGGGGTCCGGTTGCACATTCATGAAAGGCAGGTAACATTTGGCGAGCCCCTGAACAATGCCGGAGCACAGATGCCCATACTGTTGTTGACCCGGCCCGAACCGGCTTCGTCACAGGTTTTGTCGCTCATCCGGCAAGCGGTGCCGGATGTCCACGCGATCATTTCTCCGGCCTTTGAAATTGTCACTCTGGCGGCCGAGCTGCCCCTGAATCTCATGCAAATCGTGCTGACATCGGCGACTGGCGCTGCGCAAGCTGCGCGTTTGGGCGTGGCCGCTGGGACAAAGGCATGGTGTGTCGGCGACAAAACAGCCGCTGCGGCGCGGTCTGCCGGGTTCGACGCTGTATCTGCGGGTCGCGATGCGCAGAGCTTGATCGAGATGATCCGGACCGATCCAGAGGCAGAGAGCCTGTGTCACATTCGCGGTGTCCATAGCCGCGGTGATGTCGCGCAGCACCTCACGGCGCTGGGCAAGGCTTGCAGCGAAGTGATCGCCTATGATCAGCGCCCATGTCCCCTGACCCGCGAGGCGGTTCAGGCGCTAACCTCTCAGACGCCGGTGGTCCTGCCGTTGTTTTCACCGCGCACCGCCGATCTGATTGCGTGCCGGCCTACCTGCCCTTTGACCATCGTCGCCATGAGCGAGGCCGTGGCAGAACAGGCTGCCCGCCTTGGGCCGCAGCGCGTCGTTGTGGCGCAAAGTCCAAATAGCGCGGACATGATTGCGGCGACCTGTCGCTTGCTGATCGAACAAACTAGGGGTCCTGCTTCCTTGTGACTTGGAGCGGAGGTGACTACGTTCGTCCGGTAAAGAGACTGCATTGCGGGGATTCGTTTTGACTCAGGAAGAGGCACCCAAGCCCGAACATCAAGAGGATGCAACCGTCACCGAGACCGAAGTCGAAGCGGCGATTGTCATCGAAGACCCCAAAATCGGTTCGGATGCCCAAGTCGAAACTGAGAGCGCAGACGCAACCAGCGACCAACCCCAAACCGAAACCGTGGAACCGGAGACTGTCATTCCGTCGGATGACAAAGCACCGGCCGTTGCCGCGGTGCCTGCCCCTCAGCCCCGGTCTTCGAGCGGATTTCTACCTGTGATGATTGCCAGCCTCGTCGCGGGCGGCATAGGTTTTGGTGCGGCTTACTACGTCTTGCCCAAGGCGGCCGATCTGGCGGCGTTGGAGACGCAGATTTCGGCGCTGTCTACCCAGATTTCCGAAATTGGCTCTGTCGATGTCGACTCTGTGGTTCAGGCCGCTCTGGGTGCTGCCCTTGATGCTTCAACTCGTGATTTGGCGCAGATGAGGGATCAGATGTCCGCTTTGGCGACACGGATCGAGCAGCTTGAAACCGCGACGGTTTCTGCCGCGGTTCTGGATGATGCGGCGACGCAGGCCGCGATTGATGCGACAATGGCGCAGACAGACGCATTGCGCGAACAGTTGGCGGCTGAGCAGGCCCGCCTACAGGAATTGGCCGATGCCGCCGCTGCGCAACTGGAACAGGCCCGCGCCGCCGCCGAGGCTGAAGAGGCCGCCGCCGCCCAGGCGGCCCGTGATGCCGCGCTCCGTGTTGCTGCCGCCAAGGTGCAGAGCGCGCTTGAAACCGGCCTGCCCTATGCTGACGATCTAGCGGCGGTTCAGGCTGCTGCCGGTCAGCCCCTGCCCGCTGGTTTGACCGCACCTGCGGCCTCCGGGGTTGCGACCTTGTCAGATTTGCAGAACGAATTCGCTGCCGCCGCTCGCGCTGGGCTGGCGGCTGCCCGTGCTGCTGGCGTGTCCGGTGAAAATGCGGGGACGATTGGTGGATTTTTGCGCAATACTTTCGATGTGCGCTCGGTCTCGCCCAAGGATGGGGCCGATGCGGACGCGATCCTGTCTCGCGCCGAAGAGGCCGTGCGTCAGGGGCGCTTGACCGATGCACTCGCCGAAATCGCCACTCTTCCCGATCAGGCGCAGGCCCCCATGACCGACTGGGTTGCGTTGGCGCAATCGCGTGTCGATGCACTGGCGGCGATTGAAACCTTGACCGAAATTTCCAAGTGAGGCGCTGAACATGCTATGGTCCCTGCTTAAGATCCTGGCCTTTGTCCTCGGCGTGACTGCGCTGACCTATGGAGCAATGGAGCTGTCGCAACTCTCTGGCGAGGTGATGATTACCTTTGCCGGGCTGGAAATGCGTCTGGGTCCGCTCGAAGTTGCCTTTGCTCTCTTGGGGTTGGTCGCTCTGGTTTGGCTGCTGTTCAAATTTGTCGGCTTGCTGGTTGCCTTTGTTAAATTCCTGACCGGGGATGAGACCGCCGTGTCGCGCTATTTCACCCGAAATCGTGTGGAACGTGGCTATGCCGCCCTGTCCGAAGGGATGCTGGCTGTTGCTTCTGGTGAAGGGCACTTGGCCCTGACCAAGGCCGCCCGGGCAGAAAAACTACTGGGCAAGCCGGAATTGACCACGCTTTTGATCGCGCAAGCGGCTGAAGTAGCGGGTGACGGCAAAAAGGCAGAAGAGGCCTATAAACAACTGCTCGAGGATGATCGGACCCGTTTCGTCGGGATTCGGGGGCTGATGCGCCAGCGACTGGATCGTGGCGATACCGAAACCGCGCTGAAACTGGCGGAAAAGGCCTTTGCGCTGAAGCCGCGCCATGTTGAAACGCAGGATATCTTGCTGAAACTGCAGGCCGAGAGCGGCGACTGGAAGGGTGCGCGGGAAACCTTGGCCGCAAAGGCAAAGACCGGCACCCTGCCCCGCGATGTCCACCGCCGCCGCGACGCGGTGCTCGCCCTGTCCGAAGCCAAGGACCTGATCAGCGAAGATAGCTCGATCGAGGTACAAGAGGCCGCGATTGTCGCCAACAAACAGTCGCCGGATTTGATTCCGGCCGCCGTCCTGGCCGCACGCAGCTATATCGCCAAGGATAACGGCAAAAACGCAGCACGCGTTCTGACCAAGGCATGGTCAGCCAAACCGCACCCGGATCTGGCGGCGGCTTTTGCGGAAATCGTCCCAGACGAAACCCCTTCTGCCCGGCTCAAACGGTTCAAAGCCCTGACAAAAATAAACCCTAACGACCCGGAAACCCGGATGTTGTTGGCCGAGCTGAATATTGCGGCCGAGGATTTCCCGGAGGCCCGTCGCGCCTTGGGTGACTTGATAGAAACCGATCCGACGGTTCGCGTTTTGACGCTGATGGCCGCGATTGAAAAAGGCAGCGGTGCAACGGAACAGGTTGTGCGCGGCTGGCTGACCAAGGCGCTGGTCGCCCCGCGTGGGCCGCAGTGGGTCTGCGACAAATGCCAGCATGTCCACGCCGAATGGGGTCCGGTTTGCGGTAGCTGCGGATCGTTTGACACGCTATCTTGGCGACAGCCGACGCAAACGGGTAGGGCTATGCCCAAAGGGTCCGAAATGTTGCCGCTGATTGTGGGGCAGGACCCCGAGGCAGAGGCAAAGCAGGCGCAGCCCGAAACCGTCGACGCCGAAGTTGTTGTCAGCGAAGACGAAAAATAGGTCTTTTCGGGGCGGCCTAGCAATGCTAAGAGCCGCCTACGCCGCAGATTTGCGGCGTAGAAGGATGCCGGTGTAGCTCAGCTGGTAGAGCACGTCATTCGTAATGATGGGGTCGGGGGTTCGAGTCCCTTCTCCGGCACCACTTCTCCCCAAAACAACTCACTTCTGTTCGTTGTCCTTTGGGAGCAGTGGTTTTTTGGCGGATAGGGTTCCGCCAATTTTCAGGATTTATGCGCCGACTGTTTCAGAACAGTTTTGCGGTTGCAGCCCTTCACGGATGCGCAGGATTTCTGTCAGGCCACAATTGCCTTTGACCAAATCCTCGAGCGTCACCATATCGAGTTCGTGGAAAAACGCGTCCAGGGCCCGTTGGATCGCAGATTTTAACCGACAAGAGCTGACCAGCGGGCAGGTATTGGTGTCCGGCGCAGCGCATTCGGTAAAGGGCATTTCAGCCTCGAACACGCGAAATACCTGACCGATGTTGATCATGGATGCAGCGCGGGCCAGTCGCACGCCACCGGTCCGGCCGCGGGTCGCCGTGATAAAATCGTTGACATGGAGCAGATGAACAACCTGTGCGAGGTGGTTCGCCGAGGCATTACAGGCCTCCGCGATTTCGGCGGAACGGCTGATCCTGTCCTCATTGACGCCGCAATACATCAGGACGCGAATGGCCAGATTGGTTCTTGTGGTTAGGCGCACGATGTTCCCCTTCCTCGGACTGAGTCGGGAATAGGGATGTCACAAATCGCTGCGCACAAAACTGATCCAGATCAGACTGTCGGGCGAAAAATCGCATTCGCCCGACATATTTGACGTATGGTCAACGCGAGCGGGACTCGACACATAGGACCGTGGGCAGGTGGCTGGCGATTTCATGCCACTGGTCGCCCCGATCATAGGTCGCAAAGACCGACCCGCTGTTGGTGCCGAAATACAGTCCATCCGCCGCGTCGGACGCCATCGACTGGCGCAACACGGTAAAGTAGCAATTTTCGGTCGGCAGGCCGTTCTGGGTTTTTTCCCAATCCAGACCGCCATTCCGTGACCGATAGACTGCCGCAGATGCGCCCACAGGATAGCGGCCATTCATCGGGTCGAGCAGCGGAAGGGTATAAACCGTCTCGGGATCCAGCGGGCTGACCATGATCGGAAAGCCAAAGTCGCTGGGCAAACCGTCGGTGATGTTCTGCCAGGTGTGTCCTCCGTCCGGGCTTCGATAGACCCCGTGGTGGTTTTGCATATACAGCAGGTCGTCATCGCCGGGGGCGCGGACCATGTTGTGCACGCAATGGCCAATTTCCGCCTCGTCGGCATTGGAAATGCGGTTGCGGCGGTGCCATGTCGCGCCGGCATCTTCGCTGGCAAATACGCCCGCTGCGGAGATTGCAGCCCAGAGTTTATTCGGTTTGTTCGGGTCGGAAATCAATGTGTGCAGGGTCATGCCGGCACCACCGGGATTCCACGTGTCCCGGCTCTCATGATTGGTGAGGCCGGTGACCTTGGTCCATGTTTTGCCGCGATCATCGCTCACAATGAGAATACCAGGTTTGCCACCCGCGAACAGGCGGCCGCCAGCCATATGGATCGACCAGAGCGCATCAAGTTCGCCACTGAACGGCGCGTCCGTGGCGGCGCCAAAGCCGAACATCTGCGCCATTTCGGGTTCGTTTTCGAGCCAATTGTCCAACTGTCCGCGTGACAGCCGGGTCAAATCCCAAGTCGTGCCGCCATCCCCCGAATGCCAGACCCCTGCGCCCCACCAGTCATTGCCACCAACCGCCCAAACATCGTCGCCGTCGCTTGTGACATGGTTGATCGGCCAATCCTTGCAATGCGGGCCACTAAAGGCCCAATCAGATCTATCCGGCGATTTCAGGATAAAAACGCCCTTTGTGGTGCCAGCAAACACCGTAAATTCAGTTGTCATAATATACCCCCCCTCGGGCTACGCGGGAACGCTAACCCGAAATAGGGCGAGTCGCCTAACGCAAACTCAATACGGTAGACCGACGTAATTTTCGGCCAGAACAGCCTGTGCGCTGTCGTTATCCCGCAGGAACGCCAGCTCTGCCGACTGCATTTTGCGGTCAAAATCCGTCTGGTCGGGGAATTGGTGCAACAGGTTGGTCATCCACCAGCTAAACCGTTCGGCCTTCCAGATCCGCAGCAGCGCCTTTTCAGAATAGCGGTCTATGCCTTCGGCTTCGCCGTCCAGATAATGTGCCACCAAGGCGTGATAGAGGTAGTGGATATCAGAGGCCGCGGTGTTCAACCCCTTGGCGCCCGTGGGCGGCACGATATGGGCTGCATCCCCGCACAGGAACAACCGCCCCCATTGCATCGGTTCGGTGACAAAGGACCTTAGCGGCGCGATGGACTTTTCGATCGACGGGCCCGTGATCAACTGTTCCGCAAATTCACCGGGAATACGGGATTTGAGCGCGGTCCAGAACCGATCATCGCTCCAGGCTTCGACCTGATCGGTCAGGGGGACCTGAACATAATAGCGCGACAGATTGGCATTGCGCATCGAACAGAGCGCGAAGCCATTGTCGGAATTGGCGTAGATCAATTCGTGATGGACGGGCGGCGTTTCCGACAAAATCCCCAGCCAACCAAAGGGATAGACCTTTTCATAGTCGGTTCGGACATTGTCAGGAATGGTTTTGCGGCTGACCCCGTGAAACCCGTCACAGCCCGCGATGTAATCACAGTCGATGCGGAATTCCGTCCCGTCCACCGTATAGGTCACGTAGGGCGCATCGGTTTTGGCATCGTGAATGGTCACGCCATCGGTGTTGTAGATGATTTTGCCGCCCATCGCTTCGCGCGCATCATAGAGATCGCGCGTCACCTCGGTCTGTCCATAGACGACGACGGGGGTGCCGGTGTGATGGGTAAAATCGATGCGAAAATGGTCATCGTTGCGCGACATCACCGTGCCGTCATGGACATAGCTTTCGCGGTCCATACGGTCCGAAACGCCTGCCTCACGCATGAGATTGACAAATCCCTGTTCCAAGACCCCGGCGCGAATGCGGGCCAGAACATAGTCGCGGGTTTTCCGCTCTAGCACGATCGTATCAATGCCGCGCTTGTGCAAGAGTTGTGACAGCAGCAGCCCGGAGGGGCCTCCTCCGATAATACAAACCTGTGTGCGCATACGATCCTCCCGACTGGCGTGAGGGGTAGGATAGGCGGCCGAATGGGGTCTGAGAATGGACGGCCCTACCAATAAATAGGACTATCCAATCATTCTCCGGATCTTATAGCGCGACGATGTGGTTATCCCAGCTCACGCTGTGGTCGGCTAGGTGTCGTTCGCGGCCACCCGTGATGGCGACCACCTTGCCGAACCCGTCGCTAGCCAGAAATCCTGTCCCGCAGGTCGCCAGTCCGCAAATATCGGCCCGCGTCACTGACCCCAGAAACGCACCATCGGGTGAAAACCGATGCATTCGCCCGCCATATGGGGAGGTGATCGCAACCTCGGTCTCATCTCCGGCAAAGGCGATGGAACCGGCGTATCCCTGCATCAGGATCTCGTCCTCTAGCGGGGCCTCAGCCAAAATCGGGTCGGTGCCGCGACGGTGCAGACCCAAGAGCGGCGGGGCATAAGACGGGTCATCCTCCCACTGCATGGCAAAGGCGACCAGCCCGTCCCGATTGACGGCCAGATGGCGGATCGAGTTGAAGTGGAGATCCTCCTCCAGTTCGACCAGTTCGGCCAGCCCATCGAGCGTCAGATAGGCCAGATTGGGACGCATGTCGGGAATGTTGAGCTTGGTCCGGTCGCTGGCATCAGTGGCGATGCCACCATTCGCGACCACGATGGTTTCGCCATCTGGCATCAGACGCGCCTCATGCGGGCCAATGCCGTGGGTCGATACCTCGCCGATCCGCTTATACCCTGCCTCAACGTCCCACAGGCCCAGTTTCCCGGCGCTGTCAGCGTCATTCTGTTCGACCGTGATCAGCATGCGACCGCCGTCCAGATAGAACCCATGCCCGTTAAAGGCGGTCCCGTCAGGCGGGGTCAGTTCCCGGATCACCTGTCCCGTGGTGCAATCAATCACCAAGGCATAGCGCCCGGGCCGCCGGGCAAAGGCAATGGCAATCGGCAGGGTAGGGTGCCCGGCCCCGGCATGACCACGCGCGGGCAGGGGGACAGAAAATGTGATCTGCCCCTCTGTGGTGAGGCCGTGCAGAGAATAGCCATCGCCCTGTTTTGCGGCGGCAATAAACGACGGGTTCCCGACGCTCGCCCAACTCAGGCCGGGGGTGGCGCCTGTTGCTATCAGCGCCGCGAGAAAGGTTCTGCGGCTGGTCATCAGTCACCGTCCGAGGAGTTAAATCCGGCCTCGATACCCAGTACCGACCCGATTTCGACTTCGATGGCCGATTTGACATAGTCGATCTGTTCGCCAACGATCTGCAGCTTGAGCCAAGCGCCGGAGTCCGCCTCAATATCGGCAAAGGTCGGGTCGTCGATCTTGGCGGCGGCCTTGTGCATGGCGGCCTGCCATTCCAGCGTCAGCGGCAGGTCCGCCCCCATGAGCAGTTGCGCCTCGCGCACCATCGCGTCCGTCGAAACCAGAATGTTTTGCAGGGACCTCTCGGACCGCCATGCCTCGGCCCGGCGGGCGCGGGGGCGGTCAAACGTGCCAAGAGGGCGATCAACCCGCTGAATTTTATTGTTTTCTACCCCGGATACAATCTGCGTATACAGGGTTTGAAAGGCCTCACGTTCGGTCAGGGTGCGACCATCGGCGTTGGGCACCTCGCCTAGCAGGATCGGCGCGAAATCGGAGCGCCAAGCGGCCTCTTGTTCTGCGGCCTCGATCGCCAGATTTTCCGTGATCGCAATCACCAGTCGGCAGCTATAGCTATCAGCCGTGTAGGTGTTAAACGCCGGATCAAAGAGCATCATATCCAGCGCAAACAACCCCTTGGCCGCGATCGACAGCGTTTCCATCGTCGCGGGCGTGTCGATCACCGGGTCCTGCGCGGCGATCAGCCCGTTCAGGGTCTTGGGCGTGAAACCGCGATCATCGGGCCAAAAGGCGACATGCAGCGCCCCTTCTTCGGTGGGCCCGATCCGCAAATGACCAACGGCCAGCCACGCATCAAAGGCTGCGTTATAGGCCGGGATCACGGCTGCAGGCTGGCAGTCCGCTACCGCAGCGTCATGTAGCGCGGCCGTTGCTTGTGAAAACGCGCCAAAGCTGGGCAGAATTTGCTGTTCTATCACATCCGCAGGCCCGGCGAAAACCGGACCGGCAAGCGTTGCGAACAAGAGAGCGGTAGAACGCATCATAGGCTTTCCAGGTAGGCGATCAGGGCATCCCGATCGGCTTTGGGCATGTTAATGACAGTATCGCGCTGGGCCTCGGCCTCGCCGCCGTGCCATAGAACAGCCTCGAGCAGGGACCGCGCACGGCCATCATGGAGGAAATAGGTGTGGCCACTAACCTGCTGCGTCAGGCCGATGCCCCACAGCGGCGGCGTGCGCCATTCTGTCCCGGTCGCCCGCGCTTCGGGACGATGATCCGCCAATCCCTCGCCCATGTCATGCAGCAGGAAATCGGAGTAGGGCCAGATCAGTTGGAACGATTGCTCTGGCTGGCCCTCCAACCGGTTGGTCACAAATTTCGGCGTATGACAGGAAATGCACCCCGTCGTGTAGAACACCTCTTTGCCGCGCAGCACCGCCGGATCGTCCAGATCGCGCCGCGCAGGTACGGCGAGGTTGCGGGAATAGAACGTCACTAGATCCAGACCTTCGGCGTCGATTTCCAGTCCGCCGCGGGCCTGATCGCCACCATCCGGCGCGGCACGGCAATCAACCTGCGCCTCGGTGCACTCGCCCCATCCATGCGGGCTAAGTGGAGACGAGATGCCGATATCCCCGGCAAAGGCATGGGCGGATTGCTCCTTGATGGTCGGTGCGCCGGCCTTGAGCCCGAAACGCCCCAGCATCGGGACCCCGAATTCGTCAGACATGACGATATTCGGACGTCCGGAAATGCCGTCGCCATCCGCGTCGGTCTCATCGGCATTGGCCAGAATATCGGCGGCGGGGATCGCTTCGATCAAACCAAGCCCGATCATTTGCGGTGTGACACGCGGCGACAGCATCGCGTCCGGGTGCATCGGCCCATACCCCAGATCGGCGGCGGTATAGGTCGGTTTGCGCAGGGTCACGGTTTCGCCTTCGCTCAGTTCAACGACGACATCGGTGTAGGTGATGTCCAGCCGGTATTCCGCCGGATGCCCTGCAACGCCAAAATCCTGAAGCTGGCTGCCATAGGTCGGCTCTGGAAGGGTCGCGATGTAATCTGCAATTTCGGCGACGCCATCTTGGGGCGTGCCGGGGATGGACACCCGCAGGAACATCGAGACCGCGTTATCCTCCGGCCCCTCAGGCGGGTGGCCTCGGCCATCCTTGAGGTGGCAGTTCTGGCAGCCGCGCGCATTATAGAGCGGCCCCAACCCGTCCGACGCCAAGGTCGAGGAGGGCGATGAAACCCAGATTTTCCGGAACAGACCGTTCCCGACCTTAAAATCCAATTCCCGCTCGAACGGCATGTTGCCCGACGATAGCGAAAACGCATCCGCTGTCGTTGTCGCGCGCACTGTCGCCGCGCCTGCTGGTTTGTCTTCGAACCGTTCGGGGGTGCTAAAATCGTCGGTAGGTTGGATCACCCGGCCAATGCGGCTGATCTCGTCCTGGGTCCGGGGAATGACGTTGAGGTGGATGTCCGTCAGCGCGGAATAGTCAAGGGTTTCCGCCATGGCTGTGCTGCCCAAAAGGACAGCACAGATGAGGGGTTTATTCAGCTTCGTCCATTTTGGACGCATTAAGGAGGGCATACCCTTCGGCTCCCAGTCGTTCGTAGAGATCGAGTTGAGTTTCGAGGAAGTCGATATGCCCTTCCTCGTCGGTCAACAACTCTTCAAAGAGTTTCATCGACACATAGTCGCCGATTTGCATGCAATAGGTCCGCGCCTCGGCATAGAGCGCGCGCGCCTCTTGTTCGGCCGCCAGATCCGCTTCGAGCGTTTCTTTGGGCGTTTGTCCGATCCGCAGAGGGTCCAGCTTTTGCAGATTGGGATGACCGCCCAAAAAGATGATCCGAGTGATCAACCTGTCGGCGTGCTGCATCTCTTCGATGCTTTCTTCGCGGCTCTTCTTGGCCATATGACCAAGACCCCAGTCGTCCTGTAGCCGGTAGTGCAGCCAATACTGGCTGACCGCTGTCAGTTCAGACCGCAGCGCGCGGTTCAGAAATTCGATGACCTTCTCGTCGCCCTTCATTCTCGTGCTCCTTTGCTAGAGTGGTCCGCAGACCACGAAGTTGGCTTGGCACACTTAAGTTAACGTTTTCTCGCATTTTGGAAAGAAAAAGCGGCATGCAGCCCCCGCAGTCTGCCGCCTTTCCCAACGCGTGATACACCTTGCCGGGGGTGATGATCGTCCGCGGGTCGGCTGCCCGCATCCAGTCGATGGCGGCATGAATGTCGCGATCGCTAATGTTCTGACAGCTACAGACGATCATCCGTTTTCCCCTGTTATTGGAACACAGCGTCCGGGTTATCGAGGCTGTCGGACCCTTCAAACTCGATCGCGTCCAGTTTTGCGGCGGCAACAACGCGTTCGATCGTGGCGGTCTGGTCGATCAGGCCGTTGACGGCGGCCATCAGGATCGCTTCGCCCTCGGCGTTTTCACGGTCCAGCATCTGGTCATAGGCCATGCCGTTCTGGACAGCCGCAACCATCGCCGACATCGCGGTCATGGTGGTGTCCAGTTTCGCCTTCATTTCCGCATCGAGATCGGCATCGGTGCTGGCGATCAGATCGGACAGCGAGGGACCTTCGACAACAGTGCCATCGACGCGGACGTAATGCCCCAGATAGACGTTCTGGATGCCCAGCGCGTCGTAGTAATGGCTGTTGTGCGTGTTGTCAGAGAAACAATCGTGTTCTTCTTCGGGGTCGTTCAGCATGACGCCAAGCCGCATCCGCTCGCCCGCCAATTCGCCGTAGGACAGGCTGCCCATGCCAGTCAGGATCGCGGCGATCCCTGCGGTTTCATCTGCGGTGACCGCAGCCCGTGCTGCGCCGTCCGCATCCCACTGATCGACCATGTAGGTCAGATCCTCGATCAGCAGGTCGGTGACCGAGGTCAGATACTGCGCGCGGCGATCACAATTGCCGTTGGTGCAGTCATCGCCCTGAACATAGTCGGTGTAGGGACGATTGCCCGCTCCGGCGCTGGTTCCGTTCAGGTCCTGACCCCAGAGCAGGAATTCGATGGCGTGATAGCCGCGGGCGACGTTGGTTTCGATCCCGTCTGCCTCGTTCAGGACCTCGCCGATCAGGGCGGGAGTGATGTCGGTGGCGTCGATCGTCTGACCCGCCACCTCAAAGGAGGTGTTGGCAATCACGTTCAGAGCGGCCAATTCGTTGACATCGGTGGCCCCGCCATAGCTGGCGTCGACGTAATCGATCAGACCTTCGTCCAGCGGCCAGGCGTTGACGCTGCCCTCCCAGTCGTCAACGATCGAGTTGCCAAACCGAAAGGCTTCGGTCTGTTGATAGGGGACGCGGGCGGCCAGCCACGCGCTGCGTGCGGCGTCGAGCGTTTCCGGCGACGGAGCAGCCAAAAACGCGTCGACAGCAGACTTGAGCGTCTGAGCGGTGGACAGGCTATCAGAGTAGGCAGCCAGCGCGATGTCAGAATAGTTGGTCAGAATGGCCGCGCGATCTTGGGCCGAAGCGGCGCCGGCAAACAGTGCGACAGTTGCCGCCGAGGTCCAGAGGGTTCGAAACATTGTCATCCTTTCAATGCAGCGTAGGAGAAGTCGTGAGTTGGGCGCCGACCATCATTTGCCGGAACGCAAGTGCCACCGAAGCAGCCAGATCCGCCACCGGCAGCGCATAGCCGGGGCGTACGATCAAAGAGGCCAGAAGCGCCGCATCTTCGCGCTCGCCCTCACCGGCGAGGGCGATGAGATTGGCAAAGCAGCTCTCGTCCGCACCCAGACAGGCGCATGACATTGAATGCCGCATCAGCGGACGACGGCCACACTGGGTGCACAGTCCGCACAGGTCCTCGAACGCACCAACGGCTGCCTCGCCCTGCGATGGGCCCAAGGTGGTCACAAAATCCTGATGCAGGCGGGCGCGACCTGTTTCCCCTTCGCACCACAGCCGAAGATACAAAACCGATGCCGCCTCAATCGGGTCAAGGTCGCGGAGTTGACCGACAGGGGCACCGCCACGCGGCGCTTTGGGGCTGTTTGACATGTCAGACACGGCTGATCTCCTGAATCGCCCTCTTTACCTGACTGATTTTGTAGGATGTGTCAATTCCGACTGAATAAGTTGGGTATTAAAATCTCCGGCGGCCAGTTGCACAGGTTTGCGCCATACGGCAACACTGCCGCGGAACGGAGGGTCCATGTTAGATTCAAAGGCACGCAAGTTGATCGATCCGCCCCTGAACTGGGCGGGGCGCAAACTGGCTGGCCTTGGACTGACGGCCAATCAAGTGACCCTCTTGGGGCTGGCGCTGGGCCTGATCGCAGCGGTGTTGATCGCGCTGGGCGCAACGACATGGGCCTTGCTGCCGCTGGTGCTGGGGCGCATTGCCGATGGCCTCGACGGTGCGATTGCCCGCGCGACGCGCAAGTACGATTTCGGTGGGTATCTCGATATTACGGCGGATTTTCTGTTCTACGGGGCGGTGCCCTTGGGCTTTGTGTTTGCCGACGTGCCAACTCATGGCGCTGCCGGTGCGTTTCTGCTGACCTCGTTCTATGTCAATGGCGCCAGCTTTCTGGGATACGCCTTGTTGGCTGACCGTTACGGTATGGAAACGACAGCGCAGGGTAACAAATCGCTCTATTATTCGAATGGACTGCTAGAGGGGACGGAAACCATCGCGTTTTTTGTGGTGATTTGCCTGTTTCCGACGGTGTTCGTTCCCCTTGCTTGGATTTTTGGCGGGCTATGTTTTCTGACAGCCGGGCTGAGGGTCTGGGGGGCGAAGCAGATATTTGTGAAGGAAAGGACCTAAAATGACCAAACTCGGGCTGGCCTTGGCGGCAGTATTGCCGGTGGCCGCGTTGGCAGAGCCGTCTGTGGCAGACTGGGACGCAGTCGTAGAGCAGGCGCAGGGCCAAACGGTCTATTGGAACGCTTGGGGCGGGTCGACGGCAACAAACGACTTTATCGCTTGGGTTGGTCAACGGGTGCAGGACGACTTTGGCATCACGCTGGAACATGTCAAGCTGTCCGATACCGCCGATGCCGTGACCCGTGTGCTGTCCGAACAGCAGGCCGGCCAGACGACGGATGGCGCGATCGACCTCATCTGGATCAACGGCGCGAACTTTGCTTCGATGAAGGAGGCCGGGCTGCTCTTTGGTCCCTTTGCCGAACAATTGCCGAATTGGGCCTATGTCGATGTTGCGGGCAAGACCGTAACCACCGATTTTACCGTTCCCACCGAAGGCTACGAGAGCCCATGGGCCATGGCGCAGGTGGTATTCATGTATGATACCGCCGATGCGGTGCCGCTGGGCGATATGCAGGCCCTGCTGGCCTGGGCTGC
Source organism: uncultured Paracoccaceae bacterium (assembly GCA_937864535.1). GTDB lineage: Bacteria > Pseudomonadota > Alphaproteobacteria > Rhodobacterales > Rhodobacteraceae > Marivivens. The sequence goes on from CALMJS010000012.1 coordinate 123,730, forward strand.
CGAACATCCGGGCCGGTTTACCTATCCGCAGCCGCCCGATTTCCTCGGAACGACCTTTTTGAAACAGGCGCTGGTCGATCTGGTCGCGGACCCGAGTGTTCTGGCCATGCCCGCAACGGACGACGTTTACGCCGAGGTGACCCAGCCGCTCTGGGATTGGCTGGATGCGTTGACACCGAACCTCTGGCGCGCAGGTGCGGCCTATCCGCAGACCGGGCCGGCACAGCTTCAGTTGATTGCCGACAACGAAGTCGATATCGCGATTTCCTTTAGCCCGTCCGAGGCCTCGACCGCGATTGCCAACGGCCTGTTGCCGGATACCGTGCGGACCTTTGTGCTGGACAAGGGCACCATCGGAAACGCCTCCTTCGTCGCTATTCCGTTTAACTCCGGGTCCAAGGCCGCGGCGATGGTTGTCGCGAATTTCCTCCTCTCGCCCGAGGCGCAGGCCCACGCGCAGGACCCCAATGTTTTGGGGTATGGCACGGTACTGGCGATGGATGCGCTGGCACCCGCAGATCGTGCGGCGTTTGATCGGCTGGATCTTGGCATTGCAACGCTCAGCCCCGCTGATTTGGGTCCGGCACAGGCCGAACCTCATCCCAGCTGGATGACCCGTATCGCAGAGGACTGGCAGACCAGATACGGTCAGGCCAACTGACAATGCTGCGGGCGCTGGTGCTAGGTCTGCTGCTCTTGCCGGTGACGGCGGGGGCATTGGGCGTTCTGGCACCGGCCTTTGGAATATTCCCGGCACTGGGCTATCGCAGTGTCAGCCTCGCGCCCTTTGCCGACCTGTTGGCCGTGCCCGGTTTGACGCGCGCTGTTGGGCTGTCGGCCAGTGTCGGCCTCTTGGCCACGGGGACTTCGGTCGTGGGCGCGGGTTTGATCGCCGGCGTTTTGGCCCAAGGGCGCTGGCTAAACCGGATGGCGCGATGGCTATCGCCGATATTGGCGATCCCGCATGCCTCGGTTGCCTATGGCGTGATGTTTCTGATCGCGCCCTCTGGCATTGTGGCGCGTCTGATTGCGCCACTCGTCGGATGGGAGCGCCCGCCGGACCTGCTGATTGTCAACGATCCGGCAGGGCTCGCGCTGGTGTTTGCCTTGGTGTGCAAAGAGGTGCCGTTCCTGCTGTTGATGATCCTCGCTGCGCTGCCTCAGGTCCCGGTTCGGGCGCTGGGCATCGCGGCAGGCGGGCTGGGGGCGGATCGCCTCTCGGCATGGTGGTATGTGATCTGGCCCAATCTGTACCGCCAGATCCGGTTGCCGATCTTTCTGGTGCTGGCCTATTCGATGACGGTTGTGGATGTTGCGCTGATCATTGGTCCGACCGTTCCGCCGACCCTGTCGGTGCTGACAGTCCAATGGATGTCTGATCCCGACCTGTCCCTGCGGATGAGAGGGGCCGCCGCCGCCATCCTGCAAAGCGGGCTGGTTCTGGGCGCAATCCTGTTCTGGATCGGGTTAGAGCGGGGTCTGCGGGCGTTGGGCGTGCGGGCGATAGAGCAGAGAGTCAGACCACAGCTAAACACGCTGCGGCCAATCGGCTGGTTTGCGGCAGGGATCATCGGCGCGACGGTGATCACCGGATTGGTCATGGCGGCGGAGTGGTCGATGACGCAGTCATGGATGTGGCCGGACCTCTGGCCGCGTGCAGGGACGCTAGGCCACTGGCAACGGTTCGCTGCGGACAGGGATATTCTGGCCGAAACGCTGATACTGGCGCTGGGTGCGGCAACCCTTGCGGTTGGGCTGGCCCTTGCGCTGCTGGAACGCCAAGAGGATTTGCCAAACTGGGCGCTGTATCTGCCGCTGATCGCGCCGCAGGTTGCGTTCTTGCCGGGGCTTCAGGTCATGATGTTGACCTTTGGATTGCGCCAAGGGATTGCGCCGGTCTTTGCGGCCCATCTGGTGTTTGTGTTTCCCTATGTCTGGCTGACGCTGGCGGGTCCCTATCGCGCATGGGACCGCAGATTCGATGCGGTTGCCGCTGGACTGGGGGCGGGGCCTTGGCGCCGGTTCTGGATCGTTCGCGGTCCTATGGTGCTGGCGGCGATCCTGAAGGCATGGGCGATTGGCGCAGCGGTCTCTATCGGTCAATATTTGCCGACGCTTTTGATCGGTGGCGGGCGTGTCACGACGCTGACCACCGAGGCGGTCGCCTTTGCTGCGGGCGGGGACCGGCGACTGATCGGGGTGATGACGGTTGCGCAAACATTTGCCGCTCTGATGCCGATTGTGATTGCGATCACGGTCCCGCGGCGGCTGTTCCGGAATCGAAGGGGGATGTTGCATGGCTAGCACTCTGGTTTTGGCAGACTTGTCGGTCACGTTACGCGGACGGACCCTGTTTCGACTGTCCGAAACCGTTCGCGCGGGCGAGGTTCTGACGATCATGGGCCCGTCGGGCGTAGGCAAATCCAGTCTGTTGGCCGCGATCAGCGGCAATCTGGACCCCGCATTTTCGATGTCCGGCAGCGTGAATCTGGACGGGCAGGATATAACGGGGCTGCCGGCCTATCGGCGCCGGATCGGGATTTTGATGCAGGACGATCTGCTGTTTCCGCATCTGTCTGTCGGGCAAAATCTGGCCTTTGGTCTAGCGGCCAAGGGGAGCCGCGCCCAGCGACGCGAAATCATCCATGCCGCCCTGCAAGACATTGATCTGGCAGGGTTCTATCATCGTGATCCGGCCAGTCTGTCAGGGGGGCAACGGGTGCGGGTCGCTCTGTTGCGTACGATGCTGTCAGAGCCCGAGGCGCTGTTGCTGGATGAACCGTTTAGCAAGCTTGATCAGGCGCTCAGGCAGCAGATCCGTAGCTATGTCTTGGCGAGGGCGGCTGGTCTGCCGACCATTTTGGTGACGCATGATCCCGGTGATGCGTCAGGTCGTGTGGTGACCTTGACCAGCCGTTCGCAAGCTGCCTAAAATTTACCGTTTGATAAAAAATAGACCTGTGGCATGCTGAACCTGTCCAAGGCCCGCGAGAGGCCAGAACAGGGAGCCACGATGACCACCCCCATGACCCCCGGAATTGTCGCCGGTCGCCTGAGCGGGGATGAGATCGCAGCCAATTTTGGCGATCTTCATCCTCAGTATGATCCACACGAGGCGCAGGTTGCCGCCGACCGCTGTTATTTCTGCCACGATGCGCCGTGCATGACAGCCTGCCCGACCAGCATCGATATTCCGCTGTTCATCCGCCAGATTCAGACCGGCACGCCGGAGGCCGCAGCGAAAACCATCCTGTCGCAGAACATTCTGGGCGGGATGTGCGCCCGCGTCTGTCCGACGGAAACCCTGTGCGAAGAGGCCTGCGTGCGCGAAACCGCCGAAGGCAAGCCTGTCACCATCGGTCGTTTGCAGCGGTATGCGACGGATACGTTGATGGCGAAACAGGGTCATCCGTTCGTGCGCGCCGCCGCGACCGGGAAATCGGTTGCCGTTGTCGGCGCTGGGCCCGCGGGTCTGGCCTGTGCGCATCGTTTGGCGACGAAGGGCCATGCCGTCACGATCTATGACAGCAAACCCAAACCCGGCGGGCTGAACGAATACGGCATCGCATCCTACAAATCGACCGATGACTTTGCTGCCAAAGAGGTCGAGTGGCTGATGCAGATCGGCGGTATCGACCTGCGGACGGGTGTGAGCCTTGGCCGCGATGTGTCGCTGACGGAGCTGCAAAATGACTTTGACGCGGTGTTTTTGGCTGTCGGACTGGGCGGTGTGAATGCGCTGCGGACCTCTGGCGAGGATAAGGCCACCGATGCGGTCGAGTTTATCGCAGACCTGCGCCAGTGCAGTGATTTGACCACGCTGCCCGTGGGGCGCAACGTTGTGGTGATCGGTGGCGGGATGACCGCAGTGGATGCGGCTGTTCAGGCAAAATTGCTGGGTGCCGATAGCGTGACGATTGCCTACCGCCGTGGTCGCGATGACATGCCCGCCAGCCGGTTTGAACAGGACCTCGCTGCGTCCAAGGGCGTGCGGCTGTTGTTCAACGTGATGCCCAAATCGGTCGAGGATCATGGCATTACGCTGGAATATACCGCTGTGGTCGATGGCAAATTGCAGGGCATGGGCGAGACAGTGACCCTTGCTGCCGATCAGGTGTTCAAGGCGATTGGCCAAACTCTGACCACACAGGCCGGCCTACAGACCGAGGACGGTAAAATCGCCGTCACCGGCGCCGGACGCACCAGCGTTTCAGGGGTTTGGGCCGGTGGCGATTGCACCACCTTGGGCAAAGACCTCACCGTTTGGGCCGTCGCCGAAGGGCGAGATGCGGCCGAAGACATCCACTCTGTTCTGATGGGGGCCTAAGCCATGGCTGATCTGACGACAAATTTTCTAGGTATCAAATCCCCTAACCCGTTCTGGCTGGCCTCGGCGCCGCCAACTGATAAGGAATACAACGTCCGCCGTGCCTATGAGGCCGGATGGGGCGGCGTCGTGTGGAAAACGCTCGGCTCCGAAGGGCCGCCGGTCGTCAACGTGTCCGGCCCGCGCTACGGTGCGATCTGGGGCGCGGATCGCCGTCTGCTGGGGCTGAACAATATCGAGCTGATCACGGATCGGTCGCTGCAAACCAACCTCGAAGAGATCACCCGCGTCAAAAAGGACTACCCTGACCGCGCGCTAATCGTGTCGATCATGGTCCCCTGTGACGAGGAATCGTGGAAGGCTATCCTGCCCTTGGTCGAGGCAACCGGAGCCGACGGGATAGAGCTGAACTTTGGCTGTCCGCACGGTATGGCCGAGCGCGGGATGGGCTCTGCCGTGGGGCAGGTGCCGGAATACATCCAGATGGTGACCGAGTGGTGCAAGAAATACTACTCGAAACCCGTGATCGTGAAACTGACGCCTAACATCACGGACATCCGCAACCCCGCCCGCGCGGCCAAGGCCGGGGGCGCCGATGCGGTGTCGCTGATCAATACGATCAATTCGATCACCTCGGTTGATCTGGACCTGATGGCCCCGCAGCCGACCATTGGCGGCAAGGGCACGCACGGCGGCTATTGCGGCCCTGCGGTCAAACCGATTGCGATGAATATGGTCGCCGAAATTGCCCGTGATCCACAGACCTATGGCATGCCGATCTCTGGCATCGGCGGTGTCACGACATGGCGCGATGCGGCCGAATTCATGGTGCTGGGCGCGGGTAACGTGCAGGTGTGCACCGCCGCGATGACCTACGGGTTCAAGGTCGTTCAGGAAATGATCTCTGGCCTGTCAGAGTGGATGGACGAAAAAGGCTATACTTCGACCTCGGACTTTATCGGCAAGGCTGTGCCGAACGTCACCGACTGGCAGTATCTCGATCTGAACTATGTGACCAAGGCGCATATCAATCAGGACGACTGTATCAAATGCGGTCGCTGTTACATCGCCTGCGAGGACACCAGCCATCAGGCGATCCTGATGAAAGAGGGGCGCGTTTTCGAGGTCGATGACAGCGAATGTGTGGCCTGTAACCTCTGCGTCAACGTTTGTCCGGTCGAGGACTGTATCTCCATGGTTCCGATGGCCAAGGGTCAGGTCGATCCGCGCACCGAACGGCCCGTGGGTGATTATGCCAATTGGACCACGCACCCCAACAACCCGAGTGCCAGAGCGGCTGAATAACTTGGATTCTTCCCCTGACTGGCGGCCCTTCGGGGCCGCTTTTTCTATGGGATGGCCGGTCATGCATCCGTGGTTCGCTGATGCCTGGATTGACACGCTGAACGCCGCTTGCCTTTGGCCACGCCACTCGCAAAGTGTGATACACTGGTTTTTCGCTCGGTGCGCAGGGATATTCGAGCCAAGCAGCGGTCCGATTACGCCGTAAGGAGGCTACGGAACAGAGTGTCGAGGTACTTTGACGCCCCTTCAAAGGGATCGGCGCCGTCCAGAACGGTGCTGACCTGTACTTCGAAATCGGCATAATGCTGGGTCATGGCCCAGATGGAAAAGATCAGGTGATAGGGATCGATATCCTTGATCTTGCCGGATTTCGACCAGTCGCGAATGACGGCAGCCTTTTCATCGACCAAGGGTTTCAGACCTTCGGTCAGATCGGGCATGATGCGCGGTGCGCCCTGTAGAATTTCATTGGCAAACAGGCGGCTCTCGCGCGGGAATTCACGGGCCATTTCCAGTTTGCGATGGACGTAGGCTAGAATTTCTTCGACCGGATCACCGTCAGGGTCCATTGCGTGCAAGGGATCGAGCCAGGTTTCCAGCAGACTTTCCAGAAGTTCGACGTGAATCGCCTCTTTGGACGGGAAATAATAGAGCAGGTTCGGTTTCGACAGGCCTGCGGACTCGGCGATTTGATCCAAAGTTGAGCCACGAAAGCCGAACTGAGAGAAAACGTCCAATCCGGCATTCAGAATGACGCTGCGATTTCGCTCTTGAATCCGAGTGCGCGGGGTCGGCTTGGGCATTGGATCAGCGTCTCTCCTGTTGGTTGTTCCATCAATTTGCGGCTTTTTCAGGCAAATGCCAAGCCGATGCGGGAAAACATTGACTGAAATCTGCTCGGTGATAGCGTTTGTTTTACCGATTGGTAAAATCAAACTGACGCTGCACAGAAACAGCGCAACGAGAAAACAGGGAGCTAGCGGAATGTCGGTCCAAACCGCGCCAGCCGAAAATTTGAAGATCAACAGGGAACGTCTTTGGGACAGCCTGATGGATATGGCTCGAATCGGGCCGGGGATAGCGGGGGGTAATAACCGCCAAACCTTGACCGATGAAGATGGCGAGGGCCGCCGACTGTTCCAAACATGGTGCGAGGCGGCAGGCATGACCATGGGTGTCGATGCCATGGGCACGATGTTTATGCGCAGAGAGGGGACTGACCCCGATGCCCTGCCTGTCTATGTCGGCTCGCATCTGGATACCCAGCCCACGGGCGGCAAATACGACGGCGTTCTGGGGGTTCTCGGGGCGCTCGAGGTCGTGCGGACGATGGATGATCTGGGGATTAAGACCAAACATCCCATCGTGATCGTCAATTGGGCCAACGAAGAGGGCGCCCGCTTTGCGCCGGCGATGTTGGCCTCCGGGGTTTTCGCGGGGGTTCATACCCTTGACTATGCCTATGCACGTAAAGATCTGGACGGCAAAACCTATGGCGCCGAGCTGGAGCGCATTGGCTGGAAGGGTGACGAGACCGTCGGCGCCCGCAAAATGCACGCCTATTACGAGCTCCATATCGAACAGGGACCGATCCTCGAGGCCGAGGGCAAGGATATTGGCGTAGTCACCCATTGTCAGGGTCTGTGGTGGCTGGAATTTACATTAACGGGCCGCGAGGCCCATACCGGATCAACCCCTATGGCGATGCGGGTCAATGCCGGGCTGGCGATGGCCCGGATTCTGGAGATGGTCCAAGAGGTGGCGATGGCCGCCCAGCCCGGTGCGGTCGGCGGTGTGGGCCAGATGAAATTCAGCCCCAATTCGCGCAACGTTCTGCCGGGGTCGGTGGTGTTCACCGTCGATATCCGCAGCCCGGACCAAGCCAAACTGGACGGGATGCGCGCCCAAATCGAAGCCCGCGCGGCAAAGATTTGCGACGAGTTGGGCGTTGGCCACTCGGTCGAGGCGGTAGGACATTTCGATCCCGTAACCTTTGAGCCGGAACTGGTAGAGCATGTGAGGACTGCGGCCGAGAGGCTGGGCTATTCCCATATGAACATCATTTCCGGTGCGGGTCACGACGCCTGCTGGGCCGCCAAAGTGGCCCCCGCGACGATGGTGATGTGTCCCTGTGTGGGCGGTCTGTCGCACAATGAGGCCGAGGAGATCAGCCCCGATTGGGCCGCCGCCGGGACCGATGTTTTGCTACATGCGGTTTTGGAAACTGCGGTTATTGTAGAGTGATGCTGGCCGGGGGCTCTGCCCCCGGACCCCCGAGGTATTTAGGGAAAGATGAAAGGGTGGCGCGGCCACCCGGCCCTAGCGAAATAAGAGGGACGATATGACCACAGTCATCAGGAATGGAACGATTGTGACCGCGGATCTGACCTATCGGGCGGATGTGCTGATCGAGGGAGGTGTGATAGTCGAGATCGGGCAGGGCCTGAAGGGCGATGCCGAGCTGGACGCGACCGGATGCTATGTCATGCCCGGCGGAATCGACCCGCATACGCACCTAGAGATGCCGTTCATGGGTACCTATTCCAGCGATGATTTCGAAAGCGGCACCCGCGCGGCGCTGGCGGGCGGGACGACGATGGTTGTCGATTTCGCGCTGCCGTCGCCGGGGCAGGGGCTGATGGACGCCCTGCAGATGTGGGATAACAAATCCGGTCGGGCGAACTGCGATTATTCATTCCACATGGCGGTAACGTGGTGGGGCGAGCAGGTTTTCAACGACATGCAGGCGGTGATCGGGCGCGGCATCAACACCTTCAAGCACTTCATGGCCTATAAGGGCGCCTTGATGGTAAACGATGACGAGATGTATGCATCGTTCCAGCGTCTGGCCGACCTCGGCGGGATCGCGATGGTGCATGCCGAGAACGGCGATGTGGTGGCGGAACTGTCGGCCAAGCTGTTGCGGGAAGGGAATACCGGGCCGGAAGCGCATGCCTATTCGCGCCCCTCGCAGGTCGAGGGCGAGGCCACCAACCGCGCGATCATGATTGCCGATATGGCGGGCGTTCCGCTCTATGTGGTACATACTTCCTGCGAGGAAGCGCATGAGGCCATCCGCCGTGCGCGGATGAACGGCAAGCGGGTCTGGGGTGAACCGTTAATCCAGCACCTGACGCTGGATGAAAGCGAATATTTCAATCAGGACTGGGACCATGCGGCCCGCCGCGTGATGTCGCCGCCGTTCCGCAACAAGAAACATCAGGATAGCCTGTGGGCGGGTCTCCAGTCCGGGTCGCTGTCCTGCGTGGCGACCGATCACTGCGCCTTTACCACCGACCAGAAGCGGTTTGGCGTCGGCGATTTCACCAAGATCCCGAACGGGACCGGAGGGCTGGAGGACCGGATGCCGATGCTCTGGACCCATGGGGTGAACACGGGCCGTCTGACACCTAACGAATTTGTCGCGGTGACCTCGACCAATATCGCCAAGATCATGAATATGTACCCCAAGAAGGGGGCAGTTCTGGTGGGCGCCGATGCCGATCTGGTGGTCTGGGACCCCGATAAGGAAAAGACGATCAGTGCGGCGTCACAGCAATCGGCCATTGATTACAATGTGTTCGAGGGTCAAAAAGTCAAAGGTCTGCCGCGCTTTACCCTGACCCGCGGGCATGTCGCGATCCACGATGGCGAAGTGCGCACGCAGGAGGGCCATGGCAAGTTTGTCGCCCGCGAGCCGAATTCGGCCGTCAACAAGGCGCTTTCGACATGGAAAGAACTGACTGCTCCGCGTCCTGTAGAGCGTAGCGGTATCCCGGCAACGGGTGTGTAAGAAAAGAAAGAAGAAGACCGGATGAGCGTCATCGAAGCCAAGGGGCTCAACCTCACGTTCCAGACCAACGACGGGCCGGTACAGGCCCTGCGGGACGTGAACCTGACGATTGAAAAAGGGGACTTTGTGTCCTTTATCGGCCCCTCGGGCTGTGGCAAGACCACGTTTTTGCGGTGCATTGCCGGTCTGGAGCATCCGACCGGCGGCACGCTGTCCGTCAATGGCATGACGCCGGACGAGGCACGGATGGCGCGGGCCTATGGTTATGTGTTTCAGGCGGCGGGCCTCTATCCGTGGCGGACGATCGGCCGCAACGTGGCGCTGCCGCTGGAAATCATGGGCTATTCCAAGGCCGAGCAGGCAGAGCGGGTGAAGAAAACGCTCGATCTGGTGGATCTGGCGGGGTTCGAAAAGAAATTCCCGTGGCAACTGTCGGGCGGGATGCAGCAGCGGGCCTCGATCGCGCGGGCGCTCGCGTTCGATGCCGATATCCTGCTGATGGATGAACCCTTTGGCGCGCTGGATGAAATCGTCCGCGACAAGCTGAACGAGGAGGTGCTGAAACTCTGGGCGCGGACCGAGAAAACCATCGGTTTTGTCACCCATTCGATACCCGAGGCGGTCTATCTGTCGACCAAGATCGTGGTGATGTCGCCGCGACCGGGGCGGATCACCGATGTGATCGAGAGTACGCTGCCCAAGGAACGCCCGCTGGATATTCGTGATAGTGCCGAATTTATTGCCATCGCTCACCGTGTCCGCGAAGGGCTGCGCGCGGGGCATGTCGATGACTAAGGCCGGTCCCATCCTGACTGTGGTTTTGGCGATTATCGCGCTGTGGTACTTTGCCTGCATCCCGATGAACGTGCAGGAAACCCTGACCAATATTGAACGGGCAGGTGGCGTGGTGACGCCAGAAACGGCCAAGGATCGGGCAGAGATCGGGCGCTGGTCGCTGGTGCTTCAGAATCTGGATGCGCTGGGCGGAAGTTGGTCGGTCGAGAGGGCCCGATTGCCCAGTCCACATCAGGTGATCAAAGAGATCTACGTCTCGACCTGGGACGAAGAGGTCAATGGCCGACGCGGTATCGTCAAATCGGGCAGCTTTTCTAACCGCAGCCTGATTTATCACGCCGGTGTCACGATGGGGGCGACGGTGGTGGGTTTCATCATCGGGGCGGGATTTGGCATCCTGCTGGCGGTCGGGATCGTCTATAGCCCGACGATGGATCGCAGTGTGATGCCTTGGGCCATCGTCAGCCAGACCATTCCGATTGTGGCGCTGGCCCCGATGATCATCGTGGTTCTCTATTCCGTCGGCATTGGCGGCGTCATCCCCAAGGCGGTGATTAGTGCCTATCTCAGTTTCTTTCCTGTCGTGGTGGGGATGGTCAAGGGGCTGCGCAGCCCCGATCATATGCAGCTGGACCTGCTGCGGACCTATAATGCCAGCCCGTCCCAAGGGTTTTGGAAACTGCGTTTGCCGGCCTCTATGCCGTTTCTGTTCGCCAGTCTGAAAATCGGTATCGCCGCCTCTCTGGTCGGGGCGATTGTGGGTGAATTGCCGGTTCAGCGCGGTGGATTGGGTGCGCGAATGCTGTCAGGCAGCTATTATGGCCAAACCGATCAAATCTGGGCGGCCCTCTTTATCGCGGCCTTGCTCGCGGCGGGGATGGTTGCGATGATTGGCTGGATCGAAAGTCAAACCCTTCGGCGAATGGGGATGGCGTAATGATGATTGTTCTGGCCTTTGTGATCTGGATCGCGGCGTGGATGGCCAATCGGTGGCTGTCGAACGGACCGTGGGCGCGTCATCCTGTCGTGGGGATTATTGTCCCGATGCTGTTTGGTGGGACGATCCTCCTCGTCTGGGAATTGCTGGTGCGCGGTCTGAATGTCGCGGCTGTTATCCTGCCGCCGCCCAGCGCGATTATCGTCACCTTTGGCGCCAATATCCCGACCCTCTGGGCTGATGCTGTGCAAACCATCGGCAAGGGCGCGTTTGCGGGCTATGTGATCGGCTGCGGAGCGGCGTTTCTGGCGGCGATTGTCGTAGACCGATATGATTTTCTGCGCCGTGGTCTGTTGCCCGTCGGGAATTTCATGGCGGCGCTGCCAATTGTCGGAATCGCTCCGATATTGGTGATGTGGTTCGGGTTCGACTGGCAGTCCAAGGCAGCGGTTGTTGTCATCATGGTGTTCTTTCCGATGCTGGTAAACACCGTCGCGGGGCTGCGCGATACCTCGGCGATGCAGCGCGATTTGATGCGGACCTATGGCGCCAGTTATGTGCAGACACTGGTCAAGCTTCGACTGCCTGCCGCGATGCCGTTCATTTTCAACGGGCTTAAAATTGCGACGACACTGGCCCTGATCGGGGCGATTGTCGCTGAATTTTTCGGCTCTCCCGTGCTGGGCATGGGGTTTCGTATTTCCACCTCTGTTGGCCAGCTCGCACTTGATATGGTCTGGGCAGAGATCGTGGTCGCCGCCTTGGCGGGCAGTGCCCTGTATGGGCTGGTCGCCTTGATCGAACGAGGGGTGACCTTCTGGCACCCATCGCAACGTAAACGATAATCGGCATTGAGGCCGAGCGAACAACAACAGGGTAACGACTAGGAGGTCGTAAGGAAATGAAGACGTATTTGATGAGCGCCGCTGCCGCGCTGGCCACTGCTACCAGCGCCTATGCCGCAGACGATGTCACGCTTCAGCTAAAGTGGGTCACGCAGGCCCAGTTCGCTGGCTATTATGTCGCGCTGGACCAAGGCTTCTATGAGGCCGAGGGTCTGAATGTCACCATCCTGCCCGGTGGTCCTGATGTCGCCCCCGGTCAGGTGCTGGCCGGCGGTGGTGCCGACGTCATGATCGACTGGATGCCGTCGGCACTGGCCGCCCGCGAAAAGGGCCTGCCGGTTGTCAACATCGCGCAACCTTATAAATCTTCGGGTCTGATGCTGACCTGCTGGAAGGACAGTGGAATCACGGGTCCGGCCGATTTCCCGGGTCATACGATCGGCGTCTGGTTCTTTGGCAACGAATACCCGTTCCTGTCGTGGATGAGCCAAGAAGGCATCAAGACCGATGGTGGCGAGGGCGGTGTTACCGTGCTCAAGCAGGGCTTTAACGTCGATCCGCTGTTGCAGCGTCAGGCGGACTGTATCTCGACCATGACCTACAACGAATTCGGTCAGGTGCTTGAGGCGGGCGTGTCCCCGGATGACCTCGTGACCTTCAAGTACGAAGACGTTGGCGTCGCGACACTCGAGGACGGTCTCTACGTTCTCGAAGCCAATCTGGCCGATCCGGCGTTTTCGGACAAAATGGTCCGCTTTGTCCGCGCCTCTATGCAGGGGTGGAAATGGGCCGAAGAGCACCCCGAAGAGGCGGCGATGATCGTTCTGGACAACGACGAGACCGGCGCCCAGACCGAAGAGCACCAGATCTACATGATGAGCGAAGTCGCGAAACTGACCGCCGGGTCGAATGGCGCCTTGGATGAGGCTGACTATCAGCGCACGGTGGATACCCTGCTGGCCGGTGGTTCGGATCCTGTCATCACCAAGGCACCCGAGGGGGCATGGACCCATGCTATCACCGATGCTGCGTTGCAGTAACATTCGGATCGTCTGAAATTGCGCCCTGCCCGGTCGGGCGGGGCGTTTTTTTGTGATCAGTTCCCTATCGACGTTTGGCAGCGAAAGGAGTAACGATTCCACCAAATGTAACCCAAAGCGCTTTGGATCAGGGGGAATCATGGCTATTCGCACAGTCGTTTGGGGTGAGAACGTTCACGAACAGACAAACAAGATCGTCGCAGGTATTTATCCCAACGGGATGCATAGCTGCATCGCCGATGCGCTGAATTCGGTTCCGGGCATCTCGGCAACCACAGCGACCCTGCAAGAAGACGAACACGGTTTGACCGCTGCCCGTCTGGCCGAGACCGACGTGTTGATTTGGTGGGGGCACTGCGCCCATGGCGAGGTTAGCGACGAGGTGGTCGAACGCGTGGCCGAGGCTGTCTGGTCCGGCATGGGGCTGATTGTCCTGCACTCCGGACATTTTTCCAAAATTTTCAAACGCTTGATGGGGACGCCCTGTAACCTGACATGGCGCGAGGCGGGCGAGCGTGAGCGGCTCTGGCTGACCAGCCGCAACCACCCGATTGCAGCAGGCCTGCCTGATAGCTTCGAGCTTGAGAATGAAGAAATGTATGGCGAACCGTTCGGCATTCCCGAGCCGCTGGAAACCGTGTTCATCAGCTGGTTCCAAGGCGGCGAAGTGTTCCGCTCTGGCGTGACCTACAAGCGCGGTGCGGGCAACGTGTTCTATTTCCGCCCCGGCCATGAAACGTACCCGACCTATCACGATGCCAACGTCCAGAAGGTCATCCAAAACGCTGTCAAATGGGCGCACAATCCGGCAGCGCGTATCGCGAACCCGACCGATGCGCCGAACGTTCCGGTCGATGTCGCGCCGGAAAAGATCGTCGAGCGCGGTCCCAAACTGCATCACGCTGGCGAGGACGGCTACAAATGAAGGACGTTCGTATTCTGATCCTTGGCACCGGCGGCATGGCCAAGTCCCATGTCGAAGGATATGCCGCCGCGCCCGGTGCGCGGATTGTGGCCGGTATTGACACCAACACGGAACGGCTCGCGGCGTTTCAGGCCGCCCATAATATCCCGCACGGGTTCACCTCGATCGCCGATGCGTTGGCGTGGGGCGAGTTCGATGCCGTGTCCAACGTGACCCCCGATGGCGTCCACCATCTGACTACCCTACCGTTCTTGGCGGCAGGGAAACATGTTCTGTGTGAAAAACCGCTGGCGGTAAATCACGCTGACGCGGCCGATATGGCCGAAAAGGCGGCGATGGCGGGGGTCATCAACATGGTGAACCTGACCTATCGCAACGGCGAAGCCCTGATGGAGGCGCATCGCCTGATTGCAGAAGGGGCCATCGGCGAGATCCGGCACTTCGAGGCGTCCTATCTGCAGAGCTGGCTGACCCAGCCGGCGTGGGGCGATTGGCAAACTGAAACGCAATGGCTGTGGCGGTTGTCGACCTCGCATGGATCGAACGGTGTTCTGGGTGACGTTGGCGTCCACATCGTTGACTTTGCCACCTTTGCCGCGAATTCCGCCGTCGCCGAGGTCTCCTGTCGTCTGACCACCTTTGACAAGGCGCCAGAGGGCAAGATCGGGGAATATGTTCTGGATGCCAACGATAGCGCCGTCATGCATGTGCGGTTGGCGAACGGGGCGGTAGGGGTCATTCATACGACCCGTTTTGCGACCGGACATCTGAACGATCTGACCTTGCGGATTCATGGCACCCATGGGGCGCTGGAAATCACCGACCATATGGGCAAGCGGACCCTGCGCGGCTGTCTGGGCGAGGATCGTTTTGGTCCGACGTGGCGGGATCTGCCCTGTCCAGAGGTCAAGACGAACTATGTCCGCTTTGTCGAGGCGGTGCAGGCTGGCACTCCGGTTCTGCCCGATTTTGCCCGCGGCGCGGCCCTGCAAAAGGTACTGGATTGCGCGGTGCAGTCCAATGATCAGCACGGGCTTTCCCTGAGCCTCTGACCAAGTTAGGGTTCGGCAGATTGTTTGCCGGACCCACTATGGCCACTACAGCATTGCCAGCGTTTTATTTTCACCCCGATGCCGTCGAGACAAAGGGCAAGGATCTGGTTGGCCGTCGTTCTGCGGGCCAGACTGCGCTGCGGGGCTTTCTCGACCATCTGGCGGTCGATGAAATTGCGGTCCTGACCGAAAATCAAAAGGGCCTCGATGCCTTTCGGGCGCTGTTGGCCGATCTGGGCGACACCCGACCCGTTCAGGCCGCGACGCTATCGGGTCTGGGGGATTTCTCCAAATTTGGGACGGTGTTTTTCCCTGTTCCCGGGTTTGTGTCGGCAGCATGGCGGCGGCAACGGTTTGGGGCGAATAGCTGTTCCTTGGTGGGGATCACCCATACCGTTTCTACCCGGCGCGTCATCGAACAACTGCACGCGATGATGCTGGAACCGATCGAGCCGTGGGACGCGGTGATTTGCACTTCGCAGGCGGTTCGCACGGTGGTGCAGCGTCAGTTTGATCTGTCAGCAGAGTATATTCGCCGCAGGTTCGGGGCGACCCGCGTACCGCAACCACAATTGCCGGTGATCCCGCTGGGCATCGAGACGACCGCCTTTGCCCAGAGCTATGATCTGCGCCAAGAGGCCCGAGCGAAATTCGGCGCTGGCCCTGACGATATCGTCATCATGACGATGGGCCGCTTTACCGTCGGAGAAAAGGCGAACCCGATCCCGCTCTATCAGGTTCTGCAACGCTTGGCGGAAAAATCGGGCAGGTCTGTGCATCTGTGGCAGGTGGGCTGGGCCAATTCCGATGGGCACCGCAAACCGTTCGAAGAGGGGCCAGCGGTCTTCTGCTCCTCTGTTCAAAGCAGGATCATTGACGGGCGCGATCCGTGGGTGCGGCGGGCGATCTGGTCCGGCGCCGATATCTTTACCCTGCCAGTCGACAATATTCAGGAAACCTTTGGCCTCGTTCCGGTCGAGGCGATGGCCGCCGGACTGCCTGTCGTCATGCCCGACTGGGACGGGTTCAAGGATACGGTGATCGATCAGGTGACCGGCTATCTGGTGCCCACGACGATGGGGCGCGCAGGGCTGGGCACGCAACTGGCGCGCAGGTTTGCCGATGGGCGCGACCCCTATCTGGGGCATCTCAGCCTGACCTCGCACGCGGTGGTCATTGATCAGGACGCCTATCTCTCGGCGTTTGAACGGTTGTTGGACCCGGCGCTGCGTCATCGGATGGGGCAGGCTGGCGTGCGCCATGTTCGGGACAATCTGGACATCCGCGTCATCATGGGCCGCTATCGTCAGTTGGCAGAGGACCTGGCCGAACAGCGGCGCGGCGCGGTTCCGCCCAAACCTGATCTCAGCCCGACCGCCCTGAACCCGATTGAGGTGGACCCCTTTGATCTCTATGTGGGGTACCCGACGCGGGCGCTCGGGTTGCAATGCGTCGTGCGCCTCAGGTCGATGCCCGATGCCGATCAATTGGCGCGTCTCGACCGCTATAACGGGCGTGACCTGTATCGCCGGCGGGCGATGGCGGCTGTTCGGATGTTGCCCATCGCGACGTGGTTATCGCACCACGGTCCCTCAACTGTGGCGCAGGTAGCGGCAGGGGCGGGTTTATCGGCGGCAGAGACCGAATTTTCCCTGCTCTACCTTGCCAAATATGGATATGTCAGTCTGAATTCCGCCCCATGATTGTCGTTTTGGCACAGTATACTTCGGCTAGGACCTCTGGCCTCGATCAAGGACGTTAACGATGGATCTCTCTATCCGATTTGAAAATACGCCGGGGCTGCCGGAAAATCGGGGGCCGATTACGGTTGGCTGGTTTCTGAACACGCAGAAATCTGGGGTGATCTATTTCCCGCCCGAGCGGTTTCGCGGCGCCGAGAAAAATCGCGAACATGCGAAATCCGCGTCCCGCTGTCCGGCTGTCATCAATATGGAGAGCCGCTATTTCGTGTTCCGCTCGCCTATCGATATGCATCTGGGATTTATCCGCGACAAGGACGGCAAACCCGGTCTGCGGAACCTCGCAGGAGATATGAGCGCGGTCCGGTCCAACAAACTGGGCCAGATGATCACCATGGCGAACGAACGCGAGTGGCGCTATCCCGGCGTGCCGACGCTCCAGCTCACGCTGCCCTATGTGTTGATCGCGGACGAGCCGGTCTATGTCACCCAGTTGGCCCCGTTCATGCACTATCAAAAAGACCCTTGGCCGGGCACGATTTTTGGCGGGCGTTTCCCGATCAACGTTTGGCCGCGGCCTCTGATGTGGGCGTTCGAATGGCAGGACACCGAAAAACCGCTTAAGATCAATCGTGGCGACCCGCTGTTCTACGTGATGTTCGAAGGTCTGTCGCCGGATCGCAGCTTTGCCTTGGTCGAGGCAGAACTGACCAAGGATCTGGAGGAGTATATGGAGTTTGTGTCGGGCGCGGTGAACTACGTGAACCAGACCTTTAGCCTGTTTGAGCGCGCCGAGGAAATCCGCCCGCAGACCCTGCTGACCCCGATCAAGCGGCGGCGCGAGGACTGATGCCTTTGACCCTGGGGCAGGTGCGAACGGCGGCGATCGATTCCCATCGCGCGGGCCAGCACGATCAGGCGCTGGTCGCCTATTCGCAGTACCTGAACGTCGCGCCTCTGGATGCGCAGATGTGGTCCAATTTCGGGGCCCTGTTGCGTGTTCTGAAACAGTACCAGAACGCCGAACGAGCGCAGCGGCGGGCCTATGCCCTCGACCCGAAATCGCGCATCGTGCGGGGCAATTTGGCGAATATCCTGTCCGATATGGGAAAATTTCAGGACTCGATCGACTTGCGTCGGTCGATCCTCGCCGAAGATGACAGTGGCCCCGAACATCACGCGCTGATCGGGCGCTGTCTGCGCGGCATGGGCCGCTATGCAGAGGCGGTTGATTATCTGGAGCCATTGATCGAACGGTTTCCCGATTATGGCGATCTGGGCCTGCAATTGGCGATGTCCTTGCTGGCGATGGGGGATTATGAACGTGCCGCAGTGCATTATCGGTCGCGCTGGAAAACCGGGGAACTGCGGCAGGTTCAATCCGCGATCCCTGAATGGAACGGTGAGGACCTGACCGGAAAAACCGTCGTGGTTCTGCCAGAGCAGGGGTTTGGCGATTGCGTTCTCATGGCGCGGCATCTGCCCGATCTCAAGTCCAAGGGCGCGGCCAAGGTTGTGCTGATCGCGGAACGTCCCTTGGCCCGCCTGCTGCGGGATGTGCCGGGTGCAGATGTGGTAACCCCGAGCTATCAACCCGACGGGACCGAGGATTTTCGCATCAATATGATGGACCTGTTCGGCGTTGCCCTGCGCAGTGACGCCGATATGCGGCCACCAACGCGCCTGTCCGTCCCGCCAGAGGCCACGCAGCGCGCCAAACACATCGTCGCGCCCTATGGAGATCGATTCAAGGTCGGGGTGGTCTGGACCGGGTCGGTGACCTATCGCGCCAACGCCTTTCGCTCGTTCAGTCACACGGATTTTCTCCCGCTGGCGGATGTCCCGGATGTACAACTGTTTTCACTGTACAAGGGGCCGATGATCGACGCCTTTCGCGCGGATGGGTCTGCCGGGATCATGGTGGATGCCGGGTCTAGCGATGCCGACTTTGCAGACTGCGCCGCGATGATGCAGGAACTCGATCTGGTCATCACATCGGACACCGCGACAGCCCATATTGCCGGAGCTCTGGGTATTCCAACATGGGTCGTCCTGCACTGGGATGCGTTCTGGGTCTATCGCCATACAGGGCAGACGACGCCCTGGTATCCGTCTATGCGCCTGTTCCGGCAGGCTCAGGCCCTGAATTGGCGGCAGGTGATGTCCGAGGTCCGCAGCGCACTGCAAGAGGTTGTTCATGGATAATATACTGGTCCCGGTTTCGCCCGGTGAACTGATTGATAAGATGACGATTTTGCGGATCAAGTCCGAACGGATCACCGACCCGGCCAAGCTGTTGAATGTTCGACATGAACTGGAGGTCCTAGGCGCCGTGGCGCGTGATTTGCCGCCGACCCCAATCCAGTCAGAAGAGTTGTATCAGATCAATCTGACGCTCTGGCAGATCGAGGATGACATTCGCGCCTGCGAGGCCCGTCAGGATTTCGGACCAGAGTTCATTCGGCTGGCGCGGGCGGTGTATCAAACGAACGACCGCCGCGCCGAGGTGAAAAAGCTGATCAACCTGCTGCTCGGATCGCAGATCGTCGAGGAGAAATCCTATTATGGATCGCCGTAATGTCGGTTGACGAGAAAATATCCGCAGGTCGGGCGCAGTTGGTTGCTGCGCTCACAGATATTCAGGCTGCTCTACGGACCGAGCGGAGCCGGCTTCGCGCAGGGCTGGTCCGTCAACGTCATGAACTGCGGCGCATGATTGACGACGGCTATATCTATAGCTCTCAGGCCGGGCAGGATTGGGTCATTGATCTGGGCATGGCCGGGGCAGAGGGCGGAACCTTTGTCGATGTGGGCGGGTATGATGGAGTCAGAGGGTCCAATACGCTGTTTCTGGAACAGCAGCGGGGCTGGACCGGGCTGTTGGTCGAACCGGTTCCCTCTCAGCGGCTGCGTGCCGAACGCGCCCGGAAATGTCCCTGTCTGCCCTTTGCCGTTGGCCCCGAGAACGGGACCGCGCAGTTCATCGCCGTGACCGAAGGGTTCACGCAAATGAGCGGGCTCGCCGATAGCTATGACCCCGGTCTCTTGATGCAGGTCCGCGGCGATCCACGCCACAAAGAAGAGCTGGTCACGGTCGAAACCCGCACGCTGTCGTCCATCTTGGCCGACAACAACCTGATGAACCCGGATTTTATCTCGCTCGATATCGAGGGCGGGGAAAAATCCGTGCTGCGGTCGTTTCCATTCGATCGACATCGGGTGCAGTTTTGGGCGATTGAAAATAACACCGCCGATCCCGAAATCGGTCAGATCATGCGTACGAATGGCTATACTCTGATCGAGTTTTGCGGCCCCGACGACGTTTATCGTTTGGCGACCTGAGCAGCCTCAAACACAACGACGTTGTCCGGCGCTTTGCCGGTAAAGTCGGGGATGGTCTCGGACAGAATTCCTCTGATGGCGGCATTGTCGGCATCCGTGATCGCCATCTCCAACCGACGCAGGGCAGCCTGCACAACCCGCGGTTTGACCCGAGGTTCGTTGGCCAGAAAAATCTTGTCGTTCTGGGTCGCGATCAGGTTGCGTTTGTCTGTGACCAGCTCTTCGACCAGTTTTTCGCCCGGACGCATGCCGATGAACTGGATTTCGATATCGCCGTTATTGGTGTCCGTCTTGACCCGATGGCCGGACAGGGTGATCAACCGTTTGGCGATGTCGACGATTTTCACCGGATCTCCCATATCGAGGACGAAAATTTCGTCACCCTCGGCAAAGGCACCCGCCAAGAGAACCAGGCGCGCGGCCTCTGGAATGGTCATAAAATACCGTTCCATTTTGGGGTGGGTGATCGTGACCGGGCCGCCTTGGGAAATCTGGTGCATGAACAGCGGCAGCACAGAGCCCGAAGACCCCAGAACGTTCCCAAAGCGCACCATCGCATACTTGGTCCCCGTGACACGGGACTGAATATCCTGAACTGCCAGCTCGGCCAGCCGCTTGGTCGCGCCCATGACCGAGCTGGGTTTTACGGCCTTGTCGGTCGAGACGAGGATGAACCGGCTCACGCCCGCGGCGGCGGCCTCCTGGGCGGCGATGACGGTCCCCAAGACGTTGTTCTTGGCAGCGGGGACCTCGTTGTCCTCGACCAGCGGGACATGCTTGTAGGCTGCGGCGTGCAGAACGATTTCGACCTCTTCGTCGAGCAGTACCTGCCGCAGTCGAATGGGGTCGGTGACCGAGCCAAGGCGGGCGGCAACCTCGATCCCCTGTTCGTCGGCAAGCGGGCGGATTTCCTGATCAACGGTGTAGAGGGCGTATTCGCTTAGCTCAAACATCACGATGCGGCGTACCCCGCGCTCGAGCAATTGCCGACACAGTTCGCTGCCGATCGAGCCGCCTGCGCCCGTCACCATGACGACCCGGTCCGCATAGGCGCGGGCGACCTTGGGCATATCCAGATTGATGGTCGCGCGGGGAATGAGATCCTTGGGGTTCACGGGGGCGCTGGGCGTCGCGACGACGTTGCTCACCAGTTCTTCCATCGAGGGGGCGAAGTTGACCATGCAACCCAGCGCCTTCAGCTCTGCCGCGACCTTTTCCTGACGCTGCACACTGGCAGAGGGAATGGCGATCATCACATGCCGGATGCGGCCACGTTCGATCATCGATTTCAGGATCGCAGGCGCGCGCACAGGAATCCCAGAGACAATTGTGCCCTGAATGTGCGGGCTGTCGTCGACGAACATGACCGGGCGAAAGTCAAACGAGGTTTGCAGCACGCTGGCAGTCCGAATACCGGCAGATCCGGCGCCGTAAATCGCAATCGGCTTTCGGCTGAGTTCGCGTTCGCGTAACGCCAGCAGGCTGAACAGCACGAACATACGGCCGCCCAGCGCGATCAGGAAAAATACCCCGCCAAAGAGCAGGCTGATCACAGCGGTGTCTGCATGCGCTGCCATGCCGCCGACCAGCCCGGCGATGACCGACATGAGCATGCCCGCCAGCCCGATACGCGCCACGGCCCGGGATTCGATCGCATGCAGCTTGATCTTGGGCAAGCCAAGAACCAGCACGACGATGCTGCCAAATAGTGTGACGGTAACGATTTGCGGGACAGCGTCACTGTGCAGAATATAGGTCGTTTGGTCCTGTACCCTGACGTTCAATGCGATCAGGTACGCCAAAGGAATGATAATCAGATCTAGCAAAAAAAGAGCTGTCCGCTTGAGCGGCCGAGGCATCTTGAGCAGAAACATGAACTTTACCTTCTTTGGCAGAGTCTGCCACAGGGTTTAGTCTATCATCAAAAGTTGTAATGTAACCGCTCTTTTTCTCGAATTTTGCCGTTAACCCGCCCTTCATATCTTTGGTTTAGACCGTTTTGTGGGTGAGTAAAGGTGGATGAGATGGGCGTTTCTACGAACGCACCAGTCATCATCAAGCGCAAGAAGGTCATAAGTGGCGGTGGCCACCATGGCGGCGCTTGGAAGGTGGCTTATGCGGATTTTGTGACTGCAATGATGGCGTTTTTCATGCTGATGTGGCTGTTGAACGCGACAACCGAACAGCAGCGAAAGGGCTTGGCCGACTATTTCGCTCCGACAGTTCCGCTGAGCCGGGTGTCGGCAGGTGGCGACGGGATGTTTGGCGGCACCGACATTTTTTCCCAGGATACTATGGTCCAGAGTGGCACGGGTGGAGCCATGCGACTGGCCGGGTCCGATAGTGTCATGTCTCCCAGTCAAGCCAAGTTGGAAGAGCTCGAATCGGCACTGCTCGGCCGTGGTGGAGAGGCGCTGTTGCCCGATCAGATTTTGCGACATGTTGTGACCCGCCTGACAGACGAGGGTCTGGTCATCGAGTTTTTCGATTTGCCGGGATACCCGCTTTTCATCGGTGAAACCGACAAACCGCGCCCGACTTTGAGGCAGGCGCTGGCTATGTTGGCCAAGGCGTCCGGCATTGTCGAGAACGGGATCGCGGTCGAGGGGCATACTGCGACCAAGTCCACGCTATTGCTGGAGAATCCGGTTTGGGATCTCTCTACGTCCCGGGCGAGTGCCGTTCGCGAGATACTGGAGGCTGACAGGGTGTCGGCCGAACGGTTGATGCGGGTAACCGGTCATGCGGACCGGTCAATTTCACCAGAGTCATCAGAACCGATGTCCATCAGAAACAATCGAATTGAGGTAATCTTTCTAAGAGAGGATCGCCGTTAGGGGGGCATTAAGGGTGTTGTTCTAAGCCTGTGATCAGATCGGCTCTTTGTCCCTGACGCAGAAAGGCGCACTTTCGATGACGATTTCCTCTTCGCTCAATACCTCCGTTGCGGGTCTGGCGGCGAACGCTTCCAGACTCGCAACCATTTCCGATAACATCGCCAATTCTTCTACCTATGGATACAAGCGGGCGGTCACCGACTTCCACGCCATGGTGATCGATTCCGGGACTGGCAGCTATTCGGCGGGCGGTGTCAGGACGACCAGTTCACGCCTCATCGATCAGAGCGGTTCTCTGGTCTCGACGACAAGTGCCACAGATCTCGCTGTGCGGGGCCGCGGCATGTTGCCTGTCACGACGCAGGCCAGTGTCAATGTGTCGGGCGGGGAGACGCCGCTCCTCTTGACCACGACGGGATCGTTCGAAACGGATTCCAACGGTTATCTCACAACGTCGAGCGGGCTCGTCCTGCTGGGTTGGCCCGCCAACTCGGATGGGTCGATTGGCACCTATGCTCGTGACACCACCGACGGGCTGGTTCCTATCAAGGTTAGCTCCACCCAGTTTTCGGCAGAGCCTACGACAGAAATCCAGCTATCGGTCAACCTGCCCGCCTCTTCCACAGAGAGCACGTCGGACGGCACGACAGAGACACTTTCGATCGAATATTACGACAACCTTGGCAAGTCAGAGAGCCTGAATGTCGAATTCCAACCCAGCGTACCGTCTTCGGGGTCGTCGAACGAATGGACGATGATCCTGCGCGACAGCGCCTCTGGCGACACGATTGTGGGCGAATATACCCTGACGTTTGACGACACTCGCGGTGCCGGCGGAACGTTGTTGTCTGTTACGAACACGGCCGGTTCGGCCTATGACACAACCACCGGCACCGTGACCGTGGATGTCGCGGGTGGACCGATCGAGATCGATATCGGTATGCTCGGAGCGTCGGACGGGATGACGCAGCTATCGACGTCATTCCAGCCTGTCGAAGTGTCAAAGAACGGTTCGACGAGCGGCAATTTGACCTCCGTCGAAATTGACGAAAACGGCTATGTCAGCGCTGCATTCGATACCGGCGTGACCAAGATTCTGTATCAGGTGCCGCTGGTCGATGTCGCCAACACCAATGGCCTCGAGACCCTTGATTACCAGGCCTACCGCCCGACCAGCGAGAGTGGGGCGTTTTATTTGTGGGATGCCGGTGATGGCCCAACCGGGGATATCGTCAGTTATGCCCAAGAGGAATCTTCGACCGATGTTGCGGGCGAACTGACCGATCTGATCCAGACACAGCGCGCATATTCCTCGAACGCCAAGGTCATTCAGGCTGTCGATGAAATGCTTCAGGAAACTACGAACATCAAAAGGTAACTAGAGCATGAGCCTTTCCAGCGCCTTTTCGAATGCTCTAAGCGGGTTGACCGTCACCAGCCGACGTGCAGAGATTGTGTCGTCCAATATCGCGAACGCCTCTACAGAGGGATATTCCCGTCGCGAGGCCGTTCTATCTGCGTTGACTTTGGGCAATGGTTACGGCTCTGGCGTGACGATTTCGGGCATTACGCGGTCGGTCAACGCCAGCGTCGTGGCGGATCGGCGGCTGTCGGATGCATCCGTCGCTGGCTACACGGCGCAGACCGAAACGCTGTCCCGCGTCGAATCCCTGATCGGGACCGCAGACAGCGAAACCACGTTGGCGTCCCAGATCTCTGCTTTCGAGGCCGCGCTCGTCACGGCGAGTTCGGACCCCACCTCGGAGGTCCGATTGGATGCGGCAGTTGGTAAACTGAAATCGGTCGCAGATACGCTGAATCAACAATCCGAGGGTATTCAGGCCCTCAGACAAGAAGCCGACGCCGACATTGCCGATCAGGTTGCGTGGCTCAACGACGCTCTGTCACAGGTGCAACAGTTGAATGCCGACATTACATCCGCCGATCAGTCCGGTTTGGAAACGGTGGCTCTTCTGGATCAGCGGCAACAGATTGTCGACCAGATATCTTCAGTCGTCCCCGTGCGGGAAATCGCCCGCGACAATGGGCAAATCGCTCTGATTTCCTCGGGCGGCGCGGTCCTTCTGGATGGGAAAGCCTATGAACTGTCCTTTGAGGCGGCAAACACGGTGACGGCGGACATGACGGTTGAGGCCGGCGGCCTGTCTGGTCTGTCACTGAACGGGACAGCCTTGGACTTGAACAACTTCCGGCTCGATGGCGGCTCGCTGGGGGCAGCTTTTGCTCTGCGGGATGGAACCTTGGTCGAGATGCAATCGGGTCTGGATGAAATCGCCGCGGATTTGATCACCCGCTTCGAGGCCTCTGGTGTCGACCCGTCCCTTGGGTCTGGGGCCGCCGGTCTGTTGACGGATGCTGGCCAACCTCTTGATCTGGCGGATCTACCGGGCCTCGCCGGGCGGATCGCGGTGAATGCGGCAGTCGATTCAGATCAAGGCGGCGCGTCCTGGCACTTGCGTGACGGGCTGGGGGCGGTAACGCAGACATCCTCGGGCGACAGCGGCCAGATCGATCGGTGGATTGATGCCCTTTCGGCACAACAAACGCTGGTATCCGGTGGAACGTCCCGCACCGCTGTCGAACATGCAAGCGCATATGCGGCATCTGTTTCGTCGACCCGGGTCGCCTCGGAGGATGATCTCAGCTTTGCGACCGCACGCTGGCAAACGCTGAAAGAGGCGGAACTGGCGACCGGCGTCGACACCGACGCAGAACTGCAAACCTTGCTGGTGATAGAGCAGGCCTATTCCGCAAATGCCCGTGTGATGCAGGGCATCGAAGACATGATGCAAACATTATTGGAGATCTGAGAATGCAGTCGATCGGTGACATGGCGCAACTCTTTCTCGCGCGTCGCAATACATCTCAGATCAAGACGGAGATGACAGCCCTGACCCAGGAGCTCTCGACCGGTCAGGTTCGGGATCTGGCGCGTCATCTGGGCAACGATACGTCGCGTCTGATGTCTGTAGATCGGTCTTTGATGCTCTTGGATGCCTACGATGTCGCGACCTCTGAGACGGACCAGATGCTTGGCGCGATGCAGTCGGGCCTGACCTATATCGACGACCAGCGTTCCAGTCTGGGCGAGCGTTTGATTTTGTTGACAAATAGCGGTGACACTTCCGATCTCGATGCCGCTGCAACCGAGGCAAAGACAACCTTTGAAAATATCGTCCAGTCGCTCAATACGCGGTTTGCCAACCGCAGTCTTTTTGCCGGCGCCGCCACGGAGGGCAACGCTTTGGCTGCGGCGGAGGATATTCTGGCCGATTTTCAGGCCAGCCTTGCAGGTCTAACCGATGTGGACGAAATTCTGGCCGCTGCCGATACGTGGTTCAATGATCCCACCGGCGGTTATGCGACACAGTCCTACCTCGGTGACAGCGGTAGCCAAATGACGCGCAGGATTGATGCCGATCACTCGATCGCGATCACGGCGCGCGCGGACGG
The DNA here is from genome assembly GCA_937864535.1 of uncultured Paracoccaceae bacterium. Classification (GTDB taxonomy): domain Bacteria; phylum Pseudomonadota; class Alphaproteobacteria; order Rhodobacterales; family Rhodobacteraceae; genus Marivivens. The sequence goes on from CALMJS010000012.1 coordinate 150,102, forward strand.
TTCGGAATTTCGACAGGTACTAAAGGCCGCGGCCCTCGCGGCTGTGGCGCCGACGCTTGGGCTGTCTGACAGTGACGCCGAAGCGATCATGATTCACGGCGGCGAAGTGCTGGTCGATGCCAGTCAGGACATCGCGACCCTCGCGGGGCAACTCGGAACTGCCCAAGAGCAAGTCCAGGACGTTGTCGCCAGTCATGCAGCCCAGAGAACCAGCCTGACCGTTCTCCGAAGTGATCTGGTGACAGCGGATAGTTATGACACCGCGACGGCGTTGCAACAAATCCAGACTCAATTGGAGCTACATTTCACATTGACAGCCAGATTGTCGGCGTTGTCTCTGGCGGAGTATTTGTGATGCGTGCTGCATTTGCTGTTTTCATCGCGCTGGCGGTTACGGATGCATCGGCCTCGCCCGTTCGGCTCAAGGATCTGATAGAATTTGACGGGGTTCGCGCGAACGAACTGGTGGGTTATGGTTTGGTCGTCGGGCTAAACGGGACCGGAGATGGGCTGCGGAACTCCCCTTTCACCGAAGAAATCATGGCGTCGATCCTCGAGCGGCTCGGTGTCAACGTCTCTGGCGAACAGTTTCGACCGCGCAACGTTGCGGCTGTTTTGGTGACAGCGCGATTGCCACCCTTTGCACGGGCAGGCAGTCCGATCGATATTACGGTGTCCGCTATTGGCGATGCGCGAAGCTTGATGGGCGGGACACTGGTCATGACTCCTCTCAATGCAGCCGACGGTGAAATCTATGCGGTCGCGCAAGGAACCATTATTGCAGGCGGGATTGTCGCCGAAGGGGCTGCCTCTTCGGTCACGCAGGGCGTACCGACGTCCGGCGTCATCCCGTCTGGCGCGATCGTAGAGAGAGAAGTCGATTTCGACTTTTCCAGTCTGACCGAATTGCGGTTGGCCTTGCGCACGCCTGATTTTACCACTGCAGGACGTATCGAAGCCGCGATTAATGAGGAGTTTGGATCGGGCGTTGCGCTTATGCTCGACGCTGGAACCGTCTATTTGGACATCGACAGGACCGGGATGCCGACGCCTGCGCATGCTTTGGGTCGTATCGAAAACATCTTGATCGAACCCGAATTGCGCGCAAGAGTTGTGGTAGATCAAAGGTCGGGCACGATTGTGATGGGCGACGAAGTGCGTATCAGCCGCGTTGCCGTCAGTCAGGGCGGCCTAACCCTGCGGATAGACGAAACCCCCGTTGCCGTTCAGCCAAATCCGTTTTCACCGGGCGATACGGTCGTCGTGCCGCGTACAGGCGCGTCAATCACGCAGCAACCGGGAACCGGGCTCGCCGAATTGGGCGATAGCACCAGCCTGTCCGAGGTCGTCGCTGGATTGAACGCGCTTGGTGTCGCGCCCCACGACATGATTGATATTCTAAAGAGTATCAAAGCCGCCGGGGCACTTCACGCCGAATTTGTCATCAGGTAGACCCCAAGTAGCCACGGACGAGGCTGCCGGCAACCAATGTCCAACCATCCGCGACGACAAAGAATGCGAGCTTGAACGGCAAGGATATCATCGCCGGCGACACCATCATCATGCCCATCGACATAAGAACGGCAGAAACGACCAGGTCAATGATGAGAAATGGCAAATATACCAGAAATCCGATCTGGAATGCGCGCGTAATTTCACTGATCATAAAGGCCGGTATCAAAACGGAAAATGATGGGGTCTCGGACGGGATATCGGGCCGAAGCTTGCGGATCTCGGCAAGCGTGTCCTGATCGACCCGATTTTCCATGAATAGTCTAAATGGCGCAGCAGTTTTTTCGATGCTGACCTCGGTGGATTGCGTGCCATCGATCATTGGTGAAATGCCGTTGTGCCAAGATTCCTGAAAGACCGGTTCCATTACAAAATAGGTGAGAAATAAAGCCAGACTCACGATGAGCATATTGGGAGGTGACTGGGTCAGGCCAATTGCCTGACGGAGAATTGACAGCACCGTCAATATGAAGGGAAAGCAGGTCACCATCATTGCAATGCCAGGAGCAAGTGATAAAATAGTAATAATTCCGAACAGTTGTATTGTTTTTGACGTCAGACCTGCCTCGGCCCCGAAATCGAGAGTGAACTCTTGTGCGAATGCCGGGGCCGACAAAACAAAAATCAAAAGTATCGTCAGTCGGATCAATTTGTGTCTCCGACTGTCGAAATAACCTCTGTCAGCCGAACCGCGAGCTGACCGGACTCCGTTTCTCCTAGCAACTGCAGTTCGCCCTTGGCAATCAACCGTTCACCGACATATAGCTCGACGGGATCATTCATTTTTCGATCAAGCGGTAGAATGTCATTCTCTTGCATCGATAGAAGATCGCGAATTTTGGGTCGGGCACGCCCGACCGAGACGGTTATCTCTAGGCTAACGGTGCGAAGTGGGTGGTGATTGATGGTGCCGTCAGCCATTTTTGAAATTGCCTTCTTTGGTTTGTGTGATGATTTCCAGGCCCTCAATTATGCCGGAAATGACTGGATCCAGATCGATTGATCGGTGTATCGAATTGGCGGACCACTGAATTTCATTTTTGTTGAGCCGATCGTTGACCGATAGTTTCAAGTGTTGACCGAGCAGGTTGCCCAATTCCGTGCTCAGAGCGTCGAACATTTCCTTTGGGCAAAAGATATGAAGGGGAGCTGATAGAATTTCGTTTTCATATTCTGCAATGTCGTGAACCAATTTCAGAGCAAGGGACTGAACCCGCAAGCCGGGCAAGAGTTGGTCTGCTATTGCCTGGAACAGAGGCGACAGACCGGAAACCAGCTGGCTGCGCGCTTCTGCATAAGTAAATGACATCTCTTGCAAAAGGCATAGATGTGCTTCGGTAAGCTGCGCTTGATGATCCAGGAATTCGTCGATTGCGGCCTGTTTCCCCTCCTCGAAACCGCGCTCGTACCCACGGTCTGGCGGAGAAGAGGGGATATCGACTGCCTCGAAGGAATCCAAAACCAGAGGACTGGAAAGGGACATTAAACGCTCCTTTTCTGATCGGGTTCATCGATCCACGCCTGAAGCATCTGGATGCCGTCCTTCGGCTTTTCGCCAATGACCCGCCGGAGGCGATCGACGACGGGTTCCAGGAGTTCGGGTGTCGCTACATAACTGGGCTCCAGAACTGGTAGGGTCTCAGTTGCGCCGATTTGTTTGGGGGTCGGTTTCAAGGCTGGCCTGACCACAAACAAACCGAGGCTGACTGATACCAAGGCCAGCAGGCACCACTGCAACAAACGCATGATGTCCAAGGGAGCATAGATTGGTGGCGTCGCCTCTGATCCCGCGAGGTCCGGCGCGGAAAACGCCATGGATTGCAGGGTAATGACGTCGCCGCGTGTTTCGTCAAAGCCAACCGCTGTGGCAACCAGGCCGCGAAGGGCGTCGAGTTCGTCGTCCGGACGGGAAACCACTTCGGTCAGGCCATCCTCGCCAATGCTGATTGCGTCGTTAAGCAATACAGCGACGCTGATACGCTTGATCGTTCCCGGTGTTCGAGTGACCTCTCTTGTGAGTTCTGAAACATCGAAGTTTGTCAAAGTTCTGGTCTCGGTCGATTCGTTCGACGTGGCCCGATCGGCGGCGCCCTCGCCGTCCGGCAGGTTGGAGGCTACGGTCACCTGCGGCGCACCGGTTGCCTGCGCTGTAGAGCTGGTCTCCAGCACCTCGCTGCTGATGGTCACCCTGCTCTCCGGGTCAATCCGTCGTTCGATGATCGATTCTGCCTCTGTCACGGTTTCGACCGAGACCTCGACCACCGCGTTGCCGACGCCAACCCGTGCCTCGAGCATTCGCTCGACGTTTCTTCGCAGAATTTCTGACCTTGCGTCGCCGCTGGTCAGTGGACTCGACAGGTCATCGGTTAACAGCCCCTTGGCGCTGTCGATGATCGCGACATCATCGGCGGCCAGCCCGGCCACGGCCGATGATACCAGATGCCGAAGGGCCTGGATCTGGTTCGATGTCAGGGGCGCGCCGGTCGTCGTAACGGTAACAGCCGCGCTAAAATCTTGGTTTCTATCAAAAACAGAGCCCGTGCCGCCAGAAACATGGACCCGCGCGGCACGGATGTTCGCGGTAGACAAAATGGTTCGGGCCAGTTCGCCTTCTCTTGCCCGGAGGTAGGCTACATCGAACATTTGCGAGGTCGTGCCAAAGCCGGAAAGCGAATCGAGGAGTTCGTACCCCTGCAGCGTGGCCTGTGGCAGACCTTCGCTGGCGAGCTGCATCCGCAAAAGGTCCCGCTGATCTTTGGCCACAAAGATCGAGCTTCCGCGCACCTCGTAGCTGGCACCTTGCTCTTCGAGGGCGGTGATCAAGTCGCCCGCCGCCGCGTCATCCAAACCCGCGTAGAGAAGCGACATTTCTGGCGACGCGAGTCCATGAGATAGCCCCAAAATAGCGACAAACGAGAGAGCTGAGGCGCCAATCGCCACCCATTTCCGGTGCTTGGTCAACTGGTCGCGGATCATCGACATTCTGTCCAAAGGAATCTCCCGTTTCTGCGGTGCCTCTGCATTTTGGCGCGAGGCCCTTAACAATCGGTTAGTGACTCTTGCGATAAGACGTTTTGGACAGAAAAAAGGAGTCCGAGATGTCCCCAGCGACCGATGTCAGTCCGCGCAAGCGCGGGAAATCGATCCTTCTGGGTGGTGCACTTGCGCTCTTTTGCGCGGCGGCCGGGTTCATCGGCACATCGGGCCTTGTCCCGGTCCCGACGCCCTCCAGCAATCACGGAACCGGCGCGAGCGAAGCAGCGGCGCATGATTTCGAGTATGTTCCGATAGATACGCTAACGATTTCGATCGGGAACAGCGGCGCGATTCAACACCTCAAATTCACGGCTCAACTCGAAGTAGTCGTCGGCACTTCGGATGAGGTCAAATTCGTCATGCCGCGAATTGTCGATGTCATTAATGGGTTTTTAAGGGCGGTCGAGGTAGGAGAGCTTGCAGACCCATCGTACCTGACGCGCTTGCGTTCTTTGCTATTGCGCCGAATTGAAATCGTCGTCGGGCCTGACATCGTGCGCAATCTTTTGGTGATGGAATTCGTTCTGAACTGAGGATCGATATGGAACTTCTCTCGAATATTCTACTGGTACTCAGCGCAACTATTGCGGGCATCTATTGCCATGTGTTGTCGCGTCGGATCAAAAAAATGCACGACCTCAAGGACGGAATGGGGGCTGCGATCTCTACCCTTGCAATTCAAGTCAACGAGCTGAATGCATCGATAACTGTCGCCAAGAAAACGGCGAGCCAGAGTGTTCAGTCACTAGAGAAAATCAGCGGGCGCGCCGAGCTGGCAACACATCGGCTCGAATTACTGATGGCCTCGATGCACGATATCGACGACACGCTCAAAAAGCCTTTGGAGCAAACCAGCCCGGTAATGGATCCCTTCTATGCAAGAGCGGGATTGTAACCCAGATGCGGATCGGCGTTCTGGGAACAGTTGGAACTGTGATGGTCCTTGTGGCGGTGTTGCGGGTAACCAGCGGTAGTGCGGCACTGGCAATCGCGGAAACTCCCGCTGGGTCGCTGTTTTGCTCTGATTTGGATCACACGGCTGCTGCTTTGGCCGCCCTCGAAGAACGCGCGATCCGACTCGATGAGCAAGAGCAGTCAATTATCCAGGAGAGCGCTGAACTCGAGGCGCGTCGTAAGGACATCGAGGCGCAGCTCGAAGAGCTGGAAAGCGCGAAAATGGCCCTCGAACAGACTCTCAGTATTGCAGATGTTGCAGCGGAAAATGACCTCGGTCGCCTGACGAGCATCTATGAAAATATGAAGCCACGAGACGCGGCGTCGCTCTTTGAAAAGATGGATCCAGAGTTCTCTGCCGGCTTTATCGCCCGGATGCGTCCCGAATTCGCTGCCGAAGTTATCGCGGGAATGGATCCGGAAATTGCCTATACAATTAGTGTGGTCGTTGCCGGACGAAATTCTGCTGCTGGCGGCGTTCAGCTGTCGGGCGAAAACAGTATAGCTACGCCGTAAATTAGGGTCTGCCAATGATCGGTCTTCTGGGAATAGTAATAATCTTTGTAATGGTCTTTGGTGGCTACCTGATGGCAGGTGGTAAACTCGGTATCATTCTTAAGACTTTGCCATTTGAAATGATCATGATTGGTGGCGCCGCAATCGGCGCATTCGTGATATCAAACGACCTGCCAGCAATAAAGCATGTTCTAAAAGATGTCGGGAAAGTGTTTAAGGGTCCAAAGTGGAAATCGGCAGACTACCGCGATATTCTTTGCCTATTGTTTGAGCTTATTAAACTAAAGGCAGAAAGCGCTGTCCTTGTTGAGCCACATATCGAGAGTCCCACGGATTCAGCGATATTTCAAAAATACAAAAAAATATTGGCTGATAGAGAGGCTGTTGAACTTATCTGCGACACGTTGCGATCTGCCTCGATGAACTATGATGATCCGCACCAGGTCGAAGAGGTTCTGGATAAGCGCATGGAGATGAATCGTCATCATGCGGACGCATCTATTCACTCTTTGCAAGCCATTGCTGATGGTTTGCCCGCACTTGGGATTGTAGCCGCCGTTCTAGGGGTCATTAAAACGATGGCATCCATTGATCAGCCGCCCGAAATTCTGGGAAAGATGATCGGTGGTGCTCTGGTAGGGACATTTCTAGGCGTATTTCTGGCTTATGGGTTGATCGGGCCGTTTGCCGCGAAGTTGAAATCGGTGACGGACGAGGATTTGCAATTCTATCAACTGATTAGAGAAGTTCTAATTGCAAACCTCTATGCGCATACTCCGCATCTTTGTATCGAGGTTGGACGACAAAATATACCAGGATATCATCGACCGTCATTTAATGAGATCGAGGCGGCTGTCAAAGAACTGCGGCGGGGTGCTGCATGAAAAGCCTACTAATTGTTCTCTTCATGTGCCCTATACAGTTATATGCAGACACGGTTACGGTCCGGGGCGGGCAACATGTTGAATTTACGCGTCTGACGATTCCATTGCCGGAACGTTTTAGCTATGATGTGGGGCGTACACGGTCCGGTTATCGGGTCACAGTCGAGGGCGGAGAATTAGACTTCTATTTGGGTGAAGTTTTTCGACGAATAGGCAAAGACTTAATTGTCTCGGTCACCGCGACTGAAAATGTCCTCGATATCAATGTTGTTGAGGGGGCCTTTGTGCGTCCTTCATTGACTGGAGCAAACCTCCTTGTGCTTGATTTTTTCAGCGGAGCAGATCAGCCCGCCAGCCTGTTGCCAGTGATCATCCCGCCAGATGGGTTGGCGACTTCTGTGTTTGATTTTTCTGGCTTGAGCGAGCACTTATTCTTGCGGAATTTCCCGATTCAAAAAGATGCGGATATGGCGGATGACCTCTCAGGTATTAAAGTTGCTATCTCCTCCGGGAATATTCAGACTTTTACAGAATCGATCAACGGCCTTGGTCCGATAGGCCTATCATCAAGGTCAAACTATCCCGCTGTAGATGCAGAAGCCTTGCTGGTCGGAAACGGCGCTGGAGCCTGCAATGATGTCGAACACTTCAATATTTCAACACGTGGGTTCGATGATTTTTCGCGACAGGTCGGTGCTGCGAGGCGGGCTTTGTATGCTGAGAGAGACGTTTTAAGTCGGCAAGCTGTCATTGATATGGGGAGTCTGCTTTTAATTTCCGGTTTTCATCAGGAAGCTCTAGAGGTGATGGCTCTGCTTCGCGGTGATGCGGAAACGGATGCAGCCAATTTCATCGTTGCTACTCTTGATGGTCGCGCAGTGGGATACACTTTTCTCGGATGTGATAGTACGGCCAGTTTTTGGAATATCATGAACCACGGCGAGATAGAGGATCTCGCGGCGGCTGTTGACTTGATGGCGGTTTACAGGGATTTGCCTGCACAGGTGCAGGGCGATCTCTTGGAAATTTTCGTCGAAAAACTAATCGATGGCAATTTTATTCCGATCGCTGAAAGTCTCATAAAAATTTATGGGAAAAACTCGAAAAACTGGGGCGCAGAAGTATCGGTACACGAGGCCTTGGCAAGGTACGATCTTGCGCTTGATGTTCTTGAGCAGGCGGTTCAGCGTTTCGACCGCGCCGCAATGATAAAACTGCTGGAATTTGTGCGTGAACATGGTCTGAAACTAGATGCAGATATCTATGAATTGATAGAAACGGAACTGTTCATAGAAAGTCCGACCTCGCAGTACAACAATTTGCGAGATGAATTCGCCAGGGCCAGCATTGATCAGGATAGGCCCTATGAATTGGCAAGACTTTATTCTCAGGGAATTAAGAATGTCGAAGTACTGGAAGATGTCGAGGTCTACTTAATTTCGCGGTCTCCCGACTCTCTTTTTTTGACAATGTTGGTTTCTGGTCAATTCGTGCAGTCCCAGAGCCGCAACCGTCTGTTGATAGAGCAACGGGCAGTCAGTCTTGGTTTCGGGTCCATCTTGGAGGGGTGTTCTGCCTGCTGAAGGCTGCTTTCACGTTTCCAGACGTCGGAGCGCCATCGACTGGGTCTGTAAAGACAGCAGTCTTCATACAACTGTCATTTATCTTTCGCGGTGAGTTTACAAAAGTTTGGCACGCCGGTCGGGATTTTTTCTTTACCGCACAGGGACAGTACTATGACCTTCAAATCCGTCTGCCTCACGTCGATCATCGCACTGACGGCTGGTCAGGCAATGGCCGACATGAGCTTTAACCGGATCGCGTCGTTTGCGACCGCGCTAAACAATTCTGATGCTGCCGCAGCTTCTTCGGCTGAAATCATCGGAGCCTCGGCTGATGGCAATACGTTGATCTATACCGATAGCCCTTTGGGCGTTGTCGGCCTGATCGACATCACGGATGCAGCGCAGCCGCAGCCCAAGGGCAGCGTTGACATGGGCGGCGAGCCGACTTCTGTAACGGTGATCGGCAATACTGCGTTTGTCGCGGTCAACACCTCGGCGTCCTACGTTGAACCCTCGGGCAAGCTGGTATCTGTGAACCTTGCCGACGGGTCGATCACCGGCGAATGCGATCTGGGGGGGCAGCCGGATTCGACCGCGCACACCGATGCGGGCGACCTGGTTGCTGTCGCGATCGAAAACGAACGTGACGAAGAGTTCGGCGATGGCCGTGTTGGTCAGCAGCCCGCCGGGTTTATGGTGACGGTCGGGATCGAGGACGAGACGCTGAAATGCGACAGCCTGGTCAGGATCGATGTTACGGGCCTGACCGATATCGCGCCGGAAGACCCCGAGCCGGAATTCGTCGACGTCAACGCCAATGGCGAAATCGCCGTGACGCTGCAGGAAAACAACGCGATCGTGGTTCTGAATGCGGACGGGTCGGTGCAGTCGGCCTTTTCTGCGGGCAGCGTAGATCTGGAAAATATCGATGCGACCGATGAACGTGGCGCGCTGTTGTTCACCGAGAGCCAGTCTGGCCGCTTGCGTGAACCCGATGGCCTCCAGTGGATCGACAATGACCATTTCATGATCGCCAACGAAGGCGATATGGATGGCGGGTCGCGTTCGATCACCGTGTTCCACAAGGACGGGACGCTGGTTTGGGAATCGGGCAATACCTTTGAAACCCCGATTATTCAGGCCGGTCACTATCCGGACAAGCGGTCTGACGCCAAAGGTGTAGAGCCCGAGGGCATGGAGATCGCCCGGTTTGGAGACACGACCTATGCCTTTATTCTGTCCGAGCGGTCGTCGACGGTGTCCGTCTACGACGTGACAGATGCCGCGAACCCGGTGTTCAAACAGGTACTGCCGTCAGGCATTTCGCCCGAAGGTGTGATCGCGATCCCGTCGCGTAATTTGTTCGCGACGGCCAATGAGCTCGATCTGGGCGAGGACGGCGGTGCTCGCGCCCACGTCATGATCTATGCGTTGCAGGACGCACCGGCGGCCTACCCGCAGCTCACCAGCGAAGGCGCGGACCAATTGATCGGTTGGGGCGCGATTTCGGGCATGGTTGCGGGCGAAGACGGCATGATCTACGCGGTCAACGACAGCTTCTACGGCTTCCAGCCGCGTATTTTTACGATTGATCCCAGCCAGACCCCTGCGCGTATCGTGTCGGCGCTTGACGTGACCCGTGCAGGACATCCGGCCCAGAAACTGGACATGGAAGGCATCACCACCGACGGCAAAGGCGGGTTCTGGGTCGCATCCGAAGGCAACTCGGACAAACTGGTGCCGCACGCGATCTATCACGTCAAAGCCGACGGCGAGATCAAGGAAGAGATCGCCCTTCCAGCCGAACTTCTGGCCAATGAGGTCAGATACGGCTTTGAAGGCATCACGATGATCGGTGACACCTTGTGGATGGCCGTTCAGCGTGAATGGGCAGATGACCAGAAGGGCTTTGTCAAACTGGTCGCCTATAACACCGACAGCGGGGAATGGGGCGCTGTGTCCTATCCGCTCGACGCTGCCGACGCTGGCTGGGTCGGTCTGTCGGAAATCGTTGCGCACGGCGACTACGTCTATTTTGTCGAGCGCGACAACCAGATCGGTTCTGCTGCTCGTATCAAGCAGATCACCCGCGTTGCCGCATCCGAGATGGTCGCTGCCCCGCTGGGTGGCGAGCTAGCGGTCGTAACCAAGGAAGTGGTCTACGACTTGATCCCCGATCTGGCCGCAAACGGTGGTTATGTCGTGGACAAAATCGAAGGTCTGGCGATCACCGCGGATGGCACTGTCTATGTCTCGACCGATAACGACGGCGTCGATGACAGTTCGGGCGAGACGTTCTTCTGGTCGGTCGGTCAGTTCTAATCGGCGACATTGCGACGATAAAAGGGGCGCTCCTGCGCCCCTTTTTTGTTGGCTAGGATGGTTAAAACGTAAACTGCGCCGCGAACCCTTGGTCGCCAAGTGCAGGAGAGGTCAGGGTCAGGTTTGCTCCGCTCCGCTCGGCGATGATGTGGATGATCGACAGGCCGAGGCCAGCACCGTCACCCGCGCCACCACCGCGAATGAAACGCTGGGACAGATGGGCGAGCGTATCGACCGAAAGGGCAGGACAGTCATTGGTCACTGTCAGGATGTGACCGTCCAGCACGACGTTGATCGCCGTCCCCGAGGTGCGATAGCGCAGCGCGTTCTCAACCAGATTTCGCATGACGATGCCAAAGGCATCCGGGTCCAAATCGGTCATCACCGGCGCATCTGGCAGGTTCAGATGGATCTGATGGGCGGGGTCTGCGCGGGTAAAATCCTGTACGATGATTTCTGCCACATCGCGGATGTCCATCTGATCGCCCAACCGCAGCCGCGCTCCTTCGGCCCGAGCCATCTGCATCAGTTTTTCCGAATACCGGTTCAGCCGTTTGAGGGTCGCCTCTATCTCTTGGGCGCGGGCGATCACTGCGGGCTCTCGGCTCTCGACGCGCAGTCGCTGCGCCTGTGCAATCGCGCCCGCAACCGGGGTTCGCAATTCGTGCGCCGCATTGGAGGCAAAGTTCCTCTCGGCGGCAAAGCCGGCCTCTACCCGTGCCAACATGCGATTCATATCCTCGACCAAGGGGCGCAATTCGGCGGCCAGATTGTCGGTCGGAATTGGCCGCAGGTCCTTGGGGCCGCGGCTGGCGATTTGCTGCTGAACCGCCGCAATCGGGCGCAGACCGCGGCTGACCAAAATCCACAGACCGGCCAATGTTGCCGGAATCACCACGACGAGAGGCAGGATCAGCGCCATAGTGGCGGAAATCGCGAGTTCGCGTTTCACAGACAGCGGGCGCGCAACCGCGATATAGGCATCACCGCGCCGCGCCTTTTCGACGTAAAACCGGTAGGTGTCGTCCTGCGAAAAACCGGGCAGCGTTGGGAAAACGATCGGCTCTGCATTCTCGGACCGGACCAGCAGGCCTGTTCGCGGATCGCTGACGATGAATTCCAGATCGTCGAGGTCCTCTGACTCCCGCTCGATATCACGGGAATGCGGTTCGTCTTCGTCGAATGCCTCGTGCAGGATCACAGACAGTAGCCGTTCCGCCGAAGAGCGTAGATCACGGTCGAAAACCTCGGACACCTCGTGAAATAGTAACTGGACCGTCACGATCGAGGCGATGATCCATGACGCGGTGACCAATCCGCCCACCAGCAGGGCAATCCGGGTCTTGAGAGAAAGGGATCTCATGGCTTGCCCAGACGATAGCCGAGCCCGCGTTCGGTTGCGATCACCCACTTGCCCAGCTTTTTGCGCAGGTGGCTGATGTGGACTTCGACCGTGTTCGACCCGGCGGCGGTCTCAAAATCGGAAATGACTTCTTCCAGCGCGGATTTGCTGATGGTTTGGTTCGGACGTTGCAGCAGCATTTCAAACAGCGCCCATTCGCGCGCTGTCAGGGCGATTTTGTCCCCGCCGCGGGTGACCGTACGACCGGCCAGATCAATATCCAGATCGCCGATCGACATCAGCGGGTTCGGATTTCCGGCATAGCGGCGCGATACGGCGCCAATCCGGGCAGAGAGTTCCGATAGATCAAAGGGTTTCACCAGATAATCATCCGCCCCGGCCCGCAGTCCGGCAATCCTGTCTGACACCTGATCGAGCGTGGTGATAATAATTACCGGCGTCGTATCACCGCCCACCCGCAGGTCCGACAGAAACGGCAGACCGCGCCCGTCGGGCAGCATCATGTCCAGCAAAATCAGGTCGAACGGGAACGACCGAACAGCCGCGCGGGCCTCGTCCAGACGTGTGACCCGGTCCACCGAATGGCCGTCGGCGGTGATCTGGTCTGCCACCGCAGTGCCGAGCACCTGATCATCTTCGACCAGCAGAACGCGCATGATTATTCCTCCTGATGTGGGACTACACTCTGCCCCGAAGCTGAAGGCAAGCTGAAGACAATTCGCCACAACCTTCAGCTTGCCTTCAGATTGTGCTGTCACAAGGGGGACCGACAGGACGCGAGTCCCGCTAGTAATCGGAGATGTATGATGAAATTCCTGCCCCCCATGCTCGCTGCCTCGACGGCTCTGACGGTGCCCGCAACGGCCGATGCCGCGACGCTCACGCTCGATACGACGATGCGCAACTATGGCGGCGAAGACGCGTATCTGGCCTATTACCTGACCGACGCGAGCGGCGCCTATGTACGCACGCTGTGGGTGTCGTCAGGTAAATCGCGTTGGTGGGACCATCTGACGGCGTGGTACGCGGCCACGGGCGGGTCCGACGCCGAAGTCGCGGGCCTGACCGGGGCCAGCGTTGGGTCGGGCCGGACCTCTCAGATTTCGGTCGAGGTCGAGGACGCCCTGATCAACGCTGGCTATCAAATCCGCATCGACGCGGCGGTCGAGCACATGCCAAACAGCCCCGCCGAAATCATCGTACCGCTGGACGATGCCAGCGCCGGCGTTGAAACCGCAGGCCGTGGGTATATCGCGACCTTTAGCTTCGATATGTGAGGTTCGTGATGCGTATTTTGCACCGCTGGGTGGCTCTGCCGACTCTCGTTCTCCTGATTGTTTTGTCCCTGACCGGGGCAATTCTGTCCGTCTTTCCCTTGCTTTCTCAGGATCGGACGGCGGATCGGTTGAATGTGGGGGCCTTGGTCGCTGCGGTGCAAGAGGCGCTACCGGGCGTTGAGCAGATCCTCGTGGATGACAACGGCGTAGTGACGGCTGTTGCCTTTGGGGCGAACGGGATTGAACAGATGGTCATTGATCCGGCGACGGGCGCGGTGACCGGGCCGGTCACGCAGAGCGGGGTAGAACTGTGGTTTGAAAACCTGCACCGCGCGCTGTTTTTGTCGGATACGGGGCACCTGCTTGTGCTGGGGCTGACGGCGGCGATGCTGGTTCTGACGGTGTCGGGCTACGCGCTCGCGGCACGACGGCTGGGCGGCTGGCGTAACCTGATGTCGCGCGATCGCGGCGCGGGGGCTGGCGGCCTGCATCTGAAAATCGCACGGGTTGCCGGTGTCGGTCTGTTGATTTCGACCCTATCGGGCCTCTGGATGGGCGCGGCCACACTTGGGCTGATCCCCGATAACTCGCCAATGGCCGATTACCCAACAACCATCAGTACCGAGACCCCGGTCGCGGCGGATCACCTCGCGGCGTTGACGGCATTGTCGGGCGACGATCTGCGATCCATTAGCCTACCGCGCGAAGGCGTGACCGGGCAGGCCTACGCGGTCGAGGTCGATGCGGGCGCGGGCTACGTCGATCCCGTCACCGGCGAGATGTTGACCTGGCAGGATCGCGGGATCGGCGGACAGGTGATGGACCTCATGCACCTGCTACATACCGGGCAGGGCGCGGCTGTGCTGGGGCTGGTGCTGGGGGTCATGGCCCTGTCGGTGCCGATTCTGGGCGGCTCCGGCCTGTTGGTCTGGGCGGCGGGACGCGGTAGCAAACTGCCCAAGGTCCGCGCCCAAGAGGCGGATACGGTCATCCTCGTTGGGTCCGAGGGCGGGACCACATGGCGGTTCGCCCGCGCTGTCGCCCGGTGGCTGGCGGGACAAAAGGTGCATGTCGCGGCTATGAACGACTATGCCCCTGATCAATATCATAAATGTCGGTCCCTGATCATCATGACCGCCACCTATGGCGAAGGTGATGCCCCCGAAAGCGCGGATAGATTTCTGTCGCTGATCGCGCAAAAAGGACAGCCCAAGGCCCCGGTGAGCCTCTTGGCGTTTGGTGATAGCAGCTATCCGGCCTATTGCGGCTATGCCGCTTGGGTGGCCGAGGTCTTGGGCCAAGCTGACTTCCATCGCGTGGATCGTCAGTCCATGGCTGATTTCACCGCTTGGGGTGCCGATTATGCGCCGGGCTTGCCGGATGTTGCGGCCCTGCTGGACCCGCGTCCGGCGACCGCGCTGCGGTTGATCGCGAAAACCACCTATGGCGAAGAGGCACAGGCCACGACGACCGTATTGCGGTTTGCCCTGCCGCGGCTGTCGCTGATCGACCGATTGCTGCGGCGTGACTTTGGCGGATTTGTTGCCGGCGATCTGCTGAACGTCGTCCCGAACGGCGACGACCGTCCGAGGAGCTATTCGCTCGCGTCCGGCACCCGCGATGGCTTTGTCGAGATCTGCGTGCGCAAGGCCCCCGGCGGGCTGGCTTCGGGGCAACTCTGTGCGCTGGAGGTCGGCGAAACCGTCAACGCCTATATCAGCAGGAACGCCGCATTCCATGCGCCCGAGGGAATCGCTCCGATTGTTCTGATTGGCGCGGGTGCGGGTGTCGGTGCCTTGGCCGGATTTATTCGCGCCAATCGGTCCAAAACGCCGATGCACCTCTATTTTGGCACACGCACACGCAAGGGCGGTTATCCCTTTGACGCCGATCTGGCCCGCTGGGAGAGTAGCGGCCAACTCTCAAACCTGACGTTGGCGCTGTCCCGCGGGGACCGTCCGCGCTATGTTCAGCAAACCCTGCTGGACGATGCGGCGTTAATCCGCGACCTCGCCGCCCAAGGCGCGCGGTTCATGATCTGTGGCGGGCGCGACATGGCGGACGGGGTGCGCGCGGCGATGGATGTCATCCTTGCCCCGGCCCGTAGTTCGGTCCCCGATTTGTTGGCAGAGGGGCGCTATGCAGTCGACGCGTTCTGATCTGAATGGCGCAACGATGGGGACACGGTGGCATCTGGCCTTTTACGGGGCAGTGCCGCCGGGTTTGCCCGATGCGCTGCAACAGGCCGTTGACCGGATCGATGCGCAGATGTCGCTGTGGAAACCGGACAGCGATATTTGCCGGTTGAATGCCGCTGAAGTGGGGGCCTGGGTTCCCATCGGGCCAGAGATCGAGACGGTTTTGCGGCGTGCGCTGGAAATCGGCCAGCAAACCGGCTGGGCCTCTGGCATTGCTGTCGGCGCATCTGTTCGGGCGTGGGGTTTTGGCCCGCAAGAGGCAAACCCCGACCAGATGGTCGCCCTGATGTCGCAACCACATATTCCCGCCGGAGAGGCGCTGGACCTCGATCACGGTCGGGCGCGCCGAATGGCGCCGGTGCAATTTGATCTGAACGGAATTGCCAAAGGCTTTGGCGTGGATCGTCTGGTCGAGGTCGCCCAATCCTTTGGGATCGGGGCGATGGTCGCTGAACTGGACGGCGATCTACGGGTGATCGGCACCAGACCGGACGGTACGCTCTGGCCGGTGATGGTCGAAGCGCCGGATTATGACCGGCGCAGCGGGCATTCGATGCTGGAACTCTCGGATGTCGCCGTTGCGACCTCAGGCGATTATCGCCACTGGGTCACGGTGGGCGATCGGCGTTTGTCGCATACGATGAACCCGAAACTGCACGCGCCCTTGGCCGATAGCCCTGCCTCGGTCACGGTACTCGCGCCTGATGGTATGACTGCCGATGCCTGGGCCACTGCGCTGATGGTGTTGGGTGTCGAAACCGGACGCCATATTGCGCGGGCCAATGGCATTCAGGCGATGTTTCTGGAACGTGCCTGATCCTATGCCTCGTCTACCGAAAACTCTCTTGGATCTTGGCTCCGCCCCTCTGCGACGGCACTCAGCGAAGTGCGGTAATCCGGCGCGCTGATCCAAGTCGCGAGCCGCGCCGAGTAATCATTGAGCTGCTCTAGCTCATGCGCCGAGAGCGGATTGGTCAAAATCGCATCCAGGCGGTTTGAAACGATTCGGCCTCGTGCGCGGACCTTGTGACCCAGTTCGGTCGCACTTAGGTGAAAAACCCGGGCGTCGTTCGCAGAGTTCCGCCGCTCGATCAGCCCAGATTTCAACAATTTCTGAATCAGCCGCGACGTGAGTGACCGCTCGAGGCCAGTCATCTTGGCGATCTCGGCAAAGCTGATCCCGTCGTTGTCGCAGATCAGTCTAAGCACGCGCAACTCTCTGAGATTGCACCCGGTTTCAGCAATAAACACCGGGTCGTTCACCGCAATGGCCTCTTGGGCCACGATGTTGAGCCGGTAGGTCAAGCGGTCGTTGTGAAACGGTTTGATGGGGTCTCTCCGGGATAGGGGGTCAGCAAGAGTAGTGACGAAATAATTTTCTATCACAATAGTCTCAACATAAGACTAACTCATGACGCAACAGGTTTGAGCTGATGTTTGACACGTGGTACGCCGCCAACAAATCGACTGTCCTGACGTGGTTTCGCGATCTCCATCGCCATCCCGAGGTCGGATTCGAGGAGGTGCGCACCGCCGCCTATATTGCTGACCGCCTGCGTGAGTTTGGCCTGAATCCGCAAACCGGGATCGGCGGAACCGGTGTTGTGGCAACCTTGGTCGGAACCGGTGGACCGGGTCGCAGCATCGGGCTGCGGGCGGAACTGGATGCGCTGCCAATGACCGAAGAGAGCGGTCTCGACTTTGCCTCCGAGGAGGACGGCAAATTCCATGGCTGCGGGCATGACGGACTCGCGGTGACGCTGTAGACCGCCGCCGCCTATCTGGCCGCGCATCGCGATTTTGCCGGGACGGTCCACTTTGTATTTCAGCCCGCCGAAGAATTGCTGACCGGCGCGAGCGCGATGATCGCGGACGGGCTGTTTGACCGTTTCCCCATGCAAGAGGTCGATATCCGCAAAATGGCTCCCGTGGCTGTGAATAACCTCGCCGCGGCCGAGGCTGTGTGCCTCGCGGCGACGTCAGCCTTTGGCGGGGATCGCGTGATCCGGGCCGCCGATCCGATCATGGCCTCCGAAGACTTTGCCTTCATGCTCGACCGGGTTCCCGGAGCGTTTTTCTTTGTCGGTCAGGATGGGCCCTATCCGCATCATCCCGCCTTTGTCTTTGACACCGACATTATCCCGACCGGGGCGGCGGTCCTGACCGAGTTGGCCCGCACTGGCGTAGCTGACATTACCTGAGGCAACTTTACCTACGAACCCGAGCGGTTTACCACCATGTGGTTCGCCGAATTCCCCAATATGGGAACCGACGCCAAGGCGCAGTCGGTCGCCCTGTGGCGGACCTTCGAAACCTACTTGGCCACGAACGAGGCCTATGCGGGTGGCCACCTGCTGGGCGTCGGCATGTTCGGCGGCGGTCAGATGCACCACGGCAAAGACACCATTACGTCGCCTGAACAGGTCAAAGGCCAGAAATTCCGCATGGGCGGACCGATCCAAGAGCAACTGCTAACCTCTCTGGGTGCGGTTCCGGTGGCTGCGCCCGCGACCAAGGCCTATGAAATGCTGGACTCGGGCGTCATTGACGGCTCGCTCCACACGATGGAATCGGTCGTCAATTTTCGTCTGGACGAGAGCCTGACCCATCACACGATCTTCCCGAACGGGTTCTATGACACGACCTTCTTTGTCGCGATGAACGGCGCCAAGTGGGACGGTCTGGATCAGGCGGACAAGGACGCCATTTCCTCGATCTCGGGCGAGGCGTTGGCGACAGCATGGGGCGAACAGTTCAACATCCAGAACGACTCGGCGACGGAAAAACTGACCGCTGCTGGCCATGACATCGTCGAAGCCTCGCCGGAACTGATCGCCTCGGTCGATGCCATCTACGACACGATGGTCAGCAACTGGATCGAAGTGGCCAAGGCCGACGGCGTCGAGGACCCGGCAGGTATGCTGGCATACTTCCAATCGACCTATAGCGAACTGGCTGGTCAGTAAACGGTAGGGGCGGCGAGAGTCGCCCCCGACCAGCCTGGGGAGGAGGGGTCGATGAAACAAGCACTACAAAGAGTTATCTGGCTAGTCGAAGCGGCGATTTTCGTCATCGTGCTGGCCATGGTTGCCCTGACATTTTTCGATGTCATCGGGCGTCGTTTGTTCGGTGCACCGATCTACGGTGCGAATGATATCACGGAACATCTGATGGGCCTCATGGTCTTTGCCGGTTTGCCGGTGGTGACGGCAGCAGCGGCGCATCTGACCGTCGATCTGTTCGGCAAATTCCTCGATCATCCAATGATGCGCTGTTGGAGCGTGCTGACCCGCATCGCGGTTGCCGTCATTCTGGCGCTGATTGCGTGTTCCGCTGGCTTTTGCGCTGCTCGGGACGTCGATTGTCGGGATCGGCCTGACGATCAACTTTAACACCGCATTCCTGCTGGTACCGATGACAATTTCGGACGCGGTGCTGTCCTACGATCTGGCCGTGGTGCCGATGTTCATCCTGATGGGCAACGTCATTTCGCGGACCGGCATCGCGCATGATCTGTTCCGCGCTGCCTATGCCTTTGTTGGCCATGTGCGCGGCGGGCTGGCCCTGTCGACGATGGCGGCCTGCTCCGGCTTTGCGGCTGTATCGGGGTCCAGCTATGCGACCTCCGCCACCAAGGCCAAGGTCGCCTATCCCTCGATGAAGAAATACGGCTACGCGGATTCGCTGGCGGCTGGCACGATCGCCGCCGGTGGGACGCTGGGCATTCTGATCCCGCCGTCTATCTTCATGGTGGTTTACGGAATTCTCACCCAGACCAACATCGGCCATTTGTTCATCGCCGGTGTCATTCCCGGTTTGCTGGGACTGACAATGTACATGATTGCAGTGCGCATTGTTGCGGAACTGAACCCTGCTCAGGCCCCGAAGGGCGAGCGCGTAACCTGGCCCGACAAATTGCGTGCGCTGTCTGGCGTGTGGCCGTTCCTCCTGCTGTTCGGGCTGATTATCGGCGGGCTCTATGGCAAATGGTTTACCCCGACCGAGGCCGCAGGGATGGGCGCCGGTCTGGCCATTCTGATCGCCTTTGGCACGCGTCGCCTGACGTTGTCGATCTTGCGCGCCGTGGTGATTGAAACCGCCTATACCTCGGTTGCCCTCTACACCGTGCTATTCGGTGCGCTGATGTTGTCCAAATTCCTGACCATGTCGGGGCTCGCGACGGGGGTCTTGGATCTGGTGCAATCGACCGGACTTGGCGGGGGTACATTGCGCGACCTATTGCTGGATGCACCGGTCTTCTGGATCACCAGCCCGATCTATCTGGGGCTCTGCGTCGGGGTAGCTGTGATCATGCATTTTGCCGCCTCTTTCGTTGCCTCGCGGCAAACGTGGATTCTACGGGCGGACGCGTTCGGGATGGTCTTTGCTGCGGTTGTCGGCACTGTCAAGGCGCTCGAGCTGGGTGCGACCGCGCTGGTGGCGGTGGTAATGGGGCTATTTAGCGCGACCGCCGGTGGCATCATCGGTGACACTCTGGGCCAGGAGCCGAGCATCATCCTGCGTCCAGAGAAATACATGACGGCAACTGTTCTTGGTGCTGTGACGGTTGCTGCCGGTCATGGGCTGGATCAGCCTATGGTCACGGCCATGGCCGCGGGATTTGGCGTCGCTTTGACCTTGCGGTTGGCTGCGATTCAATTCGATCTCAAATTGCCAGTGTATAAGCCACGTCAAGGCCGCCCCTGGATGTCCGAGAAATAGGTGCCCTGCTGGCGCCGATCCGCAAAATCCTGCCCGCCCGCGACAGATTATTGCAGCTTTGGTCTAATAAAATGAACAAAAACAACGCGCTCAACGATGACGACGTGGAATTTGACTTATCGGCCAAAGAAAATCGCATTTGGGTGAAAATACCGCTTGCGACTCGTTGTTGATAGACCTAGAAGCCCCTTCACCGGCGGCGCTGAG
>CALMJS010000013.1 GCA_937864535.1 uncultured Paracoccaceae bacterium
ATCTAACTAGCCAGATCACGCAAGTGAATTTTGGCTAGTTAAGTATATAGGCCCCCATAAAAAAGGGGCGCCGAAGCGCCCCGATCCGTTATTCTGCTGCTTTGACGGCTGGCACTCCGGTCAACTTGGCGACGGCCTCGTACTGGCTGAGGAACACCTTGCCGCTGAGGTCATGCAGGAAGTGACTGGTCTCCAGCTTGTCCATCACGGGGCCTTTGACCTCGGACATGTGCAGCTTGATATCCAGTTCCTTGAGCCGGGTGTTGATCGCCTCGAGGCTCTCAAGCGCGGAAAAGTCGATCACGTTCACGGCGGACATCATCAGCACCACGTGTTTGATCGACTTGTCGCTTTGAACACGGTTGTAGATGTGATCCTCGAGGAAGCGGGCATTGGCAAAATACAGGCTCTCGTCGACGCGAATGGTCACCAGATCGGGCGTGGTGCGGACCTTGTGCCGCTTGATGTTGCGAAAGTGCTCGGTGCCTTCGACCAGACCGACCTCGGCGATATGTGGCCGCGAGGTTTTCAACAGGAACAGCACCACCGACAGGCCGACACCGGTGGACACGCCGACCTCAACACCCATGCCCAAGGTCACCAGAATGGTGGCCGCCACGGCGAGGAAATCCTGTTTCGAGTAGTTCCACGACCGGCGCAGGATCGAAAAGTCCACGAGGCTGAGAACCGCAACAATGATCGTCGCCGCCAGAGTCGCCTTGGGGAGGAAGTAGAGCAGCGGGGTCAGCGCCACGGCGGCAATCGCCAGACCAACAGCGGTAAAGGCACCAGCCGCGGGGGTTTCTGCGCCAGCGTCAAAGTTCACGACCGAGCGGGCAAAACCGCCGGTGACCGGATAACCGCCGGTAAAGGCTGCGCCGATGTTGGCCGCGCCCAGACCGATCAATTCCTGATCGGGCGTAATCCGCTGACGTTTCTTGGCAGCCAGGGTCTGGGCAACCGAGATCGATTCCACAAAGCCGATGACCGAAATCAGGATGGCAGGGACCAAAAGTTGGCCAACCAGTGAGGGCGACAGGTCCGGCATGGTCAGCGGCGGCAGAGCCTGCGGCACCTCGCCCACGATTTTCACGCCATGGTCAGACAGTCCGAGCAGCCAGACGGCCAGCGTGGTGACGACAACGGCGGCAACCGGACCGGCCTTGGTCAGGACATCGGCCAGACGGGGCGGGACGCCCTTGGACCGCAAAAACGGCTTGAGCCCTTTGCGTACCCAGAACAGGAACGCGGTCGCAGCAACGCCCAGAACGGTGGTGATCAGGTTAATCTCGCCGATGTGGCTGAACAGCGAGTGCAGCATTTCCGGCAGGTTTTCACCGCTGACCTTGACCCCCAGAACATGGCCGACCTGGCTGGTGGCAATCAGCAGACCAGAAGCGGTGATAAAGCCCGCGATCACCGGATGCGACAGAAAGTTCGCGACAAATCCAAGGCGCAGGAATCCCATCGCCAAGAGCAGCGTGCCCGACAGGAACGCCAGCGTCAGCGCGGCGGTCGCATAGCCCATTTCGCCGGACTGGGCGACCTTGCCCACGGCGGCGGCGGTCATCAGCGATACAACGGCCACCGGACCCACGGCCAGCGACCGGCTGGTGCCAAAGATCGCATAGAGAATGATCGGCAGGATCGAGGCATAGATACCCGCTTGCGGCGGAAGGCCAGCCAGCAGCGCATAGGCCAACGACTGCGGCACCAGCATGATCGTGACGATCACGGCGGCAATCATATCGTTGGAAAAGGTATCCTTGTTATAGGTCCGGCCCCATTCAAGGGCAGGCACATACCGGGCGAGAGTAGACAACATGGCGTTTGGCCGTTCAGCATAAGGAGGAGAAAGACGGGGCCATTACAGCCCCGCAGGTGCTGCCCGGCATGGACACCAAGGCAGGAGGAACATCAGTTCGATACAGTGACCTTTTCAGGTTTGATCATCCATTCGCGGCCACGCAGCATGGCCTTCCAGTAGATCGGGGGCAGGGCGGTTTCCTTGAGCCACCATGCGAGGCGGGTCGGCTTGGTGCCGTCCAGCAGCGCCTTGGGGAAGCTGGGCAGCATTTTGCCGCCGTAGCCAAACTCGGCCAAGACGATCTTGCCGCGTTCAACGGTCAGCGGACAAGAGCCGTAGCCGTTGTATTGCGACACCGCCGATTTCCCGTCGATATCCGCGCAGACGTTTTCCGCCACGACCGGAGCCTGAACACGGGCCGCAGCAGCCGTTTTGGCGTTCGGTGCGTTCATCACATCGCCCAGCGACCAGATATTGTCGAAGGTCTTGTGACGCAGAGTGGTCTGATCGACATCGACCCAACCCGCAGCATCGGCCAAGGGCGAGACGCGGATGAAATCGGGGGCGACCTGCGGCGGCACCACGTGAATCATATCGAAATCGACGGTGACGCGGGTCTTTTCGGTTTCGGGCTTGGCAACCTCGAACGTGGCTTTCTTGGCCTCGCCGTCGATCGCCACCAGATTATGGAAGAAATTCAGGTCAGCGTTGTATTTCTTGACGTATTCCATCAGCGCGGGGACGTATTCCTTGACCCCGAACAGCACGCCGCCTGCGTTCATGAACTGGACGTCGATGTTTTTCAGCGCGCCATTGCGGTACCAATGGTCCGAGGACAGGTACATCGCCTTTTGCGGGGCGCCTGCGCATTTGATCGGCATCGGCGGCTGGGTAAAGATCGCCTTGCCTTCCTTGAGGCCCTGAACCAGTTTCCAGGTGTAGGGCGCCAGATCGTAGCGATAGTTCGACGTCACGCCGTTTTTGCCCAAGGTTTCGACGAGACCTTCGATCCGGTTCCAGTCCAGCTTGATGCCGGGTGCAACGATCAGGCGCTTATACCCGACCACGCGGCAGCCATCGAGAATGACCGCGTTATCCTTGGGTTCAAAGGCGGCGACGGCGGATTTGATCCAGTAAACGCCCTTGGGGATCAGGCTGCCCATCGTTTTCGAGGTCTCTTCGGGGTGGAACACGCCACCGCCAACCAGCGTCCAGCCGGGTTGATAATAGTGGATGTCCGCCGGGTCGATGATCGCGATATCAAGGCCGGGCTTGCGCGCCTTGAGCGAGGAGGCAACCGCGATCCCGCCAGCGCCGCCGCCAACGATCACGACGTCATAGCTGGCATCGGTCGAGGTTGTCGGGGTTTTGCCGCCGTTCACGATGCGGCGCACCACACCGGCCATATCGTAGCCGGCCTTTTTGGTGGCGGCCAGAATATCGGCGGTCGGCAGGGACTTGGCCTGGCTCAGCGACCACAGCGTCGCCGAGCGGGTGCCGGTGCGGCAGTAGGCCAAAATCGGGCCGGGCAGGGCATCAAGGGCGGCGCCAAAATCTGCGGCGTCATTGTCACCAACCTTGCCTGACACGATCGGCAGGTAGCGGGTTTCAAGGCCTGCGGCCTTGGCGGCGGTTTCGATCTCTTCAAACGTGGGCTGATCCGCCCCTTCGCCGTCAGGTCGATTGCAGATGATCGCGCGGAACCCGGCAGCGGCCACCGCGGGAATATCCGCGGCGGTGATCTGCGGGCTGACGCTCAGCCGCTTGGTGATTTCCTTGATGTCCATGTGTCCTCTCCCTTTTTTGGTATTTAGAGCCCGTTGACCGGGACTTTGAGCATCGGGTTGCCGTCCTTGTCGCGCGGGATCTCACCGGCCCGCATGTTGACCTGAAGCGACGGAATGATCAGGCGCGGCATATCCAGTTGCGCATCGCGTTCGGTGCGGAATTTGATAAAGTCTTCGCGGGATTTGCCTTTGCCAACGTGGATGTTGTGCTTTTTCTCGTCGCCGACGGTGGTTTCCCACTGGATGTCGCGGCCATTGGGGCCATAGTCGTGGCACATGAACAGGCGCATGTCGTCCGGCAGGCTCAGAACCTTCTGGATCGAGTCGAACAGGACGCCAGCATCCCCACCCGGGAAATCGGCGCGGGCAGACCCGCCATCGGGCATGAACAGTGTGTCGCCGACAAAGGCCGCGTTGCCGAAGACATGCACCATACAGGCCGGGGTATGGCCCGGGGTGTGCATGGCAAATACAGTCATGGTACCAACGGTATAGGTGTCGCCTTCCTTGAACAGGGCGTCGAACTGCGACCCGTCACGCTGGAATTCGGTGCCCTCATTGAACACCTTGCCAAAGGTTTCCTGAACGATCTTGATATTCTCGCCGATGCCGATCTTGCCGCCCAGTTTCTGCTGGATGTAGGGGGCGGCGGACAGGTGGTCGGCGTGAACGTGGGTTTCGATCTGCCATTCGAGCGTCAGGCCACGCTCTTGGATAAAGGCAATGATTTCATCGGCATGTTTATAGGTGATGCGGCCAGCGGCATAATCGATGTCCATGACGCTATCGACGATCGCGCAGGAGGTCGAATTCGGGTCCTTGACCACGTAGGAGATTGTCCATGTGGCTGGGTCGAAGAACGCGGTAACTTCGGGCTGAACGGTCATATCAACGGGGTAGTTGGTCATCTTACGTCTCCTCTGGGGCCCGGATGGGCGCATCGTGTGGATTGTGCCGGAAAACCTGCACACATTTGAATGTTGAAATGTATATGAGCCGTGTCGGGCGGCTTGTCAACTGTTGTGTCGAAAAAGATTAATAAGTGCTGATGTATTTAGGATGGAAACGGTTCCGCGATTTTGCGAAATCCATCCTTTCCTTTGAAAATCAGACAGTTGGCGCGAAACGACTTCGCGCACTGTTCCCAGCTCTGCTGCTAATTGTTGATGTGTAGCTCTGACTTTTCCGGCGTCGGCAAGGTCGATCAGGCGCTGGGCGAGTCGCAGATCTATCCGGCGACTCGCAATATCCTCGATCGTCAGAAACAGGTCCGAGATCCGCTTCGCATAGCTGGCAAAGACAAATTTGCGAAACACAGCAGAGCTGGCGATCAGATGATCCACGCTATGTTCGGGAATGGCCACGGCGGTTACGTCGGTCTCGGTCCAGCCGTCGGCGGCATAGGTGTCCCCGGCCAGTAGGCAGGCGGTTGTCATGATGCAGCTTTCGCCCGCATGAACGCGGTAGAGAACGATCTCGCGCCCCGATTCCGTGACCTGCTGTACGCGCACCGTTCCGCTGAGCACCAGCAACAGATTTTGCGGACGCGCGCCGGGACCAAACAGATGCGTTCCGTTCGGAACCGACACGACCTGCGCTGCATCCAACAGCTGTTCTGCTGTGGCATGATCCAGTGTGCGCAAGGGGTCGATAGAGTCGAGCCATGTCATGCCCGGATCATGCGGAGGCCGCAGCGTTCAGGCAATTGCTATTTTGACCGGTCCGTGGATCGGTCCGGAGCGGCGGTTTTGGCGGCCGGTCAAAAAAGGTCTTTCAATTCTCCAACACGTTCGTCAAAACACATCAAAAATCGTCATACAAATGATGTGTTTTTAGTCAAGGATCGCCGCATGTCACGCAGACCCACCATCACTTCGGTTGCCAAAGAGGCCGGTTGCAGCGTCGCAACCGTGGACCGTGTTCTCAATGGACGCGAAAAGGTCCGTGAAGAAACCGCGCGCAAGGTCTATGAGGCTGCGCAGCGTGTCGGGTATCACGCCGCCCCGCTGATCGGGCAGCGATTGCAGGCCGATGTGCCGGAGATGCGGCTGGGCTTTGTCCTGCACAAAGAGAAGCAGGCGTTCTATCAGAACTTTGCCCAGGAAATCGACGGCGCGGTGCGGCGGGCGAGCAACATTCGCGGGCGGGCGATCATTGAATTTTCCCCCTCTCAGTCGCCGACGGATTTTGCCAGCATCATGCGCAGCATGAAGGGCAAGGTCGATGCGATCGCGGCGACCG
This sequence comes from uncultured Paracoccaceae bacterium, assembly GCA_937864535.1. Classification (GTDB taxonomy): domain Bacteria; phylum Pseudomonadota; class Alphaproteobacteria; order Rhodobacterales; family Rhodobacteraceae; genus Marivivens. The sequence goes on from CALMJS010000013.1 coordinate 5,836, forward strand.
CGGTTGCGCACCACGAGATTACCGAGGTTGTGGCCGAGCTCAAGGCGGCGGGGATTCCAACCTTTGCTTTGCTCAACGATTTTGCCCAAGGGGTGCGTCAGGGCTATGTCGGGCTCAATAATCTAAAGGTCGGACGCATTGCGGCCAGCGTGATCGCGATGTCCGCACAACGCCCCGGCAAGGTCGCTGTCTTTGTGGGTGGCTATCGCTGGCACGGGCACGAACTGCGCGAAACGGGGTTTCGCAGTTTCTTTCGCGAGTTCGCGCCGCAGTTCACCGTGCTGGATACTCTGGTCAACCTCGAGACGCGGCAACTGACCTATGAGGCGACGCTGGACCTATTGCAGCGACATCCAGATTTGCGCGGTATTTACTGCGCGGGCGGCGGGATGGAGGGGGCGATTGCCGCCCTGCGTGAGGCGCGCGCGCCGGGCGAGGTCAGCCTGATGGTCAATGAACTCACCCCCGAGAGCCGTTCGGCCCTGACAGATCGTTATGTAACGATGGTGATCTCGACGCCTCTCGGGCTGCTGTGCAGGGATCTGGTCGGTTTGATGGCAGAGGCCGTTCAGGCAGGGGTGTCTGATCTGGGCGGACAGCATTTCCTGCGGCCAGAACTGGTCATTCCAGAATCTGTGTGATGAAAGTATTTCGTCATTTTGTTGATCTTGTTTTCGTCAAGAATGAGGTAATCGTTTGCCGGTAAATTGACGACTCTCGTCTGGTTTGTGCATGGTCCGTGCAAATCAAGGACGCCGGAAACGGCACTGGATGCATCGCATCCATGGGAGGACTAAACATGTTACCGACTGCGTTGAACCACATGACTGTGGCCCGGATGAGCTATGTCCAGATGCTGGATGCCGCTGCCGCGCTGGGCTGCGTGGGCGTCGAGGTCCGCAACGATCTGCCGCAGCCGCTGTTTGACGGAATGAGCCCCGAGGCCGCTGGCGAACTGGCCCGGGCCAAGGGTCTGCGCATTCTGGCGCTGGCCGAGGTCAAGCGGTTCAATGACTGGTCCGCCGACAAAGAAGCCGAGGCGCTGGCCCTGATGAAAATCGCCGTCGCCTGTGGTGCCGAAGCTGTGAGCCTGATCCCGCGCAACGATAACCTCGGAATGGGCAATGGCGAACGTCAGGCAAACCTGCGGATCGCACTGAAGACCCTCAAGTCGATGCTGGAGGATCATAACCTCTTGGGCATGGTCGAACCGCTCGGGTTTGAGATTTGCGCCCTTCGCTACAAGGAAGAGGCCGTCGAGGGCATCGAGGCTGTCGGCGGCAAGGGCCGGTTCAAGCTGGTTCACGACACGTTCCATCACAGGCTGGCACATGGCGGGCCCTATTTCCCGGAACATACCGGCATCATCCATATCTCTGGTGTCGAGGATGCCACGTTGTCGGTTGCCGATATGGGCGATCAGCACCGCGTTTTGGTCGGCCCGGCCGACGTGCTGGGCAATGTTCAGCAAATCGCCGATCTGGCGGCCGCCGGTTACACTGGTGCGATCTCGTTCGAGGCCTTTGCGCCCGAAACCCATGCGCTGCCCGATCCGGTTGCCGAGATTGCCAAGTCATTCGAATTCATTCGGTCGTCGCTCGCTGCCAAGGCAGCCTGACGCACGAAGAATAGGCCCTGCGGAGGCGGGCCTTTAACTTCCGGTTATTATTTGGGGTGCTGCCGGACGCCCCTCTTGGGAGGATACCATGAAAAAGACCGTTATCGCCGCTGGCCTGCTCGGCCTGATGTCGACCACCGCTATGGCCGAAACCGTTGGCGTGTCGATGGCACTGTTCGATGACAACTTCCTGACCGTTCTGCGCAACGGCATCCAGTCCTATGCAGACGAGCAGGGCGTAGATGTTCAGATCGAAGACGCACAGAACGACGTGGCCAAGCAGCTGGACCAGATCAACAACTTTATCGCGTCGGGCGTTGACGCGATCGTTGTGAACCCGGTTGACACCTCGGCCACGCAGGCAATGACCGATGCAGCTGCTGCTGCAGGCGTTCCGCTGGTCTATGTGAACCGTCAGCCGATCAACCTCGACACCCTGCCGGACAATCAGGCATTTGTCGCCTCGAACGAAGTCGACTCGGGCACTCTGGAAACCATCCAGCTCTGCGACAACTGGGCCGCCGAAGGCAAAACCGAAGTCAACGCCTATATCATGATGGGCGAGCTGTCGAACCAGGCCGCAGTTCAGCGGACTCAGGACATCTTTGACGTGATCGAAGCTGGCAAGTGCGCCGTCAAGATCAACGTCATCGACCAGCAGACCGCCAACTGGTCGCGCGATCAGGCACAAAACCTGATGACCAACTGGCTGTCGACCGGCACTGCCTTTGATGGCGTGATCGCCAACAACGACGAAATGGCCATCGGCGCCATTCAGGCGATGAAGGCCGCTGGCATCGACATGGCAACCGTTCAGGTTGGCGGCGTTGACGCCACCCAGGACGCTCTGGCTGCGATGCAGGCAGGTGATCTGGACGTGACCGTGTTCCAGAACGCTGCTGCCCAGGGTTCGGGCGCGCTGAACGCGGCTGTTGCTCTGGCCAAGGGTGAAGCTGTTGACCAGACCGTTTGGGTTCCGTTCGAACTGGTGACCCCGGCGAACGTCGCTGACTACACCGCCAAGAACTAATTTGGCCCATACCAAAGATCGGGCAACTGCGGAGATTGCCTGAATCTCTCGTCGGGCCGGCGTCATGCCGGCCCGTTCATTCCAAGCATCGTCCTGAAGGGGAGAGGACTGTGGCTACTTCAGCACACGGGACTGGCGGTCAGAAATATGACCCCGCCAAGAAGACCAGACCGCCAGAACTGAACGTTCTGCTGGCTCTTATTTTGATTGTTGTCGTCTTTGAAATCCTGAACCGCATGAACGGGGGCAGTTTCCTGTTCAACATGCGCGACAACGTTGACGCGATTTTCAACAAGCAACGGATCGACATCATCCTGTTGCAGGTAGCAATCACCGGGATCATCGCGATTGGTGTAACGCAGGTCATCACCTTGGGTGGTATCGATCTGTCCTCCGGGTCCGTGGTCGGTGCGACCGCTATGATCACGATGAGCTTTGCCCAGACCGCACTGGTCAACGGCAACCCGAACCCCAAGGCGATTTTTGGCGATTGGGCGATGGACCTCGCGGTGATCGTGCCGATTGCTGCTGCCTTGGCCTGTGGTTTGTTTGCGGGTCTGATCAACGGTCTCTTGGTGGCCTACACCCGTATTCCGCCGTTCATCGCGACGCTGGGCATGATGGTATCGGCGCGCGGTGCGGCCCGTTGGTGGTCGAACGGTCAACCGATTTCCTTTCCGACCGAAACCTATGCCAGCCTGTCGAATGGCGATCTCTTGGGCACGCTGACCTTTGGTCTGCTCAGCTGGCCCGGTCAGAACCCCGCTGTCGTGTTCATCCTGCTGGCGATCCTGTTCCAGTGCATCATGGTCTACACGCGCTACGGCAAACATACCTACGCCATCGGCTCGAACGAAGCGGCGGCGCGTATGTCCGGTATCGACGTGAACAAGCACAAGGTGCTAGTCTACGCGATTGCCGGGATGTTGGCAGCGGTTGCGACGATCATGCTGACCTCGAAAAACCTGACGGCGCAGGCTGGCATGGGGATCATGTACGAACTGGATGCCATCGCGATGGCGGTTATCGGCGGCGTGTCGCTGTCGGGTGGCCGCGGGTCGATCACCGGCACCGTTCTGGGCGCGTTGATTTTCTCGGTGATTATCTCTGGTTTCACCTCGATCCGGCTCGATGCCTACTATCAGGAAATGGTCAAAGGCGCGATTATCGTCGGTGCAGTTGTTCTGGACCAGTGGCGTCAAAACAAGCGGTCGCGGGGGTAAGTCATGAGCGAATTCATTCTGGAAACCCGTGGTCTGACCAAACATTATGGCGGCGTTCACGCGCTAGAGGATGCCAACTTTAGCCTCCGTCACGGCGAACACGTCGCCGTGGTAGGGGATAACGGCGCGGGCAAATCGACCTTTGTGCGTCAGGTGACGGCCGTTGAACAGCGGACCTCTGGCACCGTGGTGTTCGACGGCAAAGAGGTCAATTTTGACGGCCCGCTGGATGCGCGCCACGCTGGCATCGAAACCGTGTTCCAGACGCTCGCGCTGGCGGATGATCTGGACGTGCCGTCGAACCTGTTCCTCGGGCGCGAGTTGTACAAGTTCAAGCTGGGACCGTTCTCGATCCTCGACCGCAAGGCGATGCGCGACCGCACGCTGGAGGCGCTGAAGACCACGGCGGTGAAAATCCCGAACGTGGACAACCCGATCCGCAATATGTCGGGCGGTCAGCGTCAGTGCGTCTCGATTGCCCGCACGGCGGCCTTTGCGTCGAAACTGGTGATCATGGACGAACCGACCGCAGCCTTGGGTGTGCAGGAAACGGCGCAGGTCGAAAACATCATTCGCGGTCTCAAAGAGCGCGGTATCCCGATGATCCTGATCAGCCACAACCTGCGTCAGGTGTTCGATCTGGTCGATCGGATCGTGGTATTCCGCCGTGGCCGGATCGTGGCGAACCTGCGCAAGGAGGAAACCGATGGCAACGACATCGTCTCCTACATCACAGGCGTCAAATCGCAACTGGTCGAGGCGGATTGACGCGATCCGCGGAAAACCCAAGATGGCCATCAGGCCATCTTGCCGCCCTGATGGCGCCCCGATATGGGAATGGAATTTGAAATTTATTGGCACTCCGCGACATCCGGCTGAGCCAGTTTGAAACGAAAAACGCCAACGCTTGGTCTGTCCATTGACCGCTTCTTGGACAGACTGCAAACCCCCTCTAACCCCTCCCGGCGCTTGCCGGATACGGAGACATACATGACCCTTCGTTTTGCAGTTCTTGGCGCAGGCCGCATTGGTCAGGTCCACGCCCGCGCCATTTCTTCGGTGGCTGGCGCAGAGCTGGTCGCGATTGCCGAACCGTTCGAAGCCGCCGCCAAGGCCGCGCAGGCGACGTTTGGCTGTGAATTGCGCACCATCGAGGCGATCCTTGCCAGCGACGACATCGACGCCGTGGTGATCTGCACGCCGACCGACACCCACAGCGACCTGATCGAAGCTGCCGCCAAGGCGGGCAAGGCCGTGTTCTGCGAAAAGCCTGTCGATCTGTCCGTCGCTCGTGTTCAGGCCTGCCTGAAAACCGTTGCCGACGAACAGGCGACGCTGATGGTGGGCTTTAACCGCCGGTTCGATCCCGATTTCATGGCGGTAAAGGCCGCGATTGATGCGGGCAAAATCGGCAAGGTCGAAATGGTCACCATTTCGTCGCGCGATCCGGGCGCCCCGCCTGCCGACTACATCAAGCGGTCGGGCGGTATTTTCCGCGATATGACGATCCATGATTTCGATATGGCGCGTTGGCTCTTGGGCGAAGAGGTCGAAACCGTACAGGCCTCGGCCTCGGTTCTGGTGGACCCGGCGATTGGCGAGCTGGGCGATTTCGACAGCGTCAACGTGATCCTGCGCACCGCCACTGGCCGTCAGGCGATCATCACCAACTCGCGCCGCGCCGCCTATGGCTATGACCAGCGGATCGAAGTGCTCGGCTCTGAGGGTGCCGTTTCCGCCATGAACATGGCCGAAGCCAATATCGAAATCGCGGACAAGGACGGCTTCCACCGCCCGCCGCTGCTGAACTTCTTCATGTCCCGCTATGTGGCTGCCTATGCCAATGAAATCGCGGGCTTTATCAAAGCTGTAACCGATAAGACCGAAACCCCGACCACCGGCCATGACGGGCTGATGGCATTGGCTCTGGCCGATGCTGCCCTCATGTCTGTTGCCGAAGGCCGCGTCGTAAAGGTTGCGGAAATCCTAGGGTAAGGACGAATGAAAACTCTCGATGTCATCACGATTGGCCGTAGCTCTGTCGATTTGTACGGCGCGCAGGTCGGGGGCCGGCTGGAGGACATGGGGTCCTTCAACAAGTATATTGGCGGGTCACCGACCAATATCGCCGCCGGCACCGCACGTCTGGGCCTGAAGTCGGCCCTGATCACCCGTGTGGGCAATGAACACATGGGCCGGTTCATTCGTGAGCAGTTGGTCAAGGAAGGCGTGAACGTCCAAGGGGTCAAAACCGACCCTGAGCGGCTGACCGCGCTGGTGATCCTTGGCATTCGCGATCAGGAACAGTTCCCGCTGATTTTCTATCGTGAAAACTGTGCCGATATGGCGCTCTCGGTTGATGACATCGACGAGGATTTCATTGCCTCTGCCCGCGCTGTGGTGGCGACGGGCACCCACCTGTCCAACCCCAAGGTCGAGGCGGCAACGCTCAAGGCCTTGGAATTGGCACGCAAGCACGGCCTGCAAACCGCGCTGGACATCGACTATCGTCCGAACCTGTGGGGCGTGGCGGGGCATGGCGACGGCGAGAGCCGCTTTGTCGAGAGCGCAGCCGTCACGGCGAAACTGCAATCGACCCTGCATCTGTTCGACCTGATCGTCGGCACCGAAGAGGAATTCCACATCGCGGGCGGCACCACCGACACTATCGCGGCGCTGCGCGCTGTCCGTGCCGTTTCCGATGCGACTCTGATCTGCAAACGCGGTGCCGCCGGCGCTGCGGCCTTTGAAGGTGAAATTCCCGACAGCCTCGATGACGGACAAACCGGCCCCGGTTTCCCGATCGAGGTGTTTAACGTGCTGGGCGCGGGCGACGGGTTCTTCTCTGGCCTGCTCAAGGGCTGGCTGGACGGCGAGGACTGGCCGACCGCATTGAAATATGCCAACGCTTGCGGCGCTTTCGCCGTCTCGCGCCACGGCTGCACACCCGCCTATCCGTCGTGGGAAGAGTTGCAGTTCTTCCTCGAACGCGGTGTGGTGGAAAAGGCGCTGCGCAAGGACAAGATGCTGGAGCAGGTCCACTGGGCAACCAACCGCAGCGGCGACTGGTCCACGATGCGCGTGTTTGCATTCGATCACCGCATGCAACTCGAGCAGATGGAAGGCGCGACCAACGCCAAGATCGGCGCGTTCAAGGAACTCTGCCTTGATGCCGCGAATGAGGTTGCCGACGGTCGTCCGGGTTACGGTCTGCTGTGCGACAGCCGTCTGGGCCGCGATGCCCTGTACAAGGCAGCGGGCACCGGTCTGTGGATCGGCCATCCGGTCGAATGGCCGGGGTCCCGCCCGCTGACGCTGGAACCGGAAATCGGCCCCGATTTTGGTGGCCTGTCCGAATGGCCGCGTGAACATGTGGTCAAGGTTCTATGCTTCTGCCACCCCGATGACGACGACGAAACATGGGCCAAGCAGGACGACGTGATCGTGCGCCTGTTCCACGCCTGCCGCCGCAACAATCTGGAAATGCTGCTCGAGGTGATCCCGTCCAAGGTCGCCGCGGTTGACGACATGACCAGCGCGACGATCATCCAGCACTACTACGATCTGGGCGTATACCCCGACTGGTGGAAGCTGGAGCCGTTCAAGACCGAGGCCGCATGGCAGAACGCGGTCGACGCGATCATGCGCAACGATCCCTACACCCGCGGCATCGTGGTGCTGGGTCTGGATGCACCGCAGGCCGAGCTGGAAGCCAGCTTTGCGCTGGCCGCCAAGTTCGATCTGGTCAAAGGGTTCGCCGTTGGCCGCACCATCTTTGGCGAGGCTGCCCGCCAGTGGATGGCAGGCAAGATCGACGATGCGGGCGCAATCGAGATGATGAATAACAACTACGCCGCGCTCTGCGCGATCTGGGACGAAGCACGGGCAGGGGCACAATAACATGACGCAGACAATCCGCCTTACCGCCGCGCAGGCCATGATCAAGTGGCTCTCGGTCCAGATGACCGAGGATGGCGAGCGTTATATCGATGGCATGTGGGGCATCTTTGGCCACGGCAACGTCGCCGGTCTGGGCGAGGCCATGGAAAAGGCCAAGGCCGAGTTCCCGACGTGGCGCGGCCAGAACGAACAGACGATGGCGCACGCCGCCATCGCGTTTTCCAAGACCCTGAAACGCAAGCGGGCGCAGGCCGTGACCAGCTCCATCGGGCCGGGCGCGACCAACATGGTGACCGCCGCCGCGCTGGCGCATGTGAACCGCATTCCGGTGCTGTTCGTGCCGGGCGACGTGTTCGCCAACCGCCGCCCCGATCCGGTGCTGCAACAGATCGAGGCTTTCGAGGACGGCACCGTGTCGGCCAACGACTGTTTCCGCCCTGTCGTGCGCTACTACGACCGCATCAGCCGTCCGGAGCATATCCTGACCGCGCTGCCGCGTGCGCTGGCGACGATGACCGATCCCGCGACCTGCGGTCCCGTCTGCCTGTCATTCTGTCAGGACACGCAGGCCGAGGCCTATGACTATCCGGTCACTTTCTTTGAACCCAAGGTTTGGCGTATTCGTCGGCCGGAGCCGGACGCGACTGAGCTGGCCCAAGTGGCCGAAATGATCCGCGCCGCGAAATCCCCGGTGATCGTGTCGGGCGGCGGTGTGATCTATTCCGAGGCCGAAACCGTGCTGGGCGAGTTCGCCACCCGCTTTGGCATCCCGATGGTCGAAACGCAGGCCGGTAAATCCGCGCTGCCGCAGTCGCACCCGATGAACTACGGCGCCACTGGCGTTGACGGGTCCGAAGCGGCGAACGCCGTGTCGAAAGAGGCCGATCTGGTGATCGGCGTCGGCACCCGTTTTCAGGACTTTACCACCGGGTCGTGGTCGCTGTTCGAGAACCCGAAGCGCAAGCTGGTGTCGATCAACGTCGCAGCCTATGACGCGGTGAAACACGGGGCCTACCCCTTGGTCGCGGATGCGAAGGTTGCGCTGGAAAAACTGGCGGCACTGTTGGACGGCTATCAGGCCACAGGTGCCAAGCCGGACGCGCGTACCGCTTGGCTGGCGAAAGTGGACGCCCACTGCGCCGACCGCAAAGGCGGCGAGGGCTATCTGCCGATGGACTGCGAAGTGATCGGGGCCGTGCAGCGCACGTCCTCGGCGGCGACCGTGGCGATGTGTGCGGCGGGTACGATGCCCGGTGCGCTCAAACTGCTGTGGCAAGCGCCCGCAGCGGGCGGCTACCACATGGAATACGGCTATTCCTGCATGGGCTACGAAGTGGCCGGTGCCATGGGGATCAAGCTGGCTGCGCCCGACCGCGACGTGGTCTGCTTTGTCGGGGACGGGTCGTATATGATGGCGAACTCGGAACTGGCGACCGCTGTGATGCGCCGCGTCCCGTTCACTGTGGTGCTGACCGACAACCGTGGCTACGGCTGCATCAACCGTCTGCAAATGCATACCGGTGGCGAGCAGTTCAACAACCTCTACAAGGACTGCAACATCGAAGACCAGCCGCAGATCGACTATGTCGCCCATGCCGCGTCGATGGGTGCGCATGCGGTCAAGGCCAAGGACATCGCCGACCTCGAGGCGCAGCTGACTGCCGCCAAGGGCCGTGCGATCCCGACCGTGATCGTGATCGACACCGACCCGATGCACGGCCCGGGCGAAGCTGGTGGCGGCCATTGGTGGGACGTTGCGGTTCCCGAAGTGTCCACGACCGACAAGGTCGCGAAGGCGCGTGACGGCTATGTTGCCAATATGAAGCGGCAGAACACTGTAAACTAATGCGGAGCGGGGGCCAGCCCCCGCACCCCCGAGGTATTTGGGGAAAGATGAAAAGCATCCCCTTGGAGACGAAGACCATGATTCAATTCGGCACGAACCCTATTGCTTGGGCCAATGACGACGACCAGTCGATCGGCGCGGATATCGCGACCGACCGCATTTTGCACGAGGCCGGGCGGTTGATCGGGTTCGACGGTATCGAGAACGGCCATCGTTGGCCCGACGATGGCGCGGCGATAAAGTCGTTGCTGGGCGGCTATGGCCTGAAGTTTATTTCCGGCTGGTATTCGACCGAACTGTTGGTGCGCTCTGTCGAAGAGGAGATCGTCGCCGTTCAGCACCATCTGGCCAAGCTGAAGGCCAATGACTGCAAGGTCATGATTGTCTGCGAGACGTCGAACGCGATCCATGGCGATGTCGCCAAGCCGGTGAACGACCGTCCGACCCTGAGCGATGCCGAGATGGTGGCATTCTGCGCGAAGCTGGAGCAGTTCGCCGCCTATCTGGCGGGCGAGGGGCTGACGCTGGTTTATCACCACCATATGGGCACGATCATCGAAAGCGCCGAGGAGATCGACGCGCTGATGGCCAACACCGGCCCGCATGTGCATCTGCTGTTTGATGCCGGTCACTGTACCTTTGGCGGTGGCAACCCGGTCGAGGTGCTGAAAAAGCATGTTGGCCGTGTGCGCCATTTCCATGCCAAGAACATCCGCCCCGCCATCACGGCCAAGGTCCGTGCCGAGGGCTGGTCGTTCCTGCAAGGGGTTGTCGGCGGCGCATTTACCGTTCCGGGCGACCAGGAGGGCGGCGTGGATTTCGATCCTTTGCTGGGCATTCTGGCGGACAACGGCTATGACGGTTGGATCGTGATCGAGGCCGAGCAGGATCCGAACGTGCGCAACCCGCTGCTGTATCAGACCCTTGGCCTGCACACGCTCAAGCGTATTGCCAAGGAAAAGGGCCTAATCTGATGAAATTGATCGACGTTCAGCACCCGTGGTTTGTTCCTATCTATCGTCGGGTGCTGGTCGTCGCTGTCTGTGTGGGCTGGGCGGTGGCTGAACTGGTCTGGGGCGAGGTGTTCTGGGCGATGCTGTTCGGTGCGACCGGTATCTATTGCGCCTATCAATTGTTCTGGGCCTTTGACCCCAAAGAGCCCGAAGAAAGGAAGAAAGATGGCTGACCTTCTGCGCAAACCCTTTGGGACCCATGGCAAGGTGCACGAGATCACTCCGCACAATGCCGGCTGGCGCTATGTGGGGTTTTCGCTCTACCGGTTGCGGGCGGGTGAAACCGTGGGCGAGGCGACCGGAGCCAACGAAGTCATCCTCGTGATGATCGAGGGCAAGGCCGAGATGACCGCCGCGGGTCAGGTCTGGGGTGAATTGGGCGAGCGGATGAACGTGTTTGAAAAGACACCGCCGCATTGTCTCTATGTGCCCAACGGTCAATCGTGGGAGGCCACCGCCACCACCGACTGCACGATTGCGGTCTGTGCGGCCCCCGGCAAAGGTGGCCATGCCGCCCGCCGTATCGGCCCCGATGGCATCACACTGACGCAACGCGGCAAGGGCAATAACACGCGGTTCATCAACAATATTGCCATGGAGAACGAGGACTATTGCGATAGCCTGCTGGTGACCGAAGTGTTCACGCCCGATGGCAACTGGTCGTCCTATCCGTCGCATCGGCATGATGAGGATGATTTTCCGACTATCACCTATCTCGAAGAGACCTATTACCACCGTCTCAATCCCGGCGACGGGTTCGGAATCCAGCGGGTCTATACCGAAGACGGCACATTGGATGAAACCATGGCGGTAAAGGATGGTGACGTTGTGCTGGTTCCCCGTGGGCACCACCCCTGCGGTGCGCCCTACGGGTTCGAGATGTATTACCTGAACGTGATGGCCGGGCCGCGTCGCAATTGGCGGTTTATTCCCGATCCGGCAGTCAAATGGATCATGGAGCGGGACGCCTGATTCGATCTGGCGGCCGGGCAGGAACGGCGGGATTTCTCTGCGTAGGCCCCCAGTTTAGGGGGCAAAAATCCTCTCTCCCCTACGTGGAAAAACAGGGCACGGTCACGTCTGTGATCGCGCCTTTTTTGTGGTTTCAAAGGTATACTTTGTAATATCGGACTATTCCGACGCATATTTTGATATACGATTGCGACATATATCATCCTTTTGAGGGTTATTATGCGTAAAATTGGTCTCAAGGTATCCTTTGCAAGCACGGGTTTCCATTTCTGGCAGGTCAAGATCGGCCGCACGCCTGCGCCGTCGATCCGTGTGATGAATTATGATTTTCGACCGAACACCGGCAAACGGCCCTTTACGCAGGCGCTGGTCGATCTCTCCGCGCTCGCCGATGCCGAACGACGCCCCGTGATCCCGTTTCAGGGCGAGGTCGTCGTTGCACCGCCGACGCTCAGCGTCGTCAAGTAATCACATTCGGAGCATCGCGTCCGGTATGGGCGCGGATGCCCGCGATTGCCTCTGCCGCGGCGATAATCGGGGCGAGGGCCTCTTGGGCGTCGCGGTGCAGTTTGGCCGGGTCGGTTTCATAATCCTCCAGATAGACGCGGATGGTCGCGCCCACTGTGCCGGTGCCGGAGATCCGGAACACCACGCGCCCGCCCGAGGTAAAGCCGATCCGGATGCCCTGTCCGGTCGAGGAGCTGCCGTCCACCGGATCATCATAGGAAAACTCGTCGGCGCTCGCGACGGTGAGCGGCCCAAAGCTCTGGCCGGGTAGGGTGGCAAATTGCGCCCGCAGATCGGTCATCAGGGCCGCTGCCTTATCCGCTTCGACGTCCTCATAGTCGTGGCGGCTGTAGTAGTTCCGCCCGTATTCTGCCCAGTGATCGGCCATCAGTTCGGCCACGGATTTGCCCGAGGCGGCGAGGATGTTGAGCCAGAGTAGGACCGCCCAGAGGCCGTCCTTTTCCCGGACATGGTTAGAGCCGGTTCCCGCGCTCTCTTCGCCGCACAGGGTGGCACGGCCCGCATCCAGCAGATTGCCAAAGAATTTCCAGCCCGTCGGGGTTTCGAAACATTCGATGCCCTTTTTGGCGGCCACGCGGTCCACCGCGCCGGAGGTCGGCATCGAACGCGCGACACCCGACAAACCTGCGGCATAACCGGGGGCCAGATGCGCCAGTGCGGCCAAAACCGCGAGGCTGTCAGACGGCGTCACATATTGCCCGCGTCCCACGATCATGTTCCGATCGCCGTCGCCGTCCGAGGCGGCGCCGAAATCGGGGGCATCGGCGCCCATCATCAGGTCCATCAGTTCATGCGCCCAAATCGGGTTCGGGTCGGGGTGGCCGCCACCGAAATCGGGCAGGGGGGTGGCATTGACCACGGTGCCAGCAGGCGCGCCAAGCGTTTCCTCGAGGATTGCCTTGGCGTAGGGGCCGGTGACAGCGTGCATCGCGTCAAACCGCATCCGGAACCCGCCAGCGAACAGGCCGCGCAGCGCCTCGAAATCAAAGAGTGTTTCCATCAATGCCGCGTAGTCGGTCACCGGATCAATGATGGTGACGGTCATGCCCTCGACCGTGGTGGTCCCGATCTGCGACAGGTCGATATCGGCGCTGTCGGTGGTGTGGTATTCGGACAAGGTCTGGGTCAGCGCGTAGATTTCGTCGGTGACATGTTCTGCCGCCGGACCGCCATTCGGGCCGTTGTATTTCAGGCCAAAGTCTTCGTCTTCGCCGCCGGGGTTATGGCTGGCCGAGAGGATCAGCCCGCCGTCTGTGCCGTTCTTGCGGATCAGATGCGAAGCTGCCGGGGTCGACAGAATGCCGTTTTGCCCGACGATACAGGATTTTGCGCCATTCGCGGCGGCCATGCGCAGGATCGTTTGAATGGCGCGGTCATTAAAGAACCGTCCGTCGCCACCGACGACCAGCACCTTTTGCTCGACGCCATTGATGCCGTCGAAAATCGCCTGCACATAGTTTTCGAGGTAATGGGGCTGCATGAACACGCGGGTCTTTTTACGCAGACCGCTGGTGCCGGGTTTCTGTCCGGCGATCGGCTGGGTTGGGACGGTAATGCGGGCCATGGGTGTTCCTTTATGCAGTCAATCTATCAAGGGAGAACGCGGCGACAGAATGGGCCGCGATAGGTTCAATGGGACGGGCGGGGCGCGGTTTCGACTCTATCGTGTCACTACAGAGCGCATGCGTCCAGCCAAACCCTTTGGGGGCGGTGGGCAAGGTGACGTCGATTGCATCGCCCACGTTGAAGACGGCAAAAACCGCCCCCTCGCGCGAGATATATTCCGGCGTGCCGGAGGCCATCCGCATCTCGACCGCCAACGCCGACAGCGTCGGGTCGGCCCAGTCACGATCCTGCATCGGCTGGCCGTCGGGACGCCGCCAATAGAGATCGGGCGTGCCGTCCACCAGTCGGGCGCGGGCGTGCAGGAACCGGCTCTGACCCAAAATCGGCGTGGTTTTGCGGAAGGTGATCGCCCGCTTGCAAAACGCCAGAAACGACTTGTCCGCATGGGCCCAATCCACCCAGCCCAGCGGATTGTCCTGACAATAGGCGTTGTTGTTGCCGTTCTGCGAATTGCCCAGTTCGTCCCCGGCGAGGATCATCGGCGTGCCCTGCGAGAGCAGCAGCGTCGCCATCATCGCCCGCCGCCGCTTGGCCCGCGCGGCGAGGATCAGCGGATCGTCCGTCGGCCCTTCGACGCCCATATTGTCCGAGCAATTGTTGGAATGGCCGTCGTTGTTGTCTTCGCCATTCGCCTCGTTGTGTTTTTCGTCATAGCTGACCACATCTGTCAGCGTGAACCCGTCGTGCGCGGTCAGGAAATTGATCGAAGAGGTGGCGGGGCGGCCGTCATGGTCGAACCGGACCGAACTGCCCGCCACGCGGCTGGCGAGTTTCGACAGCATGCCGCTATCGCCGCGCCAGAACCGGCGTATCTGATCGCGATATCGGTCGTTCCATTCGTGGAACGGCGCGGGATAGGCGCCGAGCTGATAGCCGCCCGGGCCAATATCCCACGGCTCTGCAATCAGTTTCACCCGGTTCAGGACAGGGTCCTGCCGAATGGCGCGGAAAATCGGCCCGTCGCGGTCAAATTCGCCACGTGTGCGCCCCAATGTCGAACACAGATCGAACCGGAACCCGTCGACATGCATCACCTCGACCCAATAGCGCAGGGAATCCATCACCATCCGCAGCACAAAGGGATGATCCATGTTGATGCTGTTGCCGGTGCCGGTATCGTCTTCGTAATAACGGCGGTTCGATTGCAGCCGGTAATAGCTGGCGTTGTCGAGCCCACGGAAACACAGCGTCGGGCCCATCTGGTTGCCCTCGGCGGTGTGGTTGTAGACCACGTCCAAAATCACTTCGATCCCGGCGGAATGGAACCGGGCGACCATCTGCTGGAATTCTGCGATATCGCCATAGGACATATAACGCGGATCGGGGGCAAAGAACCCGTAGGTCATGTAGCCCCAGTAATTCGTCAGGTTCTTTTCGACCAGGAACCGGTCATCCAGAAACGCATGTACCGGCAACAGTTCGACCGCCGTCACGCCGAGGTCCGTCAAGTGGTCCAGCATCGGCTCTGAGGCCATGCCGAGGAAGCGGCCCGCATGCTCGATATCCTGTCGCCCCGCGGTCAGGCCTTTGACATGGGCCTCATAGATGATGCTATCGGACCATGCGGTGCGCGGTGGGGCATCGCGGCCCCAGCTGAACGCCGGGTCGACCACCACGCATTTGGGCATATAGGGCGCGCTGTCGCGGTTGTCCTTGGACAGGTCCAGCGCCTTGGCCGACACATCGTAGCCAAACAGCGCATCGTGCCAGATCGGGTGGCCTGTCAGTTTCTTGGCGTAGGGGTCCAGCAGCAGTTTATGCGGGTTGAACCGATGGCCTTCATCCGGGCGATAGGGGCCATGGGCGCGAAACCCGTATTGTTGCCCCGGACGCATGCCGGGGAAATAGCCGTGCCAGACGTGGCCGGACCTCTCGGGCAGATCGACCAGCAGCGTTTCATTGCCAGCATCGTCGAACAGGCACAGCGTCATCCGGCTGGCATGCTGCGAGAACACGGCAAAGTTCACGCCGTCACCGTCAAAGGTCGCGCCCAGAGGGTAGGGCAGTCCTGCCCGGATGGAAATGTTGCTGCTCATGCTTTGGTCAGGATGTCCCTATACAGCGCGGCGTAGCGGGCCGCCGAGGGGCCCCAGTCCACGGCCTGCGCCATTGCGTTCCGTTGCATCCGTTCCCATGTTCCGCTGTCGGCGTAAAGATCGCATAGCCGGTTCAAGGCATTATGAAGCGATCCGACCGTCACAGGGCTGAATTGAACGCCGGTCGCCACCCCAGATGCTAGCGCCATGGGCGATGCATTGATCACCGTATCCGCCAGCCCGCCGGTCAGCGCCACGCAGGGGATCGTGCCATAGCGCAGCCCGTAGAGCTGGGTCAGACCGCAGGGTTCAAACCGCGACGGCACCAGAATAGCATCCCCGCCCGCCATCATCCGGTGGCTCAGCGGTTCGTCATAGCCGATCCGCACCGCGACATTGGGGTGTTTGCCCGCCTCTTTGTAGGCGGCCTCTAGCTGCGCACTGCCCGAGCCGAGTAGCGCCAGTTGCCCCCCGCGATGCAGCAGGGTCGGCAGCGCCTCGAGCAAGAGATCCAAGCCCTTTTGTTCGGTCAATCGCGACACGACAACGCACAGCGGCCCATCCGCCTGCGGCAGTCCCAGTTCGTCGCGCAGGGCGGCGGTGGCCTTGGCCTTGCCGCGCGGGGTTTTGTAGGTCTGGATATTGGGGTCTGTGGCGGGGTTCCATGTGTCCGTGTCGATGCCGTTCAGAATGCCCGACAGGTCATCGCGCCGAAACCGCATCACCCCGTCAAAGCCCATGCCGAATTGATCGGTCATCAATTCCTCGGCGTAGGTGGGGGAGACGGTAGTCAGGCGGTCCGCGGCCATCAGTCCGGCCTTGAGCGCGGAAATCTTGCCCCAGAATTCAAACCCGTCCTGCGTGAACCGCGCCGGGTTGAGGCGGAGTTTGTCCAGCTTGGACGGGTCGGCGATACCATGAAAGGCGATGTTGTGGATGGTCATCACCGTGCCGACCTGACCGGTTCCTCCCATCGCCGTTAGGTATTCGGTCATCAGACCTGCCTGCCAGTCGTGGCCGTGCAGGATATCCGGCCGCCAGCCATCGATGCCGTTCATCGCGATAAACGCCGCCACCCAGCACAGCGCGGCAAAGCGTTCGGGGTTGTCCGGCCAATCCTTGCCCGAGGGGGCGAGGTAGATATTCCCGGCGCGATTATAGAGATGCGCCGCCTCTAGGATCAGCAGATCCAGACCGCCGACATTGGCGGCCAAGATCCGCGCGTCCCCGCCAAAGAGGTCCGGCAGGGACAGGATGACCTTGGCCTTGTCGGTGCGCTGAATGACTTGGGGATAGCCGGGAACTAGGGTCCGCATCCGCACCCCGTGATCCATCAGCGCGAGGGGCAGCGCCCCCGCGACATCCGCCAGCCCGCCGGTTTTCACCAGCGGCGCACATTCAGAGACTACCGACAGGACCTGTGTCATTTGCTTGCAGCCCTCCGGTCGAGCATGTCCTGGGTGATCAGCGTCGTGCCCTTGGCCGTGACGCGGAACCACTTGGCATCCTCAATCGGGTCTTCGCCGACGACCAGGCCGTCGGGAATGATCACGCCGCGGTCGATCACCACCTTGCGCAGGCGGGCATTGCGATTGACCGTCACATAGGGCAGCACCACCGCATGATCGAGCACGGCATAGGAATTGGTATGCACCTCTGTAAAGAGCAGCGAATTGCGCACCTCGGTCCCGGAAATGATACAGCCGCCGGACACCATCGACGAAATCGCGACGCCGCGGCGATCCTTTTCATCATGGATGAATTTTGCGGGCGGGACGGATTCCGAATAGGTCCAGATCGGCCATTCGGTATCCCAGAGATTCAGTTCCGGGGTAAAGTTCGTCAGGTCGATATTCGCCTCCCAGAAGGCGTCAATCGTCCCGACGTCCTTCCAATAGGCCGGAGCGTCCGGGTTGCGCACACAGCTATCGGTGAACCGATGCGCCATCGCCTTGCCGTTCTTGACGATCATCGGGATCAGGTCGTTGCCGAAATCATGGCTGGAGTTGGGATCGTTGGCATCCTCGATCAGCAATTCACGCAGATATTTCCACGTAAAGACATAGATCCCCATCGAGGCCAGCGCCTGCGTCGGGTCCTCTGGCGTGGCGGGCGGGTCCTTGGGTTTTTCGAGGAACGAGGTGATCCGGCCATTGGCGTCCGTCGCCATCACGCCAAAGGCGGTCGCCTCGGCGCGCGGGACGGTCAGACAGCCGATGGTGACATCCGCGCCGCTCTCGGCGTGCTGGCGGATCATCACCTCATAGTCCATTTTATAGATGTGATCCCCGGCAAGGATCACAATGTAATCAACATCATAGCTATCGACGATGTCGATGTTCTGGGCGACGGCATCGGCGGTGCCGCGATACCACATGCTCTCGTCCATGCGCTGCGAGGCAGGCAGGATATCCAGAAATTCGTTGCGTTCCGCGCGGAAAAAGTTCCAGCCGCGCTGGACGTGGCGGATCAGGCTGTGGGCCTTGTACTGGGTGGCTAGCGCGATTTTGCGAATGCCAGAGTTCATGGCATTCGACAGGGCAAAGTCGATGATCCGGGTCTTGCCGCCAAAATAGACGGCAGGTTTCACGCGGCGGTCGGTCAGTTCGTGCAGTCGGCTGCCGCGTCCCCCCGCCAGAATAAAGGCCATCGACCGTTGTGTCAGTCGACGTTGTTGTGCGGTTGTCTGTTGCGCCATGTTTGGTCCTCCCAATCCTCAGGTCCGTTCGGCGATAAAAATGACTGCCGACAGCGCCGGCAGGGTGACCCGGATGCTGGCCGGTTGGCCGAGTGCCGGGTCGTTGGTTGCGTCAACTCCTCCTAGGTTGCCGCGATTAGCGCCGCCATAAATGGCCGCGTCGGTGTTCAAGGCTTCGCGCCAATGGCCCGTATGCGGAACGCCGATCCGATAGTCATGCCGTTCCACCGGGGTCATGTTCAGGGCGACGACCACGACCGGGTCCTCCGGGTTGCCACGGCGCAGATAGGTAAACACCGATTGTTCGGTATTGCCGCCGTCGATCCAGTCGAACCCTTCGCGCATGCAGTCCAGTTCATGCAGCGCAGGCGTGCCGCGATAGAGCGCGTTCAGGTCCCGCACCAATCGCTGCATTCCCGCATGTTCGGGGCGGTCCAGCAGGTCCCAATCCAGCTGGCGGTCGTGGTTCCATTCCCGCAACTGGGCAAATTCGCAGCCCATAAACAGCAGTTTCTTGCCCGGATGGGTCCACATGAACCCATAGTAGGCGCGCAGGTTCGCGAATTTCTGCCACGCATCACCGGGCATTTTCTCGATCATCGCGCCCTTGCCGTGGACCACTTCGTCGTGGCTGATCGGCAGGATAAAGTTCTCGGTATAGGCGTAGTCGATGCCGAATGTGATCTGATGGTGGTGGTATTTGCGGTGGATCGGCTCGAACGACATGTAGGACAGGGTGTCGTTCATCCATCCCATGTTCCATTTGTAGCCAAAGCCCAGACCGCCTACTTCGACCGGGCTGGACACTTGCGGAAACGCGGTGCTCTCTTCGGCGACGGTCATGATGCCGGAATTGATCGCATAGGCGGCGGTGTTCATGCGGCGCATCATGTCGATGGCCTCATAGTTTTCGCGCCCGCCGTCCTTGTTCGGGACCCATTCGCCGGGGGCGCGGGAATAATCGCGATAGAGCATCGAGGCCACCGCATCCACGCGCAGCCCGTCGATGTGATATTCCTCTAGCCAGTAAACAGCGTTGGAAATCAGATAGTTGGCAACCTCACCCCGGCCATAGTTATAGATCAGGGTGTTCCAGTCCTGATGGAACCCTTCGCGCGGGTCCTCGTGTTCATAGAGCGCGGTGCCGTCAAATTGCCCCAGCCCGTGGGCATCGGTCGGAAAATGCCCGGGCACCCAGTCGATCAGCACACCCAGACCGGCCCGATGCGCGGCGTCGATCAGGTCTCGAAATTCATGTGGCGGACCAAATCGCGTGGTGGGCGCATACATGCCCACCGGCTGATAACCCCAAGACCCGTCGAACGGAAACTCGGACACTGGCAGGAACTCGATATGGGTAAAGCCCATGTCCTTGACGTAATCGACCAGTTCGACCGCGGCTTCGCGGTAGGATAGCGGGCGCCCCCCGTCATCAGAGCGCCGCCGCCACGATCCCAGATGCACCTCGTAGATGGAAATCGGCGCCTGCCGCTGGTTCAGGGCCGCCCGCTTGGACATCCAGTCGCCGTCGCGCCAGCCATAGCCGGTAATATCGCGGACCACACTGGCGGTTTCGGGGGGATGCTGCGCACCGAACCCGACCGGATCGGCCTTTAGCCGTTGCTGACCATCCTGACCGAGGATGTCGTATTTATAACGGGTCCCTTCGCCGACGTGCGGAATAAAGATTTCCCAAACGCCGCTGGCCCCGCGCCGACGCATGACGTGACGGCGGCCATCCCAATGGTTCATATCGCCCACGACGGACACGCGGCGGGCATTCGGGGCCCAGACCGCGAAATGCGTCCCGGGCACATCGTCATGGGTGACGACATGCGCGCCAAGTGCCTTCCACAGGCGTTGATAGGTCCCTTCGGCCAGATAATATTCGTCCTCGGCCGTTAGAACCGGGCCAAAGCGATAGGGGTCCTCATAGGTCCAAGTCGCCCCATCCGCGCCAGTGCCGCGCAGCAGATACCGCCCGGACGGGACCACGCCGGAAAATACCGCGCCAGCCTGCCGGGGCAGGGGATGGGCGGTGCCGTCGATCACCGCCTCCAGCCGGTCGGCGCCCGGATCTATGGCCGTCACCCAGCGTTCGCTGTCGCGTTCATGGGGTCCGAGAATGGCGAATGGGTCAGGGAAATGACCAGAATTGAGATTGTCGAGAATCTCTGCGGTGAGATGCGGTGCAGCCTTCATAAGTCCGAGTTTATGACGGATTTTTTGCAGAGCAACCGCAATCGGCGGTTACTTTTCAGGAAGTCCGCTCAAGGTTATGTTGCAGGGCAGCGCATGGTCGATCACACGCTGGGCGTTCGGGATATCGTTGCTCTCGGCACGGCGCAGAGCGTTTGTCGCGGAATGGTTCAACGACAGCCAGCGCTGGATCAGGCGGGCCCGCAATTCAGGCATCGGCACGTCCCAGCGAATGGTCAGATCCCATAGCGGCGCCAGATCGGACCACGGGGATTCGTCGAACATCAGATAGTTGCCTTCGACGATCACCACGCGGGTATCGGCGCTGACATAGCCCGCGCCGGCAATGGCGATATCGCGGGGGCGGTCAAAGACAGGGTAGATGATATCCTCTCCGGCCTTGAGGCGGCGGATCAGATGGCAAAACCCGTGCGAGTCAAAGGTTTCCGGCGCGCCCTTGCGCGGCAGTAGCCCGCGCGCATCCAGAATGCGGTTGTCCAGATGGAACCCGTCCATCGGGACAACCTCGCTGTCGATTTTCTTGAGCCTGAGACGCCGCAGCACCTCGGCCGAGAGGGTGGACTTGCCCGACGCGGGGGCGCCTGTGATGGCAACCAAAATCCTGTCAGAGTTGCCACGCGCGCTGTCGATGGCGTCCAAAACAAGGTTCACTTTGGCGGTCAAGTCCTGCACGTTTCCCTCTTATGCGTCCGCGAGGACGTCCTCTGGTTCCTTTGCCCCGGTCATATAGGCAACGGCATCGGACATGGTATGTTTTTTCGGATCGATAACGCACAAACGGCTGCCCAGACGGTGCACGTGGATGCGATCCGCAACCTCGAACACATGCGGCATGTTGTGGCTGATCAGGATGATCGGAATCCCGCGCGACCGAACGTCGAGGATCAGTTCCAGCACGCGCCGGGATTCCTTGACGCCCAAGGCCGCCGTCGGTTCGTCAAGGATGATCACCTTGGAGCCAAAGGCCGCAGCCCGCGCCACGGCCACGCCCTGACGTTGGCCCCCCGACAGGGTCTCGACCGCCTGGTTGATGTTCTGGATGGTCATCAACCCCAGTTCGGACAGCTTTTCGCGGGCGAATTCCTGCATCCGCGCGTGGTCCATTTTCCGCAGCAGTTTGCCCGCCAGACCCGGTTTGCGCCATTCACGGCCAAGGAACATATTGTCCGCAATCGACAGGGCAGGGGACAGCGCGAGGTTTTGGTAAACCGTCTCGATCCCGGCGTCCCGCGCGTCCTGCGGACTGCGGAAATCGACCTTTTTCCCTTCGAGAAAGATCTCGCCGTGGTCGGGGGTCACAGCCCCCGACAGCGCCTTGATCAAGGTGGACTTGCCCGCGCCATTGTCCCCGATCACGGCAGTGATTTCGCCGGGGTAGAGGTCGAAGTCCGCGCCGTTCATGGCCACAACGCGGCCATAGCGCTTCATCAATCCACGAGCAGAAAGAACAGGTTGAACCTTGGTCATTTCGTGGCCCTCCGCAGCCATTGGTCAAGTGCCACAGCGGTGATAACAAGACAGCCCGCCGCGAATTGTTGCCAGTAGTCGTCCACGCCTGCCAGCGACAGACCGGTGGTGAACACGCCCACGATGATCGCCCCGAGAACCGAACCAACCACCGAACCGCGCCCGCCGAACAGCGAGGTGCCGCCGATCACCACAGCAGTGATGGATTGCAGGTTCACATCGTCGAAACCAATCGGAGAGATCGAGCCCACACGACCCGCCGCGACCCAGCCGCCAAAGGCGCAGATCACCCCTGCAAAGGCGTAGACCGAAATCAGCGTCGCATTGATGCGGATACCCGACAGCATGGCGGCGTCCGGATCATCGCCGATAGCATGCACATGGCGTCCCCATGCGGTGTGGTTGAGCATGTACCAAACCAGTGCCGCCAGAACCAGCAGCGCGACCACGCCAAAGGTAATCTGGAACCCGCCCAGCCGGATCGACTGGCCGAACCAGAGGATCGAGGGGGCCATTTCCTTGATGTCGGCACCGCGGATCGACTGAGAGGCCGAGTACCATAGTTTCAGCGCGGTAAATATCGACAGGGTGCCAAGCGTCACGATGAACGGCGGCAGCTTGATATGGGTGACGAGGATACCGTTGACCCAGCCCATCAATCCGCCAAAGAACAGGCCGATGAAGACCGCAAAAAACGGCGGCAGACCAATGTCCACAGCCAGTTTCCCCATGATGATCGACGACAGGACGAGGATAGCACCGACCGAAAGGTCGATACCGGCGGTCAGGATGATCAGCGTCTGGGCGACGGCGACGATACCAGTGACCGTCACCTGCTTGAGCACCAGGGATAGCGTCCCGGGCGTCAGGAAATTGTTCGCGATCAGGCCAAAGAACAGCACCGACACGATCAGCACCAGTGCCGGGATCGAGGTCGGATAGTCGCGCAGGAATTTGCGCAGCACATGGATGAACGTCTTGTCATCCTGTTCAAAGGTGGCGACGGCCTTGTCGGCCTTATCCAGCCCGGCTTCAAATTCGTTGATTGGTTGTTTTGGTGATGTCTCGGTACTCATATCGTCCCGTTCCCTCCCTAGCGTGAGCCCCGTGTCACGCGGTGGTGGATGAATAAAGGGCGGCGCCAAGGCCGCCCTTTACCTGGTCTAGCAGATAAAGAAGGCGATTAGCCCCAGCAGAGTTCAGTGCCCTTGGCGCTGTCGATCGACTCGACGCCTTCGGCCGGCTTGTCGGTGACAAGGTTCACGCCGGTATTGAAGAACGTCAGGCCTTCCGAAGCCGACGGCTTGGTGCCGTCCTTGATGTAGGCGGCAACTGCGTCCACGCCCTTGGAGGCCATCAGCAGCGGGTACTGCTGCGAGGTGGCGCCGATCACGCCGCTGGCAACGCTGGCAACGCCCGGGCAGCCGCCGTCAACCGAAACGATCAGAACGCCTTCGGTCTTGCCTGCGTTTTGCAGAGCCTGGTAGGCGCCTTCAGCAGCCGGTTCGTTGATGGTGTAGACCACGTTGATGTCCGGGTCTTTGGCCAGCAGGTTTTCCATAGCGGTCACGCCGCCTTCGACCGAAGCGTTCGAGGTTTCGTGGCCGATCACGCGCGGGTCGGTTTCCGAACCCATGACCGACAGATCCGGCACTTCGATGCCAAAGCCGACGAGGAAGCCGGTGTCGCGCTGAACGTCAACCGAGATGTTGTCCTTGTTGATGTCGAGCATGGCGATCTTGGCGTTTGCGGCGGCATCACCCAGCTGGGCCTTGGCCCACTGGCCGATCAGCAGACCAGCCTGGAAGTTGTCGGTCGCAAAGGTCATGTCCTGGGCTTCGGCTTCGGCCAGCGGGGTGTCCAGTGCGATGACCAGAACGCCAGCGGCGCGGGCGTCGATCAGAGCCGGAGCAACCGAGTCGTTCGAAGCGGTGATCAGGATGCCCTTGGCACCGGCGGCAACGCAGTTTTCGATCGCGCTGATCTGCGGAGCGGCGTCGCCGTCGGTCACGCCTGCAAAGGCCATCAGCTTCATGCCCATTTCAGCAGCACGGGCTTCGGCGCCTTCGCGCATTTTCACAAAGAACGGGTTGGTGTTGTTCTTGGTGATCAGGCACAGGGTGTCCTCGGCCGAAGCGGCGCCAGCCGAAACAGCAGCGATCAGAGCCAGCGCGGAGCCAGCGAGCAATTTTTTCATGGTATCCTCCCAAGTATGAAACTGGGAACCCTCCGGCCCCAGCTCCCCCAGCGCATCCTCAGCCTGGGGAATGACCATAGACAACTCGATTCGACAGCGTTCGTCAATAAATAAATCAGTCTTATTTATTATTGACAGTCGCCCATTCTCTCGGCAGGTTTCCCGGACGGGAGGACTACCAATGGAACTATCATCATGTTGATCGGCATATCGCCAATCTTGGGGCCTGAGATGCTTTTTGCGCTACGGTCGATGGGGCATGGTGACGAAATCGCCTTGGTCGACGGCAACTATCCGGCGCAGGATCATGCACGGCGACTGGTGCGCGCCGATGGTGTGCCGCTGTTGCCGCTGCTCGGTGCGATTCTAGAGATCATGCCGATTGATCGCAATGTACCGGATGCGATTTTCCGTTCGGCGCTGAACAATGATCCGGCCCAGTTCGACCGGATACACCACGATATCGACACCCTGTGCCATGCCATGGTGCCAGACGTGGCGGTTCGCGCGCTGACTGGCGCGGATTTGTATCCAAGGATCAAAAACGCACACACGATAGTTGCGACCAGCGAGCCTTGCTTATATGCGAACGTTATATTGCGAAAAGGGGTCATCACGCCTGTAGTGGCGGCATGACCCGTCATGGGTGGGCGAGATGGAGTTGAATACAGTCGAAAGCCGGAGCACTGATCCCCAGATATATCGGGGCACCAATCAGTCGGGCCTGCGCGACTATAACGAACGTCTTGTCCTCTCGATGATCCAGCGGGGCGGGGCCCTGCCGGGGGTGGATATTGCCCGCCGTGCCGGGCTGTCGTCGCAGACCGTTTCGGTGATTTTGCGCAGCCTCGAGGCCGATGGCCTGCTGTCGCGCGGTGATCCGCAGCGCGGCAAGGTGGGGAAGCCGTCGATTCCGATGGGTTTGAACCCCGACGGGGCGTTTTCAGTCGGGGTCAAGATCGGCCGCCGCAGTGCCGACCTCGTGCTGACCGATTTTGTCGGCACGACGCGGATGCAGTTGCAGACTACCTATCGCTATCCGATGCCGACCGCGATTTTGGGGTTCATCAAGGCCGGGCTGACCACGTTTCGCGAACATCTCGGCGACACCTTGTCGGCGCGGATTGCCGGGATCGGGATTGCCAAACCGCATGAAATCTGGAGCTGGCACGATACCATTGGTGCGCCGGAGGCGGATATTGCCGAATGGAAGGATCTGGACTTTGAATCGGAAATCGCCCGGTTCAGCAATTTGCCGGTGTTTGTGGAAAACGACGCTACGGCGGCCTGCCGCGCAGAACATGTATACGGACGCGGGCGGGAACTAACGGATTTCGCCTATTTCTTTATAGGCTCGTTCATCGGCGGCGGGGTGGTTCTGAACCATTCGGTGTTCGAAGGGGCGCAGGGCAACGCTGGCGCCTTTGGCAGTTTGCCTGCCCGCATGTCCGATGGCACCGACCATCAGTTGATCGACGCCGCCTCGCTCTATCTGCTCGAGGCCGATCTGGCACGCAGCGGTTTTGATCCGGCGCGGATCTGGGCGCAGCCGCAGGACTGGTCGGACTTTCCGGATATCTTGACGGCATGGATCGACAATGCCGCCCGTCATCTGGCCCGTGCTGCCCTGACCGTTTGCGCAGTGATCGATTTTCAGGTCGTGTTGATTGACGGCGCGTTTCCTCCAGAGGTCCGCGAGAGGCTGGTTCTGCGCGTCCAAGAGGAAATGGAAGGGCTCGATCTGCGTGGCCTCATCCGTCCTCGTGTCGAGGCTGGCAGCGTCGGGCGCAATGCGCGGGCGCTGGGGGGCGCGTCGGCACCGATCTTTTCGCAGTTTTTGCTGAATACGCACGGCGGGCTGGCGCAGAGCTAGGAAAATCGGCCCTTTGGGTTGAAACCGGTCGGTGAATGGCTCAGGTCTGTCGGTACCGCCACGACCGGGACAGGAAAATGCGACTTTGGCAGACCCTTCGACAATTCTATCGCGTTGTTGCGGCGACCGATATTGACCTGATCTCTGCGGGGGTGGCGTTCTATGCGATGTTTTCGGTGTTTCCGGCCATCGCAGCCTTGGTTGCGATATTTGGTCTGGTCGCCGATCCGGTGGTCATTCGCGATCAGTTAGAGTTGCTGCATGATGTCATCCCGCTCGATGCCTTTGAGTTGATTGCGGCGCAGGTAGATGGCCTGTTGACGGCGGGCAGCGGGACCTTGGGCTGGGCCACAACGGTGTCCATGGCCATTGCGCTGTGGTCGTCGCGGGCAGGGGTCGGCGCAATCATTCGCGGCCTCAATCAGAACAACGGCACGCCGGCCCGACACGGCGTGATTCATTTCGTCGCTGTCATCGTGTTGACGCTGTCCTTGATTGCGGTGGCGCTGGTTTCCCTCGCGATGGTGGTGGTGGCGCCGATCGTCGTCGCCTTTGTGCCGATTGCCCGCGAATGGGGCGGCACAATCGAGGTCATCCGCTGGGGCGTCGCGCTATTCGTGCTCTTGGCGGCCTTGGGGATTTTGTACCGTTACGGCCCGAATGTCCCACGGGTGCGGCGTGTGTCGATCCTGTCGCCGGGGGCTGTGCTGGCGGTGGTTCTGTGGCTCGGCGCCTCGTGGGGGTTCTCTTATTACCTCACAAATTTTGGCAATTATAACCGTATCTACGGATCGCTCGGCGCGATCATGGCGCTGCTGATGTGGCTCTATATTACGTCATTTCTGGTGCTCTTGGGCGCGGCGTGGAACCTGGCTGTACAGCGTCTTTCGGACGGGGCAGACTGACAAAGAGCGTTGGCGGGCTTGAAGGTGGCGCAACCCACCACTAAGACTCTGTTAGCTATCAGCGTTTAATGACGTAAGTGTCCATACTACGAGGCAGAGAGATGAGAGACCCGATCGAGACCTACAATAACCTCGTCCCCATGGTGGTTGAGCAAACCGCCCGCGGTGAACGGGCCTATGACATCTTCTCGCGCTTGCTCAAAGAGCGGATCATTTTCGTCAACGGCCCGATTCATGACGGCATGACGCAGCTGATCGTGGCGCAGTTGCTGTTCCTGGAATCGGAAAACCCGAAAAAAGAAATCAGCATGTACATCAACAGCCCCGGCGGCGTTGTGACCGCTGGTCTGTCGGTCTACGACACCATGCAGTACATCCGACCCAAGGTTTCGACCCTGGTTGTCGGTCAGGCTGCGTCGATGGGGTCGGTCCTGTCGATGGCGGGCGAAAAGGGCATGCGCTTTGCGTTGCCGAACGCCCGCATCATGGTGCACCAGCCCTCGGGCGGGTATCAGGGGCAGGCAACGGATATCATGATCCACGCCCGCGAAACCCAGAAAATCCGCGAACAGCTGTACAAACTCTACACCAAGCACACCGGCCAGAGCTACGAAGAGGTCGAGCGTGCGCTGGAGCGCGACAACTTTATGTCCCCCGAAGAGGCCAAGGCCTGGGGTCACATTGACGAGATTCTCGAAAACCGCCCGGCGGTTACCGAGTAAACTGACCGAGAAGAAAGACGTTTTTGGCGTTGTGGTGGGCGCGGGGCTGGCCTAGTCTTGACAGACGGGCAGCACCGTGAACCACCAGGACAGACGCCCAGGGGACCAGTATGGCGAATACGACAGGCAGCGACAGCAAAAATACCCTCTACTGCAGCTTTTGCGGAAAGAGCCAGCATGAGGTGCGAAAGCTGATCGCAGGGCCGACCGTGTTCATCTGTGATGAATGCGTCGAACTGTGTATGGATATTATCCGCGAGGAAACCAAATCCTCCGGCCTTAAATCGACCGAAGGCGTCCCGACGCCGCGCGACATTTGTGCGGTTCTTGACGATTATGTGATCGGTCAGGAGCATGCCAAACGCGTGCTCTCGGTCGCGGTCCACAACCATTACAAACGCCTGCACCATTCGGGTAAGGGCGAAATCGAACTGGCGAAATCCAACATCCTGCTGATCGGGCCGACCGGCTGCGGTAAAACGCTGCTGGCGCAGACCCTTGCCCGGATTTTGGACGTACCGTTCACCATGGCCGATGCCACCACCCTGACCGAGGCCGGCTACGTGGGCGAGGACGTTGAGAACATCATCCTCAAACTGTTGCAGGCCAGCGAATACAACGTCGAGCGGGCGCAGCGCGGGATCGTCTACATCGACGAGGTCGATAAGATCACCCGCAAATCCGACAACCCGTCGATCACCCGTGACGTCTCGGGCGAGGGTGTGCAGCAGGCCCTGCTCAAGATCATGGAGGGCACGGTTGCCAGCGTCCCGCCGCAAGGTGGTCGTAAACACCCGCAGCAGGAATTCCTGCAGGTCGACACCACGAACATTCTGTTCATCTGTGGCGGCGCCTTTGCCGGACTGGACAAGATCATCGCCCAGCGGAACAAAGGCACGGCGATGGGCTTTGGTGCGGATGTGCGCCCCAATGACGATCGTGGCGTGGGCGAGCTGTTCCGCGAGCTGGAGCCCGAGGATCTGCTCAAGTTCGGCCTGATTCCGGAATTTGTCGGTCGTCTGCCGGTCTTGGCGACGCTCACCGATCTGGACGAGGCTGCCTTGGTCACAATCCTGACGGAACCCAAGAATGCCTTGGTCAAGCAGTATCAAAAGCTGTTTGATATCGAGGGCGTGCAGCTGACCTTTACCGATGATGCGCTGGTCGCGATTGCCAAACGGGCAATCGATCGAAAGACCGGCGCGCGCGGTCTGCGCTCGATCATGGAGGATATCCTGCTGGATACCATGTTCGAACTGCCGGGCATGGACAATGTCACAGAGGTTGTCGTGAACGAAGAGGCCGTCGGGTCGCAGGGCAAACCGCTGATGATTTACGCCGATGCACCGAAGGCCGGCAAAGCCTCGGCCAGCTAAGGCGACGCAGAGACGGAAAACGGGCTGCCATTGGCGGCCCGTTTTGCTTTTTGGGCTGGCGAGGCGACAAATTTCCCATTAACCGCGCGGTAATACAGCAAGAGGTATCATGATGAAACGTGTCTTTACCGGCAGCCCGTTCGAAGAGAAAATCGGCTATTGCCGCGCCGTTGTCGCCGGCGGGTTTGTCCATGTCGCGGGCACCGTGGGGCAGGGCGACGGCGTCGTCGAACAATGCAAGGCCGCGCTGACGACGATCTCTAACGCGCTCAAGGAAGCGGGCAGCGACCTGTCGCAGACCGTGCGTGTGACCTATTATCTGCCTGACGCGGCCGAGTTCGAACCTTGCTGGCCGTTGCTGCGCGAGGCCTTTGGCGCGAACCCGCCCGCCGCCACGATGATCGAGGCGAATCTGATCGATCCCAAGTATCGGATCGAGATCGAAGTCACTGCGCTGGCAGGCTAAAATCCCCGCACCACGGCAACGGGCACTGGACCTTTGGTGCCCTTTGCGACATAAGGCAAAAGACGAATTCAAGGAGCGGTCCATGGGCCTCGTGAACACGATTTTCCGCGCACTGACTTGGTGGGATAGCCAAACCATTGGAACTCAACTGTTTACTTGGCGCAAGGGCGTCAAGGTCGGACAGGATGCGCAGGGCAACGTCTTTTACCGCGACAAAGACGATTCCCGTCGTTGGGTGATCTACAACGGCGAAATCGAAGGCAGCCGGATCAGCCCGGAATGGCACGGCTGGCTGCATTGGACGTGGGACAAAACGCCCGAGATGGAACCGCTGACCCATAAAGTATGGGAAAAGCCGCATCAGGAAAACCTCTCCGGCACCGTCAAGGCCTATGCGCCTGCCGGGTCTATTGCCCGTGCCAAGCCTGCCGAGCGTTCTGATTACGAGGCATGGCAGCCTGAATAAGGGCCAGTGACATGAGCCAGCACAACGCAGAAACCATTGTCGGGGGCGTCGTCCTTGTGGCGGCAGTTGGCTTTATCGCCTACGCCTCGCAGTTCGCTGGCCTGTCGATGTCTGACGGTGGGTATGATCTGAACGCCAGCTTCCGGTCGGTAGAGGGCGTGAGCGTCGGCACGGATGTGCGGATGGTCGGGGTCAAGATCGGCTCTGTCAGCGATCTGGCGCTGGACACCGAGCTGTTCCGCGCTCAGGCCGTCCTGTCAATCGAGGATGGCATCGGTGTTCCGAACGATTCCACCGCGATCATCTCGTCAGAGGGTCTGCTCGGCGGCAATTTCGTCGAAATCCTGCCGGGCGCGTCCATGGACAACTTCCAGCCGGGCGAGGAAATCATCGACACACAGGGCGCGGTGAGCCTGATGTCACTGCTGCTCAAGTTCGTATCGGGCGGGTCCGGGGGAACGGAATGATCCGTTTAGGGGGCGTTGCGGCTCTTGTCTCGGTGCTGGCGACAGTTGCGTTTGCCCAGACCGATACGATTACGGTTGAACCCCTAGCCCCTGTCGAAACCCCGACAGAGCCTGTGACGACCGAGATCATCACCCGCATAGAGGGCGTTGCCTCTGCCGCGCAGGGTACTGTTCGCGTTCTGGATAAAATCACCGGCGCGGTCACCGATCTGACGCTGACCCCCGGTGAAACCCAGACCGTTGGCCATTTGCATGTGACGCTGGGCGACTGCCGTTATCCCATCGATAACCCGGCAGGGGATGCCTTTATCGAAATGACGATTCGGTATCAGGAGGACGATGCGCCGGTATTTTCCGGCTGGATGATCGCCTCTGCCCCCGCGCTGAATGCAATGGATCATCCGCGCTATGATGTCTGGGCGCTGGCCTGTATCACGCAATAGGGATCGGCTATCGGTGCTGACGCATCGAATTTCGCCTCTGTCATCAGCGCCTTGGCCAACTGCGACCGATAGGACGCGCGGCTGATTTCTATACCGCCGAGGCTGGCCAGATGCGGCGTCAGGAACTGTGTGTCGAACAGGGTAAACCCGCAGCGGCCCAGATGGTGCAGCAGATAGGCGAGGGCGACCTTGGACGCATCGGTCCGGCGCGAGAACATACTCTCCCCAAAGAACGCACCGCCCAGAGCCACGCCGTAGCAGCCACCAACCAGCGTGTCACCCGCCCATACTTCGACGGAATGGGCGTACCCCATATCAAACAGGGCGCAGTAGCGGTCAAAGATCGGACCGTTGATCCATGTCTCGGGGCGGTCGGCGCAACCTTCGACAACCTCGGCAAAGGCGCGGTCAAAGCTGATCTGGTAGATCCCGCTGCGCAGCCGCTTTGCCAAACTGCGAGAGATGTGGAAACCGCCGATCGGCAGGACGCCACGGCGTTTGGGATCGACCCAAAAAATCCGGGGATCATCGCGCGATTCGGACATTGGAAACACGCCCGACGCATAGGCGTGCAGCAATAGTTCCGGCGTCAGTTCGGGTGTCTCGTCACGCATGAGCGAAAAAAACGCGCCCCGATGACAGGGCGCGCTCGGATTATGCGAGGTTGCTGGCCAGCCACTTTTCCAGCCAGTGAATGTTGTAATTCCCCGAATGGATGTCGGGCTCTTGCAACAGGGCATGGAACAGCGGGATGGTCGTATCGACGCCATCGACGATCAATTCGCCCAAGGCGCGGTTCAGGCGGGCCAGGGCCTCGGTCCGGTCGCGGCCATGTACGATCAGCTTGCCAATCAGGCTGTCGTAATAGGGCGGGATCGAATAGCCGTCATAAAGCGCCGAGTCCATGCGGACACCCAGACCGCCGGGGGCGTGATACTGGGTGATCTTGCCGGGGCAGGGGCTAAAGTTCGGCAGGCGTTCGGCGTTAATCCGCACCTCGATGGCGTGGCCGTTGATTTTCAGATCGTCCTGCGTGAACGACAGCGGCAGGCCAGAGGCCACCCGGATCTGTTCGCGCACGAGGTCGACGCCGAAAATGCCTTCGGTCACCGGGTGTTCCACCTGCAGGCGGGTGTTCATTTCGATGAAATAGAACTCGCCGTCCTCATAGAGGAATTCGATGGTTCCCGCGCCGGAATAGCCCATCTTGCCGATGGCGTCGGCGCAGATTTTACCGATGCGCGCGCGCTCTTCGGGGGTGATGCAGGGGCCGGGGGCCTCTTCGAAAACCTTTTGGTGGCGACGCTGAAGCGAACAATCCCGCTCGCCCAGATGCACGCCTTGGCCTTTGCCATCGCCAAAGACCTGAATTTCGATATGACGCGGCTTTTGGAGGTATTTCTCCATATAGACTTCGTCGTTGCCGAATGCGGCCTTGGCTTCCGAGCGGGCGGTGCGGAACGCGGTTTCCAGCTCTTTTTCGTCCTTGGCGACCTTCATCCCGCGACCACCGCCACCGGCGGTTGCCTTGATGATGACCGGATAGCCCATGTCGTCGGCGGCCTTCTTGGCGGCTGCCAGATCCGGCACACCGCCCTCAGACCCCGGAACGACCGGAATACCCAGTGCCTTGGCGGTATCCTTGGCGGTGATTTTGTCGCCCATCATGCGGATATGTGCCGCCGAGGGGCCGATAAAGGTCAGGCCGTGGTCTTCGACGATCTGCACAAAGTTGGCGTTCTCGGACAAAAAGCCATAGCCGGGATGGATCGCCTGCGCGCCCGTGATTTCACAGGCCGAGATGATCGCCGGGAAATTCAGATAGGACGCACCAGAGGACGGTGGCCCGATACAGATGGCCTCGTCCGCCATCCGCACATGCATGGCATCGGCATCGGCGGTCGAGTGGACGGCGACGGACTTGATGCCCATTTCGCGGCAGGCGCGCACGACACGCAGCGCGATCTCGCCCCGGTTTGCAATCAGGATTTTTTCGAACATGGCCGGGCCTTATTCGATGATGACGAGAGGGGCGCCGAATTCGACAGGCGTTCCGTCCGTTACGAGAATCCGCTTGATCGTGCCGGACTTGGGCGACGGGATCTGGTTCATCGTTTTCATCGCTTCGATGATCAACAGGGTGTCGCCCTCTTTGACGGTAGACCCGACCGCGATAAAGGCCGCAGCGCCCGGTTCCGGTGCCAGATAGGCCGTGCCAACCATGGGCGAGGCGACGCAGCCCGGATGGGCCGACGGGTCATCATTCGAGGCAGCAGCGACCGGCGCGGCAACAGCCGCCGGAGCGGATGCGGCCGGCGCGGCATGGGCGACCGGAGCAGCAGCAACCTGTGTCACGATCTGCGTCTGGCGGCTGACACGGACATTGAGGCTGTCGTTGTCGCCATATTCGCGCACGACTTCGACTTCGGTCAGGTCGTTTTCGCGCAGCAGTTCTGCCAGTGCCCGGATAAAGCTCACATCGCTTTCGTGATTGGTTTTGGTGCTCATACTTTCCTCGGCTTTTGCCTATTTTCCCAGTCCGCAGAGTGGCGCGGTTGACGGGCCTTATACGCCAACAGGGCAGGGCTGCAAAGCCGCCCTTTGGGCAATTGTGACCGATAACACATCACAAGGCCCGGCGTTTCCACCGGGCCTGTAACAAAATTGCGAAAAATTATCGCTTTGGGCAAGTCTCGTGCGCGTCAGATCGCGAGATACTTGGCCCGGAGTGCTTCGTCTTCCAGCACCTCTTGGGCAGAGCCGTCGAACACAACCGTGCCGGTGTCGAGGATAACTGCCCGATCCGCGAGTTTCAGCGCCGCAACCGCGTTCTGTTCCACGATGATCGTCGTGATGCCCTGCTCGCGGATGATGTTCAGCGTCTTGGCGATTTCCTGCACGATCACCGGCGCGAGTCCCTCATAGGGTTCGTCCAGCAAGAGAACCTTGATGTCGCGGGCGAGGGCGCGTGCGATGGCCAGCATCTGCTGTTCGCCGCCCGACAGGGTAACGCCCTCTTGCATCCGGCGTTCTTTCAGACGGGGGAACAGTTCGTAGATGCGGTCCAGCGACCAGCCGATCGGCGGGGCGATCTGCGCCAGTTTCAGATTTTCCTCGACCGTTAGGCCGGGAATGATGCGGCGATCCTCGGGGACCAGCGCGATCCCGGCAGCGGCGGCCTGATGCGATTTCATCAGGTGCAGCGGTTGGTGATCCAGCCAGATTTCCCCATGTTTCAACGCCGGATTATCGAGCCGTGCGATGGCCCGCAGGGTCGAGGTTTTTCCGGCACCGTTTCGGCCCAAGAGCGCGAGAATCTCGCCCTCGTGGATGTCAAAGCTGACGCCCTGCACGATATAGCTCTCGCCATAATAGGCCTGAATGTCCCAGACAGACAGGAATTTGGTCGAAACAGCGGCGTTGTTGACCTGTTTGTTGAACTCTGTCTTCATCGCTGTCTCTCCTTAGACCTGTGCTTCGCCAAGGTAGGCTTCGCGAACCTTGGGGTGGCCCTTGATGTTGTCGGGCGTGTCCTCGATCAGAGGGGTGCCCTGCGCCAGAACGGTGATCCGTTCCGCCAGCGAAAACACGACGTGCATATCGTGTTCGATGATCGCCATGGTGATGTCGCGCTTGGCCTTGATTTCCTTGAGCAGGTCGATGGTGTTGTTGGTGTCCGCGCGGGCCATGCCCGCTGTCGGTTCGTCCAGCAGCAACAGCTTGGGCTCCTGGACCAGACACATCGCCATTTCCAGACGCCGTTTGTCCCCGCGCGACAGCGACCCGGCGTGGGCATGGCGTTTGTCGAGCATTTTCACATCGGCCAGCATCCGTTCCGCCTGTTCGATGATATCCTTTTCCCGTTCCACCGTTTCAATCGCATGGAGCCGGAACGATCCGTCGCGCCGCGCGAAACAGGGGATCATCACGTTTTCGATCACACTCAGATCGGCAAAAATTTCCGGTGTCTGGAACACGCGGCTGATGCCCATCTGGTTGATTTCATAGGGTTTGCGGCCCAGAACCGATTTGCCGTCGAACATCACGCTGCCCGAATCCGGGATCAGTTTGCCGACCAGACAGTTCAGCAGGGTGGATTTGCCCGCGCCGTTCGGTCCGATGATGGCGTGCACGGTGTTTTCCTGCACGCTCAGGTTCACATTGCCTAGGGCTTGCAACCCGCCAAAGCGCTTGTTGACGCCTTTTACTTCAAGAATACCCATTGGTTTCTCTCCTTATTCGGCGGGCTGTTTGGCGGCGTCGGATTTGCCACGGTTGCGATAGCGGGCCGCGATCCGGCGTCCACCTTCGACCAGACCGCCCGGCAGGAAGGTCACGATCAGCATGAACATCACGCCCAGCGTCAGGTGCCAGCCTTCGCCGACAAATCGGGCAAAGATCCAGACGACCAGATCTTCCAGCCCATCGGGCAGAAACCCGAACCAGCCGTGCAAAACGCCTTCGTTGATTTTCGAAAAGATGTTTTCGCAGTACTTGATAAAACCAGCGCCCAGAACCGGCCCCATCAGGGTGCCGACGCCGCCGACGATGGTCATCAGAACCACTTCGCCAGAGGCGGTCCACTGCATCCGTTCCGCACCGGCCAGCGGGTCCATCGCCGCAAGGAGCCCGCCCGCGAGGCCGGCGTACATGCCGGAAATCACAAAGGCGGCCAGCGTATAGGGACGGCTGTTCATACCGGTGTAATTCAGGCGCTGCTGGTTCGATTTGATCGCCCGCAGGGTCATGCCAAAGGGCGAGCGGAAAATCCGCAGCGACAGGTAGAAGCCGAGGATCGCGACAACCGCACAGAAGTAGTAGCCGACCGAGAAGGTAAAGCTCCAGCCAGCGATATTGAGGGTGCTGTAGGAGGTCATTTGCAGGCCGAACAGACCGGGGACGGGCAGGCTGGTGATGGCTTCGCCGCCGTCGAGGATGCGCGGATCGTTCAGCGTCAGCTGGAGACCGGTTTCCCCGTTGGTGATCGGCGTCAGCACCGAATAGGCCATGCGATAGCACATTTCGGCAAAGGCCAGTGTCAGGATCGAAAAGTAGATGCCCGAGCGGCGCAGCGACACGTAACCGATCGCGAGGGCAAACACTCCCGCCACCAAGGTCGAGGCGATGATCGCCGGGATCACGTTCATGCTGAGCAGTTTGAACATCCACACCGCGGCATAGGACCCCACACCGAGGAAGGCCGCGTGGCCGAACGACAGATAGCCGGTCAGACCGAACAGAATGTTAAAGCCTATCGCCATCAGGCCATAGATCGCGAACCGCTGCATCAGCGCCGGATAACCGGCATTGAACTGCGCAAGGCCGCTCTCGGTCGGGAAGGGGTTCAAAAGGATCGGGGTCAGCAGGGTGAGTGCGATCACGATCAGCAAAAAGCGGGTATCTTTGGGGTTGAGGCCAAACATGGGATTAGTCCTCCATCACGCCCCGGCGCCCCATGAGGCCGCGCGGACGGGTCAGCAGAATGACGATAGCAACGAGGTAGATGATGATCTGGTCGATGCCGGGAATGATGGCCTTGATTTCGTTCATCGAGGCGATGGACTGCAAAAGACCCA
The DNA here is from genome assembly GCA_937864535.1 of uncultured Paracoccaceae bacterium. Lineage (GTDB taxonomy): Bacteria > Pseudomonadota > Alphaproteobacteria > Rhodobacterales > Rhodobacteraceae > Marivivens. Next base: position 42,504 of record CALMJS010000013.1, read on the forward strand.
AGAGAAAGCCGGCCAGAACAGCACCGGGGAGCGAGCCCATGCCGCCGACCACGACCACCACAAACGACAGCACGAGGAAATCCATGCCCATGTGGTAGTTAGGCGACAGGATCGGCGCGTACATCACGCCAGCCAGACCCGCGACCGAGGCAGCGATACCAAACATCAGCGTGAAGCGCTTGTCGATGTCGATGCCCAAGAGGCCAACGGTTTCGCGGTCGGCCATACCGGCGCGGACAACCATCCCGAACGTGGTAAACTGCAAGAACGCAAAGACCGCGCCAATCACGACAGCGGAAAACAGGAAATAGACCATCCGCCACACCGGGTAGAAGATTTCCATGCCAAAGATCGCGCCGATGTTCACGGTGCCCAGATACTCGGAAGGGGCAGGGGTCTGGATCGGGTTCGCGCCGAAAAAGTATTTCACGACCTCTTGCAACACGATCGCCAGACCAAAGGTCACGAGGATCTGGTCAGCGTGCGGACGCTTGTAGAAGTGCTTGATCAGACCCCGTTCCATCGCCCAGCCGACGAACAGCATGACCGGTATGGTCAACAGGATCGCCAGCGGGACCGAATAGTCCAGCATCCAGCCGCCGACATCGGGGCCGAACCACGATTCCAGATAGGGGGTCTGGACCTGAAGCGGCTTGCCAAGAAAGTCCGTCTGGGTCGGGTCTTCGGTGACGTAGCTGATGGAAAAAACACGCGAGAGCGTGACAGCACAAAAGGCGCCGATCATGAACAGCGCCCCGTGGGCAAAGTTCACAACGCCAAGCGTGCCGAAGATGAGTGTCAGGCCGAGTGCGATCAGCGCATAGGCCGATCCTTTCTCAAGACCGTTGAAGAATTGCAGGATAATAGCGTCCATGATCCCCGCCCTGTAGTGGGAGTGGCGAAAGCCCCCGACCGAAGCCGGGGGCAGGGCTGGCCGCGGTATGCGACCAGCCTATGTTTGGATTTTTATCAGGCGCCCGGGTTGCATTCGCCCAGTTCGCCGCCGGCGAACATCGGGTGATCCGGTGCGTAGGTGACCTGCTCGGCCGGGGTGACTTCGACGATCTCCAGCGTGTCGTACTGGTTGGTCGGGTTTTCGCGACCCTTCACGACCAGAACGTCCTTAAAGCACTGGTGATCCTCAGCGCGGTACAGCGTCTTGCCGATGCCCATGCCGTCGAACTCGAACCCTTCCAGCGCTTCGACGACGCCACAGGGGTTAAAGGTGCCAGCGCGGGTCACTGCATCCGCATAGAGCATGGTCTGCACATAGGCGGTATGCGCCGAACCTGACGGCGGACGGCCGTACTTTTCGCCAAAGGATTTGACGAAGGCCTGAGTGCCAGCATCCTGCAGCTGCCAGTTCCAGTTCATCGAACCGTAAACGCCCTGAATGTTCGAGCCCGCACCAGCGGCCATCAGTTCAGAGTACAGCGGAACGATGATTTCGAACTGCTTGCCGTTGACTTGCTTGTCGCGCAGGCCGAACTGAACCGCCTGAGTCAGCGAGTTGACCATGTCTCCGCCGTAGTGGTTCAGGATCAGCACATCCGCGCCCGAGTTCAGCACCGGAGCGATATAGGACGAGAAGTCGCCTGCGCCCACCGGGGTCTTCACGGTCTGAACGGTCTGCCAGCCAAGAGCCTCGGTCGATGCCTTGATCGACTCTTCCTGCGTCCAACCCCATGTGTAGTCGGCGGTCAGGTGATAGGCGCGACGTTCGTTGCCATAGACATTGCCCAGCACCGGAGCCAGAGCGGCACCCGACATATAGGCGTTAAAGAAGTAGCGGAAGCCGTTACGCTTGCGGTCCTTGCCGGTGGTGTCGTTCGAGTGGGTCAGAGCGGCCATGAAGATCACGCCAGCTTCTTGACACAG
>CALMJS010000014.1 GCA_937864535.1 uncultured Paracoccaceae bacterium
CGCCTCGATATCCAGTCCGGGCAGGACCACCGTCGCCGCGCACTCTGCGACCGGCAGCACCTTGAGGCTGACCTCCGTCAAAACCCCGAGCGTCCCCCAGGAGCCGGCCATCAGCTTGACCAGATCGTAGCCGGTCACATTCTTCATAACCCGCCCGCCATTCTTGATCACGCGGCCCAGCCCGTCGATATAGCGGACCCCCAGCAGAAAATCGCGGCAGGCCCCGACCTGAACGCGCCGTGGCCCGCTGATGTTGGCCGCGACCATCCCGCCCAGGGTCGGCGTGCCCGAGGTTCCAAGCAAACCGCGATGATCCATCGGCTCAAAGGCGAGGCGTTGCCCTTCTCCGGCCAACACCGCCTCAATCTCCGCCACCGGCGTCCCGGCCTGCGCAACCAGCGTCAACGCCCCGGGCTCGTAGAGCGACACGCCGCTCAACCCTGCAATCGTCAACGCTTGCCCCTCGGCCGGCCTGCCGATATCTCGGGTGCCGCCACCGATGATCCTTAGCGGGCCTTGGGCCGTTGCAATCGCTTCGGCCAGCTCGTGTTCAGTGGTCGGTGTCATCGCTTCGCCTTCATCTTTCTTCAAATACCTCGGGGGAGTCCCGCAGGGACCGGGGGCAGAGCCCCCGCGCGGTGCGGCCTAGCCGCGCCGCCCTTCGCTGGCGGCCAATGGGAATACCTTGGCAGGGTTGAGCAGCCACTCCGGGTCGAACACATCCTTGACCGCCATTTGGGCTTCCAGATCCTCGGGCGCATATTGCACCGTCATCAGATCGCGCTTTTCGATGCCCACACCGTGCTCGCCCGTCAAACAGCCGCCAACCTCGACGCAAAGCTTGAGGATTTCGGCGCCAAAGGCCTCGCATTTCTCCAGATCGCCGGGGGTGTTGGCATTGTAGAGGATCAGCGGGTGCATATTGCCATCCCCGGCGTGGAACACATTGCCCACCGCCAATCCATAGTCCTTTGACATCTCGCCGATCCTCCGCAGCACATAGGGCAGCGCCGACACCGGGATTGTGCCATCGAGGCACATGTAATCGTTGATCTGGCCCATCGCGCCAAAGGCGGATTTGCGCCCCAGCCAGATCCGATAGGCCTGATCGGCGTCGCGGGCCTCTCGCAACTCGACCGGGTTGTGCCGCAGGGCGATCTCTTTGATCCGGTCCAGCTGGTCGCGGATTTCTGCGGGGCTGCCCTCGACCTCGATGATCAACAGGGACTCGCACATCGGATAACCGGCCTTGGCAAAATCCTCGGTGGCCTCGATACAGGGGCGGTCCATAAATTCGATCGCGACGGGCAAAATCCCCGACTTGATAATGTCGCTGACGCATTGCCCGGCGACTTCGTTGCTATCGTAGCCGATCAGCACCGGCAGCGCGCCTTCCGGCTTGGGCAGGATGCGCAGCGTCGCCTCGGTCACGACGCCCAGCTGCCCTTCAGAGCCGCAAACAACGCCCAGCAAATCCAGCCCGCCTGCGTCCATATAGGCGCCGCCGATCTCGACAATCGTGCCGTCCATCAACACCATCGTCACGCCCAACAGGTTATTGGTCGTCACGCCATATTTCAGGCAGTGCGCCCCGCCCGAGTTCATCGCGATATTCCCGGCAATCGCACAGGCCAGTTGCGATGACGGATCGGGTGCATAGAAGAACCCGTCCTGTTCGACCGCGCCGGTCACCGACAGATTCGTCCGCCCGGTCTGAACCCGGATAAAGCGGTCAGAATAATTGACCTCTAGCACCTCGGTCATCTTGGCCACGCCGAGGATCACGCAGTCTGCCGTGGGCAGGGCGCCTCCGGCCAGCGAGGTGCCGGAACCGCGCGGGACCACCGGGACCCCTTCGGCGTGGCAGATCGACAGCACAGCCGCGACCTCTTGGGTCGTGGCGGGCAACACGGCGCAAAGCGGCGGACAGCGATAGGCCGACAGCGCGTCGCATTCGTAGGCGCGGGTCTCGGTCGGATCATCGATGACGGCATCCTTGGGCAGGACACCGCGCAGCCGCGAGACGATGCGATCCTTCTTTGCGATGATCGACAGGTTCGGCTGCGGCATGTCCATGGCTGATCTCCGTATGATTGGTAAGAAAATATAACCAGATTGCCCCTATGGCAAGCAGGGATCACTGCGGCTATTGTGCGGCTATGATTATGACGCATCTCACCGCTCTGACTTTGGCCGATTTGGCTGCGGCTGTTTTTATTCTGGCGGCCTGGGCGCTGTCCGGCTGGGTGATCGAACATCCCCCGGCGAAATTTCCCTCTGTTTCCGTGCTGATGGCCGAGTATCGGCGGGCATGGATGGCGGCTGCGGAGGCGCGGGAAAACCGGATTTTCGACTCGCAAATTCTGGGTACCTTGCGGCAGGGGACGTCGTTTTTCGCCTCGACTTCGATCCTCGCGGTCGGGGGTGTGCTGGCGCTGATTGGCAACACTGATCAGTTGCGCGGTGTCGCGGTGGAATTCACCGCGGACGATTCGCCCGAATATGTCTGGCAGCTCAAGCTGATCCTCGTCGGATTTTTCCTGACCTTTGCGTTCCTCAAATTCGTCTGGTCCCACCGGCTGTTCGGCTATTGCGCCGTGGTCATGGGCGGGCTGCTGGAAACCGGACATGACAGCGGCCCGCGCATCGCTGCGCAGGCCGCGTCGTTGAACATCCGGGCATCGGTCAACTTCACCCGGGGCCTGCGCGCGATGTATTTCGCGCTGGGCGCCCTCGGCTGGATATTGGGGCCGGTCGCCTTGGTGATGACGACCCTCGCGGTGCTCTATCTGCTACTGAGCCGAGAATTCTGGTCGGCACCCCGTACGATCCTGCTGGATCGCCAGCCCTAGAACCGGTGCTCTTTGCCCGTCATAGGCGCGGCGCGGAACATGTCACCGATCCGGACCGGACGGTCACCGGCAATTCTGGCCACCAATTGTCCGACCTCGGGGCTGTCCATATGGACGATGGTATCCGCGCCGAGCCGTTCGATATGTTTCACCGTCCCGCCCCAAGGCCCCTCAGTGCCCAAGGCGATGTGTTCCGGGCGGATACCATAGGTGCTGCATCCCATCCGTCGGGCGATCTCGCCGTCGTAGAGGTTCATTTTGGGCGATCCGATAAATCCGGCGACAAAGGGCGAGGCGGGATGATCGTATAGCTCCATCGGGCTGCCGACCTGTTCGATGCGGCCCGCATTCAGCACGACGATTTTGTCGGCCATTGTCATTGCTTCGACCTGATCATGGGTCACGTAGATCATCGTCGCGCCCAGTTCGGCATGAAGATCGGTCAGTTCCATCCGCATTTGCGACCGCAGGGCAGCGTCGAGGTTCGATAGCGGTTCGTCGAACAGGAACACCTTGGGGTCGCGGACAATCGATCGGCCGATGGCCACCCGCTGCCGTTGGCCACCCGACAGCGCCTTTGGCTTGCGGTCCAACAGATGCGTCAGCTGCAGCTTTTCCGCGGCCTCTTCGACTTTGGCCTTGATCTGCGCCTTGGGCAGTTTCGCCAGAGACAGGCCAAAGCCGATGTTGTCGCGCACGGACAGATGCGGGTAGAGGGCGTAGCTCTGGAACACCATCGCGATGCCGCGCTTGGACGGTTCTTCGCCGGTCACATCGCGGCCATCAATATCGATGGTGCCGCTGGTGGTGTCCTCCAGTCCGGAGATCATGCGTAGCAGCGTCGATTTCCCGCAGCCTGACGGGCCGACGAAAACGCAGAATTCGCCATCATTGATATGCAGGTTGATGCCCTTGATGACTTCGACCGCGCCAAAGCTCTTGGTGACATTTTTCAAAACGACTTGCGCCATTTTCTATCCTTTCACGGCGCCAGCGGTCATGCCGGCCACGATTTGGCGGTTAAAGAACATGTAGACGATCAGCGGCGGGATGGTGATCAGCAGGATGTTCATGAACAACAGGTTCATCTGCGAGGTGAACTGGCTCTGGAAATTGAACAGGGTCAGCTGCACCGTGACGTTTTCGCGCCCCGGCAAATAGTAGAGGGCATTGGTGAAATCGTTGAATATGGCAATGGATTGCACGACGATCACCGTCACGGTCACAGGTCTGAGCAGCGGCAGGACAACGCGGAAAAAGATCTGGAGCGGTTTGGCCCCGTCGATGATCGCCGCCTCGTCCAGATCGCGCGGGATGGTCGAAATAAAGGAGCGAAACAGCAAAATCGCAAACGACAGGCCATAGGCGACGTGGATCAAGATCATACCGTGGATGGTTTTGAACAGATGCAGTTCCTGCAGTACCCAGATCGTCGGCACCACCGCCGGAGGGATCATCAGCCCGGACATGACACCGGCCCAGATCAGGCTGTTCCATTTGCTGTCACGCCGTTGCAGCACATAGCCGACCATCGCGCCCAAAACCACCAGAACGGTCACCGCGCCGACGGTGATCACGGTCGAGTTGAAGTAGGCCAGCAGCAGCATGTAATTGCGGGCCTCGACCACTTCGACCAGATTTGACCAGAAATGCCAGCTATCCGGCCAGTCAAACCCCATGCGCGAGGCCTCTCGCTTGTCCTTGACCGCGATAATCGCGATGAACACGAACGGGATAATGAACAGGACCGTGCTGACGGCCAGCGCCACGATCCCGGTCCAGAATTGGCGGCGGGTCATTGTTCGACCTCCTTGCGGTTGAGGCGGGCGGTCAAGGGCAACATGATCCCGGCTATCAACAGGAACAGAATGACGTTCCCCGCAGTCGACAGGCCATAAAACCCGGCCTGATATTGTTTGTAGATGACCGAAGCCAGCACGTCGGAGCTAAAGCCCGGACCGCCCTTGGTCATCGCCCAGATGATGTCAAAGGACCGCAGACCGCCGATCATCGACAGCGTTATGACGGTTACGGTCGCGGGACGCACCAAAGGCACGGTGATACGCCAGAACATCTGGCGGCGGGTTGCCCCGTCGATGCGCGCGGCCTCGTAGTATTCCGGGCTGATCGACGCAAGTCCGGCGATATAGATCAGAGTCGCGAGGCCGATACCCTTCCAGACGTCGACGAGAGCGACCGAAAACAGCGCCAGCGCCGGATCGGTCAGCCAGCCGGGACCGTCGATGCCAATCGCGGCCAGTGCAACGTTGATCGCGCCCTTGGTCGGGTGCATGAGTTTGCTAAAGGTGATGCCGACGCCGATGGTCGATACCAAGACCGGAAAAAACACCAGAACCCGCAAAAATCCCTGGGCAAATATCCCGGAGGTCAGCAGAACCGCCAGCAATAGCCCCAGTGTGGTTTTCAGGGCCGAGGTGACAGCCGCGAAAAAGACTGTGTTGAAAAGACCCTTGATCAAAAAGGGTTCCTTGAAAAATTGTTCATAGTTTTCCAGCCCGATGAACTGGGCATTGAACAGGTCCCATCGTGTCAGGCTGAACCAGAAACTGGCGAGCGTCGGCACGAGAAACAGGACCGAAAAGATGATCGCGGCAGGGGCCACGAACCAGAGAGGGTAGGGGGATTTGCGGGTCATGCACGCTCCGTCATGAATGGCTCTGCCCTGTGCTGGCAGGGCAGAGCCGGGTCATCTGGTCGGGAGATTACCAGTTCGGCAGACCCAGTTGCTTGGCCTGTTTTTCGACATCCTGATCATAGAGCGCGGCGGCGTCTGCGGCGCTGCGGATGCCCGATCCGACCTCGACCGTGATTTGTTCCAGGGCCGGCCCTTTGATGGGAGACAGGAATTCCAACGCCGGAGCGGTACGGCCTTCGGTTTCGAAATAGGGCATCATATCCGCAACGGCTGCCGGGATGTCATCGGGCGCGGTGCAGCCCTTGATCAGGTAAGGCCCTTGGAAACCGTTGGCTGCGGTCTGGATATCACAGCCTTCGACCGTCGCCACAAAATCGAGAAAGCCCTTGGCCTCTTCGATATGGGGCGAGGCCGCGGAGATATACATGCCACCCGGCATCCAGACGGTCAGGCCGTTCTGCGCGGCATCGTCGCCCGGTTGGGCAAAGAAACCGACGTCCGGCAACAATTCGGGCATGTTCTGCACAATGTTGCCCAACGCAAAGGTCAGCATCGGGTAATGCGCTGCATCGCCGTTTGCGACCATCGCGACGCCTTCGTCATAGGTGGCAGCACCGAAGTCGGCGTTCATATAGCCTGCCTCGAACACCTCTTGCAAATGTTCGAACCCGCGCATTGCGGCCGGACTGGTTGCGTATTTGGCCTGATTGGCGGTGTAGCGCTCTGCGAAATCCGGTTCGGCGATCTGAACGTTAAAGTAGTCGGCCAAGACAAACAGCTGGCTGGTCCACGTTGCCCCAAAGGTCGTGGCGACCGGGGTCAGGCCTGCTTCGGCGACCTTGGCGTTGTTGGCCATGAAATCGGCCCAGGTCATCGGAACGCTCAGACCCAGATCGGCATAGACCTTGCGGTTATAGAATATGCCGCCGCCCATCGCGCTGCCGACGGGGATGCCATAGACCTTGCCCTCGGCGCTCACTACCGATTTGAAGCTGTCGATGACATTGGCCTGCGACGGCAGGTCGGACAGATCGGCCAGTGTCTTGGTCGGGTTCAGCGCCTGGAACAGCGAGCCGGAGTTATAGTTGAAAATATCGGCCATTTCGCCGGTGGCCAAACGGGTCTTGACGATGTTGTCGCCATCGCTGCCACCCGGACGGACCTCGATGTCAAAACTGACATCGGGGTGCAGTTCCGAATACCGCTCGGTCAGGGCCTGCATCGTGGCCGAGGTATCGGCGTTGTCATCAATCAGGACGGTCAGTGTGACATCCGCTGTCGCCGCCCCGGCAAGGGTCATCAGAACCGATGCAACCGCTGCGCTGTAATACTTCATGTGAAAACTCTCCTCCCAGAGATCAGGCCGTTAGGGTGAAGTCTACGACATGCTGGCCTGATGGCACGCGTAGTCCGTCTGTCGGGATGGTCGTGGCCACGCCGTTCAGGTGGAAATCTTGGTGGGATGCATTGGGCTTGAGCCGCCCTTCACAGCCATTTGGCAGGGTGATGGTCCAGCGGACCCGATTGCCCTCTATCGTCCATGCAGACCCGATCCGGCCGTGGCGCGTATCGTGCCACATATCGACCGGCGATAGCGCGGGCAGGATCAGCGGATCGAGGTCGGCCAGGTCAAAGCCGGGGCCCTCGGCAGTCGGTGCGACGCCGGCGACATTCTCGAACAGCCACTGACAGACCGCGCCATAGGCGTAGTGGTTGTAGCTGTTCATTTCGGGGGCAAAAATCTTGCCGTCCGGCGCAATCGCGTCCCAACGTTCCCAGATCGTCGTCGCGCCCTTGTTGACCTGATACAGCCACCCCGGGACATCGGGATTCAGGAACAGTTTTTCCGCATCCATGTTGAGGCCAAGCTGCGTCAACGCGGGTAACAGTGCAGGCGTGCCGATAAACCCTGTGCCGATCCGGTGCTGGTTCGCGGTCAGGGCGCGCTGGAAATAGCGTTTGGTCGCATCGTGCAGGTCGTCGGGGACCAGATCAAACAGGAATGCCAGCGCATAGGAGGTCTGATCGTTATGGGCCAACCGGCCAGAGGCGCTAAAGTATTCCTTGGCAAAGGCCTCTTTGATGATCTCGGCCCGCTGGGTCAGGCGGGCGGCCTGCTCTTGCTCGCCCAGAATGCTGGCAATCCGTGCGGTCAGGACGGTCGAGTGATAGTGATAGAGCGTTGCCGCGCAGTCATCCGCGATTGTCGGTCGGGGTTTCTCGGTCGATCCTTTGGGCTGAAGCCAGTCACCAAAGGTGAACACGCGGCCCCCCCACGTCGGGTCGGGCTGGATGATCGGGCCGTCCGATCGCGACCAGAGATAGTCCAGCCAGCGCAGCATCGTCGGGAAACATTCCTGCAATACGTCCGTATCGCCATAATGTAGATACAATTGCCACGGGATCACGGTGATGGCATCGCCCCAGCCGGTCGAACCTGCCATCTGGCCGGGGAACTGGTTCGCCTCTGGGCGGATACGTGTGGGATCGGGGGCGAAATGCGGCACAGCGCCATCTGCACGGGTGTCGGCGATCACATCCCGCAGATATTTCCGCAAAAAGCTCTCGCTATCGGCGAGCCAGCAGGCGGTTCCGGCAAAGACCTGCGCATCGCCCGTCCAACCCAGCCGTTCGTCCCGCTGCGGGCAGTCGGTCGGAATCTCGATAAAGTTGGCGCGTAGCGACCAGACTGTGTTCATGACCAGCCGGTTGACCGCTGGCACGCCGCAGGTGAACCCCCCGCCCAGAACCGGGACCGAGGAAATCGGAACAGATTCGATGCGGGTGATTGTCGCCTGCCCCGTGATTTTGACCCGCGCATAACGATAGCCCATAAAGCTAAAGCGGGGGCGATAGGATTCCCTCATGTCGCCACGAAGTGTATATACGATAGTCGACCGCGCCTTGCGATAATTGCGGCGGTCGAAATTGCCCTCCGGGTCCAGCACTTCGGCGTTGTCGATACTGACCGTGGCGCCAGCCTCGCCCTCGACCTCAAAGGCGACATAGCCCGCCACGTTCTGGCCGAAATCGTGGATCGTATCGCCCGCCGGATCCACCCACGTCTTGACCGGAGCAATCGGTGCCATCTCGCGTACCGGCGCGGTCTCATGGGGGACCAGCAGCGCGGTATCAAAGTCGAGGACAGCCACCCCGTCGGTGTCGGTCAGGGTCTCTAGCCGGGCATCATAGTCTTCGCCGTAATAGATACCGGCGGCGGTCACCGGCAGCAGGCCGCTGGTCCAATCGGCACCGGTGGCGGCGATCACCGTGTCACCGACCCGAATTTCCGCAATCGCGCCGATCCGGTCGCCCCATGTGTTTTCAATCATGAACCACATCATGGGCGAGCGATACCAGCCGTCGGACAGGTGGATCTCCAGTCGGTTTTCGCCGGGCCGGACCAGTGCCGACAGGTCGTAGGTCTGATATGCGATCCGCTGGTCATAGCAGGTCCAGCCCGGCGTCAGCAGATCATTCCCGATCCGCTGGCCATTGAGGTAGGCCACATAGAGCCCCAAAGCCGAAATCCGCAAATGGGGTGACTGTCCTGTTTCGACCGTGAATGTTCCGGCGACATAACTGGCGCGCGTTCCCTGACCGGCATCGCATTTCGGCGCGATCATGTGTCCGACCCAGTGATTGGACAAAACTTCTTTGTCCGCCAAAAGCGGTGAATGCGATCCCATTCGGGCTTCCTCCCTCGACGCGGGCCTCCTCTGACTCGCGTTTTGTGTAACGTTCTACGTATAACGATACACAGGCTTGGTTGCATTTCAATCAAAATCTTGTAGGGTGCGAAAGAGCCGTGAGAAACGGCAGAACGGTTTTGGTTAAATGTCTGATAAAAAAGAAAAAAAAGTAACGATCCGAACCGTGGCCGAGGATGCGGGCGTCTCTGTCGCTGCCGTATCCAAGGTCTTGCGCAACGCCTATGGCGTCAGCGATGCGCTGCGGGAAAAGGTCGAAGAGTCCATCGCCAAACTGGGCTATCGCCCCAATACCGCGGCCCGGGCAATGCGTGGGCGCAGCTATACTGTCGGTATTTTAATGATTGATATCGGCAACCCGTTCCTGCCCCCGCTGATCCAAGAGATCGCGGCCAATCTGAACGCGCTGGGTTACAAAACGATGATGGCCAGCGGGGAATCCGACCTCGGACTAGAGACGTCATTGATCGAATCGATGATCGATTTCCAGCTGGATGGCCTGATCCTGATCTCGCCGCGGATGCCCGGAGAACTCTTGGCAAAATACGCGGTGCAAATTCCCATTCTCGTCATCGGGCACCATGAACGGTCCGCCCGAACCTTTGATACGGTCAATTCCAACGAGGAATTGGGGTCCAGCCTCGCCACGCAAGAATTGATCGACGCGGGCCATACAAAAATCGCGATGCTCAGTCTCGCGGATGTGGCAGGCAGTCTCCAGCCGGAAAAAGGAGCAGAGCATCGCCCGACATGGGGACGCGAAGAGGGCTATGCCGCAACCATGCGGGCGGCTGGTCTGGCCCCTGAAATTCTGCGCATCCGCAATCATTATGCCACCGGTTTTGTCGATATCAGAATAGCCGAGCTGATGACCGACCAGAATCGTCCGACGGCGTTTTTCTGTTGGTCCGATCTGACCGCCATTCCCCTGCTGGAAGAATGTTATCGGCGTGGGTTGCGCGTCCCGCAGGACGTCGCTGTGACCGGATATGATAACAACACGATTGCCAGCCTCGATATCGTCGGGCTGACCAGCGTGGACCAGAACCCGTCGGTGATTGCCAAGACATCGGTCAAGATGCTGCTCTCGCGGATCGACGGTCGCACGGTGGCCGAACATGTTCTGATCGACCCGGAACTGGTGCGCCGCCGCAGCAGCGGGCCGCGCTAGCGTCGCCCTTCGCGCAGCCACGCGGCCAATATCAGACCTGCTGCTAACAGCAAAAACAGCCAAGCCGGAACCAGAGGGGTCACTTGGACCGCAGTGGTTTGATAGGCCCCTCTGGGGGTGATCCCGATCCAGCCTTGGCCCGCTGCGACGCGGCCTGCGCGCACCTCGCGCACGTCGAAGGCACCGTCGGACATCCGCAAAGAGCCGCCGCCGGATTTTTCCTGTAACGGGGTGATGATCTCGTCGGTGGCGATGGTCTGTTCGAACTCCTTGGGCGCGGCGGGGCCGATGGCGATCACCGCCTCTGTGTCACCTTCGCGCAGGCGGTACAGGCCGATTTCCGGCGCCTCCCACCGGGTTTCAAACCGGCCCGGCGTCACCTGATCCAAGGTCAGGGTCGTCACGGTCCCGTCCGGAGCCGTCACGGTCACCGCGCCGATCTCGCCCTCCAGCGTGCGCCGGATGATCCGCAAGGTGTTGCCTGTGACTTCGGCCCAGAGTGCCTCTTCTTCGAGATCGGGTTCTTTCATCAGCCAATGGGCCAAGCGGCGGAGCAGTTCCAACTGTGGCCCGCCGCCCTCATAGCCCCGGTCCCACAGCCATGATTGATCCGAAGCGATCAGGGCGACGCGCCCTTCGCCCTGATGTTCCAGCACCAGCAGCGGGCGTTCGCCGATCCCTTGCATCAACACATCTGCGTCCCGGGGCGGCGTGACCTCGACCTGACGGAGCCAGCGGCCCCAAGGCTGATCGGGGTCGGCCAGCCCCTCGGTCACCGGATGCCGGTTCCCAAGGTCGGTCACGGTCGGACCATAGGGTTCGTCCAGAACCCGCGCCGTGGGGGCACCGGGCAGGATCTCGCCCAGACCGGACCGATAGATACTGTCCGCCGTGCCATATTCAGGACCCGACGACACCAAGAGCGCCCCACCCTGTGACACGTAATCGCGGATATTGTCGAAATAGCCGTTGGGTAAAATGCCCCGGCGGCGATAGCGGTCAAAGATGATCAGGTCGAAATCGGTGATTTTGTCCTGAAACAACTCGCGCGTGGGAAAGGCGATCAGCGATAGTTCGTCAACCGGCACGCCGTCCTGCTTTTCCGGGGGGCGCAGGATGGTAAAATGGACCAGATCGACGCTGCTGTCGGATTTCAGCAGGTTGCGCCATGTCCGTTCGCCGGGGTGCGGTTCGCCTGACACCAGCAGCACGCGCAAACGGTCCCGCACACCGCTGATCTGTACGACGGCGCTGTTGTTGCGATCGGTCAGTTCACCTTGGACCAGCGGCGTTGAGAATTGCAGAACATTCATCCCGCCGTGTGGCAGGCTGATAGGCAGGTCGATATCGACGCCTATCGGCAGATCGAACTGCATCGGCTCTCCGCCATCGACGGCGATGGACAGCGGCGCGGTCAGCGCGGCATCGGGCGCGTTGCCCTGGTCTTCGATCCGCAGGGACAGGGTGACCGGTTCGCCGATGATCGCAAAGGCGGGCGCACGTGAAATCACCAGCCGCCGGTCCCAGTCGTCTGGCTGTCCGGACAGGATCAGATGGACAGGCGCAGGCACTACGGGCGCACGGTCCATGTCGTGGATGCGGCCATCGGACAGGATGACCACCCCCGCAACCCGTGCCAAGGGTTCCTTGGCCAAGGCGTCGGTCAGCGCGGCCATGGCCGTGGTGCCGGCATCGCCCCTGTCGTCTTGGATGATAACCTCGCGCAGTTCGGTATTCGGGCGGCTCGCGATTTCGCGGCGCAGAGACTCCAGTGCCTCGGTCGTCTGGGCCTGCCTGTCCGACACGGACTGGCTCGCGCTCTGGTCGATCAGGGCCAGCACGATGTCCGATTGCGCCTCGCGCACTTCGGACTGAAGGGCAGGGTTGGCCAGCGCGATGAGCAGGGCGGCAAAGCCCAGAACGCGCAGCGGCCAGCCCGCCATGCGCCGCCAGATGGCCAGCGCAGCGGCCAGCGCGCACAGGAACACCGCCCCCCAGATCAGGCCAGTCGGTAGCAAAGGATCAAAGATAATCTGTCCGATCATTGCCCCAACCTATCGAGCAGGGCAGGCACATGGACCTGATCCGATTTGTAATTGCCGGTGAGCACATGCATGACCAAATTCACGCCGAACCGATAGGCGATTTCCCGTTGCCGTTCCCCGGCCGCACCGCGCCCGACCGGAAAGAGATACATTCCCTGCGGCGAGATCGCCCATGCCGCCGCCCAGTCGTTGCCACCGATCACCACTGGCGTCACCCCGTCATTGAGATTGCGAAACGGCATCCCTTCGATCAGCTCGGCATTGGGGTCCGCTGCCTCGACCCAGAGAGCGGGCGCATTGTAGCGGCCCGGAAAATCCTGCAGCAGGTAAAAGGTCCGTGTCAGGACATGATCCGCAGGAATGCGTTCCAGTGGCGGGATCGACAGGCCCGCAGCAATCGCGCGCAGCTTTTGGCCTTCGGGTGTTTGGGACCCCAGCACATCCCGGTCGCCATCTCTGGTGTCAAAGAGGATCATACCGCCGGTCGCCATATAGCGGTTCAGTTTGTCATAGGCGGCCTGTGACGGCAGCGGCTGGTCCACTGTGATCGGCCAATAGAGCAGGGGAAAGAACGCCAGTTCGTCACGTTCGATATCGACGCCCAGCGGGGTGCCCGGTTCGACCGAGGTGCGCCGAAGCAACGTGTCTGACAGGCCGAACAGGCCCGCCTGCGCCATGTCATCGACTTGGGCGTTGCCGGTCAGGACATGGGCCAGCACCACTTCGCTTGTGGCCATCAGGGCAAATTCATCGACGCTCTGCGCGTGGCTGCTGTCGGGGTGCGACAGCGCCCCGAACGACAGTAGCACCAGCGCGGCTCCAATCAGGCGACCCGAGAGCGCCAGCGTCGCAACAACGTCGACAATCAACAATGCCAGCGCAACCGCCAGCAGTGGACCCATCAGATCGACCTGACGCGGTGCCTCTCCCGTATCGACTGTCACTGTGGCGGGCCACGTCGCGACGGTCAGCGTCCGGTCTGGCGTGATTGCGTTCACCGCCACCACGCGGTCCCCTTCGGCATAGAGGCCCGGGGGGAGATCTGCGCCGACTTGCCCCATCGCCAGCCGTTCGCCCGCGACACCGGGACGGTCTGCCGCGTCCTGCAGGGTGCCAAACCCATCCATCAGGGTTTGCGGTTTCCAGACCGTGCCGGTCAGGCTACCGATATCGGGCAAATCGCTGCGGGTCGAAACGGCCAGCCTGTCCAGCATCTGCACAAACAGCCCCGACAGAGGCAGCGACGACCACTCGGCATTCGCGGTAATGTGGAACAGCACAATCTGCCCCGCGCCATAGGTGCTGCGGGTGATCAGCGGTGTGCCATCGGTCAACTGCGCGATCACGCGATCCGCCAGATCCGGGCCGGGCTGCGCGACGACCTGACTGTTGACGACCACGTCGCCGGGGATGGTCAGGCCAAAAAACGGGCTGTCGGCATCAAAAGGCGCGATGGATTTGGGCTCGCCCCAACTCATCGTGCCGCCAACCGAACGCCCGCCAGAGCGGAGCCGCACCGGCAGTAGCGGGTCGGTGGTTGTGGCGGCCATGTCTGCCGCGGCCAGACGCGGACCGGCAAACCGCAGTAGCAGCCCGCCCTGTTCCACCCATGCCAGCAGGGCCTGCGCGTCCGCAGCGGGCAGTTGCGCCACATCGGCCAAGGCAATCACATCGGGATTGGCGGGGATGACATCGGCCAGCGGGCCCTCGATCAGATCGGTGGTCGGAACCAATGCCTGCCGCAGATAGTGGAGGGGGGACAACAGCCGCAACCCCTCTGAGGTGGTGGTAAAGGGCACCAAGGCCACCTCGCGCCGTTTCAGGCTGTCATCGGTCAGCGCGACCGCGCCGGCACTGTCCTGACCGACCAGTTCGAACCGCGTGATCCGGTTGCGCAGTTCCGGCGGCAGATCAAAGCTGGCCGTCCCTTCGGTGCCTGTCCAAGCCAGCGGCGCGGTGGCCAGTTGGCGCTCGGTCCCTGCCGGATCTAGGCCGATTGCCGCAACCGTGCTGTCAGTGTCAGCGCCGAGCCGCACCGCCGTGAGGGATACCGTTCCGTCGGCAAACCGCGCAGGGCGCAGCGCGACCAGTGGTCGTAGCGGCTGATAGACCTGAACAGGGCCACGCGCCTGTAGCGCCGTCAGCAGCTCCTGTCGTTCCGGCCGGTCCAGCCCGTCTGACACCCAGTAGGTTTCAAACGCCCCCGACAGTGTCGCAGCCCATGCTGTGGCGCGGTCAAGGTCGGGTTCCCACGGGTTGGGGGTGAAACCGGCCAGCCCGCGGGCAACGGCGTCGGCAGTCTGGAAATTCGGCCCCTCTGGCGGTAGGTCCGTCAGGTTGACTAATGCGGCTGGCCGCCCCGCGCGACCTGCCTCGGCCAGTTTGTCGGAGATGACAGCGCGGCGCGCGCTCCAATCCGTGGCGTCGGCCCATGTGCCGTCGACGACGATCAACAGCGGGTCACTGCCGGTTAGCCCGGTTTGCGGGTTCAGCACCGGACCGGCGAAACCGATGATCGCGCCGGCCACAGCCAGCAGACGTAGCAGCAGCAGCCACCACGGTGTGCGGTCCGACTGTGCATCGCGATCCTGTAGCCCCAAGAGCAGGGCGACCCCGGGAAACCGCCGTTTCAGCGGCGCGGGCGGCACCGCCCGCAGCAGCAAAACCAAGAGCGGCAGCGCCAAGAGGCCAAGCAATAGCCAAGGCGAGGAAAAGCCGATCACGCCCAACGCTGTCATCGCGTCCCCCGCGATAGGGCGCCATAAATCCTCAGCAGCGTTTGCGCCGCAGATTGGCCGGTGTGATGAATGTGAAACTGCCAGCCGGTGATCCGGGCCAGTTCCGCCAGACGGTCCTGCCGCTGGGCCAGCCGGGATAGATAGGCGGCCCGCAGATCGCCCGCCTTGAGGGTTTCGTGCCGCAGCGATCCCTGCATGGATTCAAAAATCGTCCGGCCATCAAAGGGGAAATCGATCTCTTGCGGATCGAGAACCTGAACCAGCGCCCCCTTGATCCCGCCGTCGGCGGCCTGCAACATCGCTGCCTCGATCATGTCGAAATCGCCCAGAAAATCCGAAACGAACATCGCGCGGGAATGGGGCAGCAGGCCGCGGGTGTCGGGGTGTCCATAGTCGCCGGTTTGGCCGTCCAGCAGGGCCTGAGCCAAAATCTGACTCTGCGCGTGCCCTCGTCGTGCAGGGACCGTCTGCCCGGTCAGCCCGACCCGCTCACCCCCGCGCAGCAGCACAATCGCTGTGGCCAGCGCCAGCAGATTGGCGCGATCTGCCTTGGACGGGCGATCCCCTGCGGCAAACTGCATCGAGGCCGACCGGTCCACCCAGAGCATCACAGTCTGGGCGATCTGCCATTCTTTTTCCTGAACAAAGGCCGCATCGGACCGGGCCGAACGGCGCCAGTCGATCATCCGCGCCTCGTCATGGCTCTGCGCGGGGCGATATTGCCAGAATGTGTCGCCGGTCCCGGCTCTGCGCCGCCCATGGTCGCCCAAGATGACCGAGGCAGCCAAATGATCCGCCTGCGCCAAGAGCGCAGGAAGGGGCGCAGCCAGGGACTCGGCCCCGGCCCGGAGGGCCAAGGGATCGGTCACGCCGCGGCCTCGGTCCCGGTGATGGAGGCGGCCGTGGCGGTGATCAGGGTGGACAGGCTCTCACCCCGGGCGCGGGCGGCAAAGGTCAGCGCCATCCGGTGCGACAGGACGGGAACAGCCAAGGCCATGATATCCTCTGGCGAGGGGGCGAGCCGCCCGTGCATCAGCGCCCGTGCCCGCGCTGTCAGCATCAGCGCCTGCGCGGCACGCGGGCCGGGGCCCCATGCGACGGATGTCCGGATCGCCTCTGGCGCATCGGCGTCCGGACGGCAGGCCCGCACCAGATCGAGGATCATATCCACGATGGCATCCCCGACCGGCATGCGGCGCAGAACCGCCTGCGCGGCCAACAACTCGTCCGCGGTGAATACGGCGTGGGCGTCCTCTTCGCTGGTGCCGGTTGTGGCGATCAGAATATCGCGCTCTGCCGCACGCGTGGGGTAGGGCACGTCGATCGACAGCAAGAACCGGTCAAGCTGCGCCTCGGGCAGGGGATAGGTCCCCTCTTGCTCCAGCGGGTTTTGCGTGGCCAGCACGTGAAAGGGCCGACCCAAGGGGCGATGTTCCCCGGCAATCGTGACTTCGCGTTCCTGCATCGCCTGCAACAGCGCGGACTGCGTGCGCGGGCTGGCGCGGTTGATTTCGTCGGCCATCAACAGCTGGCAGAAAATCGGTCCGGGCAGAAACCGGAACGCGCGGCTGCCATCGGCGGCAGTCTCCAGCACTTCGGAGCCCAGTATATCGGCGGGCATCAGGTCGGGCGTGAATTGCACCCGATTGCCGTCCAAACCCATGACAGTCGACAGCGTCTGCACCAGACGGGTTTTGCCCAGACCCGGCAGACCGATCAACAGGGCATGACCACCAGAGACCATGGCGGCAAGGGTCAATTCGACAACAGTGTCCTGGCCAATGAACCGTTTTGCGATGCTGGACCGGGCCTGCATCAATTTCTGGCCAAGCAAATCAATCTCTGTGACCAGATCGGTGGCTGCTGCCATGACAAATCTCCTGCTGCCCTCTATATCTATACTGAACCAGATAACATTCCGGCCCCCAATGGGAAAAGCATGACCACACAAAAGTTTGTGACGCCATCGGCCCAGAGTCTCATGTCCGCCGCGCAGGCCGCCACGAAAAAGGGGCCGCCGCCGGTGCACCTGTGGAACCCGGATTTTTGCGGGGACATCGACATGCGGATCGCCCGCGACGGGACGTGGTTCTATTTGGGCACGCCGATTGGCCGACCTGCGATGGTGCGTCTGTTTTCGTCGATCCTGCGCAAGGACGGTGACAAATATTTCCTCGTTACCCCCGTCGAAAAGGTCGGGATCGTCGTCGAGGATGCGCCCTTTGTCGCCGTGGATTTCGATGTCACGCCCGAGGGGTTGCGGTTCGTCACCCATGTCGGAGACGAGGTCATCGCAGGCGCAGATCATCCCATCCGGGTCGAGCGCGATCCCGATACCGGCGAACCCGCCCCCTATATCCTGATCCGCCGCAATCTGGAGGCACTGATCGATCGCAAATCGTTTTACCGGCTGATCGATCAGGGCCATGAGCAGGGCGATCAGTTCGGCGTGACCTCTGCGGGCGTGTTCTTTGCGATCTCGCCGCTGGCGGATCTGGCCTAACTCGGACTCCTGTAGCGTTTCGGAAACATAATTTTCGATCCGTCAATCCGGGGGTCATCGGGAAAACTTGTTTCGACAGGAATGTCGAAAATGGCGATTCACGACGGAAAATGACGTTCCCAGATCATGGCCCCCCACAATTTCCGGTGTAAGACCGAGCCAACGCCTAACCGGAGAAAACCATGTCCAAATACGTCCTTACGGTGACCTGCCCCTCGACCCGGGGTATTGTTGCGGCCATCGCCAATTACATGGCTGACAGCGGTTGCAATATCACCGACTCTGCGCAGTTCGATGACCTTGAAACTGGCCAGTTCTTTATGCGCGTCAGCTTTACCTCGCAGACCGGCGCGACGCTGCAGCAATTGCGGGACGGGTTTGCCGCGGCAGCCGAGAAATTCGACATGAACTTTGATTTCCATGTCGACGGCGCGAAAACCAAGGTTGTGATCATGGTGTCGCGTTTCGGCCATTGTCTGAACGACCTGCTGTATCGCGCCCGCATCGGGTCGCTGCCGATTGATATCGTGGCAGTGATTTCCAACCACATGGACTATCAAAAGGTCGTGGTGAACGCCGACATCCCCTACTACTGCATCAAGGTCACCAAGGAAAACAAACCGCAGGCCGAGGCCCAGATCATGCAGGTGGTCGAGGAAACCGGTGCGGAACTGATCGTGCTGGCCCGCTATATGCAGATCCTGTCGGATGCCCTGTGCAAGAAGATGTCCGGCAAGATCATCAACATCCACCACTCGTTCCTGCCGTCCTTCAAGGGGGCCAACCCCTACAAGCAGGCGTTCGAGCGCGGCGTCAAGCTGATCGGGGCTACCTCGCACTATGTGACTGCCGATCTGGACGAAGGCCCGATCATCGAGCAGGACATTATCCGCGTCACCCACGCCCAGAGCGCCGAAGACTATGTCTCGCTCGGCCGTGACGTCGAAGCCCAAGTGTTTGCCCGCGCCATCCACGCCCACGCCCAGCACCGCGTGTTCATGAACGGCAACAAAACCATCGTGTTCCCTGCCTCGCCGGGCAGCTACGCGTCGGAACGTATGGGCTGAGGCTTCTCCTCCTCCTCTGCCGGTGCGGGCGGCCTTTGGGTCGCCCGTTTTTTGTTGGTCGAGCAAAAGGCTGCTGACAGAACGCTCTCAGGTGCTATAGGCGGCCTTGGCGCGGGTGCCAGTGCACGGCGGCACAATTGACAGCCCGGTGATCACCATACCGCAGGGGCGCTTTGCCTATACCCGTGACCCCGATGGTAATCGCGTCGGGCTGTTCGAGGCATCCTGATGCGGCGCGCCGACCGTCTGTTCCAGATCGTGCAGCTGCTGCGCAGTGGGCGATTGTTGACGGCGGCGTTTGAACGACAGCGCCTGACGTTCAAGTATTCGAATAAATCGGGGGCAGCCACCGAGCGGACTGTTCGGCCCTTGGGCGTTTGGTTTTGGGGGCTGGTTTGGACCATGGTCGCATGGTGTGAAACCCGCGACGATTTCCGAGTGTTTCGCGTGGACCGGTTGGAAAATGTCGAGCGGGGCGACCCGTTTCGAGACGAGAAGGGCAAACTGCTGTCAGATTTCTTGGCCGCACAAGTCGGGACGGGCGGTTTTCCGCCCCGCTGACGCGCGGCGGAGGCCTCCGGCGGAGGTATTTGGAGAAAGATGAAAGGGGGGTGGCAAGTCCGGTGGCGGCGACTTAGGTTTCCGATGAACAAGGAGATTTTCAGATGACCAATCCGCTGCTGACGACCTGGGAAACGCCGTTTGGTTTGCCGCCGTTCGACCAGATTTCCGATGATGATTATGGTCCGGCGGTCGATGCCGCCCTGGACGAGGCGAAGGCGAATATTGACGCCATCACGGCAGAGCCGGAGGTGACATTCGCCAACACCTGCGAAGCGATGGAGCGGGCCACGGCGACATTGGATCGGGTTTTGAGCGCGTTTTATACCGTGTCGGGGACCGATGCGAACCCGCAACGCGATGCGCTGCGCCGTGAGTTTGCACCGAAACTGTCGGCATTCTGGTCGGGGGTGACGGCCAATCGCGCATTGTTCGACCGGTTCGAGGATCTGTGGTCGCGGAAGGATGAATTGGGGCTGGATGCAGAGCAGGCGCGACTGTTGTATTTGTCGCGCCGGGGATTTGTGCGGTCGGGCGCCCAGTTGGCTGGCGCAGAGGCGGCGCGGATGGCCGAGGTCAAGTCGCGGCAGTCTGTGCTATCGACGCAGTTTTCGCAGAACCTGCTGGCCGACGAGCGCGACTGGTTCATGCCGCTGGCCGAAGAGGACTTGGTCGGGCTGCCGGATTTTGTCGTCGATGCGGCGCGCTCTGCCGGCGAAGAAAAGGATGCAGGCGGGCCTGTCGTCACCCTGTCGCGGTCGCTGATCGTGCCGTTCTTGCAGTTTTCCCCGCGCCGGGAGTTGCGGCGCAAAGCCTACGAGGCGTGGACAGCGCGCGGGGCCAATGGGGGCGAGACGGATAACCGCGCGATTGCGACTGAAATCCTCGCGCTGCGGTCCGAGCGGGCCAAGTTGCTGGGGTATCAGGATTTTGCGCATTATCAGCTGGAGACCGAAATGGCCAAGACGCCCGAGGCGGTGCGCGGGCTGTTGATGGATGTCTGGGCACCCGCGCGGGCTGCGGCAGAGGCGGACGCCGAGCGGTTGACGGAGATGCTGGCGGCGGACGGGATTACGGGGCCGCTTGAGGCGTGGGACTGGCGGTACTATGCTGAAAAGCGGCGCAAGGCCGAGCATGATCTGGATGAGGCGCAGGTCAAACCCTATTTCGCCCTAGACAAGATGATCGACGCGGCCTTTGCCTGCGCGACGCGGCTATTCGGGCTGGAATTCGCGCCGACCGACGGGCCGACCTATCACCCGGATGTTCGGCTGTGGGAGGTGACGCGGAATGGCGAACATGTGGCGCTGTTCATGGGCGATTATTTCGCCCGTGGGTCCAAACGGTCAGGGGCATGGTGTAGTGCGATGCGTAGCCAGAGCGCGATGGACGGGTCTGTTCGTCCGATCGTGATGAACGTGTGCAACTTTGCCAAGCCGCCAGCGGGCAAACCTGCCCTGCTGTCATATGATGATGCGCGCACGCTGTTCCATGAATTCGGCCACGCGCTGCACCAGATGTTGTCGGATGTGCGCTACGAATCGATGTCGGGGACCAGCGTGGCGCGCGATTTCGTCGAACTGCCCAGCCAGCTCTATGAACATTGGCTAGAAGTCCCGGCGGTTTTGGCTGAATTCGCGGTCAATGCCGAAGGCGAGCCGATGCCCAAGGACCTCTTGGACAAGGTTCTGGGGGCGGCGACCTTTGATATGGGGTTTGCCACGGTGGAATATGTCGCCTCGGCGCTGGTCGATCTGGAATTCCATCTTGGCGAGCCGCCTGCCGACCCGATGCAGAAACAGGCCGAAGTTCTGGAGGCGATCGGCATGCCGCGCGCCATCCGGATGCGGCATGCGACGCCGCATTTTGCCCATGTGTTCAGCAGCGATGGCTATGCCAGTGCCTATTACAGCTATATGTGGTCCGAAGTGATGGACGCCGATGCCTTTGCCGCCTTTGAAGAAACGGGCGATCCGTTCGATCCGGCGACCGCCAAGGCCCTAGAGGCGAATATTCTGTCCGTTGGCGGCACGCAGGAGGCAGATGTCCTCTATACGGCGTTCCGGGGACGGCTGCCTGGGGTAGAGGCTCTGCTCAAGGGGCGCGGGCTGCTGAACGTCGCCTAGCGACGGCGGTCATCGTCGGGGTGGGGTTCTACCCCGACGGGATCCTTATGAATAAGGACATCGGTTTGCGGATGGGCGGTGACGATCGCCCGCCGTAGTGCCGCACCAATCGCATGCGCCTGATCGAGCGTTTGCTGCCCGTCCAGCTCGATATGGATGTTGACGAACACCCGGCTGCCCGCGCGACGGGTTTTCAGATCGTGATAGCCATGAACGCCCGGAAATGTTCCCGTGATGCGGCCAATATCCGCGACAAGGTCGGGATGCGCCGTGCGATCCATCAGGGCGTCCCATGCGCCGCTGCCGATCCGGAACGCCCCCAGCAGCATCATGCCCGCCGCCAAGAGAGCGACCGCGCTGTCGATGCGGCCGATGCCGAATTGCGCATTGACCCAAAGCGCCAAGAGCGCGCCGAGGTTCGGGATGAGATCGCCGATGTAATGCAGCGAGTCGGCCGCAACAACCTGATTGCCGGTCCGGCGGGCCACATGCCGCTGCCACAGAACCAGTGCGATGGTCAGGACTATCGACAGTCCCATCACGACCATTCCGGCGGTTTCATCGCTGATGGGTTCGGGGGTCGTGTCCATTAATCGCAGGGTCGCAGCGATGGCAATCGCGCAGGCAGACACTGTGATGAACACCGACTGCGCCAGTGCGGCGAGGTCCTCTGCCGAGGTGTGGCCAAAGGCGTGATCTTCGTCGGCGGGTTTGGCCGCGTAAATGATTGCGATCAGCCCGCCCAGCGACATCATCAAATCAAGGGCGCTGTCCGCCAATGTTGCCGCGACCGACAGGGCACCGGTTATGCCCAGAGCCCAGAGTTTCGCCGCGACGAGGACCAGAGCCACGCTGACAGACAGCACGCCTGCCGAGACATCCAGAGAACTGCGATTGGGCTGGGACATGGGCGACTCGCGGTTGGAGGGATAGCCATTCTATTCCAGCACTTCGTCCGCGCCTACCCCCCACAGTGCGGTCTTTGGCACCCAGCCCTTGTAGCCGCCGGCGCTGACCTCGCACCAGTCGACAAGGCACTCCTCGATCCGGGCAACGACGTTGGGTTCGAGCAGGGCAACCTCGGGCGCGTTCAGGTCCGGTTGCGAATACATCGGTTGCGTGTCAACGGTGTCGATAATGACCGTGCGCACGCCGGACAGGAAAATGTAGTGTACCCAGCCGCCCATGCCGTCAGCATCGACGACGCGCCGCCAGTGGCCATATTCCGCAGTCACCTGTAGCGGCATGTCGCGCCGCGTAAACACCCAGTCAATCCGATGCGAGGTCGATGGCCCCCGCCGGACGTTGGCCTCTTTGGCCTTGAGACTGACAAAGCGGGGCAGGGGAAACCCGGTTTCAGTTCCGACCGTCTGCGGTGCAGGCATCTGGATCGTCGGCGGTTCGGCCGTTGTCCCGCCCGCAACGGCGTCCTGCGCAACGCTGGGCCCCGTGCCCAAACCAAGGGCGATCAGCATCGCAGCGATACCCGCAAACCTGTTCATGTGTCACCTGTATGCCTGTTTGCGAGAATGGCGGTGGGCCGCTCTTGTGTCCCGCAGATCATACGGGCAATCTGCCACCATAGCCGAAGAAAGAAAAGCCACGGAGGGCGGCGATGGGCGGGAAACGGTTGAATGTTGTTGTCACACGGCGACTGCCCGAAGCGGTGGAAACCCGTATGAAGGAACTGTTCGACGTCCGGTTGCGCGACGATGACGTTCCGATGACGCGCGATGATTTGGCTGCGGCGATGCAAACCGCCGATGTACTGGTTCCGACGCTGACCGACCGGATCGACGGGGCGCTGATTGAACAGGCCGGGCCGAACCTGCGGCTGATCGCGAACTACGGTGCCGGGGTCGATCATATCGATGTCGATCTGGCCCGCAATCGCGGCATCAAGGTGTCCAATACCCCCGGCGTCATGACCGAAGACACCGCCGATATGACGATTGCCATGATGCTGGCCGTGGTGCGCCGCATTCCCGAAGGTCTGGCCAAAATGCAGACCGGCGAATGGTCTGGCTGGGCGCCGACGGCCATGCTCGGCGGCCGGATTTCCGGGCGTCGGCTAGGCATCCTCGGGATGGGGCGCATCGGTCAGGCGGTGGCGCGGCGGGCAGCGGCCTTTGGTATGTCGGTCCATTACCATAACCGCCGTCGTTTGCGCACCGAAACCGAAGAGGCGCTGGGCGCGACCTACTGGGATAGTCTGGATCAGATGGTCGCCCGGATGGACATTATTTCGGTCAACTGCCCGCATACTCCGGCAACCTTTCACCTGATGAATGCGCGTCGATTGAAGTTGATGAAACGCGATGCGGTGATCGTGAACACCAGCCGCGGCGAGGTGATCGACGAAATGGCGCTGACACGGATGCTGCGTGCCGGTGAAATCGCCGGGGCGGCTCTCGATGTGTTCGAGAGGGGCGCTGAAATCAACCCGAGGCTGCGTGAACTGCCCAATGTCGTGCTGCTGCCGCACATGGGTTCGGCGACGCGCGAAGGGCGGATCGAAATGGGCGAACGGGTGATCCTGAACATCAGGACACTGGCCGATGGCCATCGCCCCCCAGATCAGGTGTTGCCGGAAATGCTCTAGCCATCAGGCTCCAAACAGGGCCAACACAAGAGCACAAACCACAAAAATCAACGCGACAGAAAGCGCGGCAACCGCGGTCGGTCCGAGGGTGTCGAGAACCCCGAACAGGCTGAAACGCCTGCGGTGAGGCATGTGCCGGGGAGCGGAAGATCGATTTTCGTCTGTCATGGGGCGGCGTGCTTGATTGGGAGGCATTTCTCTTATATGGTGTATATATTCCCGTAATGCGAGAAAATTATTATACGCCCGCCGCAGACCGGGGAGGTCCGGGCCTCCCGTGCCAAACGATTTCCAAGGCACCAAGATGACAGAGTGCAAATGAAAACAGGCGCCAAACAAGGCGCCTGTCTGTGGTAATGGCCGTCAAGGATCAGACGTTGGTGCAGATGTATTTGAGTTCCAAATAGTCTTCGATCCCGTGGCTCGACCCTTCGCGACCTAGACCCGATTGCTTGACGCCGCCGAACGGGGCGACCTCGGTCGAGATAATCCCGGTGTTGACGCCGACGATGCCGTATTCCAGCGCCTCTTGGACCTTGATCACGCGGCTTAGGTCCTTGGCATAGAAATAGGACGCCAGACCAAAGATCGTGTCGTTCGCCATTTCGATGACGTCGTCCACGTCCTTGAACCGGAACAGCGGCGCAAATGGGCCAAAGGTTTCCTCTTTGGAGACCTTCATGTCCTGCGTCACGTCGCAGACAATCGTCGGCTCAAAGAAGAGCGTGCCGGTTCCGACAGCCTTGCCGCCGGTCAGGACGCGCCCACCCTTGGATAGTGCATCGGCAAGGTGGTCCTGCACTTTTTCGACCGCCTTGGGTTCGATCAGCGGCCCCAGATCGGTGCCGGTCTCCAACCCGTCGCCAACCTTTAGCGCCTCGACTGCGACCTTGAGTTTGGCCGCAAAGGCCTCGTAAACGCCATCCTGAACGTAGATACGGTTTGCGCATACGCACGTTTGGCCGTTATTGCGGAATTTACAGGCAATCGCGCCCTTGACCGCTTCGTCCAGATCCGCGTCGTCAAACACGATAAAAGGTGCGTTGCCGCCCAACTCCATCGAGCATTTCATCACCTGATCCGCAGCCTGGCGCAGCAAAATCCGGCCCACTTCGGTCGATCCGGTAAAGGTCAGCTTGCGGACCTTGTGGTTTTCGCAGAACTCTTTGCCCACGCCGGAAGCATCGTTCGAGGTAACGACGCTCAGCACGCCCTTGGGAACGCCCGCCTGTTCTGCCAAAACCGCCATTGCCAAGGCCGACAGCGGTGTCTGCGAGGCGGGGCGAATGACGAACGAACATCCCGCCGCCAGCGCCGGAGCGACCTTGCGCGCGATCATCGCATTGGGAAAGTTCCACGGTGTGATGCCTGCGGCGACGCCGATCGGCTGCTTGATCACGGTGATCCGCTTGTCTTCCATGTGACCGGGAATGGTTTGGCCATAGATCCGCTTGGCCTCTTCGCCGAACCATTCGATAAAGGAGGCACCATAGGCAACCTCGCCACGGGCCTCGGCCAGCGGTTTGCCCTGCTCGGCGGTCATGATGATCGCCAGATCCTCTTGGTTCTCCATCATCAGGTCGTACCATTTGCGCAGGATTTTCGCGCGGTCCTTGCCCGTGCGCTTGGCCCAAGCCTTTTGCGCCAGATAGGCGGCATCAATCGCGGTGGCGACTTCGGCGCGGGACAGATCGGCGACCTGTGCGATGACATCGCCGCGCGCGGGGTTCGTGACAGCAAAGGTCGCGCCGCCCGCAGCATCCGTCCATTCCCCGGCCAGAAAGGCCTGGGTGCGGAGCAGATCTTTGTTCTTGAGCTTGGACGCGAGGTTCGTTGGTGTTGCGGACATGATATCCTCCGAATAATTTGATCACATTCTGACCACAGCAGACCATCGGGGTCCAGAGGAATCAGAGGGAGAACCGTGTTGAGACTCGACAATGATTTTGCCAACGCTGCCTTTATTCCCAATGCGGATGACTATCTGCGACGCTGGCCAGCCGAGGCAGCGGCGTTCCGCGCAGAAATGGCGTCGCAGGGCCGTCTGATAGCGGACGTGGCCTATGGCCCGTCGCAGCGGCAGCGGTTCGATCTGTTCCTGCCGCAGACCCATGCCAGAGGCGTGGTGGTGTTTGTACATGGCGGCTATTGGCTGCGGTTTGATCGGACGGATTGGTCGCATTTCGCGGCCGGGCCATTGGCGCGGGGCTGGGCGGTCGCTCTGCCGTCCTATGACCTGTGCCCCTCGGTCAGCATCGCCCAGATTACCGATCAGATCGAGACGGCGATCACCGCGATTTCCGACCGGCTCGACGGTCCGCTTCGGTTGACGGGACATTCTGCGGGCGGCCATCTGGTGGCCCGGATGATTTGCGCCGATCGTAGCCCGAGCTGGCGACATCGGCTGCAAAAGGTCGTCCCGATCTCGCCGGTGGCAGATTTGCGCCCGCTACTTTGGACCTCGATGAACGAACAGTTCCAACTGACAGAAGATACCGCTGCCGAGGCGAGCCCGGTTCTGCATGATCCCGTGACCCGCGACGTGCATGTGGTTGTCGGGGCGGCAGAACGCCCGGTTTTCGTCGCGCAAGCCCGCGAACTGGCGAGTGCGTGGGACGTTCCGCTATCCCTCCTCGAGGATAGGCATCATTTCGATGTCATTGACGGCCTGTGTGATCCGACGTCCGATCTGGTCAGGGCCATCGTCGAATAGGGGTTAGGGCAAATCGACCAGCCAATTTCCCAGATAGCGCAGGCGCGGGGTGTCTGTCAGGCTGTAGGGAAATCCGCCAAAGGCATACTCGGACACGATCACCAGCGCATTGTCGCCCTTTAGGCCGGGCAGAATATCCTGCGTGTTGGCAGGGTCAAAAAAATCGGCCAAGGCCTCGGGGATGGCGGGGCCGTAGCCCGTCGCGACATAGGCTGTATCGACATAGGCGCCTTGGAGGTCCAGATTGAACGGCTCCGGGCCATCGGCGCGAACGGGATCGAAACAATAGCCGAGCAGGTCTTCTTCGGTGTCAAAGGTACCGCAGAACAGATGCACCCGGATTTGCCCCTCTGGGCTAGGGGGCGGGGCGTCGGGTGTGTCGTCAGGCCGCGCCGCAACATCGAGCAACTCTCGCCAGAAATCCATGGTCTCCCCTTTGCCTTGGTCCACATGCTCGCCCGTGCGGGCGGTGATTTCGACTGCTACGATTTGTTAACCTTGACCCCGAGCCAGGCAAGATGCGCCAGTTTTTCGATGATCTCTGGCGTGACTGTGCCCTCTTTGCGCAGAAATTCCGCGGCAGGGCCGTAGATCAGACCCGAGGCAAGGGGCCAGTCCATTTTGCGGACCAGTTTCTGCGCCCGCCACGCCTGATACACACGGGCGGCGGCAGCGTCATATTCCGCAATATCCTGCGCCAACGGGGCAAATTCAGGTTCGGACCCCGCCCGTACGACGATTTCGTCATAGAGCCGGTAGGCACCTCGATTGGCCGCGCCCCAAGTCAAATAGGCCTCAAGGGTCGCGCGGATTGCCTTGCGCGGTTTGTCATCCTTGTACTGCTCCAGATGCCAATGCGCGACGGCCTGTGTCCAGATTGTCCGTGCCATGCCCGCCTTGCCGTCAAAGGCGTGGTAGATCGACCCGACGGTCGATTGGCTGCGGCGGCCAATTTCCGCAATGGTCGCCGCGCTGTAGCCGCGTTCGACAAAAACGTCCAATGCTGCCGCCTGAATCGCGGATTTCCGATCAAACATCGTCGTCCCCTGTTATGGAACCCGATTCCAGACTAGCAGGTGTGACCCTTCTGCATATGTGAAAATCACACAATCGCGTATTTCGAGCCAAAAAAGCCGAAAGAATTGATCAAACCGGCCAGAGTGCTATGTCACCGTGAACAAAGACTCGGACCTATTGCAGATGACATTTCGTCGCCCGACCGTTTTTCGGTCTCTCTTCGCTCTCGCGGCTGCCCTGACGTTGACCGCCTGTGCGCCTGAACCCGAACCGATCGAGCCCGCCCCGGTCGAGGTGATCGTCCAAGGGTACGAGGCCATCATCGACAACGGCTATGGCCTGCCGGCGGTCCCGTCGCATTTCCTCGAAGAGCCGAACCGCCGTGTTCTGGTCTATTATACCGGCGAAGAAGAGCCCGGGACCATCGAGGTCGATCGCTATGCCAAGTTCCTGTACTGGATTTTGGACGATGGCACGGCGTGGCGCTATCCCATCGCCGTGGGCCGTCTGGGCAAAACCATCAGCAGCGATACCGTCATCCGCCGCAAGGAAGAATGGCCGGGTTGGACCCCGACCGCCAATATGATCCGGCGCGAACCCGAGATTTACGGCGATTTCGCGGGCGGAATTCCCGGCGGGCTGCGCAGCCCCCTTGGAGCGCGTGCGCTCTATCTGTTCCGCGGCGGGCGTGACACCTATTACCGGATTCACGGCACTAACGATCTGGGATCGATTGGCAATTCAGGGTCGGCTGGCTGTATCCGCATGTTCAACCACGATATCATCCACCTGTTCGACATGGTGCCGAACGGCACCAAGGTCGTGATGCGCAGCGAAGAGGATTCGCAGCGGATCGAAGAGGAATACTATGGGCGCGGTGTCGAGCTAGAGGCGCTGCAAATCGACCCCGAAGACATCTACGGGGCCGAGGCCTTGGCGGCGGATCGCCCGCTGGCCGAAATTCTGGCCGACCATCTGACCGGCGAAACAGCCGAAACAGAGACCGAGGCAGATACCCAAGGCTAAAGCCGGATGACATAATCCTTGGTGGTGGTTTCGATCACCTCCCAAGTTCCTTCAAAGCCGGGGCGCAGGATAAAGCTGTCCCCGGCTTTTATCGTATGCGCCGTGCCTTGGGCATCGGTGATGATCGACACGCCGGACAGAATCCGGCAGTATTCCCATTCATCGTAGGAAATGCGCCATTTTCCCGGCGTGGATTGCCAGATCCCGGCAAAGAGCCCGTCGCGATCCTCGACATTCCATGTGGTGAACTGAGGGTCCCCGCTGATCAGGCGATCAGGGGCAGGCTGGCCATATTCTGCATCCACCCCTGTGGGCAATAGGCGGCAAAAGAGGTCGGGCATCGGTGTCTTTCTTTCTTTGGCGTTGGTGCGGCCTCTTTTGATGGGCAGAGGTCGTTCCTAAATGACTCTTGGTATTTGAACAGAGGGTAGCATGGCTGATTTTGAAACCCAAATCCGTGACAGCAAGGTTCAGGTTGCACAGGCGCAGGCCAAGATTGCCGAGATTTCGTCGCGGATCGAAACTGCGCGCAACAAAATCGAGACCGGGGCCGAGGTGACGATCGATATCGAGAACGCGAATTTGGAGGATGTTCACCGCCATACCGAGGCGATGAATGCCAATATCGCCGAACTGATCATGGGCCTCGACGATGTCACCGCGGGGTTTCAAAAAGACTTTGACGAGATGCGGACGAAAACCGGGATGGAGACCTTTGTCGGCTTCTTTTCCCGTGGAAAATCGGACGCCATGCGCCAAGAGCGGATGAGAACCGCCTCGATCGACGACAAATTGCAGGATCTGATTGCCAAGTCGAACACGATCCAGACCCTGCTGGAGGGGCAGTTGGCGATCCTGAACGATCAGAAATCCAAGGTCGAAGCGAACCTGACCGCGACCTTGCAGGACCGCGAGGCAACGGTTGCCGCGCTGGAAACCACGCGCGCCGAGGTGCTGGCGCTTGATCCGCGGGTGATCGATCTGGAAAACCGGATTTCGGTCGAAATGGATGCCGCGGCGCGGACAGTTCTGGAAACCGAACTGGCAGCCTTGAACGCCCGGCATAACGATTTGATCCAGCGCGAACAGGTTGAACTGGCACGCAGCCAAACCCTTGAGCGGTATATCGAAAAGGGCAAGACCTGGCTCGACAGTCTGCAAAATCAGGCCGCGACGCAGATGGTGCTGATCAACAAACTGATGACCGACACCCGCCAGCGGGTGGTTCTCTATGATGCGCTGTCGAAATCGTTGAAAACGGCGCAGCAGCAGGACATCGCCCACCGGATCAATGAAATCGGCGTGCGGACCGACCAAGAGGCGCAGCAGGCGATGGCGGCGATCGGTGCGGCGACCAATGCCAAAATGGCCGACATGTTAGAGGCGCACGGCGATCAGATGCTCTTTGCCCGCAAGGTGCAGGAAGAAAAGGCCAAAGCTGACGAACGTTTCGCGCGCCGTTTTGCCAAGATCGTCGAAAAGCACGACAAGAACGCCTATGGTCAGTCCTGAGCCTAGGCGGGGGGACACAGATGACGGGGACCGATCTGACACTGGATCACGTGCTGCTGGACGACACGCAGGTCACGCGTCGGTATTTCGGCAAGTTCGAAAAGATCACCGGCTATCTGGGCAAGGTCGCGGCGGTGATGGAGGCCGAAGGCCGCTTTGCCCGCACAGATATCGCGGCGATGGCGCGGTATCTGGTCGGGCTCAATCTGACGTTTCGCGCGCTCGCGCATAAATACCATTTCGCGGGCCATTATGCTCACGCGGGCAAGTTGACCTTTGACCGGGTCGAGAGCGGGTTTCCCGTCTATGCCGAATTGCTGAATATGGCCAATGACGCGGCGCAGGCTGCGGGCCATCTGGCCGGTTTGCCAAGTGAGGAGAGCCTCAAGGATCAAATGGTGCGGGTCATTGTCGGGGAGCGGACGGTTCCGACCCGGCTGCAATATGCGCTGAGCCAGCGTTTATATTATCAGGAATTGGCCAAGGGCGGGCTGTTCTGGGCGCGAAACGATCCGCAGGCGCAGTGGCTGGAAAACCTGCCCAACGGTCGGCGGCGGTTTTTGATCCATTGGGCGGTCTATGACAGCCAGATCAATCTGCCGACGGTCTATCTGCTGGAGGTCGAGGATTCTGGCCGCACCGCCCTGCCCAAGGATGAACGGCGCTGGCCCGAAGTGATGACGCATCTGATGGCGCAATCGGTTGCCGGGCTCAAGCTGGTGACGATCGCGCGGGGCTTTGACGCTGATTTTGTGGATCTGCATCCCAAACGGTTTCGCAGGCTGCATCTGGGGCCGATGTATTCCAGCGTCTTTACCAGCCAGACCGGCCCGATCCGCGATGTGCTGGTTCAGGCCAAAGCGCCGATTGGCGAGGACTGGGCCTTTGTCTGGTCGGAAGAGGACCTGCGCAGCGACCGTAGCGAGGAGGTCAAATCCGGCTGGTTCTCGTCGGTCGAACGGCAGATTTTCGCGCTGGACCCCTTCGCGGGGCAGGGTGCCGATCTGGGTGCGACCTCGCTCGCCCGGTCGATCATCCTGCCCGAACGCCCCTATCAGGCACTGGTCGAGTTGAACCCGCCGGGATTTGCCGATGTCCGGAAATTTGTCGTGGGTTCGGCGGGTCGGGTGCTGAGTTACAGGTAATCTGCGCCGCCTGATCGGCGGCTTGAGGCCTCCGGCGGAGGTATTTTGGGAAAGATGAAAGGGGCGGCTGCATGGGCCTGACAACCGGACAGATGGAATTGCCCGAGGAGGCTATTCGCAAGCACTATCCGATGGCTCTGACGCTGATCGATGGCTTTGACTATGCGCCGCGGATTGCCAAGCCAGCCGTAGAGGTCGATGGCGGTGAGCCGGTTCGGCGCAGTTTTCGGGCAACCACGCCCGGGCTGGTGACGAGCCGGGTCGGGCGCGCCGAGCCTGTGCATCTGCTGCGTCGGGTGAACGAGGCGGGGGGCGACGGGTTGATGACGCCGATGCAATCGCGGGTCTTGCAATGCCTGCGACGGGGAGTGGCGGTTGCATCGGCGGTTGGTGACGCATTTGCGGACCGCACGGGGTTAGCCGATCTCAAGCGGCGCAATTTTCAGGGCGGCTTGGCGGCGGCGCAATCCGGCGAGTTTGGCGACCTGCTCTGTGCGGAAGCGCTGATCGTGCTGTTTGTGATGGGGTCCTATCTGTCATTCGGCCTATCGGACCTTGGCGGGCAGGCGGGGGCCGAGCCGGAACCGATTGAAGAGGTCGTGACGGATAATGCCGCGCTGGCGCTGCATGGGGCGCTGTGGGAACTGGACCGGATCATCGCGCGTCACGGGGGTTCGGGGGACGAACAGGTCGTCACGGCGGTGCTCGCCTATGCCGAAGCCTTGATGCAAAAGGTCGTGGGGCGGGCCCAGAACAGGCCCGCTCTGGCCGGCTTTGAGCAGGTGTCGTGGCGGATCGAGGCGGAAGGGTTTACTGTCAGTGGCTTTTCACCGGCCCGATCGCATCGGGTGCCCGCCTTGGCGATGGCCTTCAAGAAGCCCGCAGAGGTCGTGGGGAACCATATCGCCAAATATCAGGCGATGAAGCTGGCCAAAATGGTGATGGCCTATGATTTCCAGCGCCAGTTGAACCCGTTTGCGGAACTGGGCGGTTTTATCTTTACCTTTATGGGGGATGGAAAGCCCGGGACGGGCAAAACGACGCTGATCCAGATGATGGCGGGGCTGCTGCACGAGTATTGTTTGGCTGCCGGCTATCCGTTCCACTACCAGAATTTCGGCATCGACAATATCGACAGCTATCAGGGGAAATCCGGTCAGAACGCACGGACATTTGTCAGCCATGTCATGGACCCGAGGGCGATCGGGTTCGGCACCATCGACGATATCGACCAGATTGCGGGCAAACGCGGGGATCGACAGTCGAGCGCGGGCCAACAGGAGGTCACGGCGGTGCTGATGGAGGCCTTTGCCGGGGCAAATACAGTGGTGCGGGGCAATTGCACCTTTGGGATGTTTTCGAATTTTCCCGAGAATGTAGACGACGCGTTGCGGCAACGGGCCGGGGCGCGGTTCTTGATCGATGGACCCCGGACGTCCGAAGACTATATCGACATTCTGTCGCTGTTGCTGGGGGCGGGGCATGACATCCCGCTGGGGCAACATGATCTGTTCGCGGCACAGGCGTTAAAACAGGCGGTGGCGACCAGCTATGCCGCGCATGATTTCCCGCAAGAGGGCGCGCTGGCCGAAGTCTATGAACGGATTCGCGGTGTTCACGGCGCGTTTGATACCGTCGCGAAATTGGGTCTCTATCTCAAAGCGATCCAGGAGGCCGATCCGCGGTTCACCGGGCGGGCGGTCAAGAATATCACCGATGCGGTCAAGGTGCGCAGTATGGACTTTGAGATCCCCGATGACTGGATGGAGCAGCCCGATCTGTTTTTGCGGCAATCCTATGAGACCAAACTGGCGATGATTAGCGACTTGCGCCGCCCGATCACCGCGGAGATGGTCGTTCAGGAAATCAACCGCTATGCAGATAGCGAGTTTCGCTATGCCCTGACGTCGGATGAGGCGGCGATAGACAGGATGGTGCGTGACATGCAGCGGGCAGAGGCGGCGCAGCGCCGTCTGAGAGGGGAGAGGGCATGAACGGGATCGTCGTTCCAGCGATCATTCTGGCGGTGGCGGGGTGGTTCATGCCGCGGCTCTGGGCGCGTGTGTTGCCCGAAGGCCTGCGACCGCTGATGTATAATGCGCTGCTCTCGACGGTGTCGATGGGGCTCTTGGGGGTGGTTTATTTCATCGGCCTCTATCTGATGATGGGATATCCGGTGGCAGAACTGTTCGCGGCGGGCGTCGTGCCGGTGGTGTCGCATTTCGGGCCGCTGGCCCTGATGTCGGCGTTGATCTGGGGGCCGATCGTGATCTTGTCGGTGGCCTCCCTGCCGCGTCGCTGGAAAAAGGCGGTCTGGTAATGCAACGCCTGATCGACCGTGGTCTGATGTTCGGCAATCTCCTGCGGGTGGATAGCCCGGTTTTGGTGGACCGCTATCGTCGGGCGCTTCGGCATTTGACCGGGCTGGACACACAACTGGACGCGTTCCACATCGATATTTCAGGCTATTCTCCCGAAATCGGCGATGAACTGGGCAATGACCGCTATCTCAATCAGGACGGGGTCAATCGCCGGTTCATCCTGCTGTCGACAGAGCAGCACACGGCGCCGTTGTTGAATTCGATGTTCTCCACGTCGCGGGGCGTGTTGCGCCAGTTCATCGAGGCCAATCAGAGCCAGCTCTTTGCCCTGACGGCGCAGGATGCGGTGGCCGGAGAGCTGGTCAACTCCGTTTTGGCCGTGGACACGCCCGCCCGGCTGCTGGACATCCGCAGGATAACGGTCGAGGCAGATACAACCCGGCGCACCGTGCACAAGGCCGAAGAACTGGGCCAGTTGATCACCCGGTTCAGGTCAGAGCGTGACGCATGGTGGGATGATCGGCTGATTGCGCAGATGATCGATCTGTCTGCAGATACCGGCGATGTGATCCGAAATCCGGTGTCCTTGCCGCAGATGGGCTTTGAGCAGGCGGATTTCTGGACGGCCCATTTCGGCGGCCTGTTTCTATTTCGATCGGTGCCGCATCCGGCCGTGGTGTACTGTGGGGACCGTGTTTCGGGGCTGCCCCTGCCTGTGGTGTCGCTGCAGGACCGCTCCGCGATTGCAAAATTTCTACAGCTCAATCGGTTGACCGAACAGGTTGTCGAGGCGCGCGGGATCGATGGTGTCGCCGTGCTTCAGCAGAAAATGGACTTTATGGTGGCCGATGTGGCCAGCGCAGCGGGCCATGACCTGACCGGGGCGACCCGCCGGGACTTGCGTATGCTGGCGCGGGGGCTGGTGGGACGTTTGCCGCGCGAATGGCAGGGATTGGCCGCGCTGGTGCGCTGGGCCGAGGCGGGGGGTGACTGGCCCCATATCGACAGCGATCATCCCGCCTATTTCTATTCGCTGCGCGCGGCCAAGGGACCGAACGCCGATCTGGTGAATATGCTCTTGGCGGTTTTGTGTCCGCTGGATCCCCTGCACATGTTCACTTTTCACAAGCAGGCCTTTTACGAGGCCTATGCCTCATGGCCGGAGGCCAAGCGCGCATATATCGCCGATGCATTGGCCCGCGACTACGCGGCGGATAAGGTCGGGACGCGGGATCGGCTGTTTGGCCACCATGATACGGATGGCCCGTGGGGGCGGGCGCCAGTGTCACCAAAGCGGGATAAACAGCGTGATATCGTTGATCTGGTCGGCCCGTGGGGCGCGCTAAGACGAGGAACATAGCATGCGGTTTGTGTACCTGATGGTGTTTGGTTTCGTGGGGCTTACGGCTCTTTATCTGATGATATCCGTCTATTCGCGTTCTGTGCGGCGCGAAAAACTGGAAAAACACTGGGATGAACTGCATCCAGATAGTGAACCCGATGAAAGATCTACCTATATCGAGGCAGGCATGACCAAGTACGAGCGCGGCTTTCGCAGAAAGCTGATCGTTTTGGTCTATGTGGTCCCGGTCATTGCGGTGGCCTTGACGCTCTATTTGAATAACTGAGGTTGCCATGTCCCTGAGAATGATTTTCCGCATAGTGCTGGTCGTGCTGTTTTTGCCGTTCTTTCACTATGTTCTGCCGCAGCACGATATTGCGCGGATCACAGGGACCGAGGTGATCCGTCAGGATTTCAGCACCCTTAATCGGGTGTTCTATGCCCAAGCGGAGAGCGGGAATGCAGAGGCTGCTACCCGCGACGTGCTGTTTATCAACACCATCCGCCGGCCCACCTATCTGTTTGGCCTGATCCGTGGTTCAGAGG
Organism: uncultured Paracoccaceae bacterium; assembly: GCA_937864535.1. Taxonomy (GTDB): domain Bacteria; phylum Pseudomonadota; class Alphaproteobacteria; order Rhodobacterales; family Rhodobacteraceae; genus Marivivens. Next base: position 35,654 of record CALMJS010000014.1, read on the forward strand.
CCAAGGACGTGATGATCTATCGCAACGAGGACACCGGCTGGATTTGGCCGCCGTATTTCAAGTTCGACAGCCGCGATTTGCAGGGTGAGGCGCAGGAATATACCTCGACGGCAGAGAACCCCAAATGGGTGATGATCACGCATTACGGTTGGCGCAACCGGTTCCTGACGATTTTCCCGAATGCCATCTCGATCAAGCCGATCGAGGGGCCGGATGTGCGGGTGATCCCGTGGTTCAATCTGTTCTTTGCCGTGGCCTTTGTCACCTTGGTGATGTTCCTGCGGGCCATGTGGTTGCAGTTTCGCGAACGGGCGCTGGACCCGACCTTGGATAAGGTCGGTGATGAATGGGATCGGGTCGAAGCAGGCGTCGCCGAGCGGCGGTCGCGATTGGGGCGCTGGCTGGATAGCTGGAAAACCCGGAAATAAACCAAAGCCCCGGAGTGATCTCCGGGGCTTTGCATTTGTTAGACGCCGTAAGGGATCCAGATCGTCTTGGTCTCGGTCGCGGCCTCCAGAAACTCGCGGATATTCGGCGCGAGCCAGTCCACCGCATCGGTTTTGACCCAAGTCCGTTTCAGGTTGGCGGCGGATTTCTCCTCGATCACGGGCGCCAGCGACGGATCGCCGAACGACCAGACCGCATCGATATCCATATGTCCGGCATAGGTCGCGGCGACCTCTGTATGGGGCCCTGTCAGGATATTGACGACACCGGCTGGGACGTCAGAGGTTTCCAGCACCTGGATAAAATCGGTCGCGGCCAGCGGATAGGGCTGGCTGGCCGAGAGGATCACCCTGTTCCCCATCGCAATTGCGGTGGCCATGATCGTGACCAACCCCAACAGTGGCGCGGCATCCGGACAGAGGGCGGCGATGGTGCCGGTGGGTTCTTTCATCGCCAGCGTCACGCCGCGCAACGGGGTTCCGCGTGCGGCGCCATCGTATTTATCGGCCCAGGCGGCGGCGGTGAACAGGCAGTCGATTGCGGCCTCGACCTCTGACCGACCCGATTTGCCGCCGACCATCCCGTCGATCCGGTCGGCAAATTCATCCGCCCGCGCCGAAAGGTTTTCCGCGATGTAATAGAGAATCTGCGCCCGCAAATGGCCGGTGGTTTTCGCCCAGCCTTTGGCGGCATTGCAGGCCTCGACCGCGTTGCGCACGTCCTTTTTTCCGGCGAGGCTGATCTGGCCGAGTTGCGTACCGCGCGGGCTCCAGACGCTGGCCGAATAGCCGCCATCGGGGCGGGTTTGTTTGCCCCCGATATAGAGCTTGGCTGTGCGATCCAGCGGATCAACAGGTTCGCCCTTGCCCGTAAAGGGCGCAATGGTTTTGACAGGTTTGCCCGCCGGGGCGCGGGTATAGGCCGCCAGCCCTTCCCAGCCGCCCTCGCGGCCAAAGCCGCTCTCGCGCAGGCCTCCAAACGGGGCGGCGGCATCGAACATGTTTGTGCCGTTCACCCAGACCACGCCAGCGGCCAGTTTCGGCGCGATATCCAGCGCCACGTTGATGTTTTCCGACCAGACCGAGGCCGCCAGCCCGTAACGGGTGTTATTGGCGATCTCGACCGCCTCTGCCGGGGTGCGGAAGGTCGTGGAGACCAGAACCGGGCCGAAAATTTCTTCTTGCATCAACGGGTCGGCGGTTTGCAGTCCGGTGATCAGGGTCGGCGTATAATAGCAGCCCACCAGCGGTAGATCGCAGGGCGCACGGTAAACCTCGCCGCCGCTCTGCGCGACCAGCGCGGTGATCCGGTCGAGCTGTTCGGGGCTGACGATCGCCCCGACATCGACGGATTTATCCAGCGGATTGCCGACCCGCAGTTTGGTCATCCGCGCCCGCAGCCGTGCGTGGAATGTGTCGGCGATCCCCTCTTGGACGATCAGGCGCGACCCGGCGCAGCAGACCTGCCCCTGATTAAAGAAAATCGCATCCACCAGCCCTTCGACGGCACTGTCTAGGTCAGCATCCTCAAAGACGATGTAAGGCGACTTGCCCCCCAGTTCGAGGGTGAGAGGAATGCCACGCCCCGCGGTCGCCTGCCGGATGCGGCGACCGACCTCGGTCGATCCGGTAAAGGCGATCTTATCCACCTCGGCGGCGCAGATCATCTGGCCGACGGCACCGTCGCCGGTCACGATATTGACCACCCCCTTGGGCAGTCCTGCCTGTTGGCAGATTTCCGCAAACAGCAGCGCCGTCAGACTGGTTTGTTCGGCAGGCTTTAGCACAACCGTATTGCCCGCAGCCAGCGCGGGCGCGACCTTCCACGCCAGCATGAGCAGCGGGAAATTCCACGGAATGATCTGGCCGCAAACGCCCAGCGGCTCGGCCGCGGGCATTTCGGTCGGCATCAATTGCGCAAGGCCCGCGTGATAGTAGAAATGCCGCTGCGCGAGGGGCACGTCGATATCGCGGCTCTCGCGGATGGGTTTGCCGTTGTCCAGTGTTTCGAGGACCGCAAACAGGCGGCTGTGTTTTTGCAGCAACCGCGCCAAGGCATAGAGATGCCGCGCCCGCTGGTGGCCAGTCAGTTTTGCCCATTTTCCCTGCGCCTTGCGGGCGGCCTGAACGGCGGCGCTGACATCGGCCTGCGAAGCCTGGCTGATCTGGGCCAGAGCCTGACCGGTCGCGGGGTTCGTGGTGGCAAAGGTATCCCCGGCGGGCGTCATCGCGCCGTTGATAAACTGGCCGAACCGACCCGAATGCGCGGCGATCCACGCCATCGCGTCGCCGGTTCCCTCGGGCGCTGTGCCGTAGTCCATCGTCTCAAAAATCTCTTTTACGGTCATAGCTTAGCCCATCGGGTGACGCCACTGGGCGGAATAGTTGCCCGTGACATGGTGTTCGAGTTGCCGTTCGATATCGCCCAAGAGCGACGAGGCGCCAAAGCGGAACAGATGCGGTTGCAGCCACGGGTTCCCCAGTTCCTCTTTCATCAGCGCCAGATAATTCAGGGCGTCCTTGGCCTTGGAAATGCCGCCAGCGGGTTTGTAGCCGATCTTGATTCCGGTCCGGTCCTGATATTCGCGAATGGCCCGGATCATCACCAGCGACACGGGCAGGGTGGCGTTCACGCTCTCTTTGCCGGTCGAGGTCTTGATGAAATCGGCACCCGCCATCATGCAGATCATGCTGGCCCGCATCACGTTTTTCAGTGTGCCAAGTTCGCCGGTGGCGAGGATGGCCTTGACATGCGCGTCGCCGCAGGCAGCCCGCATTTCGACGATTTCATCATAGAGCGCCTGCCAGTTCCCTGTCAGCACATGTCGCCGGGAGATGACGATATCGATCTCGCGGGCCCCGGCGGCGACACTCTCGCGGATTTCCTGAATGCGCAGGTGGAAGGGTGATAGGCCAGCGGGAAACCCGGTCGACACGGCGGCCACAGGGATCGCTGTGCCCTCGAGATCGCGGACCGCAGCCTCGACCATGTCGTGATAGACGCAGACCGCGCCAACCGTCAGCCCGGTCATCCCCAGTTTGTCCAGCAGATCGGGCGATACGGGCTGTTTTGCCTTGGCCGTCAGGCGATGGACTCTGCCGACGGTATCGTCCCCCGACAGGGTGGTCAGGTCGATGCAGGACACCGCCCTCAGCAGCCATGCGGCCTGATAATCCTTCTTGACGCTGCGGCGGGCGGGCAGGGTTGCCGCGCGCCGTTCCACCGCCGAGGTGTTGACCTGTAGCGACAGCGCCCAATCCAGATCGAGCGGCATGCCGGGGTTACGCTGTTCATGCACCTGCGGCAGGTGGTGCATCGTTGAAGTCTGTACTGTGTCCAAGGGGGCCTCCCACGCGTGGCGGTAGGGTTGCATTTGCCCCGGTGTTTGGCAAGCTTTGACCGGTTGGTCAAATACTCAATTCGGGCTGGACCGCGTTACGCTGGTGCATCCTGCGAAATTGCGCAGGAGTCATCCCGTGATGGGCCAGAAACAGTTTGTGAAAATGGCTGAGGTTCGGGATGCCGCAGTCTGCAGCGATTTCCGACAGGCTGTCGCCGGTGCCGGTCAATTGCCGCGCGGCGTGTGCCATGCGGATGTGATTGACGTATTCAGACGGGCTTTGGGCCAGAAACTGGCGCGTGGTCCGGCTGACATGGGCGTGCGCCCGGCCGGCGACGCGGACAAATCCGGCGGCGCCATCACGAAAAACACCCGGATCACGGGCCGCATTACAGGCCTCTGTCAGCCAGCCGGGCGCCGTTGCAGGCAGGTCCAGATCCTCGGAATCCAGCGCGGACAACAGCGGCAACAGAAACGATTCCGCCGCCAGTTGGCTGGGCTTTTGCCGTTCGAGTAGAACCGCCGCATGATTGAGGTCCGCAAGTTTGCGGATGTCACGGAAAAATCGTGGCGGTGTCGGGCTATTGGCCCAGAAATATCGCCCCGACAGGTTGGGGTGACGGGTCAGGATCGAGTCGATTACATCGGGATGCAGGCTAACCGAGACCACCATCGCATCCGATCCGCGACCTTGTAGACCATGTGTATGCTGCGGCTGCACAAACAGCAGGTCGCCCTCTGACAGATCGGTCGCCCCGGTTGGGGTCACATGTTTGATCCGACCATTTTGCACCCACAGCAGTTCAAAAAATTCATGTGAATGCAGAGATTTAGGTCGGTTCGTCGTCACAATGGCCCGGGATAGGGCGCAGGCGCGCCCGTCGGGCAATATGTCAATGAGTCTCAGGATCAAATCGCTCATGGGGTCAGTCTAGCACAGGTTTTCCCATATACCGTGGCCAATAATGCCGCAGTGCGGAATGGGATGCGTGACGTTGCCAAAAAACCGCGCTAAGAAGCGCAAACTCGCCGCAACAGGATGCTGCCCATGTCTTTTGATCGCTCAATCAAGATCGCGCCGTCGATTCTCTCGGCAGATTTTGCAAACTTTGGTCTGGAGTGTCAGGCAATCGAGGCGCAGGGCGCGGACTGGGTCCATGTCGATGTGATGGACGGGCATTTTGTCCCCAACATCACCTTTGGCCCCGCCACCTGCAAGGCAATCCGCCCGCACATCAAGGGCGTGATGGACGTGCACCTGATGATTGCCCCCGTCGATCCCTATATCGAGGCCTTTGCCGCCAGCGGTGCCGATGTGATCACCGCGCATCTCGAATCCGGCCCGCACGTCCATCGCACGTTGCAGGCCATTCGCGCAGCCGGAGCCAAGGCGGGCGTGGCGCTGAATCCCTCGACCCGCGCCGAAGACGTCGAATATCTGCTGGATATTGTGGATCTGGTTTGTGTGATGACGGTGAACCCCGGTTTTGGCGGTCAGAAATTCATCCATAGCCAGATCGAAAAGGTCCGCAAACTGCGCGCCATGATCGGTGATCGTCCGATCCACATCGAGATCGACGGCGGCGTTGATCCGACCACCGCCCCCTTGGTGGCGGCGGCTGGCGCGGATGTGCTGGTTGCGGGTTCGGCGGTGTTCAAGGGCGGCTCGGTCAGCAATCCCGCCCCCTATGGCGAAAACATTCGCGCTATCCGCGCTGCGGCGACCGCGGTTCTCTGATCCCTCTTGTCAGTGCTGCACAGCCTCTGCACGATTGGCGCGGGACGGCTGCGCATTTGGTGCGGCATAAGCCGCGCCAAACCACAGGAGCCGAGATGATGCGCCAAATCCTCGTTGCGGATGATGATGCCCACATACGGGATATCGTCCGATTTGCCCTCACAAATGCCGGTTTTTCGGTGGTCGAGGCCGCGGACGGCGCAGAGGCATTGCAGGCCATCCAGCGCGATCTGCCGGACCTGATCATCCTCGACATCGGGATGCCGGAAATGGACGGTTTGGCCGTTTGCCGCGAAGTGCGGCGGTTTTCGGATGTTCCGGTGCTGTTTCTGACAGCGCTGTCAGACGAGATTGACCGCGTGGTAGGGTTGGAGTTGGGGGCCGACGACTATGTCGGTAAACCGTTTTCCCCGCGTGAATTGGTCGCTCGCGTGCGTGCGATCCTCAAGCGGACTACGCCAGAACCCGTTACGTCGCCGTCGCACCTGCTGCGCAGGGGCGTGTTGGTGCTGGATCCGGACCGTCATCTGTGCCGCGTAGGTGAGGCAGAGGTCGATTTGACTGCGCGGGAAAAGGACATCCTAGCCCGACTCATGGCACGGCCCGACCATGTGGTGCCACGACCGGCGCTAGTTGATCAGGTCTATGGGACGAATATCAACGTCAGTGACCGGACTCTGGACAGCCATTTGCGCAACCTGCGTCGCAAGCTGGCCGAGGCAGGCTGCGCCGATGCGATCGACACGGTTCATGGCGTCGGTATCCGGATGGGCGCATGCGTCGGGGCATAACGCGCAAATGGCGGCCAACGCTGGGCGTGGTCGTCGCTGTCACCTTGGCGGTGGTGCTGGCGCTGCCCTTGGGCGGGATCGTCGCGGTCCGCTACCTCTGGCCGATGATGGGCGAATTCGGCTACCAGAAGGCGGTGATCGCGGTTTCCGCCCTGATTGTTCTGGCGGTGTCCGCGCTGGGCTGGGTTCTGGTGCGGCTGCTGCTACGTCCTGTTCAGGCACTGGCCGCGCGGGGCGAGGCGATCAAGGCCGGGCGCGACGGGGCGCTGGATCCGCTGCCGCATTATGGTACCGTCGAAATGCAGCAGATGGGGCAGGCCATGCTGGACATGGGCCGTGTGCTACAGGGGCGCGAGGCTGTGCTGCGGTCCTATGCAGACCATGTGACGCATGAATTGCGGTCGCCATTGACGGTTTTGCGCGGGGCTGCCGAATTGCTGGATGACGAGGAACTCAGTCAGGATCAGCGGCGGCAATTGATCGACCGGATAGATCAGGCCACGGATCGGATGTCGGCACTCTTGGATGCGCAACGGGCGCTGGCGCGGGCGCAGGACCCCTTTGCCGTTGGGTCCTGCCGGCTGTCCAGACTGGTTGACGGGCTGCGGCCAGAGTTTCCGGGACTTTCGCTGATTGTCGCCTCGGATGCCGATTTGCCACTGGCGGCAGATGGGCTTCGTCTGGTTCTGGAACACCTGTTGTCAAACGCGGCCGCGCATGGGGCGCGGCGTGTCACGCTGACCGCTACCGCCGACAGCCTGCGGGTTGCGGATGATGGACCGGGCGTGTCGGCAGGCAACCGAGAACGGATTTTCGACCCGTTTTTCACCACTCGGCGGGACAAGGGCGGGACCGGGATGGGGCTGCCGATCGTGCGCCGGATGTTGCAGGCCCACGGTGCCGACATCGAATTGGCCGAAGGGCCGGGCGCGATTTTCGATTTGCGGTTCTAGACCTCATCGAAATGTGATCGCCATCACGATGGCGGGAACTTTTGCGGCTGCAGAAACTTACCTATCTAGCAGATAGGCGCGTTGCCCCATTCCAATGCCTTCGATTTGGGCGGTTCCCAGCTTTTTTCTGCGGAAAAAGGCGGAATTGTGCATGTGCAGCGACGGAACTGTCACAATTGCGCGTTACACTGCGAATACCTTTGTTTGAAGAGCAAGATCGAGAGAGCAAATGACGCAACAGATGACTTCGGATCGCTTTGCGGACGGCGCTACACTTCAGCCGTTTTTGGCGCAGTTTTCAAATTTTTCGGCATCCCATCGTCCGGCGAAACCGCAGCATCCTGCCGGGGTTCGCGTGTTTCCGGCGCTGTTCATTTCCGACATGCATCTGGGCGCGCATAGCTGCAAGGCCGAGGCGCTGCTGTCGTTTCTTCAGACCCATTCGGCCGATACGATCTACCTCGTCGGGGATATTTTCGATGTCTGGCGTCCGATGGGATCAAACTGGAAAGCCACCCACCACGCGATCCTGACCCTGCTTCTGGACCGTGTCCAGCAGGGCGTGCGCGTCGTCTATACCCCCGGCAACCACGATGCGTTCTTCCGCAATTATTTTGGCACCTATTTCGGCTGTATCGAGGTTGCCGATTACGTGTTCCACACCGCAGCGGACGGTCAGCGGTATCTGGTGATCCACGGCGATAGCTGTGATGTGCTGGAACGTCGTGCGCCGGTTCTGTCCAAAATCGGCGCCCACTGTGAAAGCGTGCTGCGCGGCGTGCAACTCTTGGTCAATCGCGGGCTGACGGCCATGGGGCGGGCGGACTGGAGCGGCGTGGACTACCTGTTGGAACAGGTGAATCATCTGTTGCGGTCCACCGATCAGTTTCAGGCGCGGCTGTCGCAACTGGCGCTGGATCATCAGGCCGACGGAATCATCTGCGGGCATTTCCATCAGGCTGCCTTGCATAACAATTTTGGCGTGACCTATGCCAACTGCGGCGACTGGACCGAGAGCTGTACCGCCCTCGCTGAAACAAGCAGCGGGCGGCTGGTCCAATTGGACTGGGCCGTTGAACGCCAGTCTGTTGCTGCCCGCGCCGGAACGCAGGCCGAGGCTGTTGTTCAGGGGGCATGATGATCGGACTGGACACATTTGGCCTGACCCTGCTGGCCGCGACCACCGCGTCACACTTGGCCTCGATCGCGGCGGCTGCATGGGCGGTTTCGGCGAAAAAGCCCGATAGCGTGATCGCGGGCAACCCGGGGATCACCGTATTGCGCCCGGTGTGCGGGCTGGAAAACAACATCCAAGAGACCCTGCGCAGCACCTTTGGCACGACCTATCCGGGCCCGGTGCAACTGGTATTTTGCGTCCAGCGGGAGAGCGACCCGATTGTCCCGGTGGTGCGGCAGTTGATCGCCGAGCATCCGGGGATCGACGCTGTTTTGTTGGTTGGCGACGAGAAAATTAGCGGCAACCCAAAATTGAACAATCTGGTCAAGGGCTGGGCTGCGGCCAAATACGATTACATCCTGATGGCGGACAGCAACGTTCTGTTGCCGCCGGACTATTTGCAGCGCCTGATCGCCCGCTGGACCGAGGATACCGGGCTGGTCACTTCGCCGCCCGCGGGTATCCGGGCCGAAAACGCTTGGGGGCAGCTCGAGGCGGCGTTTCTCAACACCTATCAGGGGCGTTGGCAACTGTCCTCTGACGCGATGGGGAACGGCTATGCCCAAGGCAAGATGCTGTTCTGGCGGCGCGATATTCTGGAAAACGCAGGCGGTCTGGCGGCTCTGGGTCAGGATATGGCCGAAGATGTCGCCTCGACCAAGGTCGTGCGGGCCGCTGGCCTCAAGGTGCGCCTGTTGGGCGATCTCTTGCCTCAGCCGATCGGTCGCCGCGCACTGCCCGAAGTCTGGAAACGGCAGGTCCGCTGGGCCAAGGTCCGCCGGATGGGGTTTCCCGCCCTCTATAGCGCAGAGCTGCTGACGGGCCTTTTTGTGCCGCTGGTGCTGACACTTGCCCTGATAATGGCGGGCATCTTGCCGTTATGGTCTGTGGCTGGTTTGTTTGGTCTGTGGTTCGGGGCGGAATACGCGCTGGCCCGGCTGGCGGGTTGGCCCGCAGACCCCAGCGATATGGCGCTCTGGGTGTTGCGCGATCTGATGTTGCCGGGAATTTGGGCCATGGCGTGGGTCGGTAATGGATTCGAATGGCGCGGCAATGCCATGGACGCCACCGACGTGACGCCGCAGCAAAGAGCATAAAATGGATATGGCGACAGTTCAGGACTTGGTTCAGGCGCATGGCCTCTGGCTACTCGCGCCTATCACCGTTCTGGAAGGTCCGGTTGTAACCGTGATCGCGGCCTATCTGGCCAGTCTGGGTCTGCTGAACGTCTATGCGGTCTATGTGATCTGCGTTCTGGGCGATCTGGTGGGCGATACGCTGATGTACGGGCTGGGTCGCTATGGCCCGCGCATTCTGCCCGCGCGTTGGCAATTGCGGATGGGGATGACGAAATCCCGCCGGTTGGGCCTGCGCGATCACTTCCGCGATGGCGGCGGCCGCACGCTGATCCTCGCGAAAATCACACATTCCGCGGGGTTCGCCGCGCTCTTGGCCGCTGGGGCGGGCCGGATGCCGCTGGGGTATTTCCTGTGGTATAACCTGCTGGGAACCTTGCCGAAAACACTGGCGTTTGTCGTGGTTGGCTACAGTTTCGGTTATGCCTATGCGACCATTGACAACTATCTGTTCCGCGGGTCGCTGGTGGTTCTGGTTGCGCTGGCGGTGGCGCTGGGCGTCTGGATCTGGCGCCGGAAATCGTCCACGTCGATGGAGCCAGCAGAATGACGCAGGCGACGATTTCTGCCATCGTTCCGGCCTACAACGAGGCCGCCCGGATCGAGGCGGTTCTTGAGGCGGTGATCGGGCATCCGCTGATCGCCGAGGTCATCGTGGTGGACGACGGGTCCAGCGATCAGACTTCTGCGGTTGTAGCGCGGTTAGAGGGCGTGCGGTTGATCACCTTGCCGGAAAACAGGGGTAAGACTTGGGCCGTCACCGTCGGGATCGAGGCGGCCAAGGGTAGTCACCTGTTGTTGGTCGATGCCGATCTTCTGGGGCTGAGTGAACAGGATCTGACTGCCCTGATCCTGCCCGTGACCCAAGGAAGGGCCGACTTGTCGATTTCGCTGCGCCAGAATGCCCCGCGTCTGTGGCACTGGATCGGCATCGACTACATCAGCGGCGAGCGGGTGATGCCGCGCGAATTGTTGCTGGGGCGTATTGCGGAAATGCGCCGTCTGCCGCGTTTCGGGCTAGAGGTGTATATGAACAGCCTCTTGATCGCGGATCGGGCGCGGGTGGCCGTTGTTGGCTGGCCCGGTGTTCAGAGCCCGTTCAAGAACGTCAAATTCGGCCTCTGGGCAGGTATTTGGGCGGATGTCAAAATGCTGCGCGATATGATGCGGGCGGTTCCTGTCTGGGGGCTGGCGGCGCAAATCATTCGCATGCGCCGCCAGAGGGTTACCGCTTAGGCCATCCGCGCCAGCGCGCGCTGAACTGCGGGGCGGTCATAGAACCGCTTTTCATAGGCGACGACATGGGTGAGATCGTCCCAGCCCAAAACCGGGCGCGCGCCGTAGAAATCCAGCGTCGTCAACCACGGAACAATCGCCATATCCGCAATGGAATAGTCGCCCGCGATCCATTCGCGGGTTTCCAGTTGGGTGTTCAGCACGTTCAGCAGGCGCTTGGCCTCGGCGATATAGCGGTTGCGGGCGGTCGGGTCCTCCATTTTGGACCCGGCGTATTTGTAGAAAAAGCCCAGTTGCCCGAACATCGGTCCCTGACCGGCCATCTGCCACATTAGCCATTGGTAGACGGTGTATTTCTCGGCCGCGGTCTTGCCGATGAAACGGCCCGTTTTGTCGCCCAGATATTGCAAGATCGCGCCGCTCTCGAACAGGCCCAGCGGTTTGCCATCCGGCCCGTTCGGGTCGATGATTGCGGGGATCTTGTTGTTGGGGTTGAGCGACAAAAACTCGGGGCTGCGCATGATGTCGTCCGACAGTCCGCCGGTGGAATGGTATTCATAGTCGATCCGCATCTCTTCGAGAGCGATCGGAACCTTGCGGCCATTGGGCGTCCCAAAGGCGTAAACCTGTAGAATGTCGGGGTTTTGTGCCGGCCAGCGGCGGGTGATCGGGAAGGAAGAAAGGTCGGCCATCTGCGTCTCCGTAAGTGTTGAGGCCTAGATAGGCATTCGCTTGACGTAGCGAAAGATGTGGTGCGGTGTGCGGCTTGCGCTATCACTGTGCGCAGCCGCGCAACTGCGAACTATCGCGGCAGATTGGGAAAAATGGGGGCACTATGCTAAAAGAATTCAGAACATTCATTGCCCGTGGCAATGTCATCGACCTCGCGGTCGGGATTATCATCGGCTCGGCCTTTACCGCGATTGTCACGTCGCTGGTGAACGATCTGGTGAATCCGCTGCTGGGGATTTTTATCGGCGGCATCGACTTTAGCGCGCTCAGCTTTGGCTTTGGCGATGCACAGTTCATGTACGGCAACTTTATCAACGCGGTGATCAAGTTCATCATCGTGGCCTGGGTCGTGTTCCTGATGGTCAAGGCGGTGAACAGCATGAAGAAAAAGGACGAGCCCGCGCCCGAAGCGCCCAAGGGCCCGACCGAACTCGAGGTTCTGCTGGAAATCCGCGACTCGCTGCGCAAATAACGAAAAAGGCCCGCCAATGGCGGGCCTTTTGCTGACCGGGGCAGGACCTCAGAGCAGCGACTTGGGATCGACGGTCGGCAGGCCGAGCGCCTCACCGACGGCGGCATAGGTCAGTTGGCCCGCATGCACGTTCAGACCGTTCAGCAGGTGTTTGTCGTCGGCGCAGGCCTTTTTCCAGCCTTTGTTTGCAAGGGCCAGCATGAACGGCAGCGTTGCATTGCCCAGCGCCAGCGTCGAGGTCCGCGCAACCGCGCCCGGCATGTTGGCCACGCAGTAGTGCATGATACCGTCCACCTCGTAGGTCGGGTCCTGGTGCGTCGTGGCGCGCGAGGTTTCGAAACAGCCGCCCTGGTCGATGGCAACGTCGACGAGAACCGCGCCGGGCTTGAGCTCTTTGAGCTGGTCGCGCTTGATCAGCTTGGGCGCGGCAGCGCCGGGGATCAGGACGGCACCGATGATCATGTCGGCCTCGCGGGCCAGTTCTATGGTGGTTGCTGCCGAGGCGTAGGCGGTCTTGAACTCTTTGCCGAACACATCGTCGAGGTAACGCAGACGCGGGAGCGATCGGTCCAGAACCGTTACATCCGCGCCCATGCCTGCGGCGATGCGTGCCGCGTGGGTGCCGACGACACCGCCGCCGATCACCACAACGCGGCCCGGAGCGACGCCTGGCACGCCGCCCAGCAACACCCCGCGGCCGCCATTGGCCTTTTGCAGGGTGTAGGCACCGACCTGCGGGGCCAAACGGCCTGCGACCTCGGACATCGGAGCGAGCAGGGGAAGCCCGCCGCGGTCGTCCGTCACAGTCTCATAGGCAATGCAGGTTGCGCCGGAGGCGAGCAGATCGCGGGTCTGTTCCGGGTCCGGCGCGAGGTGCAGATAGGTGAACAGCAGCTGCCCCTCGCGCAGCATCTTGCGCTCGATGGCTTGCGGTTCCTTGACCTTGACGATCATGTCGGCGGCGGCAAAAACCTCGGCGGCGGTGGCGGCGATCTGCGCACCAGCGGCGACATAATCAGCATCGCTGAACCCTGCGCCCAGACCGGCACCGGTTTCGATGGTGACCGTATGGCCATGGGCCACGGCCTCATGGGCAGCAGCGGGGGTCATCCCGACGCGGAATTCCTGAGGTTTGATTTCTTTGGGGCAGCCGATGTGCATGGGTCGTCTCCTGTTCGTTGGGATCAGGATGGCGCATGTCCTGTGCAATTGCTTGGATATTTGGGGTGGAAAATACACCATTTTTCGAAGAATATTCGACAAAGCGAGAGATAGTCAGGAGAATTTTGCGCAATATGGATCTGGACGAAATTGATCGCCGCATTCTCGAACAATTGCAGAAGGACGGGCGGATGTCGAATGCCGACCTGTCCGACAGGGTGCATCTATCGCCGTCAGCCTGTCATCGGCGCGTTCAGCGGCTAGAGGCCGACGGCTATATCACCGGCTATGTCGCGCTGGTCGATCCGCGCAAGGTCGGACGCAAAACCACCGTGTTCGTGGAAATCACCCTGTCCGGTCAGGCGGACGAAATCCTGAGCGCGTTCGAGAAGGCCGTCGCGCTGGTGCCCGCCGTGCTGGAATGCCACCTGATGGCCGGATCGGCGGACTATCTGCTCAAGGTCGTGGCCGAGGACGCCGAGGATTTCGCGCTGATCCACCGCCGCTATCTGGCCGGCCTGCCGGGGGTCCAGACCCTACAATCGTCCTTTTCGCTCAAGAAAGTGCGGCAGACCACGGCCTTGCCGGTTTAGAAGAGTTTTGGCTGGTCGCTGAAGGTTCTCTCGGCATTGGTTTCGTATGCGACGAATTTCTTAAAGCTTCCTAAAGCATCCTCGAGAATGCCTCTTTTGGAGAGCGCCACAAATAACGCCACGGCGCGCGCTTGACAGTTGATCGATTTCTCTGGGTTGAATGCGATATCGGTAAATGTGTCGAAGGCTTGAACTGCCTCTGCCAATCTTGGCGTCCGGTAAAGTGCTCGGATGTAAATCCAGTCATAAAACGCTGTTGGGGGCTCCAGTGGCCAGTCATGATTGAACAAATGAAAACGTACTAGTCTTCCAGAATTTTTGAGGCGTGGATCACGCTTGGCATCGGCTGGCGATACGTGGAGAAGCTCTACATACGGCCCGCCGCACTCAAACACTTTTGAGGCTTGAAAGGCACATTCTAATGGAACATTGCCAATATCAGGAAGCATAAGCATAAGGTTGAAAGCGCTGAGTTCCGTGCCGATAGGATTATCCGACATGCGGGACACTTCTAAAATCCGACGATCAGGCCACACATCACTGATTGCACTATGGAGCGAGCGCATCGATTTTTGACGTTGCGACATGGCCATTCCTGCGTGCCATTGAAATTCAACTTCATGGATTTCGAGCAGGGTAGCACCGTCTTTTGAAATTGAGAAAACAGGGCGCTTAGCCATGATAATGATCCGATGCTTTTCTAACTTGTGAACGAGGGGCGAATAGGCCTTTGCCTAGTCCAGCAGAAATATAGTCGCAACCACCTAGGTGGGGAGCCCATTTTTTTGCAACGTCCAATGTTTCAAAAGCAATGGTTTCAATGTGATAGGGAGCTATATGGCCGTAAGCTAAGACTTCAGCTTGTGGGTCCGTAGGGTCGCAGGCGCGCAGCCAGTCCGGGCGGGGTGATAGCTTTGCGTCAAACAAAGATTCAAAAGCCGATAAGGATTCAGCCTCTTCGGATTCCTTTACTCGCATCGTGGAATGCGCAGCATTCTTGGGATAAAATCCACAACGGAATGACCATAGTATGTCAGGCTTGAGTAGAATAACTGCCCACTCGGCCTCAGGTCTCAATTTACGATACTTGTAAAACATTTTGTAGTTCGGGAAAGTGACCGACAGGGAGATTGCGTCTAAGTGACCATCCAGACGAAGGTCGTCATTCGTCAGCCCTGTAATATGCCACGCCTGCCAATCAGATTTAGGCATCAGTCCATTGCGCAAAATTGACCGCAAATTTCGACAATCTGTAAAATGGATCAAATGTGGGATTTTGCGCCGTTGAGCCGCAGCTTTTATTTCCGGCCTCAAAACGTACTTGGAAAAGACAAGGGTACTTGCGTTTGCGGCGCTTTGGAGGACGATCGGCATAGCGGGAGGGAAGTATTCTTGATGAAGGTCGCGGAGGCCGAGTTGGACAAACGTCTCTCTAAATTTCTCGGCAACAACGGTATCTTTAGCGATCGCGGCCCGTGTGTCTGTGATGAGTTTCTTGTGTGCCTGGAGAATCGTCGCATACTCTCGTTGCCGTAAGGCATTTTCACCCAAAGAAGCCACAGCCGGCAAAGCGGGAGGGGGGCCCAACTTTGCCCAATCTGGTGTCTCGTCCGGCACTGGTTCCGGGCCGAACAAAACTGCCAGCTCGTCATAATTCTTCTTGAGTAATGGGTCCTTTTCCATTTCTCTCAAGAAGTTTGCGCTTTTCTCCGCATGTTCGAGGGCGGTAGTTACGACGGTTTCAAAATGACGATACCATCGACAATGTGACGCAACTGAAGGAGACTTCTCAATCGTCGATTTTGTATCAGGTACGATCGAGTATGAGGTCTTCCTAGGTTTCGTGTCTTTGGCACCAACGCTAAGAGCATCTTTTATGAAATTTATCACAAATCCAGCTAGCAGTAGAAAAAGTAATATTTCCACCTTGTTCACCCAAACCAACCAAATAGAATGCTGGGGAGATTGCTCCGCCTTGGGTTGAAAGTAAATCCCGGTTCAAAGAAAAACCCCCACAGCAGGCTGCGGGGGTTTCAAGTCAACGTGACTGGGTGCTCTTAGAGCAGACCTTCACGCTGCAGCTTTTTGCGAGCCAGCTTGCGCTGACGGCGAATCGCCTCGGCCTTTTCACGAGCCTTCTGGACGGACGGCTTCTCGAAATGCTGCTTGAGCTTCATTTCGCGGAATACGCCTTCACGCTGCAGTTTTTTCTTCAGCGCACGGAGCGCCTGTTCAACGTTGTTATCGCGAACGCTTACCTGCATGTGGTTTTCACCACCTTTCTAAGTTGGATTTGCAAGATTGCAGGGTGGGGCGCGTATAGCAAAGGTGCAGGGTTTTGTCTAGGGTAGGGCCAAAGGAGATTTGCCATGCCTCTTACACCGCTGTCACCGACGACTCTGGCGCTGCTGGATGCGATCATTCCGGATGTGGTTTTCGACGGCTGGACCGAGGCGGCCTTTGCCCGGGCGGTCGAGGTGGCGGGTCTGACGCGGGTCGAGGCGGATGCCGCCTGTCCCAAGGGGGCGGTCGATCTGGCGGTGGCCTATCATCATCAGGGGGACGCGGCGATGGTGGTCCGCGCGGCGGAGGTCGATCTGACTGCGCTGCGGTATAGTGAACGGGTGGCGGCGCTGATCCGGTTCCGGCTAGAGGCGGCGGACCGCGAACTGGTGCGCCGGGGGACGACGCTGTTTTCCTTGCCGCATCTGGCGCCGGTTGGCGCTGGGCTGATCTGGGGCACGGCGGACCTGATCTGGGAAACGCTGGGCGATACGTCGGACGACGTGAACTGGTATTCGAAACGCGCGATCCTGTCGGGGGTCTATGGGTCCTGCGTGTTGTTCTGGCTGGGCGATGACTCGGGCGGAGAGGCGACCGCCGCGTTCATTGACCGGCGCATCGCCAATGTGATGCAGTTCGAAAAGGTTAAGGCCAGCGTGCGCAAGGCGCCGGTGCTGGGCGCGCTGGCAACCGGCGTTGAACGGCTGCTGTCGGGCGTCAAGGCGCCGAAACGCGGTGCGGCGGACGATTTGCCGGGGCGTTGGACGCTGTAAGATAGGAGATCAAGGATGACCGAAATGATGCGTGCGGTTGAGATTTCGCAACCGGGCGGGCCCGAGGTTCTGACCCTGTGTGAGCGCCCCCGTCCTGTGGCGGCGGCGGGTCAGGTGGTGATCCGGGTGGCCTATGCGGGGGTGAACCGGCCGGATGCGCTACAGCGGGCGGGGCTTTATGCGCCGCCGCCGACCGCCAGCGATTTGCCTGGGCTAGAGGCCGCCGGAACCGTGGTCGAGGTCGGGCCCGGTGCGACAGGGTTGTCCGTGGGCGATGAGGTTTGCGCGCTGTTGCCGGGCGGGGGCTATGCCGAATATGTGGCGACGCCTGCGGCCCATTGTCTGCCGGTGCCAGCGGGGCTGAGCCTGCGAGAGGCCGCCTGTTTGCCGGAAACCATGTATACCGTCTGGTCCAATGTGTTCATGCGCGGCGGCCTTCAGCCGGGCGAGCGGTTTCTGGTGCACGGCGGGTCGTCCGGGATCGGGACAACGGCGGTGCAACTGGCCCATGCGATGGGTGCGCGGGTGTTTGCGACGGCGGGCGGCGCCGACAAATGCGCCGCGGTCGAGGCACTGGGCGCGGAGCGCTGTATCAACTATCGTCAGGACGACTTTGTCGCCGTGATGCGCGGTGTGGGCGGCGCGAATCTGATCCTCGACATGGTCGGTGGCGACTATATCGAGCGGAACCTGAAATCGCTGACCGATGACGGGCGGCTGGTGCAGATCGCGTTTTTGCAAGGCCCGAAGGTCGAAGTGAACTGGGCGCAGTTGATGATGCGGCGGCTGACCTTTACCGGCTCGACCCTGCGGCCACAGTCCGATGTGGCCAAGGCGGCGATTGCGGCGCAATTGCGCGAACAGGTCTGGCCGTTGATCGCGGCGGGGCGGGTGCGTCCGGTGATGGATCAGGAGTTCCCTCTTGCTCAGGCCAGCGCGGCCCATGCACGGATGGAGTCCAGCCAGCACATCGGCAAAATCGTTCTCAAGGTCTAACGTACCGGATCGAACAGCGCCCGTTGCAGCGTACAGTCGCGGCGGGTGTCCGGTGCGCAGTCCCGAAATGTCAGGTCGGGCGTCAGGCAGATACGGGCCTCCTGGATATAGCCGTCATCACAGGTGATGGTGATCGCATCAGGGCTAAGGTCAGGATTTGCCGCGATAAATGCCTCTTGGATCAGGCGGGCGGGCAGGGTGACCTGATCGGTCAGTCGCGCGAATTCCGGTGGGATGGTCAGCGTGTCATAGGCGCGGCGCAGCGTGGCGTAATAGTCCGCGCCGCTTAGGCCCGAACAGGTCCCGTGTTTGCGCCATTCATAAAACGCCAGCCCGGCGGACCCCATGATATCCGCCATTCTGTCCGATTGGCGTCTGGTCGGGGCATCTTGGCGGGTGGGGCAATCAGTGGGCCATCCCTCTTCGTATTGAGGCCACAGCCCATGCACCGTCCAGCCATAGCTGTAGGCCGGATCGCACTGCTCTGCTCCGCGCGCGTCTCCCTCTAACGCGCACCAATTGGGCGACCACGAGAGAGCCAAGACATAGTAGTCAAAGTCGCCCGCCGTTCCGCCCGCGAAGGCGGGTGCCCCTAGCAGGCAAAAGGCGTATCGGAGGATTTTGCGCATTTTGATCTTTTCACAGGCCATATGTCCGACTATATACGACCCGAGTTCCCCTACAATGCGAACTGGGCCCGCGCGGTCCGCCCCCTGCGGGGCAGGGGAGAAGTATTGTTTTCTGGAGATGATCCATGTCCGATAAACCCATCATGGCTAAGGCCACCGCTGTTTGGCTGATTGATAACACCACCGTCAGCTTTAAGCAGATTGCCGACTTTGTTGGCATGCACGAGCTGGAAATTCAGGGCATCGCCGATGGTGATGTGGCCCCCGGCGTCAAAGGGTTTGACCCGGTTGCCAATAACCAGCTGACCGCTGAAGAAATCAAAAAGGCCGAGAACAGCCCGCTGCACCGCCTCAAGCTTAAGTTCAACCCGTCCGCGGTTGGCGAGGAAAAGCGTCGCGGCCCGCGGTACACTCCGCTGTCAAAGCGTCAGGACCGTCCGAACTCGATCCTCTGGCTGGTTAAGTTCCACCCGGAACTGTCGGATGGCGCGATTGCCAAGCTGGTGGGCACCACCAAGCCGACGATTCAGGCGATCCGCGAACGTACCCACTGGAACATCGCCAACATGCAGCCGATCGATCCGGTCGCGCTGGGCCTGTGCCGTCAGTCCGAACTCGACATCGCCGTGCAAAAGGCCAACGCCAAGCGTGCCGCCGAAGGCACCGCGATGACCGACGATGAACGCCGCAAGCTGGTATCGACCGAGCAGAGCCTGTCGATGTCGCCCGAGCCGAAAATGCCGTCGGCAATTGCCGGACTCGAAACCTTTACGCTGGGCGGCGGTCTGGGCGAAGACCCGCGCGAAGACGAAGAAGACGATACCGATTTCTCGGATGCAGAGAGCTTCTTCAACCTGCCGGCAGGCGGGGACGATGAGGATGACGACGACCTGTAATCGTCGGCTGCAGTCTGCAAAAACAAAGCCTCGCAGGAAACTGCGAGGCTATTTGTTTCAGGATCGATGGAACTAGAGACTGCGGCGCGCCCTGAGGGCGGCGCTGATGGTGCCGTCGTCCAGATAGTCCAGCTCGCCGCCGATCGGCACGCCCTGCGCCAGCGAGGTCACGGTCATCTGCGGCAGTTGGTCCGCGATGTAATGCGCCGTCGTTTGGCCGTCGACAGTGGCAGAGAGGGCCAAAATCACCTCGGTCACTTGTTCAGAGGCGATCCGGTCCAGCAATTTGGGAATCCGCAATTCTTCGGGCCCGACCGCGTCGAGCGCCGAGAGCGTGCCGCCCAACACATGATAGCGGCCGCGAAACACGCCCGACCGCTCCATCGCCCAGAGATCGGCGACATCCTCGACCACGCAGATTTCGCCAGTCGCGCGGCGGTCATCCGAACAGATCGGACAAATGTCGGCGGTGCCGATGTTCCCGCAGTTCAGACATTCGCGCGCGGTCTGCCCGACCTTGGTCATTGCATCGGCCAAGGGCACCAGCAGGTGTTTGCGTTTCTTGATCAGATGCAGGACAGCGCGGCGGGCCGAACGCGGACCCAGCCCCGGCAATTTCGCCAAGAGCGCAATCAGCCCGTCGATATCTTCGTTGCCCTGCGTCATGATCAGAAGGATGGCATCTCAAAGCCCGGCGGCAGGCCGAGCGATTCCGTCAGTTTCTGCATCTCTGCTTTGGCACGGTCGGCAGCCTTGGACTGCGCGTCCTTGATCGCGGCGAGGATCAGATCCTCGACCACTTCTTTGTCATCGGCAGAGAAAATCGACGGGTCGATGTCCAGCCCCTTCAGCTCGCCCTTGGCTGTGGCCGTGGCCTTGACCAGACCGGCGCCGGATTCACCGGTAACCAGCAGGTTTTCCAGATCCGATTGCATCTGGGCGACCTTGCCCTGCATTTCCTGCGCGGTTTTCATCATCTTGGCCATATCGCCAAGCCCGCCTAGTCCCTTGAACATTCAGCGTTCCTTTTTCCTCAGGCGCCGGATGGCGCGAATGACAGCAAACAGCGTTATCGCAGCCGCAAACGCCGTGGACAAGTAGGGCGGGGCGACGCAGCCTTCGCTGATGGCTTGGCCGTAGATGCCGTTGCCGTCCGCCATCCAGATCGGCGTTGAAACAAACAAGAGCAGGAACGAGGCCGCAAAAATCCCGCCCATTTGCCACGCGGTGTGCCGGAAATACGATCCCGGCATCACGAGGATCAGCAGCAAGAACAGCAGCGGATTGGAAAAGGTCAGAGCCGGTTCCATCCAGATCGAAACCGGCGTGCCATCCCACGCAGGACGCAGATTGCCGCAAACCTCGGCCAGGGCGGGGACAGGCAGCGCGGCCAAGGTTAATCCGACTCGAAGGGGTCCCATTCGTCCTCTACCTCTGCCAGACCTTCGGTCAGGGCGTCCTGTTGCAATTCCTCTAGACTGCGGACCTGCACGATCTTGGATTTCGGAAAGGTCGCGAGGATCGACTGGACCAGCGGCAGGGCCGCGGCCTCGGCGGCCTTGGCCTTTTCGGCGGCATCGCGCACCTCTGCGATGGACTGGGCGCCACCGGTATTGGCCACGATCACCGCCCAGCGGTTGCCCGTCCATTCCTGTAGTCGCGCGCCCAGTCGCTGCGCGAGGTCGGCAGGTGCAGTGGGCGCGGGTTCGAATTCGATCCGGCCCGGCTGATATTTGGCCAGCCGAACACCGCCCTCGACATCCACCAGCAGTTTGACGTCGCGATGGGCGCGGATCAGGTCCAGTACATTTTCAAACGTCGCATAGCGGCCCAAGGCATGTTCCGCCAGTTGCGGCGCGGCCATGGCCCCGCCCATCGAAACCGGACCGGTCGGGCCAGAATGCGTGGGCGTATGGCTGCGACCCTGCGCCTGCGTCGTGCCGCCCTGCTGCGGGGCGCTGCGATAGCCGCCACCACCGCCGCCGGGCATTGGCGGGGGCGGAGCAGAGGTATTCAGTTTGCGGACCAGATCATCCGGCGTCGGCAGATCGGCCACATGGGTCATGCGAATGATGGCCATTTCGGCGGCCATCATGGCGTTGGGGGCGGTGGCAACCTCTTCGATCGCCTTGAGCAGCAATTGCCACATCCGCGCGAGGATACGCAGCGACAGCCCGTCCGCCGCCGCGCGGCCCCGGCCCCGCTCTTCGGGGGACACGGTGGGATCGTCGGCGGCCTCGGGTGTGATCTTGATCACGCTGACCCAATGGGTCACCTCGGCCAGATCCCGCAGGATCGCCATGGGATCGGCCCCGTCGGAATATTGCGCGCCCAGTTCGGTCAGTGCCTCGGCGGCCTGACCGCGCATGATCATGTCAAACAGGTCAAACACCCGCCCGCGATCCGCCAGACCCAACATGGCGCGGACCTGATCGGCGGTGGTTTCCCCCGCGCCGTGGCTGATCGCCTGATCCAAGAGCGATGTCGCATCGCGCGCTGACCCTTCGGCGGCGCGGGTGATCAAGGCCAGCGCGTCGTCGGTGATCTCAGCCCCTTCGGCGGTGGCGATTTTCCGCATCAGCGCAATCATCACCTCGGGCTCGATCCGCCGCAGGTCGAACCGTTGACAGCGCGACAGGACCGTCACGGGCACCTTGCGGATTTCGGTGGTGGCAAAGATGAATTTGACGTGCGCGGGCGGCTCTTCCAGCGTTTTCAGCAGGGCGTTAAAGGCCCCGGTGGACAGCATGTGTACTTCGTCGATGATATAGACTTTGTACCGGGCGCTGGCGGCGCGGTAATGCACGCTGTCGATAATCTCGCGGATGTTGGCCACGCCTGTATTGGACGCCGCATCCATTTCGATCACATCGACGTGCCGCCCTTCGATGATGGCGCGGCAATGTTCGCAGGTGCCGCAGGGTTCGACCGTCGGCCCGCCCGTGCCATCGGGTCCGATGCAGTTCATGCCCTTGGCGATGATCCGGGCGGTCGTGGTTTTGCCGGTTCCCCGTATCCCCGTCATGATAAAGGCCTGCGCGATGCGACCGGCGGAAAACGCGTTTTTCAGCGTGCGCACCATCGCCTCTTGGCCAACGAGGTCGGCAAAGGTTTCGGGCCGGTATTTCCGGGCAAGTACCTGATAGGCGGGGGCGTCTGTCATGGCATCCTAGGGATTCTGTTCCGCGACAACGTAAGGGCGCAACGCCGCGAGGTCCACCATCTATCGCCCGATCGACCATTTGGGATCGAGCCCTAACACAACTCAGAAGTTACCCGTTAACGATCCCGTCACGTTTTGACCACCGCACCTGAAAATAAGAGGTAACTGGGTCGTGTTTAGAAATATATCTGTGTCACTCAAGCTGCCGATTGCCGTGTTTGTGATGACGGTCTTCGCAGCCGCCGGCACTGCCGGGTTGACCTACCGTGCCGTTTCCAAGGGGCTTGAGGATCAAGCCCATCAACAATTGGTCGGCGCCAAGGACCAGGCGCGCGAAACACTGGACTATCTGTCGCGCTTGACCCAGTCGGACCTCTCGTCTCTCGCCCGTGACCCTGCGGTTTTGGCCGCCCTTGGGGGCGACGCTGCCGCACAATCGGACCTGACGCGCCGCTATCCTGCCGGAGGTGCATACGAGGCCGTCCTCATTCTGGATACGGCCGGTGGACAGGTCTATTCGACCAATCCGGCGGTAGACTTCCGGACCTTGGGTGTCGATATCTCGCAGGGAGCGATCTGCAATGACCGTGTGGCGGTGGTGAGTGCCCCGCTGATGGGCGATGGCGGTCAAAAAGTCGGCACGGTCGTAATGGTTCTGCCCACGCAAGCCGTATTCGACGTTCTTGCACCTGTCGCATCCGCCAGTTCCGATTTCGCGGTGACGCTGGCGCAGGACGGTGGCAGTCTGCTGGTCTATTCGCAGGGCGGCCTCGCGGATCAGAGCCTGCAAGAGGTCTCGGGACGGGTGCAGGACATCACCACCCTTCAAACCCTCGACACCGAGAGAGCCGGCGAGCAATACGTTTTGCGTGACACCGTCAACTTCTTTGGCCAAGAGATCCCGATGACGGTCGTTGCCCCCGTTGAAGTGGTTCTGGCAGCGCGGATCGATTTCCTCAAGACGATGACGGCGGTGGTTCAGGCCTGTTCGCTGGCCTTTGTTTTGGGCGTGACCTTGTTCGTGCGCGCGATCATGGCGCCGATGAAGGATTTTGAATCGAAACTGCTACGTATTGCAGCCAACCGGGACCTGTCGGTGCGCATCCGTGCCGAGGGTCACGACGAAATCGCCCGTAGTGCGCATGCCGTTGATAGCGTGCTGGATATGTTCGAATCCTTTGTTCGAGAGGCCCGCGCCAGCGCCGATGAGATGGAACATCTCTCACGCCGACTGTCGCAAAATGCGGGCACCGCGTCCGAGGATGTCGAAGCCCGCTCTGCCTCGGTAGAAGAGCTGTCCTCGATGTTGCAGCAAACCGTGTATCAGGCAACGACCGCGGCCGAGGCCGCCAATGTCGCTGTCCAGTCGATGAAAGAGGCGCAGGCCTTGGCCAAAGACGGCATGGCGCGCGTGAACGATATGGTCAAGACCGTGACCAGCATCGCCAGTTCGTCGCGCGACATCGCAAATATCATCGAATTGATCTACGATATCGCGTTCCAGACCAACATTCTGGCCCTGAACGCCTCAGTCGAGGCCGCCCGTGCCGGTGTGCATGGTAAAGGGTTCGCTGTGGTCGCCAACGAGGTTGGCAACCTCGCCAAGCGGTCCTCTGCCGCGGTAGAGCAAACCTCTCGCCTGATCGAAGGGGCGCTGGAACTGGTGCAGCGCGGCGAAGAAGTTTCCGAAGACACGCGTCTGGCATTCCAGCGCATCGCCGATCAGGTGCAGGCTGCCGACGCCCAGATGGCCAGCATTGGCGAAATTTTCGAAGTTCAGCAGGCCAGCGTCGCGCAGGCGAGCGAGAGCGCCAAGATGATCGCGATCGGTGCCAGCACCGCCCGCGAGCATAACTTCGAGGTCAGCGATGCCGCCGAGCGGTTGCTCAACCGCAGTCAGACTGTCCAGAACGATGTGGGTCGTTTCAACCATAACCAGCGCATGGCCGCAGAATAGGATCTGAGATGGATCACTCTTTGCATTTTCTTTGGAACGCTCAGGGAACGACAGGGGCGCTTGTCGGCTCCTACAACGGGCCGTTGGTGGTGTTGTCGATCCTGCTGTCGGTCATGTCGTCCTATATCGCGCTGGAGTTGGCGGGCAAGCTGGCGGCTGCGGGCAACTTTGCCGGACGGGGCCTCTGGCTCTGGGTCGGGGCCATGGTCATGGGCTGCGGGATCTGGGCGATGCACTTTGTCGGCATGATGGCGTTCGAATTGCCAGTGCCGATCACCTATCGCCTTGATATCACGCTGATCTCTGTGTTGCCCGGAATTTTGGCCTCCTATCTGGCGCTGGTGCTGATTTCTCAGCCGCGTTTGGGTCTGGGGGGCATTTTGCTCGGGGGGGTGTTGTTCGGCGCCGGGATCGGGGCGATGCATTACATCGGAATGTTCGCCATGCTGACCAGTGCCGATATGGTCTATCGTATCGATCTGTTCCTGCTCTCGGTGGTTGCGGCTGTGATATTGGCCATTCTGGCGCTGCTCGTCAGGGGATGGTTGCAGAACCTGCATCTGTCCAAGAACTCGGTCGTCGGGGCCTTTCTGGGTGCGGCCTTTATGGGGGCGGCGATTGCGTCGATGCACTATATCGCGATGAAGGCGACCATCTACCTTCCCGGCGACAGTCTGGCGGTGCATGGCGGGCTGAGCATGGAAACGCTGTCGTTGCTGACGGCGACCATCTCGATCATGATCGGTCTGGCCGTGGTGATCGTCGCCGAACTGGACCCCGACAAACACGCGACGGTCTAAGAAAGCCGAGACGCAAAAAAAAGGGGGGCGACAGATCTGTCGCCCCCCTTTTTGATTTCACCGGGCCCCTAGACGCCGTCGTCGAGCGGTTCGAAACGGCTGGCCGATGCGCGACGCCAGCGTTTCAGATAGCCGTATCGGTCGTCATCTTCGCGGAGCAGGAACCCTTCGGGCATGTAGGGATAGACCTCGTCCCCGACGACCATGTCCCGGTCCTTTTCGCGCATCAACAGATGGTAGGGCATGAACTGGCCGGGATGGGTCAAGCCGGCCGCGCCGGTCATATCGCCCAAGGCCTTGAGCGTATTGCGGTGGAAATTCGCCACCCGCTGATATTTGTCGCTGACCACCAGCGCGCGCTGGCGTTGCGGGTCCTGAGTCGCCACGCCGGTGGGACAGTGATTGGTGTGACAGGCCTGCGCCTGGATACAGCCGATCGAGAACATGAACCCACGGGCAGAATTGGCCCAGTCCGCGCCCAGGGCGAGCGTGCGCGCAATGTCAAAGCTATGGATCAGCTTGCCGCTGGCGCCGATCTTGATCCGGTCGCGTAGCCCGACACCGCGCAGGGTGTTGTGCACAAAGGTCAGACCTTCGACCAGTGGCATCCCCATGTGGTTGGCAAATTCCAACGGCGCCGCGCCGGTACCGCCCTCTTTACCGTCGACAACGATAAAGTCGGGGGTGATGCCGGTTTCCAGCATCGCCTTGACGATACACATGAATTCCCGCCGGTGGCCGATGCACAGCTTGAACCCGACAGGCTTGCCGCCCGACAGGTCCCGCAGCTGCGCGATAAACGCCATCATTTCCAGCGGCGTTTCAAAGGCCGAATGGCTGCTGGGAGAGACACAGTCCTGCCCCATGGGAACGCCTCGCGCCTCGGCGATTTCGGGGGTGATTTTTGCGGCCGGCAGAACGCCACCCTGACCGGGTTTTGCGCCCTGTGACAGCTTTATCTCGATCATCCTGACCTGAGGATCGGCAGCCACAGCGGCGAATTTGTCGGGATCAAAGCGCCCGTTGGCATCGCGGCAGCCAAAATAGCCGGTGCCGATTTCATAGATCAGGTCGCCGCCGCCCTCGCGGTGGTATTTGCTAATTCCGCCTTCGCCGGTGTCATGTGCGAAACCGCCGAGCTTGGCGCCCTTGTTCAGAGCCAGAATCGCGTTGGCGGACAGCGCGCCAAAGCTCATGGCGGAAATGTTGTAGATCGACAGATTGTAGGGCTGTTTGCAGTCGGGCCCGCCAATCAACACCCGAAAATCGGTATTTTCGATTTTCTTGGGGCGGATGGAGTGGGTCATCCATTGATACCCGCTCTCGTAGACCTTCATTTTGGTGCCGAATGGCCGCTTGTCCTCGACGTTCTTGGCCCGCTGATAGATCACGGCGCGGGCATCGCGGGAAAACGGGACCTCTTCGTCATCGCCCTCTAGCAGGTATTGCCGGATTTCGGGGCGAATGGTTTCGAAAAAATACCGGATATGGCCCAAGATCGGGTAGTTTCGCAGCACCGCGTGCCGGGTCTGGGTCAGATCGCGTATCCCCAGCAGGGTCAGGCCACCAAAAACCGCAGCCAGAAGGATCATCAGTTCGGCGTTCAGCGGTATCATGATCAGGGATAGCGCGAATAGGACCGCGCAGAGCGCGATTGTCGTATACCTTGGCATTTGTCCTCCCTTTCCCGGACAGGGCCGGGCGGTCCGTGTCAAACCGACCTCGGGTCGGTCACTGCGGACTCTAACGGCAAAATGACAGGTTTTGTTGAAAACTAAGTAAATAGACACGGTCAGAACGACCGAACTATCGGCCCGCCACAGGCTAAACGGACTGAGGGAGAGAGGTGAGAGGCTGGACAACGACCCAAGCGGGGCTCGTTACGGCTGCTTCCTTCCGGACCTGACCGGGTTGGCGAGGCGCTCGCCCGCGCCAACCTCTCAGGGGTCGAGATAGGCGACCTTGCGCCCGAGTGCAAGGGGGCCAGAGCCGAACTTCGGTTGAAACCGCCCCGGCTTCGGGTCAAATACGATGTGAATCCCGGAGGACCTGCCATGAAGCTGCTCTTGATCCATACTGGCGGAACCATCGCCATGGCCCCCGGTCCGAACGGCCTGACGCCCAAGGCGGGGCTGCTCGAATCGGCGATTGCGCAGATGGCCAAGGGGGCAGAGGTCGTGACCTGTGCCTTTGATCCGCTGGTGGACAGCGCGGAAATCGGGCCGCGCCACTGGAACCAGATGTTGGACTGGATCGACGCCCATCCGCAGTTGCCGGTTCTGCTTACCCACGGGACGGATACGATGGCCTATACCGGCGCTGCGCTGTCGCAGGCGCTGATGGGGTCCGGGCGGCGGGTGGTGCTCTGCGGGTCTATGGTGCCGCTGGGACAAGGGGGCGATGCCGAGGGGAATTTGCGGCTTGCCCTGTCGTCTCTGGGCGGTGAGGGGGTCGATCTGGCCTTTGACGGGCGTCTCATGCCCGCTGCGGGTCTGGTAAAGTTCGACAGCCACGCCGCCGATGCGTTTCGCAGCCAGCCACAGTACCAGATCGCACCGCCCGCCTGTCGCCGCTTTGATAACCGCCGACTTGCCATCTTGACCCTCGGCCCCGGACTGCCCGTTGCGGCGCTGGCGGCGATGCTGGATCAATTGGACGGGGCGGTTCTGCGGGTCTTTGGCGCGGGAACCATCGCCTCCGATCCGGCTCTGCTGGAGTGTCTGCGCCGCGCCGTAGAGCAGGGCAAGCGTCTGCGCGCGGTCACCCAATGCGAGGCAGGCGGGCTGGAGCCGGGCGCCTATGCCGCCGGCGCGGGCCTGTGGTCGGCAGGCGTCGAAAACGGCGGGTCCCAGACGCCCGAGGCGGCATTGGTCACAGTGTGGTTGGGGTGAAGGGGGCATGCGCCAAGCCTGCGTCGCAGCGGGTATCGATCCCGGCGCGCCACTTGTGGGCATCCCCGCCGAAGCTTTCTGATCTTCCTCAAGGCCAATAGGAAGCAAGTGCCGTCCTTTCGGGGGCGGCTTTTTTCATTGTGACGGCACGTCGTCGGGATGGGGCGCTTCCGGCACTCTGCGGCACCATGACGGCGGGTGTTTGGGGTCGGCTTCGCCGGGTTCATACCATTTGTGCCCGGTCCACATCCAAACTTCCCAATCGTTGCCGCGCTTCGGAACAACGTAGTAGTAGCCCGGCACGTCTTCCCGCATGTTTTGCCCCCTCAAGGTTCGCATTTGGTTCGAAGTTTGGCGTCGAACTTGCCGCGAAGCAACTGCCGTCGGTTAACAGGGTCTTTTTCCGTTGTCAACTTCGCGGCTTACGTCAATCATGCAGCCGCACAACGACGGAAATTTCAATGACACTTAAGCCGCTGATTTGGAACGGTTACGCTTACTCGCTGCAAATCCGGCGACATTGGAACACGTTCTTCAGTCTTGCGACCATCTGCGAAGTCAATGCGCCGCGTATTTCGAAGATGCTTCCTGTCGGTGCAGGCTATCACATCATGGGTTTGCACGAACTTGTTGACGGGGCACGGGGCTACTTCGACACGTTCGATAATTTTTGGTCTTACTCTTGCAGGCTATGTGACCAGTATTGCGACTACTATGTGATGGAACGCCCGCGAGAAGGGAACACATTCGCAGAGTTTCATAGCACCTACATCAACGACCGAACTGCCGTTCAAGACTTCGCCAAGGCATCACGGGGTTATGTTGGGCCGGATCACTGGAAGCTGACCTAGCCGGGCGTTCACGAATGCGTGATCGTTTCCAGCCTGTCGCAGCGCACGAAGGGCCGCTTTCTTGGGTCATTTTTCATGGGTAGATTGTGGGTAGAGATTTTTCACCTTGCGGATTATTGAGGAAAATCAATAACTTGCATGGGCGGGAAGTGGCAGCCCGTAGGGGAGTCGAACCCCTCTTTTCAGGTTGAAAACCTGACGTCCTAACCGATAGACGAACGGGCCACGCTGGTGTGAGCGGGCTAATAGCTATCCCCGCAAATGGGCGCAAGAGTAAATTTGCGAACTGTTTGAAAAATCTGACGCCGACGACTGCGAGAGTCGGAGGCGGGGCGGCACAGGACACTTAAAGATTGAAAATTCGCCATCTGTTCAGTAATTTCGTGATCAAAGACTGACCGTAAAAGGTCGGCAGGGAAAGAGGCGGGTTCGGCATGACATCGGGACTACCCGGTACATTTGTCATATCTTGGTCGCAGGCCGAGGTGGACGGTATTGCTGCCGCCAGTTTCGACGCGATTCACGTCGGGTCCACCTGGTCGTGGTCCGGGCAGGCGCTGCGTGTCGATGGCCCAAGGGATGTGCTCTGTCTGGGGCCGGCTCTCGGGGCGGCTGAACTGCGCAGACGGGCCGCGCGGGCGGCGCAGAGGCGGCTCGAGGTGGCGTACGTGCGGGAACCTGTGGACGACATCGATCCGCTGCTGTCCCACGGGTTCAGTGTGACCGACGGGCAAAAGGTTTGGCATGTCGGTTTGATCCAGCCGGAGACCGGAGGCGGGCGACTGGCGGTGTTCAATGGGGATGTGCCCGCCGCGGATGTCGATTTCTGGGTCCTTTCGGTGCGCCAGCCATGTGCAGCCCAGCGGTCGGCGCAGCGGTCGGTGGGGCCTCGGGCGCAACCGCGCGGCGTGATCTGTTTTACCCCCGGCACGATGCTGGCCACAGCGCAGGGGCCTCGTCCGGTTGAAGGCTTGCGTTTGGGTGACCGGATTCAGACCAAGGATAACGGGCTCCAGCCGATCCTCTGGGTCGGGTCGCGATCTGTCAGCGGTGCGGCGCTGCATGCGATGCCGGATCTGGGCCCCGTGCGTATTTTGCCGAACGCGCTGGGCGACGGCGTGCCGGACGACGGGCTACTGGTGTCGCCGGACCATCGCGTGGTGATCAAAGGTGCCGCCGCGCGGGCGCTGTTTAATCAGGACGAGGTATTGGCGGCAGCGCGCGATCTGGTCAATGACCGCACCGTGTTCCGCGAGCGCAGCCAGAAGGCCGTGACCTACATCCACCTGCTGCTCCCGGCGCATGAGGTGGTCTTTGCCAATCAGGTCGAGACCGAGAGCTTTCACCCGATGAGCGCGGCGCTGTCGCATCTGGACGAGGAGTCGCTGCTGGCGCTGCTTGACCATCTGCCCAATGGCCGTCCGGGGGATTATGGCCCCCATGCGCGCAGATGTCTGGCCAGATCTGAGGTCGCGATCCTGATGTCGGACCGTGGACTGGGCGCGATCTGAATTCGGTTGTTGACTCTGCCCCGATCCCGTCTATAAGCCGCGCTTCATTGGTGTTGGTGGCCCCCGCGAGGGGACGCCTGTCAGGCTTCGGCCAAAGGACAACGCCCTTCGTAACGCAAAGAAGGAGATCAGCCGTGACCAAACGCACGTCTGCCAAGTACAAAATCGACCGCCGCATGGGCGAGAACATCTGGGGCCGTCCGAAGTCCCCGGTGAACAAGCGTGACTACGGTCCGGGCCAGCACGGTCAGCGCCGCAAGGCCAAAATCTCGGACTTCGGTCTTCAGTTGCGCGCCAAGCAGAAGCTCAAGGGCTACTACGGCGACCTGACCGAAAAGCAATTCCGTCGCATCTACGGCGAAGCCGAACGCGTCAAGGGCGACACCGGTGAAAACCTGATCGGTCTGCTGGAGCGCCGTCTGGATGCGGTTGTCTACCGCGCCAAGCTGGTTCCGACCATCTTTGCAGCACGTCAGTTCGTGAACCACGCCCACGTCACCGTGAACGGTCAGTCGGTCAACATCCCGTCCTACCGCGTCAAAGAAGGCGACGTGATCGAAGTTCGCGCCAAGTCCAAGCAAATGGCTCTGGTGCTCGAAGCTTCGCAGTCGGCAGAACGTGACGTTCCGGACTACCTCGAAGTCGACCACTCGAAAATGGTTGTGACCTTCGTTCGTACCCCGGGCCTGGCGGATGTTCCGTACCCGGTCGTCATGGAACCGAACCTGATCGTCGAATTCTACGCTAAGAACTAATCTGGTTCTTGGCCGACATCCCAAAGGGTCGCCCGAAAGGGTGGCCCTTTTTCTATGCGTCAACGATATTGGCGTTCGATTTCAATCAGCTTTTGTTTCCGCCACAGACCGCCCGCGTATCCGGTCAGCGTGCCATCGGCCCCGATGACGCGGTGACAGGGGATGATCAGGGCGATCTGATTGGCCCCATTGGCCGAGGCGACGGCACGCATAGCCGTTGGTTTGCCAATTTCAGCGGCCAAGGCAGCGTAGCTGAGCGTTTGGCCAGCAGGGATGCGGCGTAACGCGTTCCAGACCTCGCGCTGAAACGGGGTTCCATAGGACTGGGCGAGGGGCACGGTAAATTCAGCCCGGGTCCCGGCAAAAAAATCGGCGATCTGTTCTGCGGCCTGATCCGTGGGATCGAACCGACCAAAGCCCACCGACCCCTTGGCGTCGGCATAGATGCGTCTGAGCTGGGCACCGAGCGCCTTGCGTTCGGGAAACTCCAGCATCCGCAAACTGTGCCGGTCGCTGACGGCGATCATCGTGCCCAGCGGGGTGTCGATGAAATCCGTGCGCAGCAGCGCGTTGTCCTGCATGGCGTTGGGTGCGACCCCCAGCAGCGCGGCAAAGGATGCCCGAAACGCCGATGGGCTATCAAACCCCGCGTCGATCTGTGCCTCGATGACTTTGCCGCCCTCGGCCAAGGTTTTCGCACCCATCTTTAACCGCCTCTGTCTGGCCATCTGAATAAAGGTCATGCCGAAATTGCGCCGAAACGTGCGCCGGACACTCGAGGTGTCATAGCCCAGTGCCGCGACATCCTCTTCGGTCCAGCGACGCTCTGGTGCCGCGTCCAGCCGCGTCAGGAGGTCGATCACCATCGGGTCGGCTTCTGCGGATGTCCCGATCGGGTGACAGCGTTTACAGGCGCGAAACCCTGCGCTGATGCAATCGCCAGGCGTCGCGAAAAACTGGCAGTTTTCCGGCAGGGGTTTACGCGCTGGGCAGGTCAGGCGACAGAAAATCCCGGTCGAGGTCACGCCGACATAGGCCTGTCCATCGAAACTGGGATCGCGCCGCAAGAGCGCCTGATAGAGAGTGTCTGTGTCAGGTAAGGTGAATAGCATAATGCGACCATAGCGCGGTTCCGGGCACAGTGCCGCCTGAAATCGGGCAGTTCATGAATTGACAGGACTGGAAACGATCCATCCTGACGGGTAAGGAGGGCGCGATAACCCAAGGGGCACACATGGCCAGCAAGATCACTCCGCAACCCGGCATTATGGATATCGCGCTCTATGTCAGCGGCGAATCCAAGCTAGAGGGCAAATCTGAGGTTCTCAAACTCTCGTCCAACGAAAACCCCTATGGGTTCTCGGACAAGGCGCGCGAGGCCTATCTGCGGACTGTCCATAACCTGCATCGCTATCCCAACACCGATCACGGCCCCCTGCGCCGCGCCATTGGCGAGGTGCACGGGCTGGACGCGGACCGGATCATTTGCGGCGTTGGCTCGGACGAGGTGCTGCAATTCATCACTCAGGCCTTTGCCGGGCCGGGGGATGAAATCATCACGACAGAGCACGGATTTTCCATGTATCCGATCCTCGCCAAAATGGTTGGCGCGACCGAGGTCGAGGTCAAGGAAAAGGACCGCCGGATAGATGTCGATGCGATTCTGGCTGCTGTGACGGACCGGACGCGGATCATCTTTGTGGCCAATCCGGCCAATCCGACCGGCACCTATCTGGAACAGGACGAGGTGCGCCGCCTTGCTGCCGGTCTGCCGGACACGGTGCTGCTGGTGCATGACGGCGCCTATACCGAGTTTGTCGAGGGGGCGGATGGCGGTGCGGCCTTGGTCGATGAATTCCCGAACGTGATCATGACCCGTACCTTCTCCAAGATTTACGGTCTGGGTGGGCTGCGGATCGGTTGGGGCTATGCCGCACGGGACATCATCGACGTTCTAAACCGCATCCGTCAGCCGTTTAACCTGTCGGATACGCAGATGACCGTGGCCGAGGCTGCCGTACGGGACATCGCCTTTGTCGAAAAATGCCGGAGCGATAATGCCCGTCTGCGCGACTTCATGCGCAATGCGTTTTTGCAGATGGGTGTCGAGTGCGACGAAAGCCACGCGAACTTTGTCCTCGCACGGTTCGCCAGTGCCGAAGAGGCCGCGGCGGTCGATGCCGCGCTCAAGGCTGACGGGATCATCGTGCGCCGTGTGGCCGGATACAAACTACCCACCGGTCTGCGGATTACTGTCGGGGACGAGGCCGCCTGTCGCCGGGTGATCCACGTCGTCGCCACCTACAAAGGGGTCCGCTGATGCCGGTCATGTACAATCGTGTCGCCCTGATCGGTCTGGGGCTTATTGCCGGGTCGATGTCTCTGGCGATCCGTCGGGGCAAACTGGCGGGCGAGATCGTCGGTTTTGCGAAATCCGCCGAGACCCGGGCCGTCGCCCAAGAGATCAATCTGGTGGATCGCGTCGTCGCCAGCGCGGCAGAGGCCGTGCAGGACGCCGATCTGATCGTTCTGGCCGTGCCGGTCGGCGCAATGGGTTCGGTAATGGCCGAAATCGCCCCGCATCTGAAACCGGGGGCAGTCGTCACCGACGTCGGGTCCGTCAAGCGTTCGGTGTTCGATGCTGTGATCCCGCATATTCCGACAGGCGTCCATTTCATCGGCACGCACCCGATGGCAGGGACGGAACATTCGGGACCCCGGTCCGGTTTTGCCACGCTGTTTGACAACCGCTGGTGCCTGATCGTCCCGCCCGAAGGCGTGGATCAGTCCGAACTGGATCGGCTCTGCGCATTCTGGCGCGGCATCGGCTCGAACATCGAAATCATGGAGCCGGACCATCACGATCTGGTCTGCGCTGTGGTGTCCCATACGCCCCACCTGATTGCCTATACGATGGTCGGTGTGGCCGATGACCTGCGGCGGGTGACGGACCAAGAGGTCATCAAATTCTCTGCCGCCGGGTTTCGTGATTTTACCCGGATCGCGGCCTCTGATCCGACCATGTGGCGGGACGTTTTCCTGACGAACAAGGACGCGACGCTGGAAATCCTCGGCCGGTTTACCGAAGAACTGTTCGCGCTTCAGCGGGCCATTCGGCAGGGCGACGGCCAGCAACTGTTCGACTATTTCACCCGGACCCGCGCAATCCGGCGCGGCATTATCGAGGCAGGGCAGGATACCTCTGCGCCTGACTTTGGCCGGGCGCCGACAAAATCATGAGGCGCGGCTGGGTGGCGGTGCTGTGTCTGTTGGCGTCGCCCGTCCTGTCAGACGGGGTGATCAACGCGCCGCGTCCCCCCATCCGTCCCGGAACGGCGTTGGTCGCCGCAGCGCCCTCTGCCGCTGCGGTGCAATCGCCGGCACGCTATCCCGCGCCACCGCCGCGGCCAGATGGTGCGGCGCAGGCTGTCGCCCTTGCTCATCCGCTTGCGGATCAAAATGCCATGACGCCGGTGACCAGCCCGCTGGCCCCTCGCGACTCGGCCCGTCCGCCAGAACGTCCCGCCCGGGTGGCCCGAGTTGCGGCCGAGGTTCTGGAGGCGCGCCGGCGCGGGCAGGTCTGCGGCGATCCTGACATTCAAGGCGAGGATCTGCCGGATATCGACGGCCCCGGTGCCTGCGGTGTCATCGCTCCGGTCCGGCTGAAATCGGTACTGGGCGTGACCTTTAGCAACCATCCGACGATGACATGCGAAACGGCCAGAGCGTTGAAAACATGGATCGAACGCGGTGTGGTTCCCGCCATGGGCAGCAGGGGCGGCGGTGTGGACCGCTTGATCCTGATGGGCGATTACACCTGCCGCAATCAGATCGGATCGGGCCAGAGCCGCCTGTCGGAACACGCGCTGGGCCATGCGGTTGATATCGGCGGCATACGGTTCGAAGATGGGTCAACCCTGATGGTCGAGGGTGGCTGGCCCGACCGTGACCTCAAACAGATCCACCGGGCCGCCTGCGGCATTTTCGGCACCGTTCTTGGCCCGGAGGCCAATGAGGCGCACCACAACCATCTTCATCTGGATGTGGCGCAGAACCGGGGCGGAGCCTACTGTCGCTGAGCGAAAATCGGCGCTGGGCCGATGGGTAACATGCCGATGTACATCAGCCCCTTTTCCAACCGGATCGGTAACGATGCGACGCCATCAGCATTTGAAGCGCCCTTTAACATCGCCTTGAACCCGTCAGTGGTGTCGGGATTGATCAGCCCGAGGACGGCAATCATATCCACCACCTGATCGCCGCCGGTGAGCGTCAACAGCACCTCGCCCTGCGGGATGCCGTTGTCGTGGATGGTCAGGGTGCCTTTGCCGGTCAGGGCCATATCGCCCCAGGCAAAGGAAAAATCGTCCAGCGATAGGCCTTCGATGCGCAGCGGCGCGGATGTGACCAGTTGCACCGGTGGGTTCAGTCGAACCTGCCCTTTGATCACCAGAGTGTCCAGCGTAGCGGGCTGCTCTGCGGCGGGGTCGAGCTGGTCCTTGATCACATCGGGCAGCGTCAGGCCTGCTGCGGCCAGATCGACAGCGTAATAGCGCGCCTCGCCGATATCGACATCAGGGCGCAGCGGCATCAGCGCCGTTCGCAGATCCAGCTGGTCAAGAGACAGCCCGAAGGGATCAAACACCGCGCCGCCGATATGTAATTCGACCCAGTCCAAGGCCGTCGAGACAAAAGAGTCGAGGCCGACACCCAGACGAAGATCCTCGGCGGTCAGCGTTCCGGTTCCCCAGTTGCCGTCGATGCTGAGCGGGCCGCTAAGCGTGAGCCAGCCGGATTT
Organism: uncultured Paracoccaceae bacterium; assembly: GCA_937864535.1. Classification (GTDB taxonomy): domain Bacteria; phylum Pseudomonadota; class Alphaproteobacteria; order Rhodobacterales; family Rhodobacteraceae; genus Marivivens. Next base: position 71,733 of record CALMJS010000014.1, read on the forward strand.
CGGATGCGCAAAAGGCCATGTGACCTCGGCCTGACCAAGGTGGACTGTCAGCCCGTTTTGCCAGCCGCTGTCCAGATCGGTAATCCGCGTTTGCGCCGACAGCAGGCGCGGTTCCGGACGCACCGATCCGACCGTGCCACCAGTTTGTCCGGCCCAATCGTCCAGCGTGCGCTGGGTCAGCGCGGTCAGGCCAAATGTTCCGCCCGCCCACAATAGGGCAACACATCCCGCTGTTCCGATTGCAAGTTTGCCAAAACGCATAGTCGAACCTTTGACCTTTGACCCCCCGCCGTGTTTAACCAGCCCTTGAAACAAGGAACAGGTCAAATGGCGCTTTGGGTCTTTGGATACGGATCACTTCTTTGGAATCCGGGGTTTACTCCTGCAGAAATCGTGCAGGCGCGTCTGGACGGATGGCATCGGTCGTTTTGTATGTTGTCGATCCATCATCGCGGCACCGTTGACCATCCGGGTCTGGTGCTGGCCCTCGATCGTGCGGCAGGGTCCGGATGCACGGGATTGGCGCTTCGCGTCGCGGATGGCCAAGAGGATCAGGTGATGGCCATGCTGCGCGAACGCGAATTGGTGTCCTCTGCCTATCTGGAGCATGTTCTGGACGTCACGCTGCTGGATGGTCGCCGGATCGAGGCCGTGACCTATGTGATCGACCCCGCGCATGAACAATACTGCCAGTTTTCGCTGGAAACGCAGGCACAGATGATCGCTTCGGCGGTTGGGGGGCGTGGCCCGAATTATGAGTATCTGGACAATACGGCGGATCATCTGCGCCAGATGGGCATCTGTGATGACGATATGGCGTGGCTCGTCAGCCGTGTTCGCACAATCCGTAGTGCTGATCGTGCATAATTCATTTGGGTTTATCGCTCTGGGTGCCTATTCTGCACCGCAAAACAGAACAGGAACCAGCCCGTGACCGAAATCAGGGAACCTGAGGTAGAGCCGTATTTTTCGCAGCCCAAGCGCCAAATCACCTCGATGTTGATCGTCTTGGCATTGGTGATCGCGGGCATCTATGTCGGCCTGTCGACGATTGCGTCGATCTTCTGGTCGAACCCCTATCTGAACGGGCTTATCGGCGGCGTTTGGGTTTTGGGGGTCCTGTCCTGTTTTGGGCAGGTGGTTCAGCTGGTATCGTCGGTCCGCTGGATCAAACGATTTGCCCGCGACCAGCAAACCAGCGCCGCGCCGGTCCTGCTCGCGCCTTTGGCGACGCTGCTCCGGTCGCGCGGGGCGCGGATGCAGCTGTCCAGCACCTCGACCAAATCGATCCTTGATTCGGTCGGCAGCCGGATCGACGAAGACCGCGAAATCACCAAGTATCTCGGCAATACGCTGATTTTTCTTGGTCTTTTGGGCACATTCTATGGCTTGGCGACCACGGTGCCCGCACTGGTCCAGACCATCCGCTCGCTCAGCGATGACGGGCAGGGCGGCGATATCTTTGCCAAACTTCAGGTCGGACTAGAGGCGCAGCTAGGCGGCATGGGCACGGCGTTTTCTTCGTCACTGCTGGGGCTTGCGGGCTCGCTGATTGTGGGTCTGCTCGAACTCTTTGCCGGTCACGGGCAAAACCGCTTCTACCGCGAACTCGAAGAGTGGCTGTCCTCGATCACCCGGCTGGGCTTTGCCAGCGGCGATGATACCGGCGGTAGTGACGCGGGGGCCTATGGCGGCGTGTTGGAACAGATGGTCGAACAGATGGATATGCTGACGGTTCTGTTCGAACAGACCCAGGCCGCGCAGGCCCAGACCGATAGTCATATCGTGGGGCTGACACAGGCGGTCACGACGCTGGCGCACCAATTGCAACAGGACGATCCGCGACCCGCGATGATCGCCAGTGCCGAGGCGCAGCAGCGGCTGGTCGAAAAACTGCGCGACAGCGGTGTCGACGGCATCGACGCCGAGAGCCGGATGCGCCTGCGGTCTATCGACGTGCAACTGCTGCGTATCCTCGAAGAATTGTCGGCCGGTCGGCAGGAGACGCTGGCCGATCTGCGCACCGAACTCTCTGCGATCACCCGCGCCCTGCGTCAATCCGCCCGTCGCAATGAACAGGGCTAAGTGATGGCGATCGGGGGGCGCAGTACAAACCGTTTCAACGCCAATATCTGGCCCGGTTTTGTTGATGCGATGACCGGCCTGTTGCTGGTGCTGATGTTTGTGCTGACGATCTTTATGGTGATCCAGTTTTCGCTGCGCGAGACGATTACCGGCCAAGAGACCAGGCTCGACGAACTCACCGCCGAGGTAGCAGCTCTATCGTCGGCCTTGGGGCTGGAACAAACGCGCTCGGCCGGATTGGCGACGCAAGTCGGGCAATTGACCACCGATCTCACCACGGCCAATACACAGGCGCAGGCGCAGGCCGCGCTGATCGCCAGTCTGACAGCGGATCGCGATGCCACCGCCGCCGCGCTGGCCGAGGCGCAGAACAAGATCACGGGTTTCGAGGCACAGGTTGCCGGCCTCTTGGCGCAGCGCAGCGACCTGCGCGATCAGGTGGCCGGCCTTCAGGACCGCGAAGCCGATCTGATCTCCGAACAGGAGGCCCTCAACCTCGCCTTGGCGCAGGCGCGGTCGGAAATCGACGTTGCGGCCGAGGAGGCGCGATTGGCCGCCGCCCGTCGCGAGGCCCTCGAGGCGCTGCTCGCCGATTTGCAGGCCAAGGGGGATGCCAGCGCGGAACGGATTTCCGAACTCGAGGCCGCGCAATTGGCCGATGCCGCTGCCGCGCAGGCCCTGCGTGACCGGTTGGAAAATGCCGATGCGGAATTGACGGCGATGACGCTGGCGCTGGAACAGCAACGCAAAGAGGCCGAAGACACGCTGACCCTCTTGGCCGCAGCACAGGCGGCAAGCGAAGATCTGGATATGCGACTGGCCGAGGCGCTGTTGCTGCGCCAGCAGATGGAAAATGACCTGACGCGCGCCCTCAGCACCGGGCAGGATCTGGACGCCCGCCTCTTGGCCGCGCTCGATCTGCAGAAAACGGCAGAGGCGGAATTGGCCGATGCGCAGGCGGCGCTGGATCTGGCCAATCAACAGTCTCAGGACCTGTCTGTGCGTCTGGCAGCCGCCCTCGCGGCGCAAGAGCTAAGCGAGAACGACCTCGCGGCGGCGCAGGCCGCGCTGGAACAGGCGCTGGCGGACGGGGCTGCCAATCGCGATAGCCTAGAGGAACAGCTCGCGGCTGCGATCCTGGCGAAACAGGCCGCCGAGGTCGAACTGGCCGCAGCACAGCAGTCCGGCGCAGCGGCAGAGGCCGCGCGGGCCACGTTAGAGGACCGCCTCACCGCCGCGCTGATCGCGCAACAGGCGCTGGAGGCCAAGGTGGAGTCCCTGTCGGAAACCAGTTCCGGCAATCAGTTGGACCGCGCCGCATTGCAATCGCAACTGGCCGAAGCTCTTGCTGCTATCGCCGCAGCGCAGACCGAACGCGATACCCAGATGACCGAGGCCGAGCGTCAGTCCGCCCTGTTGGCGACCGCCAATCAGGCGCTGAGCGAGGAACAGGCCCTCTCTGCCGAGGCGCAGCGGCAGATCACCGCCCTTAATGCCAATGTGACCGAACTTCGGGCGCAGGTGCAGCGTCTACAGGGGTTGGTTAACGCGGCGAATGCGCTGGACGCCGACAAGGAGGTGCAGATCACCAACCTTGGCAACCAGCTCAATCAGGCGCTGGCGCGGCTCGCCTCGGAAAATGCCCGTCGGCTAGAACTAGAGGCCGCAGAGCGCGCCCGTCTGGAAGAAGAGCGCGCCCGACTAGAGGCCGAAGCGCAGGATCTGCAGCGGTATCGGTCTGAATTCTTTGGCGAATTGCGCAGCGTGCTAGAGGGGCAAGAGGGCATTCGGGTCGAAGGCGACCGCTTCGTGTTTTCGTCCGAGGTCCTGTTCCCGCTGGGCAGCGCGACCCTGTCGCCGCAGGGCGAGGCTGAGATCGCCAAAGTCGCCGGGATTTTGCGCCAGCTGGCCGGAGAAATCCCGAGCGGTATTGACTGGATCATCCGCGTGGACGGCCATACGGACAACATCCCGCTGTCCGGCACCGGCGAGTTCAAGGATAACTGGGAGCTGAGTCAGGCCCGCGCCCTGTCGGTCGTGCGGTTTATGGTCGAAACCCAAGGGATCAGCCCGCTGCACCTGTCCGCCAACGGGTTCGGCGAATTCCAGCCGGTCAACCCCGCCAACACCGAGGCGGCCCGTGCCCAAAACCGCCGGATCGAGCTGAAGCTTACTGAACGGTGATCGCGAGGGTTTGCTGGTCGAGGATATCCGCGCCACGTCGGTGTTGGACGGTCCCGGTATAAATCCCCGACGGCCAGCCCGCCGCAGGACTGCGCCGCCCGCTGGCGCGCATGACCAGTGCCTGTGTGCGGTCCAGCACTTCGGTGTGGTCATGGACGGTTTGCCCGTCAGGTCCGGTGATGGTCAGCTGAATCTGATCGCCCGGCTCGGCCCCAAAGGCAAAGGCCCAAAGGACCAGATTATCCGCCGGTGTCAGGTTGATGGCCGCAGCGAAGCCCTGCTTGACCGTGTTGTAGTCCGGAACCGCAGCCGCAAAACCGCTTGAGATCAGCCCGCCCACGGGCGTTGGTGGCGCGGAGAGCCAGAGCGTTTCGCCAACCTCGCCACAGGTGTCGGCGTTCGGTGAAAACGGATCGACGGCAATCTCATCATGGCGCAGCGACAGGTGGAGATGTGGAAACTCGGTCTGACCTGAGAGGCCAACCAGACCAATCGGCTGGCCCATCGCGACCTGATCCCCGACGCTGACGGACACCGAGGATTTGGCCAGATGGCAATACTGGCTGACCCAGCCACCACCGTGGTCGATGACCACGCCATTTCCACACTCCCTATCGGTGACATCAGGTGCGTTTGGCGTGCCCTGTAGCACGTCCTCCATGTTGGATCGGAGGGCGGCGACCCGCCCCGGAGCAACGGCTAGGACGGTGACGCCACGCTGTTGGCTGAGGATCGAGGGCAGGGCAAAATCCGTCCCGTCGTGGCCATCGTAGGTCAGGTTGCCGCAAAACAGGTCCTGACGGCCAGCGGTCGGATCGTGATCGACGTAGTTCTGAATATAACAGGTCGTCCCGAGGTCGCAATCAATCGGCAGCCCCAAAGAAATGTCCCTCGCCGTGCTGGGCAAGGCGAGGGACAAAAGCGTAACAGTCAGGACAGACCGCATCAGTCGGCGGTGAGCAGCGGGGGTTTATTCCCGGCCAGACGGCCCTGCTGGGGCGGTTCGACATCCAAAACCAGCTTGTCATCCTTGACCAGGACGCGGACGAGGCCGCCCTTGGTCAACTTGCCAAAGAGCAACTCTTCGGCGAGCGGCTTTTTGATGTTTTCCTGAATGACGCGGCCCAGCGGTCGTGCGCCCATCTTGCTGTCGTAGCCCTTGTCACCCAGCCAGATGGCGGCCGCTTCGGACAATTCGATGTGGACGTTACGGTCCATCAACTGCGCCTCGAGCTGGAGAACAAACTTTTCGACCACCTGCAGGATCACCTCTTTGGGTAGCGGCTGGAACCCGATCACCGCGTCCAGACGGTTGCGGAATTCCGGGGTAAAAGTCCGTTCGATAGCCGCGGTATCCTCGCCCTCGCGCCGGTCACGACCAAAGCCGATTGCCTCTTTGGCCTGTTCGGCAGCCCCGGCGTTCGAGGTCATGATCAGGATCACGTTGCGGAAATCGGTCGTCCGGCCGTTGTGGTCGGTCAGTTTGCCGTGGTCCATCACCTGCAACAGGATGTTGTAGACGTCCGGGTGCGCCTTTTCGATTTCGTCGAGTAGCAGCACACAGTGCGGATTTTGATCGACGCGGTCGGTCAACATGCCGCCCTGATCAAACCCGACATAGCCCGGAGGGGCACCGATCAGGCGGCTAACCGCGTGTTTTTCCATGTATTCGGACATGTCGAACCGCAGCAGTTCCACCCCCAGCGTGTCGGCCAGTTGTTTGGCCACCTCGGTTTTGCCGACGCCGGTCGGACCTGCAAACAGGTAGTTGCCAATCGGCTTTTCCGGCTCGCGCAGGCCGGCGCGGGCCAATTTGATCGCGCTGGACAGGGCCTCGATCGCGTTGTCCTGACCAAATACCACGCGCTTGAGGGATTTTTCCAAATCCTTGAGCGTTTCCGCGTCATCCTTGGACACATTTTTCGGCGGGATACGGGCGATCTTGGCCACGACGGCCTCGATCTCTTTGACGCCGATGGTTTTGCGGCGCTTGGATTCAGCAACCAGATGCTGTGCGGCACCGGCCTCGTCGATGACGTCGATGGCTTTATCCGGCAACTTGCGGTCGTTGATGTAGCGCGACGACAATTCGACCGCCGCCTTGATCGCGTCAGCGGTGTAGCGGATGTGGTGATGATCCTCAAAGTAGGGCTTGAGGCCCTGAAGGATCTTGATCGAATCCTCGACCGACGGCTCGTTCACGTCGATTTTCTGGAACCGGCGGGACAGCGCGCGGTCCTTTTCGAAATGCTGACGGAATTCTTTGTAGGTGGTGGACCCCATACAGCGCAGTTTACCGCCCTGAAGCGCCGGTTTCAGCAGGTTCGAGGCGTCCATGGCGCCGCCAGAGGTCGCACCAGCCCCGATCACCGTATGGATTTCGTCGATGAACAGCACGGCATCCGGATGGTCCTCAAGTTCGGACACCACCGCCTTGAGCCGCTCTTCAAAGTCGCCGCGATAGCGGGTTCCGGCCAACAGCGCACCCATGTCGAGGCTATAGATCGTCGCCCCGGCCAGCACCTCGGGTACTTCGTCGGTGATGATCTTGCGGGCCAGACCCTCGGCGATGGCGGTTTTGCCGACGCCCGGATCGCCGACCAGCAGCGGGTTGTTTTTCCGACGGCGACAGAGAACCTGAATACAGCGCTCGACCTCGCCTTCGCGGCCGATCAGCGGGTCCACATCGCCCTTGCGGGCCTTGGCGTTCAGGTCGACGCAATATTTGGACAGCGCAGTTTCTTTGACGTCAGCCTCGCCCGGATTGGGGGTGCCGGAGGTCGACGTTCCGCTGGTGTCATCCTCCGACCCTTTGACAGAGCGGCTCTCGCCAAAGGCAGGGTCCTTGGCGACACCGTGCGCGATGAAATTCACGGCGTCGTAGCGGGTCATGTCCTGCTCTTGCAGGAAATAGGCGGCATTCGATTCACGTTCGGCGAAGATCGCGACCAGAACGTTTGCCCCCGTAACCTCGGTCCGGCCAGACGACTGGACATGGATCGCAGCGCGCTGGATTACACGCTGGAACGCAGCCGTCGGCACGGCTTCCGATCCTTCGACGTCGGTGATCAGGGTCGACAGGTCTTCGTCGATGTAATCTTCGAGGTTCTTGCGAAGCTCGTCCAGATCAACCGCGCAGGCCCGCATGACACGGGCGGCATCAGGTTCATCGATCAAGGCCAGCAACAGATGTTCCAGGGTGGCGAGCTCATGTCGACGGGCATTCGCCAACGCCAATGCCGCGTGAATGGACTGCTCGAGAGATGTCGAAAATGACGGCACGCTGTGTGCTCCTCGTTGTCGGGGTCATCGGGGAACCGGTCCCGTCTGACCGTGGCCTCATACCTCTAGGTTTGGTCTTCTGTGCCAAACCTTCAAGGTCTAATTTGATATTTCCTCGCAGATTTAACGACAGATCCCCTTAACGGCGGGTCAACGGGGAATGTTTGGGCGGCAGACATCAGAACCTGTCCTTTCGGGCGCGGATTTCCGCAAATACCGCTGTATCTGATGCATTCTCCATGCCAACCGCCGCTTTCACCTGTGCGAGATCTGCACGAAGAAAGGGATTTGTTGCAATTTCTAAGGAAAGAAGAGACGGAACCGTCGGGCGTCCCTCGGTGCGGGCCGCAGTAATGTCGGCGACCCTGGCCACCAGATCGGGGTTTTCCGGTTCGATCGTCAGAGCGAATTTCGCATTGCCGGCGGTATATTCATGGCCGGAACAAATTATTGTGTCCGACGGCAGTGCGCGCAGTTTCAGCAGGCTTTGCCACATTTGATCGGGCGTGCCTTCGAACAGGCGGCCGCACCCCATGGCCATCAGGCTGTCGGCGGTAAAGGCGTATCGGCTCTGCGGGAAATGGAACGCAATATGCCCGATAGTATGGCCCGATACGTCGATCACGGTGCAGTCCTCGCCACAGATAGTCAGTCTGTCGCCCTCGGCGACCTCGACGTGCAGACGGGGCAGGCGGTGCGAATCCGCGGCGGCACCAATGACGCGTGCGCCGAACCGATTGTGGAAATATTCGACACCCTCGACATGGTCGTAATGGTGATGCGTGATCAAGATATCGGTCAGGGTCAGGGAGTGACGATCCAGAAACGCCTCGATCGGGGCGATTTCGGGGGCATCGACCAGCGCGCAATCGTCCGTCACCGTGTTGTGCAGCACAAAGGCATAGTTGTCGGCCAGACAGGGGATGGTGAAAAGGGCAAGAGTCATGTCATGGTCCAACTGTTCGGTTATCGTTGGACCGAGCCTGACCCAAACTATCGCGGCCTGCAATGCACCTGGACGTTCTGGATCTTCGCAATTTCTACTACCGCAGCGCCTTGGGGCGTGCGGCACAAAAGGTAGTGCGCGACAATCTGGTGCAGATTTGGCCGCACGCGCAGGGTCAAACGGTGGTGGGGTTCGGATTCGCCGCGCCATTGCTGCGGCCCTATCTGCCGACCGCCCGGCGGGTGATTGCGCTGATGCCCGGTCCCCAAGGCGTGATGCCCTGGCCGCAGGGCATGGCGAATGTCTCGGTCCTGTGCGAGGAAACGCTCTGGCCGATAGATACCGGGGCAGTGGACCGTCTGGTCGTGCTGCACGGGCTGGAGACCTCGGAAAATCCGACTGCCGTGCTGGAAGAGTGTAGCCGTGTGCTCGGACCGGGCGGGCGGGCGGTGTTCATCGTGCCGAACCGGGCCGGGTTGTGGTCGCGGTCGGACCGCACGCCCTTTGGCTATGGTCGGCCCTATTCGCTGGGCCAGCTAGAGGCCCAATTGCGCACGCACGGGTTTGTCACCGAAACCACGCGATCGGTTTTGTATCAACCGCCCTCCACTCGGCGAATCTGGCGCAAGATGTCGAGCCTGCTCGAGCAGTTCGGGCGGAAATTCCCGTTCGTGGCCGCCGGCGGTGTGTTGATGGTCGAAGTGTCCAAACAGGTCGCCGCCCCGCGCAAACCCGGTTTGGGCGAGGTCGCGCGCCGTCCGCTGCGCATTCTGGAGGGCGTCGGTCGCCCGCTGCCAGAGCCGGGATTTTTCAGCAGCACAGAGCGCTAACTCTTTTAGAAATGGGCCAGTCACCCTTTGGTGAGTTGACAGATTCGGAGTGTAGAGCGACCAATGGACCTCTGTTCTTTGTCTAGGGGTGCGCTAATCGTCGCACTTGCCCGAATAGGGGCGATTTAAGACGCAAACATTTCTCAACTTAGCGTCTAACATGGTTGCCCCATCAAAGGACCTCTGCTACATCGCCCGTGATTTGACGCCCCCGTGTAGCGAGGGCCGTTTAAGCTGCCTGAATTGAGCCGGTCCCGACCGGTGACAGAATGGCCAAAACATCGGAAGGGTGGACGTGTCCGAACCAGCTTCGATCTCAACCGGCATTGCTTCGCGCTATGCATCCGCCGTGTTCGACCTGGCCAAAGAGGCCAACGGTCTGCCGGCTCTTGAATCTGACATCACCGCACTGGGTGCCGCTCTGGCCGACAGCGCCGATCTGACTGCTCTGATCTCTTCGCCCCTGTATAGCCGCGAAGATCAGGCCGTTGCCGTTGCCGCTCTGGCCAAGGCAATGTCCCTGTCGGACGTGATGACCAACGTTTTGGGCCTGATGGCCCAGAAACGCCGCTTGTTCGTCCTGCCGCAGCTGCTGACCGTGCTGCGCGCCCGCATTGCGGACGAAAAGGGCGAAGTGACCGCCGACGTCGTAAGCGCCAAGGCGCTGACCAAGGCGCAGACGGAAAAGCTGGCCAAGACTCTCAAGGCGAAAGTCGGCAAAGACGTCAACATCAATGCGACCGTAGATGAAGCGCTTATCGGCGGTCTTGTAGTCAAGGTGGGCTCGAAGATGATCGACACGTCGATCCGCTCCAAGCTCAGCGCTCTCCAGAACACCATGAAAGAGGTCGGATAATGGCGATCCAAGCTGCAGAAATTTCTGCGATCCTAAAAGACCAGATAAAGAACTTTGGCCAAGAGGCCGAAGTGGCCGAAATCGGCCGCGTTCTCTCGGTCGGTGACGGTATCGCGCGCGTTTACGGTCTGGACAACGTCCAGGCTGGTGAAATGGTCGAATTCCCCGGTGGTATCCGCGGGATGGCTCTGAACCTCGAAACTGACAACGTCGGTGTTGTTATTTTCGGTTCCGACCGCGACATCAAAGAAGGTGACACTGTAAAGCGCACCAACTCGATCGTGGACGTTCCGGCTGGCGACGAACTGCTGGGCCGCGTTGTTGACGGTCTGGGTAACCCGATCGACGGCAAAGGTCCGATCAACGCCTCCAAGCGTCTGGTTGCCGACGTCAAAGCTCCGGGCATCATTCCCCGCAAATCGGTTCACGAACCGATGGCGACCGGCCTCAAGTCCGTTGACGCGATGATCCCGATCGGTCGTGGTCAGCGCGAACTGATCATTGGCGACCGTCAGACCGGTAAGACCGCGATCGCGCTGGACACCATCCTGAACCAGAAGTCGTACAACGAAGCTGCTGGCGACGACGAGTCCAAGAAGCTGTACTGCGTCTACGTTGCTGTCGGTCAGAAGCGTTCGACCGTTGCCCAGCTGGTCAAGAAGCTCGAAGAAAACGGCGCGATGGAATACACCATCGTCGTGGCAGCAACCGCTTCGGACCCGGCTCCGATGCAGTTCCTGGCGCCCTACGCCGCAACCGCTATGGCTGAACACTTCCGTGACAACGGCCGCCACGCTCTGATCATTTACGATGACCTGTCCAAGCAGGCCGTGTCGTACCGTCAGATGTCGCTGCTGCTGCGTCGTCCGCCGGGACGTGAAGCCTACCCGGGCGACGTGTTCTATCTCCACTCCCGTCTGCTGGAACGTTCGGCCAAGCTGAACGAAGACTTCGGCGCTGGCTCGCTGACCGCTCTGCCGGTTATCGAAACCCAGGGCGGCGACGTGTCGGCCTTTATTCCGACCAACGTGATCTCGATCACCGACGGTCAGATCTTCCTTGAAACCGAACTGTTCTACCAGGGTATCCGCCCGGCCGTGAACACCGGTCTGTCCGTGTCGCGTGTGGGTTCGTCCGCACAGACCAACGCGATGAAGACCGTTGCTGGCCCGGTTAAGCTCTCGCTGGCCCAGTATCGCGAAATGGCTGCTTTTGCCCAGTTCGGCTCGGACCTCGACGCCGCAACCCAGAAGCTGCTGAACCGCGGTGCCCGTCTGACGGAACTGATGAAGCAGCCCCAGTACTCGCCGCTGACCAACGCCGAGATCGTTTGCGCGATCTACGCTGGCACCAACGGCTATCTGGACAAGCTGCCGGTTTCGCGCGTCGGTGAATTCGAGGCAGCCATGCTGAACTTCCTGCGCACCAAGCGTTCGGACATTCTGGAATGGCTGACCAAGGACGACCCGAAGATCAAGGGCGACGCCGAGGCCAAGCTGAAAGCTGCGCTGGACGAATTCGCCGCTGATTTCGCCTGATCGCCGGGCTCTGGATGAGGAGACAAGGCAGTGCCAAGTCTTAAAGACCTTAAAAACCGGATCACGTCGGTCAAATCGACCCGCAAGATCACCAAGGCGATGCAAATGGTCGCGGCGGCTAAGCTCCGTCGCGCCCAGGAAGCCGCAGAAGCTGCCCGGCCTTATGCCGAGCGCTTTAATGCGGTCGTGTCTGCGCTGGCGGCTTCTGTCGGCCAGTCGGATACTGCACCGTTGCTGCTCAAGGGTACCGGAAGCGACAAAGTCCACATGCTTGTGGTCATGACCGCTGAACGGGGCCTGTGTGGTGGCTTCAACTCGACGATCGTGCGTCTTGCCCGTCAACGTGCCCAGGCCCTCTTGGCCGAAGGCAAGACGGTCAAGATCCTGACCGTAGGCAAAAAAGGCCGCGAACAACTGCGTCGCGACCTTGGCAATCACTTCATCGGTCACGTGGACCTGAGTGGCACCAAGACGATCGGTTATGCCAATGCGCAGGCCATCGCCAAGGACCTCTTGGGCCGCTTCGAAGAGGGTGAATTCGACATCGCTACGATCTTCTATGCGCAATTCCAGTCTGTGATCTCTCAGGTCCCGACCGCGCAGCAGGTGATCCCGGCCAAGTTCGAAGCCGCCGAAGGCCCGACGACCGACTACGACTATGAACCGAGCGAGGAAGCGATCCTGGCCGACCTGCTACCGCAGAGCGTTGCCACCGCGATCTTCTCGGCTCTCTTGGAAAATGGTGCATCCGAACAGGGTGCCCGGATGAGCGCAATGGACAACGCCACCCGCAACGCGGGCGATATGATCGACCGGCTGACCATTGAATTCAACCGTTCGCGTCAGGCCGTTATTACCAACGAACTGATCGAAATCATCTCGGGCGCGGAAGCGCTCTAAGAACCGGAGACACGACACATGGCAAACGCAAAAGGCAAGATCACCCAGGTGATTGGCGCCGTTGTGGACGTGCAGTTCGAGGACGCTCTGCCGGCGATCCTTAACGCACTGAACACTGAAAACAACGGCAAGAAGCTGGTTCTTGAAGTAGCCCAGCACCTTGGCGAAAACACCGTTCGTACCATCGCTATGGACGCGACCGAAGGTCTCGTTCGTGGTCAGGAAGTTGCCGACACCGGCGCGCCGATCTCGGTGCCGGTTGGCAAGGCCACTCTGGGTCGCATCCTGAACGTGGTCGGCGAACCCGTTGACGAAAAGGGCCCGGTGGTCGCTGACGAATTCCGTCCGATCCACGCTGTTGCCCCCGAGTTCAGCGAACAGTCCACCGCGACCGAAATCCTCGTGACGGGCATCAAGGTTATCGACCTTCTGGCTCCCTACTCGAAGGGTGGTAAAATCGGTCTGTTCGGCGGCGCCGGCGTGGGCAAGACCGTTCTGATCATGGAACTGATCAACAACATCGCAAAAGTGCACTCGGGCTTCTCCGTGTTCGCTGGTGTTGGTGAACGGACCCGTGAAGGGAACGACCTCTACCACGAAATGATCGAATCCAACGTTATCAAGCCGGACAACCTGTCGGAATCGCAGGTGGCCTTGGTGTACGGTCAGATGAACGAACCCCCGGGAGCCCGTGCTCGTGTGGCGCTGACCGGTCTGACGCTGGCCGAACAGTTCCGTGACGCTTCGGGTACGGACGTTCTGTTCTTCGTGGACAACATCTTCCGCTTTACCCAGGCTGGTTCGGAAGTGTCGGCTCTGCTGGGCCGCATCCCGTCCGCAGTGGGCTACCAGCCGACGCTGGCAACCGACATGGGCGCGATGCAGGAACGCATCACCTCGACCAAGAACGGCTCGATCACCTCGATCCAGGCCGTGTACGTTCCGGCGGACGACCTTACCGACCCCGCTCCGGCAACGACCTTTGCTCACCTCGACGCAACCACCGTGTTGTCGCGTGCGATTTCGGAACTGGGTATCTACCCGGCCGTGGACCCGCTGGACTCGTCCTCGCGTATCCTCGACCCCGAAGTTGTGGGCGAAGAGCACTACACCGTTGCCCGTCAGGTGCAGGGTATCCTCCAGCGCTACAAGTCGCTGCAGGACATCATCGCCATCCTCGGCATGGACGAACTGTCGGAAGAAGATAAGCTGACCGTGACCCGTGCACGTAAGATCCAGCGCTTCCTGTCGCAGCCGTTCGACGTGGCAAAGGTCTTCACCGGCTCTGACGGCGTACAGGTTCCGCTCGAGGTAACCATCAAGTCGTTCAAGGCTGTGGTTGCCGGCGAGTATGACCACCTGCCCGAATCCGCCTTCTACATGGTTGGCGGCATCGACGAAGTGATCGCTAAAGCCGAAAAACTGGCCGCCTCTGCGGCCTAAGGAGGCGACATGTCTGAAGCGTTCCAGTTCGATCTCGTATCCCCTGAGCGGAAGCTTGCTTCCGTTCAGGCCACCGAGGTCCAGATCCCGGCCGCCGAAGGCGCAATGACGGCGATGGCAGGGCATGCCCCGACCATCACCACGCTGCGCCCCGGTGTTCTGCGGGTTACGCATGCTGGCGGCACCGAAGACTACATCGTGTCCGGTGGTTTTGCCGAAATCGGTGGCACCAACGTTTCGGTTCTGGCCGAACGTGCGTTGCCGGCGGCAGAAGTGACGCAGACTGTGTTCGATGCGATGGTTGCGGAATACCGCGCCGCGCACGAAGCGGCTCTGAAGAACTTCCATAACGAGCCGGGCATGGTGGACGATGCGGCCCGCCTGTTGGCCGACATGGTTGCGATTGGCTCCCACATGGGACTTTCCTATCGCGACTAAGTTCGACCGTTAAGATTATCAAAAAAAGGCTCCGAATTTTCGGGGCCTTTTTTCATCTGCTACTCGCCTTCGGCATAAGTGATGCAGTAAGGTTGGCGTGGAAATTGAGTGAAGTGTAGAATGAACAGGTTGGAAAATCACCTGATTGGGGTCGATCAGGGCGACGTCATCCTATTTTCGGATTTCGACAGTGGGGGACCTATGTGGTCGGGCCATGGTCCGCGCTTGGTCAGGTCCGAAGTGACGTTTGAAACCCCCTACAAAGCCCTGCCATCGGTTCAATGTTGGCTGTCGATGTTGGACATGTCGAATTCTGCCAACACCCGTATGGACGTGCAGGCCGAAAATATCTCGCTGACCGGGTTTGAAATCGTGTTCCGTACTTGGGGCGATACCAAGGTTGCGCGGGTCCGTGTCGCCTGGATGGCGATCGGCGCGCTTCGGTACGAAGACGACTGGGAGCTTGATCTCTAACGCAAAAGCCCCGGCAGTGCCGGGGCTTTGTGTTTCTGGTATCCTCACCAATTAGTTGGTGTTGTAGAGGCCCTCGTAGATCGGGACCAGAGTCTCGTCTTCAAACAGCGACGATACAGAGGTGCCATTCCACGTGTTCAGGATGGCCTGCGCAAACATCGGCGCAGTCGGAACCACGCGGATGTTCGGCGCCTTCAGGATGGCGTCAGTCGGCTGGATGGTGTCGGTGATCACCAGCGACTTCATCACCGAATTGGTCACGCGCTCAACGGCCGGGCCGGACATCACGCCGTGCGAAATATAGGCGTGAACCTCCGAGGCGCCTGCCTCGATCAGGTGCTCGGCGGCCTTGCACAGCGTCCCAGCGGTGTCGCAGAGGTCGTCCACGATAATGCACTTCTTGCCTTCGACGTTGCCGATAACGGTCATCTCGGCAACTTCGCCCGCCTTCTCGCGGCGCTTGTCGACGATCGACAGCGGTGCGTTGATCCGCTTGGCCAGCTCGCGTGCGCGGGCGACACCGCCCACGTCCGGAGAAACGACCATGATATCGTCCGTCTGGCCTTTGAAATGGTGCTTGATGTCCAGCGCGAAAATCGGCGCCGCATAGAGGTTATCCACCGGAATATCGAAAAACCCCTGGATCTGCGTGGCGTGCAGATCCATGGTCAACACGCGGTCCACCCCTGCCTGCGCAATCAGATTGGCGACCAGCTTGGCGGAAATCGGCGTGCGGGCCTTGGTCCGGCGATCCTGACGGGCATAGCCGAAATAGGGGATCACGGCGGTGATACGACCGGCCGAGGACCGCTTGAGCGCGTCGGTGATGATCAGCAGTTCCATCAGGTTGTCGTTCGCCGGATTCGAGGTCGGCTGAATGACAAACATGTCTTCGCCCCGAACGTTTTCGTAGACTTCGACAAAAATTTCCTGATCGTTGAACCGTTCGACGCGGGCATTGACCAGCCCGACGTTCATGCCGCGATGCATCGACATCCGGCGGGCAATGGCAGTGGCCAACGGTTTGTTGGCATTGCCCGAAATCAGTTTCGGTTCGTTCATAGACGGCATGTGGCAGGTCCCCGGCTAGATTTCATGACCAAACATGAAGGATTCGTGACGTTGACTTCGCCTAGCACAGACCTAGGCTGTGGCAAACACTTCACGCACTGACGAGGTCACCAATGCCGCATATAGATTACTACTTTGCGACGCTTTCGCCCTATACCTATCTGGCTGGAACGCGTCTGGAACAGATCGCGGCCCGGCATGGGGCCTCGATCACCTATAAACCGCTGGATATCATTGCGCTCTTTGGCCGCACAGGGGGGACGCCACCCGCCCAGCGCCATGCCTCGCGCCAAGAGTACCGCGCTCAGGAACTCACTCGCCAAGCCAAGAAGGCATCGCTCCCTCTGAACCTCAAACCGGCGTTCTGGCCGACCAACGGCGCACCGGCCGCCTATGCGATCATCGCCGCGCAAAAGGCTGGCAGCGGCGATCTGGGCGCTCTGGTCCATGCCATCACCGGATCGGTCTGGGCACGCGATCAGAACATTGCCGAAGACAGCGTCATCCGCGCGTGCCTCGCAGAGGCAGGCTTTGATCCCGATCTCGCCGATAAGGGTCTGTTCACGTCAGCCGCCGAATACGAGGCCAACCTCGAGGAGGCCGTATCTCGCGGTGCCTTTGGTGCCCCCTTCTACATCACGGACGCCGATCAGCGGTTCTGGGGACAGGATCGTCTCGATGATCTCGACAGCCACTTGTCCGGCACGCTCTAGCCTTTGTGCTGTAAATATCCCGGGGGGTAGGCCGCAGGCCGTCAGGGGGGCAGCGCCCCCCTGCCACGTCGGCGTCAGGCTCTGAGATGTTGTAGAAACTGCTCCACGTCCTCGGCCGTCGTTGACCAGCTACAGACCAGCCGCGCGGCGAGGCATTCGTCCTCATCCCCGTCAAGGCTCTGGTTGAACGGCCACAGATAGTACCGCGCCTCGGCGGCATGGGCCGCGCGGTGGGCGCGGCGCGGGAAACTGGCAAAGACGCAGTTGGCATCCGTAGGATGCAGCAGAGACGCGCCGGGCAGGGCGGTGATGCCCTTTGACAGCGTCACGCCCATGCGGTTGGCATGTTGCGCCAGCCGGATCCACAGGTCACCCTCGAGATAGGCCTCCATCTGGGCCGACAGATAGCGGTGCTTGGAAAACAGATGACCACCCCGTTTGCGGCGCAGTTCGAACTCCCACGCCTTGGCCGGATCAAAGATCACGACCGCTTCGACGCCCATCAGGCCGTTTTTGGTCCCTCCGAACGACAGCACATCGACACCTGCCTTCCACGTCATTTCGGCCGGGCTGGCCTCGGTGGCCGCGATGGCATTGGCAAAGCGCGCCCCGTCCATGTGGACCGGCAGGCCGTATTCCTTGGCAATGGCGGTGAGCGCCTTGACCTGACGGACCGAATAGACGGTGCCGTTTTCGGTGACATTCGTCAGGGCCACGACGCCGCGCTGGTGATTGTGGACGCCGCCCCGGCCAGTGAATTCGATCGCCCTGCGCAGGGCCTCGGGGTCCATTTTGCCGTGCAATCCTTCGACCAGTGCCAGTTTGCCGCCGCCGATATAGAACTCGGGCGCGCCGCACTCGTCCTCCTCGATATGGGCATTGCGGTGGCAGAAAATCGTTTGCCACGGCTCTGTCATGATCGACAGTCCAAGAGCATTGGCCGCGCTTCCCGTGGCCACCAGATAGACAGCAGCCTCCGGTGCTTCAAACAGGTCGCGTATTTTTTGCCGGACGCGGTCCATGATGTCATCCGCGCCATAGGATTTGGCGTAGCCCTCATTCGCGCGGGTCAGCGCTTCCATCACAGCGGGGTGGACGGGGCTGGTATTGTCCGAGGCAAAGAACATTAGATGGGCTCCTCGATGATATGGTCTTCCCAATCGTCGTCGGCGACGTCGAACTCTGAGACGGTTCTATATTGCATGGACACGCCGGACAAATGGACGGTTTCCGGATTGCCCGAAATCAGCGGGTGCCAATCGAACAGCGGCTGACCTTCGGTGACCAGGCGATAGGCGCAGGTTTGCGGTAGCCAGTAGAGATTGTCTTGGATGGTTTTCGGGGTCAAGACGATGCATTCCGGCACGAACTGGTGCCGGATCGGGTATTGGCTGCACAGGCAGGTTGCATCGTCCAGCAACCGACAGGCCACCCGGGTCAGCGCCACCTCGCCGGTGTCCTCGTCCTCCAGCTTGTTCAGGCAGCATTTGCCGCAGCCGTCACATAGCGCCTCCCATTCCGCCTTGTTCATCTTGGCCATCGGGACCTTTTCCCAATACCGCGAACGAAGTCCGGAGCGGTCGATGTCAGGCATGTTTCAGGATCTCTCGCGCTTGGTCGCAGTCATGGCCCATTTGTGTAATCAGGGCGTCGAGGCTGTCAAACTTTAACTCTGGTCGCAGATAGTCAATCAGGGCGACGGATAGCTCTGCACCGTACAAATCACCCTTGAAATCGAACACGAAGGTTTCGATGTTCGGGACGTTATCCTGGCCGAACATCGGGCGCACCCCGATCGAGGCCGCGCCGCCGTAGTGTCCGGTATAGGGTCCGGTCAGCACATCGACCTTGACCGCATAGACGCCCAGCTTTGGCTGGTGCAACCCGGTAATCGACATGTTTGCGGTCGGATATCCCAGATCGCGCCCACGCTGGTCACCGCGGATAACGCGCCCCTCGATCCGATGCAGGTGCCCCAACATGGCGGCAGCGTCCTGCGGCCGTCCATCGGTCAGCGCGTTGCGGATGTTGGTCGACGACACCTCTTCCTTGAGCGAGAGGATCGGGGTGATGGTCACGCCAAAGCCCAGTTCCGCGCCCAACTCCTCGAGGGTGTCGATGCTACCGGTACGGCCTTTGCCGAAATGGAAATCGGCACCGACCACCACGTGTTTCAGCCCCAGCCGTTTCACGATGACCTCGAGAGCGAAATCGCGGGGCGACAGTCCGGCCAAAGCACCATTGAACGGCACCTCGAATAGTTTCTGCACGCCCAGTTTGCTCAGCCGGTGCGCCTTGGCTTCGGCATTCATCAGCCGGAACGTCGGCGCGTCGGGGGCAAAGAACTGTCGCGGATGCGGTTCGAACGTCATCACGCCCAATGGCGCGCCCAACTCCTCGGCAATCTGCCGTGTCTGGTTCAGGACAGCCTGATGGCCCAGATGAACGCCGTCAAAATTCCCGATGGCCGCGACTGCGCCGCGGTCAGAGGGGTCCATATACAGTGTGTCGCGGATAATACGCATAGCCGATGCCTAGCCGCCCCGGCGCGCGGTTGCAAGATCAGTCGAACTTGCGCGAGGGGGCCAACACCACGGCTTCGCCGATCAGGATCTTTTTCCCATTGACCAGACAGCGGGTGTCGAGCGTGACGCGGCGCTTGGCGTGGTCGATATTGATCACCTCGACCTCGGCAAGAACCATGTCGCCGGGGCGCACCGGCCCAAGGAATTTCAGGCTCTGACCCAGATAGACAGTGCCATGTCCGGGCAACTGTTCTCCGATCACCGCCGATACCAGACCGGCGGTCAGCATCCCGTGGGCAATGCGGCCCTCAAAAATCGTATCGCGGGCGTAGTCGTCGTCGAGGTGCACCGGGTTGCGGTCGGTGGACACCTCGGCAAACAGTTCGATGTCGCGGTCGGTCACCACCTTGCGGAGCGACCGGACCATGCCGATTTCGATGTCTTCGATGCAGATGGTTCCACGGGGGAAGTTGTCCAGCATTTCGCGCTCCATAAAGTAACAAACAATCCCTGTTGGGGTTCAGCTTGAAACATAATTACTTTGCAGATGCAGAAAAGACAACCCCTTTTTGTTATCTCACATAGCCGATGGCATAGGTGGCCTCTATTTTTTCACTTTGAATAAAGGCGTTTAGGCGTTCGGGGTCGGGCTGTACTTTGGTCGCAGTCTCTTGGGCCGCCAATCCGCCGGTGACAAACAGGGAATCATATCCTTCGCCAGCGGCCCCCAGAATGTCGGTCCGGATACCGTCCCCGACGCAGAGAATCCGCGCCTGATCTGCATTCACATCGAGATCCGCCAGCCGCCGACGGGCGAGGTCGTAGATCGGACTATGCGGCTTGCCGAAATAGAACACTTCGCCGCCCATTTCCTCGTAGAGTTTGGCCAAAGCGCCGGCGCAATATTCCCGGCTCTCGCCGCGGTCGATGATGATGTCGGGGTTAAAGCACAGCATCTTCATCCCCTTTTCGCGGGCAAAGAGGAATTCGCCCCGCATCACGTCCGGGTCCGCCTTGGTGTCAAAGGGGCCGCAGTTCACAATCCCTTCAGCCTCGGTCAGAGGGGTGATCTCGATGGCGACCGGGTCCTTGACCACCTTGATCGGTTCAAACACGGTGAGGTCACGCTCTTCGCCGATGAACCAGACCTTTTCGCCGACTACACCGGAAAACAGCGCCACACGGGCGGCATCGCCAGAGGTGGCAATTGCGTCATAGGCATCGGCAGGCACGCCAAATTCGCCCATTTGCGTCGCCACAAAGGGCCAGGCGCGGGGCGCATTGGTCACGAGGATCACCTTACCGCCTTGGGCACGGTAATTCTGCATGGCGCGAACGGCCTCGGGATAGGCGGTGATGCCGTTATGCATGCAGCCCCACAGGTCGACGAACATCGCGTCATAATTCGCGGAAATTTCGGACAGGGAGGTAATAATCTGGGTCATGTGCAGCCTGACGTTAAATGCGGCCCGTATCGGGCGATTGCGGGGGAATTAGCCAAAGGCAGGGGGATAGGTCAACGCGGGTGAGGTAGCCCGGACCGGGCCACAGACCAGTGTGTGGTCAACGGGGTAGGGGCTGGTCAGCCCATCGGGCGCGGGGCGGAACCCGCAGCGGCTGTAGAAGGCGGGATCCCCCAGCACGACCAGCGTCTGGTTCGACAAACGCGCCCATTCGGTGATCATGCCGACCATCCGCCGCCCGTGGCCCATGCGCTGCATGTCGGGGCGAATGGCGACGGGGGCCAGCGCGAACCAGCCCTTGGGCGCGACCATGGCCGACAGCGCCAGATAGCCCACAATGCCATTGGCCGAGGGCAGGACCATCTCGCCTGCCATGGCCTTGGTCTTGCGCAGGCGTTCGACCAGCAGCGCCTCGTCCTTGCCGCCAAAGGCATCGGTCAACAGCTTGGCCACTTCGGCCTCTTCGCCGCGGTTCATTTCGCGCAGGAAATCGGGTCGCATGGTGCCTCCTAATGAAAAAGGCCCGCGCAGTGGCGGGCCTTTGAGCCTGTGTCAGATCGATCAGACCTTGAGTGCCGGGATGATCTGCTTTTTGCGGGACATGATGCCCGGCAGAACCACGGTGTCGCCCGAAACGGTGCAGCCGAACGAAGCTTCGGCGATTTTCTTGACCAGTTCGTTCGGGACCAGCAGGGTGGCCTCTTCCTTGAGGATGTCCACCACGAACAGCAGAACCTGATCGGCGCCGTCTTCCTTGGCGACGTCAACCATCGAGGCCATCAGGCTGTCCTTGCGGTCCAGCACGATTTTCGGCGCGGTGGTTTCCAGAACCGACACGCGCAATTCGGTGCCGTCCACGTTGTACTCTTTGGAGTCCATACGCAGCAGTTCCGCGTCCGAGAAGGCCGAAACGTCGGATTTGGCTTCGAACATTTCCGAGGCGTAGGCCGCAACATCGATGTTCAGCTCGGCCGCCAGTTTCAGCGCCAGCGCCTTGTCCACGTCGGTGGTGGTCGGCGAGCGGAATTCCAGCGTGTCGGACAGAATGCACGACAGCATCGCGCCCTTGATGCCGCGCGGCGCCGATTTGACGGCATCGCCCATCAGGTCGTGCATGATGGTGGCGGTGCAGGCCAGCGGGCGGATGGTGATGTCGATCGGGCCTTTGGTTTCCAGACCGCCGACCAGTTTGTGGTGGTCGATGATCGCGGTGATGTCGGCCGCGTTGATGTTGGCGGGCAGTTCGGCGGGGTTGTTGGTGTCCACGATGACGACCGGCTGGCCAGCCTCGACGCCCGCAATGATTTCCGGCTTGGCAAAGCCCCACTTGTTGATGACGAAGGCGGCTTCGGTGTTGGGTTCACCCAGCAAAACCGGCTTGGCGGCAACGCCTTTGACTTCGTTCAGGTACCACGCCCAAACGATGGGCGAGCCGGTGGAGTCGGTGTCAGGGGATTTGTGACCGAAAACTAGAGTCGTCATTGCGAAAGTCCTATCGGAGAGAAGATCGCGGGCCTTATAGAAAGGACTGCGCCGCTTGTCACCTGCCCTATAGGTGCGGATTGCCGCAGGGCTGGTTTGCGCAGGCGGAAACCCTAGTTGTTCGACGTATCCAGACGCGTGACGGTCCAGCCGTCCTGTTCCAGCAGATGCACCAGACCGAAATCTCCGGGCAGGTGCATCGCCCCAACGGCAATCACGATCTCATCGGCGGTTTTCGTGACCGCCTCTATCTCTGACATCCATGCGCCATTTCGGGCCGCGAGCAGATCGTCCTTCATGTCGGCGGTCATGATCGCGATTTTGTCCGGGTCGGCGCCCGGTACCAGACTGGCAGCAAGCGTCGTCCATTCCCAGCTCCGCGCCACATTGCCCGCAAAAAAATCGTTCAGGAAACTGTTAAAGGCCGCCGCCTCGAAATCGGGCGGCAGTTGCGACAGCGTTAGCGCATCAAGCTGTTCGTCGATCGGATCGTTGGCCAATTGGGCGATTGTGTCCCGCCAATCCTCTAGCGCCCGAACTGGTGTGCCGGCGTCGGCGGCCTGCGTCATGATCATCATGTCGAGCCCACCTGCCGTCGCTCCGGCGAGCCCGTAACAGGCCGGAATGGACAGGAGCGTGGACAGATACCATGGCTGAAACCGGGCAGCCATGAACGGCGGCAAACCGCGCGCCTCTAGCGCGGTGGCCAAGAGCGACCACTGCTGTTCCGGCATCATTTCGAGCAGGGTTTCATTGTTCGGTAGCAACAGCAGGTCGGGTTGCGCGACCAGTTCGGCCTGCATATCCGCCTGATCGTCCAGCGTCATTTCTACCAAGACCACGTCGGCCTGCGAAATTGCCGGCGAAAACCGCTCGAGCAGGGTGTCGATGCGCGGGTCATAGATATGGATCGTTCCGATCAGGGTCAGTTGGTCGTCGCCGCGCACGGCTGTCCACGCCAGCCCCTGTCCATTGATCCACGTCGCGGCCCGTGCGTCGAGGTCTGCCAACTGTTCGGCCGTCACATGGCTGTCCAGAGTGTCAGGCCCGCAGGCGGCCACGGCCGTCATGGGCGCGAGGGTGGACAGAGCGATCAAAATCGGCAAGCGGCGCATCAAAAACCTCCGGTTGCCCAATAGATAGGGGGCGATGCGGGCGAAGTGTAGCCCTCAAAGGTCAACTCCGCACCAACCACCATCCCAGCGCCATCAGTCCGCGCCCCAATACCACCCGCAAGCCCGGGCGTTCGACGATGGTCCGCCGTTCCGCAAAACGCGGATCGCGGGCAAGGTCGATCAAGGTCGCCCGCGGGGGCTGCGCCTGCCCCATCGGGTGAAAGCTAACAAACGGCTCTGGCGTTTCTGCAGTACGGCCGCGCGGTAGCGGGCGTCGTTCTTCGAGTATCTTGTGCAAGTCGGTGTGCCGGAAGCGATCCTGCCCGGCGAAATCGGGGGGAAACATGGGGGGATGTCCTGAAAAAGCATGTCACATGCGGGCAACAGGCCCGTCGAGAGGCTGGATGCGAGCGTCTTACGCTCGGGTGCAAAGAACTCCGTGATGCATAGCAGCCTCCTGCTGGTTTCAGATCGCCCTCTGGTTATCCGCAAAACCCGAAATCGCCAAAGAGTTTTATTTCATTGTCTGGAAACTGTGATTTTTTTGTCGAACGACTTCTTGACTCCGACTTTGACGGTGCCTAACTCTTGCGTCGTTAGCACTCTGACGGAATGAGTGCTAACACCCCACGGGAGGGGTTCTGTAAGATAACGATAGCTGAGGAGCTACCAAATGGCTTTCAAACCGCTGCACGACCGCGTTCTGGTTCGCCGCGTACAGAGCGACGAAAAAACCAAGGGCGGTCTGATCATCCCCGACAGCGCCAAGGAAAAGCCCGCTGAAGGCGAGATCGTCGCATGTGGCGAAGGCGCCCGCAAGGACTCGGGCGAGCTGATCGCGATGGCTGTCAAGGCTGGCGACCGTGTTCTGTTCGGCAAGTGGTCGGGCACTGAAGTGACCGTCGACGGCGAAGAACTGCTGATCATGAAGGAAAGCGACATTCTCGGCATTATCGCCTGAGATCGCGCCTTTATCTGACACTTATTTAGACGAGGAATACAGCAATGGCTGCTAAGGACGTCAAGTTTAACACCGATGCCCGCAACCGTATGCTCAAGGGTGTCAACACCCTGGCAAACGCGGTCAAAGTGACCCTCGGCCCGAAAGGCCGTAACGTGGTTCTGGAAAAGTCGTTCGGTGCCCCGCGCATCACCAAGGACGGCGTTTCGGTCGCCAAGGAAATCGAACTGGAAGACAAGTTCGAGAACATGGGCGCCCAGATGGTGAAGGAAGTTGCTTCCCGCACCAACGACGAAGCCGGTGACGGCACCACCACCGCGACCGTTCTGGCGCAGGCCATCGTGGTCGAAGGCATGAAGTCGGTTGCCGCTGGCATGAACCCGATGGACCTCAAGCGTGGTATCGATCTGGCGACTTCCGCTGTTGTCGAAGCCATCAAGGCCGCTGCCCGCCCGGTTAACGACTCGGACGAAGTTGCTCAGGTCGGCACGATCTCTGCGAACGGCGAAGCCACCATCGGCCGTCAGATCGCAGACGCTATGCAGCGCGTTGGCAACGAGGGTGTGATCACCGTCGAAGAAAACAAAGGCATGGAGACCGAAGTCGAAGTCGTCGAAGGCATGCAGTTCGACCGCGGCTACCTGTCGCCCTACTTTGTCACCAACCCCGACAAGATGATCGCGGACCTCGAAGACGCCGTCATCCTGCTGCACGAAAAGAAACTGTCGTCGCTGCAGCCGATGGTTCCGCTGCTCGAGTCGGTCATCCAGTCGCAGCGCCCGCTGCTGATCATCGCAGAAGACGTCGAAGGCGAAGCGCTGGCGACCCTCGTGGTCAACAAACTGCGCGGCGGCCTGAAGATTGCCGCTGTCAAGGCCCCGGGCTTTGGCGATCGCCGCAAGGCCATGCTGCAGGACATCGCTATTCTGACCGGCGGTCAGGTTATCAGCGAAGATCTGGGCATGAAGCTGGAAAACGTCACCATCGACATGCTCGGTACCGCCAAGAAGATCTCGATCTCCAAGGACAACACCACCATCGTTGACGGCGCTGGCGACAAGGCCGAGATCGAAGCCCGCGTGGCCCAGATCCGCACCCAGATCGAAGAAACCTCTTCGGACTACGACCGCGAAAAGCTGCAGGAACGTGTGGCCAAGCTGGCTGGCGGCGTTGCCGTGATCCGCGTTGGCGGCATGACCGAAGTCGAAGTGAAAGAGCGTAAGGACCGCGTCGATGACGCCCTGAACGCAACCCGTGCCGCCGTTCAGGAAGGCATCGTTGTGGGTGGTGGTGTCGCTCTGGTTCAGGCTGGCAAGGTGCTGGCTGGCATGACCGGTCAGAACGCCGACCAGAACGCCGGTATCGCCATCGTCCGCAAGGCGCTGGAAGCTCCGCTGCGTCAGATCGCTGAAAACGCTGGCGTCGATGGCGCTGTCGTTGCTGGCAAAGTGCGCGAGTCGGACGACAAGAACTTTGGTTTCAACGCTCAGACCGAAGAATATGGCGACATGTTCAAGTTCGGCGTGATCGACCCGGCCAAGGTGACCCGCACCGCTCTGGAAGACGCTGCCTCGGTTGCTGGTCTGCTGATCACCACCGAAGCCATGGTGGCTGACAAGCCTGCCAAGGAAGGCGCGGCCGCAATGCCCGACATGGGCGGAATGGGCGGCATGGGCGGCATGATGTAATCATCGCCCAACGGCAAACAGGGAACGGGGTCGCCAATCGGCGGCCCCGTTTCTTTTTGTGCACACGGTTGATTGTCCGATGCGGGCAAAAAAAACGGCGCCCGAAGGCGCCGTCCTGAGGGGGAAGGGCAAAATTACCCTTCGATGTAGGCCGTCAACGTAGCACGGACGCCCTTTTCGTAGAGGTTGCCCAGAGCCAGCCCGAAGGCCGAGACAAAGGCCGCATTCTGCGCCAGATCGCCAAACACCGACACGTTCTCGAGGAAAGCCGCAGGGCGGGTTTTGGCCTCTTCTGCGCGCGCTTTGAGCTCGACATGGTTGTCATCGTTCGGGGCGATGGCGTTGCCGGCCTCGTCAACTTGGGTGCAGTAACGGCACCACAGCGCCACCTCGAGAGCCAGACCCGCCACATCCGCGCCAGCCGCCAAGGCATCGCGCAGGGTAGGCAGGATAAACTTGGGCTGGCGGTTCGAGCCGTCCAGACACAGACGCGGGATGGTATCGCCGACCTTGGGATTGGCAAAGCGGCTGATGATCAGCTGCCGATAGGCGTCATAGTCCACACCGTCGATGGGCGATAGGGTGGGCATGATCTCGCGCTGTTCCAGCGTATCCAGCCAGTCGTGGATCAGCGGATCTGCCATCGCATCGTGCACGAAATGATGCCCGAGCAGAGCCGACGGATAGGCGATCGCCGCATGGCCACCGTTCAGAATCCGCAGCTTCATCAGCTCGTATTTGGCGACATCGGCCACGAACTCCGCGCCAACCAGTTCCAGTGCCGGACGCCCTTGGGGGAAGTTATCCTCTAGGACCCACTGGCGGAACGGTTCACAGGCAACCGGCCAGGCGTCGGTGATGCCAAAGGTTTCAGCAACCATCGCCCGTTCGCGGTCAGAGGTCGCCGGAGTGATGCAGTCCACCATCGAATTCGGGAAGGCGACGTTGGCTGCGATCCAGTCCGCAAAGTCGGGATCAGACAGCCGCGCCAACCCGACAACCGTGCGTTTGGCGACATGGCCGTTTTCCGGCAGGTTGTCGCAGGACATGAAGGTAAACGGCGGCAAGCCGGCATCGCGGCGCAGGCGCAGCGCCTTGATCACCATGCCGAACACGGTTTTGGGCGCGTCGGGGGTCGCAGCATCTGCGACGATATCCGGATGGGCCGCGTTAAAGCCATCAGTCAGCGCGTCGACATAGTAACCGCCTTCGGTGATGGTGGTCGACACGATTTTGGTCTGCGCATCG
This sequence comes from uncultured Paracoccaceae bacterium, assembly GCA_937864535.1. Classification (GTDB taxonomy): domain Bacteria; phylum Pseudomonadota; class Alphaproteobacteria; order Rhodobacterales; family Rhodobacteraceae; genus Marivivens. Next base: position 98,975 of record CALMJS010000014.1, read on the forward strand.
GCCATGCGGGCGACGGTTTTTTCGGCGTCGATTTCGATGAAATCAATCATCGCGCCGGTCACGCGGGCTGTCAGCCCCGACGGGTCGAGTTCCACAACCGTGGTCAGCCAATCCTGCGCGGCCAGCTTTTCGCGCATGACCGCATCGCCGTGCCGCACGCCTGCGCCGCAGATTGCCCAATTCAGGCTCTCGCCCTTGGCAAAGAGCTGGTCGAGGTACACGCCCATATGCGCGCGGTGAAAGTTGCCGACGCCGACGTGAACGATCCCTGCCGTCAGTGCAGAGCGATCATAGGCAGGGGTGCCGATGGTGTCAGGAAGCTGCGCGAGGGCAGCGGTGTTGAGTGTGATTGCCATGTCAGCTCATCCAGTTGCCGCCATCGACGTTGTAGGTTTGCGCTACAACGTAATCGGCGTCTTTGCTTGCTAGGAAAACAGCCATGCCGGTCAGATCTTCGGCACGGCCCATACGGCCATAGGGAACAGCGGCACCTACCTGACGCTTTTTCTCGCCCGGTTGCAGTCCTTCGTATTTGGCAAAGAACGCGTCCACGCCGTCCCAATGTTCGCCGTCCACGACACCGGGGGCGATGGCGTTCACATTGATCCCGTGACGGATCAGGTTCAGGCCTGCCGATTGCGTCAGGCTGATCACGGCGGCCTTGGTGGCGCAATACACCGCAACGAGGCTCTCGCCGCGGCGACCGGCCTGGCTGGCCATGTTGATGATCTTGCCGCCCTTGCCGCGGGCGATCATGCCCTTGGCGACGGCCTGCATCATGAACAGGGTGCCGTAGACGTTCACGCCGAACACCTTTTGGTAGTCGGCCTCGGTGATCTCGATGATCGGCGCGGCGGTAAACAGGGCCGCGTTGTTCACCAGAATATCAATGCCGCCAAAGGCCTGTTCGGCGGCGGCAACCGCCGCCTCGATGCTGGCCTTGTCGGTGACGTCACAATGGACGGCCATCGCGGCATCGCCCAATTTGGAAGCGGCATTATTGGCCGCCTCCAGATTGATATCCGCGATGACCACCTTGGCGCCTTCGGCGATAAAGGCCGAAGCAAAGGCCAACCCGATGCCGCGCGCAGCGCCGGTGATCAGGGCTGTTTTTCCCTCGAGCCGGTTCATTCGATCCGCAGTCCTTTGGCATCAAAGCGATGCAGTTTGTCCAATTCCGGCGTCAGATAGACGGTATCGCCATGGTGCAGGTCGAATTCGCCCCCGACGCGAACGGTCATCGTATCCGCCAGCCCCGTGCCGTGAACGTGCAGGAACGTGTCCGACCCGAGGTGTTCGCTGACAACCACGGTGCCCTTCCACGTGCCTTCGGTCGCGGAGGCGGCGATATGTTCCGGACGGATGCCGATGGTGTGGGCGTTGTACTTGGCCGCTTCGGCACCTTCGATAAAGTTCATCTTGGGCGAGCCGATGAACCCGGCAACGAATTTGTTGCGCGGGGCACGGTAGAGGTCGAGCGGGCTGCCGACCTGTTCAATGACGCCAGCCTGTAGCACGACGATCTTGTCGGCCATGGTCATGGCTTCGACCTGATCGTGGGTGACGTAAATCATCGTGGTTTTCAGGCGTTCGTGCAATTCGCTGATTTCCAGACGCATGCCGACCCGCAGTGCGGCGTCAAGGTTCGACAGGGGTTCGTCGAACAAGAAGGCCGACGGTTCCCGCACGATGGCGCGGCCGATGGCGACACGCTGGCGCTGACCGCCGGACAATTGGCCGGGGCGACGTTCCAGATAGTTGGTCAGGTTCAGGACATTGGCGGCGGCGTTTACACGCTTGTCGATTTCAGCCTGATCCAGTTTCGCCATCTTGAGCGGGAAGGCGATGTTTTTGCGCACGGTCATATGCGGGTAGAGCGCATAGGACTGGAACACCATCGCCAGACCACGCTGAGCGGGCGCGAGGGCGGTCGCGTCCTTGCCGTCGATGCGGATCTGGCCGCCCGACACGTCCTCCAGACCTGCGATCAGGCGCAGCAGGGTGGATTTACCGCAGCCAGAGGGGCCGACAAAGACCACAAACTCGCCATCGTCAATGGTCAGGTCCAGCGGCGGGATGACTTCGACATCGCCGAAGCGCTTGGTGACTTTATCGAGAGTAATACGTCCCATAATATCTTTCCCTTATTTCACGGCGCCAAAGGTCAGGCCGCGGACAAGTTGTTTCTGGCTGAACCAGCCCATGATCAGGATCGGTGCAATCGCCATGGTCGAGGCAGCCGAGAGTTTTGCGTAGAACAGGCCTTCGGGGCTGGAATAGCTGGCGATGAACGCGGTCAGCGGGGCCGCCTTGGCCGCGGTCAGGTTCAGCGTCCAGAAGGCTTCGTTCCAGGCGAGGATGATGTTGAGCAGCAGGGTAGAGGCGATGCCCGGTACAGCCATCGGGGTCAGGATGTGGATGATCTCTTCCTTCAGCGAGGCGCCATCCATCCGGCAGGCCTCGAGGATCTCGCCGGGGATTTCCTTGAAGTAGGTGTAGAGCATCCAGACAATGATCGGCAGGTTGATCAGCATCAGGACAACCACCAGACCGGCGCGGCTATCCAGCAGGCCCAGTTTGATGAACAGCAGGTAGATCGGGTACAGCACGCCGACGGCGGGCAGCATTTTGGTCGACAGCATCCACATCAGGATGTCCTTGGTCCGCTTGGACGGCACAAAGGCCATCGACCAGGCCGCCGGAATAGCGACCAGCAGGCCGAGGAAGGTCGAGCCGACCGAAATCACGATCGAGTTGGTCAGATATTTCAGGTAATCCGACCGTTCCTGCACGACGGCATAGTTTTCCAAGGTCCAGTCAAAGTTCAGGAAAATCGGCGGCGAGGCGATGGCCTGACCTTCGGTTTTGAAACTGGTGAGGATCGTCCAGAGGATCGGAAAGAATATCAGCAAGCCAACAGCCCAAGCGAGGACAGTGTTGATGGCCTTGCCACGAGTGGTAACGGAACGTGCCATAAAGTGTCCTCCTTAGTTGTCGAGGTTTTTGCCAACGATGCGCATCAGGAACGTGGCAACGATGTTGGCAAGGATGATGGCATAGACGCCGCCCGCAGACCCCAGACCGACGTTCTGGCTCTCCAGTACGCGCTGGAAGATCAGGTAGGACAGGGTTTTGGTGCCAAATGCGCCGCCGGTGGTGACGAAAATCTCTGCAAACACGGCCAGCAGGAAAATCGTCTGGATCAGAACGACCACGGTGATGGCGCGGCTCAGGTGCGGCAGGATGATGTACCAGAACCGCTTGAGCGCCGGCGCGCCGTCCATTTCAGAGGCTTCGAGCTGTTCGCCGTCCAGCGACTGGATCGCGGTCAGCAGGATCAGCGTCGCGAAGGGTAGCCATTGCCAGCTGACGATGATCACGATCGAGGTCATCGAGGCCTGCGACATCCACTGGATCGGCTCGGCGCCAAAGAACATCCAAAGATGCGCGAACAGACCGTTGATCGGGTCCATGAACATGTTTTTCCAGATCAATGCCGACACGGTCGGCATGACAAAGAACGGGGCGATAACCAGAATGCGGACGATGCCCTGACCCCACATCGGACGGTCGAGCAGCAGCGCCAGCAGCACACCCAGAACCACGGTGATCACCAGAACACTGCAAACGATGGTCATCGTCGTCAGAACGCTGGGCCAGAAGGACGAACTTGTCACAAAGCGGACGTAGTTTTCGAAACCAACCCACCCAAGATCGCCCCCGCGGAGGGGCAAGTAGTTCTTAAAGGAAAAATACAGCGTCATGATCAGCGGGACGAGCATCCATCCCAGAAGTAAAATGACCGCCGGTGCCATCATCAAACGAGCGGCAGAGCGAGAATGTTGGGTCGCCATGAATACACTTCCCCTGTTGGCGGCCTACCGCCACCAGATTTTATGAGCGAGTTGTGCGAGAAAAAAGCGATGGGGGGCGGCGGAATACGCCGCCCCCCATGCTGGAGGATCAATTAGTAGCCAGCGGCTTCCATTGCGTCGTTGGTCAGGGCCTGAGCCTTGGCCAGCGCTTCTTCGATGGTCTGCTGACCAGCATAGGCAGCCGAGAATTCCTGAGAAACTTCGGTTGCGATGCCAGCGAATTCCGGGATGGCAGCGAACTGGACGCCGACATACGGAGCTTCTTCTACGGTGGCGTTCAGCGGGTCAGCCGACAGGATCGAGTCCAGGGTCATCTGAGCGAACGGAACAGCCATGTATTCGGGGTTCTGGTACAGCGAGGTACGTGCGCCCGGCGGAACGTTGGCCCAGCCTTCTTTCGAGGCGACGAGTTCGATGTAGCCCTTGGAGGTTGCCCATTCGATGAACTGGGTTGCAGCCTCTACCTTCTGCGAGCCAGCCGGGATGGCCAGTGCCCATGCCCAGAGCCAGTTCGAACGCTTGCCCAGACCGTTATCCGGCGCCAGTGCAAAGCCGACCGAGTCAGCAACGGTCGAGTCGTTCGGGTTGGTCACGAAGGATGCGGCGACGGTTGCGTCGATCCACATGCCGCACTTGCCCTGCTGGAACAGCGAGAGGTTTTCGTTAAAGCCGTTGGAGGCGTAGCCAGCCGGGCCGGACTCGTCCATCATGCCTTTGAAGAAGGTCAGCGTGTTGTGCCAGGCTTCGGTGTCGAACTGGGCGTTCCAGTCCATGTCGAACCAGCGAGCACCGAACGAGTTGGACATCGCGGTGATGAACGCGCCGCCTTCACCCCAGCCAGCCTTGCCGCGCAGACAGATGCCGTTGATGTCGTTGGCACGGTCGGTCATTTTGGCGGCCGCTTCGCGGACAAAGTCCCAAGTCGGGGCTGCCGGCATTTCCAGACCTGCCTTCTCCATCAGGTCGGTGCGGTACATGATCATCGACGATTCGCCGTAGAACGGAGCCGCATAGAGGGTGCCGTCATGCGACAGGCCGCCCGCCATTGCCGGCAGGATGTCGGCGACGTCGTATTCTGCGGACAGGTTGTTCAGCGGAACCAGCCAGCCGTTCGCACCCCAGATCGGGGTTTCGTACATGCCGATGGTCATGATGTCGAAAGCGCCGCCCTTGGTCGAAATGTCGGTGGTGACGCGCTGACGCAGAACGTTTTCTTCCAGCGTGACCCACTCGACAGTGTGGCCGGTCTTGGCGGTGAAATCGTCGGTCAGGCCCTGCATGCGGATCATGTCGCCGTTGTTCACGGTTGCAATGGTCAGCGTTTCAGCATTGGCGATCGCCGCAGCCGAACACAGAGCGGTGGCGCCCAAAAGCGCGCGCACGGTAATTGTCATGGTTTCCTCCCAAAGCCCTGGTGGGCATTTGCTACGTTAGTGGGCATATACTCGCAAACGGGAGTAGTGCCTGTCAATAGATGACTCACGCCGCGCTGCGGCGTTGCGAATTTCTGCAATGAAAACAAAATAATATGCGCAACCTAGGCTGCGCATTTAGGTCGTTCTGGCGATGTGGAGACAGGTCTCAGCGGTGCAGCAGTTTCGTCGCGGCGTCTCTTGTTAGCGCCCGCTCAGGGTCTTGTGCAGGTCCAGAATCGTTTGCGCTGTCAGTTCGGCAGTGATCAACCCGTTGATATGTCGCCCGACCAGAGCGGCGCGAATCGCCCGTGCCTTGTGCTTGCCGACCGCGACCGCGATCATGCGGCGGTCGCCGGCGGCATCCATCGGGGCCGAGGCCACGCGGCTGTTGAATTCGCAATCCATGATCGCGCCATCGTCGTCATAGATCCAACTGGTAATCTCGCCAGCCGCGCCGCGCGATTCCAGCGATTCCAGTTCGGTCTTGGTCAGGAAACCATCCTTGTAGACCGGAGCGGTGGCGCCGATATTTCCGATCCCGACCAGCGTCAGGTCCGCCCGCGCACACAGTGAAATCGTGTTTTTCACGGCTTCCTGGGCGTGGAGGATTTGCACCTCTTCGCGGTTGGTGGCCAGAACGGGCAGGGGGTAGGGGTACTGTTTCGCGCCGATCCGGTCCGCCAGTTGAATGGTCGCGTTATACGGCGTCGCCGAACCATCGCTCATCATGTTGCCCAGCCGTGACACAATCCTGTGCTGGGGGCAGTTCATCCGCGGCAACTGTTCCACCGTCGTTTTCAACGCGCGGCCCGTACCCAGCGCGATGATCCGCTCTTCGTCGGATTTGAGCAGCCGCTCCAGCTCTGCCGCTGCCGCGATGGCGACGCCGGTGGTCAATTCGGGGGCGTCGGGGTCCGACGGCACGACCTCGCAGTAATCGAGTCCAAAGGTTTCCTTGAGCGCTCCGGCGAGGTCCATGCAATGGCCAATCGGGTGGTCGAGGCGCACCTTGACCAGTTTTTCGCTGACCGCCATGGCGACCAGTCGCTGCGCTGATTGCCGCGACACCCCCAGTTTGCGGGCAATCTCATCCTGTGTGTTCCCAGCCACGTAATAGAGCCAGCCCGCACGGGCGGCATCATCGAGGCGTGTGGTTTCCGGGGTGAAACGTCCGACAGTCAAGGCGTGGTCCTCTTTAGAATGTCGTTAAGAGGTGCGGGAAATCTGACCAGTTGTCAAAGGATCGCGTTCCGTCAGGCAATTCTACACCCAAACCGCGCAAATGGCTGGCGCCCGTGTAGGCCAGATGGGGCATGCCCGCGGCCGCGGCTGCCGACAATCCCGGCAGACTGTCCTCGATCACCAATGTGCGCTCTGGTCTGGCTCCCATCTGCTTGGCCGCAAAGAGAAAAAGATCGGGCGCGGGCTTGCCACGTTCGACCTGACTGGCTGTGAACACCTGCGTGCCGAAATAGCGATTAAGGCCTGTAATTGCCAGCGAACGGGTCACGCGCGGCGGGCTGGACGAGGTCGCGACGCATTTGGCGATTATTAGCCCCTCCAGCACCGACTCGACGCCATCCGTGGTCCGAAGTTCGGTTTCAAACCGGGTCAGCAGCGACGACCGATACCGCTGTTCGAAATCTTCGGGCAGTTTCTGGTCGTGGCTTTCGCGAATGTTTTTGGCCACGGTGGGGAAACTACGGCCTAGGCAGTGGGTCCGCACATAGGCGCGATCAATCGCGATCCCGACGAGGCCCAACTCTTCGATCAGCACATCGGCGCTGATGATCTCGCTGTCGATCAGAACGCCGTCGCAGTCAAAGATGATCAGATCAATCATTGGCCTCTCCTTGCCGTTGCGCCTGTCGTGCCATGCGCTAGGGTAGCAGCGCAAGTCAGGAGCCCCCATGCCCGTATTCCCAGTCTTTGATGGCCACAACGATTTTCTGTTCCGGTTTGATGCCGCGCCCGCCGCTCAGCGGCGAGATATGTGGCTAGAGGGGGAGGGTGCGCACCACATCGACCTGCCGCGTATGCAGGCTGGCGGCTTTGCTGGCGGATTTTTTGCGATCTGGGTTCCATCCCCCGACGATGGCAGCGGTCTGAATTTCGAAGCCCTGATGGCGACCTTGCCCTATAGCCTGCCGTTGCCGCCGATGCTGGACAGCGACTATGCCGCTTCGGTTGCCGGGCGACAGTTGGACTTGGCCTATCAGATGCAGGACTGGGCCAAGGGGGCGTTTCGCATCTGCCTCACAGCGGCAGAGGTGCGCCAGACGATCCGCGCCGGACGCATCGCCGCGGTTCTCCATATGGAGGGGGCAGAGGCGATCGGATCGGATTTGTCCAATCTAAGCCTCTGGTATGACAAGGGTTTGCGATCACTCGGTCCGGTCTGGAGCCGCCCGACGATCTACGGCCATGGTGTGCCCTTTGCCTTTCCATCGGGGCCGGATATCGGCGCGGGTCTGACGGATCTGGGCAAGGATCTGGTACGTGAATGCGACCGTCTGGGCGTTCTGATCGACCTGTCCCACCTCAATGAAAAGGGGTTCGATGACGTGGCCGCGGTGTCGTCCCGTCCGCTGATCGCGACACATTCCAACGCCCATGCCGTCACGCCGTCGTCGCGAAATTTGACGGACAGACAGTTGCGGATGATCGCCGAGTCGCGCGGGATCGTCGGGTTGAATTATGGCTGTGCCTTTCTGCGGGCGGACGGGCGGCGCGATGCCGATACCGGACTGGACGCGGTCATGCGGCATCTGGATCATTTGATCTCGATCCTCGGTGAAGACGGCGTCGCCCTCGGGTCGGATTTCGACGGCGCAGTTATCCCGCGCGCTATCGGCGATGTGCTCGGCCTGCGGGATTTGACCGACGCCATGCTCGATCACGGGTTCGGAGAGCCGCTGGTCGCGAAAATCGCCGGAGAGAACTGGCTGGACCTCCTCGATCGCTGTCTGTGATTATTCTGCGGGGGCCCAGCCCGCGATCAATTGGTGCAGGCCGATCGCCGCACCGCCCATGATACCTGCCAGCGTCAGCGGCGCAGACCATGCCAGCACCGACATGGCCGACAGGCCCTGACCGATGCTGCATCCCAACGCGATGACCGCGCCGACCCCCATGATGCCCGCGCCGATGATCTGGCGGCGCAGTTCGCGCGGGTCTTCGCAGGCCTCCCAGCGGAAATGCCCCTTGATCAGGGAGCCGATGAACGCGCCCCCCCAGACACCTGCGACCGATCCGACCCCGAAGGACAGGGTTTGCCCGCTGGCCGTCATCGACCAGAAAATCGCGTCGCCAATCGGCGTGGCAAAGGTATGGGATTCGACCGGAATGCCGTCAAAGCCTGTCGTCGCGATCCACTGTGTTCCGGCCCATGCCAGTACCACCGAAGCGCCCACGACAAAGCCCCAAAACAGCGTCGATTTCGAGGCGCGTACCCGAGCTGGCAGGAGTGTCGCCAAGAGAATGGCCAGTCCGATCAGGATCCCCCACGCAGGCGCGGGCAGTCCGGTCAGGCTGGACAGGCTATGGGCGATGCCGGGCGTTGGTCCCGTATTCGGCGTTTGTGAAAACAGCCACACGCGCAGATAGGCGACTGGTCCGGAAATGGTCGCATAGGCGGCGATGCCCATCACGACCACGATCACAAAATTCCGCAGGTCCCCGCCGCCCAGACGCGCCAGCGCCCCGTAGCCACAGTTTCCGGCCAAGGCCATACCGTAGCCAAAGATCAGCCCGCCCAAAATCGCGGCCACCGGGGTAAAGGTAAACCCGAGGTACATGGTTTGCGGCGCGGACAATAGGCCAAGGGCCATCAGTCCAAAGCTGCCGGTGACCGCCACGCCGATCGCAACGCCCCACATGCGTAGCCGCAGGTCGTTCTTGCCGTAGTAGAAATCCTCGATTGCGCCCAGCGTGCAAAATCGTCCCAGCCGCGCGGCAAGTCCGAGCATGATGCCCGTCAATAGTCCGACGGCGGCGGCGGCATTACCCTCGCCCAATAGTTCCAGCATTCTATCCTCCCTTTGGTCGTCCCAAAGGTGAGGGACGACGCTACGGCCGTCCGCAGAACAAGTCGTAGATGAGTTCGATAATCTGGCGCGGGCGGTCATCGGTCAAGCGATAGAAAATCGTCTTGCCGTCACGGCGCGGCGTGACCAGTCCTTCGAGGCGAAGCCGCGCCAATTGCTGCGATACGGCGGCCTGCCGAGCAGAGATCAGGTCTTCGAGTTCGGTAACGGATTTCTCGCCAGTGGCCAGATGGCACAAGATCATGAGACGACCATCGTGGCTGATCGCCTTGAGGAAATTCGCAGCCTCGGCTGCGTTATCCATCATTCTCTCTAGGTCAGCTTCACAAAGCTTGCTGTCGGTCTGGGCAACGTCCATCTCTGTGGGTCCACTTTTCACCGCCCGCTAAACTATCCGTTTGAATAGCTGAGACAAGCCTCTATTTTCCCGCCCCCGGCATCTAGCACAGTCATGAGCTCTGTCCAGTGCCACCTTTGGTCTGTTCCAGCAGTTGCCCGAGCAGGCCCCAAAAAAAATTGTCGCCAGGATAGCCTTCGATTCTGCCGATTTCGGTCCCATCCTCGAGCAGGACAAAGGTCGGCGTAAACACGATAGGGCGGTTCAGTGCGATCCCGTCTGGCAGCGGCTCGCTCAGGTTGACCTCGAGCAGCGGGGCGGACTGGCCTTCGGTCGTCTTGGGATAGATTGGTCCGATTTCAGCGTCCCAGCGGGCGCACCACATGCATCCCGGTTCGCGGCCCATCATCAAAATGGTTTCCGCCGGGCTGGCCGTGGCACAGATCACCGCGATTGCCGTCAGAACAGATTTGAGCACGCCGCCCTCGCAAGACAATTGACGCCGGGAAATAACTTCATCTAGCATAATATGAATATATGAATTTTTCAAGGAGTGCAGCATGGGCATGACCTACTTTGGTGCGGCCTTTGCCGGACTGTTATCGTTCTTTACCCCCTGCATCCTGCCAATGGTTCCGTTTTACCTGTCCTATATGGCGGGTCTGTCGATGTCCGAATTGCAGGGCGAAGATCGAATCGCGCCCGGTGCCCAGCGGCGACTGGTTCTGTCCTCCATCGCCTTTGCCCTAGGTGTTACGACGATTTTCGTCCTCCTCGGGCTGGGGGCAACGGTCGTCGGTCAGGCCGTGGCGCAGTGGAAATCCCAGCTCTCTTGGGCGGCGGCGGCGATCCTGATCCTGTTCGGTCTGCATTTCCTAGGCGTGGTGAGAACCCCGTTGCTCTACCGCGAGGCCCGCCTCGAGAGCAGCAGCAAACCGTCGTCGATCCTTGGCGCCTATGTGATGGGGCTGGCCTTTGGGTTTGGCTGGACGCCCTGTGTCGGGCCGGCGCTGGCGTCGATCCTGATGATCGCAGGCGGCATGGGCGACATCTGGCAGGGCGGTGCGCTGCTCCTTGTCTATGGCCTGTCGATGACCGCTCCCTTCGTTATTGCTGCGTTTTTCGCACGTCCCTTCCTGCATTGGGCGCGGCGCAATCGTCGGTATCTGGGCCATGTCGAAAAGCTGATGGGGGCGATGCTGATCCTGTTTGGCCTGTTGATCGCCACAGGCAGCGTCAACCTGATCGCCGCGTGGATGATCAACGCGATGCCGTGGTTCCAGTCGATTTTGTAAACTTTGCCCAAAGGGGGGAGACCTATGCGCAAACTGCTGACCTTTTTTGCCGCCTGTCTGATGTCAGGGGCTGCGGCGGCCACCACGCTTGGCGATGACGGCCTGCACAAAGAAACATGGATGCGCGACACGTTCAAAGACCTGCGCGAGGATCTGGCCGAAGCCAATGCCGAAGGCAAGCGGCTGATGATCCTGATCGAACAGCGGGGCTGCATCTACTGCACCAAGATGCACGAAGAGGTGTTCCCGGTCCCGGAAATCGCCTCCTACATCGAAGAAAACTACTTTGTGGTCCAGATCAATATGTTTGGCGACATCGAGGTCACGGACTTTGACGGAACGATTCTGTCGGAAAAGGATATGGTCCAGCACTGGGGTGTTTTGTTCACCCCCACGTTGATGTTCTACCCGCCAGAGGTTGCCGAAGGTGTCGGCGGACAGGCTGCAGCCGCAGCGGTGATGCCCGGTGCATTCGGCAAATGGACCACCTACAACCTGCTGCGCTGGGTCCATGACGAAGGCTATCTGGGTGACGAAAGTTTCCAGAAATACCATGCCCGTATGATCGAAGAAGGCGGGCTGTCGGAATAACGCGCGTCTTTGGCGACACCCGTTCATCGTGCTGCAATGCAGAAATATTCAGATAGATGAATTTGTTGTTGTCAGACTCGAGAACTGTCGACTATGGTATTCAGTAATCCGCATATGATGATCCAGGGAGGGCTCATGAAGAGCATCATTCAAATGGCGGTCGGTCTGGCAATGGTAGGCACTGTTGCTATGGCAGGAGAGGTCGCGCCCGATGACGTCGCCTATGACGAATACGGTGCGGTCGCTGTCTCGCTGACCGGCGTAGCTGGTGATCCGGCAAACGGCATCAAGATTATGACCGAACGGAGCAAGGGCAATTGCATCGCCTGCCATCAGGTGACCGCATTGGCAGAGTTCCCGTTCCATGGCGAAGTGGGCCCGATGCTGGATGGCGTCGGTGCCAACCGGAGCGAGGCAGAACTGCGCGGCATCGTTGCCAACGCAAAAATCACCTTCCCCGAGTCGGTGATGCCCTCGTTCTACAAAACTCACGGCTACATCCGTCCGGGCGACGCCTTTACGGGCAAGGCCGGGACAGAGCCGCTGCCGCCGCTGCTGACGGCGCAAGAAATCGAAGACGTGGTCGCCTTCCTGATGACGCTTCAGGACTAACGATCGTACCCAAGGAGAACACATGAACCTGACTCGCAGAGAGACTGTTCTGCTGGCAGCTGGCGCATCGGTCGCTGTAATGGTGCCGTTCCGCGCATTCGCTGACGCCGCAGAAAACATCGCTGCCTTTACCGGCGGCGCAGCCGTGGGCGAAGGCGGCATTACCCTGACCGCCCCGGAAATCGCAGAAAACGGCAACACCGTTCCCGTGGACGTGGATGCCCCCGGTGCGGTGGAAATCATGGTACTGGCCGTCGGCAACCCTAATCCCGCTGTCGGCACGTTCAAATTCGGCCCGCTCGCGGCGGCGCAAATGGCTTCGACCCGCATTCGTCTGTCGAAAACCCAGAACGTGATGGCCATCGCCAAAATGGCGGACGGGTCCTTTGTTCAGGCCACCAAGGAAGTCAAAGTCACCATCGGCGGCTGCGGCGGCTGAGGCATCGGTAAGGGAGCTCACACATGGCAGACAATGTAACCCCGCGCGTCCGCGTGCCCCGCGATGCCAAAGCTGGCGAGGCGATCACGATCAAGACGCTGATCAGCCACCAGATGGAATCCGGTCAGCGCAAGGATGGTGACGGCAACCTCATTCCGCGGTCGATCATCAACCGTTTCACCTGTGATTTCAACGGTCAGAACGTGATCGACATCACGATGGAGCCCGCGATTTCGACCAACCCCTATTTCGAGTTCCAGTCGCTGGTGCCGGAATCGGGAACCTTCACCTTCACCTGGTACGATGACGATGGGTCGGTCTACACCGACACCAAAGACATCGCTGTCAGCTGAAGGTGAACCGTCAAAGGGAGGATCTTTAATGAAGATGACGGTTCTGAAGTCGGCAATCGCAGGTCTGGCTCTGGTGGCAACCGGCGTTATGGCCGAAGAGGGCACAGTTGGGTTCGAGATCAATGGAGATATCCCGATCGTCACCCGTGTTCCTGCGGCCGCACATTTGGACGGCGCTCTGTCCGAGGCAATCTCGGGCTGGGAATATCGTGATAGCAGCACGCAAGCCATGCAGATGGATGACTTCGACAACCCGGCCATGTTGGCTGTAGAGCAGGCCGCCGAGGTCTGGAATACGGCGATGGGGACGGTGGGCAAATCCTGTGCGGATTGCCACGGCGACGTCAATGAATCCATGATCGGTATTCGTGCTACCTATCCCAAGTGGAACGAAAAGGCTGGTGAAGTCCGCACCTTGGCGATGCAGGTCAACAACTGCCTGACCGAGAATATGGGTGCAGAAGCGTGGAAGTACGACGGCGCCGATATGGCGGCCATGGAAGCGCTGATTTCGATCCCGTCCCGCGGTATGCCGGTGAATGTGGCCATTGATGGTCCGGTCGCCAGCGTCTGGGAGCAGGGCAAGGAAATGTACTACACCCGCTATGGTCAGTTGGAACTGTCCTGCGCGTCGTGCCACGAATTGAACTACGACAATCTGATCCGTGCCGACCACCTGTCGCAGGGCCAGATCAACGCCTTCCCGGTGTACCGCCTCAAGGACACCGGTCTGGTGACCACCCATGGTCGCTTTAAGGGCTGCGTGCGCGACACCCGCGCCGAAACCTTTGCGGCGGGTTCACCGGAGTTCGTCGCGCTGGAGCTCTATGTCGCCTCGCGCGGCAATGGTCTGAGCGTCGAAGCACCGGCAGTTCGCCCGTAATCTGAATGGCCCGTTCCCTATGGGGGCGGGCCTTTCTGTTTTCTGAAATATTCAAAAATAGGAATGCGTTGGGGCCCGTAACATGATCTCTCGTCGCGATTTTCTGCAGGCCGGTATGGCCGCCAGCGCTATCTGGGGCGCTTCGGGTTTTGGGAACTGGGGGCGTCTGGCTGCCCAGCAGGTCCTGACCCAAGATGACCTCTTGTCGTTTGACACCTTCGGCAATGTGTCGTTGATCCACATCACCGACATTCACGCCCAGCTCAAACCGATCTACTTCCGCGAGCCGGAAATCAACCTTGGCGTCGGCACCGGCCGCGGCAATGTCCCCCACATCACCGGCGCCGATTTCCGCAAGCTCTACGGCATCGCCGATGGCAGCTCTAGCCACTATGCCCTCAGCTATGACGACTTTGCCGCGCTGGGCAAAACCTATGGCAAAATGGGGGGACTCGATCGGGTTGCAACCGTGGTCAAGGCGATCCGCGCCGACCGCCCGGACGCAATTCTGCTGGATGGCGGCGATACATGGCACGGGTCCTACACCTGTTACCATTCGCAGGGACAGGACATGGTCAACACCATGAACCTGCTCAAACCTGACGCGATGACCTTTCACTGGGAATTCACGCTCGGGTCCGATCGCGTGCGCGATCTGGTCAGCGGTTTGCCCTATGCCGCGCTGGCGCAGAACATTTTTGACAGCGAATGGGACGAACCGACCGAAGACTTCAAACCCTACGAATTCTTTGAACGTGGCGGAGTGAAAATCGCCGTTATCGGTCAGGCCTTCCCCTATATGCCGATTGCCAACCCCGGTTGGATGTTCCCCGAATACTCATTCGGTATCCGCGACAACCGTATGCAAAAGATGGTGGACGAAGTCCGCGGCATGGGCGCGGAACTGGTCGTCGTGCTGTCGCACAATGGCTTTGACGTCGATAAGAAAATGGCTGGCGTCGTCACCGGGATCGACGTGATCCTGTCGGGCCATACGCATGATGCGCTGCCGGAGCCGGTTCTGGTCGGCGAAACGATCATCGTCGCCTCTGGGTCGAACGGCAAATTCGTCAGCCGCGTTGACCTTGATGTGCGCGAAGGCCGGATGATGGGCTTCCGCCACAAACTCATCCCGATCTTCTCTGATGTGATCGAGCCTGACGCCGAAATGGCCGCCGCGATCGACGCGGAACGTGCGCCGCATCAGGCCCAATTGGACGAAGTCATCGGCACCGTCGCGGATGACACCGTTCTGTTCCGTCGCGGGAACTTTAACGGATCGTGGGACGACCTGATTTGCGACGCGCTGCTGTCCGAACGGGACGCGGAGATCGCGATGTCGCCGGGCGTGCGCTGGGGGCCGTCACTGATGCCGGGCCAGCAGATCACCCGTGATGATCTGTGGAACTGTACCTCGATGACCTATCCCAATGCCTATCGTACCGAAATGACGGGTGAATTCATTCACACCATCATGGAGGACGTGGCCGACAACATCTTTAACCCGGACCCCTACTATCAGCAGGGCGGGGACATGGTGCGGATGGGTGGTCTGGGCTATCGGATCGATATCAACAAACCGATCGGCGAACGGATCAGCGATATCACCCTGCTGAAGACCGGCGAAACGCTCGATCCGGCCAAGAATTACGTCGTGGCCGGTTGGGCCAGCGTGAACGAAGGCACCGCAGGTCCCGCCATCTGGGACGTCGTCGAAGCCCACATTCGTAAACTCGGCACTGTGTCCGTCGCACCGAATACATCGGTGCAGGTCATCGGTGCGTAACTCAGGGGACTCCAATGGATACCAAATTCAAAGGCACCAAGCCGTCCCGCCGCACGTTCCTGACAGGCGCCCTGGCCGCCGGGGGCGCTGCGGTCGGAGCGACCTATGCCCGGGCGCAGGGCGCGCCTGACCCGCTGATCACCGAAGTGCAACCATGGCGCAGCCAACTGGGCTGGGGCGTGAACGAACGTCCCTATGGCGTCCCGTCGGTGCACGAAGCCCATGTGGTTCGCCGTGACGTGTCGTGGCTGACGGCGGAACCGATCAGCTCGATCAACTTTACGCCGCTGCATGAACTGGACGGGATCATCACCCCGAACGGGCTGTGTTTCGAACGTCACCATGGCGGCGCTGTCGATCTGGACCCGGCCAATCATCGCCTGATGATCAACGGTCTGGTGGACAAGGAACTGGTGTTCACCATGCAGGACCTGATGCGGTTCCCGCGTGAAAACCATGTCTATTTCCTCGAATGCGCCGCGAACTCGGGCATGGAATGGGCCGGTTCTCAGCTCAATGGCGTGCAATACACCCACGGCATGATCCACAACGTGATGTATACGGGTATCCCGCTGCGTCTGTTGCTGGCCGAGGCCGGAGTGCAGGCGAATGGCAAGTGGCTGTTGGCCGAAGGTGCCGATGCCTCGGGGATGACCCGGTCGATCCCGATGGAAAAGGCGCTCGATGACTGTCTCGTCGCGTTCAAGATGAACGGCGAGGCGCTGCGCCCTGAACAGGGCTATCCGCTGCGTCTGGTCGTCCCCGGCTGGGAAGGCAACATGTGGATCAAATGGTTGCGCCGGATCGAGGTTGGCGACGAACCGTGGCACCACCGTGAAGAGACCAGCAAGTATACCGACCTCTTGGCCAATGGTCAGGCACGGCGGTTCACATGGGAAATGGACGCCAAGTCGGTGATCACCAATCCCAGCCCGCAGGCACCGCTGACCCACGGCAAGGGCTGGACCGTCCTCACCGGCGTCGCATGGTCCGGTCGTGGCACGATCCCCCGCGTCGATGTGACCATTGATGGCGGCAAGAACTGGCATCAGGCCCGTATGTCCGGTCCGTCGCTGACCAAGTCGATGCACCGGTTCTATTTCGAATTCGACTGGGACGGCTCGCCCTTGATGCTGCAATCGCGGGCGCATGACAGCACCGGCTATGTCCAGCCCACCAAAAACGAATTGCGCGCCATTCGCGGCGAAAATTCGATCTATCACAACAACGGCATCCAAACATGGTATGTGAACGAACACGGCGAGGCTGAAAATGTCGAAATTTCTTAAGATTTTCGCCCCGGCAGCAAGCGGCACCGCGGGAGTCCTTGCGCTGGCCTATGTGATGGCTGACCAGTTTGTCGTCGATGTTCCGGCCCCGATCCGCGAGGCAATCGCCGTAGCACCCGCCGTCGCCCAAGAGGTCGCGCCCGCTGCCGCAGAGCCAGCCGCCGCAGAGGCGCCTGTTGTTCTGGCCGAGGCCGCCGCACCCGCCCAAGAGGGCGGCTATGGGCTGGGCCGCGCCGCCCTGCCCGAAGAGGTCGCTGCGTGGAACACGGATATTCGCCCTGATGGTCAGGGTCTGCCTGTCGGGTCCGGCGACGTCTACACCGGCGAAGAGGTCTTTGTTGAGCGCTGTTCCATGTGTCACGGCGAATTTGGCGAAGCCGTTGGTCGGTGGCCGGTTCTGGCCGGTGGCCATGGCAGCCTGAGCGACAAGGATCCGGTCAAGACCATCGGGTCCTACTGGCCCTACCTGTCCACCGTCTACGACTATGTGCAGCGTGCGATGCCGTTTGGCGATGCTCAATCGCTGACCGCGGATGAGACCTACGCCATCACGGCCTATCTGCTCTATGTGAACGATCAGGTCGGCGACGACTTTGTTCTGTCGAATGAAACCTTTGCCGATGTGAAACTGCCGAACGAGGCAAACTTCTACATGGATGACCGGGCAGAGGTCGAAATGCCGGTGTTCGTTCGTCCCGACATCTGCATGGAAAACTGCAAGGACACCGTGGAAATCACCATGCACGCGTCGAACCTCGACGTGACGCCGGGGGATACCACGGACAACGAACCCGCCGCTGAGCCCGCGGCAGCAGAGGCCCCCGCCGCAGAGCCCGCAGCAGAGCCCGCCGCAGAACCCGCCGCCGAAGCAGTAGCCGCCGAAGAGGCCGCGCTCGACCCGGCTTTGGTCGAGGCAGGTGCGGGCGTGTTCCGCAAATGCGCCAGCTGCCATAAGGTCGGCGAAGGGGCGCGCAATGCCACCGGTCCGCAGTTGAACGGGATCATTGGCCGCGCAATCGGCAGCGTGGAGGGCTTTAACTACTCCGGCCCGTTCAAGTCGCTGCATGACGCAGGCGAGGTCTGGACCACCGCACGTCTGACCAGCTTCCTTGCCAATCCCCGCAGCGATATTTTCGGCACCCGGATGAGCTTTGCCGGACTTCGCGATGCAGGGGATATCGACGCTGTGATCGCCTATCTACAGTCGGTGTCGCAATAACTAACTGCCCCCGCTGATTTTTGATCGGCGGGGGTATAATTCTCTCAAATATGATCCAAATCAAAGTCGCAGACCAAATACGTCTTTATTCCCGACGGCATAACAAAGGGCCCGAACCCATGACCCGCCTTGCTCTTGCTGCACTTTTCGTTCTCTCTGCCCAGTCGGCGCTGTCTCAGCAGGCCGTGGTTTATCCCGTCGAGGGCAGCTTTGACGACGCAACCTTTGGTGTGGAAACAGCGATTGTTGGACGCGGCATGGTCGTCGACTGGGTCAGCCATACCGGTGAAATGCTGAACCGGACGGGGGCTGATGTCGGCTCTGACGTTACGATTTTTGAAAACGCGGATATTTATCAGTTCTGCTCGGCCTCGTTGTCGCGCAAAATGATGGAAGCGAACCCGCTCAATATTGCCCATTGTCCCTATGCGGTCTTTGTGTTCGAACGCGAAGGTCAGGTGATGGTCGGCTACCGCACCCAACCCGAAGGCGAGATGCAAGAGGTTCAGGCCCTGCTAGATGACATCGCCCGAGAAGCTGCCGGAGAGTAACTGTATGGATTATCAAGCCTTTTTTAGTTCGGAGCTGGATAAGCTTCGCGACGAAGGGAACTATCGTGTGTTCGCGGATCTGGAACGCGAGCGAGGTAATTTCCCAAAGGCAGACAATCACGTGGGCGAGGCCGTCCGTAAGGTGACGATCTGGTGTTCGAATGACTACCTCGGGATGGGGCAGCATCCTTCGGTGCTGGGCGCGATGCACGACGCCTTGGATAAGGTCGGCGCGGGCGCAGGCGGCACCCGCAACATCAGCGGCACCACCCACCACCACGTCCTGCTAGAGCGGGAGCTGGCCGATCTGCATGGCAAGGACGCCGCCCTGTTGTTCACCTCTGGTTACGTGTCGAACTGGGCGGCACTGGGCACGCTGGGCGCCAAAATTCCGGGGCTTGTGATCCTGTCCGACGCTTTGAACCATGCCTCGATGATCGAGGGCATTCGCCACTCCAAGGCGCAGCGGATCATCTGGAAACACAACGATCTGGCCGATCTGGAACGGCATCTGGCCAGCCTGCCGGCAAACCAGCCCAAGCTGATCGCCTTTGAGTCCGTCTATTCAATGGACGGTGACATCGCGCCGATCAAGGAAATCTGCGACCTTGCGGATCGCTATAATGCGATGACGTATCTGGACGAAGTCCACGCTGTCGGCATGTACGGCCCGCGTGGTGGCGGCGTGGCCGAGCGCGAGGGGCTGATGGATCGTGTGACGATCATCGAGGGCACCCTTGGCAAGGCGTTTGGCGTGATGGGCGGTTATATCGCCGCCTCGACCGAGGTCTGCGATTTCGTGCGCAGCTTTGCCAGTGGTTTCATTTTTACAACTGCGCTGCCGCCAGCAGTGGCCGCAGGGGCCTGTGCCGCGATCCGTCACTTGAAGAATTCGAACAAAGAGCGTCTGGGTCAGCAAGAGGCCGTCGCTCAGGTCCGGACACGACTGGATGCCGCCGGTATCCCGCATATCGACAACCCGAGCCACATCATTCCGGTGATGGTGGGCGACCCGGTCAAGTGTAAATGGCTGTCGGATGTGTTGATGAACCGCTACGGCGTCTACATTCAGCCGATCAACTATCCGACCGTGCCCAAGGGGACGGAACGTCTGCGGATCACGCCGTCGCCGGTCCATACGCAGGCCGACATTGACCATCTGGTCGGGGCGCTGACCGAACTCTGGTCACAATGCCAATTGGCCCGCTTGCCGATGGCGGCACAATAAACAGGGGGCTTCGGCCCCCTTTTTCATTGGGTCAGCATGGCACCCTGCGCAATCATCGGCGGGGCGGCATTCAGGCGATCCATGGCAAAGCCCGCTGCGGATTTATAGCCCGCCATAAACTCGGCCTTTTCCTGCGGGGCAATGATCTGGTCGATATCGTCAAACACCCCGCCGCAGCGATCATCGACGATATTCAGCAGGCCAAAGGGACCCGCCCCCCGATTGCGCAGGATCAACTGGGAAATCGGGCCGCAGAGCGCGGTATCATAGGCCGTCAGCGCATCCGCGGTCACACGATGGCGCAGAATCTCTGCGCCCAGAGTGCGGGCGTCAATGATGGCTTGGCTCGCGCCATTGGACCCGGTGGGGTACATCGCATGGGCGGCATCGCCCATGAGCGCAACCGGGCCATCGACCCACGTCTGGACCGGGTCACGGTCGATCATCGGGTTTTCATAGCTGCTGGTCGAGCCGCGGATCAGCGACGGCACATCCAGCCAGTCATATTTGAACCCGTCAAAATGATGTGCCCAGTCGCTGACCGGCACTTGTCTGAACCAGCCAATGGCGTCACGGGCATTGGGGTCGTCATAGGTGACCTCGGCGATCCAGTTGATCATCGCGAGGCCGGTATCGGGGTCGGGATGGGAAATCGGATAGATCACCATGCGGTGCCGATGGGTGCCCAGCCCGACAAAGGACGATCCGCTGCGGATCGGTCGTGCCCAGACAGTACCGCGCCACATCACCGCACCGCCCCAATGGATCGGTGGCTGGTCCGGGTGCATCTGCGCGCGGATAGCCGAGTGGATCCCGTCCGCCCCGATGAGCAAGGTCGCGGGGACCAGTCGTTCGGTGCCCTCGCGATCCTGAATTCTGGCGCTGACCGTGCCATCTGAATGTCGGGTGTAGACAGTGACCTTTTGGCCGAGTTGGACGGCGCCGGGGCCTGCACGCTCGATCAGCGTGCGGTAGAGCAGCATATGGAATTCACCGCGATTCACGGCATATTGCGGCCAGTTATAGCCTGCGATCTCGCCCCGCGGCTCGGAATAAATATCGCGGCCATTCAACCCGACCAAGGCCCATTCGCGTACCGGAACGCCAACCCGATCCAGCGCGGAGCGGTCTATGCCCAGATCGAACAATTCGCGCACGGCATTGGGCTGTAGGTTGATGCCGACGCCGAGCGGTTTGAGGTCACGCACGGATTCATAGACGGTGAAGGGCACGCCGATCTGATGCAGCGTCAGGCCAAGCGCGAGGCCACCGATGCCGCCACCGGCAATGATGATATGGGGCTGTGACATGGGCTCTCCTCCGATCCGTTCGGGGACAATATCGGAGGAGGCCCACTGCACAAGCGCAAAGGCTCAGGCGGCGACGAAACGGTAGCCGCTGTCGGTTTTCTCGGCCCGCCCCATGCCGGGGAAGGGGAAGTGATAGCCGATCATCGCCATCTGTTCGGCGGCCAGTCGGTCCAACAGGGTCTTGCGGGTCGCAATCCCCATGTCGCCATCCTGATCCGAACCGGAGGCCCAGTCGGGCACTTCGAACCCGACATGGTGATTGCCGATCGCATCGCCGATGATCATCAGACTGTCAGACCCATCGCGAATTTCAAACGACGTATGGCCGGGCGTATGGCCATGGGTGCCAAAGGCGGCAATGCCCGGCAGGACCTCTCCGCCGTCCTCAAAGGTCTCCAATACCGCCTCGATAGCATTGAGGTTGCGGATCGCCCCAGCGGCAAAGGCCAGTCGTTCTTCGCCAAGCAGGTCGGGCGTGTTCGGATCGAGCCAGAAATCCCGTTCGGTCCGGCTGATCAGGTGGGCGGCATTCATGAAAACAGGTTCGTCGAAATCATCCAACACGCCCCACAAATGGTCGGGGTGGGCATGGGTGAACAGCACATGGGTAACCTCCTCGGGCGAAACGCCTAGCGCCTCGAGCGAAGAGAGAAGTTTGCCCGCAGAGGGCTGGAAGTTGGCGCCCGCGCCGACGTCGAACAGCACCGTGTTCGTACCGTCCCGCAGCAAGGTGACATTGCAATCGGGGGTCAACTGGTCTGCCCCCAGACCATAGCGGGTCAGGATCGCACCCGCGTCGGCCTGATGGTCGCCCAGAATCATCGCTCCCGGCAGAACCAGATTGCCGTCCGTCAGGGTGTCGATCTGGATTTGGCCCAATTGCGTCGAAGCAATAGACCGGAGCGGTAGAGTGCCAGCCAGAGCAGCCGATCCAAGGATCATTGTACGCCGCGTGATCTTCATGCGTCTCCTCCCAAAAACACATATGATTTTGTCTATGTGTAACAGGTCTTGCAGTTCTTGCCTAGCGGGCCTAACGGAGGCGGGTGGCGCAAATGAATCGTCAAGCGTCGCAAAATCCCACTAGACAGAGTGGAAAAAATTTCCTATCGGAAACATGCGTGTTCGGGAGAACTGGACAGCCAGTGCCGAAGGAGCAACCGCCCCGGGAAACTCTCAGGCAAACGGACCATCACGCATCAAAACTCTGGAGAGAGGCGCGGACGCGCCCGCCGAAGGGATAACGATCTCAGGCGACAGGACAGAGGGGGCATCGAACACGGGCTGGTCCCGGATGCTGGAGGCCATATGGGCGATTTGAAACGGACGGGGCTTTACGATTTGCACCTCGAATTGGGGGCCAAGATGGTTCCCTTTGCGGGCTATGATATGCCGGTGCAATATCCTATGGGCGTGATGAAAGAACACCAATGGACCCGTGAACACGCCGGTCTGTTCGATGTCAGCCATATGGGGCAGGTGCTGCTACATGGCGGGGACGCCGCCGCGCAGCTGGAAACGCTGGTGCCGGTGGATGTCATCGGTCTGCCCGAAGGGCGGCAGCGCTATGGTCTGTTCACCAACGAGGACGGCGGGATTCTGGACGACCTGATGATCGCCAATCGCGGCGACCATTTGTTCGTCGTGGTCAACGCAGCCTGCAAAGAGGCCGATATCGCCCACCTGCGCGCCAAATTGACCTGCGATGTTGAAGAAGTGCAAGATCGCGCACTCTTGGCGCTACAGGGCCCGTCGGCTGAGTTGGTTTTGTCCAAGATCGTAGACGTGACCGACATGCGGTTCATGGATGTTGCGATCCGCGACAGCGCCTTTGGCCTGCTGTGGATTTCCCGCTCTGGCTATTCTGGCGAAGACGGGTTCGAGGTATCGGTTCCCGGCGATCAGGCTGTTGCCTTTGCGCGGGCATTGCTGGCCGACCCCGAGGTCGCGCCGATCGGTCTGGGCGCCCGTGATAGCCTGCGGCTGGAGGCGGGTCTGTGCCTCTATGGCAACGACATTGATACGACCACGACCCCGGTCGAGGCGGATTTGAGCTGGGCGATCCAAAAGGTGCGGCGCACTGGGGGTGCCCGCGCTGGCGGGTTCCCGGGGGCGGATACGATCCTTGGCCAATTGACGCACGGGGCCGAACGCAAGCGGGTCGGCATCCTGCCCGATGGCCGCGCCCCGATGCGGGGACATACGCAACTCTTTGCTGCTGAAACGGGCGGCGAGCCGGTCGGAGAGGTGACCTCGGGTGCCTTTGGTCCCAGCATCGAAGCGCCCATGTCGATGGCATATTTGCCTAGCGAACTGGCAGAACCCGGCGCTACGATTTGGGGTGAGGTACGCGGCAAGCGGATGCCCGCTAAAATCGTGACACTTCCGTTCCGTCCTGCAACCTATAAACGCTGATGTCCAAAACGGAGACCAAGGGCATGAAATACACCGAAGAGCATGAATGGCTGCGCGTTGAAGGCGATGTAATTGTTGTCGGCATCACCGACTATGCCGCCGAGCAGCTGGGCGATATCGTGTTCGTCGAGTTGCCGGAAGAAGGCACCGAAGTGGCCCGCGACGACGAAGTCGTCGTGATTGAATCGGTCAAGGCGGCCTCGGATATTCTGGCCCCGCTCGATGGGGAAATCGTCGAAATCAACGAAACGCTGACCAACAATCCGTCTTTGGTCAACGAAGATCCGACCGGCGACGGCTGGTTCTTCAAGCTCAAGGTCGCGGACTTGTCCGTCCTGGACGAGTTCATGGACGAAGCCGCCTACAAAGACCACATCGGCTAACCTCCGGGAAACCGGCGCAGTCTTACATCACATCAGGGGGCGTTTTCGCGCCCCCAAGGGATCCTTTTATCTGGACGAATGCCATGCCCTTTTCGCCTGTAGATTACCGCCCCTATGATTTTGCGAACCGTCGCCACATCGGACCCAGCCCGGCGGAAATGGCCGAAATGCTGTCGGTGGTCGGGGCGGCTTCGCTGGACGATCTGATCGACCAGACGATCCCCAAATCCATTCGTCAGGCTGACGAGTTGGACTTTGGCAAACCGAAATCCGAAGGCGAGTTGCTATATTTCCTGACCAATGTGGCCAAGAAAAACAAGGTGATGACCAGCCTGATCGGGCAGGGGTTCTATGGCACGGTGACGCCGCCCGCGATCCAGCGCAATATTCTGGAGAACCCCGCGTGGTACACGGCCTATACGCCGTACCAGCCGGAAATTTCCCAAGGTCGCCTAGAGGCGCTGTTGAACTATCAGACGATGATTTGTGATCTGACCGGGTTGGCGATCGCGAACGCATCGCTGCTGGACGAGGCGACCGCTGCCGCCGAGGCGATGACCATGGCGCAGCGTGTGGCCAAGTCCAAGGCGACGGCGTTCTTTGTCGACGAAAACTGCCATCCGCAGAACATCGCCGTGATCAAAACCCGCGCAGAGCCCCTCGGGATCGAGGTGATCGTCGCCGCGCCAGAGGCGCTGGATGCCAGCCGGGTCTTTGGCGCGATTTTCCAGTATCCGGGCACCTTTGGCCATGTGCGCGACTTTACCCCGCAGATCGCGGCGCTGCATGCCGCCAAGGCGATTGGCATTGTCATCGCGGACCCGCTGGCGCTGACCTTGCTGCGCGAGCCGGGTGCTATGGGCGCGGATATCGCGGTCGGCAGTACCCAGCGCTTTGGCGTTCCGCTGGGCTATGGTGGCCCGCATGCCGCCTATTTCGCCTGCAAGGATGAATATAAACGCTCTATGCCGGGGCGGATCGTTGGCGTGTCGGTCGACAGCCACGGACACCGGGCACTTCGCCTGTCGCTCCAGACCCGTGAACAGCATATCCGCCGCGAAAAGGCGACGTCGAACGTCTGTACCGCCCAGGCCCTGCTGGCGGTGATGGCGTCGATGTACGCGGTGTTCCACGGCCCTGTCGGGCTCAAGGCCATCGCGCAGCGTATCCATCGTAAAACCGTGCGTCTGGTCGCTGGTTTGACCGCAGCCGGGTTCAAGGTCGAGCCCGAGGCCTATTTCGACACTATCACGGTCGAGGTTGGCGCGTTCCAAGGCGCGGTGATGAAATCTGCCGTCGAAGAAGGCGTGAACCTGCGCAAGATCGGCACGACCAAGGTCGGCATTTCGCTGGACGAACGCACCCGCCGCAGCACGATCGAGGCCGTCTGGCGTGCCTTTGGCATTGATCGCAAGGACGACGACCTGACCCATCGCTATGTGATCCCCGATCCCTTGGTCCGTGTTTCGGGTTATCTTGATCACCCGATTTTCCACATGAACCGCGCTGAAACGGAAATGATGCGCTATATGCGGCGGTTGTCGGATCGCGACCTTGCGCTGGACCGTGCGATGATCCCGCTGGGGTCCTGCACGATGAAGCTGAACGCGGCGGTCGAAATGATGCCGATCACTTGGCCCGAATTTGCGTTCATGCATCCCTTTGCCCCGGTCGATCAGGCCGCCGGCTATCAGGAAATGATCACTGACCTGAGCGAAAAACTCTGTGCGGTGACCGGCTATGACGCGATGTCGATGCAGCCAAACTCGGGGGCTCAGGGGGAATATGCTGGCCTGTTGACGATCCTCGCCTATCACAAGGCTAGGGGGGATCATCAGCGCAAAATCTGTCTGATTCCGGTTTCGGCCCACGGCACCAACCCCGCCAGCGCCCAGATGTGCGGCATGGAGGTCGTTGTCGTCAAATCCGCCGCAAACGGTGACATTGATGTCGCCGATTTCCGCGCCAAGGCCGAGGCTGCGGGCGACAAACTGGCGGCCTGTATGATCACCTATCCCTCGACCCACGGCGTGTTCGAAGAGACCGTGCGCGAGGTCTGCCAGATCACGCATGAGTTCGGCGGGCAGGTCTATATCGACGGCGCGAACATGAACGCGCTGGTTGGACTGGTTAAGCCGGGCGAAATCGGCGGCGATGTTTCGCACCTGAACCTGCATAAAACCTTTGCGATCCCGCATGGCGGCGGTGGTCCCGGCATGGGTCCGATCGGTGTGAAATCGCACTTGGCCCCCTATCTGCCCGGTCACCCCGAAACCGGCGGCGCCGAAGGTCCGGTCTCTGCCGCGCCATGGGGTTCGGCGTCGATCCTGCTGATCTCTTGGGCCTATGTGCTGATGATGGGCGGGCAGGGCCTGACCCAAGCGACCAAGGTCGCCATCCTGAACGCCAACTACATCGCCCGTAGGCTCGAGGCGGGGTATGGCATCCTGTTCAAGGGGCAAAATGGCCGCGTCGCGCATGAATGCATCCTCGACACCCGCCCCTTTGCCGAGGCTCCGGGCGTGACCGTGGATGATATCGCCAAGCGTCTGGTCGATAACGGGTTCCATGCGCCGACCATGTCGTGGCCAGTGGCGGGGACGCTGATGGTCGAGCCGACGGAATCGGAAACCAAGGCCGAACTGGACCGGTTCTGCGATGCAATGCTGGCCATTCGCGCCGAAATCGACAAGGTCGCGGATGGCACATGGCCGGTGGACAACAACCCGCTGTGCAATGCGCCCCATACCGTCGAAGACCTGATCGGCGAGTGGGACCGCCCCTACACCCGCGAAGAGGCCTGTTATCCCGCCGGATCGTTCCGCGTCGATAAATACTGGTCGCCGGTGAACCGCGTGGACAACGTCTGGGGGGATCGCAATCTGATGTGCATCTGCCCCCCGGTCGAGAGCTACGCAGCCGAGTGAAATCAAAGGGCAGGGGGCGACCTCTGCCCTTTTTTCTGGCGAATCTGCTTGCCCCCATCGGGCAAAGGGCCTAATTGGCCTGACCTTTATCCTTTCCTTGCCCGATGGGGGGAACCGATGATCCAGACGCCATACTATCTGATCGATAAGGCGCGCCTTTTGCCCAATATGGAAAAAATCGCGTGGCTGCGCGAAAATTCCGGTGCCAAGGCGCTGCTTGCCCTGAAATGTTTCGCGACATGGTCGGTGTTCGACTTTATGTCCGAATATATGGACGGCACGACCTCCAGTTCCCTGTTCGAGGTGAAACTGGGCCGCGAAAAATTTCCCGGCGAAACCCACGCCTATTCTGTGGCGTGGTCGGACCATGAAATGACCGAGGTCTTGGCCAATTCGGACAAGATCATCTTTAACACGGTCGGCCAGTTGACCCGGCACGAAGAAGTGTCGCGCGGTCAAAAGCGTGGTCTGCGCGTGAACCCCGGCGTTTCAACCTCGAGCTTTGACCTCGCCGATCCGGCGCGCCCGTTTAGCCGTCTGGGCGAACACGACCCGAAAAACATCGATCCGGTCGCGGATCTGATTTCGGGGTTCATGTTCCACAACAATTGCGAAAATGCCGATTTCGACCGCTTTGACGCGATGCTGTCCAGCATCGAACAGCGGTTCGGCTATCTCATCCGCAAGATGGAGTGGATCAGCCTAGGTGGCGGGATTCATTTCACCGGCGAGGGCTATCCGCTGGACAAACTGGCCGAACGGCTGAAACGGTTCGCCGGTCAAAACGAGGTTCAGGTCTATCTGGAACCGGGCGAGGCGGCGATCACCAAATCGACCACCCTCGAGGTGTCGGTTCTGGACACGCTGTTCAACGGCAAGAACCTCGCCATCGTCGATAGCAGCATCGAGGCGCATATGCTCGACCTGCTGATCTACCGCGAACGGGCCAAAATGAACGAGAGCGGCGACCACGACTGGATGGTGTGCGGCAAATCCTGCCTCGCGGGGGATATCTTCGGCGAATACAAATTCCCCTCCCCGCTGAAACCCGGCGACCGTCTGTCGATTCAGGACGCTGCTGGCTACACGATGGTCAAAAAGAACTGGTTCAATGGCGTGAAAATGCCCGCCATTGCGATCCGCGAACTCGACGGGACCGAACGGCTCGTGCGGGATTTCGGCTATGACGATTTTGCGGCTGCCCTGTCCTGAGGGCTGTCGCGAAACTTTTGCCTTAGGGCACTAATCCACCCGGACAACCAAAGGGGGTCTCTTGAGTTGAAAAAGAACGTTCTCATCATCGGCGCTGGTGGCGTCGCTCAGGTCGTGGCGCATAAATGTGCGCAAAACAACGATGTGCTGGGGGATATTCATATCGCCAGCCGGACCCTCGCCAAATGCGAGGCCATCCTTGAGTCGGTCCGTGAAAAGGGCGCGATGAAACAGACGGGCGTTCTGACGGCTCATGCCCTTGACGCGATGGACAGCGACGCGGTGGCGGCCCTGATCCGGGAAACCGGTGCGCAGATCGTGATCAACGTCGGGTCTGCCTTTGTGAATATGACGGTGCTGGACGGCTGCATCGCCACGGGCGCTGCCTATATCGACACCGCTATTCACGAAGACCCGGCGAAAATCTGCGAAACGCCGCCGTGGTACGGTAACTACGAATGGAAAAAGCGTGACCTTTGCGCGCAAGAGGGCGTCACCGCCATTCTGGGCGCCGGTTTTGATCCCGGTGTGGTCAATGCCTACGCGCGTCTGGCGATCGACATGATGGACGAGGTCAAATCCATCGACATCGTTGACATCAACGCCGGATCGCACGGCAAATGGTTCGCTACGAACTTTGACCCGGAAATCAACTTCCGCGAATTCACGGGCACGGTCTATTACTGGGAAGACCAATCCTGGAAAGAGACGAGCATGTTCGCCTCTGGTCGCGATTGGGACCTGCCGGTGGTCGGCACCTGCCGCGCCTATCAGTCCGGCCACGACGAGGTGCATTCGTTGGCCGCCAACTACCCTCAGGCCGATGTGCGGTTCTGGATGGGCTTTGGCGATCACTACATCAACGTGTTCACGGTGCTCAAAAACCTCGGTCTGCTGTCAGAAAAGCCGGTTATCACCGCCGAAGGGCAAGAGGTCGTGCCGCTCAAGGTGGTGAAGGCCGTTCTACCTGACCCGGCCTCTCTGGCGCCGGATTATACCGGCAAGACCTGCATCGGCGATCTGGTCAAAGGCGTTAAGGACGGCCAACCGTTCGAAGTGTTCGTCTACAACGTGGCCGATCACGCCGAAGCCTATGCCGAGGTTGGATCGCAGGGGATCAGCTATACCGCTGGCGTGCCGCCTGTTGCCGCGGCCATGCTGGTCGCCACGGGTGAATGGGATGCCGGCACGATGAAAAACGTCGAAGAACTGGACCCCAAGCCGTTCCTGTCACTGCTTGACCGGATCGGCCTGCCGACCCGTGTGCAGATCGGTGGTCTGGGCGGTGTTGATCAGCCGTGGAACGCCTGATCGCATGATGCCTTTCGCGACTAGGATGTTGCAATTAGGGTGGGTGAAAACCCACCCTTTTTCATGTGTAGGGCCACTATGAGAGCAGCAGGGATCGACCTTGGCGGGACCAAAATCGAAGCGCAGATTTTCGACGATCATTGGGCCGTCATCGCGACCGAGCGGGTGCAAACACCGAAAACCTATCAGGCGCTGATCGCGGCGATTGTGGATCTGGTGCGGGCCTGTGGCGATTTGCCGGTCGGCATTTCTGCGGCGGGGCTGATCCACCCGCAGACCGGGATCGCGCTGACTGCCAACTTGCCCGCCTCTGGCCAGCCGTTTCCGGCCGATGTCGCGGCTGTGGCGCATCGTCCGGTGACATGGGTCAATGATGCGCGGGCGCTGATCCTGTCAGAGGCGATTTTTGGCGTTGCCGAGGCCCAGAGCCGGGTGGCTGGCCTGATCCTCGGCACGGGGGTTGGTGGCGGCGTCGCGGTCGATGGGCGGCTGGTGCTGGGCCCGACAGGGACAGCGGGCGAGTTCGGCCATAGTGCGCTGCCTGCGTCACTGGTGGTCAAATACGGTTTGCCGGTGGTGGCCTGCCCTTGCGGGCGGGTCGGCTGCGTTGAAACCCTGCTGTCCGGTCCGGGGATGGTGCGGCTGGCGCAGGCGCTGGGCGAGCCGGGCGCAACGCCCAAAGAGATCGCCGCAGCAAAGGGGCGAACATGGCAGGTGTGGTGCGAAGTGCTGGCGGAACTGCTGATGTCGGTGATTTTGATCGCTGACCCGCAGGTGGTCGTGATCGCGGGCGGGCTGTCGAATATTCCGCATCTGGTGCCCGATGTGTCGGCCGCATTGGCGCGGGCCCAATTCGCGGGCTACCCTTTGCCAGACATCCGTATTGCGCGGGGCGGGGATACGGCAGGGGCGCTGGGCGCGGCCTATGCCGCTTGGCGGCAGGCGCAGACATGACGCTGATTACACCGGATTTCGTCTTTGACGGGGAAACCCTGCGCAATGATCTGTCGGTGATCGTGGACCAAACGGTCCAGTTGGTCCCGCGGGATGCGGCAGGCCAGCGGTACGCCGGGGCGATTGCGCCGGGCTATATCGACCTGCAGGTCAATGGCGGTGGCGGGGTGCTGGTCAACACGCAGCCTCAGGCGCTGGATGCGCTCGCCGCTGCCCATCGCCAATTCGGAACGGTGGCCCTGCTGCCGACGGTGATCACCGATCGGCCAGAGGTGTTGGACAGCGTGACCGAGGTCATGTTGCGCCGCCATACCGGCGAGGCCGGGGACCCGATCGTAGGTCTGCATATCGAAGGCCCGCATATCGCCCTGTCGCGTCGCGGGACGCATGATGCCCGCTATGTCCGGCCTCTGGACGAACGGACGATGCGCTGCCTGCGCGATCTGCGCGCGGTCGGGATTCCGGTGCTGCTGACCCTCGCCCCCGAGGTCGTGCCGCCCGGGCAAATCGCCCAATTGGTTGAACTGGGCGTGATCGTATCGCTCGGGCATTCGGATGCGACGGCGGCGCAGGCGCGGGCCGGATTTGCCGCCGGGGCGCAGGCGGTTACACATCTGTTCAACGCCATGTCCCCGCTGGGTCATCGCGAACCGGGCATGGTCGGCGCCGCCCTGACCGATGCGCCCTTTGTGGGGCTGATCGCTGATGGTATCCACGTCGATGATACGGTTTTGCCGCTGGTATTTCGCGCGGTGGCGGGGCGCGTTTTTCTGGTGTCAGACGCCATGCCGACCGTCGGCGGTCCCAGTGAATTTAACCTTTACGGCGCTACGATATCCGTGCGCGATGGCCGTCTGATCAATGCCGAAGGAGCCTTGGCCGGGGCGCATACCACCATGGCCGAAGGGGTGGCCCGATTGATCCGCCTCGGCCTGCCGCCGCAGGCTGTTCTGGCCGCTGCGATCACCCATCCCGCCGCGCTGATCGGGCGTCGTGATCTGTCGGCGCTGCAAGGCCGGTCCGAACGCGACGTGGTTTGGCTGGGCGGCGACTGGATGCCAACGAAAGGACCAAGATGACCCATCAAGCGGTTGTGGATGAAAGCCCGTTCATGTCGTTCCTCGCGCCGCAGATTCGCGACTGGCAGGAGGATCAAATCGAAATCGCGCTTCAGGCGCGGCCAGAGTTCTGCAATCGCTCTGGCGTGCTGCATGGCGGTGTGATTGCGGCCATCCTCGATCATGTGGGCGGTATGTGCGGCCTATATTCCGACGATCCCGAGCGACAGCGTCACTGTGTGACGTTGAATCTAAACGTAAATTACGTGGGTCAGGCCAAAGACGGGCTGCTGATCGCCACCGGCCAGCGGATTCGCGGCGGACGAAAAATCTTCTTTGCCCGGATGCAATTGACGACCGAGTCAGGGGATATTCTGGCCACGGGAACCGGCGTGTTTCGCTATCGCAGTGGCAGCGAAACATAATCCACAAATCATACACAGGTTTATCCCTGTGGATAACTTTGTGCATCAATTGTCAGGAAATGTGGCAGCCCGTAGGGGAGTCGAACCCCTCTTTTCAGGTTGAAAACCTGACGTCCTAACCGATAGACGAACGGGCCACGCTGTGGTGAGGCGCTGTTTAGGGGTGTCGCGATCCAAGCGCAAGAGGGGAATCGCGGGTTTTCCAAAAATTCCTGAAAATTAATTAAACTTGGCCATCAGCGGGTTGGGGCGGCGTCCTCTAGGCGCAGTTGGACGGTCTTGCGGCCCTGCCAGATGTTCGTTTCCAGCCGTCCGGCCAGATGGAACCGGGCGCCACTATGCTGTTCCAGCATGGGGCCGAGCGGCCCGTCAAACGCGCCAAAGGCGATGCCGTCGATCCGTGCCCCCAGACCATCGCCAAAGCTGATCTTGAGATGGCCCGTGCCAACCCGCTTTGCAAAGAGAATCTGCATGTCGGGAAAGGCAAAGCGCGGCGCAGAGGCCGCCGCGCCAAACGGCCCGGCCTTTTCGATCTGTTCGATCAGGTCGATTGTCGCCGCGCCGGGCATCAATATCCCGTCCAGTCGCAGATCTGCGGGCCCCATGTCGCCCGCACCCTGCCGCGCCAGCAGCTCCGACAGGCGCGCCATGGCCGGTTCCAACTGCTCGCGATGGACTGTGAGGCCTGCCGCCATCTTGTGGCCGCCGCCCTTGATCAGCAGACCCTCGGATGCGACACGGTGGATCGCTGCGCCAAGGTCGATGCCGGTGACCGAGCGGGCAGAGCCCTTGCCGATTTCGCCGTCAAAGCCGATCACGACGCTGGGGCGGTTGGTGGCCTCCTTCATGCGGGCGGCAACGATGCCGACCACGCCGGGGTGCCAGCCGTCTTGCGCCGCCCAGACCAAGGGGCCGTCCAATCCGCGTTCGGTGGCCTGGATCATCGCCAGTTCGCGCACCTCGGCCTCGATGTCGCGCCGTTCGCGGTTCAGAATATCGAGCTGGGTCGCCAGATCCTTGGCTTCGAACGGGTTGTCACAGGCCAAGAGGCGCGCGCCCAGATCGGACTTGCCGATCCGCCCGCCCGCATTGACCCGCGGCCCCAGCAAAAACCCGAGGTGATAGGATGTCGGCGATGCATCCATCCCCGCCACATCCGCCAGCGCGACCAGACCGGGGCGTTTCCTCTCGGCCATGACGGTCAATCCCTGCCGCACAAAGGCACGGTTGACGCCGATCAGCGGCGCGACATCCGCAACAGTCGCGAGCGCCACCAGATCGAGAAACTCCATCAGGTTGGGGCCGGTCACCGATTGCGACCGGAGCTGACGGTTCAATTCGACCAACAGCAGGAACACAACGCCTGCCGCGCACAAATGCCCCAGCGCGCCGGTTTCGTCCTGTCGGTTGGGGTTCACCACGGCCACGCAGTCGGGCAGGGTTTCTGCGCCCAAATGGTGATCCAGAACAATGACATCCGCGCCCTTGGCTGCTGCGATCGGGCCGTGGGACAGGGTGCCGCAGTCCACGCAAACAATCAGATCGTGCGACCGGGCGAGTCCCTCCATCGCGGCTTCGTTCGGGCCGTAGCCTTCGTCGATACGGTCAGGGATGTAGAGCGTCGCCTTGATTCCCATCTGGCGCAGCCAAACCAACAGGAGAGCAGCAGAAGAGCCGCCGTCCACGTCGTAATCGGCGAAAACGGCAATCCGTTCGCGCCGGTTCAACGCGGTCAAAAACCGCGTCGCGGCCTTGTCCATATCCAGCAGCGTCAGCGGGTCCGGCAGCAGGTCGCGCAGTTTCGGCTCCAGGAAGCTATCGGCCTCTTGCGGGGGGACGCCCCGCCGCGCGAGGGTGCGGCAGACCGCTGGCGGCAGTCCGGTGGCCTGTTCCAAGGCTTCGGCCATCCGGACCTCTTCGAGGCCGGGACCAACCCAACGGCGGCCAGTGGCCGAGCTTTCGACATTCAAAAACGCCTTCATGGCCTGCTTATCCCCCAGTGTCCGGCGCAAGGAAAGGGGCAATTTCGCTCTGGTTCGTGTTATGGTTGACCCAGCGTCATAGAGCCTCGATCCCGCTTGGTGCCGCCATGTCGCCCCAATTTTGCCATGGCGGTCCGGTTAATGGGCCGTGTCAGCAGGTCTCTCGATTGGGGAGAGGCAGGTTTGGGAAGTGGGTCGAGCGGGAATCGAATGGGGCAATCGCGCATATCAAAGATCGAAAGAGCCAGGGTCGCTTTGCGGAGGTTTACGGACCGCGAAGACGGATCGATTCTGATCTTTTCGATGTTTTTGCTGGTCGGGATTTTCATCATCGGCGGGTTGGCTGTCGATTTCATGCGGATCGAAACCGAACGCGCCAAAATGCAGAGCACGGTGGATCGTGCCGTTCTGGCTGCGGCGGACCTCGATCAAACGCTCTCGCCCGCCAATGTGGTTAAGGATTACCTCGCCAAGGCGGGTCTAACGGACACGCTGGTCGGCGAGCCCACGGTGAGCGAGGGTCTGAACTATCGGATCGTGTCGGCCAAAGTGCAGGACGACGTGCCGATGTTTTTCGGTGGCCTGAGCAGGATTTTCAGCCCAAATGCCCGCGTACACACCTCGATGACGGTGCCGGCTTCGGCGACCGCGCAGGAACGCGTGGCTCGCGTCGAAATTTCGATGGTTCTGGATATTTCCGGCTCGATGTCGAGCAATAGCCGCATCCAGAACCTCAGAACAGCCGCAACGGATTTCGTGACCACTGTGCTGGATGAAGAGAGCAGCGATCTGGTGTCGGTGTCGCTGGTCCCCTATTCGGAACACGTCGCGCTCAGCGCCGATCTGTTCAACGCGATGAAGGTGAACAAGACACACTCTTACGCGTCCTACTGCCTTGAATTCGCGGATTCGGATTTCGCGACCACGACGATGCATCCGAACACGAACTACAATCAGGTCCAGCATTTCCAGTGGGTCAACAACAGCTACAACGATATGAGTCACACGGTCTGTCCGACGGTCAGCTATGCGCCGATCATGCCGTGGTCGCAGTCGCAGAGCGATTTGACGACCCGTATCGCGCAGTTGCAGCCCTATTCGCAGACCGCAATCTATCTGGGAATGAAATGGGGAGTCGGGTTGTTGGACCCGTCCATGAACCCTGTCATGCAGACCTTGATCAGCAAGAACAAAGTAGATGCGGTTTTCGCGGACCGCCCGACGGCCTACACGGCGACGGACACGTTGAAATTCGTGATCCTGATGACCGACGGTGAAAACACCTCGTCCTACCGCATTCAGGATTGGGCCTATTCCACCGACAGCTACAAGGAAAACTGGGCGCGCTATAATCTGATCTGGTATCTCAACCGCTATGTCAGTTCTCGGAACCGCTCGCAGTACTACTATCAAAAGGCCGACAGCGATTACGGCGACGACATGCTGGAAGACATCTGCGATGCCGCCAAAAATGCCGGGATCATCGTGTGGACCATCGGGTTCGAGACCAGTTCGCACGGGGCGGAGGTGATGGAGGACTGCGCCAGTTCCCCCAGCCATTATTTCGACGTGGAGGGGATCGAGATTTCCGACGCCTTTCACGCAATCGCTACGCAAATCAACAACTTGAAACTGACCCGCTAAATGACACGCTTCTTGTCTCAGATCATCAATCGACGGGTTTTGGGTCCCTTGCGGCGGTTTGCCCGGGGGCAGGACGGCGTCGTGTCGATCGAAGTTGCCATGCTTTTGCCGGTGTTCATTTTCTTCTTTGTCTCGGCCTTTGAAACCGGGTTGCTGATGACCCGTCAGGTGATGCTGGATCGCGGTATGGATATCGCCATTCGCTCTGTGCGTCTTGGGACCATGGCGACGGTGACGCCGGCGACACTCCGTGCGGCGATCTGCAATAATGCGCTGGTGATCCCCAATTGCGCGACCAAACTGCGGATTGAAATGCGGACGGTGGACCTGTTGAACTGGGTGGACGTCCCGACCCAGCCGGAATGCGAGGACATGGCCAGCCCCTCGGCGCCACTGGAGACGTTCCAGCGTGGACAGGCGAACCAGATGGTTGTCGTCCGTGCCTGCGCGCTGTTCGAACCGGTCTTTCCGACGATCGGCTTTGGCGAAAGGGTCAAGAAGGAGACCGGCAACTATTACGGCCTCGTGTCGGTGTCGGCCTTTGTAAGGGAGCCGCTGTAATGGGCTACCTGCGCAAATTTTCGCGGCTTCGTTCCTTTGCCAAGGACCAGGAGGGCAGCATCGCCGTCGAGGCCGTGCTGGTGTTTCCGATCCTGTTTTGGGCCTATCTGGCGACCTTTGTCTATTTCGACGCCTTTCGGGTGCAGAGCACGACAATCAAGGCCGCCTATACCATCAGCGATCAGGTCAGCCGGGAAACCGGCTATATCACGCCGAAATATCTGGATGCGATCTATCGCCTGCACGAATTCCTGACGACCTCGAACGAGGATACCAAGCTAAGGATCAGCGTCGTGACCTATGATGCGACCTCGAAGTCCTACAAGGTCCGCTGGTCGCAACAGCGCGGCAATGCCGGTGTTTTGACCAATAGCAACATCAGCAGTATCGTATCGCAACTCCCGACGATGCCCGCCAACGAGGTGGTCGTCGTGGTCCAAAGCTGGCTGGAATACGAGCCGATGTTTACTGTCGGCCTCGATGCCTACACGATTGAGAATCTGGTCGTGACCCGCCCGCGTTTTAACTCGGCGCAACTGTGTTACAATTCGTCGAACACTGGCGGATCGTCGACAGCAACCTGTTAGGGACGCGGACGATTTTCGAGGTAAGAGGCGATCTGTTCGGCGATCAGACGCGCGGGCGGGGCGGATACGACGCCGCCAACCCCCAGCCGCCGACCGCTGCGCCACCACAGGCCCGGCGCCCAGGCGCGCGGGGCAGGGTCTCGCAGAACCAGCGAAAACCCGTTGGCCGGCTTCATCGCGAATGATCCGCGTTCGACCTTTTCCACTTGGTCCAGCGTGGTCAGGATGCGGCCGTTTTCTTCGCGCAGGTCGGTTTCGGTCAAAATCAGCCGAACCGCCGTCGCACGGCGCAAACGGTCAGCCATAAAGAGTGAGCCCGCCCCCACCGCGATCAACAACAGCGTCCAGAGAGCCGATGTCGGGTTGCGCATCGGCAGGTAAATCAGCGTTGCGCCAAGGCACGCGAGGATCGTGACCGCCAAGAAGCGCCGGCCAGCCGAAGCCGACAGAGTGGCGGGAGAGGATTGAAACGGCATCGGCATTCCTTGGGTCATGGGCGCTGGTCGGATACATAGCGGTAAATACCATCTGGCGAAAGCCATCGGCGGACGCGCCGCAGGTCCACCCCATCCGGGGCAAGCATCGGTGCAGGGCCACTGTGCATCGCCGCAGGTGTTGGTCCATTGTCACCGCACATTCCGAGGCCTATCTCTGCCTTCAAAGGAGACCACACATGTCTATTCGTCCGACCCTCGAAACCCGCCGTGCGACGCCTCATATGGAGGGCGCTGGCGTTCGTCTGCACCGTGCCTTTGGGTTCCAAGATCCGAGCGAGTTGGACCCGTTCCTGATGTTCGACGATTTTCGCGGCGACCATCCCAGCGATTATTCGCGCGGTTTTCCGTGGCACCCGCACCGTGGTATCGAAACCATCACCTATGTTCTGGCCGGGACCGTCGATCATGGCGACAGTCTGGGCAACGAGGGCACGCTGGGCGCTGGCGACGTACAATGGATGACCGCCGGATCGGGTATCCTGCACCAAGAGATGCCCAAGGGAAACATCGTCGGCCAGATGCACGGGTTCCAACTCTGGGCGAACCTGCCGTCTAGCCTGAAAATGACCGCGCCGCGCTATCAGGACGTCAAATCCAAGGATATTCCGGTGGTGATCGACGATGACGGCACCAAGGTCAAAGTGATCGTCGGCGAATTCTGGGGCAAAAAGGGTCCGGTCGATGGCATCGCCGCCGATCCGCAGTACCTCGATATCTCGATCCCCGCAGGCGTTCGCAAGCGGATCAAGATCGACACCTACCGCCGTGCCTTTGCCTATGTGTTCGCCGGGTCTGCGGCCTTTGTCGATGCCGCCGCGCCCGAGGGCGTGCTGCTGGAAAAAGAGGTCATGGGCGAAGAGCTGAACATCCGCGACATGTCCGGCAATCGCACCCTGGTGCGGTTCGGCACCGGGGATGAAATCGTCGTTCAGGCCGGAGAAGAGGGCGTTCGGTTCTTGTTGATTTCCGGCGCGCCGATCGAAGAGCCGGTCGCATGGCACGGGCCGATCGTGATGAACACGCAGGCGGAAATCCGTCAGGCGATGCGGGACCTACAGAACGGCACGTTCATCAGGCCCGCGCATTAATCGGGTCAGGGGCGGGGAAACCCGCCCTTTATTCTTAGGCTGCGACGACGGACCGGCGGACCAGTCCCCAATAGATATCTTCGATCTCGCTCAGGGGCAGGCGCCCGCCTTCGCGATACCACTGCGGAATAGCGGTGAGCATGCCGATGATCGCCATCGTGGTCACGCGCGGGTCCGACGCGATGAAATCGCCCGCCGCCATGCCGGCCTCTAGGATCGCGCCCAACCGCTGTTCATAGTCGCGCCGACGCGCCTCGATCTGGGCGAAATTCTCGGGCTCTAGGTTGCGCAGTTCCATATAGGACAGAAACACCGCCTCGGCGCGGGGAACGTTAAAGCGGATGTGAAAGCGGATAAATGCCTCGAGCGCGGTCAGGGGCGGGCCAGTGAGATCGACCTGAGCCAAGGCTTGGGCCAGATCATCCATGTGCGACCCGATCAGGTCGAGCAGCAGCCCCTGTTTGTCCGGCGTGTAATTGTACAGCGCCCCGGCCTGCACGCCGACCTCTGCCGCAATTTGGCGCATCGAAACGGCGGCATAGCCGTGGCGGGCAATCAGCTTGCTCGCGGCCTGCCGGACCTTGGGGCCGGTGATGTCGGAATGGGAACCCTGCTTTCGCGCCATGATGTCGTGTAACGGATCACTGACGCGGTTGAAAAGCCCTGATCGGGGTTGCTGCCCGCCCGTAGCTGCGACTATGGTCCCGCCGCGAACGCAAGGGAGGCATCATGCGGCTGGCTCTGATCTTGGCTTTGGTGTCGATGGCCGGCTGCTCGGGTGGGGCGGATATGTCCGGGTATCCCGACCTGATTTCCCTCGCGCCTGTTCTGGAGGCCGCGCAGATCGCCGGGACTGAACCTTCGCGCACAAATACCGCGGCGTCGCTCAAGCTTCGGGCAGAGGCTGAGGCGATCAGGTCGCAGTCTCGGCCATGACAGGCCCAGAGTGCCAAGGATGCGTTGCAGAGGCGACGTGATCAGGCTAACACCGCTCGGAACTTTACCTCTATCTGGATTCTTCGCATGTCTGACGCACTTCGCCTTGGTATCGCCGGTCTTGGGACAGTTGGCGTGGGGGTCGTGCGGATCATCCAGACCCATGCCGACATGCTGCGCGCCCGCTCTGGCCGCGAGATCGTGATCAGTGCTGTCAGCGCACGGTCCAAGGGCAAGGATCGCGGTGTGGATCTGTCCGGCTACGCATGGGAGGACGATCCCGTCGCGCTGGCACGTCGCGAGGATGTCGATGTTTTCGTTGAACTGATGGGCGGCCATGAGGGCGCGGCCAAGGACGCGATCGAGGCTGCGATTGCCACCGGCAAGGATGTTGTCACCGCGAACAAAGCGCTGTTGGCGCATCACGGTCAGGCAATCGCCATGGCTGCCGAAGCCGCTGGCCGCGTTGTGCGATTCGAAGCCGCCGTCGCAGGTGGTATCCCGGTGATCAAGGCGCTGACAGAAGGTCTGGCCGCGAACCGGATCAACCGGGTTGTCGGCGTGATGAACGGCACCTGTAACTATATCCTGACCCGCATGCAGGGCGCGGGCCTGACCTACGATCAGGCCTTTGCCGAGGCGGACGGTCTGGGCTACCTCGAAGCGGACCCGAACCTCGATGTGGGTGGTATTGATGCCGGTCATAAACTGTCGCTGCTCTCGGCCATCGCCTTTGGCAC
Source organism: uncultured Paracoccaceae bacterium (assembly GCA_937864535.1). Classification (GTDB taxonomy): domain Bacteria; phylum Pseudomonadota; class Alphaproteobacteria; order Rhodobacterales; family Rhodobacteraceae; genus Marivivens. The sequence goes on from CALMJS010000014.1 coordinate 138,924, forward strand.
GCAGGTCGATTTCGCCGGGGTCGAGTTGGAGGGGATCGGATCGGTCATCATCGACGACATTCAGAATGCCGACCAGATGGGCTATCGGATCAAGCTGCTGGGCGTGGCGCAGATGACGGGGCGCGGGCTGGAACAGCGTATGTCACCCTGCCTCGTGCCACAAACCTCGCCCTTGGGTCAGCTGGTGGGCGGCACCAATATGGTCGTTCTCGAAGGGGATGCTGCCGGTCAGATCGTGTTGCGCGGTGCTGGCGCTGGCGAAGGCCCGACCGCCAGCGCGGTGATGGCCGATGTGATGGATATCGCCCGCGGTCTGCGTCTGCCGACCTTTGGTCAGCCTGCATCAACCCTGCGCAAGGTCGCCTCGGCCCGTGCGGCGGTTCCGGCGCCCTACTATTTGCGCCTGTCGCTGCTGGATAAACCGGGCGCGATGGCCAAGATCGCCGGTGCGCTGGGCGAGGCTGGCGTGTCCATCCTGCGCATGCGTCAGCATGACCACACCGGCACCCATGCCCCCGTGGTCATCGTGACCCACAAAACCACCCGTGCGGCGCTGGATATGGCCATCGGTCTGTTTGCGCAAACCGGTGTCGTCGACGGCGATCCGGTGGCCATCCGGATCGAAGAAGTCTGATCCAAGAGACCGGTTGTGGTATGCTGCGGGCCCTCTCGAGGGCCCGTTAATTTATCAGAATACTTGCAAAATAGGGGTGTTAGCGCTCTCAGTCTTGCCCCTGCGGCAAGGGTCGGCATAGATGCGGTGAACCGTAATTTAAGGACGTAGTTATGGCCGAAAAACTGGAATTTCACGACCGCATGCTTTCCTTGGGCCTCGCCCGCGTTTCCGAAGCGGCGGCGCTGGCTTCGGCCAAGTTGATCGGGCGCGGCGATGAAAAAGCTGCCGACCAAGCGGCCGTGAACGCGATGCGCGAGCAGTTGAACAAACTGGACATCAAGGGCGTCGTGGTCATCGGCGAAGGCGAGCGCGACGAGGCGCCGATGCTCTATATCGGCGAAGAGGTCGGTTCGGGCAATGGTCCGGCTGTGGATATCGCGCTCGACCCGCTGGAAGGCACGACGCTGACCGCCAAGGATATGCCGAACGCCCTGACCGTCATCGCGATGGGGCCGCGCGGGTCGATGCTGCACGCGCCGGACGTCTACATGGAAAAGCTGGCGATCGGGCCGGGGTTCAAGGCTGGCACCGTGACGCTGGCGATGTCGCCCTCCGAGCGGGTCAACGCGCTGGCCGCAGCCAAGGGCTGTTCGACCGCCGACATCACCGTCTGTGTGCTGGAGCGTCCGCGCCACGAAGAAATGATCAAGGAACTGCGCACCACCGGCGCCGCGATCCGCCTGATCACCGATGGTGACGTCGCGGGCGTGATGCACTGCGCCGAGCCGGAAAAAACCGGCATCGACATGTACATGGGCTCGGGCGGCGCGCCGGAAGGCGTTCTGGCTGCGGCCGCGCTCAAGTGCATGGGCGGCCAGTTCTTTGGCAAGCTGTTGTTCCGCAACGATGACGAGCGGGCGCGGGCGCGTAAGGCTGGGATCACCAATCTCGACCGCGTTTATACCCGCGACGATCTGGTCACCGGCGATGTGATTTTTGCAGCAACGGGCGTGACGGATGGCAGCCTCGTGCCGGGGATCAAGCGGGAGCCCGGGTATCTGACCGCGACGACGATCCTGATGCGCTCCAAGACCGGATCGGTGCGGATCATGACCTATCGCAACCCCGTCTAAGGGATTGGTCGGGCCCTGAGCGGGCCCGATGCCTCCGGCGGAGGTATTTGGGGAAAGATGAAAACAGGGGCGCGGATGGGATCATCTGCGCCTTTTGCTTCTCAGGTAATTGGGGATAACCCTTTGGGTGCGCTGGACATGGGCCGTCGGTGCACCGATATAATCGCGTATGAGTCTGCCACCCGGTTTTCTAGATGAATTGCGCAATCGCCTGTCGCTGGCCCAAGTGGTCGGGCGAAAGGTCATGTGGGACGCGCGCAAATCGAACACCGCCAAAGGGGATTTCTGGGCCCCTTGTCCCTTTCATCAGGAAAAGAGCGCGTCGTTTCATGTCGATGATCGCAAAGGGTTCTATTACTGTTTTGGCTGTCATGCCAAAGGCGACGCCATAGGATTTGTCCAAGAGACCGAGAATGTCGGGTTCATGGAGGCGATCGAGATATTGGCCCGTGAGGCCGGGTTGCCGATGCCGCAGCAGGACAGGCAGGCACAGGTCAAATCGGATCGCCGCACCAAGCTGGCCGAGGTGATGGACGAGGCGGTGAAGTTCTATCGTCTGCAACTCAGGACCAGCGCGGCGACGCAGGCGCGGGCCTATTTGGCCAAGCGGGGTCTGTCCGAGGCTGCGCAAGAGCGCTGGGAGATCGGTTTTGCGCCGCAGGGGTGGCAATCGCTGTTTGAGGCCCTGACCGCCAAGGGAATATCCGAGGATCTGCTGATCGGGGCGGGGCTGGCCAAAGCGTCCGACCAAGGCAAGCGGCCCTATGACGTGTTCCGCCATCGCATCATGTTCCCCATTCGGGACGGGCGCGGTAGGGCGATTGCCTTTGGCGGGCGGGCGATGGACCCAGAGGATAAGGCGAAATACCTCAACAGCCCCGAGACCGATCTGTTCGACAAGGGGCGCAATCTGTTCAATCTGCAGCGCGCGCGAGAGGCAGCCGGCAAAGGTCAGGCCTTGGTCGTGGCGGAAGGGTATATGGATGTGATCGCCCTGTCCGAGGCGGGATTTGGCGGAGCGGTCGCGCCACTGGGAACGGCGGTGACCGAGGATCAATTGCGCATGATGTGGCGCGTTGCCGATGAGCCGATCATCGCGCTGGACGGGGACAAGGCCGGTATTCGCGCGGCGATGCGGGTGATCGATCTGGCGCTGCCGATGCTGGAGGCGGGGAAATCGCTGCGCTTTGCCCTGATGCCTGACGGCATGGACCCTGATGATCTGATCCGGGCCAAGGGGCCGGAGGCTGTGGCAAAGGTTCTGTCCGAAGCCAAGCCGATGGTGACACTGCTGTGGCAACGCGAAGTCGAGGGCAAGGTTTTCGACAGTCCGGAGCGGCGGGCGGCCCTGGACAAGGTGCTGCGCGAAAAGATCATGTTGATCAAGGATCCGTCGCTACGCCGCCATTATGGCGATGCGATTCAGGACTTGCGTCAGGCCCTGTTTGGACGCCGCTCCGAATCTGCGGTGTTCAGCCCGGACGGCAGCAGGCCATTCACGACGAAGGGGGGCAGGCCGCGGTTCATTCGGGGCAAGTCGCTGCCGGAATCGGCCACGCCCAGTGCGCGGTCCTCGGAATTGGTGCGGGCCGAGGCCTTTGAGGATGCGCTGCGCGAGGCGGTCATTCTGGCGATGATCATTGCCTGCCCGTCCATGGCGGCCCAGTTCGAGGCCGAACTGGAGCATATGGAATGCCTGTCGCACGAGAATGCCCGTCTGCGCGACGCGATCCTGCGCCGGATCGGGGTGGGGGATCTAAGGGCGGCGATTGCCGAAGAAATCGGGGTCGCGCCTCTTGAAAACCTGTTTGCGCAGCGCCATGTGGCCATAGCACCGGGAGTTCGGCGCTCATCGGATGTGGAATTGGTCCGAACCTCGATCAAGGAGGAACTCAGCCGTCTGGCTGCCCTGCGTGGGTATCGGGTGGAATTGGCCGAAGCGTCGGAGGACATACAAACCGTCGAGGACGACAATGATCCGCTGACATGGCGCGTGGCGCAGGCGGCGCTGGCTGTGGATCCGACCACGCGGCGCGAGGTGGAAGACACCACTGAAGTGGTGGTCGCAGACAATGGCCTGATCATCAGCAAGGATGAACGCGACGAATTTCGCCGGGTTATCGAAGCATTAAAGGGTAAGCCGTCTGGTTCCTGACGAATTTGCCGAATAAATATCACCGATCCGCAGCATAGAGGTTGCGAATCGCCTACTAAGACCTTTGATTCGAGTAAATCCGAATCAGCGAATCAACCGGACCCGTCCCAAGGAGCATTCTATGGCCAACAAAGAGACCGAAGACAGCAGGGACGACGACCAGGAGCAGGATATCTCCATGGACGTGAGCCAGGCTGCGGTCAAACGGATGATCGCAGAAGCGCGCGAACGTGGCTACATTACCTACGATCAGTTGAATGCTGTGCTTCCGCCCGATCAGGTGTCGTCCGACCAGATCGAGGACGTGATGTCGATGCTGTCAGAGATGGGCATCCAGGTCACCGAGGAAGAAGAATCCGAAGAAAGCGAAGAGCCCAGCGGCTCCACGGAACTGGTGGCAGCCGGCGGCAATCGCGAGGTCGCGCTGGCCGGTGCGGAAACCGAAAAGCTTGACCGGACCGACGATCCGGTCCGCATGTACCTGCGCGAAATGGGCAGCGTCGAACTGCTGTCGCGCGAAGGTGAAATCGCCATCGCCAAGCGGATCGAGGCTGGTCGCAACACGATGATCGCGGGTCTGTGCGAAAGTCCGCTGACCTTTCAGGCGATCACGATCTGGCGCGACGAACTCTTGTCCGAGGACATTCTGCTGCGCGATGTGATCGACCTCGAAGCGACCTTTGGCAACCGGATGGGCGACGAGGACGGCGAAGAGCCGGTCGTCGATGCCAGCACGCTGGCAGGAGGTCAGAACCAGCCCAAGGTTGACCAGCCCGAGCTGGACGCCGACGGCAATCCTCTGTCGCGCGAAGACGACGAGGACGATGACGACCAGAACAGCATGTCGCTGGCCGCGATGGAGGCTGCGCTCAAGCCGCGCGTGCTGGAGACTCTGGAAACCATCGCGCATGATTTTGCGGAACTGTCGGACATGCAGGACGCGCGCATGTCCGCGACCCTGAACGAAGACGGGACATTCTCGGCTGCGGACGAGGCGACCTATCAGAAACTGCGGTCGGAGATCGTCGAACTGGTGAACTCGCTCCACCTGCATAACAACCGTATCGAGGCGCTGATCGACCAGCTCTACGGCATCAACCGCCGCATCATGTCGATCGACTCGAACATGGTGAAACTGGCGGACCAGGCCCGGATCAACCGCCGCGAATTCATCGAGGAATATCGCGGTGCCGAACTCGACCCGACCTGGGTTGATCGCATGGCGGAAAAGCAGGGCCGTGGCTGGCAGATGTTCGTCGAAAAGTTCAGCGACAAGGTGATGGAACTGCGCTCGGAAATGGCGCAGGTCGGTCAGTACGTCGGTGTGGATATCAGCGAATTCCGCCGCATCGTCCAGCAGGTCCAGAAGGGCGAAAAAGAAGCCCGTCAGGCCAAAAAAGAGATGGTCGAAGCGAACCTCCGCCTCGTGATCTCGATTGCCAAGAAATATACCAACCGTGGTTTGCAGTTCCTCGACCTCATCCAAGAGGGCAACATCGGCCTGATGAAGGCCGTGGATAAGTTCGAATATCGCCGCGGCTATAAATTCAGCACTTATGCGACGTGGTGGATCCGTCAGGCGATCACCCGGTCCATCGCGGATCAGGCGCGCACCATCCGTATTCCGGTCCATATGATCGAAACGATCAACAAACTGGTGCGGACCGGTCGTCAGATGCTGCACGAGATCGGCCGCGAACCCACGCCCGAGGAACTGGCAGAAAAGCTGCAAATGCCGCTGGATAAGGTTCGCAAGGTGATGAAAATCGCCAAGGAACCGATTTCGCTGGAAACCCCGATCGGGGACGAAGAAGACAGCCAGCTGGGCGATTTCATCGAGGACAAGAACGCGATCCTGCCGCTGGATTCCGCGATTCAGGAAAACCTCAAGGAAACCACGACCCGTGTTCTGGCCTCGCTCACACCGCGCGAAGAGCGGGTTTTGCGGATGCGGTTTGGCATCGGTATGAACACCGATCACACTCTCGAAGAGGTTGGGCAACAGTTCAGCGTCACCCGTGAACGTATCCGCCAGATCGAGGCCAAAGCGCTGCGGAAACTCAAACACCCCAGCCGGTCGCGCAAACTGCGCAGTTTCCTCGATCAGTGATTTCAGCGCCCCCGCAAGGGGGCGTTTTTGTTTTGATTAAAGGTAAAGAAATGAACGAAATTGATAAGCAAGAGCACAGCCAATTTCATTGGGCAGAAGGACTGAAATTTGTCATAGAAGGGTTTAAGGCCCTATTTTTAATAAATGGCGCAGGAACGATATCAATTCTGACATTTATTGGAGACCAGCAAGAAGCAAACGTGTGGTTTGTCATTGCCATGATTTCCTATGCTTTTGGCGCGTTCTGCGGTGTGGTGCTTTATTTTTTTGCCTACCTTGCCCAGTTGGGGTATGGAAATTTCAATAATGATAGCGCTCGATTTTGGCATTATTCATCGTATTTTCTCTTGCTCCTCTCAGGTTTCATTTTTGTTATTGGTACAATTTCGGCTGCTGTGGGATTTTTGAAGCCTAATTTGTTTTTGCAGTTTCTGTGTAGTTCTTGAGTTGGTGGCAGCCCTATCTTTCTTGGGAATAAATCCCAGCCAACTCTTTCTTGAGCGGGCCGAGCAAGGCGTCGTAGCGTTTCCATCTCTGCACGCTGGTCGAATAGATCGGCTGGCGTACCTGCCATGTCGATAGCGTTCGGGCGGCGTTTTTCGTGTCTTGGAACTGCAAACAGGCGGGGTCCCAGTCAAGGCCGAGGAAGTCGATCATCGCGCGGGCTTGGCCTTCGGGATCGGCCACGACCTCTTCGTAGTGGATGGTTTTGATCCGCAGCGGCAGGACCGTTTTCCAATGCGCCATCAGGTCCAGATGCATCCGATAGTATCGGCCCAATTGGCCCAGATCTTGGGTGTAACCATGGCCCGAGGGCAGGGGGCTGAGATAGCAGGACACACAGGTATCCATCGGGTCGCGCAGCGCGTGGATCACATGGGCCTTGGGGAACAGCTTGGCGATCAGTCCGAGGCGTTCGAAATTATGCAGGAATTTATCGACGCCGCGCCGCGCGTCGGGTCCGATCCGTCCGCGCATATGGGCCAGATAGTCGCCGGCAGCCCGCTGGGATATCTCGCCCGACAGTGCGCCGACGACCTGCGCCATCCGACCGCCATCGAGCGGCGGAATTTGCAGCCGTTTGGCAATCTCGCCCATCATCACGCTTTCGCCGATGCCGCCGATCTGCGGATGGGCGGCGAGGATCTGTTCCAGAAGCGTGCTGCCGGACCGGGGCATGCCGACGATAAACACCGGGGTTTCGTCGCTGCTGCCGCTCGCGCCAAAGAACTGCGCCCGCGAAATGCCGCTGATTTGGTGCCGCACATAGGATTTGTAGCGGGCTTCGTCATAGGCGGCGGGTGTGACGGTTTTTGCCTCGGTGATCAGGCGAAACGCTTCGATATGGTTGCCCAGATCGGTTTCGATCTTGCCCAAGGTACGCAGCGCCCGGCTATATCCGATCGCGTTGAGCGATTTCAGTCGGGGCAAGAGCCGGGTTTTCACATCGATCACAATCGGGTCGTCCGCAGTTACCTTGGTCGTGTCGGCATAGAGCATGATCCCTGCGAGGTTATCGGGGAAATCGCGGGCGAGGGCGCGGGCGATCTCTGCCGCGCCATCCACATCACCAAGGTTGAGCCGCAATCGCCCCAGTTCCATCCTTGCGCTCAGGTGGTCGGGACGGGCGGCGATCACCTGTTCGAGCAGTCGGCGCGCCTCGTCCGGTTGATCGACGCGCCGCAGGGTTGAGCCTAGGACAAAGAGATTTTCCGCGTCGTCGGGTGCGATTGCGACAGCCTGCCGAGCAGCGACCAGCGCGCGTTCATGTTGTGCCAGTTCCGTTTCGACCTGCGCGAGCAGCCGGAATGACACTGGGTCCTTTGGGGCGACCTTGATCAACGTGGCCGCATGCGGGGCGGCAAAGGACGCGCCGGACGGGCGACGCAGATAGAACCGGATGATTGCCTGCAGAGCCCCCGCCGATTTGGGGTCTTTTTGCAGTGCCTGTCGCAAGAGCGCCTCTGCCCCGGCGATGTCGCGGGCGGCTTCTCTCTCGGCGGCTTGGGCAATGAGGCGGGACATTCGGGCTCCTGTTTTCAGGTCTACCAAACATGCCCCGCCCTGATTTTCAAGTTAGGCCAGCGCTGCCGCGAGTGACGTTGTCGGGCGGCCGATCAGGCGCGACAGGGTTTTGCTGTCGTCAAACAGCCAGCCCTTGGCCGCTTGGGCATCGCTATCGGCCAGAACGGTGGCAAACCCCTCGGGCAGTCCCGCACCGACCAGCGCGGCGGCAAAGGCGTCTTGCGGCATGTCGACAAAGGCGACCGGCTGACACTTGGCGGCGGTGACCGCAGCGGCATAGTCGGTCAGGGTAAAGCCCGTATCGCTCGCCAGTTCATAGGTTTTCCCGTCATGGCCCTGTCCTGACAGGACGACGGCGGCGGCCTCGGCATAGTCTTGGCGGGTGGCAGAGGACAGTTTGCCGTCGGCGGTGGCGCCGAAATGTTGGCCCAGCGCCAAATCCTGATCCAGCGTCATCAGAGTGTTTTCCAGATACCAGCCGTTGCGCAGGATCGTATAGGACAGGCCAGAGGCCTTGAGCGCGTCTTCGGTGGCCTTGTGCTCGGCGGCGAGCATCATCGGCGAGGTGTCGGCGCGCAGAATCGATGTATAGGCCAGATAGCCCACGCCCGCGGCCTTGGCGGCGGCGATGGCGGCGGTGTGCTGCGCGACGCGCTGACCGATCGCGCTTCCGGAAATCAGCAGAACACGGTCGATCCCGGCAAAGGCCGAGGCGAGCGTTTCGGGGGTATCGTAATCGCCAAAGCGCGTTTCGATGCCCTTGGCGGCGTAGTCCGCAGCCGCCTGTTCCGAACGGACGAGGGCGACGATGTCGCCGCTTGGAACCAGAGTGGCGAGATGGGCGATCACCTTTTGGCCCAGTTGGCCCGAAGCGCCAGTTACGAGATATTTCATAGTAGTCTCCAGTATGGAATCGGTTGCTAGTCTCATTTAGAGACCTTATTCGTGCTTCGTAAGGAGGCAGGTTTTCTGCCCAAGGTTACGAAAAGGGAACCGCCATGCGCGATACGGCCCAAACCCGGCTAGATCAGTGGAAGGACATGGGATTTGACCCGGCCAATTGTCCGGTCCGTCAGGTTTTGGATCATGTCGGTGCCAAATGGACCATGTTGATCCTGATGGAACTTAGCCAAGGACCGCAGCGGTTTAACGGACTAGGTCGCGCGGTGCCGGATATTTCCAAACGCATGCTCACACAGACGCTTCGCGATTTAGAGCGCGATGGTCTGGTTTTGCGGGAGGTATTTCCGACCAAGCCGCCCTCGGTGGAATATCGTTTGTCGAATATGGGGCTGTCGCTGTTGACCTCGATGGGGCCCCTGTTCGACTGGGCCAATGGCCATTTTCAGACAATCTTAGCAAGTCGCCACAGTTTCGACACGGCGCAGTAAGCGTTTCTCAACCCTCGCCGCCTAGGTTTTTCCCCGGGTGAGTAAGGAGTGAAACGATGATTGCAGTAACCTTTGGCTGGTTGCTGGGATTTGCGGCTATTGTGCATGTCCCGCCAACGCTGCCGGATCGCGGTGGTGCGATCATGATCTGTCTGGTTCAGGACAGACCCTGCGTTGCACGGGGCTGAGCGTTGCGATCAGCCAAGGCATGTCACGCGAGGCTGTTCACCAACTGAGTCCTAAGCGCCACAGCATCTGGTGGTTCTGGCAAAAATATCTATCCAAATCTGGGTGGCGTGCCTATAGTGCCTGTGGATAACCCGAACAATCGGGGCAGGCGGTAAAAGGGACACAGCATGCGTTGCCCGTTTTGCGGAAACGTCGACACTCAGGTCAAAGACTCGCGTCCGGCAGAAGATCACGTCGCCATTCGGCGGCGGCGGTTCTGTCCGGCATGTGGCGGGCGGTTTACGACCTACGAGCGCGTTCAACTGCGCGATTTGGTGGTGATCAAGACGAGTGGCCGGCGCGAGGATTTTGATCGCGACAAACTTGAGCGGTCGATCCGCATCGCCCTGCAAAAACGTCCGGTCGAGCCCGAGCGGATGGATCAGATGATTTCTGGCATCGTGCGCCGTCTCGAGAGTCTGGGCGAAACGGATATTCCGTCCAAGGCGATCGGCGAAATCGTGATGGAGAGCCTCGCGCGGATTGATACCGTGGCCTATGTGCGGTTCGCCAGCGTGTACAAGAATTTCCAAGCAGCCGACGATTTCGACAAGTTTATCGACGAACTGCGCCCAGAAACCAAAGCTGACCAGTGATCCGACCGGACGACGATCGTTTTATGGCCTTGGCCTTGTCGCTGGGGCGTCGCGGGATGGGGCGTGTATGGCCAAATCCCGCGGTCGGATGCGTGATCGTCAAGGATGGTACAATTGTGGGCCGTGGCCGCACCGCAGATGGCGGCCGCCCCCATGCAGAGCCTCAGGCGTTGGCGCAGGCAGGGGATGCAGCCTGCGGTGCGACGGCCTATGTCAGCCTGGAGCCCTGTGCCCACTACGGAAAAACGCCGCCCTGTGCGGAAACCCTGATTTCTAGTGGTGTTGCCCGTGTGGTGATCGCCTGCACAGACCCCGACCCTCGGGTCGCCGGACGCGGCATTGCCATGTTGCAGGCCGCAGGGATCGAGGTGACACTTGGCGTCCGAGAGGCCGAGGCGCAGCGTGATCACGCCGGATTTTTCAGTCGCGTTACGAAATCGCGGCCTTGGGTGACGCTGAAACTGGCGACGACCCTCGACGGTCGGATTGCCACCGCGACCGGGCAGAGCCAGTGGATCACCGGCCCCGATGCCCGTCGTCTGGTCCATATGCAGCGGGCACGTCACGACGCGGTGATGGTCGGGGCGGGAACCGTGCGCGCCGACGATCCGTCCCTGACCGTGCGTGGACTGGGGATTGATCGCCAACCCGTGCGCGTGGTGGTGTCCCGGCGCATGGATTTGCCTGCGGACTGTGTTCTGACGCGGACCGCGCGGGAAACTCCGGTGTGGCTCTGTCATGGTCAGGACGTGACCACGCGCCTGCAACCGTGGTCCGAAGCCGGGGTGCAGATGGTGCCCTGCGCGGTCGAACATGGGCAGGTGTCGGTTGTCTCGGCTCTGACCGCCTTGGCCGAACGGGGACTGACCCGCGTATTTTGTGAGGGCGGCGGCGCCTTGGCCGCGTCATTGTTATTGGCCGATGTGGTCGATGAACTGGTGGTCTTTACCGCCGGAATGGGCATCGGCGCAGAGGGCATGCCCGCGCTGGGTGCGATGGGCATAGATACCCTGTCGGATGCCCCCAGATTTGCGCTGGCCGAGGTGACACAGGTCGGCGCTGACGTCATGACCATTTGGCGGCGCAGCTAGGCTAACGCCATAAGTGCGCGTAACCCGCGAGCAGTCCCTGTGCCTTGGACAGCAGGCGCAGCCGACGGGCAGGCCTTGGGATTTCATCGCGGATCAGGCGATCCAGAATGACCTCGACCGGGCAGGGGCGTCCGGTGACGGGATCGAAATAACGCGGATAATCGATCAGGCAGGCATGGACCAGTGCGATCAGGTCGGGACGTGCCATCCGGCGATCCGGTACTGGCCCAAGGTCCGTCGTCAGGCCCCAGCCCGCGTAGAACGGCGCGCCGAGGCAGGTGACGGACTTGCCCCGGATCAGCGCCTCGAACCCGAGGGTCGAGGTCATGGTCCATACCGCATCCACCGCCGACAACGCCCTGATCGGGTCGGTGTGGTCCAGAACGATATCGGCCTCTGTTGCGGCGATCTGGCCCGGCCTCAGGCCCGCTTCGACATCGGGATGGGGTTTATAGAGGATCACCGCATCCGGATTGGCGGCCCGCGCAGCGGCCAAGAGCGCGGCATTGGTACGCACCTCTGTGGTCCCCAGTCGGATCGAGGCATCGTCTTCGACCTGTCCGGGCACCAGAATGCAGGTCCTGTCCGGATGCGGCAGCGGGTCGGATTGGCCGGTGTTGTATTTGCTCAGGCCATGTTGGGTCAGCAGTGCAATCACCCTCTCTGCCCGCGCGCGTTCAGCATGACCAAGCCTGTCAGACTGCGCGATCATCCCCTCAAGGTCCGAAGGCCGCGAGGGGTCAAAGTAGATACCGCTGCGATCCAGAATCAGACTCAGCGGCGGGACCAGAGCCGCGCCAAGGCCCCGCGACCGGATAAACCCGTCCTCGACCCGTGTCACATCCGGCCCGGCGGTAGATGTGCCCCATGCCATGACCTTGCGCCCCGTTTGTGCGGCCCGCTTGGTAGGCTGGGTGTCATCGAAAATCACGGGTCGGTGCTGACCAAAGGCCCGCTGGACAAATGGCCGTTTCCACAGCCGCATTCCTGCCGCGACCCAGCCCTGATGATCCTCGCGATAGGCGCGGACCTCAGCCTCCAGCGTGTCCATCGCCGTTTCAAACGAACAGAGGCGATCGCGATAGGGATCGTACCAGACCGGATATTTGATCATGGCCGCAGCAAAGAGTTGCGCCTTGGTCAGGCGGCGTTGTCGCCGGTCGATCGGCATGCGGTCGTCGGTCAGTCCCCAGCCCGCGTAGAACGGTTGTCCGAACACCACGGGCCTGTGACCGGCAAGGATCGCCTCGAACCCGAGTTGCGAGGACACCGTGTAGACCGCAATCGCCCCCTCTAGCAGGTGCCACGGCGATAGCGGGCCGTCGAGACAGTCGCCATCAGCCGCGGTAAAATGTCCGGGACGATGGCCTGCCTGTGTTTCTGGGTGGGTCTTGATCACGATCCGCGCATGGGGATGGTCCTCTCTGGCGCAAAACAGCATTTCCAGAAACCGGTTTCGGTCGGCGCGGCTCGCCCGGACCGAGGCATCGCCAGCGGTTTGATCCACCACCAGCACATAGCCCGGGGCCGGGACGGGTAGCGCCGGATCATGGCCGTTGTATTTTGACAGATGGTGGCGTCGCAGGCGGGCGATGCCCTCTTTGGCGCGGGCCAGTAGCGCCGCATCATCCAGCGGGTCCTCTCGCAAAATCCGTTCGAGCCGGGACGGCGTTTGTGGATCGAAATGGACGCCCAGATCGTCGATCAACAGGCCAAGTGGCGGCTCGCCCGAGCGTCCCGGCAGGACGGATCGCAAAAACCCATCCTCGACCCGGATCATCGCGGCACTGGTGCGCTCTGCGACGGCCTCTCCTCTGCCAGAGGTCGGGCTCTGCCCCCAAACGCCGATCAGGTCGTCTGGCCCCGGTTTGCCCAGCCTGATGTCGTACCCCGCCAGCGTCAAAATCCGGCGAATGCGGCCCTGCGTCAGGAAACCGCCATTGAAAACAAAGAGCCGCCGCGAGGTGTCCCCCGCAGCGGCTGGTGTCCAGTCAGGTGCGTTCATCAGTTGCCGGCGACGGCAGTGGCTGCATCGCCCGCAGCGGTCAGCGACCCGGTAAAGGCAGCAATCGTTTTGTTGAACTGGACCATCGGCGCTTCGGTGACATAGAGCGTATCGCCGTCGCGGATCGCGAAATCGCGGGCCATGAACATGCCGTTCGGCTCGGTCAGGTCCAGCACATAGATCACGCGCTGCATGCCAACCAGATCGGTCTGACCGACCAGTTGATTGGCGATTTCAGCGGGTTCATTGCGGAACACAAACACGCCGGTCGGGTCTGCAATAGAGGTCGACAGCCCGCCCACCGTGGCAATCGCCTCGATCGCGGAAATGGTTTTCGAGTCAAAGCCGACGCGGTTTTGCGCGCCGGTCGCCCCGAGGGCGGTAAAGCTGCGGCTGTCTTCCTTGACCATGATCTTGTCGCCCGCGCGCAAGGCGATGTCGGCCTTGGGGTCGTCGAACAGATCCTCATACCAGATCGTTCCAGAGGTCGAGCCCCGGACAACCTGAACCTGGGCAATCTCTGGCTCGATTGTCAGGCCACCTGCCTGCGCAATCATTGCCGAGAGCGTGCGAGTGGGACGTTCGATCGGGAATACGCCACGGGCGGCCACTGCCCCCGAAACCGTCACGGTCGATCCGTCGCCGGCCAGTCGCCGGACCTGAACCTGCGGGTCAGGGGTCTGCTCTTGTAAAAGCTCGGTAATCAGAGTGCGCAATTCATCAGGGGATTTCCCGGCAGCCTGAATGTCTCCGGCATAGGGAACAAAGATATTCCCCGCCCCGTCGACCTGAATCTCGTTCAGGGCGGTCGCAGGTTGCCCCGCTGGCACCAAGAGCCCGTCTTCGACATTTTCCCAGATGGTAATGCCGATCACATCCCCGGCGCGGATCGTGTCCGAACCCAAAAGCCCGGCGTTTTCAAACGTCGCGGCAAAGCCGAGCGCGGGCGACACGCTGGCGATGCGGTTTACCCGGTCATCGACGATCAGAACAAAGGCGTCGCCCTCGCGCATCACAGAACCGGAAAAAATCTCTCGTTTGTTGGGGCCGGATCGCGGTAATCCGCAGGACGACACAACGGCCAATGCGGCGATGATCGCCACGCCCTTTGCGACGCGTTTTGAGAGTTTGCTCACGCTTCGGTATCCTTGACCTGTTTTTTCTGCCTCAATTTTGGTGTCAAACTATCGGATTCCACTGGCAAAATCCAGCATGGCGTAACAGCCGGGCGTAAATGTTGCGCCCGCGCCGCGAAGGAGCGTGATTGCATCACAGAGTTCATGGATCAGGAGACGATCCTTAGGGCCTGACGCGGTGAAATTTTGCCAGACCGCAGCGCGTCATAGGGGTCTTCGTCGTCGAGCATCATATCGACCACCTGACGCAACAGTTGCCGCCGACCGCGCGATGAATAAAACCCGCCGGGGATTTGGCTGGTTTCCAGCAAAAACCGCCGATAATCGCGGTAGGCCCGGCTGTCGGGGCGACCGGGGCTCGCGAAAAATTCGGGCAGGGGCAGGGTCGAGACGAATTCGGGTTTATCATAGACCGCCCGGCCAAACACCTTGAGCGGGATCGAGCGCCACAGTACCTGCTGCGCAGCGGTCGAATTGACCGTCACCGCCGTGCGGGCGTGGTCTAGCAAGCGGGCCAATTTGCCACCGCGTACATAGTGCACCCGGTCCAGGACACCGTGATTTTTGGCCAGTGCATGTATCGTCCTGCGCGTCGGGGAGCGGTCATTTTCCAGCGGGTGCGCCTTGAACACCAGATGATGATGACGCGGGGCCCCGCGGGCAAAGCCGTCGATGACGACCTCCAGAAATTCGGCCATCGACCCGAACGGAGAATGCGCCCGAAAGCTGGCATCATGTTCCAGTTGCAGCAGCACCAGATGATAGGGCCAACCGCCGAACCGGATGCGGGCCGTCGCAATCGTCCGATCGAGCGCGATGAACGGCATCGCGAGCAGTCGCCGGGTATAGAGTGCGGCCTCGCGCCCGACCGATAGGTCGCGATGGGGTCGGAAATTCGGATACCGCCGATTTCGGAACAAAACGAACCAGTGATAGGCTGCGCCGTAGAAAACATGCTGACGCATATCGCCCCAATGCGCTGGCGGCTCTGGCACATCGAGGTCCGAACGATCCAGATCAGCGCGCATCTGATCGACCGACATCTGCATCAGGCGGGAATGCCCGTTCGTGCCGCCACGTTCATAGGTCACCCAGTAGGGGCGCATGTATCCTTCTTCGAAAACGTGGACGGTCAGCCCCATAACGCGGGCCACATCAATCGCCTGCGCATGGATCGGGCGCGTGTCGCCATACAGGACCAGATCGGTCACACCCTTGTCGCGGATCAGGGTTGTGACCCACTCCTGCCAAGCCTCTGCGGTGGCGGGAAACCGCATAAACCCGGGATCGCCAAAGGCAAAGGCCTCATCCCCGGCGTTGAACCCGACGCGCCACACGGTTGCCCCCGCCTTGCGCAGCATTTGCCCGAGGCGAAAGAAGAACGGGCCATGCGGGCCCTGCAGGAAAAGAAAGGTGTGGTTTCTGGAGTGTGTCACGATGATTGGTTCATAGGCGGATAGTCTTAATTAACTGTAAGTATCGGCAGAAATAAGGCCAAAAATTAGGCGACCCTTGCCCATCCGGGATCGCTTCGCTACCTCTGGGCTATCACGACGGAGACGACTATGTTCACAGGCATCATTACCGATATCGGGGAAATCCTTCAGCTGGAGCGGCGCGGCGACCTGCGCGCGCGGATCGGCACCCGCTTTGATGTAGAGACGATCGATATCGGGGCCTCGATTGCCTGCGACGGTTGCTGCCTGACCGTCATCGCGCTGGGCAGAGAGCCAACCAATTGGTTTGATGTGGAAATCAGCGCCGAAAGCGTCGCCAAGACCAATATCGGCCGCGCCATGTGGGCCGTTGGCAAGCGCCTGAATCTAGAACGCGCGCTCAAGGTTGGGGACGAGTTGGGCGGACATATTGTGTCGGGACATGTTGATGGTGTCGCTGACCTGATCGACCTGCGCCAAGAGGGCGACAGCACGCGGATGACGTTCCGTGCGCCGCGCGACTTGGCGCGGTTTATTGCGCCCAAAGGGTCTGTGGCGCTGAACGGCACCTCGCTGACCGTGAACGAAGTCAATGGCTGCGATTTTGGCGTCAACGTGATTCCCCATACCAAAACCGTCACGACGTGGGGCGGGGCCAAGGTGGGCGATCCGATCAATCTGGAAATCGATACGATGGCCCGCTACGTCGCGCGGCTGCGGGATTTTGAGTGATGGCTGAGATTGGACATAACGGCGGGCCGTCCCTGACCGGCGGCACCGGCTGGCACCGCTTTGTCTGGCAAAAGGCGCGGGCGGATCTGTTGCCGACCCTGCCGATCGAGGTTGTGCGCAACCGCGTCAAACGCGCCGCCGAACTGGGATTGCCCTATAAAACCTACGCCTCTGTGCGGGCGCAAACCGGTCACGATCTGATCGGTTTTTTGTTTTCAAACAACGCGCTGCGCCTGCTGAAATCAGACCCGCTGCCCGCTGATCGTAGCCAAGTGTTGCAGCGTATCAATGCGGATCGCACGGCGCTGGTACATCGTCCGATGGACCCGACGCGGGTTGCGGGGCTGGCAGAACTGGATGCGGCCTATATCGCGCCCAAACTGATGGGATCATGGGCCGGGGCCCGCGATCATCTAAAGTCCATCGTTCGGGACCGGGGCGGCGCGGGGGATCGGTTCATGCTGATCGGGGAGGGCGATTTGGAACACGAATGGGTCGCAGCAGGCGGGTTGGCTGGCTTTGTGTCGGGCGATACCTATTTTGCCGGAGCCAGCCTCTGATCCGTGACGCCGCGACACATGGACCTGAACACGGCCCCTGCGCTGGCGCAGGGTTCCTTTGTCGGGATCGGTCGTCTATCTGCTAACTGTAATACAGCGGGGTTTATCATGTCGGAACACTTTGAAAATGCCGGGCCGGTCGAGCGTAACTGGCGCGAGGCCATCAGCCCGATCGAGGACATTATCGAGGATGCCCGCAACGGCCGGATGTTTATTCTGGTTGACCACGAAGATCGCGAAAACGAAGGCGACCTTGTGATTCCGGCGCAAATGGCCACGCCTGAGGCGATCAATTTCATGGCTATCCATGGCCGTGGCCTCGTGTGTCTGACACTGACGGGGCAGCGGATTGACCAATTACAGCTGCCGCTGATGGCCTCGACCAATTCGTCGCGGCACGAAACCGCCTTTACCGTGTCGATCGAGGCGCGCGAGGGCGTGAGCACCGGGATATCCGCCCACGACCGCGCCCGGACGATTGCGGTGGCGATTGACGCAGCCAAGGGGCCGACCGACATCGCGACGCCCGGTCATATTTTCCCGCTACGCGCCCGTGATGGCGGCGTCCTCGTGCGGGCAGGCCACACCGAGGCTGCGACCGATATCGCACGTCTGGCGGGGCTGATACCGGCAGGTGTCATTTGCGAAGTCATGAACGAAGATGGCAGCATGGCGCGCCTGCCGGATTTGGTCACGCTGGCGCAGCGTCTGAACCTGAAAATCGGCACCATCAGCGATCTGATCGCCTATCGTCGCCGTCACGACAATCTGGTGAAAATCACCGAAGAACGGGTGATTACCAGCGAGTTTGGTGGCGAATGGACATTTCGTATATACGCAGATCAGACCCAAGGGGCTGAGCACATCGCCCTGATCAAGGGCGACATTTCGACCGAAGAACCGGTTTTGGTGCGTATGCATTCGCTCGATCCGATGCTGGATATGGTCGGCACAGGTCCGACCGGCCGCGCGTCAGAATTTTCGCACGCAATGCAGTTGATCGCGGACGAGGGTCGCGGCGTTGTGGTCCTGCTGCGCGACCTGCACATGAAATTGACGCCCGAAGAGAATGCCTCTCCTGCGACGCTCCGCCAATATGGTGTCGGGGCACAAATTCTGTCGTCCTTGGGATTGTCCCGCATTACGTTGCTGACCAACTCGCCCAAGCCCAAGGTGATCGGCCTTGAAGCCTATGGGTTGGAAATCACCGGCACCCGCCGGATTACGGAGTAAATCATGGCTGGAGCCGCTCACTACACCCTGCCGCGCCCCGAGTTTGACAAGCCGGTCAAGCTGCTGATCGTCGTCGCGCCCTATTATCAGGACATCACCAACGAACTGGTGGCCGGTGCCAAGGCCGAGATCGAGGCAGCCGGAGGCGCTTGGGATCTGATCGAGGTGCCCGGTGCCTTGGAGGTGCCGACCGCGGTTGGCATCGCTGGACGGATGGCCGATTATGATGGCTATGTTGCGCTGGGCTGTGTGATCCGGGGCGAAACCACGCATTACGACACGGTCTGTAATGATTCGTCGCGGGCGCTGACCCTGCTTGGTTTGCAGGGCCTGTGTATCGGCAATGGCATCCTGACGGTTGAAAATTACGAACAGGCCGCTGTCCGCGCCGAGGCAAAAGGTCAAAACAAAGGCGGCGGCGCTGCTGCTGCGGCCTTGCACCTGATCGCTTTGGGCCGTAAATGGGGGCCTTCCGGCAAGATCGGCTTTACCAACGCCCTCCTCTAAAGATCGGGTAGGACCACCCATGACCGTTTCGAACAACCAACTGCGCAAGATGAAATCGGCGTCCCGGCTTTATGCTGTTCAGGCGCTCTTCCAGATGGAGGTTTCGGGACAAACAGTCGAATCCGTCGTGCGCGAATTCACCGAACACCGCTTTGGCGAAGTGTTCGATGACATCGAAATGCAAGAGGGTGACGTTGCAACCTTTCGCGGTTTGGTGGATGGCGCGGTCAACGAACAGGCCAAGATCGACCAGATGACCGACCGCGCATTGGTTGCCAAATGGCCCATCGGCCGCATTGACCCGACCCTGCGCGCCTTGTTCCGGGCCGCCGGGGCCGAGTTGCTGGCGGAGAAAACCCCGCCCAAAGTGATCATTGTCGAGTTCGTGCAAGTGGCCGAGGCGTTTTTCCCCGAAGGAAAAGAGCCCAAATTCGTCAACGGGGTCCTTGATCACATGGCCCGCGAGGCGCGCCCCGAAGCCTTCTGATCTGACTGCCGGGGTTTGCAGAAACGGGCAGGGCGCAGTTTGCGCGCTGCCCTATTCATTTGTTTTCAGAAATATGTCTGTTTGGCCTTGCTGACGGTCATGAAACTCTTACATTCATTTGTAGGAGGTGACTCATGCCCAAGTTGATCCGTCTTTATATTATGCAGGTTTTGGTGGGGTTCGGTTTGTCTGCAGCGATGGTCGGTCTGCTGCTCTGGGCGAATGTCGCGAACCTTTGGCATCTGGTGACACACTCGCAGGCTGGTCTGCTGGCTGTGTTTTTGCTGTGGCTTTTCAACGGGATCGTCTTTGGTGGGGTGCAGTTTGCCATCCGCATCATGATGATGGCTCAGGATGACGACGAACCGCGGGGCGGGCGGCGTGTGCCGATGGCGACGCTCCAGCCGATTCCGGTCAAGGCCGAGGCAACGCGCCAACAGCGACAGTTGCGACTGCCGACCAGGTAAGCCGGGCTGCGATGTCGGCCGGGTGGCGCAAGGAACTGATTGAGAAAATCAGGCGGCGGCTAACCCTGATCGGGGTTGCCCTCTGCGCCATTGGCCTGCTCGCGGTAATATTTCCGATATTTTTCAGCGTGCTGACCAAAGTTGCGATTGGCTGGATCGTTTTCATGATCGGCGCGATTACCCTGTACCACGCGTTTTGGGCGCGGTCGGTCGAAACCGCGCTTTTGTGTGCGGTGGTTGCGCTGATCTATATCGCGCTCGGCGTCTATTTATCGTTGTTCATGGCTACGGGCCTTGTCGGGCTGACAACGATGATTTCAATGGTGTTCTTGTTCGAGGGTCTGATGCGGGTGTCGTTTTCCCTGCGCCATCGGCCAAGGGTCGGCTGGGAATGGCTGATGACCAGTGCGGCGATCTCGGTGGCTCTGGGCGTGACCTTGCTGATCCTCTTGCCAGAGGCGGCGGAATGGGCGCTGGGCATGACGATGGGGCTGAACGCAATTGCCACCGGGGTGGCGGTATTGGCCATTTCCCGGTCCGTTGACCCCTGAGGGGCGGCGACGCTGGGGCAAGGGTGGCGAGAACCACAGCGACCGTACACGCTTTATTCCCGAGGACCTGTGATTACAGGTGGGCGCCAGATAACCGGGCCTGGACCCGGACAGAGCCAGCTCCCTCGGAGTTGCTTAAGGCCACTGGAATGTAAGCGCTTGCGCACGAGAAGAGCAGAAACTCGCCAAGCACCGAGGTAGTACGCCCGCCGTCACTCTTCAAGCCCTTCCGATGGACTTGACCGATGTTCACGAATTGTTCATCATTGTGGCATGAGCGATCCCGTCCAAACCCCTGATGACATCCTGCTTAGGCCCGGCCAGATTTTGGCCCGTGGCGTGTGTCGCCACCTGCTGTCGCATGATTTCGTCTCGCTCGAGGAATTGGTGCCGACGCCCGGCCTGCGGGTGGATGTGATGGCCCTCGGCCCCAAGGACGAAATCTGGATCGTCGAATGCAAATCCAGCCGCGCCGATTTTCAAACCGATCGCAAATGGCAGGGGTATCTAGAGTGGTGTGACCGCTATTTCTGGGCGGTGGACGCGGATTTCCCGACCGATCTGCTGCCATCCGAATCGGGGTTGATCATCGCAGACGGTTACGGCGCGGAAATCCTGCGCATGGGGCCAGAGACCAAGATGGCTGCGGCCCGGCGCAAGGTGATGATGCGCAAATTTGCCCGCCATGCCGCGCTGCGCCACCATGCGCTGCGCGATCCGGGCGCGCGATTTAGCGGCGGCCTTTAGGCTTTTCGCCGACAGCGCGGGCTGCCTGAGCGGCGGCGCGAATCTCTTCTGCGATCTCTTCGGCCTCTTCGGGTTCGAAATCCATTGGGATTTCGACACCGTCTGCCTCGATAAACAGGCGCACCATGCCGGTATCGGTGGGGCCGATTTGCAAATTGGCTTCAACATCGCGTTCGGTATTGATGCCCATGGCATATCTCCTGACTGGTTTGGCTGTGGTTAGCGCGGGCGGGACATAAGATGCAAGTAATGTGACAAAAATTGCCAATCACACTCTTGCATTCCCTGCGGGGTGGGGGTAATCCCCGCGCCAGTGCCGCCTTAGCTCAGTTGGTTAGAGCGCTGGATTGTGGATCCAGAGGTCCCCTGTTCAAGCCAGGGAGGCGGTACCATCTCCCCCTCATTCGATTGTAATGTCCTGACGCAGGCCGCCGGTTGCCGCGTCGTAGATCAGGATATGGTTTTCCTCGGTCACGATGGCGTACCAACCGTTGCCGACGGTATAGGCAGTCGCGGTGACCCCGTCAGGCAGCGTGATTTTATCGGGGGCAACGCTGGTTGTTTGGTTCAAACGGATGACAAGCGTCAGAATTAGGACTACGAAGCCCGCGATCATCACCACGGCCATGCCCGTGACCAGCCGTTTCAGGTAGGTCAAATGCGGCGGTAGGCTGTTTTCGTCTTCAGGAGCCTTATCCATGGCCCAGTCCCTTTTGTCGTTTCTCATTGCGGATGCTCCGCCTCCCCGTCTTGATAAGGCGCTTTCGCGGGATGTGCCAGAAGAGGCGGATCTCAGCCGGTCCCGTCTGGCCCGCCTGATCGAAGACGGTGCGGTTGCGGTGAACGGCGAAGTGATCACCAATCCCCGGCACAAGGTCGTCGCAGGCGACGCAATCGCCATCACGCTGGAAGAAGCGGTCGAAACCGATCTGGTGGCCGAGGATATTCCGCTGGTCGTCGTCTATGAAGATGACGATCTGATCGTGATCGACAAACCGGCCGGCATGGTCGTGCATCCTGCCCCCGGTAGCCCCAGCGGCACGGTGGTCAATGCGCTGATGCATCATTGCGGCGAAACACTGTCGGGCATTGGCGGCGAAAAACGTCCGGGCATCGTCCACCGCATTGACAAGGACACCAGCGGCCTGTTGGTCGCGGCCAAATCGGACCGCGCGCATCACGGGCTAGCGGCACAGTTTGAAAAGCACAGCGTACAGCGCCGCTATCTGGCGGTCTGTTACGGTGCTCCGGACCAAAACGATCCCCGCATTCACGGGGTGCGTGGCACGAATTTCGAGCCGGGCAATATTCTGAAAATCCAGACCTTTCTCGGGCGGCACAAAACCGACCGTCAGCGTCAGGCGGTCAGCTTTGAGACCGGCCGCCATGCGGTGACGCGGGCGCGCATCGTGCAAACCTTGGGCGAGCCGGTCACGGCGGCCCTGATCGAATGTTGGCTGGAAACCGGGCGCACCCATCAGATCCGGGTGCATATGGCGCATGTCGGGCACAGCCTGATCGGCGATCCCGTCTATGGCGGCAAACGCAAACTGAACGTCAAGGCCGTGGGCGAAGCCGGGGCCGAGGCGGCGGCGGCGTTCCCGCGTCAGGCGCTGCATGCGGCGACCTTGGGGTTTGAACACCCTGTGACGGGCGAAACGCTAGAGTTTGAATCGCCGCTGCCGCAGGACATGGTTGACTTGGTCACGGCAATGGGCGGCCAGCTCTGACCGAACGGCGGCTCTGAAATACACCATCCCATCTGCGTGAATGCACCGAAATGCCTCTGTTTCAGCGACAGAATGGCATTACTGTTGCGTATATCTTGGGACGCGACCTCTTGAAGAGCTGTGTTTGCGTTACCATATGCAATGTTAACAGTATAAACATGCAGGACGAAAATGAGTAGCTACGCCAACCTCCCGGCACCATCTCCTGAGCAGGGGCTGAATCGCTACCTACAGGAAATCCGCAAGTTCCCGATGTTGGAACCCGAAGAAGAATACATGCTGGCCAAGGCTTGGGTCGATCGGCAAGAGCCCGCTGCGGCCCACCGTCTGGTGACCTCCCACCTGCGCCTCGCGGCGAAAATCGCGATGGGCTATCGCGGCTATGGTCTGCCGCAGGCCGAAGTGATTTCCGAAGCGAACGTCGGTCTGATGCAGGCCGTCAAACGGTTTGACCCTGAAAAGGGCTTCCGCCTCGCGACCTATGCGATGTGGTGGATCCGCGCGTCGATCCAGGAATACATCCTGCGGTCATGGTCGCTGGTGAAACTGGGGACGACCTCGGCCCAGAAAAAACTGTTCTTTAACCTGCGCAAGGCCAAGTCGCGGATCGGCGCACTGGAAGAGGGCGATCTGCATCCGGACAACGTGCGCCGGATCGCCAACGATCTGGGCGTGACAGAGGATGATGTTATCCAGATGAACCGGCGGATGTCGGGCGGCGATGCCTCGCTCAATGCGATGGTTGGTGGGGATGACGACAGTTCCACGCAATGGCAGGACTGGCTCGAGGATGAAGACGCCGATCAGGCGACGGCCTTTGAAGAGCGGGATGAAATGGACAGCCGCCGCGCCCTTTTGGCCGAGGCGATGGGCGTCCTGAACGAGCGCGAACGGGATATTCTGATCCAGCGCCGTCTGGCCGACGAAACCGTCACGCTCGAGGATCTGTCTGCCCAGTACGAGGTCAGCCGCGAACGCATCCGCCAGATCGAAGTCCGTGCGTTTGAGAAACTGCAAAAGCGGATGACCGAACTGGCCATCGAACGCGGGATGCTGACCGACGCATGACCCATTGCCGCCCCCCGTTCCCTGCGTTAGCGTCAGTTCGTTAACGCAAACGGGAGGCGACGATGAAAACGGTCAAATGGGGTGTTCTGGGTGCGGCAAAATTTGCCCGCGAACACATGGCGCGGGCCATTCACGCCGCCGAAGGCGCTGATTTTTATGCCATCGCGACCTCTTCGCCGGACAAGGCTGCCGGGTTTCAGGCGTTCCAACCCAAACTGAAAGTCCACGACAGCTATGAGGCGCTGCTAGCAGATCCCGAGATCGAAGCCGTCTACATTCCGCTGCCGAACCATCTGCACGTCGAATGGACGATCAAGGCGCTGGAGGCCGGCAAACACGTCCTCTGCGAAAAGCCGATTGCCATGTCCGAGGGCGAGTTTGACCGCCTGATCGCTGCCCGTGACAAGGCCGGCAAACTGGCGGCAGAGGCCTATATGATCGTACATCACCCGCAGTTGCAGCGCGCCCGGCAAATCGTGCAGTCGGGCATGCTCGGCGATCTGGTGCTGGTCGATACCGTGTTCAGCTACAACAACGCCGCCGATGTCACCAACATCCGCAACCGTCCCGAAACGGGCGGCGGTGCGCTGCCTGATATCGGGGTCTACATCTTTGGCTCGGCGCGGTTTGTGACAGGCCAAGAGCCGACCGCAATCGCCCATGCGCAGATCACGCGTGAAAACGGTGTCGATGTGTTCACGCAGTTGACGGCCGATTTCCCCGGCTTTGCCTATCGCGGTGTCGTGTCGATGCGGATGCACACCCGGCAGTACATCACGTTCCAAGGGACCAAGGGCCATCTGACCCTGACCGCGCCGTTCAACGCAGGGGTCTATGATCAGGCCGAACTAACGCTGGAAACCAGCGCGGGCCGCACGGTCGAACGCTGGCCAGGGGTCAATCATTACGTGCTTCAGGTGCAGAATCTTGGCCGCGCTATTCGCGGCGAGGCCGAGTACCCCTGTCCGCTGGAATTCAGCCGTGGCACGCAGCGGATGATCGATATGACTATCGCGGCGGCGGATGCCTGAAATCCTGATCCATCTGCCGCGCGATATGATCGACGCGGTGGCGGATAACCCGAACCAGTTTTATCGCAAATTGGAACAGGGACTGTCAGAGGCGGGCTATGCGGCCCGCATCCTGCGGCGGCGGCGCGGCAATCCGTGCCCGCCCGCCGATGACAATTTCCATTTTGTCCATCAGGGGCTGCACCGTCAGGCCAATGTTCTCAACACCGGCTTGGCCTATGTGTTTCCGTTCTGGTACGCCGACCCGACGGGCATTTACGGGCATAGCAGTCTGGTGTCCGCGCGGTTTGAACCCGCTGCTCTGGACCGGGACGCGGCGCAAAGCTTTGGCAACCGGCTGCGGGCGCGGCTCGTGGCGAAACGGTTTTCGCGCTACGATCAGAAAACCGCAGTGACGCCCTTTGACGGTGGCCACGTTGCGGTGTTCTTGCAGGGGCCGGGGGATATCCTCGAACGGGCGCAATTGTTTGAAACGGTCGATCTGCTGCGGGCTGTCGCGCGGCTGGACCGGCCCGTAGTGGTGAAACCGCATCCCGCTGGCCAAACCGACCAAGAGACGGCCCTGTTGCGCGATCTGGTCCATGCAGGTCTGGTTCAGCAGACGGACGCCAATATCCACGACATCCTGAGTGGGGCCGTCGCCAGCGTGTCGATCAGCTCTGCCGTCACGCTAGAGGGGATGATGCACGGCGTTCCTGCTGTCCTCTGCGGTCTGTCGGATTTGCACCACAACGCCGTGACCGCACGGTCGCCGGATCAGATCGGGCCTGCCATCGAACAGGCCATTGCGACGCCGTGGCAGCACGATGCGTTCCTCTACTGGTTCCTGTTCCAGCAGAACCTGAACGCCGGTGCGCCTGATCTGATTGATCGGGCTCTCGCGCGGATCGCGGCGACGGGAGCTGACCTGACGTCGTTTCGCCGCTAGTTCAGCCGTGCCCGCAACACACGCAGCATATTTTCGCCCATGACCTTGCGGATCTGGGCCTCTGACAGGCCCGCGTCCAGCAGGGCGCTGGTCAGGGCGGAGAGTTCGCTGGTGTCAAAGGCGGTTTCGACAGATCCGTCGAAATCCGATCCCAGCGACACGTGATTTTCCCCGACAGCAGCGATTGCGGCGACGATCATTTTCGCGATGCCCTGCGGTGTGATATCGTCACAGGCGACCTCGGCCCAATAGCCCATGCCGATCACCCCGCCACTGGCCACGATGTCGCGCATCAGATCGTCGGGAAAGTTGCGCTTGACCGGACAGTGACCATGTAGGCCGCTATGGCTGACCACCAGCGGCACATCGGTAAGGGCGACGACATCGCGGGCCACCTGTTCCGACGAATGCGCGAGGTCGATGATCCAGCCGTCCGCAGCGGACTTGGTCACCACCTCGCGGCCAAAGTCGGTCAGGCCGTGGTTTCCCTCGCCATGCAGCGAGCCGCCCAGTTCGTTGTCGAAAAAGTGCTGTAGCCCGATCAGCCGATAGCCGGCATCCCAGAGCGCCTGCATATTCGCGATATCCCCCTCCAGAGGATGCGCGCCCTCGATTCCTAGTAGACCGGCGGTGACGGTGGCCCCAGCAGCCCGATCAGCCAAGACCTGATCCAGTTGCGCCTGTGTTGTGACCACTTGCAGATGATCGGGGGCGCGGTCGGCAAACCGGTGCAGTTTTTGCGCCTGATAGAGGGCGCGTTCGCGCAAACTGGTCCAAGTCCGCAGCGGCCACATCTGCCCGATCGCCAAAGGGGTGATATTGTCGAAGGCATCGGCGGCATTGGCGTCGTAATTCTGACCTGCCGGGCTCTTGGTTACGGCGGTAAAGACCTGAATGGCGACGTTGCCTTGGGTCAGGCGGGGCAGATCGACCTGACCATAGCTGCCGCGTTTGGTCAGATCGCGGTTCCACAGCAGGCTGTCAGCGTGCCAATCCCCAATCAGCAAGGTCGGGTGCAGGGCCTGCGCCGCGTCTGACACGGGGTAAGGGTCATGCGGAACAATCGCATTGCGGCCCTTTTCGATATAGGCGGGCAAAAAGCCGAAAAAACCAATCGTGGCGGCAATCACAATCCCGCCCAGTCCCAGTCCAATTTTGCGCAGCATCTGTCCCCCCTAGGATTTGCGCCCAGCCTAGCGGTGCTGAATGCCATCGCAAAGGAGATTACGTCCCCAAGTGCGCCGTCGCCCCGCCCGATGTATCACCGGGTGGCGGCCCCATACCCCCAAAATAGCCCCGTGGGATGAGGTGGACCCTAGAACAGGCTACCCTGATCGGGCGCTTTGGACGGCGTTGACTTGGTCGGCTGTGCTGTGCCACCCTTGCCGACCACTAGTCGCCCATCGGCAAACTGGATGTCGAGCCGGGCGATTTTCTCTGCCTCGCCCTTCGTGGTGATCACGCGATCCCCGTCCCAGACCACGGCGTAGCCCCGGTTCAAAGTCGCCTCATAGCCCAGCGTTTGCCGCAATCTGTCCAACGCGGCCAACCGGGCATGATCATCGGCCACCCTCCGCGTTGCCCGATCCGACAGGCGGCGCAATAGGACGGTCAACCGTTCGCCCTGACGATCAACCTGCGCGGCGACCTGCTGCGGCCTGAGGCGGTCGGCCCGGCTGCCAAGGGCCTCGTGCTTGCGCTCTGTCAGACGCTCTAGGGCAGGGGGCAGCCGTTCGCCGCGATCAGCGACGCGGCGCGACTCTTCTGCCAGACGGCGCGACAGGATCGACGGGCGCAAATGTCCGCCGACCTCTGCCAAGGCCAGTCGCTTGCGGGCAATGACCGCGGCGCGGGCATTTTCCAGCTTATCCGTCAGCAAATCCAGTCGCTGACGCGGGCCGTCCAGCAGGTGATCGCGTTGCGGCAAGGCCCGCGCCAAATCCCGCAGACGCTGTTTGCGATGGTCGACGCCTTGGGTCGCGGCACGCATCAGACGGCCGCCCTGACTGTCGACCCACGCCATCAGCTCGTTTCGCACCGGCACGGCCAATTCCGCCGCTGCCGTCGGGGTCGGGGCGCGGACATCGGCGGCAAAATCGATCAGCGTTGTGTCTGTTTCGTGCCCAACCGCCGAAATCAGTGGAATGTCCGAGGCCGCAGCCGCCCGCACAACGATTTCCTCGTTAAACCCCCACAGATCTTCGATGCTACCGCCGCCCCGTGCGACTATGATCAGATCCGGTCTGGGCAGCGCGCCTCCGGGGGTGAGCCGGTTGAACCCTTCAATCGCCGCCGCCACCTGAGCCGCGCAGCCCTGTCCCTGAACGGCAACCGGCCACACCAGCACCTTGCGCGGGAAACGGTCCTGCAACCGGTGCAGAATATCGCGAATAACCGCCCCGGTGGGCGAGGTCACAACGCCGATGATCTCTGGCAAAAACGGCAACGGCTTTTTGCGCTCGGCGGCAAACAGACCCTCCGCCGATAGCATCGCCTTGCGTTTTTCCAGCATTGCCATCAGAGCGCCCGCGCCCGCGGGACGAATGTCCTCGACGTTCAGCTGATATTTCGATTGCGGTCCGAATGTGGTCAGCCGCCCGGTGGCGACCACTTCCATCCCTTCTTCGGGGCGGTGGGATAGTTTGGAAACCTGACCTTTCCAGCTGACAGCGGCCAGCACGTTGCGATCATCCTTGAGATCGAAATAGAGGTGCCCCGTGCGGGCCAGAACAACCCGCCCAACCTCGCCGCGGACGCGGACATGGCCGAACTGATCTTCGACCACCCGCTTGATCGCGCCGGAAATCTCGGACACCGAAAAATCATGGGCATTGTCATTCGGCTCTTCGAACAGGTCCATAAGCGTCCTCGGGTCGGATATTCGTGATTTCGCAGCCCGCCACAGCGACGGCTACCCTTGCGCACCTTGCCATAACCGTCCCGCGACCGTAAGAGGCACGAAACCAACGGCCATGCGGGGATCACGATGAATATTCTCATTCTGGGTAGCGGCGGACGCGAACATGCCTTGGCATGGGCCGTGAAACAAAACCCCAAATGTGACCGTTTGATCGTCGCGCCAGGGAACGCGGGCATTGCGACCATCGCGGAATGCGCCACGATCGACATTCTCTCGGGCGAGGCCGTCGCCGGCTTTGCCGCCGAAAATGCCATTGATTTCGTCATCGTCGGACCCGAGGCGCCGCTGGCCGCTGGCGTTGCCGATTACCTGCGGAACGCGGGACTGTCGGTCTTTGGCCCCTCCAAAGAGGCCGCCCGTCTCGAGGCGTCGAAATCCTTTACCAAGGAAATCTGCGACGCCGCTCGGGCCCCGACCGCCGCCTATGCCCGTTTTACCACCGCAGAACCCGCCAAGGCCTATATCCGCGCCCAAGGCGCCCCGATCGTGGTCAAGGCTGACGGTCTGGCCGCAGGCAAGGGCGTGATCGTCGCCATGACCGAGCAGGAGGCGCTCGACGCCATCGACGATATGTTCGGCGGCGAATTTGGCGAGGCTGGCGCCGAGGTCGTGATCGAAGAGTTCATGGACGGCGAAGAGGCCTCGTATTTCATCCTCGTGGACGGCGAAACCGTGCTGCCGATCGGAACGGCGCAAGACCATAAACGCGTTGGCGACGGCGATACCGGCCCCAATACCGGTGGCATGGGCGCCTATTCGCCCGCGCCGGTTCTCACCGACGCAATCGCGCAAAAGGCGCTCGATGAAATCGTCGTTCCGACCATGCGGGAAATGGCGCGACGCGGAACGCCCTATCAGGGTGTCCTCTATGCGGGCCTGATGATCAAGGACGGCCAGCCCCGGCTGGTGGAATATAACTGTCGCTTTGGCGATCCCGAATGCCAGGTGCTGATGATGCGCCTCGGCGCTCAGGCGCTCGATCTGATGATGGCCTGCGCGCAGGGCCATCTTTCCGACATTCAGGCCAATTGGGCTGACGATCATGCTTTGACCGTTGTCATGGCATCGAACGGCTATCCGGGGGCCTATGCCAAGGGGACAGTCATCAACGGCCTGACCACTCTGCCGGAAACCAGCAGCGCCTATACCTTCCATGCCGGAACCGCCGAAAAGGACGGTGCCATAGTGGCGACCGGTGGCCGCGTCCTGAACGTGACCGCACGGGGCGCAACCCTCCAAGAGGCGCGGGACCGCGCCTATGCTATGGTCGATCAGATCGACTGGCCCGAGGGATTCTGTCGCCGCGATATCGGCTGGCGCGCCCTGTGATCGCAGCAGGGCCCCTGAACCTGCAGCGGCCCTGCGCCTGCCTTTGTGCTCGAAATATCCCGGGGGAGGCCCGATAGGGCCGGGGGCAGAGCCCCCACCTAGGCAAACAAAAAGCCGCGCAATTTGCGCGGCTTTTGCATTCTCGATGAGTCTAGATCTTAGGCAGCGCGACCCATCAGCACGTCGTCGATTTCCTTGGCTGCGGTCTGCTCATCGCGACCGCCGACAGCGGCGATTTCGCGGGTCAGGCGTTCCAGCGCAGCCTCATAGAGCTGACGTTCGGAATAGGACTGTTCGCGCTGGTCGTCTGCGCGGTGCAGGTCGCGGACCACTTCGGCGATGGCAATCAGATCGCCCGAATTGATCTTCTGTTCGTATTCCTGAGCCCGCCGCGACCACATGGCTTTTTTGACCTTGGCCTTACCCTTGAGCGTCTTGATCGCATGGGCCACGACGTCCGGCGAGGACAGCGACCGCATACCGACATCGACGGCCTTGTGGGTCGGAACGCGCAGGGTCATCTTGTCCTTTTCGAACGAGATGACAAAGAGCTCCAGTTCAAAGCCGGCGACCTCTTGCTTTTCGATCGATATGATCTGTCCGACGCCATGGGCGGGATAGACCACATATTCATCGGGGCTAAAGTCGGGCTTCTTGGATTTGGTCATGTTTGTCCTTCCTATGCATCCTGTTCCCACAACAGCAGAGCCGCCGGTGACAATGGGTGTCCCCGCCGGGTGTTGGATTTTGGGAAAGGTTCAGGTTTTTGGCAGCATTTGACCAATCATATCACAAAAACGCGGTCAAATAAAGAACCCCGGAATCTCTTCCGAAGTCCCTGATTCCACAACGAAATCACCAGTTCCCATAGCGCGACTCAGCGGTGAGTCGCGTGGAATCGCGAATCGCTTAGTTACCTTCGCCCGGCTTTTCGGAGAACAATTCCATCTTGCCGGGTTTGCCGTCCATGTCTTCGGCGGTGGGCAGCGGGTCTTTCTTTGCAGTAATGACCGGCCACATCTCCGAATACTTACGGTTGAATTCTACCCATTTTTCCATGTCCGGCTCAGTATCCGGACGGATAGCATCCGCGGGGCATTCGGGTTCGCAAACGCCGCAGTCGATGCATTCATCGGGGTGGATTACGAGGAAATTTTCACCCTCATAGAAGCAATCCACCGGGCACACTTCGACACAGTCGGTGTATTTGCAGGCAATACAGTTTTCCGTAACGACATAAGTCATGGATCAGTCCCATTCTGTTCGCGGACTAGCTAGACCGACACGCCAGATCATTCAAGCGTGAAAGGGTCGCTGGCCAGATCATACGACGCCATGTTTCGCCGCTCTCGTTTTCCCGGTCTGCCCTTTCCGTCAAACCCCGGATTTTCGGGATTTCGTTCCGGCGGAGGGGACAGGTCTTCGTAGAGCGCCTGCGCTTCGGGGGCAGGACCCCGGCGGTCGCCACAGGCAAGGATTCGCACAACGCGGATGTCCCCTGCCTGCGAAAAGGTCAAAACGTTGCCCGGTCCGACCGTGCGGGACGGCTTGGAGATCGGAACGCTATCGACGCGCACCTTGCCCGAAGACACGATCGAGGCGGCCAAGGTGCGTGTTTTAAAGAAACGCGCATGCCAGAGCCACTTGTCGACACGGATCGTCGGGCGCGGCGCTTCGGTCACTTGGTCTTAAAACCGGACAGGGCCGCTGCAAACGGGTTGTCCGGATCAATCGGCTTTTCACGCTTTGGCTTGGCCTCAAAGGTCTTGGGCCGGTCGTCGCGCTCGGGGCGCTTGCCGCCTTTGCCCTTGGGTCCTTTGCCGCCTTTGCGATCGCCACGGGCCTCTTTCGGGGCGCCATCGCGGTTGCCTTGACCGTCGCGGTTACCACCCTCGCGGCGCGGCTGGCGCTGCCCCTGCGGCGGTCCACGTCGCTGTGCACGCCCGCCCCAGGTAAAGGTGTAAAAGGTTTCCAGCTCGGCAGGCGTCGCCTCGGTGCTCGCCTCGTCGCTTGCCTCGGGGGCGGCGGCCTCGGCCTCTGCCGGGGCTTCTGCGGTGTCCGGGGCGTTCTCGACGGCAGGCTTGGCCTTTGCGCGTTCGCCCTTTTCAGCGCGATAGCCCAGACCCTGCATCAGGTCCGCGAACTGGTCCAGCGTCATGCCGGTGATCGACAGCATGTCGGCATTGGCCTCAAAGCCGCCCTTGCTGTCCTTGTCGCGCAGCATGTCGGCCAGACGTTCGAGCATGTCGATCCGGATAGCGCGCTCACCAGCGGCACGATAGCCGGCCATGGTGAAGTAGCCCTGCGGCATATCCTTGAGCGCGGGAACCGTCACCAGACCCGGGGGCGGCGCCTCGGGGAATTCCTGCAGGCCCTTGTGCAGCGACCACAGCACCAGACGCAGACGTGTCGGAGCGGGTTTCAGCAGCAGCGGCAGGAAGACCGTGAACTGGCCAAAGCGGATGCCATGCTTGCGCAAGGCACCGCGCGCCTCCTGGTCCAATTGCTTGACCTCGTCGGCAATTTCACCGCGGGAGATGATGCCGAAATTTTCGAGCATGCGGTAGGCAAACCCACGCGCCAGCCCGGTCAACGCCTCGTCGCGCGACAGCGCCAGCAGCGGGTCGAACAGCGCGGCGACCTTGCGGTCGATAAAGTGCTGAAGGCGGCGCTGAACCTTTTGCGCCACGTCGTCACCGGCTTCGTCATCGACAAAGGCAACAACCTGCGGGCGCATCGGGTCCTGGCTGGCGACCAGCTTGCCGACGGCGTTTTCGCCCCACATCAGACCACCCTGTTCGGTAAAGTCGATCTCGGTGTCGGGGGCGTTATAAAAACGGTCCGCACGAAGGTGGAACTGCGGCACGAGTGCCTGAACGGACGCCTGGCGCAGGGTTTTCGCCTCATCGGGGCTGCCTGCTTTGTCCATACGGAAACGGAAGCCCTCTAGCTTGCCGACAAACTCGCCGCCGACAGTGACTTCACCTTGTTCGTTAACTTCGGCCACAAGGCCCTCCTTCTGCTTGAGCCGGCGAAGCAGGACGCTGGTCCGCCGGTCCACAAATCTTTGGGTCAGAGCCTGATGAAGGGCGTCTGACAGTCGGTCTTCTACAGCGCGAGTCGCCTCACGCCAATGGGTTTCGTCCTTTAGCCAGCCGCGACGCTGTGACACGTAGGTCCATGTGCGTACAAAGGCCAAGCGTTTGGATAGGGCGTCGATATCGCCTTCGGTCTTATCAATACGATTCACTTGCCGCGCGAACCAGTCCTCGGGCACATGTCCGT
This sequence comes from uncultured Paracoccaceae bacterium, assembly GCA_937864535.1. Classification (GTDB taxonomy): domain Bacteria; phylum Pseudomonadota; class Alphaproteobacteria; order Rhodobacterales; family Rhodobacteraceae; genus Marivivens. Next base: position 172,421 of record CALMJS010000014.1, read on the forward strand.
GTTGATGTAGAAAATTGTAGATATCGCGCAACAGATTGGCGTGCTCGCCATGGCTGATTCCCCGAAAATCGGGAATCCGGCAGACATCCCACAGCAGTTCGACGGATTTGCCGTCGCTGGCGCGGGCTGTGACCTCTGCATCGGCGGACAGGCTGCGCAGCGCCGCGAGGTCGTCTGATTCCCTGACGCGGGTCAGCCACGGGTCGCTGGTTTTCTGTTCAAGCGTCTGTAGCAACCGGCCGACGGTGCCGAATTGCAGGCGGCTGTTACGCCATTGGAGCTTTTTCACCGGGCGGAACTGGTGGTTTTCAATCGCCTCGACGACATCGGCGTCCAGTTCTTCGGCCTCGCCTGTCACGCCAAAACTGCCGTGCGTCATGTGTCGACCGGCCCGGCCGGCGATCTGCGCCAGTTCGTCCGGTTCCAGATACCGCATCCGCGCGCCGTCAAATTTCGTCAGGCTGCTAAAGGCGATGTGGTTGATGTCGAGGTTCAGCCCCATCCCGATCGCATCGGTCGCGACCAGATAATCCACATCGCCGTTTTGGTACATTTCCACCTGGGCGTTGCGGGTACGCGGCGAAAGCGCGCCCATGACCACCGCCGCACCACCCTTGGTCCGGCGGATCAGCTCTGCGATGGCATACACATTTTCAACAGAAAAGCTGACAATCGCGGTGCGACCGGGCATCCGGCTTATCTTTTTCGAACCAGCATAGGTCAGCGTAGACAGACGCTCGCGTTTGACGAATTGCACGCCCGGCACCAAGGCGGAGATGGCGCCGCGCATGGTTTCAGAGCCCATGAACATCGTGTCCAAGAGCCCGCGCGCATTCAGCAGGCGGTCGGTAAACACATGGCCGCGTTCCGGGTCCGCACAGAGTTGGATTTCGTCGATGGCCAGAAAATCGCAGCCCATGCCGGGCGGCATCGCCTCGACCGTGCAGACCCAATATTGGGCGCGGGGCGGCACGATGCGCTCTTCGCCGGTGATCAGGGCAACGCATCCCGCCCCACGTTTGGCAACGATCCGGTCATAGACCTCACGCGCCAACAGCCGCAGCGGCAGGCCGATGATTCCCGTGCGGTGGCCCAGCATCCGCTCGATCGCGTAATGGGTTTTGCCGGTGTTGGTCGGCCCTAGAACGGCCGTGATCCGTGACGGTTGCGTCATCGTTTCCCCAGTCGGGGCCACACGTCAGAGCGTCTGGCCGCCGAGTAAGAGTTGCAGTCTGTCGATGGCGTCATGCACGTTTTCGTCGGCGGGGACCAGATCATGAATGCGCTGATAGACCTCTAGCGCGTCCTCGGACCGGTCGATTTCCTCGAGGATCGAGGCAAAACCGATCATCGCGCCGAAATGACGGGGGTTCAGGGCGAGTGTGACCCGGATGTCTTCGATGGACGGGCCGATCTGTCCCATCAGGTAAAACGCTGTCGCGCGGCCATTATAGGCCTCGGCAAACTCGGGCGCATGGTCGATGGCGGCGCTAAAATGGTCGATAGCCGCCGGATAGTCGCCCTCGGCCAGCGCCATTTGTCCCATACGGTTCAACATGTCGATCGAGGCAGAGCCGCTCTTGCTCCATTCCTCTTGTATTTGTTGGGAGATTTGGATTGCCTGCGCCGCATCGGCGGTCTTGAGCTGTGCGAACAGATCATCGAGCACCGCCGTTTGCGACCGCGCTGGTAGGGAAAACCACACTGACGAGGCCAGTGCCGTAACGGTACATTTGATTGCAAAATTCATCGTGCCCATAAGGTCAGTGTAAACGACTTGGCACCTTTCGCTAGGGGGTGCGTTTCACATTGATGAAAGGACAAAGGATGAGCGACATCGTAACCAAAGCTGTAGAGGCGCTGAGCGAAAAGCTGGGCGGCGAAGGCTTTGATGGGTCCGCCAAATTCGTGATCGAAGGCGAAGGTGCGATTGTGATTGACGGCTCGGGCGTGCATGCGTCTGATGACGATACAGACGTAACGCTGACGGCCTCTGTCGAGACGTTTCAGGCGATTCTCGAAGGCGACCTGAACCCGACCTCGGCGTTCATGTCCGGCCGGCTGACCCTGGACGGCGATATGGGCACCGCGATGAAACTGGCAGGAGTTCTGGCATAAATGTACGAGGTCGCCCCGCTGTTCGATCACGTCGCCGAAGGGCCCGCAAATGGTGCGGCCCATTGGGTGAAAACGACCGACGGCTATCGGATCAGAGTGGCCCATTGGACCACGCCAGAGATGAAGGGAACGGTTCTACTGTTCCCGGGGCGAACCGAATACATCGAAAAATACGGACGCGACGCGGTCACAATGCAGGAAAACGGCTTTGCCACGGTCACCATCGACTGGCGCGGGCAGGGTCTGGCCGACCGATTGGACAGCAATCGTTTGCTGGGGCATGTCCATGCCTTTCAGGACTATCAACACGATGTTCGGGCGATGGTCCATTACGCCAAGGCGATGAATCTGCCGCGGCCCTTCTTCCTGCTGGCCCATTCGATGGGCGGCTGCATTGGTCTGCGCTCGCTGCACGATGGGCTAGAGGTCTGTGCGGCAATGTTCTCCGCGCCTATGTGGGGCATTCACATGCCCTCGGCCCTGCGCCCGCTGGCATGGGGGATTTCCACCCTCAGCCGTCCGCTGGGCTTCAGCACCATGCTGGCACCCGGGCAGAACGAAGAAACCTATGTCCTGAGGGCAGAGTTTGACGAAAACTCGCTCACCTCTGACCCCGACATGTTCGACTATATGCGCCGTCAGTTGATCGCGCATCCCGAATTGGCGCTTGGCGGCCCGACGCTCAACTGGCTCAATCAGGCGCTTGTGGAAATGCGGCGGCTGCGTTCGCTGACCCCGCCGGATGTCCCGACGTTTACCGCCCTTGGCACCGATGAGGCCATCGTCGACCCCGCCCGCGTCAAACAGGTCATGTCCCGCTGGACCAATGGCCGTCTGGAGATGTTCGAGGGCGCGCGACACGAATTGTTGATGGAACTGCCTGCGACCCGGAACAAGGTCTTTGCGAAAATGTTTCAGCATTTTCGACAGTATTTGACGCAGAACTGTCGCGCCAACCACGCCTAAGCCTTTCATCGCCCGTCCGCCCGACATATGTCTGGTCGGAACCGAAGTGAAAGGACAAGCCGATGTTCGAAACAGAACGAGTGTTTGATGCGGAAATGGCCAGCGGCAAATCGCTGGGCGATCTGCCGGAATGGGACCTGTCGGATCTCTATCCTGCACCCGATAGCGCGGCGCTGAACACCGATATGGCGTGGCTCGGGACGGAATGTGCCGCCTTTGCGACCGACTATCAGGGCAAACTCGCCGACCTCGACGCTCAGGACCTGCTGACGGCCATCCGCCGCTATGAACAGATCGACATCATCGCGGGCCGGATCATGTCCTATGCCGGACTGCGCTACTACCAGCTGACCACGGACCCGGCGCGCGCCAAATTCATGGCCGATTGTCAGGACAAAATCACCACCTTCACCACGCCTTTGGTGTTCTGGTCGCTGGAATTCAACCGTATCGCCGACGACCGCTATCAGGCCCTGATTGCCTCTAACGCGGATCTGGCACGCTATCGTCCGGTTCTGGACCGCATGCGCGCGATGAAGCCCTACCAACTCTCGGACGAGCTGGAACAATTCCTTCACGACCAGTCTGTGGTCGGCGCCGCCGCGTGGAACCGCCTGTTCGACGAAACCACTGCCGCACTGGAATTCACCATCGACGGTGAGACTCTGAATATCGAGGGCATTCTCGACCTCGGCTCCGAACAGGACCGCAGCAAGCGTGAGGCAGGGTCCCGCGAAATGGCCCGCGTCTTTGGCGCAAACATCAAAACCTTTGCCCGTATCCATAACACGCTGGCCAAGGAAAAAGAGATCGAGGATCGCTGGCGCGGCTTTGAAACCCCTCAAATGGCCCGCCACCTGTCCAACCACGTCGAACCCGAGGTGGTCGAGGCGCTGCGCAACGCCGTCGTCGCCGCCTATCCCCGCCTGTCGCACCGCTACTACCGGCTCAAGGCCAAGTGGATGGGTCTGGACAAAATGCAGGTCTGGGACCGCAACGCCCCCCTGCCGATGGAAACCAAACGCACCGTCACCTGGGACGAGGCGGAGCGGATCGTCATGGACGCCTATGGGGCCTTTGACCCGCGCATGGCCGATCTGGCAGAACCCTTCTTCCGCAAGGGCTGGATCGACGCGGCGGTCAAACCGGGCAAATCGCCGGGCGCCTTTGCGCATCCCACAGTGTCGACTGTACATCCCTATGTGATGTTGAACTATCTGGGCAAACCGCGCGACGTGATGACGCTTGCCCATGAACTCGGCCATGGCGTGCATCAGGTACTGGCTGCAGGGCAGGGGGAACTCTTGTCCTCGACCCCGCTGACCTTGGCCGAAACCGCTTCGGTCTTTGGCGAAATGCTGACCTTCCGCGCCCTCTTGGCCCGAGCCAAGGATCAACAGGAACGCAAGGTCCTCCTCGCCGGCAAGGTCGAGGATATGATCAACACCGTTGTCCGGCAGATCGCCTTCTATGATTTCGAATGCAAACTCCACGCGGCGCGGTCCCAGGGTGAACTGACCCCGGACGATATCAACGCGCTGTGGATGTCCGTTCAGGGCGAGAGCCTCGGCGACGCGTTCGAATTCATGCCCGGATATGAAACCTTCTGGGCCTATATCCCGCATTTCGTCCATTCGCCGTTCTACGTTTACGCCTACGCCTTTGGTGACGGCCTCGTGAATGCGCTCTATGCGGCTTATGAACAGCAGGGCGACAGCTTCAAGGACCAGTACTTCGCGCTGCTCGGTGCAGGGGGCTCGCAACACCACCGCGATCTCTTGGCGCCTTTCGGCCTTGACGCCAGCGATCCGGCCTTCTGGGACAAGGGGCTTTCGATGATCGAAGGGTTCATCGACGAACTCGAAGCCATGGAAGGCTAATCAAAACAGGGGCCACGGTATACCGGCGGCCCCTTTCATCTTTCTATAAATACCTCGGGGGAGGCCCGACAGGGCCGGGGGCAGCGCCCCCGCTTGCGCAACCTCGGTCGCAGCCGACGTCACGACCCGAAATTATCGCAGACCAGATCCCGTCCGACAGGCTGGAGCTCGTAGACAGCCGTCCCCTCGTCGTCGTTCATGAACACCGCGAGCAGCTTGCCGTCGGACTGAAAATACCGCCAACACTGCGCCACGGGATCAAAATCATATTTGAAACAGATATTGCCATCCTCCGGATACCAGTATCCTGGTTCACAGGTCGTACCACCCCAACTCCAGAACACCTTTCGCCCCGGCATGTACCGCTCCAGACCATAGGGCTTCTGGCCGTCATAGCCAAAGTCCAGCGTCCTGCCCTCGACCAGTTGCTCGAACTGCTCCGGGGTCAGTGCCGTCTGCGCCTCTGCGGGAAGTGCGGCCAGAACTGTGAGGATCATCCATTTCATACGCCGACACTGCCAAGACACAGGCAGAGTTTCCAGTCAGGACTTCGTGAGTGCAGCGACCCGCGGGTCCATCACGCGCCGCCACAGTGGCGGCACCAGCGCGACACAGGCCATCACAGGCAGCGACCGCGGCAACATCGGCGCGGGCGGCAAATCCAGCCCGGGATAGGCTGTCATCGGGTGCGCATGGTGATCCGAATGGCGCGGCGCATTCAGCATCAGCGCAGAGGAAAACCAATGGGGACTGTTCCAGCTGTGTTCTGCGCGGACGGGCTCGATCTTGCCGCTCTCATCGGTCCTGCGCGTCAACCCGTAGTGCTGAACATAGTCCGATAACAGCAATTGGACCTGCGCCAAGGCAACCAGCATCAGGTACCATGCCAGCCCTGACCAGCCGAGCACAAGCAGGACAGTCCCGACCAGAACAGTTTCTCCCAGCAGGTAGCCCAGATAGGGATGGCGCCATCGCGGCCGCCCGACGCGCGCCAGACGGTCACGCTCCGCGATCCAGCCTTTGCGAAACGATCCCCGCCATGCCCGCCCCGCAAACCGATAGAACGACTCGCCGGCCCGCGCTGAATTGGGGTCCTCTTTCGTGGCTACCTTGGGGTGATGCACCAGCACATGCGCCGAGGCGTGATGCCCGAACAGCAGGCTGACATAGACCGCAATCCCCAGCCTCCTCAGCCCGCGGTCCGTCCGATGGATCAACTCGTGTGCGTTCGAATTGCTCACCTGCCCAAAGTACAGCCCGGCGGCAAACCACAGAACCACCTTGGACCACAGCGGCGCGTCCGCCACGACCAATCCGGCGATCACCAGCGCCAGCAGAACCAGATGGCTCAGGGCCAGCACGACAGACAGACCGTTCGCGACCGGAAATTCGGCTTCGGGCACGGGCGGCGTTATCTTCCGCACCAGTTCGTCCAGTGCTGCGGTAAACAGTGTCATATAGCTGATTGCAGCCACGGCCCAGCCGCCGCCGAGCCATGCGCCCAACGTGATCAACGGCAAGGGCAACAGCGTCGCCACGGCAAATAACAGCATCGGTCCCATGTGCCGAACCATACCAGAGCCGGTGCAAACAGCCAGTTCAGAATGCCCGCAGGGCTTTCCAAACCGGCCCATACCCATTAGGTGATGGGAAACAGCGTTGGATCAAGGCATGTCGTTTTTCAAAAAGCTCCGGGACCGCCTGACGAAATCGTCGACCAGGATTGATGAAGGGCTGGATGCCATCGTCGATGCCGGGGATGCCGACACGTCCCCCCGGGCCCCTGCCGATGATCAACCCGCCGGGATTCTCGGCCGCCTGACGACGCGCGCGGAGGATCCGCGCCGTGTGCTGGACGACGAGATGGTCGAACAGCTCGAAGAGGTGCTGATCGCCGCCGATATGGGCGTTGATACCGCCCTGCGCCTGACCTCTGCCATGGCCGATGGGCGGATGGGCAAGCGTCTGTCCACCTCCGAGATCAAATCGCTCTTGGCCAGCGAAGTTGCGCGCGTGATGGAACCCGTGGCGCGCCCGCTGCCGCTCTATGCGAAAAAGCCCCAGGTGGTGCTGGTCGTAGGGGTGAATGGCTCCGGCAAAACCACCACAATCGGCAAATTGGCCAGCCAGTTTCGCGCCGCCGGCAAATCGGTGGTCATCGCCGCCGGGGATACATTCCGCGCCGCCGCGGTAGAACAACTTCAGATCTGGGGACAGCGCGCCGGCGTGCCGGTCCTTACCGCGCCCGAAGGTTCAGACCCCGCCAGTCTGGCCTTTGATGCAATGACGCAGGCACAGGAACAGGGGGCCGATCTGTTGATGATCGACACCGCCGGGCGCCTGCAAAACCGTCAGGACCTGATGGAGGAACTGGCCAAGATCGTCCGTGTCATCCGCAAGAAGGACCCGGATGCGCCGCACAATACGCTCCTCGTTCTCGATGCAACCACCGGCCAGAATGCCGTCCTTCAGGTCGAGGCGTTTCAGAAACTGGCCGATGTCTCCGGTCTCGTGATGACCAAATTGGACGGCACGGCCAAGGGCGGGGTCCTCGTCGCCTTGGCGGACAAATTCGGCCTGCCGATCCACGCGATCGGGGTCGGCGAACAAATCGACGACCTCGCACCTTTTGATCCCGATGATTTCGCGCGCGCGCTGGTGGGGTTGAATTGACGCTTTCCCTGCCTTTGTGCTGCAAATATCCCGGGGGGAGTCCCGCAGGGACGGGGGGCAGCGCCCCCCTGCGCGGGGCCTGAGTGTCCGACTGGTTGATCTCCATTGCCGGCACGCCCGAAGGGGCCCGGCTGGCCACCTTGCTGGCTTTGACGTCTGCCATTGCCCATGCGGTTTTTGGTGCTCTGCAAAAGGGGCGTCACGACCCCTGGATCGCGCGCGGCTCGATTGACGTGTGGCTTGCGGTGCTCTCAGCGCCCATCGCGCTGTTCCTCGTTCCGCTGCCGACGGGAAATCTATGGTGGATCTTGGCCGGGACCATGGTCATCCATCTGGCCTACAAACTGACGATGGCGCTGGCCTATGAAAAGGCGGCCTACACGGTTGTCTATCCCGTGGTGCGCGGCTCTGGGCCGCTGGTGACGGTTTTGGCCGCCTCGCTGTTTTTCCACGAACATTTTTCTGCTGTGCAGTGGATCGGGGTGGCCTGTCTCTCTGGCGGGATATTGCTCTTGGCGCTGCGCAACCTCTCCGAGGAAACGATTGATCCGCGGCGTCTGAAAATCGCGTTGATCTGGGCCCTGATGGGCGGTTTGACGGTTGCGATTTATACCACCTACGATGCCTGGGGCATTCGCCAGTCCACTGATCCTTTCACTTTTCTGGCATGGTTCTTCTTTTTGACCGCGCTCGATATGCCGATAATTGCACTCTTCAAATATCGTGCCTTGCCGGTCCGCCCTGCGCTGGCGCCGCTGGCGTTGCGCGGGTTTTTCGGGGCGATCATTGCATGGGTCAGCTTCGGTGGTGTGATGATGGCAACCCGTCTGGATAAGGTTGGCGAGGCCGCCGTGCTGCGCGAAACGTCGACTGTGTTTGCCGCCCTCATCGGGTGGTTCATATTAGGGGAAAAGGTCGGCCCGCGTCGGCTTTTCCTAATGGCGCTGATTGCGACCGGCGCGGTGATCGTTGAACTCGGAGGCTGAGACTGTGACTGCAAAACCCATCAACCCGATCCTGAAACAGGTCCTCGAGCTGGGTCCCACTCTGGTATTTTTCCTGATCTACCTGCGGATCAAGGATGACACCTTTACCATCGCAGGGACGGATTATTCCGGCTTTATCATCTCCGCCGTTGTCTTCATTCCGATCCTGCTGGCGGCGATGGGGGCGCTCTGGCTTTTGACCGGGAAACTGTCGCGCATGCAGGTCTTTACAGCCTTTATGGTGATTTTCTTTGGCGGGCTGACGGCGTGGTTCAACGACGAAGCATTCTTCAAAATGAAGACCACCATCGTTTACGGACTGTTTTCCATCCTTTTGGGGATCGGGCTTTTGCGCGGGCAGAGCTGGTTGGAGTTCATCCTCGGTGAGTTTCTCCCGATGGAGCGTGAGGGCTGGATGATCCTGACGCGCCGCCTGCTGGTGTTTTTCGGCCTTTTGGCGGTTGCGAACGAAGTGATCTGGCGCACCCAGAGCGAAGAACTCTGGGTGACACTGGAAACATTTGCCTTTCCGGTGGTGCTGTTTGCCTTCCTCTGGTCGCAGATCGTGATGCTGCAAAAATACCTGATCGAAGAGCCTAAGAAATAAAGTCCGCAGCGATCCGCATGTCCCGCAGGGGGCGGACGATGTCGATGGATTCCTGGTACAGCGGGTGGGCCTTATAGGCGGCCAGCTGTGCCTCATCCTCGAATTCGCCATAGACCACGACATCGGGCCCGTCGGGGCTGATCGGGTCCTTGTTCATGTTGCGGCGGATTTCCACGCGGATGCTGTCGGGAATGGTTTCCAGCCGTTTGAGCCCGAACAGGATTGTGTCCAGATGTTCGGGCGATTTGGCGGTAAAAAAGACGATGTGACGGATCATTTCTGTTTGAACAGCTTTTCCATTTGTTCCTTGGAATAGCCCTTCTGGCGCACTTCGGCGGCAACCTCCATCCCCTTTGCGACCGCAGGCCGGTTTGCCATCCGCGCCAGCCATGCCGCAACGTTGGGTTTGTCGTCCAGCGTTTGCTGCTGCCCTTCCCAGCCGGCAACCCAAGGGTAGATCGCCATATCGGCAATGGAATAGTCTCCGCAGACATAGTCTTTGCCTGACAGTTGGGTATTGAGAACGCGGTAGAGCCGCCCGACTTCGTTGCGATAGCGGTCCTTGGCGTAGGGCAGGTCGTGGGGCGGTTCCATCGCGGGGGCGTACTTCAGGAAATGGTGCGCCTGACCCGCCATCGGCCCGACGCCGCCCATCTGCCACATCAGCCACTGGTCGATCATGACCCGGTCCCGTTCGCTCTGCCCGTAGAACTGGCCGGTTTTCCGCGCGAGGTATTGCAGGATCGCCCCGGACTCAAAGACCGAGATCGGCGCGCCGTCCGGCCCGTTAGCATCGACGATGGCGGGCATGCGGTTGTTCGGCGCAATCGCCAGAAAATCGGGCTGGAACTGGTCGCCGGCTCCGATGTCCACGAGGTTCAATTCAAACGGCAGACCCATTTCCAGCAGGGCAATGGTGATCTTTTTGCCGTTCGGTGTCGGCCAATAATACAGTTGGATCGGGGCGGTCATCGGGGGTCCTTTCACGGTTGCGGCTAGAATGCGGGATTTGAAACAGGCCGCAAGGGCGTTTTCCTTGACCCGTAGACCTGCGCGGCGTATCCGGCACAGGTGGCGATTTGCACCGGATTGCGGGCCACGATAAATATGCCGCTAAAGAGGACAAGGGCCACCCCCGCGACCTTTCCGGTCATGGGGATCAAGGCCGAAAGGACTGACATGGACAAACTTTCCAAACGTACCCGCGCCGTTCATTCTGGCGTGCGCCGCAGCAAATACAACGAACTGTCAGAGGCGATTTTCCTGACCCAAGGGTTCGTGTACGAATCGGCTGAACAGGCCGAAGCCCGCTTTGTAAAGCTGGGCGAGGATGAATTCATTTATGCCCGCTACGGCAACCCGACGGTTGCCATGCTCGAGGATCGTATGGCCGAACTAGAGGGCGTCGAGGCAGGGTTTGCCACCGCCTCGGGCATGGCGGCGGTGAATGGCGCGCTGATGTCGATGCTCAAGGCGGGCGATCACATTGTATCGTCGCGGGCGCTGTTCGGGTCGTGCCTCTATATCCTCGAAGATATTCTGGTGCGGTTCGGGGTCGAACTGACGCTGGTCGATGGCCGCGATCTGGACGCGTGGCGTGCCGCTATCCGTCCCGATACCCGTCTGGTGTTCTTTGAGTCGATCTCGAATCCGACGCTCGAAGTCATCGATATGAAGGCAGTCATCGACATTGCCCATGCCAACGGGGCACTGGTGGTTGTCGATAACGCGATGGTCACGCCTGCCTTCTCGGTTGCGGGTGAACTGGGTGCGGACCTGATCATCTATTCGACCACCAAGCACGTGGACGGGCAGGGGCGCTGTCTGGGCGGCATGGTTTTGGGTAAGAAAGAGCTCGTCCGGGGTCCGGTCGAGGCCTATCTCAAGCATACCGGCGGCGCGATGAGCCCGTTCAACGCCTGGGTCATGCTGAAATCGATGGACACGCTGTTCCTGCGTGTAGGCCAGCAGTCCGATACCGCACTCAAGCTGGCGGATGCCCTGAATGGCCATCCCAAGCTGAACTCGGTCAGCTTTCCGCTGCACTCCAGCCATCCGCAGTACGATCTGGCCGCGGCCCAGTACGAGGGCGTCGGCACGGTCTTTGCGATCGACGTCAAGGGCGGCAAAGAGGAATGCTTCCGATTCCTCAACGCATTGCAGATCTTTACGATCACCAACAACTTTGCGGACAGCAAATCGCTCGTGACCCATCCGGCGACCACGACGCACCAGCGACTGCCGCAGGATCAAAAGGTCACGTTGGGGATTACGCCGGGTTTGGTGCGGGTCTCTTGCGGGCTAGAGGACGCCGACGATCTGCTGGCTGACCTTTTGCAAGCGCTGGATGCCATTTGATGACTGATCCGCGCGACGGTTCCAAGCGTATACCCTTCGCATTTGATGGAAAACTGTCGCGCGCATCCCATATAATGGGGCGTGCCACTGCGGGAGGCTCCGACATGAACATCCATTCGTCCGACATGGACCGCGAACCGTCGCGCCAAGAGGCCGAGGCGGCGCTGGCGCTGCTGCGGCGCTGGGCAGGTGACGCTACTCCAGAAGAGGTCGCAACCCTTGATCCTTTGGTGTCGCGGCTGATCCCGGGCCAAGAGGTGTCGAACTACCCGGCGCTAGCCCGCGCCTATCCCGAAGATTTCGTGGTGGATGATGCCTATAAGGCGTCGATGCCTGACCTGCAAAACGGTCCGTCCAGCCTGATCCGGGGTGCGAAACGTAACATCCAGCATGTCGGGATTTCGAACTTCCGTCTGCCGATCCGGTTCCATACTCGCGACAATGGCCCTGTTACCCTTGAAACCTCGGTCACCGGTACGGTGAGCCTCGAGGCGGAAAAGAAGGGCATCAACATGTCGCGCATCATGCGCACCTTCTACAAACACGCAGAGGAAACCTTTTCCTTTGACGTGATTTCGAACGCGCTGGATGCCTATAAGACCGACCTCGACAGCTTTGACGCCCGCATCCAGATGCGGTTCCGCTTCCCCATGAAGGTCAAATCGCTGCGGTCTGGGCTGGAAGGGTTCCAATACTACGATATCGCGCTGGAACTGGTCGAAAAGGCCGGTGTGCGCAAGCGGATCATCCATCTGGACTATGTCTATTCCTCGACCTGTCCGTGTTCTCTGGAATTGTCCGAACATGCGCGGCAGTTCCGTGGCCAGCTCGCCACCCCGCATTCGCAGCGATCCGTCGCCCGTATGTCTGCGGTCATGGAAAAGGGCAGCCGCACCTTGTGGTTCGAGGATCTGATCGACATGGCCCGCGCTGCGGTGCCGACCGAAACGCAGGTGATGGTCAAGCGCGAGGACGAACAGGCGTTCGCCGAACTGAACGCCGCGAACCCGATTTTTGTCGAGGACGCAGCGCGTCTGTTCTGCGAACAATTGCAGCTCGATCCCCGGATCGGAGATTTCCGTGTCGTAGCCAGCCACCAAGAGAGCCTGCACAGCCACGATGCTGTGTCGGTCCTGACAGAGGGCGAGACCTTTGATGCGGATAGTCTCGATCCGCGGCTGTTCAGCACGCTGTTCCACGTCGGTTAAACCGCGGGACGGGAGGACGGGCTCGGGCGCTTGACACCCGGCCCGCCACGGGCCAAGCCTTGGCGCATGATAGACTTGCGCCCTGTTGGATATGTGATCGGTTTGCTGACCGCTGTCGTCGGGGCGGCGATGACCGTCCCCATGGTATTCGACTATCTCCACGACGACCGGGAGTGGGAAACCTTTCTGAAATCAATGGTCTTGACCGTGATTTCGGGGGCCAGCATGGCGGTTGCCTGTTCCGGAAATCACGGGTCGATGAACATTCGGCAGGCGTTTATCCTGACCACAGGTGTCTGGATTGCCCTGCCGTTTTTCGGGGCTGTTCCGTTCATGCTGGGAGAAACCCAGTTGCGGCTGGTCGATGCGATTTTTGAATCGATGTCCGGCATGACGACAACCGGGGCGACAGCCATCGAAGGTCTGGAGCTGCATTCCTACGGCATTCATATCTGGCGCGGTGTTCTGCAATGGCTGGGCGGTCTGGGGATCGTGATCGTGGCGATGATTTTCCTGCCGGTCATGAAGGTCGGCGGCATGCAGTTTTTCCAGTCCGAAGGCTTTGATACACTGGGCAAGGCCCTGCCGCGCGCACTGGACATCGCAAAGGGTTTGCTGGGGGTCTACGTGGTGCTGACCGCCGTCTGCATGATCAGCTATATCGCGACTGGCATGCCGGGGATCGAGGCCTTTGTTCACGCGATGACGACCATCGCCACAGGCGGGTTTTCTACCACAGATGCGTCCTTTGCGGCCTATCCCGGCGCACCGCAGTATGTGGCCTCTTTGTTCATGTTTCTGGCCTCGCTGCCGCTGTTCCGGTTTTTTCAACTGGCATCGGGTTCCGCGCAGCCGCTGTTTCGCGATGTGCAGGCGCGGGGCTATCTGACCTTTACCTTGGCAGCGATCCTGTTGGTCTTGGCCTATCGCGGGGTCACGACCCAGAGTTTTGACGAAACTTTGGTCCGGACAACGATTTTCAACGTCATCTCGATTTTCTCGGGCACCGGATTTGGCGAGGGCGATCTGGTCGGTTGGGGACCGTTTGCCTTTACCGTCCTGATCATCGTGGGCTGTATCGGCGGCTGTTCCGGCTCGACCGCCTGTTCGATCAAGGTCTTCCGGTTCCAAATCCTGTTCCGCGCGATCTGGGCGCAGATTCAGCGCCTGCATAGTCCCAGCCGGGTGATATCGGTGCGCTATGACGGCCGCGCCGTTTCGGGTGAGGTCATGAATTCGATCATGCTCTTGTTCACCTGCTTTTTGATGACCCTTGGCCTGATGATCGGCCTGCTCACGATCATTGGTCTGAGTTTCGAGGCCGCGATCACCGGCGCTTGGACCTCGATTTTCAACATCGGCCCGATCTGGGGCTCCGAACTGGGTCCTACGGGGGCAGTGACGCCTTTGCCGGATGCGGCGAAATGGGTGTTGATCGGCGGCATGTTGCTGGGGCGGCTAGAGATCGTGTCGGTCTATGTGCTGATCCTGCCGCGGTTCTGGCGCAACTGAGCCTTTACCGTCAGGGCCCCGCATCATCTGCAGGGCCCGTCCGTGTCTTACCAGCAGCTGACCAGAGCGGTGACATCCGCCGCGCGGCGCGTCAGGGTTTCGGGGGCCATATAGGTGTCGCCCGATGTCATGGCCGGGGTCACGCCAGCTTGGCCCAAGGCGTTCAGGATCAGGGCGTTATCCGCCGCGAGGCTGACCTCTGGCGGCAGGATCTGCCCGCTGGCCGGTGTGGTGGGAACGATCATCCCGATCACCGATCCGCCTGCATCATAGAGCGGCCCGCCAATATCGCCGTCCTCGATCCGCATCGTCAGGCGATAGACATCTGGATTGCCGTCCAATCCCTGCAGGTCGGCCAAGGTGCCCATTGTCAACGTCGGCAGGGTCAGCGCGCCGCCGTAGGGATAGCCGGACGCCGTGACGCCGGACTGTAGACGCGGTGCATTCGTCTGGAAATCCACAACGCCGAGGGGCGAGAGGGGCGCATTCGGTTTGATCACCGCAACGACCTTATCGGAATAGCTGATCGTCGCGTCAAAGGTATCGTTGATCGTCACCCGTCGGCAGTCTGCCACCGTGGCGGCAGCCGTGACCACAGTCCCGCTCTGATCGACAAAGAACCCGGCGCGGGCGGCCTTGGGTTTGCGGATCTCCAGTCCCGACACCAGATCAATCGACTGATCCCGACCTTCGGGCATCGCGGCGGAATCCAGCACCCCGTCAATCCTAGCAAAGCTGGCCTGCATGCTGGCGAGCACGCGGCTACGCCGCTCCTCGTCGCCGGTTGGCCAGATCAGGGCAAAGCCCTTAATCTCGCCGTCAACGACAGAGGCCTGAACGACGGTGTGGATCGTGTCGTTAACGCCTTCGATCGAAATCCGGTCGCCCGATTTGCTGCGCGGTCCGTTCAGCGGCACAACAGAGAGGGTTTGCAGGATTTCATAGAGCCCGTAGAGCCGTGTTCTGTCGCCGCTCTGCGAGATCAGCAGAACCTGAACACCCGAGCCATCCTTTTCGCCGTAGGTGGCAAAAGGAGAATCGTAGCCACTGAATGCGACCAGCCCGGCGGGAATTTCCACCTCGATCCCGGCGGTTTCATCGCGGATCAGGGTCATATCGGTGCCAGCCAGAATGGCGTTATAGGCCCCCAGCAGCAGGTCACGCTGCGCGGTGGTCAGAACGCCAGTGACCTCGAACCCGTTGTCCTGCTGCCACGCGGCCATAGAGGCGCGGGTGCCACGGCCAAACGATCCGTCGATGGTGGAGTTGTAATATCCCGCCCATTGCAGCGCGATTTGTAGCTGTTCGCGGGCCCCTTGGGTCAGTAGGGCCTCAGCGGCGCGGGCCTCTGCCAGCGTTTCAACGGCCAGCACCGGCTGCGGTTCGGCGACAGGTTCGGGAATGACCACCGGATCATTGACCGTGGCCGGTTCTGGCAGGGGTTCCAGCGTGATGATCGGCGTTGCGGGGGCACTGCCACCGCTTGCGATATCATTCGGCAAGGGCTGCGGCGTGGTCGGGGCCCCTGTGCCGATCGGCCAGAACTGTTGGCCATAGCGGCGGCCATCGCTGACAAAGGCGTCGGCCGGAATCCGGCCAGAGGATCGTAGCCGTCCCAGCAGTGTTTCTGCATCGGGGCGCGAATAGGGGCCCAGTGCGATGCCGTACCAGCTCCCGCCGAGGTAGAAACCGCTGACGTTTTCCATCGTCGAGGAATATCCGCGTGCCGCGTCCTGCGCGGCTCCAAGGGTGGGGAGGGCCTGCAATTGCACCCAAGCGGTGTCCTGTGCCATCGCTGGCACGGCGGTCATGGCCACAGCGGCCATCGCGATAAAGCGCCTGATCATACCTGTTCCAATTGTTCTTGTTCTCTCGAAACCATATGGCACCCCTTAGCGCGATATCAAATGTCTTTGAACGCTGGAAATCCGCCACTGTGACCGCTATGCCCCGATCCGGCGCAATTGACCGCGCCGCGCGTGCGCCCTATTGAGGCGCAGAACCGAAAAGAGGGCAATCATGGCCGAGAAACCCCGTTCCTTCCAAGAGATCATCCTGCGCCTGCAGAATTACTGGGCGCAGCAGGGCTGTGCTGTCCTGCAACCCTACGACATGGAGGTCGGCGCAGGCACGTTCCACCCGGCAACCACCCTGCGCAGTCTGGGGGATCGGGCTTGGGCAGCCGCCTATGTGCAGCCGTCGCGCCGTCCGACCGATGGCCGGTATGGCGAAAACCCGAACCGGTTGCAGCATTACTATCAATATCAGGTGATCATCAAACCGTCGCCCGCCAACCTGCAGGACCTCTATCTGGGGTCGCTGGCGGAAATCGGCATTGATGCGTCCCTGCATGACATCCGTTTTGTCGAAGACGACTGGGAATCCCCGACCCTTGGCGCTTGGGGGCTCGGCTGGGAGGTCTGGTGCGACGGGATGGAAGTGTCGCAGTTCACCTATTTCCAACAGGTCGGCGGCCATGACTGCCGTCCGGTGTCTGGCGAATTGACCTATGGTCTGGAACGTTTGGCCATGAACGTTCTGGGCGTCGATCACGTCATGGATATGCCGTTCAACAATCCGGACTCGCCGATTGCGCTCAAATACGGCGATATTTTCCGCCAAACCGAAGAAGAATACAGCCGTCATAACTTTGACGGGGCCGATACCGAAAAATTGCTGCGCAATTTCCAGGAGGCCGAACTGGAATGTCAGCGCCTGTTGGGCTTTGACGCCAGTGACGAAAAATCCGGCAAGCGGATCATCATGGTGCACCCGGCCTATGACCAGTGCATCAAGGCGTCGCATCTGTTCAATCTCCTGGATGCGCGCGGTGTGATCTCGGTCACCGAACGTCAGGCCTATATCGGCCGGGTCCGGGCCTTGGCGAAACTCTGCGCCGATGCCTTTGTCCAGACGGAGGCGGGCGGCTACACCGCCTGAGACTGACATGAAGGTCAAGTTTGTCCTCTCCGCGATGCTGCTGGTTGCCCTGCTGATGGGCGGCGGGCTGTATTATTCGATGGCCTACGCCTATTACGATGAGGTCACTGCCGAGGAGTTCGGCGACGTCCAGCTGACGTCGATCCTGTCCGGCCAGCCCGAAGCCATCGCCACCGCCAATTTCAGCGGCATCGACAGCATCAGCTCTCCGATCCGGTTTCGGGCCTGCTTCGAAACCACGCTCAGCTTTGGCACGCTCACCGATCGTTATGCGATCTATGAAAACGCCGAGCCGCTGAATGCACCGGGCTGGTTTAGCTGTTTCAACGCCAAGGACCTGGGCCCCAAGATCGCAAGCGGCGAGGCCGTCGCATTCTTGGGTCAGGCGAATGTGGCCTATGGCATCGATCGGATCGTCGCGTTTACCCCCGATGGTCACGGCTATATCTGGCACCAAATCAACGCCTGTGGCGATGCGAAATTTAATGGGGACCCGCTGCCCGAAGGCTGCCCCGAACCCGTTGAAGGGACAAACTGATGCCCAATCTGCTGATTGAACTGTTCTCCGAGGAAATCCCGGCCCGTATGCAAGTCCGGGCTGCCGAGGATCTGAAAAAGCTGATCACCGACGGGTTGGTCGAGGCGGGCCTGACCTATGCCGCAGCGGCGGCCTTTGCCACGCCGCGGCGTCTGGCCCTGTCTATCGAGGACCTGACCGCAGAATCCCGCGCCGTGCGCGAGGAACGCAAAGGCCCCGCGACCAATGCGCCCGAAAAGGCGATCGAGGGGTTCCTTCGCTCGACGGGGCTGACGATTGATCAGCTGGAGGTGCGCGACGACAAAAAGGGGCAGGTCTATTTTGCCACCTTTGAAAAGCCGGGCCGTCCGGCGGCCGAGATCATCGCCGAAGTGCTGGACAGCACGATCCGCAATTTTCCGTGGCCCAAGTCGATGCGCTGGGGGGCTGGCCCGCTGCGCTGGGTGCGTCCGCTGCATTCCATCATCTGTCTGCTGTCGGATGCCGACGGCAACACCGTCGTCCCGTTCGAGATCGAGGGGATCAAGGCCGGCAACACCACGCGCGGGCATCGGTTCCTGTCGCAGGGTGACATCATCGTTAACGGGTTCGAGGATTACGAGGCCAAGCTCAAGCGCGCCAAGGTGATCCTGCGCGCCGAAGAGCGTGCGGATTCGATCCAGAGCGAAGCTGCCAATCTGGCCTTTGCCGCTGGGATGGAAGTTGTCGAAGATCGCGGTTTGCTGGCCGAAGTGTCGGGTCTGGTCGAATGGCCGGTGCCGCTGATGGGGCCGATTGCCGACACCTTCCTTGGTCTGCCGCCCGAGGTGATCCAGACCTCGATGAAGGACCACCAGAAGTTCTTCTCGGTGCGGAGCCCCAAGACGGGCCGGATCGAGAAATTCATCACCGTGGCGAATATGGAAACCGTCGATCACGGCGAAACCATCCTCAAGGGCAACCTCAAGGTGCTGTCCGCCCGTCTGTCGGACGCCAAGTTTTTCTATGAAAACGACCTGCGCGTGGCCAAGGCGGGCATGGGCGAATGGCTGGATGCGCTGGCGAATGTCACGTTCCACAACAAGCTGGGCAGCCAAAAGGCCCGGATCGACCGGATCGCCACGCTGGCCGCCGAAATCGCACCCTCTGTTGGTGCCGATCCGGTCAAGGCCGAGGAGGCCGCCCGCATCGCCAAGGCCGACCTGCGGTCCGGCATGGTTGGGGAATTCCCGGAACTTCAGGGTCTGATGGGCCGCTACTACGCTTTGGCTGCGGGGCGGACTGCCGATGTGGCCGACGCCGCCCGCGATCACTATTCGCCGCTGGGCCCGTCCGATGATGTGCCGACCGCGCCGGTGTCTGTTGCTGTGGCGCTGGCCGACAAGATCGACACGCTGACCGGGTTCTGGGCCATCGACGAAAAGCCGACCGGCTCCAAGGACCCCTTTGCGCTGCGCCGCGCCGCGCTGGGCGTGATCCGTCTGGTGCTGGAAAACGGGCTGTCGCTGCGTCTGGCCGAGGTATTTGGCCGGGCCAACGCTGGCACGGATGCGGCCGACCTGTTGTCGTTCTTCCATGACCGTCTCAAGGTCTACCTCAAGGATCAGGGCATCCGTCACGACGTGATCGACGCCTGTCTGGCGATGGCGAATGCCGACGATCTGACGCTGCTGGTGAAACGTGCGCAGGCGCTGTCGGCCACGCTGGCAACCGACGATGGCGCGAACCTGATCCAAGGGTTCAAGCGCGCCAACAATATCCTCAGCCAAGCCGAGGAAAAGGACGGGGTCGAGTATTCCTTTGGTGCGGATGCGAAATTCGCCGAAGCCGACGAGGAACGCGCCCTCTTTGCCGCCCTTGATTCTGCCGAGGCTGCGATTGCACCGGCGATGGCCGCTCAGGACTTTGCCGCTGCGATGTCGGCCATGGCAGCGCTGCGCGGTCCCATCGACGCGTTCTTTGGCGCGGTGCAGGTCAATAGCGACAATCAGGTGGTGCGCCGCAACCGTCTGAACCTTTTGTCGCGTATCCGCACCATTTGTACGATGGTCGCAGATCTTTCGCGCATCGAAGGTTAAAAAATCCGTAACGTTGTCCTTGCTGCAAACTGCAACTGCTCTAAAGTGCAGCGCAGCAAGGAGACGCCGCGGTGCAGCAAAACAAGTCCTACGATCTGATCACCCACATCACCGCTGACGCGGTGATGTCGCCAAATGTGCATGGTGGTCGGGCGAAATGCCTGCAACGGCTGATCCGTCTGGACATGCCGGTGCCGACCACCGTGGCGCTGTCATTTGACGCTGTGCGCGAAATCGCGCGGGGCCAAATGCCTGATTTGCGTCAGGTTTTGGCACCTTTCGGCGATGGGCCGCTACTGTCGGTCCGCCCGTCCAGCCAAGACCCCGACTGGGGCGGACCCGCAGCGATTCTGAATATCGGTATGAACGACGCCCGCCACGCTGTGATGTCCGAAGAGATCGGGGCCGAGGCTGCGACCGCGATCTATTTGCGGTTCGTCCAATCCTACGCTGTTCTGGTTGCCCGGCTGGACCCCGAACCGTTTTTCCTGCCCGACGCCCCCACCAAGGAGGCGCTGCGGGCGATGCTGGACGCCTACGAATACGAAACCGACGAGGTTTTCCCGCAGGACCCGATGCAGCAACTGGCCGAAGTCCTGCGGTCCATGGCGCGGGCTTGGGATGGGACCACCGCGCGTTTGCTGCGTCAGGCCAAGGGCGCGCCTGCCGATGCCGGCCTCGGTCTGGTGGTCCAGCGTATGGCGCTGGGCGTGGGCAAGGGGATTTCCGGGTCGGGCGTCATCCAGTTTGTCGATGAACAAACCGGGGACAAGCGGATCAAGGGCCGCTATCTGTCCC
This sequence comes from uncultured Paracoccaceae bacterium, assembly GCA_937864535.1. Classification (GTDB taxonomy): domain Bacteria; phylum Pseudomonadota; class Alphaproteobacteria; order Rhodobacterales; family Rhodobacteraceae; genus Marivivens. The sequence continues at coordinate 193,062 of CALMJS010000014.1, forward strand.
AAAGTCAGGGGAGAGAGGCCCTCTCTGCCGCGACCGGGGCGCTCTATCTGGTTCAGGACGAACGCGGTAAATCCGTCGAAGAGGAATTGCCCGATCTCTATGCGGCGCTGCTCCATTACGGAGATCTGTGCCGGATGCGTCTGCGCGAAGAGATGCAGATCGAATTTACCATCGCCAACGGCCAACTGCATGTGCTGGACGCTGTGCGTGTGCAGCGGTCGAATCGCGCCTCGGTCAAAATCGCCGTCGCCTTGGCCGAGGATGAGGTCATCCCGCGCGAAGAGGCCGTGATGCGGGTCGATCCTGCGGCTCTGTCCGAATTGCTCCACCGGCAGGTGGACCCGGCTTCTCCGCGCGACCCGATCGTGCGCGGGATCGCGGCCAGTCCCGGCGCTGCCTCTGGTCGCTTGGTGTTCTCTGCCGCTGATGCGCAGGCCAGCGCCGCGCGGGGCGAGGCCTGTATTCTGGTCCGCCGCGAAACCTCGCCCGAGGATATTCGCGGGATGCATGCGGCCAGCGCGGTGCTGACGGTGCGTGGTGGGATCACCAGTCACGCGGCGGTGATTGGCCGTGGTCTGGGTCTGCCCTGCGTGGTGGGCGCCTCTGATCTGGTGATCGACCGCAAACATAAAATCGTCATCGCCCCCGATGGGCGGCAGTTCCACGAAGGCGATATGATCACCGTCGATGGCACCTCGGGCGAGGTGTTGGCGGGGGCTGCACCGCTCATGGAGGCGGGGCTGGATGGTGCGTTCCGAACGCTGCTGGATTGGGCCGACCTGTTCCGGGACATCGGCGTGCGTGCGAATGCCGACACGCCAACCGATGCGCAGACCGCCCGTAACTTTGCCGCCCAAGGGATCGGCCTGTGCCGTACGGAACATATGTTCTTTGAGGGTGACCGTCTGGGCGTCATGCGCGAGATGATTTTCGCGCATTCCGCTGCGGACCGCGCTGCCGTGCTGGAACGGCTGCTGCCGATGCAGCGTGGCGATTTCGCGGAACTGTTCCGCATCATGCAGGGACAACCGGTGTGCATCCGGCTGTTCGATCCGCCCTTGCACGAATTTTTGCCCGCCGACAAATCTGGTCACCGGGAACTGGCGGAACAGCTGGCGCTGCCCCTGTCCGAGGTGTCGGCCCGTGTCGAAGCCTTGCAGGAATATAACCCGATGCTGGGTATGCGTGGTGTGCGACTGGGGCTGACCTACCCGGAAATCTACGACATGCAGGCCCGCGCGATTTTCGAGGCAACCGTCGAGGCCAGCCAGACCGGCGCGCCCGTGGTGCCGGAAATCATGATCCCGTTGGTCAGCGCCATGCGTGAGGTCGAACTGGTCAAAACCCGGATCGATGCCGTAGCCGCTGCGGTCAAGGCCGAGACCGGCGTCGATTTCAACTTCCGCTATGGGGTCATGGTGGAAACTCCGCGTGCGGCCCTGCGCGCGGCGGATATCGCGTTACATGCGCAGTTCCTGTCCTTCGGGACAAACGACCTCACGCAGATGACATATGGATTGTCGCGCGACGACGCCGGACGGTTCATGTCGGCCTATGTGAATGCACATGTCTACGAAGAAGACCCGTTCCACACGCTTGATACAGATGGTGTCGGAGAATTGCTGAGAATCGGTGCTGAACGGGGCCGACTCGGTCGGAAAAATGTGGTGCTTTCGATCTGCGGGGAACACGGTGGTAGCCGCTCTGCGATCGCGTTTTGCCGCCGTCAGGGATTCGATTACGTCTCTTGTTCGCCGTTTCGGGTCCCCGCTGCGCGACTTTCCGCCGCCCAATTGGCGATCGCGGACCAGCGAGAATCCACGATTATGTAGCGAAAACCCCGGAAATCGCCAGATATTGGCCCGATGTCTCGATCGGGCCAGATTAGTCTGTTTGCGCGGGTAGACCCATTAACCCTTTTCCGATACCCGTTTCCGGCCAGCGCGGGGCAAGCCGCGTGGAATACGGAGAAGGGTGATGCAACGATCGCTTTGGCGACAAGTCATCCAGGCCGCAACGGCGGTAACACTTTTGGTGGCGGGCAGCACCACGTACGTCTCTGCTCAGGATGTTCTTGCAGCGCGTTTGACGGCCCTCTTGGGTCAAGAACGCCAAGCATTGGCAGAAGTTCCCTCGGCGCGGCTCTCTGCGCTGACAACGCCGCCCAGCGATGGCGGCCAGACCGTAACGGCAGCGCCCGTTGCCGTCGAAGCGTTTGACGAAGTGACCTTGGCGGCAATGCCTGCCGCAACCGGCGACGACCAATGGCAGTGCCTGACAGAGGCGCTTTATTTCGAATCCCGCGGCGAAGATCTGCGCGGAGTGTTCGCCGTTGGCGAAGTCGTCTTGAACCGCGTGGACAGCGGTATTTTCCCGAATTCTGTGTGCGGTGTGATCCATCAGGGGACCGGCAGCCGGTTTGCCTGCCAGTTCAGCTATACCTGTGATGGCCGTGCAGAAACGATCAGTGAACCCGCAGCATGGGATCGCATGGGCAAGGTTGCCCGCCTGCTGCTAGATGGCGCGCCCCGGACGTTGACCGACGGTGCCACTTTTTATCATGCCAATAGCGTGTCGCCCTCTTGGTCGCGCCGCTTTGCGCAAACCGCGACAATCGGAAGCCATGTTTTCTATCGGCAACCGACGCGGTCCGCGATGAACTAAACGTCGCATTAGACAAGCGATCGGGCGGTCCTGATCGCTTGTCCCTTCGGGTCGGGGCTAGTATGGCTCTGGGCACACGGCCCCCTTCGCCACAATCGACGAAAGACCCGACATGACAAACGATATCCGCTTGGCTTTTGCGCATCCGTCCGAACGGGCAGAGGCCAGCGCGACCCAGCCCTGTGACCGCATTTCGCTGCGCGATTTCATCGTTCAGGTCGAAATCGGTGCGTTTCAGCAGGAACGCGGGCATTTGCAGCGGGTCCAGTTCAATATCGTGGTCGAAGTGGCCCCCCAGACCGGCGAGATCGACGATGATGTCGACCGGATCTTGTCCTATGACCGCATCACCGAGGCGATCGAGGCAGAGTTGCACGCAGAGCGGATCAACCTGCTGGAAACGCTCGCGGCGCGGGTGGCGGAACGTATCTTGCGCGAACCGCAGGCTCTGCGGGTTTTCGTGCGCATTGAAAAGCTGGACCGTGGTCCGTTTTCGCTCGGCGTTGAAATCGTCCGCGCCAAGGGTGAGGTGGCTCGCAGCGGGCAGGATCACGTGCAAGCCCCGCATCCGCGCGTGCTGTTCCTGACAAACGAGGCGATGGCAAGCGATCAGCTCAAGGGCTGGATCGACGACCTGTCCAAAGGTGATAGGCCGCTGATTATCTCGGTGGGCGCAGCGGATGTTGCCCTGCCTCAGAGCGGGGCTGCCTTGGCGCAGCGGCGGATCGACCTGCTCGCGATCGAGCAGAACGCTTGGATTCTGGCCGGCCGCGACAAACGCTGCATGGTGGTCGGCACCCGTACCGAACTCGACTGGGCGATGCGCCACGGCCAGATTTGCGTCTGGGCCCCGTCCAAAATCGTTCTGGACGCGGTCGAGAGCCCGAGCGCCAGCCCGCGCGATGCGCTGGCGCTGGTAGCGTGGTTCGCCGAACAAATGCAGGCGGCAGAACTGTTGGTGATCGGTGCGGATGCCCCCGTGGCCAATGTGCCGGTACGGAGCCTGCCCGTCGGGGCCGACGCGTGATCTATTTCCGCGCCATACCGCAGTTCGACGCCGCGCGGCCAGCCGACGCGCTACCGATTGCCGGGGGCTGGACGTGGTTTACCCATGCCGAGGTGCTAGAGCGTGGCCGCGCTCCGCAAATTGTTCCTGCGTCCGAGGTGCCGACCGAAACCCTCGCGGCAATCACCGCGCCCAGACCCGCTGTGGTAGGGCTGACGCTGGATCGGCCGCGACTGATGGGGATCTTGAACGTCACACCGGATAGTTTTTCCGACGGTGGCCAGTTTATGGACCCCGCTGCCGCCATCGCCCAAGCGCGGCAAATGGCCCAGGATGGTGCCGACATTCTGGACATCGGCGGCGAGAGCACCCGCCCGGGCGCTGTCGAGGTGCAGATTGCCGAAGAAATCGACCGCACCGCGCCGGTGATTGCCGCCATTCAAGGCGCAGGGCATGTCATCTCTATCGACACGCGTAAGTCGGCTGTCGGGCGGGCCGCGTTGCAGGCCGGGGCGGCGATCCTCAACGATGTGTCCGCGATGACCTTTGATCCGGCTATGGCGGACCTCGCCGCGCAAACCGCTGCGCCGATCTGCCTGATGCACGCCCAAGGCCTGCCCGAGACGATGCAAAACGATCCCCGCTATGATGACGTTGTGCTGGATGTCTATGACCATCTGGCCGAACGGATCGCCGTGGCCCGCGCGGCGGGCATCGCCGCCGAACAGATCATCACCGATCCCGGCATCGGTTTCGGCAAGACACTGGGCCATAATCTGGCTCTGCTGCGGCGATTGTCGATCTTTCATAGCTTGGGCGCGCCAATCCTGCTGGGTGCCAGTCGAAAACGTTTCATCGGTGTGATCTCTGGTGCGCAGGAAGCTGCCGACCGCATGCCGGGCTCCGTGTCTGTCGCGCTGATGGGGGCGCTGCAGGGTGTGCATATCCTGCGGGTCCATGATACCTTGGCGACCAAACAGGCGTTCAGCCTGATGCAGGCAACTTTAGGATCGTAATATGAGCCGGAAACTCTTTGGCACCGATGGCATTCGCGGCACCGCGAACCAATACCCCATGACCGCCGATATGGCGTTGAAAATCGGGGCTGCCGCCGGACGGTATTTCCGCAATGACGGGGCAAACGGCCATCGCGTGGTCATCGGCAAGGATACCCGCCTGTCCGGCTATATGTTTGAAAACGCTCTGACGGCGGGGCTGACCAGCACGGGGATGAATGTCCTGCTCTTGGGTCCGGTGCCGACGCCGGCGGTGGGCATGTTAACCACCACCATGCGCGCCGATCTGGGCATCATGATCAGCGCCAGCCACAATCCCCATCATGACAACGGCATCAAATTCTTTGGCCCCGATGGGTTCAAACTGTCTGATGAGGCCGAGGCCGAGATCGAGGCGATGGTGTTCGCCGATATCCAGCCCGCGCAGGCGCTGAACATAGGCCGGGCCAAGCGGATTGACGACGGGCGGTTCCGCTATGCCGAACGGGTCAAATCCACTATCCCGCAGGGCCGCACGCTCAAGGGGCTAAAGGTCGTCATCGACTGCGCAAATGGCGCGGCCTACCGCGTCGCGCCCGAGGTTTTGTGGGAACTGGGGGCCGAGGTGATCGAGGTCGGCACCAAGCCGAACGGCTATAACATCAACGACAAATGCGGTTCGACCAGTCCGCAGACGGCGGCGGAAACCATCGTCGCCCATGGCGCCCATGTGGGTATCTGTCTCGACGGCGATGCGGACCGGGTGATGATCCTCGACGAGGCGGGCAAGGTTGCGGACGGCGATCAACTGATGGGCCTGATGGCGGGACGATGGGCCGAACAGGGGCGGCTACGGGGCGGTGCGCTGGTGGCGACAGTGATGTCCAACCTCGGTCTGGAACGCTACTTGGCTGGGCAGGGGCTGCGGCTGGAACGGACGGCGGTCGGGGATCGCTATGTGGTCGAACGGATGCGCGAAGGCGGGTTCAATCTGGGCGGTGAGCAATCCGGCCATATCGTCATGACAGATTACGCAACCACCGGCGACGGCTTGCTGGCTGGGCTACAATTCCTGTCGGCGATGGTCGAAACCGGCCTGAAGGCCAGCGAACTGGCCCAAGTGTTCGAGACCGTTCCGCAGATGCTCAAGAACGTGCGCTATGGTGCGGGGAGTGATCCGCTGTCTGCGGCGACCGTCAAACGGGCAATTGCCGAGGCCGAGGGGCTATTAACCGGTAAGGGGCGGCTCTTGATCCGCAAATCGGGGACGGAACCGCTGGTTCGGGTCATGGCAGAGTGTGAGGACCCGGTTCTGTTGGCGCAGGTCGTTGACGGGATCGTTGCCGAGGTTCAGTCCGCCGCCTGACGCAAGTGACGCAGGATCGCCGGTCCTTGGCTGACAAACAGGCCGCTCAGGATCAGCGCCAGCGCCGCAAAGAACGTGGTGGGCAGCACTTCGCCCATCACCATCGTGCCAAAGACCACCGACCAGACGGGCACCTGAAAATTGACCAGCGTCATAAAGGTGGACCCTGCGCTGCGGATCACCAGCACGCGCAACAGCGCCGCCAGCGCCGTCGGCACAAAGCCAAGGAACAGGATTGCCCAATCGGCTCCGGTCCCTGAGGGTGTCGGAACGCCTTCAAACCACAGCATCGCGGGGATGAGACAGCCCGCGCCGACCAAGAGCGTCGCGGCGGTCATGCTGATCGGGTCGATCGGTGGGCAGCGGCGCGTCAGGACCGAGGCGCAGGCATAGCTGAAGGTCGCCGCGAGGCAGGCCAATTGCCCCAGCGGCTCCATCCCTGTTCCCAGTCGCAGCACGCCCGGGCCGATCAGAACCAGCGCGCCGATGAAGCCCACCATAACCCCCATTGTTTTGCGCAAAGACAGCCGTTCGTCGGAAAACACATGCGCGAGCGGCAGCACGAATAGCGGCAATGCCGCCATCGACAGACCGGCAAAGGCCGAGGGCACAAACTGTTGTCCCCAACTCAATAACGCGAACGGCAGGGCGGTATTGGTGACGCCGATGATCGCCAAATGCGGCAGTGTATTGCGGCTGGGCAACGGGCGGCGCATCGCAGCCATCAGCCCCAGCATCGCCAGCGCCCCCAGTGATGTCCGCGCACAGGCCACCGTCAGCGGACCATATCCATCGAGCGCCAGCCCGACGATCATAAAGGTCCCGCCCCAAATCAAACCGAGGGCAAAGATCGACAGCCAGTTCTGCGGGGTGGGATGTTGGGTCATGGCGGCATTCAACATGGTCCCTTGGCGGTGTCCATCGCGATTTTTCGAAAAATATCGTCTGCGAAGCGATCCGGGCACCGCAATTGGCCCCGATATTTCACGTAGGGCGGTACTGCTGGTTAGCGCAACACAAGGAAAAAGCATATGCGATTGATGGTATTTCTCGCTCGGCGGTTGTTTCGCGGGGGCGGGGCGACGACGCGGCGGGAAGCGTCAATAGCGGATGCTTATGATACGCTCCCGCTCAGGGTGCCGATCTCCGCTCGGCGGCGGTGATCTGCGCCGTTCAGGTGTTGCCTGATCAACCAAGGCGCCCGAGAGTCCCCTTTCTCGGGCGCCTTTTGGTCCCGAACGAGGCTCTGGCCGAATGAAAAAGGCCCCGCAAACGCGGGGCCTTTCCGAAATGTCGGTCGATTAGTTCTTCGACTTGTCGACCATCTTGCCCTTGGAGATCCACGGCATCATTTCGCGCAGCTTGGCACCGACCTGTTCGATCTGGTGCTCGTCGTTGGCGCGACGCGAAGCCTTGAGGGTCGGCTGACCAACAGCGTTTTCCAGCATGAAGTCGCGGACGAACTTGCCCTGCTGGATGTCGGCCAGAACTTCTTTCATGGCTTTCTTGGTCTGCTCGTACGGCAGGATGCGCGGGCCGGTGACGTACTGGCCGTATTCTGCGGTGTTCGAGATCGAGTAGTCCATGTTGGCGATGCCGCCTTCATAGATCAGGTCGACGATCAGCTTCACTTCGTGCAGGCATTCGAAGTAGGCCATCTCCGGCGCGTAGCCAGCTTCGACCAGCGTTTCAAAGCCGCAACGGATCAGTTCGACCAGACCGCCGCACAGAACAGCCTGTTCGCCGAACAGGTCGGTTTCGCACTCTTCACGGAAGTTGGTTTCGATGATGCCCGAACGGCCGCCGCCGATGGCGGAGCAGTAGGACAGACCGATTTCGAGAGCTTTACCGGTTGCGTTCTGGTGAACAGCAACGAGGCAGGGAACGCCGCCGCCCTTGACGTATTCGCCGCGAACGGTGTGGCCCGGACCCTTGGGGGCCATCATGATGACGTCCACGCCCTCGGGGGCTTCGATCAGGCCAAAGTGCACGTTCAGGCCGTGAGCGAAGGCAATCGCTGCGCCCGGCTTGAGGTTGTCCTTGACGTATTTCTTGTAGGTTTCAGCCTGCAGTTCGTCCGGCATGGTGAACATGATCACGTCACACCAGGCGGCAGCTTCGGCGATCCCCATCACGGTCAGGCCTTCGGCTTCGGCTTTCTTGGCCGAGGGCGAGCCCGGACGCAGAGCGACGGCGAGGTTCTTGGCGCCGGAGTCGCGCAGGTTCAGAGCGTGGGCGTGGCCCTGCGAGCCGTAGCCGAGGATGGCGACTTTTTTGTCCTTGATCAGGTTCACGTCGCAATCGCGGTCGTAGTAAACGCGCATGGGGGCGTTCCTTCTGCAAAAGTTTCAATTGCCGGCACCATAGGTCCTGTGCCTTCTATATTCGAGAGTGGTCGCGCGGTTTTTTCGCATAATTTCGAGTTTGTTATTCGCTGATTGTACGGATATTATAGGTTTCATGCTCGATGACACCGACAGACGCATACTTCGCCTCATGCAGGCCGACCCGTCGCTGACTGTGCCGGAATTGGCCGAGGCCTGTGGGCTATCGACGGGGCGTGCCACGCGGCGGATCGAAAAAATGCGCGAAACCGGCATTCTGGTCGGCCAAGAGGCGATTATCGATTGGCGGGCGCTGGGGTTCGATGTGGCGGTGTCGCTGCGTATCACGCTGGATAAATCCGCCCCGCGGGCCTTTGACGATTTTCTGGATGCTGCGCGGCTGGTACCCGAGGTGATCGAAATCCAGACCTTTCTGGGCCGCGTTGACGTCCGATTGCATATCGTGGCGCGCGATCTGGCCCATTGGCAGGCGATCTATCGCGACCGCGTGCTGGAATTACCCCATATCGCCGAGATCGAGGCCTTGATGACCGTGGCATCCGTCAAACGCGAAGAGGTGCTGCCGCTATGATCGACCTTGACGATCAGGATCGCCGGATTTTGCGCGCTTTGCAGCAGGATGCGACGCAATCCGCCAGCGTGATCGGGCGGCGGCTGGGACTGTCGCAGCCTGCGACGTGGCGCCGGATCCAGAGGATGACCGAGGCGGGGATCATCGCCGGACGCCGGCTGGTGCTTAACCGGGAAAAACTGGGCTTTGGCGTGACGGTTTTCCTAGGGGTTAAACTGGTTGCCAAGGGGCGCGTGAGTCTGGAGGATTTTGAACGCGCCGTATCCGCCATCCGCGAAGTCCAGACCGTCGAACATGTGCTGGGGCTCTATGACTATCGGTTGCGGGTCGTCGCCACCGATCTGGCGGATTTCGAACGCGTGCTGCGGCGCCGGATCATGACCCTGCCCGGGGTTGGGACGGTCGAGGCAAACGTTCTTTTGTCCGAAGAGCGACGTCCTGGCCCCTTGTAAAAAATGGGGCGGCGGGTCAGCCTCGGGACAACTCAGGAGGATGACATGACGCATAGCCCCGTAGATCCCGACGGACTGATGGAATTTTCGGTGGTTTTCACCGACCGGTCACTCAACCATATGTCAGCAGCATTCCAAGCCGTGATGCGTGACATCAGTGGCATGCTCAAAGAAGTCTACAAGGCCGACCATGTGGCGATTGTGCCCGGTGGCGGCACCTATGCGATGGAGGCCGTCGCCCGCCAGTTTGCCAGTAATGCGCACGCGCTGATCGTCCGCAACGGCTGGTTCTCCTATCGCTGGACGCAGATTTTCGACGCGGGCCAGTTCGCGGCGCAAACAACGGTGTTCAAAGCGCGTCAGACCGGCAACGGGACCCGCTCGCCCTTTGCCCCGGCACCGATTGCAGAGGTTGTCGCGCAAATCCGGCAGGCAAGGCCAAACGTCGTCTTTGCGCCCCATGTCGAAACCAGCGCCGGTCTGATCCTGCCGGATGACTATATCAAGGAGTTGGCCGCTGCCGCCCACGAGGTTGGCGCGTTCTTGGTGCTGGACTGTATCGCCTCGGGTTGTGTGTGGGTGGACATGCAGGCCACGGGCGTCGATGTGTTGATCAGCGCCCCGCAAAAGGGCTGGTCCTCTACGCCCTCTGCCGGTCTGGTGATGCTGTCGCAGCGGGCGATGGACCGGATGGCCGAGACGACCAGCACCTCCTTTGCGATTGATCTCAAGAAATGGCAGTCGATCATGGCGGCCTATGAGGCCGGCGGTCACGCCTATCACGCCACCATGCCGACCGATTCCCTGCGGGCGTTTCGCGATACGATGATGGAAACGCGGGACTATGGGTTTGGCCGCCTGCGCGAGGCGCAATGGGCGCTGGGCAATGCCGTCCGGGACCTGTTGGCGGCCAAAGGCGTGACCTCGGTCGCGGCAGACGGGTTCGGAGCGCCGGGTGTGGTTGTCAGCTATACCGACGATCCCGACATCCAGAACGGCAAGAAATTCGCGGCGCTGGGCATGCAGATCGCCGCAGGGGTGCCGCTGCAATGCGATGAGCCGGGCGATTTCAGAACATTCCGGCTGGGGTTGTTCGGGTTGGACAAACTCTATGACGTGCCGGGGACGGTCGCGCGCCTGAAAACGGTGATCGATCAGGTTTTGTGAGGGCGGAGGGGGGCTCTGCCCCCCCGTCGGACCTGCGGTCCTCTCTCCCCCCGGGATATTTTTGGCACAAAGGCAAGGCGGGGCGCGTTTCAGCGCGCGCCGAGACCGAGTTCCATGACGCCCTTGCGCAGGGGAGAGAGGGCATAAAGGGCCTCTAGGCCCCGCGCGCGGAGATCGCGCAGGATCGGGGTTCCGGCGATCGACGCGCGATTGAGGGCATCGACGCCCCGGACGCGCAGAGCGACCTCCGGGTGGCGGCGGCGTTCATACTGCGCCAGCATCCGGGCCGAGCCGAGTTGGTCAGGCTGCGCCTTGGCCAAGTCCAAAAGACAGATCATATCGCCCAGCGACATATTGAGGCCCTGAGCGCCGATTGGAGGGACGACATGCGCGGCCTCTGCCACCAGCGCGGTCCGCTCTGCCGTCATGCGGTCGGCAATCTGGCTGATGATCGGCCAAGCCTGTCGTTGACCGACCAAGGTGAGGGGGCCGTAAATACCAGCGCTGCGTTCGGTCGCGGCAGCGTTGAAGTCGGCGGTCGGCAGGGTTGCGAGGCGCAGCACTTCGGGTCCGTGCTCCATCCACACCACAGAGGAACAGGGGCGGCCATCGTGGTCCGGCAAGGGGACCAAGGTGAAGGGGCCGCCGCTGCGGTGGACTTCGGTCGAGATGTTGTTATGGGGCAGGTCATGGGTGACGGCGAAAACGACGGCCTTTTGGCCGTAGCGGATCGTTTTGGCGCCGATCTGGACGGCCTGCCGGACGGCGCTGTTGCGCCCGTCCGCGCCGATGACCAAGCGGCAGCGGACCTGCGTGCCGTCGGTGAGGGCCACCAGCGCCTCGGATTGGCGGGTGATCATCGATTTGAACCCGGTGCCGGGGCGGAAATCGACAGTGGGGAGTTCGGCGAGGCGCGCGACCATTTCCCGGCGCAAGAGCCAGTTTGGCAAGTTCCAGCCAAAGGGCTCGTCCGAAATGTCGGCGGCGTCAAAATCCCGGGTAACCCGCGGGGTCGGCGTCTCGCCGCCGGCATCGACGATGCGCATGATTTGCAGCGGCGCGGCATGCGGCGCAAGGCGGGACCAGATCCCGGCCTCGTCCAGAAACCGGCGGGACCCTTGAAAGAAAGCCGTCGTGCGCAGGTCTGCGCCCTCTTGCCCGGCCGATGTGACCGGAGGCGCAGGATCTACACAGAGTACCGAAAACCCTGCCGTCGCAAAGGCCGCCGCACAGGACAGACCAGCGACCCCGCCGCCGGCAACTAGGATGTCATAGCTCAATCGTTCCATAGCCCTGACATAGGCCGAAGCCGGCGAGGCGAAAAGGGGGCTTAGACCAGATGCGACAGAAAGGCCGAGAGATCATCGGTGTGGTGGTGGATATGCGGGGCAGGGAGCGGCATTGGCCCCACATGCACCGTCCGCATTCCCAGCGCGTGGGGCACCGCGAGGTTGCGCACGTCATCCTCGAACATCGCGCCCTGATCCGGGGAGAGGCCATCGAGGGCAAAGATCGCCTCGAACGCGGCCTGTTCGGGTTTGGGGCGGTAATCCGCGTGTTCGACGCCGTAGATCGCGTCAAAGACCCCCTCGAGCCCGCGCGCGCGCAGGACGTTCAGGGCATAGGGGCGCGCGCCGTTGGTGTAGACGACCTTGCGTCCGGGGAGGGCCGAAATACGGGCCGCCAGAACGGGATCGGCGGTGAGGCCGCTGAAATCGATGTCGTGGACGGCGACCAGATAGGGATCGGGGTCAATCCCGTGTTCGGTCATCAGGCCCGCAAGCGTGGTGCCGTATTTCGCCCAGTAGTCCGCCCTGAGCCGGTTTGCCTGCTCGGCGCTGACGCCGAGGACCCGCGACACATACTGCGTCATTTTCACCTCGATCTGATCGAAGAGACGAGCGGAGGGCGGGTAAAGCGTATTGTCGAGGTCAAAGACCCAAGCGCGGACGTGGGAAAAGGATGCAGCTACCATGGCGCATCGGTAGCCGTTCGGGTCACTGGGCGCAAGCGATAGACCGCTTGATCGGTGCGAGGAGGGCGGCTAGGGTGTCAACTCAACCAATGGCAGGACCGATGCAAGACCCAAAGTCCGCGTCCCAGAAAGACGCCTATCAACTGATCCTCGAGGCGATTGACAGCCACGTCTACAAGCCGGGCGATCGTCTGGTCGAAAGTGATCTGGCCGAACGGTTCGGGGTGTCGCGCACGCCGATCCGTGAAGCGCTGCAGCGGCTGGAAACCCAGAGCCTGCTGACCCGGGACGGGCGGTCGCTGATTGTGGCGTCTCTGGATCATACGCAGATGGCCGAACTCTATGTGGTACGCGGCGAGCTGGAGGGATTGGCGGCCCGTCTGGCGGCGCGTCATGCCACGCCCGAGGAAACCCGTGTTCTGCGCGATATGCTGGATGCGGATCGCAAACTCCTGGGTGATCCCGGCGCGATGAGTCGTGCGAACAAGCGGTTTCACAAGCAGATTCACCTTGCCTCGCACAACCGTTTCCTGATCCAGCAGCTGGATCTGGTGCATCGGTCGATGGCGCTCTTGGCGACGACCTCTTTGGCGGCAGAGGGACGCGGCGAGGACGCTCTGGCCGAACATGCGGCCATCGTCGATGCCATCGCGGCCGGGGACGGCGACGCGGCAGATCAGGCGCTGCGCGAACACATCTCCAAGGCCTTTGTCACCCGGTTGAAACTGGATGCGCGGGCGGTCGAACGTCAGGGCTAATGCCCTTCCTGCCCGTGCGAGGTTTTGTCCCAATAAAATGGGCGATGGACCAGTTCGACCAGACCCTTCCACGCGGCGAGGCTGGCGAGGGGGAAATAGAAATTCAGCGTCGGCACCCAAGGGATCAGCCATGATCGGCCTGCGGCATGCGCGCCCAAGGCGGCGCCGGTCCATGTGATTGCCTCGGTCGCGATGAACAGTGCGGTCATTGCCGGAATGCCCCAACCGGGGAGCAGCGAGGCGAGCGGGTGCGGTAGACCCAGTGGCAGAGCCCAAAGGCTCCACAACAGCGGGGCCATTGCGAATTGGCAGAGGGTGCCGAGGAATTGCACCTGAAACCCGATGAACCGACGCGGGCCGATGTCCCGCAGCAGGCGCATCGGCTGGCGCATGTGAACGATATAGGTGATCGCATAGCCCTTGAGCCAGCGGGAGCGCTGTTTGACCCATGGCCATGCCCGGCAATTGGCTTCTTCGCCGGTGACCGTCATGATCAGCTCTGTGCGATAGCCATTTCGGGCCAAACGGACCCCCAGATCGGCATCTTCGGTAACATTATGCGCATCCCAGCCGCCCAGTTTTTCCAGCACAGAGCGCCGGAAAAACAGCGTCGTGCCGCCCAGCGGGATGATCAGGCCTAGCCGCTCTAGTCCGGGCAGGACGATACGAAACCACGTCGCATATTCCAGCGCAAAACAGCGCGAGAGCCAGTTACGCCGCGCGTTGTAAAAATCCAGCACGCCCTGAAGGCAGGCAACCTGAGGGCTGGCATTGGCGAAACGGGCGACGATCTTGCGGATTTGCTGCGGGTCGGGCGCGTCTTCGGCGTCATAGACACCAATGATGGTGCCGCGTGCGAAATTCAGACCGTAATTCAGAGCGCGCGGTTTCGTTCGGACCAGACCTGTCGGCACCACGATCGCCCGGATGGTGCGTGGCAGATTGGTTCTGGCCACGGCGGTGCGGGTCAAAACGTCGTCCTGTTCGAGCAGCAGGCAGATATCGAGCAAATCCGCCGGATAGTCCAGCGCCGTGAGTCGCCGGATCAGCCGCGCGGCAATCTCGCTCTCGCGGAACAGGGGGACCATGACCGTCACGACGGGCAATCGCGCAGGCGCCGGGTCACTGAGGCGAGCCATGGGGCCGAACAAATGCGCAAGGATCGCGAGGAGTTTTAGCAGCGAATTGGCCAAGGTCCAGAATATGATCGCGCAAAAGGTCAGCGTTATGGTCCAATTCGAGCTGATCGACATGCCCACCATCCCCAGCGCGCAGAGCGCCCCGGTCGCGGCGCTGAGCCAACCGCCCTGCCAACTGCGACAGCTCTGGTCGAGGGGAACCGACCGCTCCGCAGTCTGGGCAAGGCTATGGGCGCTGACCCTCCTGAGTGCCTCCTTGAGCTGGTCATCGGAGGCAATCGACAGGCGCACGGGACCATAGGCGTCAGTCAGCGTCGGCAAGTGGTGTGCAAAATCCGGCGGCGCGGCCGCGAGGACAATCGTTTGCCCGCCCATTTTGCGCCAAGGAAGAACCCCCATCCGCAGACACTCCGCTGGCACGATGCGATCCAGCAGGCGGATATCCGGTGGCTGCGTTACCGGATCAATCCGGGCAGAGTGCATCAGGCGGGCCTCTACAGTGGCGATGTCCTGTCCGGTCAGGCGCGGATTGTTCCGGACAGCTTTGATCAGCGGTTCGCCGCGATCGGCACAGACCTTGGAGGCGATGCCCACCTCCCGCTCCGAGAGCAGACCCATCGCGATCAGGGATTGCCCAAGGTCAGCGTCAGCGGGGGCGGACGGGGGGCTGTCCTCTTGGTTATGATGCATACCACCGATCAAACAAAACTCCCGCCTGGAGGTGATCCAGACGGGAGTTTGTTCAGGTGTTGGTTAACATGCCGTTAACCGATGTCCGTTTTCACGCCTTGCGTGCGGCCATGGCGTCGGCAAACCGTTCGAACAGATAGAAACTGTCCTGCGGACCGGGCGAGGCCTCGGGGTGGTGCTGGACCGAGAAGATCGGCTTGCCCTCGACCTCGATCCCGCAGTTCGAGCCATCGAACAGCGAGATGTGGCTCTCGACCACGCCAGCCGGCAGCGTCTGGCTGTCGACGGTAAAGCCGTGGTTCATCGAGGTGATTTCCACCTTGCCGGTTTTGGTTTCCTTGACCGGATGGTTGGCACCGTGGTGACCATGGTTCATTTTGACGGTCTTGGCCCCCAAGGCGAGCGCCAGCATCTGGTGGCCGAGGCAAATGCCGAACACCGGCAGATCGGCCTCCAGCACGCCCTGAATCATCGGGACGGCATATTCGCCGGTCGCAGCCGGGTCGCCCGGGCCATTCGACAGGAAAACACCGTCAGGGTTATGGGCCAGAACCTCTTCGGCGGTGGCCGAGGCCGGCAGAACGATCACTTCGCAGCCGACAGAGGCGAGGCAGCGCAGGATGTTACGCTTGGCACCGTAATCGACGGCGACAACCTTGTGGACCGGATTTTCCAGCGGCTGGTGGCCATCGGGCCATGCCCACCGCTTTTCGTTCCAGACATAGGACTGGGCGCAAGTGACGTCCTTGGCCAGATCGAGACCGACCAGACCCTTGAACCCGCGAGCGGCAGCAACCAGAGCCTCGACATCAAAATTGCCATCGGGCGAGTGGGCCAGTGCGACATGCGGCGAGCCCTGCTGGCGAATGGCGCGGGTCAGGCGGCGGGTGTCGATGCCACCGATGCCGATGCGTCCCTTTTTGCCGAGCCAGGCGGTCAGGTTTTCCGTTGCCCGCCAGTTAGACGGTTCGGTGGGGTCCCATTTGACCACCATGCCCGCAGAGACCGGATCGCCGGTTTCGTCATCCTCGGGGGTGACGCCAACGTTGCCGATGTGCGGAAAGGTAAAGGTCACGATCTGTCCGGCATAGGACGGATCGGTCATGATTTCCTGGTAGCCAGTCATGGCTGTGTTGAAACACAGTTCAGCGACGGTTTGACCCGTGGCGCCAAATCCGCGTCCGTAGAATAGCGTGCCATCAGCAAGAGCGAGGCAGGCGGTCGGTTTTTCTGATGCACCGTGCGGCATGGCAGCGACTCCCCTAGGCCCAAATTGCCGTGTCACTAAACAGGGCAGGGCAGGCGGTCAAGCGCGAACCGCAACAATCCGCCGCTCTGGCGAGAAAGGTTGTCAGTTACGGGCGGTGCGGGTAAAGGTCTGCCCTGTCAACGGTCGCAGTCAGGGGATGGACAAATGCGCGAACGGCTCAGTGTAGCTCTCAAAGAGGCCATGAAGGCCAAGGACGCGGGGCGTCTGTCGACGCTGCGTCTGATCAACGCCGCAATCAAGGATCGCGAGATTGCAGCGCGCGGAGATGGCGATGAAACCTCGATTGGCAACGACGAGATTCTGGCCATTCTGGGTAAGATGGTCAAACAGCGTCTCGATAGCGCGCGCCAATACGAAGAAGGCGGACGTCTGGAACTGGCGGAAAAGGAACGCGAGGAAATTCGCGTGATCGAAGAATTCCTACCGCGCCAATTGGACGATGGCGAAGTGGCGGCGGCGATCGCCGCCGCTGTCGAAGCGGTAGGGGCGGCGTCTATTCGCGATATGGGCAAGGTGATGGCCGAATTGAAGGCCAAGTACACCGGGCAGATGGATTTTGCCGCAGTGGGGCCGATGGTCAAGGCGCAGCTCAGCTGACGCCGGGCAGGGGGCTCTGCCCCCTACGGCCTGCGGCCTACCCCCGGGATATTTACGGCACAAAGGCACCAGGGATCAGGGGCGGCTGCGGCCGCCCCTTTATTTTGTGCGTGCGAGCGCCTGTTGCAGTTCTCCGTAGAGCTGGCGGCGTTCTGGCGGGCTGAGGAAGGCGCCGATTTCGACGGTGCGGCCATTTCCCTTGAGCGTGAGATAGTCCTCGACCGGGCCACCGGTTTCATGGCGCGTCAGATGGACCCAATAAGGATTTGCCTGCCAGGTTTGCACCGGTTTGCGGGGCGTGTGGCGGGTGAGGGTCATTGAGTCGGGCCAGATCAGGAGCTCTTCGAGGAGTTCGCCATCCCGGTAGCTCCGCTGAAGCGCGACCCATTGCGCCCAGATGACAAGGATCAGGAAGGGGAGGAGGCCCCATAGGACAACCGTGCCGATCAAGGCGATCAGGGGAACGGATACCAGCCCTGCCGTCAGGCCGACGAACCAGACAAAGCCTTTTTTCGGCAGGCTGCGGTAGGGCCACAGGTGGAGTTCGGCGAGGGGGGCATCGTCTGTCGATGGCGGATCAATCCATTCGTAGGGCATCGTTGTCTGTCATTGAGTTTGGAGGTGCGAGCGGCGCTGCGGGTCAGCCTGGCAGATTGGCAGGCCATGTACATCCGACATAGCATTCGGCATGACCATGGCGCTGCCCCGTAAAGAAAAACCCCGGCGCGGTGGCCGGGGTTTTGTGTGTCTTAGTGGGCGTGGCCCTTGTCCCAGTCGGACTGCTTCGGCAGTTGCTCGAAGGTGTGTTCCGGCGGGGGCGACGGCAGGGTCCATTCCAGCGTGTCGGCGAATTCGTTCCACGGGTTCGGACGGGTTTCACGACGGCCAGCCAGCAGGGTGTAGGCGAGGACCACGATGAAGAACACGAACGATGCGAAGGCGATGAAGGCACCGATGGAAGAGACGTAGTTCCACAGGGCGAAGGCATCTGCGTAGTCGATGTAACGACGCGGCATGCCCTGACGGCCAAGGAAGTGCTGCGGGAAGAACGTCAGGTTGGCACCGATGAACATCATCCAGAAGTGCAGCTTGGCGGCCCATTCCGGCGCAGCGCGGCCCGAGAATTTCGGCAGGTAGAAGTAGATACCCGAGAAAATCGCAAAGACGGCACCGAGCGACATCACGTAGTGGAAGTGGGCAACCACATAGTAGGTGTCGTGGTAGGCGCGGTCGATCGGAGCCTGCGACAGCACGATGCCGGTCACGCCGCCAACGGTGAAGAGGAAGAGGAAGCCGAACGCCCAGAGCATCGGCGATTTGAACTCGACCGAGCCGCCCCACATGGTGGCGATCCAAGAGAAGATCTTAACCCCGGTCGGAACCGCGATCACCATGGTGGCCATCATAAAGTAGGACTGCTGGGTCAGCGACATGCCGACGGTGTACATGTGGTGCGCCCACACGACAAAGCCGAGAACGCCGATCGCAACCATCGCGTAGACCATCGGCAGGTAGCCAAAGATCGGCTTGCGCGAGAAGGTCGCGATGACGTGGCTGATGATGCCGAAGCCCGGGATGATGATGATGTACACTTCGGGGTGACCGAAGAACCACAGGATGTGCTGATACAGGATCGGGTCACCGCCGCCAGCAGGCTGGAAGAAGGAGGTGCCAAAGTTGCGATCCATCAGCAGCATGGTGATGGCGCCAGCCAGAACCGGCAGCGACAGCAGGATCAGCCATGCGGTCACGAACACCGACCATGCGAACAGCGGAACCTTATGCAGGGTCATGCCCGGAGCGCGCATGTTCAGGAAGGTGGTGATGATGTTGATCGCACCGAGGATTGACGACGCACCCGATACGTGCACCGCAAAGATTGCGAGGTCCATCGAGTAGCCAGCCTCGGAGGTGGACAGCGGCGGGTAGAGAACCCAGCCAACGCCCGATCCCAGCTGACCGTTGCCGCCCGGTGCGAGCAGCGAGGCGACGCCGAGGCAGACACCAGCGAAGTACATCCAGAACGACAGGTTGTTCATGCGCGGGAAGGACATGTCCGGCGCGCCGATCTGCAGCGGCATCAGGTAGTTGCCGAAGCCACCGAACAGGGCAGGAATAACCACGAAGAACATCATCAGGACGCCGTGATAGGTGATCATCACGTTCCAGAGGTGTCCGTTCGGGGTACAGGGCGCGCTGGCGTCAGCGATGAAGCGTGCGCCTTCGAGGCACATGTACTGCACGCCCGGATGCATGAGCTCGAGGCGCATGTAGACGGTGAACAGGACCGAAATGAAACCCACGATACCTGCGACGAACAGGTAGAGGATCCCAATGTCCTTGTGGTTGGTGGACATGAACCAACGAGTGAAGAATCCCCGCTCGTCGTGATGTTCATGGCCATGGATGGCTGCGTCTGCCATGTGGCTCTCCCGTATTGGCGTCAATCCAAAGACAGGCCGAGTCACAGACTCCGCCCATCATCATTGAGGCGGTTCTAGTCTGCTATCGCCATTTCGGCAATATTCGAAAGGGGGATTATATCGTGGTAAAATGGCGCACCCCGTTCGCAGGGGAGGGAGCGTCCGGGGGCGCCTTGGGGTAAAGATCCCATACTCGGAGGGACGGGACCTTGAGCTAGATCAAATCACGCCGCCTTGGGTTTTCCAGAGGGTGCGACATTTTGGATCGCCGTTTGGCGGACCTGTTGCGGCCCTAGGTCAGGGTCATTGACTTATATCGGGGCAGGGCCTCACATGCGCCATCGCCTAGAGGAGGGAATCAGATGCAGTGGGAACAGGTCTTTGCCAGCCGCGCGAGCCGGATGAAGGCATCCGAAATCCGCGAGTTGCTGAAATTGCTGGACCAGCCGGACATCATTTCCTTTGCGGGCGGGATTCCCGACCCGGATCTGTTCCCCAAAGAGGACTTTGCCCAAGCCTTTGCCGATCTGTTCGACGGGCCGCAGGCGCAGGCGGCGCTGCAATATTCGGTGTCCGAGGGCTATTTGCCGCTGCGCAACTGGATTGCGGGCCGGATGGCGGATTTGGGAATTGTCTGCACGGCTGACAATATCCTGATCACCTCGGGGTCGCAGCAGGCGCTGGATTATCTGGGCAAGCTGTTCCTGTCGCCGGGCGATACGGCGCTGGTAGGCTGGCCGACCTATATGGGCGCGCTGGGCGCATTCAACGCCTATGAGCCCTGCTATGACCGGCTGGAGCCGAATAGCAACCGCAGTGCCGCCGATTACGATGCCGCGGCCAAGGCGAATGGCGGTCAGGTGAAATTCGCCTACGCC
Source organism: uncultured Paracoccaceae bacterium (assembly GCA_937864535.1). Classification (GTDB taxonomy): domain Bacteria; phylum Pseudomonadota; class Alphaproteobacteria; order Rhodobacterales; family Rhodobacteraceae; genus Marivivens. The sequence goes on from CALMJS010000014.1 coordinate 213,358, forward strand.
TCGGTCGATTTTGCGAATCCGACGGGTGTCACGCTGGACCAGCGGGCGCGCGAGGGGATGATTGCACTGGCCGATGAACTGGACATCGCGATCATCGAGGACGCCGCCTATCAGGGGTTGCGCTATGACGGCACCCCGGTCGATCCGATTCTGGCGCTGGAAATCGCGCAGAAAGGCGACATCGAACAGTGCCGCACGATCTATTGCGGCAGTTTTTCCAAAACGCTGGCCCCCGGATTGCGTATCGGTTGGGCTGTGGCGGCCAAGCCGGTGATCCAGCGGCTGGTATTGATCAAGCAGGCGGCGGATTTGCACACCTCCTCGCTCAACCAGATCGCGCTGCACCGTGTGGCGTCCAAGGGCTTTGACGAACCGGTCGCCAAACTGCGCGAGACCTATAGCGGACGCCGCGACCATATGCTGGCCGCGATGGAACGTGAAATGCCCGAAGGTGTGACATGGACCCGTCCCGAGGGCGGCATGTTCGTCTGGGTGACGCTGCCGACAGAAATCGACGGTGCGGCATTGCTGGCGCAGGCGCTGAAATCCGAAAAGGTCGCCTTTGTTCCCGGTCGTGCGTTCTTTGCTGATGGGTCAAACGGTAACACCATCCGTCTGTCGTTCTCTTGTGCGCGACCGGCCCAGATCGACGACGGCATTGCCCGGATCGGGCGGGCCATTCGCGCCGCACTGGCGTAATTGCCCCCCAAACGAAAAACGCCGCCCCGAAACGGGCGGCGTTTTTGTGTCTCGGGCTGCGGCCTCCTCAGGTCGGGCAGCGGGGCGAGACAACGCGGTCGAATGTCGCCCTGAGGGCGACATCAACGTCATCCATCGTGACAGGCAGTCCCAGATCGACCAGCGAGGTCACACCGAAATTGCTGATCCCGCAGGGCACGATGCCGCCAAAATGGCTGAGGTCCGGTTCCACATTGATCGAAATCCCGTGAAAGCTGACCCAGCGTTTGAGGCGAATGCCGATGGCGGCGATTTTGTCTTCGGCGACCGATCCGTCAGGCAGAGCGGGTTTGTCCGGACGCTGGACCCAGACGCCGACACGGCCGGGACGGATTTCGCCGTGAACGTTGAATTCGGCCAGCGCGGCAATCACCCACTGTTCCATATCGCGGACAAAGCAGCGCACATCGCGGCCACGCTCGCCCACATTCAGCATGACATAGACCACCCGCTGGCCCGGACCGTGATAGGTATATTGGCCGCCGCGTTTGCTGGGGTAGACCGGGAATTTGTCCGGTTCCAGCAGGTCCTCGGTCTTGGCCGAGGTTCCGGCGGTATAGAGCGGCGGATGTTCGACCAGCCAGATGGCCTCTTGCGCGGTGCCTGCGGCAATCGCCTCGGCGCGCGCCTCCATAAAGGCGACGGCCTCATCATAATCTGTCAGGCCTTCGCTGCGAATCCACTCAACCATGCGCTCACCCGGGCAGTAGCCCGGCCTCCTTTAGGGCAGGAACATAGCGCCGACTGACGGGAATGTCAGGGCCGTGTGTCATGGATAGCACGGCACGGTCGCCCTCGCGCCGCGCGGCGGTGATGGCGGCGCTCGCAACCCAATGGGATCGATGCACCTGTAGCCCGCTTTGTGGCGCGACCTCGTTCATCGCATCGCTCAGGCGCAACAGCACGATCTCCTCGCCCCGTATCGTGCGAATGCGGACATAGTGATCCTCGACCGACAGCGCGACCAGATCGCCGCGCTTGTCCACCGGCAACCGCTGGAGAATCATCGGAGCGGACGGTTCGGACCTCTGGACCGGTGCAGCAGTCGGGGCGGGCGATGGTACGCGGTGCGACGAAATCAGATCCAGCGTCCCGGTGACGATCGCGGCGATCACAAACACCGTTCCGAACAGTTCGGGCCAGTCCGCCAAATAGGGCCAGTATCCCAGCATCGCCAGATTGAGCAGGGCCACGACCATCGTCACCAGAATGCCGTTCACCACTGCCACGGCGGCCGAATGCATCGGGCGGGACATGCGCGGGCGCAGCGGGTTCAGCAGGGCCGCCCCGACGCAGCCCGCCAGATATGTGCACCCGACCATGACCACCCAATACCCGAACCGCGGAGCAGGCCGCATGAGGCGGTCCGATTCAAAGGGCGCGATCAGCGTCAGCACCAAAGAGGCGGCGAGGATCACAACCCACGTGAGTCTATTGGAAAAATGGGTCCGCACTTCACGAAGCGCGAAATGCGTCTGGCTGTCAGTCACGTGTTTCTCCGGTTGGTTCGCGTATGTGCCATTGAGCCAGGTAGCCCGGTTTTTCATCTCTAGGTCGAACCTAGTCATCCCGACCACAAAGGAAAAGCCCATGTCTCTCGCCCCGTTACTGACCGCCGACCCCGTGATCCAGTTCCATGCTATTGGTGCGCTCTGCGCTGTGGCGTTGGGGCCGGTCGCGATCTATCGCAAACGTCGGGACATGATCCACCGCGTCGTAGGCTATATCTGGGTACTGGCGATGGTCACCACAGCGGTTTCCTCGTTCTGGATCCTCGAATTCGCGGTGATTGGTCCATTCAGCCCGATTCACGGTCTGGCGGTGCTGGCCCTCTGGTCAATCTGGGTCGGGATGCGGGCCATTTGGCGCGGAGACCTTGCCGCCCACAAGGCCACGATGCGGAGCCTCTATTGGAATGGCGTGATGATCGCCGCGCTGTTCAATTTCCTGCCGGGGCGGCGCGTGAACCGTAGTGTGTTCGGCGAGCACACCGAATTGGGCCTCTATGTGGTCGCAATTGGTGGGACCCTGTTGGTTTTGCGCCTGCTGTCGGGGCGAAAATTCATGCGTCGCCTCGCCTGAGCATTTTTGCCCTTGAGGTCCCCGCGCGGTTGGTCTAGAGACCGCGCACCAAGCCTAGACAGTGCGGTCGTGGCGGAATTGGTAGACGCGCAGCGTTGAGGTCGCTGTGGGGTAACTCCCGTGGAAGTTCGAGTCTTCTCGACCGCACCATCTCTCTCCTACATGGATGACGATGACATGTCTCAGCCCGAGGGGCTGGGACGCCAAGCTATTGGTATTCCATTGATTGCCATCCCTTTGGATAGGTTCGGGGCATCGGTGTAGGTCCGCGGTCATTCGCTAATCTGGCGTCGGTCTGGGTCGTTCCCCCGTTCAAGCATTCTTGGGGGCTTGATATGGCAACGATCTACACGATGAAGGGCTTTGCGCCCAATGCGATTACCGGACTGACCGGAAATCTCAACACCGCCGGGTCGACCATGCGGCTGGACCCCAATTGGTCTGCCTCTACCAGCGCCTATTCCTTTGCCGTCGAAGATGCCGACTGGCTGGTTCTCGAAGTGTCGGACACCGTGTTCAGCGGCGACACCAATAACCATGAAGTCGGCAACGACAGCTATAAACAGACCCTGACGCTCAAGAACGCGTCGGGCACGACGGTGGCCAGTGGCCGCGCCTATGTCGAGGATGTCTATACGCTGACCGCGCCGGATGGCACGGTGATCCACCTCTATACGGTCGAGGTCGCAGGGACCTTTGTCGGGACCATCGCCGACGGGCAGATGATACCGGGCGTCACCTATACGGTGACCTCATCCGGCAATACCAACGGTGTGTCCTATTCGTCGATCGTCGATCAGACCTACGATCCGAATGCCGCCAATGATCTGCAAGGCGCGGATACGGTAGCCGATACATTCTACGGCGGGGCTGGCGCGGACAAGATCTCGGGGCGCGCCGGCAATGACGTCCTTTATGGCGGTAACGATGCTGACATTGTTGTCGGCGGCGAGGGGCAGGACAAAGTCTATGGCGATGCCGGGAATGACTATGTTTCCGGGGATGGCCAGCTCTATGATCTGAATTTTCACAAATCCGGATCGAACAATACCCCGACGACGCTGACGGTCGTAAACAATGCCACTGGCCCGATCGTCCTGTGCCGGATCGACAGCAACGGCAACTCGATCACCGTTGCAACGGTGCAGGAGGGGCAGACCTATCAGGTCAACACCTATGTAGAGACCAACTGGGTCATCCGCGACGAAAACAACTATTTCCTCGATCTGATCGACGGGGCCGCGAACCAGACCTATACCTACGCCGCCGGTCACAACGACACCGTCTATGGTGGCGACGGGGACGATACCGTCATGGGCCAGATGGGGCATGACACGGTATATGGCGGTGCAGGCAACGACACCGTCTACGGCGGGTCGGGGAATGACACGCTCTATGCCGATGCGGGCAATGACACGGTCTACGGCGGCGATGACCGCGACACGATTTTCGTCAATGGCGCCGATACGGTTTTTGGCGGTGAAGGCGGCGACGACTTAGATGTCCTCGTGATGAACGATGCCGGCGGCACGGTAACCTTTACCGGAGCCGAATCCGGCACATTCCAGCAAAACGGCGTCACCGGAACCGGCAGCTTTGCCGAGATCGAATACGTCGCGGGTGGAGCCGGCGGCGATACCTTCGATCTGACAAACTCTGGCGGGTATCGCGACATCTACTTGCAGGGCGGCAACGACACATTCTATGGCAGCGCCCTGATGGATACCGCCCATGGCGGCGACGGCAATGATGTCCTCTATGGTGGTGGAGGCGATGACGTCCTGCTGTTCGGGGCAGGGGACGACCTGACCTATGGCGGTGACGGCAACGACTTTATCGACGATGAATATGGCGTACAACTGTCGGGCATGAACACCGTCTACGGCGGTGCCGGTCAGGACCATATCTACACCGGATCTGGCAACGACACTATCTACGGCGGCGCGGACGCGGACGAGATCCACGGCGAATCCGGCTCCGATATCCTGTTTGGTGACGAAGGCGACGACACCGTCTGGGCAGAGGATGGCAATGACACCCTGTCGGGGGGCGCGGGCAACGATACGCTCTATACCGGGTCGGGCAATGACACCATAATCGTCGGCAGTGGTCGCGACGTGGTGGGCGATTTCAACATCGCCGATGACGATCTGGACGGATTCTCGAACGACCAACTGTCGGTCGCCAACCTGCTGAACGCGCAGGGACAGCCGATCAGCTATCACGACGTCGTTGTCAGCGACGATGGCTCGGGTAACGCGGTTCTGACCTTTCCAAATGGCGAACAGATCGTATTGCAAGGCGTGTCGCCGACCGCCGTCGATACCGGGCCGGAACTGTTCAAGATCGGTATTCCCTGCTTTACGTCTGGCACGATGATCCTGACCCCACGGGGCGAGGTTCCGGTGGAAATGCTGCGTCCGGGGGATATGGTTGTGACCCGCGACAATGGCCCGCAGCCGTTGCGCTGGGCGGGGATGCGGCGGTTGTCGCGCGCCGATCTGGACGACAATCCCGACCTGTTGCCGGTCAAGATCGAACCGGGTGGTTGGGCCGGAGAGCGCGGTTTGCTGGTGTCGCCGCAGCACGCCATCAGCACCATGACGTCGCAGCGCGGCGGCACCCATCAATTCGTGCGAGCCCGTCATCTGGCGCGCCTGCGCGGGGGCAAGGCGCGGGTGGCCAAGGGTATCAAATCGGTCACCTACTGCCACCTGATGTTCGATCAGCATCAGGTCGTGTTCGGCAATTCGATCGCCTCCGAGAGCTTCTATCCCGGACCGTGGGGGCTGTCTGCCCTGACCCCTGAGTCGATCCGCGAGGTGGTTTATCTATTCCCCGAACTGCAACAAAAAAGGGTCGAAAATGCCTACGGACCCAGCGCCAGACCTGTAGCGCGATTCCGCGACCTTCCCGACGCAATTCGCGACATAACTCTGGACCGTCTCTAAAGGACACTCGGCGCGGGGCTGCGATTGCCCCGCGTTCTTTGTCTGATATGACTAATTTTTGCAGGACAAATGACTGCAAAAGGCAAGCTTTAAAGATAAAAAGCTGTAAATAGCGTCTGCCGCTCCGGTTATCCGCCTTATTGGTTGCAATATTGCGCAACGGTTGTTTTAGTTTGGGGATAACAGGCGGGAAAACCGCCGTCACAGTCAGGGAGTGCCGCTTTGGCGACAAGCACGGACCAAGCATTCGTCGAATTCGAACGCGTGCAGAAAAGCTATGATGGCGAAACGCTCGTCGTCAAAGACCTCAATCTATCTCTGCCCAAGGGCGAGTTTCTGACCATGCTCGGGCCCTCCGGGTCTGGCAAAACCACGTGTCTGATGATGCTGGCGGGTTTTGAAACGGCGACGCATGGCGACATTCGTCTGGGCGGGGTGTCGATCAACAATATTCCTCCGCACAAGCGCGGCATCGGCATGGTATTCCAGAACTATGCCCTGTTCCCGCACATGACGGTTGCAGAGAACCTCTCCTTCCCGCTGGAGGTGCGCAAGCTTGGCAAGTCCGAGCGGGAAGCCAAGGTCAAGCGGGCGCTCGACATGGTGCAGATGGGCAGCTTTGGCAATCGCCGGCCGTCGCAATTGTCAGGCGGTCAGCAGCAGCGGATCGCGCTGGCGCGGGCACTGGTATTCGAGCCCGAGCTGGTTCTAATGGACGAACCCTTGGGGGCGCTGGACAAGCAGCTTCGCGAACATATGCAGTTCGAGATCACCCGTCTGGCGCATGATCTGGGGATCACCACGGTTTACGTGACGCACGACCAGACCGAAGCCCTGACCATGTCGGACCGCGTGGCCGTGTTCAACGATGGTCGCATCCAGCAATTGGCGCCGCCCGACCAATTGTACGAGGCACCGCAGAACAGCTTTGTCGCGCAGTTCATCGGCGAAAATAACACCCTCATCGGCAAGGTCACGGCGCTGTCCGGCGATCGTTGTACGGTCCTTCTCGACAGCGGCGAAATCATCGACGCCAAGCCTGTCAACGTCAAAGCGGTGGGCGATCGGACCAAGGTTTCGATCCGTCCCGAACGGGTCGAGGTCAACAAATCCCGCCTCTCGCCGGATGCCCACACGCTCAAGGCGGAAGTGCTGGAATTCATCTACATGGGCGACATTTTCCGCACGCGTCTGCGGGTTGCCGGTCAGGACAACTTTGTCATCAAGACCCGCAACGCCCCTGATCAGGTACGCCTGACCCCCGGTTCGATGATCGAAATCGGCTGGTTGGCAGAGGATTGCCGCGCGCTCGACGCCTGAGCGCGCTGACAAACGGTGCCGTCCGAGCCCGGCAGGCGGACACCGAAAAAGTCAAACCGGGTAACAACACGGGAGAATACCATGAAGACCACCAAGATTCTGCTGGCCACCTCTGCACTGGTTGCAGCGACCGCTGGCGTTGCCCGCGCTGAAATGGCGAACGAGATGACCATCGTGAGCTGGGGCGGCGCCTATCAGAACAGCCAGCTCAAGGCCTATGTAGAGCCCTATCTCGCGCTGCACCCCGAAGTGTCCGTCGTGTGGGACGAATCCTCGGCAGAAGCCGTGGCCAAGCTGCGCGCGATGAACGAAACCGGCAACATCACCTGGGACCTCGTCGACGTCGAAGCCGCTGACTCGATCCGTCTGTGCGACGAAGGTCTGGCGATGGAAATCGACCACGACAGCCAGCTGGCTGCTGCCCCCGATGGCACCGGCGCGGCCGCTGACTTTGGCAACTCGATCGTCTCGGAATGCTTTATCCCGCAGATCGTGTTCTCGACCACCTTCGGCTACCGCTCGGACATGGTTGGCGCGACCGCTCCGACCTCGGTCTGCGCGATTTTCGACACCGCGACCTATCCGGGCAAGCGCGCGCTGAACAAGAACCCGCTGGGCAACCTGGAATGGGCGCTGCTCTGTGACGGCGTTGCCAAGGAAGAAATCTACAACGTCCTGGCCACCGAAGAAGGTCAGACCCGTGCTTTTGCAAAGCTCGACACCATCAAGGGTGACGTGGTGTGGTGGTCGGCTGGCGCCGAAACCCCGCAGCTGCTGGCTGACGGCGAAGTCGTGATGGGCTCGACCTACAACGGTCGCCTGTTCAGCGCGATTGCCGAACAGAACCAGCCGATCGGCATGCTCTGGGACGCGCAGATGTTGGACTTTGACGGTTGGGTCGTTCCCGCGAACCTGCCCGAGGACCGTCTGGCCCGCGTGATGGACTTCCTCGTCTTCGCAACCGACACCCAGCGTCTTGCCGATCAGGCCAAGTACATCTCCTACGGTCCGGCCCGCGCCTCTTCGGCTCCGCTGGTTGGCACGCACGCCGATCTGGGTATCGAAATGGCGCCGCACATGCCGACCGATCCGGCAAACGCGACCAACGTGTTCGTGACCCAGTACGCCTTCTGGGCTGACTACCGCGACGACCTGGACGCCAAGTTCCAGGCCTGGCTGGCTCAGTAATCGAACGGTGGGGTCGGCCCGTCCGGCCCCGATCAGACCGCAGCCCCAGATCCGGGGCTGCGGATTTCCGGGATAGGGCGACAGATGACCGATGCGACCACCCAGTCCGGCCCTCTTGTGGCTGCGGACGGAACCTCTCTTAAGAAAAGCCTCCATCGTGCCCTGCGCCGGCAAAAGCTGCGCGCGCTAGGGATGATTGCGCCGCTTTTGATCTTTATTCTCGTGACCTTCATCGCGCCGATCTTTGATATGCTGCTGCGGTCGGTCGAGAACGACATTGTGCCGAATACGCTGCCCCGCACGGTTGTTGCGCTTGAGGACTGGGACGCCGACTCCGGGCAGGTGCCGTCCGAAAATGTCTTTGCAGCCTTTTACATCGATATGGTGGTGGCCGAAGAATACAAGAACCACACCAAACTGGGTTCGCGTCTGAACTATGAAAAAACCGGCATCTCGTCGATGTTCCGGTCTACAGGCCGCGATCTGGGCAAGTTTGGCACCGACGTCTACACCGATCAATTCAAGGCCGCCGATGCCGTCTTTGGCGATAGTGCGGCCTGGGCTGCGTGGATGGCGGATGACGCCGTTCGCGACGCACTGCCAAAAACCGCGGATGCCTATCTGGCCTGGGCGACGATCCAGACTGACAAGGGCCGCGATCCGGCTGCCCGCAAACTTGATGATTTCGTCTACACCGCGCTCTATCTGGATCTGGCTGCCGGTGCCGTCGCGCCCGGTTTGCCATCGGTTGATGTCAGCGGCTTTGACACAGTGTCGCTACGCGATGCCTTCGAGGGGTCGAATGCCGGCTGGGTCGATCCGTCTGTCTGGGCAACGATCCAGACCTATTCCGGGTTCTACACCAGCGGCTATTTCCTGAACTCTGTCGACCGGATGAAGACGCCCGACGGGATCGAGCCGCGGCCGGAGAGCGAAAAGATCTACATCACATTGTTTGTCCGCACGATCCTGCTGTCGCTGACCATCACCGGCACCTGCATTCTGCTGGGCTATCCGATCGCCTATTTGTTGGCCAACCTCCCGATGCGGAGCGCCAACGTCCTGATGATCCTCGTGTTGTTGCCGTTCTGGACCTCTCTCTTGGTTCGGACCTCCGCATGGAAGGTGCTGCTGCAACAACAGGGGGTGATCAACAACGTGCTGGTGGCGCTGGGACTCGTCGATGATGCGCACCGGTTGGAGTTGATCAACAACGCGCTGGGCACGGTCATCGCGATGACGCATATCCTGCTGCCGTTCATGATCCTGCCGCTCTATTCGGTGATGAAAACGATCAGCCCGACCTATGTTCGTGCCGCTAAATCCATGGGGGCAAACGATTGGACAGCCTTCTGGCGGGTCTATTTCCCGAACTCTGTTCCGGGGATCGGCGCAGGGTCCATCCTCGTGTTCATCCTTGCGATCGGCTACTATATCACCCCCGAACTGGTCGGCGGTACCAAGGGTGTTTTCATCTCGAACCGGATTGCCTACCATATTTCGTCCTCGCTCAACTGGGGCTTGGCGGCGGCTCTGGGCAGTATCCTGCTGATCCTCGTCTTGGGGCTGTACTGGCTCTATGACCGGATCGTGGGCATCGACAACGTCAAACTCGGAGGCTGATCCATGTCCGCGCTTCCCCCCTATGCAAGCACTGGTCAACGCGTTTGGCACTATACCTATCGCACGATTTGCGCGTTGATCTTCTTCTATCTGATCGCGCCGATCGTGGTGGTCATTCCGCTGTCGTTCAACGCGCAGGACTTCTTTACCTTTACGCCGGAAATGCTGCGTCTGGACCCGGCGGGCTATTCGCTCAAACACTATGAGGATTTCTTTACCAACACCGAATGGCAGTTGGCGCTTAAGAACTCGTTGCGGATTGCGCCGGTAGCGACGTTGATTTCGGTGACCCTTGGCACGCTTGCGGCGATCGGCCTGTCCCAGAGCCATGTTCCGGGCCGCCGTGCGATTATGGCGACGCTGATTTCGCCGATGATCGTGCCGCTGATCATCTCGGCGACGGGGATGTATTTCTTCTATGCCAATCCCTACATTCCGATCCCGTTCTACGGCAAACTCTACCTGCCCTTTACGCTGACCGGGACCTATCTGGGCGTGGTGCTGGCCCATGCGGCACTGGGCATTCCGTTCGTGATCATCACGGTCACGGCGACCCTGGTCGGCTTTGACCGCTCGCTCACCCGCGCCAGCGCGATGATGGGAGCGGGGCCGATGACCACGTTTTTCCGCGTGCAGATGCCGCTGATCATGCCGGGTGTGGTGTCCGGGGCGCTGTTTGCCTTTATCACCTCGTTCGACGAAGTGGTCGTGGTGCTGTTTGTCGGATCGGCTGCGAATAAAACTCTGCCGTGGCAGATGTTCATCGGTCTGCGCGAACAGATCAGCCCGACTATTCTGGCGGCAGCGACGATCCTGATCACCATCTCGGTGTTGTTGCTGGGGACGCTGGAATATTTGCGGCGCAGGTCCGAACGGCTGCGCGGCATGTCACCGCAATAAACAAAAGGGGGCCACTGGCCCCCTTTTTCATGCCTCGGCCGCGGCCTCTAGTGCCGCCATGTCGATGCGGTTCATAGTCTGGAACAGCGGCATGATCTGCGCGGCCTTTGGCCCTGTCAGCAGCGCGCCCAGACCCGCCGGAACGATCTGCCACGACACGCCCCACCGGTCCTTGAGCCAGCCACAGCGGCTCTCTTGGCCGCCATGCGCGGTCAGTGTGGTCCAGAGGCGGTCTGTTTCCGCCTGTGTCGGCGTCGTGACCGAGATCGAGGCGCATTCCGATTGTGGAAACATCGGTCCTGCCGTCAGATGCATATAGGGCGCACCGTTCAGCGTGTATTCGACAATCATCGGCACCTTTTGCCCGTCAGGTCCCGGCACCCAATGAACCGAGTCGATTTTGCTCTCTGGCAAAAGCGTGATGTAAAACTCTGCCGCCTGAAGCCCTTGGCTATCGAACCACAGGCAGGTGCGCACGTTGTAATTGGTCATGATGGCCCCCTTTTGCCGCGATTGTATCATCAGCGGGGAGCGTCGCTACGGCAATATTGCGAGCCAGCCCCAAACCGTCAGGATCGACAGCACAGTTGCCGCCAAGACCGCAGAGGCAGCGACACGTTTCGCATGGCCATAGAGATTGGCGAACAGATAGGCGTTCACGCCCGGCGCCATAGAGGCGGTCAGGACGGCCGACCGGAATTGGCCGGTGGGTAGATCCCATAGGCGGGCCATGCCGTAGGTGATCGCGGGATGAACCAGCAGCGACACCGCAACGATAAAGGCAATCGCCTTCATGTCGCCCTCGGGCTTGTAGCGATAGAGAATCCCGCCAAGGCCGAACAGCGCGGTCGGAACCGTCGCCCCGGCAACAAAGTTCACCGCCTCGCGTGCGACATGTGGCACGGGCAGGCCGGTCACGTTCACGATCAGGCCTGCGGTAATCCCGATGACCAGCGTGTTGCGGAACATGGCGCGAAACACCTTGGCGGGCAGGGCGGAAATGCGCCCGCCACGGTTTTTCACGATCTCCATCGCGGTGATGCCAATCGCATAGCAGATCGGCGCATGGATCGAGATGATCGCAAAGTTCGGCTCGGTCGCGGCGGCCCCGTAGGCGCGTTCGGTGATCGGCAGGCCCAGCAACAGGGCGTTGGAAAACAGCCCGATAAAGCCGATGGCAATCGAATCTTCCCAGCTGCGTTTGAACAACAGTCGCGCGCCAAATGTCCCGATCGCAAACCCGGCAAAGGCCCCGGCGTAGTAGCTGCTCATCAGCGCGATATCAAAGCTCTTGGCCAGATCGAGGGTCGAAATCCCCTTGAATAACAGACAGGGCGAGGCAAAATTCGTGGCAAAGCGCATGATGCCGTCCACGTTGATATCGCTGATCCAGTGCCGCCACGCGGCGACATAGCCAAAGCCCAGAACCAGAAAAACAGGGAGGATGACGTCAATGAGCGCGGACATGGGGGCCTAGTTCGGTTCTGGGGGCATCTGCGCCCGATTGGGTCAAATATCGTAGCGCAGGACCATGCCGTCGTAGGCTGGCACAACGTGATCGGGCGTTTCCGCCGCCACGGTGTCGTAATCGAGGTCGATGTGCATATTGGTTAGCACGGCCTGTTTCGGCGCGACCTTTTCAATCCATTCGAGCGTCAATGCCAAATGCGCATGGGTCGGGTGCGGTGTCCGGCGCAGCGCATCGACGATCCAGCACTCCAGCCCCTCTAGCACCGGCCAGGCATCGTCATAGATGCGCACCACGTCCGGCAAATAGGCGATGTCATGGATGCGGAACCCCAGCGCATCGATCGAACCGTGGTTCACGGTAAACGGGGTCAGGGTGATCTCGCCGCCAGCGCCTGCGATCGTCACCGGTCCGTTAATCGCATTGAGGTCCAGAATGGGCGGGTAGGGCGATCCCTTGGGTTGGACAAAGGCGTAGCCGAACCGCGACACCAGCGCGTCCGAGGTGTCGCCGTCGGCCCAGACCTGTAGCCGCTGGCCGGTGTTGAACACCACCTGCCGCAGGTCGTCCAGCCCATGCACATGGTCGGCATGGGCATGGGTGAAAATCACACCGTCCAGTTCCCCCACACCTGCATCGACCAACTGGTCCTTCATGTCCGGAGAGGTGTCGATCAGCACGCGTGTTTCGCCGCCTTCGTCGCGGCGCACAACCAAGAGCGAACAGCGCCGACGCCGGTTTTTCGGGTTGGCGGGGTTACATTCCCCCCATTGCCCCCCGATCCGGGGCACACCCCCAGAGGACCCGCAGCCAAGGATCGTAACCTCAAGAACCGCCATTACATCCGCGCCTTGCTAAAGAGCCTGTCGAAATTGGCGGTCGTTGCGGCGGCGAAGGTGTCATAATCCACGCCAAACACATCCGCACCGACCTGCGCCGTATGCACAGTATAGGCCGGTTCGTTCCGCTTTCCACGAAATGGCTTGGGGGCCAGATAAGGACTATCGGTTTCGACCAGAATGTGGTCCAGCGGTGCGGCAGCGAAAATGTCGCGGACCTCTTGGCTCTTGGGAAAGGTCGCGATGCCGGACATTGACAGGTAGAACCCCATATCCAAGGCCGCACGCGCCAGTTCCGGGGTGGAGCTAAAGCAGTGCATCACGCATCGAAACGGGCCGTTCTGATAGCCTTCGCGCAGGATAGCGGCCATATCGTTGTCCGCGTCGCGGGCATGGATGATCAGCGGCAAGTCGGTTTCGCGGGCCGCGTCGATATGCACCCGCAAAGAGGACTTCTGCAGTTCGGCGCTATCGGGCGTATAGTGATAATCCAGTCCGGTTTCCCCGATGGCGACCATCTTGGGGTGCGCGGCATAGGCAACCAGTTGATCGACAGTAACGGGCGGTTGTTCGGTCACGCTCATCGGGTGGATGCCGATGGCATAGAACACCGGCGCATGCGCCTCGGCAATCGCGCGGACCTTGGGTTCGTTGTGCAGCCGGGTGCAAATCGTCACCATCCGTTCGACACCGGCGTCCAGCGCGTTCTGCACGATCTGGTGGACATGCCCGTCAAAGTCAGGGAAATCCAGATGGCAATGGCTATCAACGACGGCTGTTCGGGACATATGGGCCTCAGGCTGGCACGACGCTGCGCGCCGTTTCTTCAATCTTGAAAACCATATCAAGGATCAGCGCGGCAGGGTCAAGGTTGACCGCCCGCCCGTGACGCACGCGGACGGACAGCGCCTGTTGCAGGTCGGCCCAACCGCGGGCTGCCTGTGCATGTGGCGACAGGCGGGTCAGCAGCCGCGCCTCGCCAGAGGCCCCCTGACTCTGAGGCTCGCCCAGCAGTCCGGTGCGCGATAGCCGCGCCAAGAACAGGTCCAACAGGTCCAGCACCATCGGGAACCGCGCCTCGGCGCCTTTGCCAGTGCAACTCTCGGCCAGTTTGATCGCCAGCCCGCGGTCGGCCGTCGGCAGGCTGCTGAAAATGCGAACGATATCGGCATACATCGCCAGACCATCGTGATTGACCAGACGCACAGCCTCGCCCACCGACCCTGCGGAGAGGGTCGCAAGTGCCTCGGGGTGATCGACATTCACTCCGGCCTGAGCCAGTGCGGCCGCCATATCGTCCGAGCCCAGAGGCGCACAGCGCAGTTCCCGGCAGCGCGACCGGATGGTCGGCAGCAGACCAGAGGGTTGATGCGACAACAGCAGGATCGTGGTGCGGGCAGGGGGCTCTTCGAGTTCCTTGAGGATCGAATTCGCCGCCGTCACGTTCATTTCATCGGCTGCGTCGACAATGACCACCCGGCGGCCACCATCGGCCGCAGACATGTGAAAAAACGACTTGAGCTTGCGCACGGGGTCGGCGGTGATTTCGGGCCGCAGCTTGCCGGTGTCTTCGTTCAGCGGGCGACGCACTACCGCCAATCGCGGGTGGCTACCGGCGCGGATCAGCGCCAGATCCGGATGATCCGATGCAACCGACAGCGAGGTCGGTACAGGCGGGGCATCGCCAAATAGACCCGCGCCATCGGCCTGTTCTGTCAACAAAAACGTGGCGATCTTATAGGCAAGTGTGGCCTTGCCGATGCCCATCGGGCCGGTGATCAGCCATCCCGAATGCAGCCGCCCGGCATTATACGCCTCAAGAAAGGCAGCCTCTGCCCGGTCCTGACCAAATAAACGCTCGGTTTCGCGCGGATGCGGCGCACCGTCGATACGGTCGGGCTCGGGTCTGTCCTCTGCGCTCATGCGCGGCTCTCGTAATGGGCAAAGATCTCGGCGGCGACCTCTTGGGGGCTGCGATCACCGTTGATGACGATGCAGCGGTCGGGGTTGTCGCGCGCAATGGACAGAAACCCGTGGCGGATGGTTTCCTGAAACGCGACGCCGAAATCCTCGAACCGCTGTTCGCTACCCGCGCGGGCCAGACCGCGCCGCAGTCCGACCTCTGGGTCCATATCGATGATAAAGGTCAGGTCGGGTTCGCGCCCGATGATCATGGCATGCAGGCGGTCCACCACGCCCCGTAGATCGCCGCGTGTGGCCCCCTGATAGACCCGCGTGCTATCGGCAAAGCGGTCGCAGATCACCGTCTCACCACGGGCAATCGCCGGTTCGATGGTCTTTTCCAGATGATCGCGGCGGGCCGCTGTAAACAACAGAAGTTCGGTTTCCGCAGACCAACGCCCGGTATCGCCGGTCAGCACGAGGTTGCGGATTTCCTCTGCGCCGGGGCTGCCGCCCGGTTCACGTGTCAGATGCACGGGCCGGTTCAGCCCACGCAATTTGTCGGCCAGCAGCCGGGCCTGAGTCGATTTGCCGGACCCGTCGATCCCTTCAAACGTTACCAGTCGCCCCGGCGTCGCCTGCACACTCACTCTTGGCTGTCCTTATCTGCGATCTTGCTCAACAGAACGGTCGCGGCGGTTTTGATCCGCGTGCCAAAGCCGCCCTGCGCCACATCGGCATCCGCCACCAGCGGAATGCGCACCGTCGGCAGATCGGTCAGGTCAATGACCAGCTCGCCCAGCTGCTGGCCCGCCGTAATCGGGGCCGTCACCGGCGATTGGAATTCGACGCGGGCCGGGACGTTGTCCTGCAGCATGATCGGCAGCAGCAGGTTTACGTCTTCGGCCACCGTGAGCCCGACAGTCTCGGCATCGCCCTGCCAGACATCGGCCTGCGCGATCAGTGTGCCCGCGCTGGCGACTTTCTTCTGGGTGAACTGGCGAAAGGCCCAGTTCAGAATTCGCTCGCCTTCCTCGGCGCGTTCCTCGGCGCTGGCCAGTCCGGTGATGACAAAGACGATCCGGCGATCCCCTTGCTTGGCCGATCCGACGAGGCCGTAACCGGCTTCGGTGGTGTGACCGGTTTTCAGCCCGTCCGCACCCAGCCCGAGGCTGAGGATCGGGTTCCGGTTCTGGCTATTCGCAGGCACGCGCCCGTCAAATTCGAATTCCTGCTCGGCAAAAATCGGATAGAAGGACGGGTAATCCTGAATGATATGCGTCGCCAGAATTCCCAGATCGCGGACCGACATTTCGTGCCCGATAGCGGGCCAGCCGTTCGAGTTCTGGAAGGTCGAATGGCTCATGCCCAACTGCCGCGCCCGTTCGGTCATCATCCGGGCAAAGCCTGCCTCGGTGCCATCCGGCGACAGATTTTCGGCCAAAACGGCCGAGGCGTCGTTGCCCGACAGGATGATCACGCCGCGGATCAGGTCCTCGACGCGAACCCGTTCGCCCGCCCGCAAAAACATCGACGATCCGGTATAGTCCATCGCATGCTGCGATACCGACAGTTCGTCGTTGACCGTCAACCGCCCGTTCGCGATCGCCTCGAACGTCATGTAGATCGTCATCAACTTGGACATCGATGCCGGAGGGAGCGGCACATCGGCCTGCTTTTCCAGCAGGGTCACGCCCGTTGTCATATCATAGACATAGGCCGCGCGTGCCTTGGTTTCAAAGCTCTGCGCCTCGGCCAGCGAGGCGAGCACGATCAAGGTGACAGCGGTCAGAATGCGGTTCATCAGGGTCATGGGCGGCTCAGTTCGATACAAAATAGGCGTCGGCAAAGCCTTGGGCTTTGATCTTGGTCAGCAGATCGTCGCGCTCGGCTGCGGTTTGGGCGGGGCCGACGATGACACGCCAGAAGGTGCGGCCCTGGCTGCTCTGTTCCAGAACGGTAGGCACCAGTCCGGTCGCCCGCAACCGGTCTGCGGTCCGGGTCGCGTTTTCTTCGATCGAAAAAATCCCGATCTGCACATAGGGCTTGCTCAGCGGACTGGTCGTGGCGGGCGCCGCCGCGGCATCTGTCGTCTCGGGCGCAGTCGCTGTCGGTGCGGCGGTCTGCTCTGCCTCGGCGGTCGCGATGGCTGCCGCCGCCCCTTCGATGGGGTCAAGTGCGCTGGTCTGCACGTCAGCGGTTTCATCAAATGCAGGGACCGCCTCGTTCGCAGGTTCGGGGGCCTCTTCGCGGCGCAGGGCGGTGACCTGCAACTTGGCAGGTGCGCCTGCCAGCATCCCCAGCGCGTTCGCCGCGTCCGACGACACCTGAAGCGCAGGGCCGGGGTTGTCTCTTTCGCGGCGGAACAGGGCCCCGATCACGAATTTGCCGTTGTCCTGATTGCGGATGATGACCCGCTCCGGATCGTTCACATCGGGATGGGCGACCCAGACGCCGCCCAGCGACGGGCGACCGTCCCACAGGCCGGTCTCGGTCACTTGGAACGCATCGGGCGCCTCGACATCGCGTTCGACCAACTGGACAGCCGCAGCCGGACCGCTCTCGGCCGCGCCCGCTCCGGCGCCCAGCGAAAACCCGGCATCGTCCTGGCATCCGGCAAGGCCAAAGCCCAGTCCGATAATGACCACCGATCGATAGATCAGCGAAACCTGTCTGCCCGCCATGCCGTGCCCTTTGCCTACCTAATGTTTGACCGCGCCCTATCGGCGTCTGCCGTCCAGCCAAGTCCCACCCCGGCCAGTTTGCGCCACCATAGCCCTGCCTAGCCCTGTTTGAAAGAGTGTGCCAAGCCGTTGTGCCGGTTTTCGCCGCCAAGCCCTAGCAGAATCAAATCTTTGCATTTATCTGCGCTCGGAACGGAAGTGTGGCCGAGTGGTTTAAGGCTCTAGTCTTGAAAACTAGCGTGCGGGGAACCGTACCGTGGGTTCGAATCCCACCGCTTCCGCCATGAAAATTTTCGTGATCTATAATAATTTATATATAAACCAATGGTTTAGTTGCAAGGCGTGACCGCTGCGGGGTTGTCGCTGCGGCACTTGTCTTCCTTCATGCTCCACTTTTTGCTTCACAACGGCATAACGTGGAGTCGTCATGCCGATTATCATTCGCCAGTATACCTATCACCTGCGACGTCGTGTTTCCCCTAAACTGTTGCCGCATTGCAGTGGCGATCATGTCGGCGAGTTCATCTTCATGATCCATGAGCTTACTGCGGCAGAAGTCGATGACTTCGGAGAGGGTCGGAGCGCGACATTCGATGATCGTGCAGCGATCCAGAAGTGCTTGCGGCACCTGATCAATGCTGTTGGCCGTCATGATCCACGAGACGTGGGTCAGATCGAACGGAACCTGATAGAAGGGGCACTTCCACGACTTTGCCGTCGAGGGTTCAATCATGCTCTTGAGGACTTCGATCAAACTCGGGAGACTTGCACCGCTCTCCGTGCGCACGTTGCCAGATGCGGCCTGCAGTTCATCAATGACAATGAGGGGGGTGGCGCAGCCCGCCTGAACAAGCGAACGAACGACTGCACCAGGTTGAGCGCTACTCCAACCACGCTCGAGTCCCCCGAGGCTGAAATTACCACCATTCGTTGCACTAACATCGATCGTATCGAGGGGCACGCCGAACTCGTCGGCAACCATGTCCATGATCAACTGGTTCAAGCGCTGCGCCTGCGGATCGCCAAGTTGCAGAAA
>CALMJS010000015.1 GCA_937864535.1 uncultured Paracoccaceae bacterium
CACGTGACTTAGATCATCGCCCCATGATCAGGCAGGCGTTCCCAATGGCGCGGTTACTCGGAGACCGCACCATGCCCAAGATCAACGACGCCGCGCTGCCGTCGTTTTTCAACAGAACAACTGAACCAATCCAGATTTCTGGGTAGTCTTCCCAAAGTCAAAACCAGTATGATCTTCGCATCCAGGGTTCGCCAGAAGGATATGCGATGAAGACCGGAACCCTATTCTTGGGGGCTCAGGACCAATGCAAGGAATTCATACGGGCCATTGACGGCTGGTACCTTTACATCCTGCGCAGGCCGGATGGGCGACCTTCTATGTGGTAAAGGGGAAGGCGGATCGCGCTTTTCATCACGAGAACGAAGCGAGGCACCCGAACAACCATCGCTCAAATCCCTTCAAGCTCAATGTCATAAGGAAGATTAAGAATTCCGGCGGTTCTCTGCTCTACGAGATCGACTTCGTTTCAGATGACGAGACTGCGGCGCTTGCTCGGGAGAAGCATCTTATTGGCTCGATCAAACGGCTACACGAGGGTGGGCCTCTAACTAACCTAGACCCCGGCGGCGGAGCATCCGCCGAGAGTGCTCCATTCTCAAAGGAGCGGCATGCCGCTACCCTTGGCGGCGAGCCAAAAGATAATCCCGCGCGGGCGACCCTCAACCGATTTGTACTAAACGTTGCGCCTATGCGTTCCGTTATCTTCAAGCCCTGCGGGCAGTTCATAGTTAGACCGACACAGCGCTATCCGAGCAAGACCATGGCGCCCACAGTCCGGCAAGCAGCCGCACTTGTAGCGTCCGCAGCTGCCAATGGGATATCGCTTGATGGAGCATGCTGTGTTCCTCGGCAGGTGAAGGTGGATGGCGTTCCGGGTTTGGTCGAGAACGGCGTTGCATGCGACATACGGATCAGCGGCCTAGGCTCAGCCCCGTCTGTTCGGAATCCCGCGGAAGAAATCTTCCAGTTCACCACCGATCAAGTGCGGCAGGCCGTAGGGCTTATCGGGCTTCGTAAATGCGCCGACCTTGGGGTGATCGAGGCGAGCCTGTAACGGCGATACCCCTGTAGATCTCACGCCGCCACCGTCGACACGCCATCGAGGCGAACCTCGACGCTGGTGATGCCTCCGGCCGTCTCGGTCGCAACGCCCATGGGCAAGCGCCCAGCGCCCGGCGCGCTTGCCCAACCCCAAATCGACCACTATCAACCCAAAGGACTCTCGTTATGACTGAGGGACGACCGGGGCCAGGTCAGTTCCGTTAAAGTATGGCGGGTGCCGTGTGTCCTGTGCATACAGGCGGGGGCGTGATTGTTCGGCAGGACTGTCTCAGATTTTAGGCATGGCCGCCGTCTATGGACAGACGGATCTCTGCCAGCCGACAAAGGCGTCAGAACAGACCTCCAGAATGCCATTTTCTACCTTGATCATCATCCGGCTCTTTAGGCCATGTAGATTTGCAAAGGCGGGTGCGGCTTCGGCGCCCATAACCAGAAGGGCGGTTGCGAGGGCATCCGCGGTCATGCAGCGATGATGTGCTACGGTGACGGACAACAGAGGGCCCGTAACCGGCGTCCCTTTGGTTGGGTCGATGGTGTGACCCCAGTCCATGTTTTCGATATGACGGATATTTCGGTAGTTTCCCGAAGTCGCGACGGCCATTCGGTCAACAATGGCACCGCCGTCTAGGATGCGTTTTCCGGGCACAGGCAGTTCGAAGCCAATCTGCCACGCGGACCCGTCACCGCGGCGACCCTGGGCGTAGATTTCACCAGCGGCTTCGATCATGAAATTCCCGACGCCAAGGGCGCTGACCGCGCGGGCCGCCTGATCGACAGCAAAGCCTTTGGCCAGACCACAGAGATCGAGCGTGACGGCGGAGGTTTTGGAGATCGCGGGACGGGTCGGATGCAGCAGGATCGGTACCCGCCCATAGGCTTTCGCGGTCGGCAGTTGCACCGGGGTCGGGAGAGGGCCAAAACCCCAACCGTTGACCGTGTCGCCTATGCCGATGTTGAACCGCTGACCCGAGAGTTCGCCGATGCGCAGGCCCTCTGCCACGACCGACATCAGGTCAGGCGGGACGGTGACCCAGCTATCGGTCGGGGCCGCATTGAGCCGCATCAGATCCGAGTCGGGCCTGTAGGTGGACATCTGGTCATCGACCAATCTGAGCGCGTCATAGGCGGCCTGTACGACCGTTTGCACCGGGACATCCGCAACAGGCACAAAGCGGAGTTGCCAAGGCCCGCCCATGATATCACCTGAGTGCGCGAAATAGGGTTTTTCTGTCATGCCGAGAGTGGGGCGCTCCGGCACCGGAACGCCCCGAGCCTGTTTTAGTTCGCCAGACGGTCGGCAACCGGGTTGCCTGCCAGAGTTTCATTCTCTGCAATCATGTCGCCAGCGGTTTCACCGAACAGATCGGCCAAGGCCACATCCGCACCGGCATCGAGCAGGAGCGTCAGCGCGTCGGCGTCCTTGCTGTTCACGGCCAGATACATCAGTGCGGACATTTCGTCGCCGTCTACTGCGTTCACGTCCGCTCCGGCGCCCAGCAAAGCCATAAAAATCGGTGCGCTCTGGTTCGCCTTGGCGGCGGCGATCAGGGTGGTGACGCCGTCGGCGGCCACGGTACCATCCGCCCCGGCAGCGATCAGGGCGTCGATCACTTCGGCGGTGCCATCTGCAGTGCGCGCAGCCGCCAGCAGCAAGGGTGTTGCGCCATCGGCATCGGCGGCATTGACGTCGGCACCGGCCGCGATCAGCAGGTTGATCGCCTCGATCGTATTGCGTTCGACAGCGTGATGGAGCGGGGTTTTGCCGGCTGCATCGGTCGCATTCACATCAAGGCCCGCCTGAATGAACTTGTCCAGAATTGCCACGTCGTTGCGGTACGCCGCGATTGACAGAGCATCGCGGCCGTCCGTAGTTTTTGACGATAGCTCAAAACCGTTTTCCAGCAGGAAATCGAACACTGCGACGGTTGCATTGCGTTCCGCAGCCAACAAAAGGGCATTCGCACCCGTGTCCGTGGTCACAGCCTGCGGATCAGTGCTGAGAGCGTACATTGCCTTGACGACCTCGACGTTGGTGTTGCGGGATGCCGACAGCATAAAGGCATCCGCGCCGTTCGACTGCTTGGCGGACATGTCGCCCTTGGCAGCGAACCATTCGACCACGGTCAGGTCCGGGTTGAGAAAGGCCGCAGAGAGCGCCGGGGTCCGGCCGCTGTCGTTGGGTTGATCGACGTCCTGACCCGCCGCCAGCAAGAGGTCGAACACCGCAATGTCGGTTTGTGTTTGCGCCGCAAAGCCTAGAACGCTGGTGCCCGAATGGTCTTTGGCCGATAGATCGGCACCGAGGTCGATCAGGTGCTGCACCGTGGCCAGATCGGCGCGGCGGGCTGCCCAGAAAATCGCCGGACGCTCGTCATGGCTGGGCTGGTTGATGTCCTGCCCTTGTGCGATCAGATAATCGACGATTTCGACGGATGCATTGGCGTTCAGCGCCCGCACCAGCGGGTAATAGGACCCACCGTCCGTTTCGGTGGGGTTGTTGCCGGCAGCGACGGCAGCCTCGACAGCGGCCAGATCAGCGGTTTTCCAAAAGTCTTCGGTCAACAGAACGTTATCGGCAAAGGCCGGGAACGCGGCAGACATCAAAAGGGCGGCCAGAGCCGATTTCAGCTTGAACATGTGATATTCCTTTGTTGGTTTGGTTAGTAGACGTCTTCGAGGTAGCGGTTGCGGCGTTTCAACTCTGCGGTTGTGAACCCCGTTTCGGCGGCCAGATTGTCAATTTCTGTACGGATGGCCTCAGCCATCTTGTGGCCACCACAGACCATGATCGTTGCGCCCTCTTTGAGGCGGGTGATCAGATGGTCGCGGTGGGATCGCACCCCGTCCTGCACATAGCGAGAGGGGTGAACGCGGGACCAGGCCGGGACAAAACGGTGCAGCAGCCCCTGTTCCACCCAGTCGGTAATATCGTTGGCGTAGAGGGCGTCGGATTTCGGGTGGCGACCGCCCCAGAACAGGTCGATCGGCTGCATCCGTTTGTTGCCCCGGATCATTCCGGTAAACGGCGCAATTCCGGTTCCCGCGCCGATCATGACGACCGGACCCCGGCGCGGCATGCGAAAACGCGGGTTCCTTGTGATCGAGACGTCGATCCGATCCCCCGTCTGCAATCCGCAGAGCCAGCCCGAACACTGACCACCCTCTTGTTTGCGAACACAAATTTCCAAGAAACCATCTTTGCGCGCACAGGAGCCCAGCGAATAGAGCCGCGCGACATCGCTGTTGGGCGGACAGACCGAGACCAGATCGCCAGCCTGATGGGCAGGCAACCGGTCGCCGTTGAACCGTAGAACCGCAACGGGGGCCTGTAGCGTTTCGCCATACATCTGGCGATCGACCAGCGTTAAGGGAACCGTTTTCCGGCGTGGTGCGGTGTAGGTCAGGTCAAGCGGACGGTTGATCGCCGCGGACAGTAGGCGGCCCCACTGTTCAAAGGTCTGAACGCTCTGCCGATCCACGCAGGTCATTTCAAGCAGTTGCCCGATCCCATGGCCGAGCAGAACCTCTTGGACCTGCCGACCAAAGGCACAATAGGCCGCGAAAGATTTGTCGCCAAACGCCAGCACGGCAAACCGGGCCTTGGGTGCGTTGATCTGCCCCGAGAGGGGCAGGGCGCGATTGGCCGATTTCGGCGCGTCCCCGTCGCCATAGGTCGAGGTGAGAGCAAAGATATAGCGGGCGTTGGTTCTAGCGGGCGTTTTGTTTAGCGCAATGGTGCGGGTAGGAATGCCAGCCATAGTCAGGCCGCGATGCAGGGCCGCGGCAAATCCCCATGTTGCACCGCCTTCGGAGCCGACGAGGATCAGTGCCTCTGCCTGACCCAAGGCCGCGTTGTTGCGAATGCGCCCGCCGCTTTGACGCCGACCGCCCAGCCAGATCAGCACGCCGCTGACTGCAAAGGCCGGCACACACAGGCTCGCCACCATCAGGACCACCGCCCAGAGCGGCGCTCCTTCGCCGGTGTGCAGCATGCGGATCACGTCCATCACACGGGTCGAAACCGGCAGGGGATCGCGGGACAGTTCCAGTCCGGTAAACTGATCAAAGAACACATAGGCGGCATCGGTGCGGACCGTCCAGACATCGAACCAGTCCTCGACGATGGGGAAAATGACCTCGTTCACGGTGCTGATCGGGGTCTGTTGCAGGCCGATCAGGTCCCATGCCGCGACGGGGTCCAATTCCTCGACCGATTCCGGATAGGCCGGGGCCATTGTCGTGGCGGGCAACAGGGAAAAACTCTGGGCCGACAAATAGCCCGCCGTCAGCGCTGTAATCGCGAGCGGCAAGAGGCTCAGCCGTCCGATGACACTGTGAAAACCGCCAGCGTCACGCGCCGACATCGCAGCGAAAAACGACCGCCAGCCGCCCAGCCTGCGCAGCAACAGGGCAATCCCCGTTACGGTCAAAACCGTCATCGCCAGCCCGCCAAAGGCCGAGAGCACCCGCCCCTCGTCCCCCAGCAGAAACGCGCGGTGGAGTTTGCGGGTCCATGTATAGGCTGCGGGCTCTTGGGTCTGTTCGATCAGAGTGCCGCTGGCAGGGTCCAGCTTGGCCTCGGCGGATTTATTGTCGAGGCTATAGGACAGCTTGAGGTTCCCGGCGGCGTCGCGTTCCAGATGCGTCACCTCGATCCCGGGATTTGTCGTATGTATGCGGCGCAGCACCTCGGCCAGCGACACCTCGTCCGAGGCGCCCGTTCGCGTCACCACATCGTAAACGGGCTGTGTCGCCAAAAAGGCACCAGACAGCGACAGGACCACCACGAAAGCCGCCGCTGTCAGCCCCAGAACCGAATGGATGCTGCGCCACATGACATCACCACTGATAGCGGATGTAGCGAACGTAGCCGGTCCCCGGCACACGTTCCCCGCCAAGCGCTGACTCGAGGGCGACCTCGACATCAACCGGGTGATTTTGCTGATCTTCTACGGCGGTTTCAACGCGGACCTTGTAGCCAGCGTCCAGCACCTCGTCCTCTAGCTCGATCCGGATGATGCTGCGATCACCCGAAGCCGTGGACGCGCCTGTGATGGCGTCCAGATCCTGCGGAGCCCGGCCGACATATTTCCACCAGCGGGGCAGGTCCTTGTACCAGCGTTCATCGTCGCCAGAGACCCACAGCGTGCGCACATAGCGATCGTCGGCATCCACGAGGTACAAAGAGAAATAGGCGTCGTCGCCAGAATAGTCAGTGAGCTGGACGAGGAAGGTCGCCTCGGCGGCCGATGCGGTTTGGGCCAGACCGGTCAATAGGGCTGCACCCGAAGCAAACGCAGCAAAATGGGGCCGTGCAAACGACATATAGCCTCCTTGAGAATTGAGTTTCGAGGTTGGCTACGGGCATCACGCCGCGAGTCGCTGAGCGGCTTTTAGGTGAGTAAAAGAGTCAGGTAAAGGCCCTTGCTTGATTGCTGATAAGAATAGTGGGCAATTCAGGCCTGCGCCATTTTGCGCTGCCGGTTGGCAGAGTTGCGGGAAATCCGCATGGTTGCGAATGCGGCAAGTGCCGAGCCGGCCAATAGAAAAATCGCGGCTGAAAATGTGAACGCCCATCCAAACCGATCAAACACCATGCCTCCTGCGGCGGCTCCGGACATGATGGCCAACTGGATAACCGCCACCTGTAACCCGCCGCCGGCTTCGGCCTCGGAGTCAAGGGCGCGGGCCAGCCATGCCCCCCAGCCGACGGGGGCCGCCGAGGCAAAGGCTCCCCACAAAACCAAGAGCGCGATGACCCATTCCTTTGAGCCTGTTCCCACGATCAGACCGATTGCCACCACAGTCATGACTGTCGGGATCGCGATCAACGGAGCAAAGGAGAAACTGCGCAGGATCTGGCTGACGACATAGGTTCCGGCCAGCCCCGCGAGGCCAAGGCCTAAGAACGCCACAGAGATCAGATCGATTTTCAGGCCAACCACCAATTCCAGATAGGGGCGCAGATAGGTGAAAACCGCGAACTGACCCATAAAGAGCAAGAACACCGATGCCATCGCCCAGCGGACCTCGGCGCGCACCAACAGCCGGAGAGGCGATGGCCGTGGCCCGGTCCCTCGCGGCGGCAGCGCGGGCATCGTCCTGATCTGCCAGACCAAGGCACCGAAGGCCAATGGGACCAGCGTAAAGAAGGTGGCACGCCAGCCGACCACCTCGCCCAGCCAACTGCCCAGCGGGGCGGACAGGATACTGGAAACCGCGACTCCGGCATTGATGATCGCGAGCCCCTTGGGCACCTCGGTCGGCGAGAGCAGTCGCATGGTGAGTGAGGTCGTCATTGACCAGAAGCCGCCCACGGCCACACCCAGTAGCATGCGTCCAAACATCAGGGCCACATAGGTCGGTGCCAGAGTGACGATCAGCCCGGACAGGATCATACAGACCACATAAGCCGATTGCAGCCACTTGCGATCTATGGTGCGGGTGAACCGGCCCGCAAACAGACTGGTCAGGACCGCAAAAAGACCCGAAATCGAAATGGCCTGACCTGCCTGACCGTCAGTGATGGCCAGATCCCG
Source organism: uncultured Paracoccaceae bacterium (assembly GCA_937864535.1). Classification (GTDB taxonomy): domain Bacteria; phylum Pseudomonadota; class Alphaproteobacteria; order Rhodobacterales; family Rhodobacteraceae; genus Marivivens. Next base: position 7,602 of record CALMJS010000015.1, read on the forward strand.
GGCCATCGGGCTGAGCAGGCTCACCGGCAGAAACTCGGACGCAACCAACAGGCCCGCGCAGAGCGACATGGATAGTGCCGCGCCCATCGCGGTGGTGGCTTTTGTGGGTGTCTGGGGCATGCCGGTCTCCAACTTCGGGGTCGTCTAGCACGGAGCGGACCATGGCATTACTTCAATAAATTTCTAGCGTTTATGTTCTGCAATCATATATCCCGACTGGCAGGCAGGAGGTTGGACGGATGGACCGCAGGCACCTGAATGATCTTCTCTGGTTCTTGGCAGTTGCCGAAGAACGTAGTTTTACCCGCGCTGCGGCAAAGCTTGGCGTCTCGCAATCGGCTATCAGCCATACCATTCGCCGCCTCGAGGGCCGGCTGGGTGTCCGGCTGTTCAATCGCACCACCCGCAGCGTTGCCTTGACCGAACTGGGCGAACGGCTCTGGCAGAGCCTCGGGCCGCGCATGGAGCAGATCGACGCCGACATCGCCGCATTGATGGACTACAGGGATCGTCCGCAGGGGCGGGTGAGGATCACCCTGTCTGACCATGCGATGCGGGCCTACGTCTGGCCGAAACTACGGCCAGTCGTCGAACAGTATCCGGACATCCAACTGGAGTTGAGCGTCGATAACGGGTTTCGCAATATCGTCGAGGATGGTTTCGATGCCGGAATCCGGCTTGGCGAGAGTCTGGAGGACGACATGATCGCCGTCCGCGTCAGTCCGGACTGGCGGCTGGTCGTGGTCGCGACACCGGAGTTTTGGGCGCAAAATCCACCGCCGGAACACCCGCGCGATCTGATGCGGCTTGATTGCATCAATCACCGTCAAGAGACATCCGGCGGGCTCTATGCCTGGGAATTTTCCAAGGGCGGCGAGGACCTGCGGGTCAGGGTGAACGGGCGGCTGACGTTCAACATCAGCGAACCGATGATAGATGCGATCTTGTGTGGCTTCGGTGTTGGGTTCGTGCCCCAAGACCTTGTGCAGACGTACATCACTGACGGCAGGCTGGTGCAGGTCTTGGACGATTGGACGCCGACCTTCTCCGGCTATTTCGTCTATTACCCCAGTCGGCAACAGACGCTCCCGGCCTTTCGGGTGGTGATTGACGCACTGCGCTACCGCGCGAGTGGCTAGTTGCGGTTGGTAAGTCGGACCCGTGCTTGACGCGCGGAGACCAGTGCCGAGGACGCTGCCGGGTTGATCAGTGACAGAGAAACGCTGTGTCGGCAGTGCTGGGCGGCGGGCAGTTTGCCTATGATTTCTCTGCCGCAACAGTTGACTAGCTATCGACAACCCGACCAGAGGCGCTATCGTCCTGATACCGCTAACTGGGAGGAATCGCGGAGATGCTTACACTCGTACAAATGTTTTCACTGCGTGAGTTTCCGCTCGATGAACAGTTGGATCGTATTGCGAAATTGGGGTTCGACGGGGTCGAGGGTTTCTTTGGCAACTTTGATAACCCCGCTGGGTTTCGGGCGAAACTGGATGCCTGCGGGCTGACGATGCCGCAGGCCCATGTGCCGCTGGCCCTGATGGAGGACGAATTCGACAAGGCCGTCAGTATTGCGCGGACCTTGGGGATTACGACGCTGATCGGGCCTTGGCTGCCACCCGAAGAGCGCCCGACCGAGGCGACCGGCTGGACCGCGCTGGGACGCCGCCTGAACGCGCTCGAGGGGCGTTTGCGGGCGCTGGGGCTGCGGCTGGCGTGGCACAACCATGATTTTGAATTGACCCCGTTGGCGGACGGTCAAACTGGCATGGACATCCTGCTGGCGCAGGCGCCGGGGATGGATTGGCAGGCCGATCTGGGCTGGGTCATTCGCGCCGGACAGGACCCGCTAGATTGGATCACCCGCCATGGGCATCGCATCATCGCGGTCCACCTCAAGGATCGCGCCCCCGCCGGGACCGAGGCCGAGGGCGGCTGGGCCGATTTGGGTCACGGCATCACTGACTATCGCCCGATCTTTGACGCGCTGCGGCGCTTGCCCCGATTGTCGGCCCACGTCGCGGAACACGATAACCCCAATGATGCCGCGCGGTTCCTGTCGCGCTGGAAGGTCGCGCATGAACGGCTGGTCGCCTATCGTCCGGGCCAAGTGTTTGACGGTTACGCACATGCGGCGGTGATGTGTCTGGATATGGAGGCGCAGGTCGCGTTCTACCGTGACCGTCTGGGCATGGAGGAAATGTTCCGCATGGATTTGGGGGGCAACCGCCATATCACCTACATGCGTCTGACCAATGGCCAGTTTTTTGAACTGTTCAGCTGGGGGCAGGGGGCGCGTGCCGCCGGAGAATCCGCGCCGGGCTATCACCACGTCTGTTTCGAGGTCAGCGACCTCGATGCGACGGTTGCTGCCCTGCGGGCGAATGGTCTGCGTCTGTGCAAATGGGCCGAGGACGGTTCGGGCCTGTATGAAACCGATGAAAATCCGATCAGCACCGGGGCCGATCATAACCGTCAAGCATGGTTCCGTGATCCCGAAGGCAATCGGATCGAGCTGATGGAAATGGCCCGCGACTGCCTGCAGTTGCAAGCAGCCGCGAGGATGCGTGTCACGCTCTAGGCGGCGTGAAACACAAAGGACCGCATCGAGACGGACCCCAGATCAATGGTGTCCGTCATCCACGTCAGACTGTCGCGGCTGTCAGAGGCTCCGGCGATCGTCAGAGCGGGCAAATAGTGGTCCACCGACGGGTGGGCCATTTGCAGCAGACTGCCCAGGGCGTGACGGTCCGCGAGGGCCGCAAAATCCCGCTGCTCCATTTTATCTGCAAACAGTTGGTCGAACTCGACGGCAAAGTCATACTGTTTGCCGTCAAACCGCAGCGCCCGCAGGTTGTGCACGACGTTCCCCGACCCGAGGATCAGAACCCCGCGATCCCGCAATTCTGACAGGATTTTCCCAATTTCCAGTTGGTAAGTCAGGTCGCGCGACATATCGATCGACACTTGGAACACCGGAACATCCGCCTCTGGATACAGAAACTTGAGGATCGTCCAAGCACCGTGATCCAGACCCCATGTATCGTCCTCTGCGCCGTGATGGCTGGCCAGCAGGCTGACGACGGTGCGGGCCAGTTCGGGATCGCCCGAGGCAGGATAGGTCTGGGCAAAGAGTTCGGGCGGGAAGCCGTAGAAATCGTGGATCGTCTTGGGGTGGCGCGAAATATCGACGAGCGTGGTCCCGCGCGTCATCCAATGGGCCGAGACGACCAGAATAGCGTTGGGGCGCGGCAGGGCCTGCCCCAAGTTCGTCCAGGCGCGGGCATAGCTATTGTCTTCGATGGCGTTCATCGGGCTGCCGTGTCCTAGGAACACGACAGGCATCCGCGCCGACGGTTTCAGCCGGTCCCGAAGGGAGGACAGCGTCTGGACGGTATTCATGGTTTTGCTCCTCTCAGGCGGCGGCTTGCCAGCGCGGGGCGATTCCCGTTCCGCGACCCAGCATGTACCCCAGTTGGATGTTCATATAGCCCAGCGGCTCTAGATAGCGTGCATTTTTCAGCGGACCCGCATCGACGGCCTCGAACCCGATGGCGGTCGCGATGTCGCGCACGATGGCGGCGGCTTCGGCGTCGTCGCTGGCGACAAAGGTCTGGATCGGTTGACCGTTTACCGTCAGGTCCCCGGCATAGTGCTGGGCAAAGACGGTGTTAAACGCCTTGACCACCGTGGCACCCGGCAGGGCGGCAGCGGTTTCCTCTGCGGCCGAGGTGTCGTGGCCGATTTGCAGCCCGCCAAAGTCAGCGGTGATCGGATTCGACAGATCGACGACGATTTTTCCGGCCAGATCGACCTGTTGGGCCAGATCGCCCGCTACCCCATAGGGCGTGGCGAGGATGACCACCTCCGCGGCGGCGACCGGCGACAGATCGTCTGCCGAACCATAGGCGGAAACGGTGTGGGTGGTACGGGACAGGGCGGCCAGCAGGCCTTTGCCGATGTTGCCGGTGCCGATGATTGCGATGTTCATGTCTGTGTCCTTTCGGTGGCCGGATCATTTCGTCCGGGATGTCCTGAACCTAGGGCTTGACTTCTCTCCATGAAATGGCGGCTTTATAGAATGACTTGGAATAAAATGTTCCTAATAGGGGCGCTATGGATCTGGTTGATGAATTGAGGGCCTTTGTGGCGACCGCCCAGGCAGGCAGCTTTACCGGCGCGGGGGAACAGTTGGGGCTGTCGAACCGGTTGATGTCGAAATACGTTGCCGAGTTGGAAACCCGGCTGGGGGTGCGGCTGTTTCAGCGGACGACGCGGCGCGTCGGGTTAACTGCCGCCGGCGAGGATTTGCTGGCACGCGCGCCCGCCCTGTTGGACGAGCTGGACGATCTACTCGCCGGGATGACCGAAGGCACGCGCGGGTTTTCCGGAACGATCCGCGTGACGGCTCCGGTTACCTTTGGCGAGATATACTTTGTCGGCATGTTAGACCGTTTTGCGCAGGACCATCCCGATCTGACAATCGACATGCGGCTCAGTGACCGGCACCTCGACCTAGCGGCAGAGGGGATCGACGTGGCGTTTCGGATCGGGCGCAACGATATGTTGTCGCTCAAGGAACGCAAACTGGGCACGCTGCGGATGATGGTCGTCGCCAGCCCCGCCTATATCGGGCAGCACGGCGCACCGCAGACGCCCGGCGATCTGATCACGCATCGCTGCATCATGGATACCAACCGACGCGGTAGTCGCGATTGGGTGTTCCAGAGAGACGGGATCACGACGACCATCCCGATGGAGAGTTCCTTTCACGTCAATTCCGCCCGCGCTGTCGCCCAACTGGCGGCAGAGGGGCGCGGCATCGCCTATTTACCGCGTTTTGCGCTGGGCCAGATGTTGCAGGATGGTCAACTCACACAGGTTTTGGCGGATTACACGTCGGAGGCGGGGAACCTGAACGCGGTCTATCTGGAGGGGCGCACCCTCCCGCGCAAGGTGCGGGCCTTGATCGACTTTGCCGCGCGGGATCTGGGGCATGTTGGAATACTTTAGCTATGCTCTCGCATGGGTTGCACGCCGCGTTTGAACCTGATCAAACTACCGCACGTTGTTTAACCCAACCCAACTTGCCCAGAGGATAATCCATGGCCCGTCTGCCACTCCATCTGCTTCGCGGTGCGCCCTTTCATCTGGGTGACGATGACATCGAATGGGTGTCCCGAACGGCAGAGCAATTGGATGGCGATCTAGACCAGAAAATCGCTCAACTCTTTGTGCTGGGTCTACATGGGCCGGCGCATATATGGGCGGACCAGATCGGGAATTTGCGACCCGGTGGCGTAACGCGGTTCTTTTCCTCGGACGCAACCGCGGAAATGGACCTGCTGGATACGTTGCAACAGTCGGCAGCTGTTCCCCTACTGGTGTCTGCCGACCTCGAAGGGTCGCGGATGTCGCTGCCGTTCGGCACGCAGGTGCCCAATCCGCTGGCTCTCTCGGCGGGGGACGATGTGGACATGACCCGTGATATCAGCCGCATCATGGCGGACGAGGGGCGAGCGGTCGGTGTAAACTGGACCTTTACTCCGGTATTGGACATCAATGCCGCGTTCCGCTCGGCCATTGTCGCGACGCGTGGATATGGGTCCGATGTGGATCGGATCGAGCGGCACGCCATGGCGCAGGCCGATGAATTCCAGAAGGCCGGGATCGCGGCCTGTCTGAAACATTGGCCCGGCGAAGGCTATGATGACCGCGACCAGCATTTGGTCACCACCGTCAACCCGCAAACCGTAGAGGAGTGGGAGGCAAGTTTCGGACGACTCTATCGCGCCGGGATCGCGCAGGGGACCCTGTCGATCATGTCGGCCCATATCGCGTTTCCCGCGATGATCAAGGAAATGGAGCCGTGGTGCAGCGTCGAAGAGGCGCATATTCCGGCCTCCTTGTCGCCGATCCTGACGCGCGATTTGCTGCGGTCGCGGTTGATGTTCAACGGGGTGATCGTGTCCGACGCCTCGGAAATGGCGGGGGCTACCTCGCATATGGAGGCGGGTGCCGCCAAGGTTCAGATGCTGCGGGCAGGCTGCGATATGATCCTGTTCACGGGCGACCTGCCGGGCGACATCGCGCGGGTCAGGGGCGCACTCGACGAAGGCAGCCTCGGCCATGCCCGCCTGAACGAAGCCCTGACGCGCGTTCTGGGACTAAAGGCCAAACTGGGCCTGCATAAACAAACTGCTGGAGACAAGGACGCGCGACGGGCTCGCCTGAATACCTCCCAGTCCCAGTCTGTCGCCGCCGCCGCCTTTGCCAAAGCGCCGACCTTGGTCAAGGATGTTGACGACCTGTTCCCGATCACACCGCGCACTCATAACCGCGTGCTCGTCGTCAGTTCGGGCGTGGTATCCCCGCTACACGGGGCGCCGATGCCGCTGGCGCTACCGGATATGATGCGGGCCAAGGGCTTTGAGGTAGAGGTGTACACGCCGGGGCAACCCTTTGAACCCAAAGAGTTTGATCTGGTACTGTACCTGCTGGCCGAGGAAACCTTGCTGACGAGGGGCCGCATTTTCCTTGATTGGTTGCGGCTTTTGGGAGATTTCCGTTTCGCGATGAAGCGTCCTTGGCACGATGTGCCGACGGCCTTGGTGTCATTCGGGTTCCCGTACTACCTCTATGACGCGCCCCGGATGCCGGCAGTGATCAACGCCTACGCCACGTCGGATGAAATGCAGGCGGCTGTTTTGGCGGCGATGGTGGGCGATGCTCCGTTTGCCGGAACAAACCCTGTCGATCCGTTCTGCGGACAGGAAATCGCGAAATACTAGAGGTCCTCTCCAGCTTTCCAGGGGTGCGTTAGCGCAAACACTCTCCTATCCTAAGTGATAGGAGAGGTCGGTGGTGATTCGTGTTTCGGATCGGACCGGAGTGGAGCGGGCGAGAGCCCAAAGAGGATCGAAAGTCTTAGCATGCTGGTATATCAGAACGCAGCCGCCTCGGCCGAGGATCGCGCGCGGGATTTGCTGTCGCGTATGACATTGGACGAAAAGCTGGCGCAACTACACGCGCTCTGGCTGGTGTTGTCCGAGGATGGCAACCATCGCCCGCGCGAGGATCGTTTTACCGGGGAAACCGATCCTGATGCGATACGGCAGACGCTACGCCATGGGCTGGGCCAGATCACGCGCCCGCTTGGCACGGCCAGTGTGGACCCTGCCTTTGGGGTTCGTGCGCTCAACCGCTTGCAGAAATTTCTGGTCGAAGAGACCCGCCTGGGAATTCCGGTCCTGAGCCACGAAGAATGCCTGTCTGGTCTAATGGCCAGAGGGGCGACGCTGTTCCCGTCGTCGCTGGGCTATGGTGCAACGTGGAATCCCGCTCTAATCGAGGCCGTCGGCGCGGCAATCGGTGCGGAATTGCGGTCTGTCGGCGGTCATCAGGGATTGGCCCCGGTTTTGGATGTCGCCCGCGACGCACGCTGGGGGCGCACCGAAGAAACCTTTGCAGAAGATCCCTATCTGACGGGTGTGTTGGCCACCCGCTATGTCCAAGGGTTGCAGGGCCCGGATCGCAGCGTTTTGGCCACCCTGAAACACTATGTCGGCCACTCCTTTAGCGAAGGGGCCCGTAATCACGCGCCGGTCCATCTGGGGTGGCGCGAACTGAATGACGATTTCATGCTACCCTTTGAAATGGCGGTGAAACTGGGGAATGCCGGATCAGTCATGCCCGCCTATCACGACATCGATAACGAACCGGTCCATGCCTCGCGCCATTTGCTGACCCAAGTGCTACGGGACGAGTGGGGCTTTGACGGTTTGATCGTTGCCGACTACATCGGTGTGACCCTGCTCCATAGTCACCACGGCGTCGCCCCCGATCTGGCCGAGGCTGCCGCGCTGGCGGTCAATGCCGGTCTGGACGTGGAATTGCCGGGCGACGATTGTGTTCCGGGACTAAGACAGGCGCTAGAGCGTGGTTCTATCAAGATGGACACCATCGATGCGGCTGTTACCAGAGGGCTGATCGAAAAGTTCCGTCTGGGCATTTTCGAGAGCCCCTATGCCGATGTCGGGGCAATCGCCCTACGCACTCCGGCTGCCCTGACACTCGCACGCGAGGTTGCCGAACAGTCTGTCACCATCCTCGACAATCGCGGTGTTTTACCGCTGGATTCAAAGGCAAAAATCGCTCTGATCGGGCCGACGGCCGCCGATCCGCTGGCGCTCTTGGGCGACTATTCGTTCCCTGTCCATCTGATCAACAGCGACCTGACCGAGGACGCGTCCAGCGTCATTACCCTGCTCGACGGGTTCGAACAGGTCTGCGGAGCCGAACGCGTCACCCATGCGCAGGGGTGTTATATTCTGGAACAGCGCAGCGCCGGTGCGCCGGTGTTTCCCGGTGATGTAGAGGACAGTTCTACTGTTCATCTCGACTCGCCTCTTTCCACGCGGCTGGACCTGATCCCGCAGGCCGTCGCGACGGCGCAGGCGGCGGATGTGGCGATCGTTTGTGTGGGCGATCTGTCGGGGATCTTCCAGACTGGAACGGTTGGCGAAGGGTCGGATGCCGCGACGCTGGACCTGCCGGGGGTACAGCAGCAGTTGCTGCAGGCCATCGTTGATACAGGCACGCCGGTGATCGTTCTGATGACCAGCGGTCGCCCCTACAATCTGGGCGGACTAGAGGATCGTTTGGCCGCGCAGGTCATGGCGTGGTTCCCCGGTGAACAGGGCGGCTTGGCGGTCGCGCGGGTTCTGGCGGGGCTAGTGGAGCCCTCTGGGCGTCTGACGCTGTCAGTGCCGCGCAACGCGGGTGCTGCCCCCTATTTCTACAACCACAAATTCAAATCCTCGGGGACACCGGTCGCGCGGCATTTCGGGTCGGACTACCCCTTTGGGCATGGGCTGTCCTATACCAGCTTCGATTTTGCCGACCTCGCGCTAGAGGCAGGTCAGGTCGATATCGAAACCGGCACAGTCAGGCTGTCGTTCACGGTTAGCAATACCGGCGACCGTAGCGGGGTTGCTGTGCCGCAACTCTACGTGCGCGACAGGCTCGCGTCGCTGGTGCGCCCTGTCAAAGAGCTCAAGGCCTTTGGTCGGGTGGAATTGGCGGCAGGGCAGACCGCCCGCGTGACCTTTGATCTGCCGACGGATATGCTGAATTTCACTGGCTATCAGGGTCACCGGATTGTCGAGCCGGGGATGTTCGATCTGATGGTCGGGGCCAGTAGTGCGGATATTCGACTGCGGGCCGAGGTTGAACTGACAGGCTCCCTGCGCGATCTGCCCCACGATTGGCGGATGCAGAGCACCTGTCAGATTGCCCCGCTGTAACTAGCGGAGCCTGTCGCCGTTCGTGTCGAAAATCAGGGCGCGGGCGGGGTCGAAATGGACCGTGACCGTATCGCCGGTCCGCAGCGACCGCCCGTCATCCGTCGCAATCGTGAGAACCGCGCCCGCGCCTTGGCGGGCATGGGCGTAGGTCTCACCGCCCAGATGTTCGACGATTTCGACGGTGACTTCAAAGGCCGCAGGGCCGCCACGTTTGAACAGCTCCGGCCGCAAACCCACGGTGACATTGGTCCCGACGGCAGGGGCGCTTGATATCGGCGGCATGGGGATGACCTGACCGCCAAATTCGGCCAGTTGCAACCCCTCTGCCGTCACGGTGGCGGCGACAAAGTTCATCTTGGGTGAGCCAAGGAACCCGGCCACAAACTGGTTGTCCGGATCGTCATAGAGCGTCAGGGGCGATCCGGTTTGTTCGATCACACCGTCGCGCAGCACGACGATCTGATCGGCAAGCGTCATCGCCTCGACCTGATCATGGGTCACATAGATGATCGTGCTGCCCAGTTCCTTGTGCAGGCGGGCGATTTCGATTCGCATGTTGACCCGCAGTTCGGCATCGAGGTTCGACAGAGGTTCATCGAACAGGAATACCTGCGGGTGGCGGACGATGGCCCGGCCAATGGCGACCCGCTGGCGTTGGCCGCCCGACAGGTCTTTTGGGCGGCGATCCATCAGCGCCCCCAGCCCCAGAACTTGTGCGGCATCATTGACCTGTTTGTCGATCTCCGCCTTGGGTGTGCCCGCATATTTCAGCGCGAACCCCATATTTTCGCGGACCGTCAGATGCGGGTAGAGCGCATAGGATTGAAACACCATCGCGATGCCCCGTTTCGATGCATCGACGTCGTTCATCCTCGTGCCGCCGATCAACAGGTCACCGCCGCTGATCTCTTCCAGTCCGGCAATCATCCGCAACAAGGTGGATTTGCCGCAGCCCGAAGGCCCGACAAATACCACAAAGGCTCCCGCTTTGATGTCCAGATCGACACCACGGATAACCTGATGGCTGCCGTAGGATTTGCGGATATCGCGCAGCTCTAGCCCGCTCATGGTGCCTCCTTAAACGGCTGTGAGGGATTGGGTGGTCGTCCCGGTGCGGTCGTGGCTGACGGCAATGGCGATTTCGCCCGGCCCCGTGGCCTGCACCCAGAACCCGGTCGATCCGGCGCGCAGCGGGGCAGTGGCCGGACCGATCAGCCGCCCCGCGCCCGTGACCGAAATCGTCACCGGTTCGGACATGAACGGCAGTTTGTTTCCGGCCTGATCGAGCATGCGAACCATAACGCGGGTTGCCTCTGTCGCGGCGCAGGTCGTGGTGTCCGGCGCGACCTCTAGCGTGGTCGGCAGCGGGTCCGAAACAAAGCGGGCGGTGGCGACGGCCTGACCGTTCACATAGCCGGTGATTTCGCCATCCTCCCACATCATGCCCCAGACGCCCAGTTCTTCGGCGGTAAAGTGGCGGCGGTCGACGATCACCGGCGCATGCGGCAGATGCGGGAAGCGGGCGATGTCGGGCTTGATCCGCTTGGGCGGGTTGTTGCCGTAACGCAGTTCCACCTCGTCACAGTTGGTCAGCACGATCAGCGGCAGCACGCCGCCGATGTTGCGTTCGCCGCGCGCCCAGAAGGTCACAGGTTTCATAACTGCAGCCACCGAGGGGTCGACCTGGCTGGCGTAGGCGTAGGCGGCGAATTTCGGTTCGCGGAACATGTCCATCACGCCGTGGTGGCAAATCCGGTCGCCCGAGCCAAAGTCCTTGTGCGTGTTATAGTCGAACGCACACCAGCCGATTGTGCCCGAGACCTGCGGATCGGCGTAGCCTGCGTTCATCACTTCGAGATGGCGGATCACATGTTCGGCCTGCCGCTGTTCCTGATCGTGGCTCTTGGTCGGGTACATATGGCCGTTATATTCGGTGATGATATAGGGAACGATCCGGTCGAGTCCGGTAACCTCTTGTTGCGGGCGCAGGCCCATGCGTTCGCGGTTCGGGTTGTGTTCATATTCGCCCAGAACAAAGTCGTTCATCGTGTAAACGTCTTCGAGCAGTTCGCTGTCGGTGATATAGCGCACGCCGCCAGTCTGCCGGGTGCTGTCCAGTTCGCGGGCGAGGGCGTTCGTGCGGACATAGAAATCGTGGTTGTCCTGGCTTTCGTTGATGCGCACGCCCCAGATGATGATCGAGGGGTGGTTCCAGTCGCGGGTGACCATGCGGCGGACGTTCTCGACCGCATCATCCTGCCATGCCAGATCGCCGATATGCTGCCAGCCGGGAATCTCCTCGAAAACCATCAGGCCCAGACGGTCGCAGGCATCTAGGAAATACTTGGACTGCGGATAGTGCGAGGTGCGCACCAGATTCAGGTGCAGTTCGTTTTTCAGGATATCGGCGTCCTTTTCCTGCGCGGCACGACCGAGGGCGTAGCCGATGTAGGGATAGGATTGATGCCGGTTCAACCCGCGGATCTGGATGCGTTGCCCGTTCAGGAAAAATCCTTCGGGGCGCCATTCGGCGCTGCGGAAACCGAATGTAGTGGTGACACTGTCCGCGCCATGCGGCGTCGTCAGGTCCAGCGTCACGGTGTAGAGCGCGGGATTGTCCGTCGACCACAGCGCGATGTCCGTCAGCCCGGCAAAGCTGATATTCAGCGCGTCGCCTGTGACCTCGATCGTTTGGGTCGCGATGGCGGAGCCGGCGCTGTCGCGCAGCGTCGCGGTCATAGAGCCCGACAGGTCCAGAGCCTGCGGATTGTCCAGAGTGACGGCAATCGTCACGCGCTTGGCCTCTGCCAATACATCCGGAGTTTCGATTTTGTGCAGGCCGATCGACACCGGCGCGGTGACTTCCAGCCAAGCCTCGCGGTAGATGCCAGCGTAGGTCAGATAGTCAATCGCCCCGCCAAAGGGGGGAATGCCGGGGTTTTCGCTGCCGTCGATGACAACGGTCAGAGTATTGTCGCCATCCTGCAGCAGGCCGGTCAGCCGCGCGACAAAGGGCGTATAGCCGTCGGTATGACCAACAATCGGTTGGCCGTTTAGGGATACTTGGGCATTTGCCATCGCGCCGTCAAAGCGGATCGACACCTCGGACCCAGCCCAAGCGGGATCGTTATTGATCACTTTGGAATAGGTAAATGTGCGCTGATAGCTGGTTTCATCAAAATAAGAGAAAGGCAGTTCGACAGCGGTGTGGGGCAGGCGAACGATGTCGCGGCCTTCGAACAGCCAGCCATCATTGAAATCGGAAACGGTGCGCATGGGCGATCCTTATTTGACAGATCCCAGCATCCCCTGAACGAACAGGCGCTGGAGGAGGAAGAAAACGATGAGTGTGGGCAGCGTCGCCAGAACCGTTCCGACCATCACCACGCCAAAGTCGGGGTAATAGGCAGAGGCCAGCGACGAGATGACCAGAGTGATGGTCTTCATTTCGTTGGTTTGCAGCACGATCAGCGGCCAGAGGTAGTTATTCCAGTTGGCCATGAACACGATGATCGTCGCCGCAGCATAGGTCGACCGCATGACGGGCAGATAGATATGCAGAAAGATCTGCCATTCCTTGAGCCCGTCAATTTTCGCCGCATCGCGCAGCTCATGCGGAAACGCCTTGGTCGATTGGCGGAAGTAAAAGATGATAAAGATCGACGCGATCCCCGGCAGCATGATGGCGGCATAGGTGTTGATCAGTCCGGCGCGGGCCATCATCACAAACAGCGGGATCATCAGCGCGGCAAAGGGAACCGACAACATCAGCAGCAAACCGGCAAAGATACGTTCGCGAAATTTGCTGCGAAACATCTCAAAACCATATCCAGCCAGCGAGGACACCAAGAGCGTCAGCACGCTGGTCGCAATCGCCAGATAGGCCGAGTTGAAGAGAACCCGCGCCACGTCGACCTGCGCGACAAAGTTCGCGATATTGGTCGCCAACTCTCCGCCAAAGGTGATTTTGCCGCGGATAATGTCGGCCGAGGTATTCGTTGTCCCGATCAGCATCCAAAAGAACGGGAACACCGAGACAAAGGCCGCGATGCAAAGCAGGCCATAGGTGATCAGAGAACGCAGCCGGATCATTTGCGGTCCTTTGCGATCAGGAATTGGAGCACGCTGAGGATAGCAACCAGAACAACGATCACATAGGAAACGGTCGCTGCATAGCCGTAGCTGGGCATGAATTTAAAGGTCAGGTTATAGATGTACAGCGATAGCGTCAGCGTCGCATCGGACGGCCCGCCGGTGGTGATATTGTTGACTTCGTCGAACAGTTGCAGCGTACCGATGGTAGACATCACCGTAGTGAACAGGATCACCGGCTTTAGCATCGGAACGGTGATCCGCAGGAACTGCGCCCAGCGGGGGACGCCGTCGATCCGCGCGGCCTCGTAGATCGATTTGTCGATATTTTGCAGTGCGGCGAGGTAAAAGATCATGTTGTAGCCAGTCCAGCGCCATGTAATCGCGAGGATAATCACGATCCGCGCCGTATCGGGCTGCCCCAGCCACGGGATCGGCGCGTCAATCAGATGGAGTGTTTCCAGAAACCCGTTGATGACGCCGTCGGTGGCGAACATGGATTTGAACAGGATCGAATAGGCGACCAAGGAGGTCACGCAGGGCAGAAAAATCGCCGTGCGAAACAGGCTGCGCCCCTTAAGGGCGGGATTGTTCAAGGCGACCGCCAGCAGCAGTGCCAGAACGATCATCAGCGGCACCTGAATTACGAGGAACATCAGCGTATTGCGCAGCGCGCGCAGAAACACCGGGTCCGATATCAGGCGTTCGAGGTTTGCCAGACCGCCAAATTGCGTCATCGCGCCCCGGCCAGTCTGAAAGCTCATCCAAAGGGACCAAAGGATCGGCCAAACCATAAAGATGCCGAGCAGAACCAGCGCGGGCATGATAAACGCCCAGCCATTCAGATTTTCATTCCGTCCAAGCCGTGTCACAGCCATAGGTGCCCCGCTATGCTAAGGAGCGGCCACAACACCGGGTCGTGGCCGCAAAGGGCGCAAGAGCGCCTCGGGAGATTACTGAATCTGCGATTTGACCTGCGCGGCGATTGCGGCAATCGCGTCGTCGAGCGAACCACCCTGCGCCAGCGTCGGCAATTGCGCAGCAACGGCGGCGTCAACTTCGTTGGTAAAGATGCCGTAGTTCACCCCCGGAATCTGGCCCAGCCAGTCCGAGAAGTTCTGCCAAACGGCCTGACCGCCAAAGTAGTCGTCGGCTGCGCTATAGGCTGCGCCATCGCGGGCCGCGAGGAACGAACCAACCGCGCCCTGATTGACGAGGATCGACTGGTAGAAATCTACGTCCTGCCCCCAAACCGTGGCGAGGAAGTCGATCGCGGCGTCTTTTTCCTCTGACGATTCCAGTACATACCAGCTCGACCCGCCGAGGTTAGACGCATGGGTTGCACCCTCGATCCCGTCGATGCGTGGCAGCGGCGCAACGCCCCACTGGCCGGACATGTTGGCGGCCTTGATCGTGCCGGTCATCCACACACCGGTAAAGGTCGATGCGACCTCGCCAGAGGTAAAGCTGCCAGTGTAGTCGGACCAACCGGACACCGGTTTGTAGATCTCGGTGGTGGTCAGGATTTTGGCATAGGTTTCCAGTGCGGCGCGGAATTCGGCGCTGTTTTCGATGTTCGGTGTGCCGTCAGCGTTGAAATACCAGCTGCCAATGGACTGCAGCAGAATACGAACCGCGCCAGCGTCGTTCAGGTCGATACCCAGCATCGGATGGCCGGTCTTTTCCTTGACGGCCTTGGCGATGTCGATGAACTGGTCCCAGGTGATGTCCTGTAGCGCGGCGGCGTCATAGCCCGCCTCGGCCAGCAGATCGCTGCGGTAGAACAGCCCGGTCACACCGGAGTCGAAGGGTAGCGAATAGGTTTGACCGTCCACGGTCGCCAGTTCGACCTTGTAGGGGGCAAAGGCGCTGTAATCGACAGCATCGTTCAGCGGCGCAAAGGCCCCCGGGAACGACAACAGATATTTCTGCGCGCCGTAATCTTCGATCAGGACGATGTCCGGCAGGCCCTCGGTTGTGCCGGATGCCAGTTGGGTTTGCAGTTTCTGTTCGAGATCGGCCTTGGCAAAGTCGACGATGTTGAACGTCACATCCGGATGCGCAGCGGTGTAGCGGGCTGCGGCCTCTTGCATGGTGGCGCCGTTGAAATTCGGGTCCCAGCACCAAACGGTGATTTCTTCCGCCCAGGCAGTCGTCATCGCCAAGGTGCTGGCCGACAGGCCAAGTGCAATCGCATTCCGCAGCAGCGGAGCATTGATTTTCATAGATTTTCCCTCCTCCAGTCGGCCGAAAATCTTCGACCGTCCAAAGACGTTAGCGAAGGAAAAATCACTGCGCAAGAAATTTAGTAAATATTTACCTTACGTTTTACCGCCCGGTTTACGGGTGCTGCCGCGCCAGACAATTTCGTTCTGCAGCAGAACGTGTTTGGACAATTCCCGTCCGGCTTGCCGTTCGAGCACCAGATCAACGGCGGCCTCGCCAATCGCTTCGGCGGGGAGGCGAACGGTGGTCAGCGGCGGCGTCATGAACTGCGCAACGGAAATATCGTTAAAGCTCGCCACGGCGATGTCGTCGGGGATACTCAGGCCTGCCTTGTGGATGGCGCGATAGGCGCCGACGGCCATGTTATCGTTGGCGGTGACGATGCAGTCGGGCCGATCCGGCACCCCCAACAACTGTTGGGTCAGGTCATAGCCGCTGGATTCCGTGTTGTCGCCCGTCAGGCAGAGAGCCGGATCAAAACCTCCGCGCTCGACCTGCCACGCTTGATAGGCGCGACAGCGTTTTTCCGGCCGATCGATGCCGTGCTTGGGCTTGCGGTCATTCCAGCCGACAAAGGCAATCCGCTGATAGCCTGCTTGCGTCAGCGCCGAGAGCAGTTTTTCGGTCCCCAGAACCAGATCGCTCTCGACACAGTCGAACTGATCACCGGCCGGGCAATAGTCCGCGAAAACGATGTTCTGGTTATGCGCCGCGAGCCATTCGACCTCTTTGGCGACATGCCATCCGATGACAATAACCCCCGCCGCGTCCTGCAACATGGTGGCATCGGGGCGGTCATCGGTTTGATAGACCTTGACCGTTTCGACCCGCAACGCCGCCGCGCGGCTCTCGATCCCCAGACGCAGGCTGACATAATAGGGGTCCGCCAATTCCGCCTCGGGCCGAAGAAAATGGACCAGTGCCAGCTTGCCTCCCGATTTCGCGGCGCCACGCCGTTTGCGCGGCGTTTCATAGTTTAGCGCCTCGGCGGCCTCGATGATCGATTGCCGCGTTTGCTCGCCCACCGACAGCGTCGCGTCAAAGTTCAGGACACGGGAAACCGTGGCAACAGAAACGCCGACTTTCTCTGCGATTTCTTTGAGAGTGACAGTGCGGCGCCGGGCGGGTTGCGGGGATTTGGACTGGGTCATGGTGCTTTCGATGGCAGGAAAGCGGGAGCGGTGCAATGGGGTCCGGCGTGCTTGTATGGTAACACGTCGGAGTTCCGCCACAGGGGATGCGCTGGGCGCAGTCCCACTGTGGGGGCTGGCGTAAACCATCTAGGGGCCGGTCCGCGCGCGGCTGTCCCCTGAATATCCTGATGCCTCCTCCGGCATGGAGTCGCCTGTGGTTACGGCGTGTCCATACAATCAGAGTGACGCTGAAAATCGGGTAGGGCAACAAAAATCGGCCCTAGCAGGCCGATTTGCGGATATCGGTCGTGTGCCGGGTCCGCGTCGCGCGTCGCAGCCGTGTCGAAGCGATATCCACGGTCGCCGTCATCGCGGCGCAGGCGACCAGCAGGATCAGCGCCCGATCCACCCGCAGTTCCGCGATCGCGGCATCGACAAAAAATCCCAATGTCGCGATGCCCAAGAGGCCCATGACTGCGGTTTCCCGAAGGACGATTTCCCACCGATACAGGCAGAGCGCCAGAAATGTGCCTGTCAGGCGCGGGGCAAATTCCCAACCCCATAGCGTGATGCCGTGCGGGGCATCCGCCCGCAGGGGTAGCACCGCCGCATCGCGGGACAGCAAGTGGGCAATGATGGCCCCGTTGTGCAGCGACAATGCCAGTACCGCAGGCAACATTGACGGGCCAAAGATCTGTAAGAACAGATACGCCAGCATATATTCCGGCAACGATCGCAGGACCACCAGAAGGCCATAGCCGAGCGTCGATCCGATGCGTCCAGTGACACGTCGAATGGGCAGGCCAAAGCCGACAAAGGCGAGGGCCCCCATCAGCACCAGCGCGATTTGCCCGACGATGATCGTATTCCACAGTCCGGGCAGGATTTGATCCATGGTCAGGTTCGTCAGCCAGTCCCAAAGCGCGGGCAGACCGCGATCATTGCGGATCGGCGCGGGGATGATATCTGAGGTCAAAAACCGCCACAGCGCCCCCTGTCCCATCGGCGGCGCGCTTTGCAGGCTCAGCACGGTGATTGCCCCAACCAGCCAGAGCAACGCCAGTTTCAGCCGCATCCAAATCCGGATCGACGCGATCAGCGCGACATAGCAGATCAGAACTGCGCTGGCCGCGCCATAGTTGCCCTGCTTGAAAAAACTATCGAGCTGGAAGCCAAGCGTTGGCAGTCCGATAAACCCCAGAACCGCGCTGGACCTCAGGCCACATTCGAGCCGGTAGAGCGTGTAGGACCACATGGACCCCATCGCCAATGGGGCGCGGGCAAACAGGAATCGTGACAGCGCATCGACCCGAGGCGGTAGCACGCGCGCGGGGCGCGGGTCTGTTTCGTCCAGATGTTCGGCGAAAACCTTGGCAAAAATGCCGGTATAGGGCAGGGCAATTGCCAGAACGCCTGTCAGCGGCCCGATCCCGAGACCCTGCATCAGCATCAAGGCCCAAAATAGTTCATGGACCGATCGAACAGAAATACAAAAAAAACGTATGGGTTTGGCATAGTAGAACGGCGATAGGATCAGCCCCGCCGTGGCACCGACAGCGACCCCGCAGATGGCAAAGGCCACCGTCATCAACAGGGCGCGACCGATATCATCGACGGCGCTAAAATCCGGCCTGAGGAACCCCGCCCCCATTCTGGCCAAGGCCTGCCAGGGATCGTGCCCTGCCAATGAAAAATCGGCAAAACCGGTCGCAATCAGTCCCAGCGCGAGGAACCCCGTGATCACCCACAGGGACGGAATGCGCCGTTCACTGCGCATAGAGCGTCCCGATCATCTCGTCGGTCACTTCGCTTGGCGCGGCGTCAAACGCGATGCGGCCAGCAGCCAGTCCCACCAACCGCGTGGCAAAGCGCCGGGCCTGCCCGACATCATGCAGTGCCAGAACCGAGGTCTGAAACCTGTCGGCCATCAGCGACAACAGCGCGTCCGCTTGGGTTTCATCGACGGCTGAGACGGGTTCGTCCGCGATCAGCACCGCGCCGCCACGATAGAGGGCGCGCGCCAATGCCGTTCGCTGCTTTTGTCCGCCAGAGAGGCTGTCCACGCGCTGGTCGATCTGGTTGCCCAGGTCGATCATCTGCAAGGTCTGGTCGATATCGTGACGGTCGGCCTGACGCGGGCGGATCAGGCTGCGCAGATTGGACAGGGCGGAATGATCGTCCAGCCGCCCCATCAAAACGTTCCGCAGGACACAGAGTTGCGGAACCAGGGCATGATCCTGGGGGGCCAGTGCGACCCTGTGGCCTGCCGTGATCAGGCGATCATAGCAGGCGGACAAAAGGGTCGATTTTCCGGCTCCGCTGCGCCCCAGCAACACGACACGATCCCCCGGCGTCAGCGCAAAACTGACGCCGGTCAGAACCGTTTCCGCCCCGTAGCCGAGCGTTTCGTTGCCAAAGGCGACGAGGGTCATTCCATCAGGCCAAGCTCGACCGCCGTTTTTTCGATGGCGGCATAGTCTTCGTTCGCTGCGGGAATAAAGGCCTCGCGCGGGAAGCTGGCCAACAGATCGGGATCGGTCATGCCGACCAGAGCGGCCTGAACCCTGTCCGCAAAACCTTCGCCAAAGCGGGCATCGACATCGCCGCGAATGGTCCAGTTGTAATCGGGATAGGGGGGCGTCCGCCAAACGATATGGGTGTTCTGGGCCTCGGGGGCGCCCTCGGCGACGGCCTTGTCGTAGACGCTATAGTTCAACGCACCGACATCCCACGCGCCGGACGACACCAGCCGCAGGGTTTGCGAGTGGTCGCCCGAGAAGCCAACCTTGCCAAAGAATTCTTCGGGGGCCGCGCCGACAGAGTCGCGGATCCAGTATTCCGGCATCAACCGGCCCGAGGTCGAGGTTTGCGCGCCAAAGGTAAAGGTCAGGCCAGCCAGAGCGCCCGCGGGAAAGCTGTCGGATTCGGACAGCGCGACCTTGTCGTTGTTGGCGATAAAGTAGCTGACGAAAACCGGGTCCTCTTTGCCCTGCGCAATCGCGCGCGAGCCGGGGGTCAACAGCCGGGCCTGAACGCCCGTCAGGCCGCCGAACCATGCCAGCTGAATCTGGTCGTTGCGGAACGCGGTGACCGATGCGGCGTAGCTCTTGACCGGAATGAATTCCACGTCGACGCCCAGCTCGGCCTCGAGATATTCGGCGACCTTGGTAAAGCGCGCGACGAGCGCGGTTTCATCTTCGTCGGGAATGGCAGAGAAATACAGGGTTTCAGCCGACGCGAACGCCGGCAGAGCGGCCATCATGGCCGCAAAGAGGGGGGTCAATTTCATTTATCGATCCACTATATGTTAGCCTGTCCCTAAAGATCAGATCGACGATGCGCTGATATTCTTCGGGGCTCTTGGCGAGGTGGTGTTTCACTACTGTGCTGCCCGCCTTGGCGCAAGGGATCGCGGGCAATCAAGTCGGGGCAAAGGTCCCGCCCAATGCTGTGGTCAGGTCCGCCGCCGCCTGTGCCACCTGCTGGCCGACCCGATCGATCCGGTCGGTGGGCAATCGGGCGGCAAGCCCGCTGATCGAGATCGCGCAGGCCGCTTCGCCCTGTGGCGACCAGACGACCGCAGCCACGCAGCGCAGCCCGGTCAGGTGCTCTTCGTCGTCGATTGCATAGCCCCTCGTACGAATTCGGGCGATGTCGGCGAGAGCTTCGTCAATGCTGCGCAGACTGCGGGGGGTCATCGGTCGCAGCCCGACACGTGTCGCAAACGCCTCTATTTCTGAATCTTTCCATGTGGAAAGAATAGCCTTGCCCATGCCCGAGCAGAAAACAGGCACCCTCCCTCCGGGTGGCGAGATCGCCCGCATGATTTCGCGGCTCTCGACCTGACTGACGGTGACCAGTTCATCGTGATCGAGCAGACCGAGGTTCGCCGTCTCGCGGGTTTGGTCCCGCAGGCGGCGCAAGAATGGCAACGCGGGCGCCACGAAATTGCGCCGCCGCCCATAGGCCGCCCCGACCTCGAACGCGGCGCGGCCGACATGCCACAGATTGCCGTTCGGATCGAATTGCGCAAAGTCCTGCTGTTCCAATGTCGTCAATAGCCGGTGGGTCGTCGACACAGCCAGCCCCGCCATCCGGGCGAGGTCAGACAAACGTAGGCCTTCGTCGGACTGGCTGAGCAGGCCGAGGAGATCGAGAGCGCGGGTCACCGCCTGAACACCGGGTTTGTCTGACATGCGAAGCCTTTCCGTATCGTGGAAAACTATTTTCCATTCCTGCCATTCGTCAACCGCATGATCTATCTGTTTCCCAATCCAAGGAGGTTTCCATGACGACATATGTTGAACGTGCCGGTCTGTCTGTTGCGACGGAATTGGCGGCATTGATCGAAGAGCGGGTTCTGACCGGCGTGTCGGCGACGGCGTTCTGGGCGGTCTACGCCGATTTGCTGCGGGACCTGATGCCGGTGAATGCCGCGCTCTTGGCGAAACGTGATACGTTTCAGGCGCAGATCGACCAATGGCATCGCGACCATCCGTTCGACGCCGAAGCCTATCGCGGCTTTCTGTCTGAAATCGGCTATCTCCTGCCCGAACCGGCGCCGTTTGCCGTCGAGGTCACCAAGGTTGATGATGAAATCGCCCGTATCGCCGGTCCGCAACTGGTGGTGCCGATCACCAACGCACGCTTTGCCCTGAATGCGGCGAATGCCCGTTGGGGGTCGCTCTATGATGCGCTCTATGGCACGGACGCTATCCCCGGCACGGCGCAGGGGCGTGGCTATGATGCGGCACGCGGGGCGCAGGTGATCGCTTGGGCGCGGGCGCATTTGGATCGGGCGGTGCCGCTGGCGCAGGGCAGTTGGGCCGATGTGCAGGCGCTGGAGGTTCAGAACGGTATTCTAACCCTCACTGTCGGCGGAACTGCGACCGGACTGGCGGAGCCCGATCAGTTCGCCGGATCGGCCGAGGGAGCCTATCTGCTGCGGGCTAACGGTCTGCTCATCGAGATCGTCATTGACGCCAGCAGCCCGATTGGCCGCGAGGACCCCGCCGGGATCGCCGATATCCGGTTGGAATCCGCGCTGACCGCCATCATGGATTGCGAAGATTCAGTCGCCTGCGTCGATGCCGAGGACAAGGTTCTGGCCTATGAAAACTGGCTGGGTCTGATGCAGGGCACGCTGACCGCCAGCTTTGAAAAGGCGGGGCGGACGATGACCCGCCAATTGGACCCCGATCGCAGCTATACCGCGCCGGATGGCAGCCCGCTGTCGGTGCGTGGCCGGTCACTGCTGCTGGTGCGCAACGTGGGGCATTTGATGACCACGGATGCAGTTCTGTTCAACGGGCAGGAAACACCCGAAGGCATCATGGATGCCGTCGTCACAGTCGCCGCCGCGATGCATGATCTGGCGAAATCGGATGGCCCGCGCAATTCGCCTGCCGGGTCCGTCTATGTCGTCAAACCTAAAATGCATGGCCCCGAGGAGGTCGCCTTTGCCGACACACTCTACGGCCGGGTCGAGGACCTGCTGGGCCTGCCGCGCTATACCGTCAAACTGGGGGTGATGGACGAAGAGCGCCGGACCTCGGCCAACCTTGCGGCCTGTATCGCTGCGGTCAAACATCGCTGCGTGTTCATCAACACCGGTTTTCTGGATCGCACGGGCGATGAAATCCACACCAGCATGGCCGCCGGGCCGGTGATTCCGCGCGGGGAAATGGCGACCTCGGACTGGCTGCGGGCCTATGAGGCGGGCAACGTCGATATCGGGCTGGCCGCCGGGTTGTCTGGGCAGGCCCAGATTGGCAAGGGCATGTGGGCCAAACCCGATGCCATGGCCGAAATGCTCAAGGTCAAGATAGGCCACCCGGAGGCCGGGGCCAATTGCGCCTGGGTGCCGTCACCGACGGCAGCGACGCTGCATGCGACCCACTATCACGTGCTGGACGTGTTCGCGCGTCAGGATCAGATCAAATCGCGGCAAAAGGCCAGCCGCGACGCGCTGCTGACCCCGCCGATCATGTCGGGCCGTAACCTGTCCGATGAACAGGTGGTGCGCGAATTGGACAACGCCTGCCAGTCCATCCTTGGATATGTGGTGCGCTGGGTCGATCAGGGCATCGGCTGTTCCAAGGTGCCCGACATCAACGATGTGGCTCTGATGGAGGACCGCGCGACACTGCGGATATCGTCCCAGTATCTGGCGAACTGGCTGCTGCACGGGATTTGCACTGCCGAGCAGATCGAAACCTCGCTGCGCAAGATGGCCCCCAAGGTCGATGCGCAGAACGCGGGCGATTCCGCCTATGTGCCGATGGCCCCCGGTTTTGATGGCGAGGCATTCAATGCGGCCCGCGATCTGATTTTTCAGGGTGCGGCGCAGCCCAGCGGCTATACCGAACCGCTGCTGCACGCGGCCCGTCGTCGGGTCAAAACTGCGGCGTAACGAACCGTTGCAACAGCAACGCTCCTCCGCTACGGATATGATCAAATTTCCAGCGGAGGAGCGATCATGGCCTCGATCAAAGACAGCAACCCGTTCCAGTGGGACGACCCTTTCTTGTTGGATAGCCAACTGGGGGAGGACGAGCGGATGATCCGCGACACGGCCTATGGCTATTGTCAGGATAACCTCGCTCCGCGTGTCAAAGAGGCGTTTCGCAAGGAACAGACCGACCCGGCGATTTTCGCCGAAATGGGCGCGCTGGGCCTGCTGGGGCTGACGGTGCCGGAACAATACGGCGGGGCCGGGGCGTCCTATGTGTCCTACGGTCTGGTCGCCCGCGAGGTCGAGCGTGTCGATAGTGGCTATCGGTCGATGATGTCGGTGCAGTCGTCGCTGGTGATGCATCCGATCTATGCCTACGGGTCCGAAGAGCAGCGGATGAAATATCTGCCGAAACTGGCCTCTGGTGAATGGATCGGCTGTTTCGGTCTGACCGAACCCGATGCCGGCTCTGACCCGGCAGGGATGAAAACCCGCGCGATCAAAACCGACAGCGGCTATCGGCTGATCGGGTCGAAAATGTGGATTTCGAACAGCCCGATCGCGGATGTGTTTGTCGTCTGGGCCAAATCCGAAGCGCATGGCGGCAAAATTCGCGGGTTCGTCCTTGAAAAAGGCATGAAGGGTCTATCGGCCCCGAAAATCGAGGGCAAGCTGTCGCTGCGCGCCTCGATCACCGGCGAAATCGTGATGGATAACGTCGAGGTGGGCGAAGACGCGCTGCTGCCGAATGCCGAAGGACTGGCAGGTCCGTTCGGCTGTCTCAACCGTGCCCGCTATGGCATCGCTTGGGGCGTGATGGGCGCGGCAGAGGCCTGTTGGCACGCCGCCCGCCAGTACGGTCTGGACCGCAAACAATTCGGTCGTCCCTTGGCGAATACCCAACTCTACCAGAAAAAACTGGCCGATATTCAGACCGAGATCACCCTTGGCCTACAGGCGGCGCTGCGGGTGGGGCAATTGTTCGACGCCGGGCGCATGGCCCCCGAAATGATCAGCCTGATCAAGCGCAACAATTGCGGCAAGGCGCTCGATATCGCCCGGATGGCGCGGGACATGCACGGCGGCAACGGCATTTCTGACGAATTCCCGGTGATGCGCCACATGGTCAACCTGGAGACCGTGAATACCTACGAGGGTGCGCATGATGTCCATGCCCTGATCCTTGGCCGTGCGCAAACCGGGCTACAAGCCTTTTTCTGACCCGTTCCCTTCGTGTCCCGGAGGTGCTAAAGCGTCCGGGACCGAGGGATTGGAGACAGCTATGACGACCCGCATCGACGCCACCTTTGCAAAAGCCCGCGCAGAAAACCGCCCGGTTCTGGTGACTTATACGATGGGGGGCGATCCTGATCCGGCGACCTCTCTCGAAGTGCTCAAGAATATCGCCCGTTCTGGCGCCGACATCGTCGAATTTGGCCTGCCTTTTACCGATCCGGTTGCCGACGGCCCGGCTATTCAGGCGTCAGGCCTGCGTGCGCTCGATGCTGGCCAGACCACCAAGGGTCTGCTGAACCTGATCCGCGAGTTCCGGGTCGAGTTTCCGGACACCCCGGTCATCGTCATGGGCTATTACAACCCGATCTATTCCTACGGCCCGGAAAAATTCGTCGCCGACGCCAAGGACGCGGGTGTGGACGGCATGATCATCGTCGATCTGCCCGCCGAAGAGGATGAAGAACTCTGCCTGCCCGCGGTCAAGGCCGGGCTGGCCTTTATCCGACTGGTGCCGCCGACCGCCGATGACAAACGCCTGCCGGTTATCCTGAAAAACACCACTGGTTTTGTCTACCACGTGTCGATCAACGGTATCACCGGGGCCGCAACGCCGGATTATTCGGTGGTCTCCACCGCGCTGGCCCGGATTCGGAAATACACCGACCTGCCGATCGTCGTCGGCTTTGGCGTGAAAACCGGCGAACATGCCGCTGCGCTGGGCAAACATGCGGACGGCGTCGTGGTTGGCACCGCGCTGGTCAACCAGATCGCCAGCACCTTTGAGAATGACAAGGCGACCGCGGCGACCCCGACCGCCGTCAACGCGATGGTTCAGGATCTGGCCGCCGGGGTGCGCCGCGCCAAGAGCGTCTGAGCCCTGCATTCCCGCACATAGATTTCCTTGGCCCCCGCATCGTCGGGGGCTATTTGTTTTGGACGCAAGAGGGGATTTCCAAGATGGCACCGATCGTCCGGGTCAATGACCTGCGCAAACGCTATGCGTCGGGGTTCGAAGCCCTGAAGGGCGTGACACTCGATATCGAAGAGGGCGAAATCCTCGCCCTGCTGGGGCCGAACGGCGCTGGCAAGACGACGCTGATTTCCACGGTCTGCGGCATTACCACCCCGACCGCGGGGACGGTGACGGTTGGAGGCCACGATATCCAGCGGGACTATCGCGCCGCGCGTTCCCTGATCGGCCTCGTGCCGCAGGAACTGAGCCTTGAGGCCTTTGAAACGGTGATGAATGCCGTCCGTTTCTCGCGGGGTCTGTTCGGCAAGCCGCGCAATGATGCCCTGATCGAAGACCTGCTGAAACAACTGGGCCTATTCGACAAGAAAGACAGCAAAATCATGGCGCTGTCCGGTGGCATGAAGCGCCGCGTCCTGATCGCCAAGGCGCTGGCCCATGAGCCGCGCGTGCTGTTTCTGGACGAGCCGACCGCTGGCGTCGATGTCGAATTGCGCAAGGATATGTGGAAGGTCGTAGATAACCTGCGCAAGACCGGCGTCACCATTATCCTGACCACCCATTACATCGAAGAGGCCGAGGCGATGGCCGACCGCGTGGCGGTGATCGACAAGGGTCAGATCATGCTGGTGCAGGACAAGGCCGAGTTGATGCGCCACATGGGCCGCAAACAACTGCGCATTCATTTGGCCGAACCGGTCGCAGAGGTGCCCTTTGCCTTGGCCGATTATCAGCTAGACTTGGCCACCGACGGGGCGAGCCTGATCTACACCTACGACACCCGCGCCGAACGGACGGGCATCACGGCGCTGTTGAACGAGCTTCAGCGGGCGGGGCTCCAGATGCGGGACATCGAAACCCAAGAGAGCAGCCTGGAAGAAATCTTTGTCGGTCTGGTCAAAGGAGACGCGGCATGAACATCGAAGCCATTCGCGCAATCTATATGTTTGAAATGGCGCGGTTTTTCCGTACCTATAGGCAGAGCCTCCTCGCGCCTGTCATCTCGACCTCGCTGTATTTCGTCGTCTTTGGCGCGGCTATCGGCAGCCAGATCAATCAGGTCGAAGGCGTCGCCTATGGGGCCTTTATCGTGCCGGGTCTGATCATGCTGTCGGTGATGACGCAGTCGACCTCGAACGCCTCTTTCGGGATCTATTTTCCGAAATTCACCGGCTCGATCTACGAACTGCTCTCGGCGCCGGTGAATTTCCTCGAGGCGACGGTTGGCTATGTCGGCGCGGCTGCGACCAAGTCGCTGATCATCGGGCTGATCATTCTGGCGACCTCTTTCGCCTTTGTGGATGTGTCGATTGCGCACCCGCTGGCGATGGTGGCGTTCTTGCTGCTGACCTGTTTGTCCTTTGCGCTATTGGGGTTCATCATCGGGATCTGGGCGGGCAATTTTGAACAGTTGCAACTGATCCCGATGCTGATCATCACGCCCTTGGTGTTCTTGGGCGGCAGTTTCTATTCGACCACGATGTTGCCGCCGTTCTGGCAGGCGGTGACGTTGCTCAATCCGGTCCACTACCTGATTTCCGGCTTCCGCTGGGCCTTTTATGAACAGGCCGATGTTCCGGTCGGGATATCCCTTTTGGCGATTGCGGCCTTTACGGGGGCCTGTTTGGCGGCCATCGCGTGGATTTTCCGCACCGGCTGGCGTATTCGCAGCTAGTCCGCTTGTCCTCTGACATGGCGCTGCCTATGTCCTAGACATGAAACGCTGGATCCCCTTTGTTAAATCTGGTCCCCGGGTCGCTGTTGTGCGGCTTCAGGGGGCCATTTCCAATTCCGGCCGCCGGCTGGATGATGTCAGCCTCGCCCCGGTGATCGAACGTGCCTTTCGCGGGAAACCCGACGCGGTGGCGCTGCAGATCAATTCGCCCGGCGGATCGCCTGTGCAATCGTCGTTGATTGCCGCCCGCATCCGTCGACTGGCCGATGAAAAATCGATCCCGGTCTATGCGTTTGTCGAGGACGTCGCCGCCTCTGGCGGGTATTGGCTGGCGGCTGCGGCGGATGAAATCATGATTGATCGCGGCTCTATCGTCGGGTCGATCGGGGTAATTTCCTCCGGCTTCGGGTTCGCCGACCTGATCGAGCGTTACGGGGTGGAGCGCCGGGTCTATACCGCCGGGACGTCGAAATCCCAGCTCGATCCGTTCAAGGCCGAAAAGCCCGAAGATGTCGCGCGGCTCAAGGGGTGGCTCGAAGACCTGCATGGCTATTTCATCGATCACGTCAAAACCCGCCGTGGTCAGCGGCTCAAGGACGGCGTCGATCTGTTCACCGGCGATATCTGGATCGGGCCCGAGGCAATCGAGGTTGGTCTGGCCGACGGAATTGGTCATCTGGTCCCGACGATGAAGGCACGGTTCGGTCCAAAGGTCACGTTCCGTCGGTATGAACAGAAACGGTCGCTGTTCCAGCGGTTTGGCATGTCTATCGCAGGCGATGCGCTGGCCGGACTAGAGGAGCGGGCCGCCTATGCCCGATTTGGTCTCTAGATGTTATTGCGCGTTATCCTGCTGTTTTTGATCGCGATGGCGATCCTTGGGATGTTCGGCAAATGGCGGTTCCCGGACGCGCTGCGGCGTCTGGGTGGCAAGAAGTGTGGCAGTTGTGGTCGCCACAGGATGGGAAAGGGGCCATGCCCCTGTAAACGAGGATAAATATGGACTGGTTGATGATCGTCGCCGGGCTGGTGCTGTTGGTGCTGGCTGGCGACGCGCTGGTAAAGGGTGCGGTGAACCTTGCCCTTCGTCTGGGTATTCCCGCGTTGATCGTTTCGTTGACGATTGTCGGATTTGGCACCTCTGCACCGGAAATGCTGGTGTCGGTACAATCCGTTTTGGGCGGTTTGCCCGAAATCGCGCTGGGCAACGTGGTCGGGTCGAATATCGCCAACGTTTTGCTGATCCTTGGTATCCCGGCGATGATATCGGTCATCCACTCTAGCCAAGCTGACACCCGCGCCAGCTATGTGCAGATGTTGGCGGTGACGGCGATTTTTGTCGCGCTGTGTTTCACCGGACCGCTGACCAAACTGCACGGGGTGTTTTTGCTGGTGCTGCTGGGCGGGATGCTCTGGCATACGATCCGGGCCGCACGGCAGGGCCGCGCCGACGCCGAGGTCGAAGGCGCAGATCCGTCGATGACCAAGGGCAAGATTACGCTGTTCTTGCTGGCGGGCCTGATCGGCCTGCCCTTGGGCGCGACGCTGCTGATTGATGGGGCCACCTCTATCGCCCGCACCTATGGCGTGTCCGAGGCGATCATCGGCCTCACGCTGGTGGCGGTGGGGACATCCCTGCCGGAGCTGGCGACCACAGTGATGGCGGCGGTGCGCAAACAGGCGGATGTCGCGCTGGGTAACGTGATCGGGTCCAACCTGTTCAACCTGCTGTCGATCATGGGGATCACCGCGCTGATCGGCGATGTGCCGATTGCCGATCAGTTCCTCAAGGTTGACCTCTGGGTGATGCTGGCCTCCGCCCTCGCGCTGGTGCCGTTCGTGTTTTTCCGCCGCGATATCGGGAAACTGGCTGGCGCGGTCTTGACCGGGCTATATCTGATCTATCTGGTCACTCTACTCTAACATAAGGGCGAACAGATGCGGGCGTTGGTGACAGGGGCGGGAACGCGGCTGGGGCAGGCGATGGCGATTTATCTGGCCGGTCGCGGATACTCTGTCGCGGTGCATTATGCGACCAGCGCCCAAGGCGCCGACGCCACCGCCAAGGCCGTCCGCGAACGTGGACCGCAGGGCGTGACGTTGCAGGCCGATCTGCTGGACGAGGATCAGGTTATGGGCCTGATCCCCGCTGCCGCCGCTGGGCTGGGCGGTCCCATCACCTGCCTGATCAACAACGCCTCTATTTTCGAATACGACAATATCCACACGGCCACGCGTCGGTCGTGGGATCGACATATGGAATCGAACCTGAGGGCACCCTATGTCCTGACGCAGGCGATGGCCGCGCAATGCCCAGAGCCGGTGATGGACGATATGGGCGAACCTGTGGCACAGGGGCTGATCATCAACATGATCGACCAGCGTGTCCGCAAACTCACGCCGGAATTTTCGACCTATACCTTGGCCAAGATGGGCCTCTGGGCGCTGACACAGACGGCGGCGCAGGGGCTCGCGCCCATGGTGCGGGTCAATGCCATCGGACCGGGGCCGACGCTGCAGGGGGCGCGTCAGTCCGAAAGCCATTTTAAAAACCAGCGGTCCAACACTGTTTTGCGCCGCGGATCAAACCCCGCTGACATCTCGGCGGCACTGGGGTTCTTTCTCGATTCCCCAGGGGTGACGGGTCAATTGATCTGCGCCGATGGCGGGCAACATCTGGGGTGGCAAACTCCCGATGTGCTTGGCGTGGAGTAATCCGCTCGCCTGCACTGCGACAAGTTGTGCACCGTGTCAAAAAACCGTCACAATTTCTTAATGAATCCTAGCGTTTAGGGTACGCCAAGGTATTGCTGAAAATAAAAAGTATATTTTTCATCAGGTTATAGTTCTGCCTAATTAATAGGCAACTCGATGAGGGCCCCGAAAAACAAGGACTTTTTGCAGATGCCCCGAGTTTACCCACGAAGTTATCCACAGTTTCCGTGGATGTCTTCCCCCTTGCCGCGGTGTCTGTAAAATTGCAGCAAGAGGCAGAATCATGACTGACGACCGTATCCCCCCGTCCGAGCCCGCCCTGACCGGTTATGACCGGATCGCCGCCTATGTGAGAACGCTGGACGGATCGCCCGGCGTGTATCGGATGCTCGATGCCGAGAGTCGGGTTCTCTACGTCGGCAAGGCGCGGAATTTGCGCAATCGGGTGTCGAATTACGCGCGCCCCGGGGATCATTCGGCGCGGATTGCGCGGATGATTGCCGAAACTGTCAGCATGATGTTCCTGACGACCCGGACAGAGACCGAGGCGCTGCTGCTGGAACAAAACCTGATCAAGCAGCTCAAGCCGCGGTACAACGTGTTGCTGCGCGATGATAAGTCGTTCCCGAATATCCTCGTGACCTCGCACGATTATCCGATGGTGAAAAAGCACCGTGGCGCGCGCAAGGAAAAGGGTCAGTATTTCGGCCCCTTTGCCAGTGCTGGCGCGGTCAACCGCACGCTCAGCCAGTTGCAGCGGGTGTTCTTGCTGCGCAATTGCACCGATAGCCAGTTCGAGGGTCGCACGCGCCCCTGTCTGCAATATCAGATCAAACGCTGCACCGCCCCCTGTGTCGGCATGATCACCGCGGCGGAATATCAACGGTCAGTTCAGGATGCCAAGGAGTTCCTGTCAGGCCGCACTGCCCATATCCAAGAGGCGCTGGCCGAACAGATGATGGCTGCCTCGGACGCGATGGAGTTCGAGCGGGCTGCTGCGCTGCGTGACCGGATCAAGGCCCTGACGCAGGTTCAAACCGCTCAAGGCGTCAATCCGCGCACCGTCCCAGAGGCTGATGTGATCGGTCTGCATGTGGAAAACGGTCAGGCCTGTGTGCAGGTGTTTTTCATCCGCGCCAACCAGAACTGGGGGAACCACGATTTCTATCCGCGGATCAGCGGCGAAGAGGATATCGCCGAGGTCATGGAGGCCTTTATCGGGCAATTCTATTCCGACCGCGAGCCCCCGCGCATGTTGATCCTGTCCAATGGCGTGGATGATCCCGATCTCTTGGCCGCCGCCCTTGGCGACAAGGCGGGCCGCAAGGTTGAGATTATCGTCCCCCAACGCGGCGAAAAGGCCGAACTGGTCGAAGGCGCGCTGCGCAACGCCAAGGAATCTCTTGGTCGTCGGATGTCCGAAAACGCCACGCAGGGTCGGCTGCTGCGCGGCTTGGCTGAAGCATTTGATCTGGACACCGCGCCCCAGAGGATCGAAGTCTACGACAACAGCCACATTCAGGGCACCAACGCCGTCGGCGCAATGGTTGTTGCCGGACCCGAGGGCCTGATGAAGTCGCAGTACCGCAAATTCAATATCCGGGGCGAGGACCTGACCCCCGGCGATGATTTTGGCATGATGAAAGAGGTGCTGACCCGTCGATTCAGTCGTCTGCTCAAAGAGGACCCGGACAGGACGCTGGGAACGTGGCCGGATTTGTTGCTGATCGATGG
Source organism: uncultured Paracoccaceae bacterium (assembly GCA_937864535.1). Taxonomy (GTDB): domain Bacteria; phylum Pseudomonadota; class Alphaproteobacteria; order Rhodobacterales; family Rhodobacteraceae; genus Marivivens. The sequence continues at coordinate 39,142 of CALMJS010000015.1, forward strand.
CGGGGCCGGGCAGGTCAGTGCGGTCCAAGAGATTATGGATCAGTTCGGGATCGACGATGTGGCCATGGTCGGCGTGGCCAAGGGTGTGGACCGCGACCACGGCAAGGAAGAATTCCACCGCCCCGGAGAGCCGCCCTTTGCCCTGCAACGCAACGATCCGGTGCTCTATTTCGTCCAGCGTCTGCGCGACGAGGCGCACCGGTTCGCCATCGGAACCCATCGGGCCAAGCGGGCCAAATCGGTCGGTGTGACGCCGCTGGATGATATTCCGGGAATTGGGGCGACACGGAAACGGGCGCTATTGGCGCATTTCGGGTCAGCCAAGGCCGTCAGCCGCGCCAATCTGGCCGACCTGACCGCTGTCGAGGGCATTTCCGCCACGATGGCCGAGACGATTTACGGCTTCTTTCACGAAGGTGGCTAGGTCACGCTGGCGTGTTTGTTCGCAAATGGATATGCAAAGCCTATGAAATGGACACTGCCAAATATCCTGACTGTACTGCGTTTGCTGGCTGCGCCCGGCGTCGCGATCATGTTCCTTTACTTCGCCCGGCCTTGGGCGGACTGGTTCGCGCTGGTGCTGTTTGTCACCGCTGCGATCACCGATTTCTTTGACGGCTATCTGGCCCGTCTGTGGAAACAAGAGAGCAAGATCGGTGCGATGCTGGACCCGATCGCAGACAAGGCGATGGTCGTGATCGCGCTCATGGTGATCACCGGGTTTTCGGGCATGAACCCGTGGTTCCTGCTGCCCGCGACCCTGATCATGTTCCGCGAAGTGTTCGTGTCAGGCCTGCGCGAATATCTGGGCGATACGGCGGGTCTGCTCAAGGTCACGAAACTGGCCAAATGGAAAACCACCGCGCAAATGGTCGCCATCGCGGTGCTCTTTTCGACCGGCGCGTTCGAACATCACGCGATGAAGGACCCCGATTTTGTCGATCTCTCTCAGATCAGCTGGTTCGTCGGCGTCGTACTGCTGTGGGTTGCCGCGTTTTTGACGTTTATTACCGGAATGGACTATTTCCGCAAAGCTCTGCCCTATCTAAAGTGATGGCATGATCGACGTACTTTACTTTGCTTGGGTCCGCGAACGGATCGGATTGCCCCGCGAACAGGTTGAGACCAGCGCGGCCACCGTCGCTGACTTGGTGGCAGAACTCTCTGCCCGCGAGGACCGCTATGCGGCGGCCTTTGCGGATGTGCGGGCGCTGCGCGTGGCTCTGGATCAGGAATTGACCGACTTTGACGCGCCCTTGGCCGGCGTGCGCGAGGTTGCGTTTTTCCCGCCGATGACGGGCGGTTGATGGACGTCCGGGTTCAATCAGACAGCTTTGATGCGGGGGATGAACTGAACCGGTTTACGGCGCGCGTTGATGGTGCCGGCGCGGTGGTCAGCTTTACCGGCGTGGTGCGCGACGTTGACGGTGGATTGATCGCGATGGAGATCGAACATTACCCCGGCATGACGCAAAAGGCGATTTCCGCGATGGTCGAACAGGCGTGTGAACGCTGGGCGCTGGCCGATGTGACTGTGATCCATCGGCACGGCCGGCTCGAACCGGGCGCGCAGATCATGATGGTGCTGACCGCGTCGCGCCATAGGGTCGATGCCTTTGCGGCGGCCGAGTTCTTGATGGATTACCTGAAATCGCGTGCGCCGTTCTGGAAAAAGGAACTGACCCGCGCAGGGGCAGACTGGGTCGAGGCCCGCGACGAAGACGAAGCCGCTCTAAAGCGCTGGTAATACTGCCGACAATTTTAGCCACTGGCCCGATGTTTACCCGACCTTAGGTCGTGGCGGGCAGGGTGGCAGGGTCGCCAACAAACTGACCTGATGCCATGCCCAGATCCGAACAGCCGATGACCCCTCTGGATTATGCGGTCGCCGATTTTGATCGCGACGTGATGTCCTCTGTCCGCACATCCCTCAATGCCGGTCATGCGCAGCTGGCGTTCCAGCCAATCGTCGCCGCGACGGGCAAAAACCCGATCGCATTTTATGAAGGTCTGATCCGGCTCAAGGATTCGGGGGGGCGGATTATCCCCGCTGGCCTGTTCATGTCAGAGATAGAGGAAACCGAACTGGGGCGCGAAATCGACTGTGCGTCTTTGCGGCTCGGGATCGAAACCCTGCGGGCGAACCCAACCTTGCGACTGTCGATTAACATGTCGGCGCGGTCGATGGCGGATGGCAAGTGGCGCAGAACCCTGGAACGGGGGCTGGCCGACAACCCGAACCTTGCGCCCCGGCTCATTCTGGAAATCAACGAGAGTTCCGCAATGGTCCTGCATGAGGTTCTGATTCGCTTTATGGCCGAAATGCAACCGCAGGGTGTTGCCTTTGCCCTCGATGATTTCGGGGCAGGGATGACGTCCTTTCGCTATCTCAAGGATTTCTTCTTTGATCTGGTCAAGATCGACCAGTGCTTTGTCCGCGGCATAGAGTCATCCCCGGAAAACCAGGTGATGACTGAGGCGCTGATCAATGTCGCCCATCAATTCGAGATGTTTGCCGTCGCCGAAGGTGTTGAAACCGCAGCAGAAGCTGCGCTTTTGCAGTCATTGGGTGTCGATTGTTTGCAGGGCTATCTATTCGGGGCGCCACGTATGGCACTTTGATGCTTCTTTGGTGGTGCATAGCTGCGTTGCAGCGAAATTTGTTTGCTCGAATGATGGACGCCGCGTAAACAAGGTTCAAGCACGGGTAGAGGGGCCCGTCCCTCCCGCCCGCGGTCTTGGATCGAATAAGAGAGGAGTCCCTATGACCAATGTTGTTATCGCTTCTGCCGGTCGTACTGCTGTCGGCAGCTTCGGCGGTTCGTTTGCTACCGTTCCCGCCCATGATCTCGGCGCTGCCGTTATCGAGGGTGTGGTTGCCCGTGCGGGCATCGATAAATCCGAAGTCAGTGAAACCATCCTCGGTCAGGTTCTGACCGCTGGTCAGGGACAGAACCCTGCCCGTCAGGCGCACATCAATGCGGGCCTGCCGATCGAGTCCGCTGCTTGGGGCATCAATCAGGTGTGTGGTTCGGGTCTGCGCGCGATTGCGCTGGCTGCCCAGCACATCGCCTTGGGTGATGCGGATATCGTGATCGCAGGCGGTCAGGAAAACATGTCGATGTCGCCCCACTGCCAGAACCTGCGCCCCGGCCAGAAAATGGGTGATCTGTCGCTGATCGACACGATGATCCGCGATGGTCTGTGGGATGCGTTCAATGGCTACCACATGGGCCAGACCGCAGAAAACGTTGCGAACCAGTGGGGCATCACCCGCGAAATGCAGGACGTTTTCGCGCTCGCCTCGCAGAACAAGGCGGAAGCCGCGCAGAAGGCTGGCAAATTCGTCGACGAAATCATTCCGTTCATCGTGAAATCGCGCAAGGGCGACATCACCGTCGATGCCGACGAATACATCCGTCATGGCGCGACCATCGATGCAATGACCAAACTGCGCCCCGCCTTTGCCAAGGATGGTTCGGTGACCGCTGGCAACGCCTCTGGCCTGAACGATGGCGCGGCGGCAGCCCTGTTGATGTCCGCTGACAATGCTGAACGGCGCGGGATCGAGCCGCTGGCCCGTATCGTGTCCTATGCGACCGCCGGTCTGGACCCGAAAATCATGGGCTGCGGTCCGATCCCTGCCTCGCGCAAGGCATTGGCCAAGGCTGGCTGGTCGGTTGACAGCCTCGATCTGGTCGAAGCCAACGAAGCATTTGCCGCGCAGGCCTGTGCCGTGAACAAGGACATGGGCTGGAACCCCGATATCGTGAACGTCAACGGCGGCGCGATTGCGATCGGTCACCCGATCGGCGCTTCGGGCGCGCGCATCCTGAACACCCTCGTGTTCGAGATGAAGCGTCGCAATGCCAAGCGCGGTCTTGCTACCCTGTGTATCGGTGGCGGCATGGGCGTCGCTCTGTGCGTCGAGCGTCCGTAACACTTCTTGGGTAACGATTGATGGGGGCTCAGGCTCTGGGCCCCCATTTTTGCAGGGTGCGGCATTGCAGCGCAATAATATTGCGCGTTGCCTAAATCTGAAGTAACAAGATTTCGAAGCGAAGTTCACGGAGGAATACAGAATGTCTCGCGTCGCATTGGTCACTGGTGGGTCCCGCGGTATTGGTGCCGCAATTTCCAAGGCCCTTCAGGCGGCCGGTTACACCGTCGCTGCCAACTATGCCGGAAACGACGAAAAGGCCGCGGCCTTTACCGCCGAAACCGGTATCAAGACTTACAAGTGGAATGTGGGCAGCTATGAGGATTCCGCCGCTGGCATCGCCAAGGTCGAGGCGGATCTCGGCCCGATCGACATCGTCGTCGCAAACGCTGGCATCACCCGTGACGCTCCGTTCCACAAGATGACCCCGGCCCAGTGGCAAGAGGTGATCGACACCAACCTGACCGGCGTGTTCAACACCGTTCACCCCGTTTGGCCGGGCATGCGTGACCGCAAGTTTGGCCGCGTCGTCGTGATTTCGTCGATCAACGGTCAGAAGGGCCAGTTCGGTCAGGTGAACTATGCGGCGACCAAGGCAGGCGATCTGGGTATCGTGAAGTCGCTGGCCCAAGAAGGCGCACGTTTCGGCATCACCGCCAACGCGATTTGCCCCGGCTATATCGCGACCGAAATGGTGATGGCGATTGCAGAAGAAGTCCGGAACAAGATCATTGCCGGCATTCCTGCCGGTCGTCTGGGCGAGCCGGAAGAAATCGCGCGCTGCGTCGCCTTCCTCGCCTCCGACGACTCGGGCTTTATCAACGGCTCGACGATTTCCGCAAACGGCGCTCAGTTCTTTGTCTAAGTGTCTTTGACGATATGCCAAAGAGGGCCGGTCATAGCGACCGGCCCTTTTCGTCTCGTAAGCTGGATTTAGCAGCGGGACGATCCCGTAAGGTCACTTGGGGCCAGCGGGAATTTGGGCGCACGCCTATTTGACCTCGTTAGAATCCGACGGAAAACATCGCGGAACGCTCCGGCGCGAAGCTGTCGGGCACGTGTCGACGCGATCTGGGCATGTTCGGTAGACGTGATATGAATCATGGCGCACCTTTTGAGGAACTTGACTGATGTCAGAGTAGGCCTCAAAAATTCAGCGGACAAACGAGTGTTTTTGTATCTTCACATAAGGAAAACTTATCTGGATGTCGAACCGGCTGCCGCCATTGACTGCGCTTAGGTCCTTTGAGGCCGCGGCCCGGCATCTTTCCTTTGCAAAGGCGGCCGAGGAGTTGTCGGTGACCCCTGCCGCTCTGTCGTTTCAGATCAAGTCGCTAGAAGAGCATTTGGGACAGCCGCTATTTGTCCGTCTGAATCGGGCGGTGCAACTGACTGAGGCCGGCCGTGCTTTGGCTCCCGGGGCCAGCCAGGGCTTTGCGACGCTGTCTCAGGCGTGGCGCAGTGCCAGGCAGAGCGGGCAGAGCACCACGCTCAATGTCACAGCGGGCCCTGCCTTTACCTCAAAATGGCTCGCGCCGCGTCTGTTCGAGTTCGCCCGCCTCTATCCTGGTATCGACCTGCGGTTCATCGCCTCGCTGAGGTTGCTGGATTTTGACTACGATGAGGTCGATATCGCGATCCGATACGGATACGGCGGCGCGACGGATCTGTTTTCTGTGCCTTTGACCGGGAGGGAATGGCTCACGCCCGTGATGCGCCCGGACCTGGTTACCGCATATCCGACGCCCGGGTCGTTGATCGGCGCGCCGTTGCTGCATAATGCATCGGACGATTTCTTGCAGCCGCGGACCGACTGGCCCGCGTGGTTTCGCGCGAGTGGCGTCGCGCATGACCCGCAGATCACCGCAACTTTTTCGCAACCTGATCATGCCTATGATGCCGCAATCGAAGGGGCGGGTGTCGCGCTCGCCCGGATGAGCTTTGTGCGGCGTGATATCGAATTGGGGCGCTTGGCCGCGCCATTCTCTGTTGGTATTTCCACCCGAGCCCATTTTCGGCTGCTGTGTCGGACATCGGCGGTCGACCGACCGCAGGTACGCGCATTCCGGGATTGGGTCACCGCTCAAATGGTCGGGGCAGATGCGGCGCCCGAAGATATGACGATCATTCCGGTCGAGGAGCTTTGACCATGACTAAATCCCGTGCGACGTTCATCGGGTTTATTGCAGTGCTACTCTGGGCGCTGTTGGCGCTGATGACCGTAGGGTCCGCGCCTGTACCGCCGTTCCAGCTCAATGCGGTGACCTTTGCGATTGGCGGCGCCATTGGCGTGGTCTGGCTGGTGTTCACGGGGACGACGGCGCAGCTTCGGTCGGTGCCGTTACGCGTCTATATCATCGGAACTGCGGGTCTGTTTGGTTATCATTTTCTCTATTTTTCGGCTCTGCGCATGGCCCCCGCCGCCGAAGCGGGCCTGATCGCCTATCTCTGGCCGCTGTTGATCGTTTTGTTTTCCGGGCTTCTGCCCGGCGAATCGCTCAAGCCGGGGCATGTGATCGGCGGTTTGGTCGGTTTTGCGGGTGCGGCGCTGATCGTCGGTAGCAGGGCAGGTGGTTTTGACGCTGCAGCCTTGCCCGGATACGGGCTCGCGTTTCTCTGCGCGCTGACCTGGGCCGGATATTCGGTGATTTCCCGCAGTTTCGGCGCGGTCCCCACCGCCTCTGTTGTGGTGTTTTGCCTTGCCACGGCGGCGCTGTCTGTGCCTGCGCATTTGGCGCTTGAGACAACAGTCTGGCCAACGACCAGCATTGGCTGGCTTTCTGTGATCGGATTGGGGGTCGGGCCGGTCGGAATCGCGTTTTTTGTCTGGGATCTGGGCGTGAAAAAAGGCGACATCCAGTTGCTGGGTGTCGCCTCCTATGCTGCGCCGGTCCTTTCAACACTTGCGCTAATCGTGGCTGGGATCGCATCCCTGACTTGGACCTTGCTGCTCTCGGCAGCGTTGATCACGGGCGGGGCGCTACTGGCGGCTCGGGCCAGTATGCGCGACTAGTGCGTCGAAAGGCGGGTTATCTCCTGCTTGATCGCCAATTTCTGCTTTTTAAGACGGGTGATTTCGAGGTCGTCGGATGCCGGGCTACGTTGCGCTGCCTCTACCGCGACAGAGAGAGTCTGGTGCTTCTTCCTCAGTTCTTCGATATGCGAACTCAGGCTCATATTCGTCTCCTCTCGTTGTTGATAGGTCCATGCAACCACAGTTTTACAAAACTGTCACCTACCTATCTGTATATTGTAAGGATCGGTCGTTTTCCGCCTATCGTGCGCAACTTTATTAAAATGCAGCGGAAATAGGGGCCGCGGATCGCAGGATCGCAGAGACAGTTTCTGTATAGTTGATCTCATCTTTTCCGTGTTCATGCCCCTGATGCATCACCAAAGCGGGAGCAAGGCGGAAGGCTGCCCGCCCGCCTTTGCGTGCTTTGAGCAGGAACAGGCCCGGTTCGCGACCTTCGCGCGATGTGATGGGCAGGACCGACAGGGACCCCAGACAGTTCGCCGTTGCCGTCAGCGATTCGGGTAGCCGGTCAATCCGCTGGATCATCGTCAGCCAGCCACGCGGGGCCAGACGCTTGGCCGCTGTGGTGATCCAAGCGTCCAAGGGTGTATCCCCGCCCAAGGCGATGTCGCGCCCCTGATCGCGTGCCGAGGTTGACGCGGCGCGGTCGTAGTAGGGCGGGTTCATGATCACATGGTCGAATTGCACTTGCCGCAGATCCGCCGGCAACGTGGTCAGATCGGCCGTATGGACCGTCAGTGAGGTGGTGTTCTGTTCCGCGTTCTTGTGCGCCAGATCGGCATAGAACGGCTGGAGTTCGACCGCCGTCAGTGTCAGGTCCGCAACCCGCGCCGCGAGGCAGAGCGAGGCCGCACCTGCGCCGCAGCCCAATTCCAGCACCCGGTCGCCGGGCTGCGCGGGGCAGGCTGCCGCCAGCAGGACCGGATCAACGCCAGCGCGATACCCTTCGCGCGGCTGCCAGAGACGTACCCGACCGCCCAGAAACTCATCGCATGTCAGTTCGGTCACGTGCCCAAATCTACCTCGTTGTCCCGCAGCACTGCCACCGCGAGGAAATGATCCCTGTCCAGCACCATCAGACGGCGCGGCAATATGCCAAGACTCCCATCGAGGACGCTCATATTTACGTCGAACTCGAAGCAGTCTATACCCTCGCCTTGTAAGAGCATCTTTGCGAAGGCGATGACTGTCGGGTCGGTTGTGCGTAAAAGCTCTTTCATACTCAAGAGGTAAGGCGGCGCATCGCCTTTGCCAATACCGCGACGGAGCCTGCAATGAGCCTGGATGTGGCCGCCACAAAACCGCATGATCAACTGGCGCAGGCGCTTGCCTCGGAAATGGCTGCGGTCAACGTCATGATCCGCGAACGCATGTCGTCCGAACATGCCCCCCGTATCCCAGAGGTGACGGCGCATCTGATCGAGGCGGGCGGAAAACGTCTGCGTCCGATGCTGACCTTGGCGGCGGCGAAAATGTGCGGTTATGACGGCCCCTATCACATCCATTTGGCCACCACGGTCGAATTCATTCACACCGCCACCCTGCTGCACGACGACGTAGTGGACGAGAGCGAACAGCGCCGTGGCCGCCCGACCGCGAACCTGTTGTGGGACAACCAGTCCAGCGTTTTGGTGGGCGACTATCTGTTCTCTCGTTCGTTTCAGGTGATGGTGGAAACAGGGTCCCTGCGGGTTCTGGAAATCCTCGCCAATGCCTCGGCCACGATTGCAGAGGGCGAAGTGCTCCAGCTTACTGCGGCCCGCGATCTGACGACGACCGAGGACACCTATCTCAAGGTTATTCGCGGGAAAACCGCCGCTCTATTCTCTGCCGCTACCGAAGTCGGCGGCGTGATCGCCGCTGCGCCCGAAGACCAGATCCGCGCGCTGTTTGCCTATGGCGATGCGCTGGGGATCGCGTTCCAGATGGTTGACGATCTGCTGGATTACGGCGGCACCGCGGCAATCGGTAAAAACATCGGCGACGATTTCCGTGAACGTAAATTGTCGCTGCCCCTGATCAAGGCGCTCGCGGTTGCCGATGCCGACGAACGGGCGTTCTGGGACCGGACCATCGCCAAGGGCAAGCAGCAGGATGGCGATCTGGAGCATGCGCTAGAGATCATGCGCCGCTGCGGCGCACTGGATGCCGTGCGCGACGAAGCGATGCATTGGGCGGAAACGGCCAAGGCGCATCTGCAGGTTCTGCCAGACCATCCAATCCGTACAATGCTGTCCGATCTGGCCGATTACGTCGTCGCCCGCATCAGTTGATCAGCGGCGTCGGGACGACCCACCAGCTTTGTTCCCGGATCTGAACGGCGCGGGCCACCTGCCGCGCTGCGCCCATATCCTTGACCAGTGCGACGCAGGTGGCGCCAGAGCCGGACATTCCCGCCCAGAGAACCGCGCGCTGCGTCCGCAATATGCGCAAGGCATCACCGATCACAGGCGCATGGGCGACTGCGGGCGGGGTGAGATCATTGCGTTGTGCTGACAGCCATTTGATAAACTTGGCCAAATCCAGTGACTGCGGCAATTCGGTCATCGGGGGATTGTCTTTGCGGGTCAAACCCTGAAACGCGACCGGGGTCGGAACCTCGACACCGGGGTTGACCAGAACCATCGCGGCCCGCGGCAGCGGCGGAAGGTCAGACAGGACCTCGCCGATCCCCTGCATCCGCATCGGCGCAGGTCCGCGCAAACAGACCGGCACGTCCGCCCCCAAGGCCACCACCGAGGGGTGATCTGGCGCCAAAGGTTCCACATCCCAGATCTGGGCCAGAACGCGCAGCGTGGTCGCCGCATCGGATGAACCGCCGCCGATCCCTGCGGCGTGAGGCAGGTTCTTTTCCAGATGCAGGTGCGCGCCCATTTTCACACCGCGTTCAATCCGCAGCGCCTCGGCGGCGCGCAGAACCAGATTGCTGTGATCTGTCGGCACCCCCATGGCAAAGGGGCCGCTGACCGTCAGGCGCATGTCTATCGCCTTGGTCGCGGTGATGATATCGCTGACCTCGGCAAAGGTGACCATGCTGTCCAGCAGATGATAACCATCCTCGCGCTGGCCCGTGACATGCAGGGTCAGGTTGATCTTGGCGGGGGCGTTGGCCTTAATTGTTGCCATTCGCGGTGAGGGGCGCTGCACCCTCCTCCTCTAGAACCACGTCCAGACCTACGTCGAGTTTGCGGCGGATTCTGGCTGCGTCCACCTCGGCCGGACCAAAGGACATGGCGCGCTGCCATTGGAACCGTGCTTCGGACTTGCGCCCGACCAGCCACAGAACATCGCCCAAGTGATCGTTGACAACAGGGTCGGTCGCCTCGAGAGAAGCGGCCTTTTCCAGCACCGGAACGGCCTCTTCGATCCGTCCAAGACGATACAGCGCCCAACCGAGGCTATCGACAATCGCCCCGTTTTCGGGTTGTAGCGCCACGGCCTCCTGGATCATCGCAAGGGCCTCATCGAGCTTCTCCCGCCGTTCCAGCAGGGAATAGCCCAGATAGTTCAACACCGAAGGTTGGCCGGGATTGAGATCAAGCGACTTGCGGAAATCGGCCTCTGCCCCGTCCCATTCGCCCAGTCGTTCGCGAGTGATCCCGCGAGCAAATAACACCCACCATGTCGCCGGATGCGTATCGCCATAGAGATCGAGCGTGGTCGTATAGGCTGCTTCGGCGTCCTTAAAGTTTTCTTCGCCGCGCAGATAGTCGCCCAAGGTTGCGGTGGCCATGGAATTGGTCGGATCACGCCGGATCAATTGCTGCAATACTTCGATCGCGGCATCGACCTTGCCTTCTGCCTTAAGAGCGGTCGCTCGGCCAAATTCGGCAATGACAAAGCTGGGGTGGTCTTGTGGCACCAGCGCGTAGGTTTGCGTCGCCATTTCATGCCGCCCGAGTTGTTCCAGCAGATCGGCGGTCATCAAGATCGCAGCGACGTTGTCCGGGTTCAGGCGCTGCGCGGATCGTGCATAAACCAGCGGCAGGGCAGGGTTGCCCTCATCGGCGAGGATAATGGCGATGGCCAGAAAAATCTCTGCCACCCCGTCTGATGGCGCGGTGATCCGATCGAACGGAACCGGTTCCCCGCCGGCCAGCGCATCTGCAAGGGCGCGAAATTCCGGATTGTTGTTCGTGCTCTGCGCCTGAGCCAGCAGATCGACCGCGTCGTCGGTGCGGCCCAGCTGGCCCAGAACCTGCGCGCGGGCGAGGATAGCCTGATCAAAGGGCAGAATGCTGATGTTGGCCGGATCACCAAAGATCGCTTCGGCCCCTTCAAAGTCGCCGACATAGGCCAGAGCCAAAGCCTTTTGATAGGCTCCGAAAATCCCCAGCGTCCGGTCAGAGATCATTTCATCCAATGTGCCAAAGGCATCTTCGGGGCGCCCCTGATCCAGAGCGCCCCACGCCTGTAGCGCTCCGTCGATCAACGGGCTGACGGTCAATCCTGCCTCTAGCAGGGCCTGGATATCATCCCAGCGACGGTCCCTTGCGGCCTCGACCACGACGACGATGTTGGACACATCGCTGACATTGGACCCGTCGGCGATGGTTTCGGCCAGTGGTCTGGCAGTCTCGAAATCGCCCGCGCCGATCAGGGACACGATCGCATTTTCCAGCAGGACAGCGTTCGACGGATCGCTCTTGAGCGCCCGCATATAGAAATCGGCTGCCGTGCCAAAATCATTCTCCACACCAGCCTGCCGCGCCGCGAGATAGGCACCGGGATCCTGGGCAGGGCTGACGTTGGGCAGAGCCACGAGGACGGCCAACAAAAGAGACCGGAAACGAAGGGATCGGTTGGCCACGGCAATGTTCCTGTACGCTAAATTCCACACAAGCCTAATGAAATGACCCGGCGCCTGCAATCGGACGCCGGGCCAGAACGGACAGTTCGCAAGATTTTGAACAGATTACATGTTCGGATAGTTCGGGCCGTCACCCCCCTGCGGGACGGTCCAGGTGATGTTCTGGGACGGGTCCTTGATGTCGCAGGTCTTGCAGTGGACGCAGTTCTGGAAGTTGATCTGGAACTTTGGCCCGTTGTCGCCCTCCAGCACTTCGTACACGCCAGCGGGGCAGTAGCGCTGGGCCGGTTCGTCGAATCTGGCCAGGTTCACGGCGATCGGGACGGTCGTGTCCTTGAGGCGCAGGTGGCAGGGCTGTGATTCTTCGTGGTTGGTAAAGCTGAAGGACACGTTGGTCAGACGGTCGAACGACAGGGTGCCGTCCGGCTTGGGGTAGGTGATCTTCTTGTGCTTCGACGCTTCCTCGGTCGATGCGGCATCGGTTTTGCCATGCTTGAGCGTGCCGAACAGCGAGAAGCCGAGCGTGTTGGTCCACATGTCCAGACCGCCCAGAACCAGACCACCGAGCAGGCCGTACTTGGACCACATCGGTTTGACGTTGCGCACCTTTTTCAGGTCCTGACCGATCACACCTTCGCGGATGGCGCGGTCATAGTCGGCCAGCACATCGCCCGAACGGCCTGCCTGAATGGCGGCATAGGCGGCTTCGGCGGCTTCGATCCCCGAATGCATGGCGTTGTGGTTGCCCTTGATGCGCGGGACGTTCACGAGCCCGGCCGAACAGCCCAGCAGAGCACCGCCCGGGAAGGCGGTCTGCGGGATCGACTGGTAGCCCCCTTCGGAAATTGCGCGCGCACCATAGGCCACGCGCTTGCCACCCTTGAGAAGGTCGGCAACCATCGGGTGGTGCTTGAAGCGCTGGAATTCCATGTAGGGGTAGAGATGCGGGTTCTTGTAGTTCAGGTGAACCACAAAGCCGACGTAAACCTGATTGTTCTCGAGATGGTAGATGAACGAACCGCCGCCCGCCTCTGACCCCAGCGGCCAGCCCATGGTGTGGGTGACGGTGCCTTCGCGATGCTTGGCGGGATCGATCTCCCAGATTTCCTTCATGCCGATGCCGAATTTCTGCGGGCAGTGGCCAGCAGAGAGGTCGTACTTTGCCATGACCTCTTTGGACAGCGACCCGCGCACGCCTTCGGACAGGAACACGTATTTGCCGTGCAGTTCCATGCCCGGCTCGGTGTTCGGCCCGTAGGATCCGTCCGCCTCGAGGCCGAAAACCCCAGCGACCACGCCTTTGACTTCGCCGTTGTCGCCGTAGACCAGCTCCGAACAGGACATGCCCGGGAAAATCTCGACGCCCAGAGCCTCGGCCTGTTCCGCCATCCAGCGGCAGACATTGGCCATCGATACGATGTAGTTGCCGTGGTTGTTCATCAGCGGCGGCATGGCCATGTTCGGGATGCGAACCCCGCCCGCCTCGCCGAGGAAGTAGAAGTTGTCTTCCTTGACTTCGGTCTTGATCGGGGCGCCCTTGGCCTTCCAGTCGGGGATCAGGCGGTCGATGCCGGCGGTATCCAGAACCGCGCCCGACAGGATATGCGCGCCAACCTCGGAGCCTTTTTCCAGCACGACAACGCTGAGATCGGCGTCCAACTGTTTCAGGCGGATCGCAGCGGACAGGCCAGCGGGGCCTGCGCCGACGATTACAACGTCATATTCCATAGCTTCGCGTTCGATGGCGGTCATGGCGTTCCCTTTTTTCGTGCGGGCTCTGGTCCCGGTAACATTGTTGCGCATTGGACTAGCGCAGCTATGGCTATATCGCAATCACGACACGGCGTTATTTCGCTGCAATGCGACATTGGCAGCGTGTCGATGGCGATTTTGCATCCGCCGGATCATGAACCATGCCGCCCAGATCACGACAATCGACACATAGCCGTCCACCGCATAGTGCCAACCAAAGTGGACGGAAAAGAAAACAAAGGCCGCAACCAGCAAAATCCCCAAGGGGATGGTGAATTTCCACCGCTCGCCCAGATAGAACGCCCAGACCGTAACCATGCCGACATGCACGGACGGAAAGGCAGAGATGCCCGACCCAACACGCAGGTTCTGTGTCGAATAGGCGGTCCAGAGGTAGTCCTGAATATAGGCGACCCCGGTGTTCCAGACGCCGCCGGTGCGCAATGTGTCCATAAGGGCCGCGAATCTGTCGCCATCGTAAACCCGGTCGTAGAAAATCGGCCCCGCAGACATGAACGTCTGGGCCATCAGGTTGCCCAAAACGGCCCAGCCCACCAGATAGAGCCACAGATAGCGGTCGCGCCGTTGGCTGTCGCCGTCGAACAATGTGATAAACACCGGAAAATAGGTCGCAGGGATCAGCCACAGCCCCATATAGAGCCATTCTCCGAGCCATAACGGCACCACGTCGCCCAGCCCATGTGTCCATTCCCACGGATCGCGGCCCAGATGCAGTGTCCGGTCCATTGCGGCGAACAACGGATCCGCCCAGAAGACCACCACATGCGGCAGCGTGGTTTTAACCATGGTAAAGGTCAGGAAAAACAGGTTGCAGGCGATCAGCACATAGATCGCGGGCTTGATCCGGGGCAGCAGCACCTGCCGGTCACTGACTGCGATCAAAACGCCGAAGGCAGCAATCGCCCACCACGCCTTGGTCACGAAAAAGCCGAAGGCCGTCGGAAAGGTCGCGAACATTGACCCAATCGCATCCGCCGGGTTCGTGCCCAGGATCGCGACGTATAATAGCCCGACGACGAAATGCAGCCCGACCAGCCTGAGAAACACCCGCACCCTGTTTTGCCCCCGGATTATTCCGTTATAATTGGCGCGGTTATATCCATGGGATTGGCGCGGGGCTATTGACTTTTGCCCTGCCCGATACGTTATGGACTTCAACTAGAACTTAAGTGCGACGGAGTTCCTGATGGAGAAGATCCCGCTGACACGGGCCGGCTATGACAAGCTTGACGCTGAACTGAAACACCTCAAATCGGTGGAGCGTCCTGCCATCATCGAAGCAATTGCCGAAGCGCGCGCGCTGGGCGATTTGTCGGAAAATGCCGAGTATCACTCTGCCAAGGAAAAGCAGTCCTTCATCGAAGGCCGGATCAAGGAATTGGAAGGCGTGATTTCGCTGGCCGATGTGATCGATACGTCGCGCATGTCCGGCACAATCAAGTTCGGTGCGAATGTCGATCTGATCGACGAGGATACCGACGAAGAAAAGTCGTACCAGATCGTCGGCGAATACGAGGCCGATATCGAAAACGGTCGTTTGAACATCAAATCGCCCCTGGCCCGTGCATTGATCGGCAAAGACGAAGGCGATACCGTCGAAGTGCGCACTCCGGGTGGACAGCGCAGCTATGAAGTGCTGAAGGTTTATTACGTCTAATCCAGCACGAGGGGCGCCGGATGCAGACCGGAACCGGTAACGGACACCAATCAGGCGGACCTGCGCAGGGTCCGTCGCGCGGCATCTCTGGGGCAGAGGTGGCGGCGCTGGGTCTTGGCGTGCTGTGGATACTCGGCGCGGGGGCATTCTTTCTCTTTGTGTCCGACAGTATCGAGGCCAGCTTTGACAGGCTCCAGTTCATTCTGACGCTGGTGGTGCTGTTTCTGCCCGCGTCGGTGTTGTGGGTCGCTGTCGTGACCGCGAGGTCATCGCGTATCTACCGCGAGGAAACCGAACGGCTGCGCGATGCGATCGAAAACATGCGGCAATCGTTTCTGGCCGAACGCGAGGCGCGGCTGAAACGGCTAGAGCCCGAGGTCGAGAAGAAACTCGACCAGATCGCGCAGGCGACGCAGAAGACCGAAACCGTGCTGGCGACCTTTACCTCGTCGCGGCAGGCAGGGCGGACCGTTTTGCCCTTGCCCAAGGTCGCCGTGGCCGATGACCAACCCAGCCTTGCGCTTGGCACCCCGGCCGAGGATATGAACCCGCCGCTGTCGAATGCCGACATCATCCGGGCGATCCATTTCCCCGAATCCGAAACCGACACCGAAGGCTTTGCCGCCCTGCGTGCCGCACTGCGCGATCGTCAGGCCCGCCAGTTGGTACAGGCCAGTCAGGACGTGCTGACCCTGCTGAGTCAGGACGGCATCTACATGGATGACATGCGCCCCGATCGCGCGCGGCCCGAAATCTGGCGGCGCTTTGCCAAGGGTGAGCGGGGGAAAACCGTTGCGGCCTTGGGCGGTATCAGGGATCGCTCGTCGCTGGCTCTTACGGCGGCGCGGATGAAAAACGACACGATTTTCCGTGACGCGGCCCATCACTTCCTGCGTCGATTTGATCAATTGCTCGTTGCGTTTGAGCAGACCGCCACCGACGAAGAGATTGTGGCGATGTCCGAAACCCGGACGGCGCGTGCCTTTATGCTTCTGGGACGCGTAACGGGCGCCTTTACCTGACGTTAGGGTTGAAAGCGGGACTTGCTTTCTCATCTGCTGATGGGAATGATCAATGGAATTTGATCATTCGGTTGAGGTCATCGTGTCTGATCCGGCGCAAGCTAGGTTTTACGAAGGTGTTCGCGCCGGCCTGCCCTTTATGGTGGTGGTCTTGCCCTTTGGCCTGCTGTTCGGGGTGATGGCCATGGATGCGGGGCTGGCTCTCGGTCAAACCATTGGCATGTCGGTCCTGGTCATTGCGGGGGCTTCGCAGTTTGCCGCGGTGCAACTGTTGTCGGAAAACGCGGGACTCGCGCTGATCCTCATGGCAGCGCTGACGGTGAATCTGCGGATGGCGATGTATTCGGCCGCACTGGTGCCCTACATGGGCGAGGCGCCTTTGTGGAAACGCGCCTTGGTGTCCTATCTGAATTTCGATCAGACCTACGCTGTTGCCGTTGCCAAATACGCGGAACAGCCGGATTGGTGCGCCCATCAGCGGGCGCAGTTCTTTTTCGGTGTTGCGACGCCGATTGTTCCGGCGTGGGCGCTGTCGACGGTGGCGGGCGCCTGCCTCGGTCACGCGATTCCCGCCGAATGGGGATTGGATTTCATCCTACCCGTGACCTTTATCGCGCTGTTCGGGCCGCTGCTGCGTAGCCTGCCGCATCTCGCCGCCGCACTGGTTTCGGTCTGTGTCGGCTTGGCTCTGGCGGGGCTGCCGGCTGGGGTTGGTTTGATTTGTGCTGCTGTCGCGGCGATGCTGACCGGGGCAGTCGTCGAACAATGGTTGGACCGCTGCCGGGGGGTTGCATGATAGCCTCGCCGATGAACATCTGGGTGCTGATCCTGTTGATCGCGCTGGGCACCTTTTTGATCCGGTTCTCATTTTTGGGAATCGTGGGAAACCGCCCCTTGCCGCCGTTCCTGATCCGGCTGCTGCGCTACACGCCAGTAGCGGTGCTGCCGGCAATGGTCGCGCCGCAGGTCCTCTGGCCGGCGGCAACAGGCGGGGAAACCGACGCACTTCGGCTATTGGCGGCCTTTGCAGCGCTGGCAATGGCCGTCACCACACGCAAGGTTGTGCCGTCGATAGTCGTCGGATCAGTGGTCTTGCTGGTCGGCCTGCAAATCAGCGCAATGGTCTGACGTTGATCCGGTACAAAACCCCGGCGTTATCGTCGGAATCGTCCTGTCGATAGACGGTTTCCCGCACGCCGGGCAACCGGGCAAAGCGGTCCGACAGATTGTTCGGGAAATAGGTCGTCCGAATGCTCTCGAACCCAGGGAGCTGGCTGAGGATTTTCGACGTGGTCAGGGTACAGGTCGCCTGCATCGCCGCGCCTTGGGCATAGGCCAGCCGCAACGCCTGTTCTGCCACTGCGGGCGGGACGTCGATGGTCTGGGCGACGGTATAGAACGTCTCACGCGAATGGTAATCGATGTAATAGTCCGCGATTTGCGGCGTAACACCGATGATCACATCGTTGCGTTCGGGGATGTCGGGATGGTGGAATGTGCCCGCCGGGTCCCAGATCACACGTTCCGAGGCGCTGATCATCAGGGCAGAATGGCCACCGTTTCCGCTCTCGACGTTTTTCATCGTAAAGAGCGTCAGTTGCGTCGGGCCGGGGTGGCTGTACCGCATCCGGTAGACCTGATCGTCAGGCGCCCAGACAGGGTTTGTCGCGCAGGCGGCCAAGGCAAGAGGCGCGCCGAACATGAATGTCCGTCGTTGCATGACGTTCGCGCCCCCGCAGAAAATCGAATTAGCCGTTTACCAGCGCAAGGAAGGCGAGGAAAATCATGACGCCAACAGCAAAGCGGCCCCAGAATTTCACGAAACCTGCGAACATCTGTTCCTGAGCGGTGATGTCCATGCTGCCGTGCTTGTGTTCAGCCATTTTCGGGCTCCTTCGGTAAAATCTGTTCGCAGGGGTGAATAGACGATTCAGTGCGCCCTGTCATCCCATCCTGATTATGTCATCCGGTCGCAGATGCAAGTCTGCTTTGGCTGGTTTTCCAGATCCATGCGCCATCCGGTCCCATCTGGCGCGACACCTGTCCCAGAGCCAGCAGATGGTTCAGGTGCGCCACCGTTTCCACAAAGGCCAGACCGTATTCCGCCGGGCCGATCGTGCGCTTGAACAGGGCGGGGAAACAATCGCCGCCGACCCGCGGTTCGCTCAGGTGGTCGAGCAACCGATCCAGCGCGCTGTGATGGTTGTCCTCCATCTGCCGCAGCCGCGTCGGCAGCCCAAAGAACGGCAGTTTATGCCCGCCCAGCACCAGTTGATCATCCCGCGCAAACGGAGCGAGCCGCTGGCAACTGTCGATCCACTCGGCCAGAGGGTCGGCATTCGGTTCAGTCGGATAGACCCCGATATTGGGGCTGATCGACGGCAAGAGCTGATCCCCGCCAATCACGAGGTGGTCTTCGCGGCTCCAGAAGGTGGCATGTTCAGGCGCGTGGCCATCACCCATCCGGATGTCCCAAGTGCGCCCGCCCATGCGGATCGTGTCGCCCTCTTGCAGCCGGTCATAGCCCAAGGGAAGCGGCGCAACGCAATCGGCAAAGTTGAAGGGGCGTTCGGTTTCCCGCTGCGCCAGAACGGCGGCATCCATGCCGTTCGCACGATAAAATCCCAGCGCTTCGGCCGTGTAACCGGGTTGTTCGTCCAGTTGCAGCATCCGCGTCAGTAAAAACGCGGTCCGCGTCGTCAGCAGCCGTGCGCCCCTGGACACGAACCACCCGGCCAGCCCGACATGATCGGGGTGATGATGGGTGATGACGACCCGTGCAACAGGTTTGCCAGCCAGAGGTCCGGCGAATAGCTGGTTCCACGCCTCCTTGGTGCGGCGGCTGTTCAGGCCGGTGTCGATTATCGTCCAGCTGTCGCCGTCATCCAGCGCGTAGACATTCACATGATCAAGCGCCATCGGCAGCGGCAGCCGCATCCACAGGACCCCTGGCGCGACTTGGATTGCCGTGCCGGATTCTGGGGGCGTTTCGTGCGGATAGCGGATCGCGGCGGTCGCAGAGGACATCAGGCGGCCAGATCGTCCGGAGAAATCTCCATCAGGGCGGCGCTGCCTTGGCGGACATGTGCGAACAGGCCGGTGTGTTCCGGCAACAGGCGTTCGATATAGAACCGCGCCAGACGCTTGCGACGGTCATCGCCCGCAATGGCCGCAGTCAGGTGATAGTGGCCACCCAGCACCCGCGCAAATCCGCGCAGGAACGGGACGGCCACGGCAAAGCGGTCGGCGATGTCCTGCGCCACCAGCCATTCGATCGTTTCCCGCAGGGTTTCGGCGCTGTCCCAAACGGCCTCGGCCATGTCAGGCAGGGTGCCCTTGGCACGCTCGGCCCCGGCTTCGATTTCGTCGAGCAGACGGAACGCGGCCTCGCCGCCATCCATGAGTTTGCGCCCGACGAGGTCCATCGCCTGAATACCGTTGGTGCCCTCGTAGATCGCTGTGACGCGCACGTCGCGCAGATATTGGGCCGCGCCGGTCTCTTCGATAAAGCCCATGCCGCCGTGGACCTGAATCCCCGTGCTGGCGACCTCGACGCCGATGTCGGTACCAAAGGCCTTGGCCAGCGGGGTCAGCAAGGCCGCGCGCGCCTTCCACTTGTCAGAGCCAGTGGCATGGCCCATGTCGATGGCGGTGCCGCAGGCCAGCGCGATAGAGCGGGCGACAAAGATATCGGCCTTCATCCCGGCCAGCATCCGCCTCACGTCGGCATGTTCGATGATGGTTCCGGTGCCGCCGACACGCCCCTGTTTGCGGTCCATCGCATAGGCATAGGCCGCCTGATAGGCTCCTTCGGCGGCTCCGATCCCTTGGGTCCCGACGCCCAGTCGGGCGTTGTTCATCATCGTGAACATCGCCGCCATCCCGCCATGTGCAGGGCCGACCAGCCAGCCACGCGCACCCTCGTAGCTCATGACGGCGGTGGGCGACCCGTGAAGCCCCAGTTTGTGTTCCAGACTGACGACGCGCAGCGCGTTCCTCTCGCCCAGCGTGCCATCGGCGTTGGGGATGAATTTCGGCACCATGAACAGGCTGATGCCTTTGGTGCCCGGCACACCATCGGGCAGGCGGGCCAGCACCAGATGGCAGATGTTTTCGGCAAAGTCGTTATCGGCCCAAGTGAT
This sequence comes from uncultured Paracoccaceae bacterium, assembly GCA_937864535.1. GTDB lineage: Bacteria > Pseudomonadota > Alphaproteobacteria > Rhodobacterales > Rhodobacteraceae > Marivivens. The sequence goes on from CALMJS010000015.1 coordinate 59,523, forward strand.
GAAAATCTTTTGCCCGGTAATCGCAAAGCTGCCATCGCCCAGCGGCTCGGCCTTGGTGGCCAATGCACCCACGTCGGAACCGGCCTGCGGTTCGGTCAGGTTCATCGTGCCGGTCCATTCGCCGGAAATCAGTTTCGGCAGGTAGGTTTGTTTGATCTCGTCGCTGGCGTGGGCTTCTATGGCCTCGATCTGGCCTTGGCTCATCAACGGGTTCAGTTGCAGCGCCAGACAGGCTCCGGACATCATGTCGTTCACAGCCGTCGCCAGCGTCAGCGGCAGCCCCATGCCGCCGTTGCCCGGGTCCGCGCAGATACCGATCCAGCCGCCCTCTGCAATCGCGCGATACCCCTCGGCAAATCCCGGAGAGGTGCGCACCACCCCGTTTTCGAGGGTCGCAGGATGTAAATCCCCGCTGCGGTTCAGGGGCGCGATCACCTCGTCACAGAGTTTGCCAGCCTCAGACAGAATCGCATCGACGGTTTCGGGCGTGGCTTCGGCGAATTTTTCGGTCGCGGCCACGGCGCTAAAATCGACGACATGATCCAGAATAAAGCGAAAATCGCTGACGGGGCTGCGAAACGGCATGGCTGGCTCCTCTTCGGGGGCACGTGTTCGGCGTGCCACCTCTATTTCCCTTTTTCGCAGTCCAAGGTATCCATGCGCCTCAACCCCGCAACTGGAACGCCGCGTCATGACATTGTTGAACACTACGGTCCTTTCGTCGCAGCCGGATGGAATTGCCCGCGCTGGTCAGATTTTGGCCTCGGGTGGGCTGGTGTCGTTTCCGACCGAAACCGTCTACGGGCTGTTTGCAGATGCGCGCAATGATCAGGCGGTCGCGGGGATTTATCAGGCCAAGGGGCGGCCGTCCTTCAATCCGCTGATCGTGCATGTGCCCGATCTGGCCGCGGCAGAGGCGCTGGTCGATTTCACCCCGGCCGCCCGCGCCTTGGCGCAGGCGTTTTGGCCCGGGGCGCTGACCCTCGTGCTGCCGCTGCGGGCCGGGGCGGGGATTTCCAAACTGGTGACTGCGGGGCTGGATACGCTGGCGGTGCGGGTGCCATCGCATCCGGTAGCGCGGGACGTTCTGCTGGCTGCTGGCGTGCCGTTGGCAGGACCGTCGGCGAACCCCTCGGGCCGGATTAGCCCGACCAAGGCAGAGCATGTCATTGCTGGACTGTCGGGCCGCATCGATGCGGTGGTCGATGGCGGGGCCTGTGGCGTCGGTGTCGAATCGACCATCGTTGGCGGCTTTGGCGTGCCGGTGCTGCTGCGGGCTGGCGGAATCCCGTCCGAGGATATCGAGGCCGTTCTGGGCCAGCCCTTGGCTGCGGCGGGCGATGCCATCGTCGCGCCGGGGCAAATGACTTCGCACTATGCCCCGACCGGATCGGTGCGATTGAATGCAAAGACCGTCCTGCCGGGTGAAACGCTGCTAGGCTTTGGCCCGGTCGAGGGGGCGAGCCTGACGCTGTCGGCCAGCGGTGATCTGGTCGAGGCGGCGGCCAATCTCTTTGACTGTCTGCACGCGCTGGACCGACTGGGAGCAGAGCGTATCGCGGTGTCGCCGATTCCGATGATGGGTCTGGGGCTGGCGATCAATGACCGCCTCGCCCGCGCCGCGGCGCCCAGGGACTAACCCTCAGCCCATATTGTGGCGTTCGATGTAACGGCGCAGCTCTTCGGCCTCGTGCCGGGCCTCGCGCAGGCCCTCCATCGCGGCGCGCAGTTCTGCTTCGGTCTGGGCCAGCTGATTGGTGATCTCTGATTCGCGCTGTTGCAAATAGGTGATCGCGTGGTCGCGGGTTTCCTCCGCCTCGTGCAGCGCCTGCGCCATACGGTCCAATTCGCCGATGTCGGCCTTGGTCACGCGGGTAAAGCGGTTGACCAGCCAACTGGCGAACCAGCCCAGAGAGAAGGCCACAAACAGGATAATCGCGGTGGCAAGGATCAGTTCGGTTCTGTTCACGGGTCTTGTCCTTTAGTCCGCTGCGGGGGCGGGGGTGGTCTGTTCGGTCTCGGTCTCTGGCTCGGGCGTTGCGACGGCCTCGGGCGTGACCAGATGGAATTCGATCCGGCGATTTGCTTCGCGGCCAGTCTCGGTCTCGTTGTCGGCGATGGGGTCCGCCTCGCCGAAACCGACAGCCACAAAGGAAGAGGTGGGAACGCGCCGCGACCGCAATGCCGACAGGACCGCATCCGCCCGCTGTTGGCTCAGCCGCTGGTTCATCTCTTCGCGGCCCTGACTATCGGTGTAACCGGCCACCTCGAGAGAGATATCCATGCATTCGCGCAGCACATCGGCAATCTCGTCCATAATCCGCCCGGAGGCGACGGTGAGCGTCGCGGAACCGGGGTCAAACAGGATTTTGTTTTCTGCGGTGATCTGTTGGACCTTGGCCAGACAGTCTTCGGCGGTCGGGCCGGTCTCTTCGACAACCTCAACCGGGGCTATGACGTCCAGATCGATCGAGAACACCGCCGAGTCGCCCAATTTGTCCGCGATCAAGCCGGAAATCTCCGCGGCGGTTTGTTCGTTCTCTGCCGTGCCGCGTATGGCGATGTCGTCCGGCTTGATCGTCACCGCGCCTGTCGTCAGGCGGCTCAGCGCCTCTAGTCCGGTCAGGACGCGCACCAGCCACCCCGGCGGCAGACCTGTATCCTCGACGCGGGTGCCCATGTCGAGTGTGCTACCGGCAAAACTGGCCTTGGCGTAGGTTTCCACCACAGTGTTGGTCAGGTCATCGGGCAACCGTCCGCGCAGTTGCAACCTGCCCTGATCGTTCAGCGTGGCGATGAACTGCACCGGACCGTCCGATGCCGCGCCGGTGTCGGCGGGCAATCGGGCGTCCAGTTCGAACAGATCCGGCAAGGTGTTGGTCAGCCGACCGACCACATCATCAAACAGCGCCTGATCCGTTCCCGGGGCAGCGATCAGCGCCACATCGGCGTCGGTAATGGCGAGCGACCCGCCACCCAGTTCCCGCAGCGCCGCGATAGCGACCGACACCGCCTGTCCCCAAGTCGCAGAGGGCACGCCAAGCGCGATGGCGCAACCGTCGCTGCTATCAAAGTCGGATTCGACGGCGGCCTGTAAAATGCGCGACCGCGCGCCGACAGTATCGGCGGTGCAGGCCTCGATCCGGGCGACGCCGTTGTCGATCACAGCGCGGAATACGAACGGGCTGACAACCGGACGCGGCGCGGTCACCGTCAGGCGCATCGTCACATCGTCGGGCACCAGATCGTTCAGCCGCGCCTCGATCTGGCGCTTTTGATCGGCACTGTCGGCGCTTGCGGAAATGGTAACAGCGCCGGGGGTCACGGAAATCTTGGAGCGCGGCAGATCGGCCAAGGCGCGCACCGCAAAGTTCAGAGCAGAGCGCCACCCGTCCGGAACAGGAAAACTGGCCGATTCCAGCAGGTCAGTCACGGGCATCTGTTCTGCGATATTCGTGACGCGCCTGTGCAGGTCGTCTCGGTCGCTGTCAGACGGTAACAGGCCAATCAGCGACACGCCGCTATCATTGCGCAGGATTTCGATGGCAAAATCTGGCGGAGTGATGCTCGCACTGCTGGCCACGGACATGTTGCTGATCACCCGACTGGCATCGACCACGCCGCTTGCCAGACGAATGGCCCGCAGGCGTGCGGGCTCGTTCGGGGCTTCGCCTTCAAGGACGATCTGTAGGCCGTCGGCAATTACGCGGGCCCACGCCTGTTCTCCGTCCAGCAGCGCCTCTTGGACGGCCATCGCGGATTTATGTTCCAGCAACTGAACGGCGACACGCCCGCCCAAGGTGGCCATCCCTGCCGCCAAAGCGAAGGTTCCGACCCTGATCATGACCGAAGGTATCTGCATGTCGTTCTTTGATCTTCCCAATCCTGCGCCCTGTCTAGGGGGTCTGCCCCTGTCGCGCAATCAAAGGAAAACTGCACCGGCGAAAAACAGCACAGGGATCAGGCCCGCGTTTCTGTTCGAGCGGAACAGCATCAGCAGAATCGGCGGACTGTCTGGATCGAAACGGGTCAATTGCCACGCCATATGCCAGCCCATCGCCCATACGCCGGCAAATGCGACCACCAGTGACAGCATGCTGCGGTCCAATGTGGACAGGATCGTCGCGGCGCCGACGAACAGCAGGGTCAGCACCAGAAACCCGCGCAGCCAGCGGGCGGAATTGTCGCCAAACAGCCGTGCGGTGGATTTCACGCCGATCAGCGCATCGTCTTCGGTATCTTGGTGGGCATAGATGGTATCGTAGAACAGCGTCCACCAAATGCCGCCCAGATAGAGGATCACCGGGGTGAGCGACAGGCTACCGCTATGGGCGGCCCAACCCAGAAGCGCGCCCCAGTTGAACGCGATGCCCAGAAACACTTGCGGCCACCACGTGAACCGCTTGGCAAAGGGGTAAACCGCAACCGGCAACAGCGCCAGAATCCCCAGACCGATCGCCAGCCCGTTAAAGGTCAGCAAAATCCCGAAGGCGATCAGGGCCTGTAGCGCCATCCAGACGGCGGCCTGTTTGGTCGTGACCTGACCCGAAGGGAGCGGGCGGGACCGGGTGCGCGCGACTTGGGCGTCAAAATCGCGGTCGGTGATGTCATTCCATGTGCAGCCCGCACCGCGCATCAAAAACGCCCCCGCCGCGCAGCCGACCACGATCCACAGGTCCATCAGCCGCGGTTCACCGTCCGCCAGCGCGGCCAGCAGCACCGACCACCAGCAGGGAATCAGCAGCAGCCATGTCCCAATCGGTCGGTCGGCCCGCGACAGGCGCAGATAGGGACGCGACCATGCCGGGGCGAGCGTGTCGACCCAGTTGCCTTTGACCGCATCCGCAACTGTGCCCTCTGGCAATTGTTCTGTCCCGCTCATATGGTCCGTCCCATGGCATCAAAAGTTCGTCTCTATGTAGATCAACCCCTCGGGCAAGGGCAAACCGTCTCTCTGACCAAAGAGCAGGCGCATTATTTATTTGGCGTTATGCGGCTAGAACAGGGGGCGGTGATTTCACTGTTCAATGGCCGGGATGGCGAATGGGACGCCTCTGTCGCTGAGGCGAACAAAAAGGGCGGCGCGTTGCAGTGTGAGACGCAGACGCGCCCGCTGCAAATGCCCCCTGACCTGTGGTTCTATTTCGCCCCGATCAAGAAGGAACGCACCGATTTCATCGTGGAAAAGGCCGCCGAGATGGGCGCGGCCCGGATTATTCCCGTGCAGACCGATTTCACCAATTCCGGCCGTGTGAATCAGGGGCGGCTTCAGGCCCATGCGATCGAGGCCGCCGAACAATGCGGCGGCACCTATGTCCCCGAAGTCGCAGAGATGCAGAAGCTGTCCCGCGTGCTGGATCATTGGGACGACGGTCGCCAGCTGATGTTCTGCGACGAAACCTTGGTCGGGGCCGCGCAGGCGCTGGGCGAGGTTGCTGGCGGCAAATGGGCGATTCTGATCGGACCCGAGGGCGGATTCTCCGATGCCGAACGCGACCGCCTGCGCCGTCAACCGTTCGCCCGGAGCGTTAGCCTTGGGCGGCGCATTTTGCGCGCCGATACGGCGGCGGTTGCGGCGCTGACGGTTTGGCAACAACATTTGGGCGATTGGTGATGGCGCGGTTCCGGTTCTTAAATTGGGGCTTTGGACGTGTCTGACTTTATCCGGCCAGAGTTTCGCGCCGCGCTCGCCCGCTATGCCCAAGTGATCATTGGCGCGCTCATTGTCGCGCTGGGCCTGTGGTGGACGCGGTTTACCTTTGGCATCGTTAACGGGCTATCCTACGGCGTCGCCCTGCTGGGTCTGATCATCGCCATCGAAGGCCTGCGTCGCGCCCGGCTGATGCGCAAGGCAACCGGCAAGGGCCCCGGTCTGGTCGAGGTCGATGAATGGCGGATCACCTATCTGTCGGCCCATTTTGGCGGCTCTGTCGCCATAGATGCCCTGATGGCGGTCGAAATTCAGGTCACCGATCAGGCCGAGGCGCTCTGGATTTTTCTGCAAACCGATGGCCAGCGTCTGGTCGTTCCCGCCTCGGCCAAAGGAGCGGAACTGATCGTCGATGCGCTCTCGGCCTTGCCGGGACTGGACTACGCGGCCGCACAGGCGGCGATGGCTTCGACAGATCGGGGCCGTTTTGTGCTGTGGCGCACAGACCAGTCTAGGATATCGTGACAGGGGTCTGCGCCTTGACTCGCCCTTGTTTTGTCGCCACCTCTGTCACCTCGACAGGCATTAAAATGTGAGGCCCCCATGTCTATTCCCCAATCCGGTGGCGGCCCCATCGAACGGCCCGAACAGCTGACAGAATATATCGCATCGGGCTGTAAACCTGCTGCGTATTGGCGCATCGGAACCGAACATGAAAAGTTCGGGTATCTCGATGATAGCTTGGCTCCGTTGCCCTACGACGGTCCGCGCTCGGTCAAGGCCGTTCTAGAAGGATTGCAGCAGCGCTATAACTGGGCTCCGGTGTTCGAGGGCGACAATATCATCGGCCTGACCAAGGACGGCGCGAATGTCAGCCTCGAACCGGGTGGTCAGGTGGAACTGTCCGGCGCGCCTCTGGAAACGATCCACCAAACCTGCGACGAGGTGAACGACCACCTGCGCGAGGTCAAGTCGATTGCCGATGAAATCGGTGTGCGGTTCATCGGCCTTGGTGCCGCGCCGATCTGGTCGCACGACCAAATGCCGGTGATGCCCAAGGGCCGCTATGCGCTGATGACGGACTACATGGGCCGGGTTGGCACCTCCGGGACGCAGATGATGTACCGGACCTGTACGGTTCAGGTGAACCTCGATTTCGCGTCCGAGGCCGACATGGTGCAGAAACTGCGCGTTGCGCTGGCGCTTCAGCCGGTCGCCACCGCGCTGTTTGCGAATTCGCCGTTCTTCGACGGCAAACCCAATGGCCATAAATCGTGGCGTTCGCAGATTTGGCGGCATCTGGATGCGGCCCGCACGGGCATGTTGCCCTTTGCCTTTGAACAGGGCTTTGGGTTCGAACAGTATGTGGACTATGTCCTCGATGTTCCGATGTATTTTGTCTATCGCGACGGTAAATATATCAACGCCCTAGGCCAGTCGTTCCGCGATTTCATGAACGGTCGACTGCCCGCGATGCCGGGCGAGACGCCGACGCTGTCGGATTGGGCGGATCACCTGACCACCGTATTCCCCGAGGCCCGTATCAAAAAGTACATGGAAATGCGCGGGGCCGATGGCGGCCCGTGGCGGCGTCTGTGTGCCTTGCCCGCGCTTTGGGTCGGTCTGATGTACGACCAGTCCGCACTCGATGCGGCATGGGACCTGTGCAAAGGCTTCGATGAGGAAACCCGCGAGGCGCTGCGCGTCTCTGCCTCGGTCGAGGGGCTCGCCGGCACGGTGAACGGGATCAAAATGCACGATCTGGCGCGCGAAGTCGTCGAGATCGCCGATGCCGGTCTGCGTGCCCGCGCCCGGACCGGAGCGGCAGGGATGATCCCCGACGAAACCCATTTCCTCAATGCCCTGAAGGAGAGCATTGCAACAGGTCAAACACCGGCGGATGAGCTGCTAGAGCGGTATAAAACCGATTGGAACGGGGATCTGACGCGGATCTACGGCGATTACAGCTACTAAGGAACGGGCGGCCTAGGCCGCCCTTTTCTTATGCTATCGTCGGGGAATTAGCCCTTCTTGCCGATCTTGCTCTCTGTGCCGGCGCGCAGGCGCTGGATGTTTGGCCAATGGCGCCAGTAGATCAGGATCGCCAGTAGGACCAGCAGGATAAACAGGTTATGCTGCCCGATAACAAAGGCGTAGACCGGCGACATTCCCGCAGCCAGCAGGGCCGAGAGCGATGAATACCGGCTGATCACAGCCACGCCCAGCCATGTCGCGCAGACCAAGAGCCCAACCGGCCATGCAATCGCCAGCGTGATGCCGATAAAGGTCGCGACACCCTTGCCGCCCTTGAACCCCAGCCAGACCGGGAAACAATGGCCAAAGAACGACGCGAGAGCAGCAACCTGCGCAGCCATCTCTCCGCCGAAATGACGGGCCAGCAGCACGGCAACCGCACCCTTGCCGCCGTCCAGAATCAGCGTCAGCGCGGCGGCCTTTTTGTTGCCGGTGCGCAGAACGTTGGTCGCGCCGATGTTGCCCGATCCGATTTTGCGCAAATCCCCGAGGTTCATGACGCGGGCGAGGATCATCCCAAACGGCACAGTGCCCAGCAGATACCCAAGAACGGCCCAAATTGCGATGGTGGTCATCGATTACTCCTGATCGACGCGGCGACCCGCGACCCACGTTCCCGCGACCGTACCCTGCAAACGGGCGCCGTCAAAGGGGGTGTTCTTGGACTTGGAGCGCAGTTTGCTACGGTCCAGCAGGAAGGGCGCATCCGGATCGAACAGCACCAGATCGGCGGGCGCGCCGTCCATCAGTCGACCGCAGGGCAGACCCATCCGCCGGGCCGGGTTCAGCGACAGCGCACGGAACAGTTTCGGCAGGGTCAACTGGCCCGAGTGGTAGAGTCGCAGCGCGGCAGGCAGCAGGGTCTCTAGTCCGACGGCCCCGCTGGCGGCTTCTTCGAACGGCAAGCGTTTGGATTCTTCGTCCTGCGGGGTGTGCATCGAGCAGATGATGTCAATCAACCCGCTGTCCACGGCGTCAATGATTGCCATCCGGTCGTCTTCGGACCGCAGCGGCGGCGTCAGCTTAAAGAAGGTGCGATAGTCCGCGACGTCAAATTCGTTCAGCGTCAGGTGATGGACGCTGACGCCGGCAGTGATGTCCAGCCCGTTGCGTTTCGCCCGTTCCAGTGCGGGCAGGGCGCGGGCGGTGGTAATCTGATCGACGTGATAGCGGGCACCGGTCATTTCCAGCAGGGAGATATCGCGGTCCAGCCCCATGCGTTCCGCCATCGGGCTGACGCCGGGCAGACCGCGGAGCGAGGCAAATTTGCCCGACGTGACGGCCGCGCCCTTGGACAGGCCGGGTTCCTGGACGTGACCCACGATCAGGGCATTCAGGCTCCGGGCGTAGGTGAAGGCCCGCGACAGGACCTTGGTGTCGGTGACGACCCGGCTCCCGTCGGTAAAGGCGACGGCGCCAGCATCCAGCAAGAACCCGATTTCGGTCATTTCGCGGCCATCGCGTCCCTTGGTCAGGGCCGCCATGTGCAGCACGTTGACGCGGGCATCCTGCGCGGCGCGGCGGGCAACGAATTCCAGCGTTTCGGGGGTGTCGATCGCCTGCGCGGTATCGGGGCTGGTCACGATGGTGGTCACGCCGCCCGCAGCCGCAGCCCGTCCGGCCGAGCGATAGGATTCCTTGTGGCGTTCGCCCGGTTCACCGATTTTCACCCCGATATCGACGATCCCCGGCGCGAGGCAAAGGCCCCCGCAGTCAATCACCTGCGCGGCGGTCTGTCCCTTGGCGTCCGCTTCGGACAGCACGGCGGTGATTTTGCCGTCCTTGACCAGGATCGCGCCGGGCGCATCGGTTTGCGCCACCGGATCAATCAATCGCGCGTTCTGAAAGAGAATATCGTTCATCTCGGTCCCCTCGTTGCGCAGCGGTCTAGCCCGTCTGGCACTATAATAAAAGCAGGCAGGCGGCCCGTCACCGGGCGCGATTGGATGACCTACGCCCGCGCCGCGTCCAGTTCCGCCTTGACCGCGTCAGGGTCAGGCAAATACCGGATCATATGTTTGTCGCCGCTGATCGTGACCACCTGTACGGCGGTCCAGACCACGTTGGTTTTCTGGATGTTGCTCAGGGCGATTTTCCGGCCCATCGGACCAAAGAGCATATCGTCCGTCAGCAGCCAGACCATCTTGCGTTCGTCCGACCCGAGGTAGAACGCCCGGACGCCAATCGCCGCCATCGCCCCGACGATACCGGTCCACCAATGCGGATTGGACAGGCCGATCAGAGTGCCCGCCGCCAGTACGGAAAAGAATACCGCCATCCACGCCTGTGATCGCCAGAACGTCAGGGTATCGGCCTGATACCGGGCGCGTTCGGTGATCCCTTCGGGCAGGGTCGGCACGAACTGGCGGTTCATCCCGAGGACGGCGTTGTCAGAGTGGTGTTTGCGATTTTTCATGGCCTATCCCGCGATTACGACCATCACGACCACCAAGAGCGCCATGACGCCCAAGGCGGCCATTGCCACCATCCCGCCAATCCGCGCGTCAGATTTCCGTTTGTCGCTCATGTCGTTGTCCTTTGCAGGTGGCTTGGCAGGTCGGGGCCCAGATTAAACTGCACTCTCGGCCTTTTGCGCGCGTTTTGCCCGCAGGTTCCGCGCCAACAGATCCATCGCTGCCATCCGCACAGCCACGCCCATTTCGACCTGAGTCTGGATCACCGAGCGGTTGATGTCATCGGCGATGGTGCCGTCGATTTCGACGCCGCGGTTCATCGGTCCGGGGTGCATGACGATGGCGTCATCCTTGGCATAGGACAGTTTCTCGGCATCCAGACCGTAGCGGTGGAAATATTCACGCTCGGACGGGATGAACCCGCCGTCCATCCGTTCCTTTTGCAGGCGGAGCATCATCACGACGTCCACGTCCTTCAGCCCTTCGCGCATGTCGTCGAATACCTCGACCCCGAATTCCTTGACGCCCGAGGGCATCAATGTCGGCGGTGCGATCAGGCGCACACGGTTCTCCATCTTGCCCAAGAGCAGGATATTCGACCGCGCGACGCGGCTATGGGCGATATCGCCGCAAATGGCGATGGACAGGCGATGCAACCGGCCCTTGGCGCGGCGAATGGTCAGCGCGTCCAGCAGCGCCTGCGTCGGGTGTTCATGCCGTCCGTCACCGGCGTTCAGCACGGCGCAGTTGACCTTTTGCGCCAGCAGATCGACCGCGCCGGACGATCCATGACGAACCACCAGCAAATCGGGGTGCATCGCGTTCAGGGTCAGCGCGGTGTCGATCAGGGTTTCGCCCTTTTTCACGCTGGAGGTGGCCATGGACATGTTCATCACATCCGCGCCCAGCCGTTTGCCCGCGATTTCAAAGCTCGACTGCGTGCGGGTCGAGTTTTCAAAGAACATGTTGATCTGCGTGAGACCGGCCAGCACGTCCTTGTGGGCGATGCCGCGGCGGTTATCGTCGGCATAGCGATCCGCCAAATCCAGCAGCGTCGTGATTTCCGTGGGGTGGAGGTGTTCGATTCCCAAGAGGTGGGCGGCGTTGAATATCATGGTATCCTCCGGTCGGGGCTTCGGGGGCTTATAGAAAAGGGGCGGCAGCGCGGCAAGCGGTCAGGGACGGATAGTGCCATTTGGCACTGCACTTCATCGCGATCATGCAGTAGGGTCGCGGCATGGAATCTGCGGTAGACTACTGGACGGCGCGTGCCCTGCTGGAATGGCAGGTGGAAATGGGGGCGGACGAGGCGATCCTCGACGCGCCTGTCGACCGTTTCGCCGCCGTGGCCGAGGCCGCAGCCGCCCAGCCTGTCGCCGCCTCCAATGCCCAGCTGCCAAAGGGGCCGCCGCCTGTTCCCGCCCCGATCGAGGTGGACCCTGTTGCAGAGGCGGCGAAGATCGCGGGGACGGTGACCTCTCTCGACCAGTTGCGGCAGGCTCTGTCAGAGTTCGACCATTGCAAGCTGAAGAGCGGGGCGCGCAATCTGGTCTTTGGCGACGGCAATCCCGCCGCCCGCGTGATGATCATCGGCGAGGCCCCGGGCCGCGAAGAGGATGGCGAAGGACGGCCCTTTATCGGGCAGGCTGGTCAAATGCTCGACCGGATGCTGGCGGCGATCGGTTTGGACCGTAGCAGCCCTGACCCGGCGCGATCTGTTTATATCACCAACGTCATGCCGTGGCGGCCTGTTGCCGACCGCACCCCGGAGCCGGCCGATGTGGCGATGATGGTGCCCTTTGTGCAGGCCCATATCCGGCTGATCGACCCTGATTTTATCGTGCTTATGGGCAATACCTCGTGTCAGGCGCTGCTCGGACAGACCGGGGTGACGCGGCTGCGCGGCACATGGGCCAAGGTGCTGGATAAACCCGCGCTGCCCATGTTGCACCCGGCCTATCTCTTGCGCCAAACCAGCGCCAAGCGCGAGGCGTGGGCCGACCTACTGTCCCTGAAATCCCAATTGCGGAGCCGTTGATGAGCCGAATTGACCAAGGCCGGGAGTTTATCCCTGTGCGCATTGCCGTGCTGACCGTCAGCGATACCCGAACCCTGTCGCAGGACAAATCGGGTGACACGCTGGTTCAGCGGATTGCAGAGGCCGGGCATGTTCTGGCGGATCGCCGCATCGTCGCGGACGAGCGCGACCAGATTGCCGGCATCCTGCGGGCATGGTGCGTCAATCCCGATATCGATGTGGTGATTTCCACCGGCGGCACCGGCCTGACCGGGCGCGATGTCACGGTCGAGGCGCACCGCGATGTCTACGAAAAAGAGATCGACGCCTTTGGCACGGTCTTTACCATTGTTTCAATGCAGAAAATTGGCACCAGCGCGGTTCAGAGCCGTGCGACAGCCGGTGTCGCCAATGGCACCTATCTGTTTGCACTCCCCGGTAGCCCCGGTGCCTGTCGCGATGCGTGGGATGAAATTTTGGTCAAACAATTGGACTATCGACATTTGCCCTGCAACTTTGTCGAAATATTTCCACGTTTGGACGAACATAAGCGACGGAAATAGTCGCCACCTGCGTTCGGCCTATTAAATCTGTCCCAATCCCCCGGTTTTTCGGGGCCTTGGGATATTCAGTGGCGGGACGACGAATGCAGTTTTTACGACGTGGCCTGACGGGTCTTTTCTTGTTGGCCCTGACCTTGGGGTTGCTGGCCTATGCGGCGAATGCCGTTCGGGGCGCAGTTCAGGCGCGGATGGGCGCAGAGGCCCCTTCTTTTGGTCAACGTGAACGCGTTGCATCGGTCAATGTCGTCACGGTTCAGGCGCAGACGCTTAGCCCCGAACTTGCCGCCTTTGGCGAGGTGCAGAGCCGCCGAACGCTGGTGTTGCGCAGTCCGGTTGCGGGGACGATCATCTTTGCCGATCCCGCCTTTGTCGAAGGTGGCAGTGTGAGCGCCGGCCAATTGCTGGTGCAACTGGACCCGACCGATGCGCAGTCGGCGCTGACCCGGGCGCAGGTCGATTTGCGTGACGCAGAGGCAGAGGTGCGCGACGCCACGCGGGCTCTCGAGATTGCGCGCGATAGTCTGGCTGAGTCGGAATCGCAGGCAGCCCTGCGACAGGCCGCGCTAGAGCGGACCCGTGGACTGCGCGACCGGGGGACCGCGACGGCGCTGGATTTGGAAACGGCAGAACTGGCGGCGGCCTCGGCCAATGCGTCGGTCCTCAGTCAGCGAAATGCCGTCGCGCAGGCCGAGGCGCGGCGGGACCAGTCGGGGACTGCGCTGGATCGCGTTCGCCTGACAGTATCAGAGGCCGAGCGGACGCTGGAGGACACCGATATCCGCGCCCCGTTCGGTGGCACCTTGTCCGGGGTGACCCTGTTTGCGGGTGGGCGCGTGTCCGGCAATGAACAGATTGCGGAATTGATTGACCCTGCCGCGCTAGAGGTCGCATTCCGGGTTTCGACCGCGCAGTACGGTCGTTTGCTGGATGAGCGCGGTCAACTGCGTACCCAGCCGGTGAAAATTACCTTGGATGTGTCGGGGTTCGTGCTGACGACCGACGGCCAGATCACGCGTGAGAGTGCTCTGGTCGGTGACGGGCAAACGGGGCGCTTGCTCTATGCGTCGGTGAATGCTGCACAGGGTCTGCGTCCGGGGGACTTTGTCTCGGTCACGATCGAGGAACCCGAACTGACTGGCGTGGCGATGTTGCCCGCCACCGCCGCCGGTGCCGATGGGGCGGTTCTGGCGCTCGATAGCGACAGCCGGCTAGAGATTGTGCCCGTGACCGTGCTGCGCCGTCAGGGCGATGACGTCATCGTCGAGGCTGCGGGGATTGAAGGTCGTCAGATCGTGGAAACCCGAACGCCCCTGCTGGGGGCCGGGATTAGGGTTCAGGCCGCCGGGCAGGCCGCGCCCACCGCCGCAGCCGGGCCGGGTGCCACGGCTCCGGCGGGCGAGGATATCGAACTGGACGAGGACCGCCGTGCCAAGCTGGTCGCCTTTGTCACCCAGAGCGGCATGCCCGCCGAGGCCAAAGCCCGCATTCTGGAACAGCTCAAACAGCCTAAGGTGCCGGCCGAGACCGTCGCCCGGATTGAATCGCGGATGGGAGGCTGACCATGGCCAGCGGCTCCGAGTTTCTAGAACGTCGCGCCGGAGGGCTGTTGTCCTATTTTACCCGGCACAAAACCGCGGCGAACCTGCTGATGGTGCTGATGGTTTTGGCGGGTCTGGTGTCCTACCCCCAGATGCGGACGCAATATTTCCCTGACGTGGTGGTCGATACCCTGCGCGTGTCGGTGAGCTGGGGTGGCGCGGGCGCGGCGGATGTCGACCGCGCCATCGTTCAGGTTCTGGACCCGGTGCTGATGGCCGTCAGCGGGGTCAGCGCCTCTAGCGCGTCCTCGTCCGAAGGGTCCGCCCGGATCGATCTGGAATTCGAGCCCGGCACGGATATGGATCAGGCGGAAAAGGATATCGATACCGCGCTGTCCTCTGTTACCGGCCTGCCAGCCGAGGCCGAAGATCCGGTGATCCGGCGCGGCCAGTGGTTTGACGGCGTCACGGATGTGGTGATCACCGGGCCGCTGGGCGTGGATCAATTGTCCCGGTTGGCCGACGATATAGTCACGCGGCTCTTTGCGGCCGGTGTCACGCGCACGACCATTCGCGGTGTCGCAGCCCCGGAAACGGTGATCGAGGTCACGTCGCTGTCGCTGATCCAGCACGATATCACTCTCGGCGAAATCGCAGCGGCGATAGCCGCCGAGGTTAATGCCAATCCGGTGGGCGATGTGTCGGGGTCGTCGCGGGTGCGGGCCGGCACCGAAAAACGCAGCGCCGAGGATATCGCGGGCATTGTACTGCGCACTAATGCGGATCGGTCAGAACTGACCATTGGCGATGTGGCCACCATCACCGTCGAGGGGCCAGATCGCGACCGCGCCTATAATGTCGACGGCAATCCGGCGGTCCAGATACAGGTGGTCCGCACCGCGCAGGGCGACGCTATCGGCCTGCAACGTTCGGTCGAAGAGGTCGCGGCCGAGATGCGTCAGGGTCTGCCGCAGGGGGTGTCGATTGATCTGATCAACACCCGCGCCGACCAGATCACCGCCCGTCTGAATATCCTGATGGTCAACGGGGCCGAAGGTCTGGTGCTGGTTCTGGTCCTGTTGTTCCTGTTCCTGAACGCCCGAACGGCCATGTGGGTCGCGACCGGGATTCCGGTGTCGATGTTGGCGGCCCTGGCCTTGATGTATGCCTCGGGGCTGACCATCAACATGATGTCGCTCTTTGCGTTGATTATCACCCTCGGCATTATCGTGGATGATGCGATTGTCGTCGGGGAACATGCGGATTTCCGGGTGCGCAAACTGGGCGAGGATGGCGTCACCGCCGCCGAAAACGCCGCACGGCGCATGTTCAGCCCGGTGTTTTCGGCGACGATTACCACCAATATCGCGTTCTTTGGCCTGATGGCGATCAGTGGCCGGTTCGGGGATCTGATCTCGGCGATCCCGTTCACGGTGATCACAGTGCTGACAGCCAGCCTGTTCGAATGTTTTGTCGTGTTGCCCAATCACCTGTCCCATGTCTCGCCCGCCTCCAAGAGAGAGGCGTGGTATGATCGGCCCTCGGCAGCCATGAACCGGGGCCTGACGTGGTTCGTGGATCGGCTGTTCAAGCCGCTGATCGCGCTGGCCATTCGGGGCCGTTACGTCGTGCTGGCGGGGGCTGTGGCGCTCTTGGCCAGCCAGGTTGCGCTATTCATTCGCGGCGACGTGCAGTGGCGGTTTTTCTCGCCGCCAGAGCAGGGCCAGATCAGCGGGAACTTTGCCATGCTGCCGACCGCCACCCGCGAGGACACCATGGCGATGATGGCGGAATTGCAGCGCGCGACCCGTGCCGTCGCCGATAAATATGAACAGGACACTGGCGTCGATCCGCTCCGCTATGCGGTGGCAGAGATCGGCGGCACATCCGGTAGAGGGCTGTCGGGGGTCGAAAACAAAGAGACCTATCAACTGGGCGCCATCACCATCGAGTTGATCGGGGCCGACCTGCGGCCGATGACCTCGAACGACTTTGTCGCGGCGCTTCAGGCCGAGGTGCGCCAGACGCCGATGACCGAAACCCTGTCGTTCCGGTCGTGGGGCGCCGGGCCGGGCGGCAATTCGCTGGAAATCCAGTTGGGCGGCGCGGATGCGACGCAACTTAAACAGGCGGCTGAGGCTCTCAAGACCGAATTGGCCCAGTTCCCCGAGGTGTCAGGGCTAGAGGACAGTCTGTCCTACGACAAAGAAGAGATGATCCTGACGCTGACACCGCAGGGGCAGGCGCTGGGCCTGACGATCGAGGATCTGGGCGCGGAACTGCGTCGTCGCCTGGCCGGGATCGAGGCCGCGACCTATCCCGACGGGTCCCGCAGCGCGTCGATCCGGGTGCAATTGCCGGACGGTGAACTGACCGCCGACTTTATGGAGCGAATGATGATCCGCAGCGCCTCGGGCGCCTATGTGCCCTTGGCGGATATCGTCACGGTCAGCCGTGAAACCGGGTTCGGCACAGTGCGGCGCGAAAACGGCGTGATGCTGATCACGGTCTCGGGCGATCTGGCCGATGATGACGCGGATCGTGCGGCTGCGGTCAAGCTGGCCATCAATCAGGACATCCTGCCCAAGATACACGACACCTACGGCGTCACCTCGCAGCTCGGGGGGCTGAGCGAGCAGGAGACTGCGTTCATCAATGACGCGCGGGTCGGGGTGACGCTGATCCTTGCCGGGATTTATCTGACCTTGGCGTGGATTTTTGCCAGCTGGACCCGCCCCTTGGTGGTGATGTCGATCATCCCCTTTGCCCTGATCGGGACCATATACGGCCATAACGCCTGGGGCATTCCGATGAGCATGTTTACGGTTGTGGGCCTGCTGGGGATGGTGGGGATCGTGATCAACGATTCCATCGTGCTGGTCGGGACAATTGACGAATATGCGCAGGAAAGGGGGCTCATTCCGGCGATTGTGGACGGGGTCGGGGATCGACTGCGGGCGGTGTTCCTGACGACCTCAACGACGGTTTTCGGGCTGGGTCCGCTGTTGTTCGAACGATCCAGCGATGCGCAATTTCTGAAACCGACCGTGGTGACGCTGGTTTACGGGCTCAGCTTTGGCATGGTGATGGTGCTGTTGGTGGTTCCGACGCTCATGGCGGTTCAGGCGGATTTCTCGCGCCAGATCACTGCGGCCAAACGGGCGCTGCGCGCACGCAATCGCGCCATCGCCGGCCCCGTGCGGCTGGGGCTGGTTTGGGTTCTGGGGCTGTTCGCGGCGCTGGTTCTGCCGGTTGTTTTGATCGGCCAGCCCGCGATAGCGGCGTTTCCGTCCAGCGTGGGACCGGCGGTCGGCCTGTTCATCGTACTGGCCGCGCTGGGTCTGGTGGCGATCTACGCGATTGGCGCCCTGTGGCACCTGCGGCGGCGGCGGGCCTAGCCCCCCGCGACGCAGCCCAGAATATCGATGGCCTGATGCGTGCCCAAAACGGTCAGACGCAGGGCAGACCTGTCCAGCGTCAACGGCTGCCCGGGCATCGGGATCATGATTGCCGAGGCGATCAGCAGGTCGCCCTGACGTTCTGACGTGCTGGTCGAGACCCAAATCCCCGGTGAACCCGGCTCAAATACGACGATTTCCGGTGCTCCGGTGTCCGCCAGCGGGATCGTCGCGCGGACCTCCAGACCCTTGTCTACAGGCGTCGCGGAACAGGTCACGGGGCCAACCCCCGCCTTGATCGCAGGCGTCGGGCGATCCATCAGCGCTGCGGCAATTGCGGGATTCGGGCCGCCGTCGGTTAGAACCGCGTCAAAATCGACCATGACCGGCACACAGATTTCCTTGCAAATGCCCATCTCGACAGAACCGGCCAGACGGATGGGGCCGTCCTCGGACCACGACAGTTCGATCGGCAGCACGACACCGTCGTGATAGCCCAGTGTCTGTAGCCCGCCGGAGTCAAACACGTCGGGCCGGGGCCATTGAATGGCGGCGCTGGCGATGTTTTCGGACCCTGCCCAGCTAAAGATCGGCGGTATGCCCGCGTCCCCTGGCGCGCGCCAATAGGTTTTCCATCCTTCGGGTAGCGAGATTTGCAGCCCGGTCATGTAGGTGCCGTGCGGCGTTCGCCAGCCCGGCAGCACCGAAACGCTGGCGGTCATATCCTCTGCATCGGCCCAAGTGGGGGCCAGTGCCGAACAGATGACAAAAATCGCAGATGTGAGTCGCATTCCGCTGAAAATACGGACAACGGTGCCAAAGAAAAGTAACGATCCGGCGATAGGTTTGACACAGAGGCTTGAAGATCGCCGGGGTCCGACCCATCATTGAGGCATGAAATACGCATCTACGAACCTCGCGGGTAAGTTGTTGATTGCCATGCCGGGCATGGGCGATCCGCGTTTTGAACAGGCTGTCATTTATGTTTGCGCCCATGCAGACGACGGTGCGATGGGGCTCATCGTTAACAAACCCTCGGCTGATCTGCGGTTTCGGGACATGTTGTTGCAGATGGAGATCGTCCCGGACGGGATGGCGCGTGAAATCCGCGTCCATCTGGGCGGCCCGGTCGAGCTGGAGCGCGGCTTTGTCCTGCACTCGTCGGATTATCGCTCGGATCGCGGCACGCTGGAGGTCGATCAGGGCACCTCGATGACAGCAACCACCGACGTGTTACGGGCGATCGCGAGTGGTCGCGGACCAAAGTCGTCACTCTTTGCGCTGGGATATTCCGGCTGGGGTCCGGGGCAGCTAGAGGATGAAATCGCGGACAACGGCTGGCTGACCTGCGATGCACGCTCGGACATCGTGTTTGGGCGGGCCAATGATCTGAAGTGGACCGCCGCGCTGAAATTGCTGGGGGTTGACCCGGCAGGTCTGTCTCCAGAGGCCGGGCACGCCTAGCCGTCGATCAGCGCCTGAACGATAGCCCGCGCGCTGTCGCTGTTCCAGTCCGCACCGCCCAGCAGGCGGCCAACCTCGTTGCCGTTTTTGTCGATCAATATGGTAGCGGGCAGGCCCAGCACGCCCATGGAACGGGCCAGCCCCATCCCGTTGTCCAGATGCTGCGGCAGGGTGGTCACGCCAACCTCGTCAAAGAATTTCTGCACCGCCTGCGGCGAATTCCGGCCCGTTGCGATTGTCACCACCTGAAAATTCTGCCCGGCAAAGCTGTCCTGAAGCGCAGCCAGTGATGGCATCTCTTCGCGGCAGGGCACGCACCACGTGGCCCAGAAATTTACCGCGATCACCTGACCGCGATAATCCGTCAGTGTCGCCGTGCCGCCGGTTTCGGTTTGAAACGGCACATCGCTGGCAGTCATGCCGTCCGAAATCGTCAATTTGTCCATATCGCCACTGCGCAGGGCGGCAATATCGGGCCCCTCGGCCATCGCCGCGTTTGCAACCAGTGCAAGGGCCGTATAAAGCAGCGCAGACTTTAGTTTCCGCATGGGACCTCCGATATGACCAAGACCTCGAACCAGATGTGGGGTGGGCGCTTCTCCGCCGGGCCAGACGCGATCATGGAAGCGATCAACGCCTCGATCGATTTTGACCAGCGACTCGCGCGACAGGACATCGAGGGTTCGCGGGCCCACGCCGCCATGCTGGCTGCGCAGGGTATTATTACCGATAGCGATGCAACGGCCATTCGGGAAGGCCTGCTCACGGTCTTGTCAGAGATCGAGGGCGGGAAATTCGAGTTTTCCAAGTCGCTCGAAGATATCCACATGAACGTCGAAGCCCGTCTCAAGGCATTGATCGGTGAACCGGCAGGGCGTCTGCATACCGCCCGGAGCCGGAACGATCAGGTGGCTGTCGATTTCCGTCTGTGGGTGCGCGAACAGTGCGACGTTGTCGATCAGGCGCTGGACGGTCTGATCCGTGCGCTGCTGGTCCAGGCCGAGGCGGGAGCGGATTGGGTCATGCCGGGCTTTACCCATTTGCAGGTCGCCCAGCCGGTGACATGGGGCCATCACATGCTGGCCTATGTCGAAATGCTGGCCCGTGACCGGTCCCGGTTTGCCGATGCGCGCAAGCGGATGAACGAATCGCCCTTGGGCGCGGCGGCCTTGGCGGGGACCGGGTTCCCGATCGATCGCCATATGACCGCCGCGGCGCTGGGCTTTGACCGGCCGACGGCGAACAGTCTCGATTCCACCTCGGACCGCGATTTCGCCTTGGAATTCCTCGCGGCCTCGTCGATCTGCGCGATGCACCTGTCGCGTTTTGCCGAAGAACTGGTGATCTGGTCCTCGGCCCAGTTCCGGTTCGTGATGATGTCCGACCAGTGGTCGACCGGATCGTCGATCATGCCGCAAAAGAAAAACCCGGATGCCGCCGAACTGATCCGCGCCAAAATCGGTCGCATCTTTGGCGCCAATGTCGCGCTGATGACCGTGATGAAGGGTCTGCCGCTGACCTATTCCAAGGACATGCAGGAGGACAAGGAACAGGTGTTCGACGCCGCCGACAACCTGATGCTGTCGCTGGCAGCCATGACCGGCATGGTCGAAACCATGACGCCGCAGCGTGAAAACCTGCGCAAATCCGCGGCGCTCGGCTTCTCGACCGCGACCGATCTGGCCGATTGGTTGGTGCGGGAACTGGGTCTGCCGTTCCGCGAGGCGCACCATGTCACCGGCGCGCTGGTGGCTCTGGCCGAGGGCAAGGGCTGTGATCTGCCCGATTTGTCGCTGGCGGATATGCAATCGGCTCACGCGGGCATCACGCAATCGGTGTTTGATGTGCTGGGCGTGGAAAACTCGGTCGCCTCGCGTCTGTCGTACGGCGGCACCGCGCCGACCCGTGTGCGTGAACAGATCGCCCGCTGGAAGGAAATCCTCGGATGAAGCGACTGGTCTTTGTAATGGCTCTGGCCATTTTGTCGGGCTGCGGCATGGATGGGTTCCCGCTGCGTCCGGTCGCGGATCTGGGCCTGTCGGTCAATGAACAGGGACAGGTCGAACGTAATTGTACGGTTGGCGGCTATAACAGCACCGTGTCGATCAACGTGAACTGCTAGCGTCCGGTCTGTACAGATCGACCGCAACAATGTCAGATGGCCTCGCACGGAAATTGCGAGGCCATATGTCTATCCTGCGCGGACTCTATCTGGTTTTGGCGATCTGGGGCGGCTTTAAGCCCATGAGCCATTTTGTGACCTATATGTCGGAAAATCCCGGCGGTCTGGGCGGTTTGATCGACGCGTGGTTCGTGTCAGAGGCCACCACCGGCCTGACATGGGACCTGACGATTGCGGCGATTGCCCTGACACTGTGGATTCTGGCAGAGGTGCGCGTGCGTAAAAACTGGACGGCCCTAGTCGCGATTCCGGCAACGTTTTGCATCGGGGTCAGTTGCGGGCTGCCACTCTATCTGTTTTTGCGCACCCGTCCTGTGACTTAGGGCTTGGGCTTTTCGCCTGATTTGCTATGACGCGCTGACCCAATGGCGCGGAGGGGCAGATGGACCATTTCCTGTATCGTGACGGCGTTCTTCATGCAGAGGACGTTTCGGTCGCTGACATTGCTGCGGCGGTCGGCACCCCGTTTTATGTCTATTCCTCGGCCACGTTGCTGCGCCATTTTCAGGTGTTCGACGATGCGCTGGCGGGGATGGATCACCTCGTGTGCTTTGCGATGAAATCGCTGTCGAACGGTGCGGTGCTGCGGCTCTTGGGGCAGGCGGGTGCCGGTGTCGATACCGTGTCCATCGGTGAATATCTGCGCGCCCGTGCCGCGGGCATTCCCGGCGACAGGATCGTCTTTTCCGGTGTTGGCAAGACCCGCGAGGAAATGCGGATCGCGCTAGAGGGCGGCATCCGTCAGTTCAACGTCGAATCCGAGCCCGAGATGGAGGCCCTGTCCGAGGTCGCCCTGTCGTTGGGCAAGGTCGCGCCGATCACCGTGCGGGTGAATCCGGACGTGGACGCGAAAACCCATGCGAAAATCGCGACGGGCAAGAAAGAGAACAAATTCGGTATCCCGATTTCCCGTGCGCGTGAGGTCTATGCCCGCGCCGCCCAGCTCAGGGGGCTAGAGGTCGTCGGGATTGACGTGCATATCGGCAGTCAGCTGACCGATCTGGAACCGTTCCGTCTGGCCTATCGCAAGGTGGCCGAACTGGCGCAGGCGCTGCGCGCGGACGGGCACAATATCCGCCGCCTCGATCTGGGCGGCGGGCTGGGCATCCCCTACACCCGCTCGAACGAGGTTCCGCCGCTGCCGATGGATCTGGGTCAGGTGATCCGCGAAGAGGTTGGCCATCTGGGCTGTGAGGTTGAAATCGAGCCCGGCCGACTGATCGCGGGCAACGCGGGCCTGATGGTGTCCGAGGTCATCTATGTCAAAGAGGGCGAAGACCGCCGTTTTCTGATCGTCGATGCCGCGATGAACGATCTGGTGCGTCCATCCATGTATGATGCCCACCACGATATCGAACCGGTCATCGAACCGGGCGCAGGTGCGGCCAAGACCGCCTATGACGTTGTTGGCCCGGTGTGCGAAACCGGCGACACCTTTGCCAAGGCCCGCGATCTGCCCGAAATGGCGGCAGGCGATCTGGTCGCGTTCCGCTCTGCCGGGGCCTATGGGGCTGTCATGGCCAGCGAATACAACTCGCGTCCCTTGATCCCCGAAGTTCTAGTGCAGGGCGATAAATTTGCGGTTATCCGCCGACGACCTACCTATGAAGAGATGATCGCCCGCGATATCGTTCCAGAGTGGCTCTGATCCCGTTAGGGTATGGCCAGCAACCGGAGAAAACCGCTGACCGACCCGACCAGAGACCTACGCCATGTGCGCCTGCCTGTGCTGGCAACCCGCCTTGGGATGCTGGCCGAGGTGGTCGTGCGCTGTTTCTGGCCGCTATGGACCGTGGTCTTGGTCGCAGTATCGCCGTTGATGCTGGGACTGCATGTGGCAGTGCCACTGGAACTGGTTTGGGGCTGGACCGCCGCCGGAGTCATCGGCGCCGTCATCGCGCTGTGGTTCGGGATCAGGCGGTTCCGCCTGCCGACCCCGGAACAGGCTTTGGCGCGGGTGGATGGTCATTTGCCGGGGCGGCCCATCGCGGCATTGATGGACGCGCAGGCAATTGGCGCGGCGGATGCCGGGTCCTTGGCCGTGTGGCGTGCGCATCTCGACCGGATGTGGGATCGCAGCAAACACGCCCGTCCGGTAGAGCCCGATCTGCGGCTGGCCGCGCGTGATCCGTTTGGTCTGCGCTATGTGGCCCTGCTGTTTTTTGTGGTGGCGCTGATGTTCGGCTCTATCTGGCGGATCGGTCAGGCGGTGCAGCCTGCCCCGTCGGGTGCAGTGGCGCAGACCGCGACCGGACCCGTATGGGAGGGCTGGATCGAACCGCCCGCCTACACAGGGTTGCCAACACTGTATTTGGCGGACCAGCGCGACGACCGTCTAGCGGTGCCCGTTGGATCGCAGATCACCCTGAGGTTCTATGGCGAAATTGGCGCGCTGACCCTTGCGGAGACGGTGTCTGGCCGCGTCGGTGACGCGGTGTCTGCGGCCTCTGATCAGCAGCAAGTATTCTCTGTGACGACCGATGGTGTGATCACCATCGCAGGTGAGGGCGGGCGTGACTGGCAGATTTCCGTTCTGCCCGATCAAGGCCCTACTGTTGTCGCCACGGGCGCAGCAGAGGCGGACGCCAAAGGGGTAATGTCCCAGCCCTTCCGCGCGACGGATGATTACGGCGTGACCTCGGGTATGGCGGTGGTCGCGCTTGATCTGGATGCGGTGGACCGTCGGCATGGTTTGGCGACCCCGCCCGATCCGATTGCTCCGATCATCGTGGATTTGCCCCTGCCGATTTCGCGCGATCGCAGTGCCTTTGACGAGGTGCTGTCCGATGATTTTAGCCAGAGCGTGCTGTCGCGCCTGCCGGTCACGGTCACCCTGTCGGTGCAGGATGCCATCGGGCAGACCGGGACGGCGACGCCGATTGCGATGATGCTGCCGGGACGGCGGTTTTTCCAGCCGGTCGCGCAGGCGCTGATCGAACAGCGGCGCGATCTGTTGTGGGCGGACGCCAATGCGCCCCGCGTGGCGCAGATTTTGCGCGCCTTGGTCTATCGCCCGGATGATCTGGGCGTCACGACCGAGGTTGCGGGCCAGATCGTCGCCGTCATTCGCCAGATCGAGGCGACGCCAGCCAATTTCCCGACCGAGGAAAAGGCACAGATCGCCCAAACCCTGTGGGATATCGCGTTGCAGCTCGAAGAGGGGGCCTTGGCCGATGCGCTGGCCCGGTTGCAACGCGCCCAGGACCGTCTGGCCGAAGCGATGCGCGACGGCGCCAGCCCCGCCGAAATTCAGGAACTGATGGACGAACTGCGCGATGCGACCCGCGACTATATGCAGATGCTGGCCGAGCGCGCCGAACCCGGTCAGGATGGCGCGGATATGCCGGATCAGAACCAGCAAGCGATGGAGTTCAATCAGGACGAGATCAACGCGCTGATGGACCGGATCCAGCAGCTGATGGAAGAAGGCCGGATGGCCGAAGCCCAAGCGTTGATGGAGCAATTGAACCAGTTGCTGGAAAATATGGAAGTGACCCAAGGCGACGGCAGTAGCGGCCAGAATTCGCCCGGCCAACAGTCGATGCAGCAACTGGGGGAAACCCTGCGCCAGCAACAGCAACTGTCCGACGATGCCTTCCGGGATTTGCAGGATCAGTTCGGGCAGGGCCAACAGGGCCAACCCGACACTGAAGAGCTGGCGGATCGTCAGCGCCAGCTAGAACAGATGCTGGATGATCAGCGGCAAAACCTGCCGAACCTGCCCGGAGAGCAGGCGGATACCGCGCGGCGCTCGCTCGAACAGGCGCAGCGGTCGATGGATCAGGCCGCCGATGCGCTGCGCGAGGGGGACCTGCCACAGGCGATTGATCGTCAGTCCGACGCGATGGATGCGCTGCGCGACGGGCTTCGCAATCTGGGCGAGGCGATTGCCCAAGCCGAGCGCCCGGAGGACGGCGGACAGGGCCAAGAGCCCGGGAACCGTACCGCCCAGACAACCCCGCGCCAAACCGACCCCTTGGGGCGGCAGGCGGGCACGACGGGGCAGTCGGGCACCGATCAGCAGATGTTGCAGGGCGAAAATGTCTATCGCCGGGCCGGAGAATTGCTGGACGAAATCCGGCGCCGCGCCGAGGAAACCCAACGTCCCGAGGACGAACGCAGCTATCTGCGACGTCTGCTGGAACTGTTTTAGGTCAGTGGATCAGGCACCTGGGCCGCCGATCATTTGCAGCAGGCGCTGCACCTGAATATCCAGCGCGATCCGCAGATCGTCCACCAGCGCGACATAGGTCGACAGGACAGGTTCGGCCTGCGGCAGCGCCGCAGAAATCTGGGCCGCCATCGCGTAGGCTCCCGCTCCAATCGCCGCCAGGCCGACGACCAACAAAAATCCAATCCGAAAGCCGGATCTTTGCGGGGCGGTCGCGTCGACATAGCCGGGAGTACCCGCAGGGCGTTCGCTGGTCGACCGAAGAGTGGAATTGATCTCTTCGATATCGGGGAACAGGTCCTTGCGGGCACTGGATTTCGGCTCGTCCGTCTCACCCTTGATCCGGGCCATGCGGCGGGACGCCTCGGCGTTGCGGGTCTCTGGCTCTCCGGCATCGTCGAGCCCTAGTTCGGGCTGGCTCTCGAGCGGTTCGGCCTCGGACTGACGGCGGCCGGCTTCCCGCTCGGCCTCGGCCCGCAGAATCGCGGCGATTTCGGGGTCGATCTGCCGCCGGGGCCGATGGGCGACAGAGGCGGGTAGCCCTTGGGGTTCGTCATCCTCGTCGTCAAGTTCGGCATCGGCGCTCTGGGTGGCGGCTGCCGGTTGCGCAGCCACGGACGCGCGCTCCGGCGTGGCGGGGCCGCGAGGGAGCGGCGTTGTCGGCAAGTCGGGTCGCGCCATGGTGGGCGGCATATTCCGCACGGTTGCGGGCGATCGTTCGGGTCCGGCGTCGCCGGTTCCCTCTTCGGCCTCGACTGAGGCACCCGGGGTTTCGAACCAGGTATGGCCACAGCTGGAACACTGGACATCGCGACCGGCTGACGGAATGACGTCATCGGGGACTTCGTATTGGGCACCGCAATTTGGGCAAATGAGCCGCATTATGTCGTTCCGTCGTTCTATAGGTCCGGTGTCATCGGAGGTATCTGTAACAATCCCATCCGAAAGGGAAAAGCAAAACCACGCCTGTGCATGTCAGGTGCAATTGAAATCCGCCTGTGTTTTCGGCAGAACACATTTGCATGCGCGAAAGGACCGATCCTTGATAGAACTCGACCGGGTTGCCTATTCATATGGCGGCGGAGAACTGTTTTCCGACGTGACCCTGACCCTAGCCCCGGGGTCATTCCAATTTCTGACCGGCCCGTCGGGGTCAGGCAAAACCACCCTGATGAAGCTGTGTTATGGTGAACTGCGCTCCACCTCGGGCCATGTCAGACTGTTCGGTCAGAATGCCCGCGAGATGGGTCGCGATGACATCGCGCTGTGTCGGCGCAAAATTGGCGTCGTGCATCAGGATTGCCAGTTTCTGGACCACCTGACCGTCGCGGAAAATATTGCACTGCCGCTGACGGTGGCAGGTCGCGGGGCCGAGGCGGCCGACTATCTGGCCGATCTCATGGCATGGGTCGGCCTGACGCATCAGGCAAACCAGTTACCGCCGGAATTGTCGGGGGGCGAACGTCAGCGGGCCGCTCTGGCGCGGGCGGTGATCGTGTCGCCGGATGTGATCATCGCGGACGAGCCGACCGGGAATATCGATTGGGAAATGTCGCAGCGGCTGCTGCGGCTCTTGGTCGAATTGAACCGCATGGGGCGCACTGTCCTGATCGCCACGCATGATTTGAACCTGATCCGCGCCGCCAAGGCGCAGGTGCAGTCGCGGGTCCTGCGTTTGACAGGGCGTCGGCTACAGGTTGCGGGGGTAGACCTATGAACGGGTTGTTCCGCTATATCGCCGTTCTGGCAGGCGACCCGCAGGCCGATCGCACGGTGCCGCCAACCGGGTTCACCGCGCGACTGACGGTGTTTACCGCCGGTGCGATGGCATTTCTGGCGGTGTTTGCGCTGGCGCTGTCCTTGGCGACGGGCCGGATCGCGGACCGGTGGGAATCGGAATTGGCGCGCACGGCGACCCTCAGGATTTCGGCGCCGATGGACCAGCTCGACGCCCAGCAGGCCGCGGCGTTGACCGTGCTAGAGACTACCCCCGGCATCGCCTCGGCACGGGCGCTGACGGCCGAAGAGCAAAAGGCGCTGCTCGAGCCGTGGTTTGGGCCTGATCTGCCGGTCGAGAGCCTGCCCATCCCGCGCCTGATCGAGATTGTCGAAACCGAAGAGGGCTATGATCCCGCCGGTCTGCGCGCCCGCCTTCAGGCCGAGGTGCCGGGTGCCGTTCTGGACGATCACACGCGTTGGCGTGACCCGCTGATTGCTGCGGCACATCGGCTGCGGCTGCTGGCGGTGGTGGCGGTTGTCCTGATCGGCATGGCGACGGCGGCGATGATTACCCTCGCCGCGCAAGCAGCCTTGGCCGCCAATGCGCAGGTGATCCGCGTGATGCGGCTGGTCGGGGCGCAGGATATGTATATCGCAGGGGCTTTTGTGCGGCGGTTTACCCTGCGCGGCCTGATGGGCGCAGTCAGTGGCACCTTGGCCGGGATGGTGGCGGTTCTGCTGCTCCCTTCGACCGAAGTGGCGGGCGGTTTCCTCACGGGTCTTAGTTTTCAGGGGCTGGGATGGCTGGTGCCGCTGGCGATTCCGCCCTTGGCCGCAATCGTTGCCTTTTTCGCCACCCGCGCTGCTGCGCTCAGAACGCTAAGGGACTTGTCATGATGGCTCTGCTGCAGGTTATCCGGTCGATTGTCTTTACAGTGATCGCCTACGGGTCGATGCCGATTGTGGCGCTGATCTGTTTGCCTTGGGCGCTGCTGGATCGGCGCGGGGCCTTTGCCGCGGCGCATATCTGGTGTCGGATCGCGATGTGGTGCGCCCGCTGGATCGTCGGCCTCAAGACCGAAGTGCGTGGCACCCCGCCAAAGGGCGGGGCATTGGTCGTCGGTAAACACCAGTCGTTTCTGGACATCATCATGATTTTTGCCGCGATCCCGCGCGGCAAGTTCATCATGAAAAAGGAACTGATCTATACCCCCGTCGTGGGCCAATACGGGCTGATGATGGGGTGTATTCCGGTAAATCGCGGCAAACGCGGCGCTGCGATCAAGAAGATGAAGGCCGACGTCGCGGCGGGCCGGACCGAGGATGGCCAATTGATCATCTTTCCGCAGGGGACCCGCGTCCCGCCGGGGGAAAAGCGTCCGTATAAAATCGGCACTGCGGTTCTGTATGAACAGCTAGAGCAGGACTGCTATCCCGTGGCCGTCAACGTCGGTTTGTTCTGGCCCGCACATGGGCTGGTGAAAAAGCCCGGCACCGCGGTGATCGAATTCCTGCCGCCCATCGCGCCGGGGAAATCCACCATCGAGTTTATGGCAGAGCTGGAAGCCGTGATCGAGGCCGGTTCGGACCGCCTGATGGCAGAGGCGCGGGGCTAACCCCGCGTTTTCCACGCAAACCAGACGGCAATCCCCGCCAGACACAGCGCAAGAGCGCGGCGCAAAATCAGACTGCGCCGTGGATCCTCCAGCAGGGGCCGTGCCGTCCCGGCGAGCAGAACAATCCCTGCATGAATGCCGGTGGCAACCGCGACGTAGATCATCGACAACCAGATCGTTTGCGGCATCACGGCATAGTCTGTCGTGACAAACCCCGGCAGGACGGCAATGTAGAAAACCGCTGCCTTGGGGTTTAGCAGGTTGGTGATCAGGCCGCGTTTGAAGTAGCGGGCCATGCTGGACCCGATCGCGGCATGTTCGATGGACTCGCCCGCATCGCGCCAGCCGTCCCATGCCAGCCACAGCAGATAGAGCACACCGCCCCAGCGCAGGGCCTGATACATGACGGGTGACGCGGCAATCACTGCCCCGACCCCGAGGGCCGCCAAGAGGCCGACCACCGTCAGTCCGAGCGCAACACCAGCCACAGCGGCAAAGCCATACCGGCGCCCCTGTGCTGCCGCCACCACGGCCAGATAGGCCATATTCGGACCGGGCGTCAGCTCGATCAGAATTGACGCCACAGCAAATTCGATTGCGGCTGTGGTCAGGTCCATTTGGCCATTGGCGGCAGGCTCATCAGGACCGCATTGGCGTCGTGCCCCGTGGCCAGACCGAATTTGGTCCCGCGATCATAAACGAGGTTATATTCGGCATATAGCCCGCGATGGATCAACTGGGTGTCCTTGTCCGCGTCGGTCCAGGGTGTCGTCCGTCGGCGTTCGGTGACCGGCACAAAGGCAGGCAGAAACGCCCGTCCGATATCCTGCGTCAGGGCAAAATCGGCCGCCCAGTCGCCGGTGCAGCGGTCGTCCATGAACACGCCGCCAACGCCGCGCGCGCGGCCCCGATGGGGAATGTAGAAATATTCGTCGGCCCATTCCTTGAGTTTAGGGTAGAGATCCTCGCCATGCGGATCGAGGTATTGTTTCTGCGTCGCGTGGAAATGGGCGGTATCCTCGGCGTATTCGATGCAGGGGTTCAGGTCGGACCCGCCGCCAAACCACCATGCGCCGGGGGTCCAGAACATCCGGGTGTTCATATGGACCGCCGGGCTATGGGGGTTCTGCATATGGGCGACCAGCGAAATGCCAGAGGCCCAGAACCGCGGGTCGGCTTCGATCCCCGGAACGCCGCGTGCGGCCATGGCCTTTTGCGCGGCAGAGCCGAGCGTGCCATAGACGGTGGACACGTTGACGCCGACCTTTTCGAACACGCGGCCGCCGCGCATCACGCTCATCAGACCGCCGCCGGCATCTTCGCCCTCTGTGCCTTGGCGTTTGGTTTCGGTGACCTCGAACCGTCCGGCGGGCGCGCTGGCCAGAGGGCCGGCGGTCTGGCTGTCCTCTAACGCTTCAAAGGCGGCGACGATGTCATCGCGCAACTGGCGGAACCATGCCGACGCTGCGGCCTTTTCTTCGAACATCGGTGCGGTCATCGCTCTTCTCCTGCGGGTCGGCTATTGAATAACACGGCTTTGGTCCTTCATATCGGCGCGAATTGTCGCCCGCCAGTCATCCGGGCACAAAAGGAGACGTTATGACCAAAGCCCTGTTGCTGTTGCCCCTAGCCCTGACTGTTGCGGCCTGCGCGACGCCGCGCGAACGCTGTCTCAATGATGCCAATCGCGAATTGCGCGTGATGGCCTCGTTGATTCAGGAAACCCAGGAAAACCTGGCACGCGGCTATGCGCTGGACACGCGGCAGGAGGTCACGACCATCGAAAAGACCTGCAATGTCCGCCAGCAGGATGGCAGCGTCCTGCGCACGCCCTGTCCCGAGGTGATCACCACCGATTACCAAGTGCCTGTGGCGATTGACCTCAATGCCGAAGAGGCCAAATTGCAGTCGCTGCTACAGCGGCAAACCCAGATGCTGGCGGCGTCACAGGCTGCGGCGCAGCAGTGTATCGCGACCTATCCCGAATGATTTGGGCTAGTGGACGGCGCAACCCACCGGGTCGATCAGGGTGCGGCCGCCGTCCACGGTGATAATCTGGCCGGTGACGAAATCGGACGCATCACAGGCCAGATATTGCACGGCGTCGCAAACCTCGACCGGGCTGGCGATCCGGTGCAGCGGCGTATGGGCAAGGATATCCTTGCGATAGTCGTCATGGTCCTTGAGCTTGGTTTTCAGGCTGGCGCTCATCACACTGCCAAAGGCCACTGCATTCACCCGAATTCGCTGCGGTGCCAGCGCAACCGCCAGCGAACGCGTCATCTGGTCCGAGGCTGCCGTGGCGATGGAATAGGCCATCAGGTCAGGATGGGTGCGCCGTGCCGCGATCGACGACAGGTTGATGATGGTGCCGACAGTGCCCTCTGACTGGCCTTCGGACAGTTTGATCATCCGCCGCGCGGTGGCCTGCGACAACCGCAGGGCCATCATCATGTTCTGTTCCATCAGCATGCTGACGCTATCGTCTTCGGGATCGAGAGGGTCCGTCATCGCCACCTGACGCGCCGCATTGACCAGAATGTCGATCCGCTCGAACGCATCGACGGTCAGCGACAGCAGATTGGTCACGGCCAGTTTTTTGCGCAGATCGCCCGAAAACATCCGCGCAGGTCCATTATCGGTCACTTCAGAGCCGATCTCACGCTCCAGCGCGGCCTCGTCCATATCGGCAAAGACGACATTTGCGCCCGCCTTGAGAAAATGTCGGCCAATCGCGAGGCCAACACCATTTGCCGCCCCTGTGATGATCGCGGTTTTGCCTTCGATGGAAAATGACATTGGGTTTTCCTTTGGGCGGCGGGGCCGCGGTTATCTGGCAGGGCGGGAGGCGTGATAGACCTTGAACCCGCCATCGCCGCCGATTTCTTCAACCGTACGGAATTTCTGGCGCAAAATCGCCTCATAGGGCAAGTGGCGATTGGCCACCATCCAAAGTTGCCCTGTCGGGGTCAAATTGCGGGCGGCTGCTGCAATAAACGCCTGTCCGAGGGCCGGATCGCCAGCGCGTCCGGTATGGAACGGCGGGTTCATCACGATGCCGCCGTAGGGACGGGCTGCAGCCCAAGTGGTCGCATCTGCCCAATGGAAACTGGCACGATTGTCCACGACATTCATTCGCGCACAATCGAGAGAGAGCGATTCCGCCTCGACCAGATCGAGCGTTTCGACACCCGGACGTGATAGAACGGCGGTGGACAGATAGCCCCAGCCCGCACCGAGGTCCGCCATCCGCGACGGTAGCTTGTCCGGCAATACCGACACCAACAGGGCCGATCCGCGGTCGACGGCGCCATCAGAAAACACGCCCGCCGTGGTCCAGAACCCATGATCGCCCTGCACGGGGCCGCTGCCGGTCCAGTCCGCAAAGGCCTGCGTTCCGGCAAAGCAGAACAGCCGCCCGTGCCCCTTGGAGATGCAGGGGAGATCGCCCAACCGGGCGCGGCAATCCTTGTACAGGCTGTCGATGCCGTCGGTTTTGTGGCCATCCACGATCACGAGCGACGCGGTTGCCGCCGCCTCTGCGATCATCGCGCGAGCCAAGGTTTTGGACCGCGGTGCGACCACGATGGTGACGGGGGCCGGAGCCGCGCCGAGTGTATAGCCCGATGCGGCAAAGGCGGTCGCATCGGGTTTGAACCCTGTGTCGATCTGCACCATGCTGCGCGGCAAGGCCGAGAGATCATAGTCGGCGCTAGGGCGCATGATTCGAACCGGCCCTTCGGGCAGAACGATCAGCCCATCGGTCAGGGCGGTGGTCAGGCGGGATGTGGACATTTCAGATCAGCGACGGCGGACGTCACTCTTTCTCCATCGTGCATTGCAGGGGATGCTGATGCCTCTGGGCGAAATCCATGACCTGTGCAACCTTGGTTTCCGCAATTTCGTAGGAATAAACCCCCACGACAGCGACGCCCTTTTTGTGGACGGTCAGCATCAATTCGAACGCCTGCGCATGATTCATGCCAAAGAACCGCTCCAGCACATGAACGACAAACTCCATCGGAGTGTAGTCGTCATTGAGGATCAGAACCTTGTACAGCGGCGGGCGCTTGGTTTTTGGGCGCACGTCAAGTTTGACACCGAAATCGGCATCATCATCCTTTCCGCCCTGCGCCATCATCAACGGGTCAGCTCGCATCTGTGTTCTATGTTGGATGAAACGATCTCCAAGCTATATAGTAGATCGAGGCTATAAGAAAAGCCCGCAGTGCCGAAACCGGCCAAAAGGAAAGCAACGTCATGCCCCATCGTTGGACTATCGCATTCGATGCAGACGACACGCTTTGGCAAAACGAGCGGTTTTTCCAGATGAGCCAAGAGCGGTTTGGCGAACTCCTGTCGAATTACGTCGATCCCCATGATCTCAAGGCGCGATTGCTTGAGGCCGAGCGGCGCAACCTCGGGTTTTATGGCTATGGCGTCAAGGGCTTTACCCTCTCGATGATCGAGACCGCTCTCGAGGTCACGAATGCCGAGGTGCCCGGTCAGGTCATTTTGGCCCTGCTGGATATGGGCCGCGATATGTTGGCCCATCCGATCCACCTGATGCCCGGCGTGTCCGAGGTGATCCCTGCTCTGGCGGCTCAGACCACGCTGGTTCTGATCACCAAGGGCGATCTGCTGGATCAGGAACGCAAACTGGCCCAGTCGCAGCTGGGCGAGTATTTTTCGTCGGTCGAGATCGTGTCCGAAAAGACCGCAGAGGTCTATCAGCGGATTTTTGCCCGGTTCGAGACGCCGCGGGTCATGATGGTCGGCAATTCACTGCGCTCTGACGTGATCCCCGCGCTGGAGGCAGGCGCCTGGGGCGTCTATGTTCCTGCGGATGTAACCTGGGAACTGGAGCACGCGGAGATGCCCGATCACCCCCGTTTTTGCCAGATAAATAACATAGGTGACCTACCCGAAGTGATAGGTCGCCTAAACAAATAGCGTCGCATTATCAGCGGATATCCCGCATCTGGTAGGGCGATTCGCAAACGATACAAGATGTGCCGGGGCTGTGGATGTTCAGTCCTAAGTGGTTATAAATTTAGTGTTTTCGCGTTTGAATGTGTCTGCTACTGTCCCTGCAACCATAAAAGGTGCCAAAAATCGGCACCACGAGGCAGTAAGAGGCAAGCGACGTGGCAAGTCGTCCAAACGTAGGGTCCCTGAGGGGGCTGCTCTCCGTTGTGGTCATTTTGATGGCCGCCATTATTCCCGGTCTTGCTCTGGCAGGGTCGAGTGCGACGCTGTCGATGGATGCGCGAACGGGCGAGGTATTTCAGGAAAGCAACGCCGATACGCCGCTGCATCCGGCCTCTCTGACCAAGATGATGACCCTGTACATCGCGTTTCAGGCGATTGAACGGGGCGAAATTACTGCCGATACTGTGGTCAAGGTGACCTCTGCCGCCGCCGCCGAACCACCCAGCAAGCTGGGTTTGCGGACGGGTCAGGAAATCCGGATGCGCTATCTGATTCGCGCCGCTGCCGTAAAATCGGCCAATGATGCGGCAACAGCGATCGGTATCGCGCTGGAAGGGTCCGAGGCCGCCTTTGCCCGCCGGATGAACCGTATGGCGGCGTCGATGGGCATGACCCGGTCGTCGTTCCGTAACGCCAATGGCCTGACCGAAACCGGCCACATGTCGACCGCGCGTGATATGGCCATTCTGGGGCGGCACCTGATTTACGACTTTCCGGAATATTATCATATCTTCTCGCGTCGCACGATTGATGCGGGCATGGCGCAGGTGAACAATACCAATCGTCGCTTCCTCGATGCCTATCAGGGCGCGGACGGGATCAAGACCGGTTTCACCAATGCGGCAGGTTATAATCTGGTGGCGTCGGCAGAACGTGGTAGCGTGCGGATCATTGCTGTTGTGATGGGTGGCACCTCGACGCCGAACCGCAACGCCAAGGCCGCAGAGTTGTTGGACATCGGCTTCGCGCGTGCGCCGCGCAGCGCGCGGATCAACCGCCTGGCGCTGCCGCGTTATGAACCCGGCAATGGCAATGAACCCGATGTCAGCGTTGCCGTCGGCACGACATCCGGCGAAATCCCTGCCGCTGGCCGAACCATCCGTGTGACGGGTGCGGTGATCAGTAGCCCACGCCCGCCGATGCGGTCCGGCTCTTCCGAGGCTATGACAATCGTTGTCGCCGACGCCGATGCCGTATCGCAGGCCGTTGCGGACGCGATGACCGTCGCCGCCGAATCGACCGAAGAACCCGAGGACGAGGCAGTCGAGGTTGCCGTTGCCGAAGTGACAACCGCCACGGTCACCTTTGCTGCCCCGCCGGTCCGACCCGAAACTTTGACACAGTCTGCGGTCGTCATTGCCGAAGTCGCGCCCGAGACCGCGCTTGTCGAGGCCGCCGAAACCGTTGTGGCCGAAATCGTTGTCGCCGAGGCAGAGCAGGCGACGCCCGAGCCTGTCCAGGAGCAGATTATCGTCGCCTCGGCATCCGCCGCGGTGGCGGCTCCGACCGCTGTGCCTGTTGTTGATACCGACGTTCTGGACGCGGCAGTGGCGCAGGCGACTGCGACCGCGGTGGTCGCGCCAGCGGTTGCCGAACCGCAGATCGTCACCCGCGTTTCGACCTCCGGCGGACGCCATTGGGGGGTCAACATCGGCAGCTTTAATTCCCGGTACGAGGCAGAACGCGTGCAAGTGCGCGTCGCCCTGAGCGAAATGTCGTCGCTGGACGGCACCCGCCGCACGATCGTCGAGAGCAGCAAAGGCTTTGACGCCAACTTTATGGGCATGACACGTGAAGCTGCGGAACTGGCCTGTCGTCGTCTTCAGGCCCGCGGGCAGACCTGTTTCATGATCGGCCAAGAGGGCTAGACCCGGGTGTGGGCCGTTTACCTGGCCCTTACCTCTAGCGCGGCGCGCAGCAATTCGCGGGTGTAATCGGTTTGCGGTGCATCGAAAACCTGGTGCGCCGACCCCGTTTCCACGACATCGCCCTGTTTCATCACGATGATCTGGTGCGATAGCGCACGGACGACCTTGAGGTCGTGACTGATGAACAGATAGGCTAGCCCGTATTTCTGTTGCAGGTCACGCAGCAGCGCCACGATCTGCACCTGAACCGTCATGTCCAGAGCCGAGGTCGGTTCGTCCAGAACCACCAGTTTCGGCCGCAGCACCATCGCCCGCGCGATGGCGATACGCTGCCGCTGACCGCCGGAAAATTCATGCGGGTAGCGATACATCATCGCCGGGTCGAGACCGACTTCGGCCATGATTTCGGCGACGATCTCCCGGCGCGAACGACTGGGGTCGATATTGTGAATGGTCAGGCCCTCGGCGATGATCTGTTCGATGGTCATGCGCGGTGACAGCGACCCAAAGGGGTCCTGAAACACGATCTGCATGTCGCTACGCAGGGGCCGCATGTCCTTTTGGCTCAGGCCGTTGACCGGCTTGCCCATGAACACGATGCGTCCCTCGGACTCGATCAGTCGCATGATCGCCAGAGCCAGCGTGGTCTTGCCCGATCCGGATTCGCCGACAATCCCGATGGTTTCACCGGGGCGTATGGCCAGCGTCGCATCATTGACGGCCTTGATATAGCCGGCTGTGCGGCGCAGCAGGCCCCGCCGGATGGGAAACCAGATCCGCAGGTTCTCGACCGTGCAGATAGGCGCCTGTGTCGTTGTTACCGGAGCGGGTTCACCGGTGGTTTCCGCCGCCAGCAGCATCTGGGTATAGGGGTGCTGCGGGTTGGCGAATATCTCGGCTGTGGGGCCCTGCTCGACGATATGCCCGTCCTTCATCACGCAAACCCGATCCGCGATTTTGCGCACGATGGTCAGATCGTGGGTGATGAACAGCATCGCCATGCCTTCGGACTGTTTGAGATCCTCTAGCAGGTCCAGAATTTGCGCCTGAATCGTCACGTCCAGCGCGGTGGTCGGCTCGTCCGCGATCAACAGGTCCGGCCCGTTGGCCAGCGCCATCGCGATCATCACGCGCTGCCGCTGCCCACCGGACAGTTCGTGCGGATAGCTGGTCAGCCGGGTTTCCGGGTCGCGAATGCCGACCTTGGTCAGCAGGTCGATGATGCGATCCCGCACCTTGGGGCCGCGCAGACCCTGATGCAGTTCGATGGATTCGCCCAGCTGCTTTTCCACGGTATGCAGCGGGTTCAGCGAGGTCATCGGTTCCTGGAATACAAAACTGATGTCGTTGCCCCGCACCTTCATCAGGTCGCGCTCGGAGGCGCCCACCAGTTCCTGACCGTTGTAGAGGATCGACCCCGCGATATCGGCGTTATCCGACAGCAGCCGCACGGTGGACAGGGCGGTGACGGATTTGCCCGATCCCGATTCCCCCACCAGCGCGACAGTTTCCCCGCGATGGACCTGAAATGACACGCCGCGCACGGCCTGCGTGCTGCCGCCGTCCTGACGGAACGACACCTCGAGGTTTGCGACTGAGAGCAGGGGCGCGGTCATTCAAAGGTCTTTCGCGGGTCAAAGGCATCGCGTACGCCTTCAAAGATAAAGACCAAGAGCGACAGCATGAAGGCAAAGGTGAAAAAGGCGGTAAAGCCCAGCCAAGGCGCCTGTAGATTGCGTTTGGCCTGAAGCGTCAGGTCCCCCAGAGACGGCGCAGAGGACGGCAAGCCAAAGCCGAGGAAATCGAGGCTGGCCAGCGTGCTGATCCCGCCGGTGATCAGGAACGGCAGCAGGGTCACCGTCGCGACCATCGCATTTGGCAGCACATGGCGGAACATGATCGTGCGATCCTTGACGCCCAGGGCTCTCGCGGCCCGGACATATTCGAAATTGCGCGCGCGCAGGAATTCCGCCCGCACCACGCCCACCAGCGCGGTCCAGCCAAAGAGCACGGTGATAAACACCAAGAGCCAGAAAGACTTGCCCAAAATCGCGACCAGAATGATCATGATATAGAGCGAGGGCATCCCGCCCCAGATTTCGATGAACCGTTGAAAGACCAGATCGACCCAGCCGCCAAAATAGCCTTGGATCGCGCCAGCGATGATCCCGACCGCCGACGATACCGCCGTGACGATCAGCGCGAAGAAGATGGACAGTCGGAACCCGTAGATCACCCGCGCCACGACATCGCGCTTGGTGTCATCCGTCCCCAGCCAATTGGTGTCGCTCGGCGGGGCAGGGGCCACGCCGCGCACATCGACAATGGTATCGTAGGAATAGGGGATCAGCGGCCAAATCATCCAGCCACGCTGGAAATCAGTCACCTCTGGCGTTTCTCCGGCCAGCACCTGATCACGCAGGCCGGTGGGGTCGTCAAAGCATTCGACCGCGCCGCCTGTGACGATCAGGCATTGCACCTCGGGCGAGGAATAGACTGCCTCGGTCGGGAAATCGCCGCCAAAGTCACGTTCGGAATAGAAAGACAGCACCGGCACGCGCCACTCGCCGCGATAATTCACGAGGATCGGTTTGTCGTTGGCAAAAAACTCGGCAAAGAGCGACAGGACAAACAGCCCGCCCAGAATGATCAGTGACCAGACCGCGCGGCGATTGCGTTTGAAATTGCGCCATCGGCGTTGATTGAGCGGGGATAGGCGCATGGTCACCCTCGGCTTTCAAAGTCAATGCGGGGGTCAACCAGCACATAGGTCAGGTCGGTGATGATGCCGACCACCAGCCCCAAGAGCGAGAACGCGTAGAGCGTGCCAAAGACCACCGGATAGTCGCGGGCAATCGCCGCCTCATAGCCCATGCGTCCGAGCCCGTCCAAGCTGAACAGGGTTTCGATGATCACAGATCCGCCAAAGAACACCGAGATGAACAGCGCCGGGAACCCCGAGATCACGATCAGCATCGCGTTGCGAAACACATGGCCATAGAGAACGCGGCGTTCGCTCAGCCCCTTGGCGCGGGCAGTGATCACGTAGTGTTTGCGGATTTCGTCGAGAAAGCTGTTTTTCGTCAGGATCGTCAGCGTCGCAAAGGCCGCGATGGTCGAGGCGATCACCGGCAGCGTGATGTGCCACAGGTAATCGACGATCTTGCCCCAGAGCGTCATCTCTTCGAACCCCGGACTGGTCAGCCCGCGCAAGGGGAAAATGTTCAGGCAGACCCGATCATTGAACCAACAGTTGCCGCCCGCAAAGACCACGATCAGCAGGATCGCGAACAGAAATCCGGGGATGGCATAGGCCACGATGATCGCGCCCGACGTCCAAGTGTCAAAGGCGCTGCCGTCGCGCACGGCCTTGCGGATGCCGAGCGGGATAGACACCAGATAAGCGATCAACGTGGACCACAGGCCCAGCGTGATCGATACCGGCATTTTTTCCAGCACCAGATCGACGACGCTGATTTTGCGGAAATAACTCTCGCCGAAATCGAACCGGATGTAGTTCCACATCATTGTCAGGAACCGCTCTAGCGGC
Source organism: uncultured Paracoccaceae bacterium (assembly GCA_937864535.1). GTDB lineage: Bacteria > Pseudomonadota > Alphaproteobacteria > Rhodobacterales > Rhodobacteraceae > Marivivens. Next base: position 98,699 of record CALMJS010000015.1, read on the forward strand.
GGTTTGTCAAAGCCGAACCGCTTTTCCAACTCGGCCAGATAGCGCGGGTCGAGCCCCTTGCTGCCGGGATAATTCCCCTGCAATTCGACGCCCGCCGCCTCGATATCCACATCGCCGCCGCCACCGGAAATGTTTTCGAACACATCGCCGCGCCCCTCCATACGTGCGAGCACCTGTTCAATCGGGCCGCCGGGCATGAATTGGATGATGGCAAAGTTCAGAATCATGATCCCGAGCAGTGTCGGGATCACCAGTAGCAGTCTGCGGAGGATATAGGCGCCCATGATCGTTTACGCCTTAGCGCAAGGCTCCTGCTGCCTTCAAGGCCTCTGCCTTGTCTGCGTTATACCACCAGAAGCTCAGGTAGCCCAAATCGTAGGGTGGCAGGGTTTCGGGGTGTTCGAACATGTCGTAATAGGCCACCCAATAGTCCGCCAGATACCACGCCGGGATGATGAACAGGTCGCGGCGCATGATCCGGTCAATCGCCCGCACACCAGCGGTCATTTCGTCATAGGTTTTGGCGACCTTGACGATTTCGATGATCTTGTCGACGGCCGGGTTCGAATAATGTGCCGGGTTGAACACGTCGCCGACGCCGTCAGAGCCAAACCGCTGGCCCAGACCTTCGCCCTCGATCGGGCCGACGTTGTAGCCGCTGTAGATCATGTCAAAGTCGAATTCGGTCGTGCGGGACTGGTATTGCGCCGGGTCGATCCGGTTCCATGACGCATCCACCCCCAATTTGCGCAGGTTGTCGATGTAGGGCAGCATGATCCGGTCAAAGGTCGGGCTATAGCCCAGCAGTTCGAGCGTAAACGTCTGGCCGTCCTTTTGCAGCATGCCATCCGCGCCGGGGGTCCAGCCCGCCTCTTGCATCAGGGCCAGCGCCTGACGCAGGTTGCCGCGGTCCAGCTGGGACTCGCCCGAGGTATGCGGCATCGTGACCTCGTCCGTCAGGATCGACGGGTCGATCAGGTCAGCGACAGACTGTAGAATTTCCAGCTCGCGCCCTTCGGCGACGCCATGCGCCGCGAGGTCGGAATTCTGCCAGAAACTCTCGCGCTGTTTGAACAGACCGTACTGCAAATCGGTGTTGGTCCAGGTAAAGTTATACATCAGCGCGATCGCCTGCCGGACCCGCAGGTCGGCGAATTTATCGCGGCTCATGTTAAAGATAAAACCGTTCGCGCCCGGCACATCGCCATTGGGCAGGGTTTCCTTTTTCACCCAACCGTTGTTGAGCGCGGGGAAATCATAGGCCGTCGCCCAAGAAAGCGAGGAATTTTCCTGACGGAAGGTGAATTCGCCCGCCTTGAACGCCTCGAATGCGGCGGTGGTGTCGGCAAAATATTCGACGCGGATGCTGTCAAAGTTATTCTGGCCGATGTTCATCGGATGGTCCGCGCCCCAGAAATTCGGGTTGCGCACATAGATGATCTGGTGGTTCACCTCAAAGCTGCCGATCAGATAGGGACCGGTGCCGGGACCCGTTTCCAGCCGGCTCTCGTCCAGACGCGCGCCGGATTCGGTGAACCATTTTTCCGAGAAAATTTTCTGGCCGCCAACCTGCTGGATGACCGAGTTTTTCGGATAGTCGGCGGCAAAGGTGAATTTGACGGTATGATCGTCCAGCGCCTCGACCTCGCTGACCATCTGGCTAACGGCAAAGCGGTAGGATTCGGTGGCCTGTTCCATCATCAGGTTATGGCTGAACACCACATCATGGGCGGTCGCGGGCGTGCCGTCAGAAAAGGTCACGTCGTCGCGCAGGTGGAAGATCACCCAATCCTTGGACTCGGGGTATTCCATCGTCGTGCAGATGTAACAGTAGCTGGCGTCGGGATCGTCCGCGGTGCCGACCAGAATCGATTCAAACATCGACGACGACAGATAGCCCGGCGTGCCCTCCTGGGTAGCATAGGGGTTCAGGTTGTCGAACCCGCCGGTCATCCAGACCGAAATTTCGCCGCCCTTGGGCACATCGGGATTGACGTAGGCCAGATGGGCAAAATTCGGGTCGTCGTAGATCACGCGGCCATAGGTGGAAATGGCGTGCGTCGTGATGATGCTGTCCTGAGCGCGTCCCGTCCCGGCCCAAAACGCGGTTCCGGCCACGACCAACGCGCCAAGCATCAGAGCGGACAGTCTGCGGGTGTCGGCACGCAGCGCAACGGCTTTGGTGTTTGAACGTGACATCATGATGGCCTCCCAAGGCGATAGCTTTGAACTCAAGCTAAAATCCGATTTGGTCGGCATTCAAGTTGAGATTGCGTGAACACGTCACGGAACCATCACAAAAACGAAAGGGCCGCCCAAAAGGACGGCCCGATTCAATGCCATTGAGGCGAATTAGTTCGCTGCAGCGGTCTGCAGGTAGGCGATCAGGTTTGCACGATCTTCGACCTTGGGCAGGCCGTTAAAGGCCATTGCCGTGCCCGGTGCGTAGGATTTCGGGCTGGTCAGGAATTCGTTCAGGTGTTCCGGGGTCCAGACGTCAACGACGGCCTGAATGGCACCCGAATAGCCAAAGTCGGCGATCGCGCCCGAATTGCGGCCGACGATGCCAGCCAATGTCGGGCCGGTGCCGTTCTTGCCAGCTTCGAGCGAGTGGCACGAAGCGCACTTGCGGAACACGCCTTCACCCTTGGAGGCATCGGCAGTCGCAAAGACTTCTTCGAAGGAGGGGCCTTCTTCGGCCGGCGCAGCTTCTCCGCCAGCAACCTCGATCACGTAGGCCTGAGCGTGTTCGCCGTGGCCACCCTCGTTCATCGAGTAGATTTTATCAGCGGCCATGCCGCCCAGAAGGTAGACCAACCAGGCGCCGCAGACACCGCCCAGAACTTTGGTCATCGTCATAGTGTCGAACATGTCGCGTTCCATTCTGTTCGCAGTTTCGGGGCTATCTACATGGTTCCTGTCCGGTCTTGCAAGCGATAGAACCGCGACTTATTGCCCAAATGCGGGTTTGCACATGATAGTAGGCCCGATAGGAGGATCGAAATGACCGGCAAAATAGCATTTCAGGGGGAATTGGGGGCCTATGGCCACCAAGCGTGCATCGAAACACGGCCCGATTTTACGCCCTTTCCCTGCGCGACCTTTGAAGACACCATCGAATCCGTCCGCAAGGGCGAGGCCGATCTGGCGATGGTGGCTGTCGAAAATTCGACCTATGGCCGGGTGGCTGACGTGCACCATCTGTTGCCCAAGAGCGGGCTGCATATCGTGGACGAGGCCTTTGTGCGGGTGCATGTGAACCTGCTGGGTGTCAAAGGGGCCAAGGTGTCCGATGTGCGCGAGGCGCATGGCCATCCGGTTATTCTACCGCAATGCGCCGGTTTTCTGCGTGAACACCAGATCAAGGGCGTCACCAGCAGCGACAACGCCCGCGCCGCCCGCGAAGTGGCCGAACGCGGTGATCCGTCCCGTGGCGCGCTGGCCAGCGAGTTGGCCGCAGAAATCTATGGGTTGCAGGTTTTGGCCCGCCACATCGAGGATCACGACCGCAATACGACGCGATTCCTGATCATGGCACGCGAGGCCGATTTCAAACGGCGTGGCAAGGCCGGCATGATGACCAGCTTTATCTTCCGCGTGCGCAACATTCCCGCCGCCCTCTACAAGGCGATGGGGGGATTCGCGACGAATGGCGTCAACATGACCAAGCTGGAGAGCTACATGGTCGGCGGCCATTTTACGGCGACCCAGTTCTACGCGGAAATCGAAGGCCACCCCGACGACCGCAACGTCCAGCTGGCGATGGAAGAATTGGACTATTTCACCGACGACATGCGGCTGATGGGCGTATTCCCGGCAGCAGCACGGCGGTACGAGCGGTCCTAAACGGGGCCGTTCATTCCGGTTAGCTGCTGTAGTCCATCTCGATATCCTCGGCCAGATCCGCGATTCGGGTTTTGAAGCGCTGGTTGAGGTTGGTTTTCGCCAGCTTGATGGATTGCAGCAGCAGTCGCGCCGCCAAGGTTTGCGGCGTCAATTCCACCCGCACCATCAACCGCGTCCGCGTTGGCGACAGCGGGGTCAGTTCAATCTGGCTCTCTCCGCCAATGCCGCCTGATTCGAATGTGATCAGATGGCCGATTGGCGGCTGTATTTTGGCCAGAACGATTTCTGCCGACCGTGGTTTGCCGCGAAACTTGAACCCAATAGTCCACCTGATGCCGACCTCGACGGGCTCACCGGGATTGTCGCGGCTTACCTCGACGCCACGGCGCATGATCATCCGCTCTAGATGGGCGAAATCGGACAGGCGGCCAAAAACGTGATCGATCGGAGCTTCGATTTCTTCGCGGGTGGTGAAACGCACAGGGCCGCCTATCTGTCTATGGGTGTTGGTCACACGATGGGGGTAAATGCCCTATTCCGCAAGCCATTGGCCCATCAGATATCCGGCGATGGCCCCTTTTCGGGGGGGCTTGATCACCGGATGTTCCCCCGCGAACACCAGACGCAGATCGTCCTTGGACACCCACAGCGCGGCCTCCAGTTCGTTCGGGTCGATGGTGATCTCCTCGGTCAGCGCCTGCCCTCGGAACCCCAGCATCAGCGACGCGGGGAAGGGCCACGGCTGGCTGGCAAGATAGCTGACCTCGCCGACCTCGATCCCGGTTTCTTCGGCCACTTCGCGGCGCACGGCGGCGTCGATGGTTTCGCCCGGTTCGATGAAACCGGCCAACACCGAATACATCCCTTCGGGCCAGCCGGGAGAACGGCCCAGCAGGACATTGTCGCCGCGGGTGATCAGCATGATCACCACCGGGTCGGTGCGCGGGAAATGCGGCGTGTGACAGGCGGGGCACTGTCGTTGCCAGCCAGCCATCGTGGCAAAGCTCTGCTGGCCGCATTTGGCACAGAATTTATGACTCACATGCCAGCCGCCAACCGCCTTGGCCGTGGCGGCCAATTCCGCGTCCAGCGGGCTGAGTACCGTCAACAGGGTGCGCAGTTCGACAAACACTTGGTCCGCAGGTAGGCCCGGATGCTGTTGCTGCGACGGATCGACAAAACTGCCGACGGTCGACAGATCGGCATCCTGCGGCTCCCACGCGGAAATATCGCTGGCCCAGGTCGGTTGACCGTCCGGCAGGCCCAGAAACACCCGTTCGGCCTCGGTGACCAGCACCGGGTGGTCCATCGGCATACGCACTAGGACGCCGTTTTCGACCAGAACCTTGCCCCGCCAGAGCACGATAGACCGTGCGGCAGGATCGTTCGGGTCGGCCTTGGGGCGCAAATGGGCAGCACGGTCATAGCCCGTACCGGAAAAGGCAAAACTGTCTATCATCATGCCCGCATGAGTGCCACGCCGCGCCGATCAAGGCAATTACAAGTCCTCGCAGGGCCAAAGAAAAAGGGCGCCACCGGGGCGCCCTCTGTCCAGATCGGGAGCAGACCCTCAGCCGCGCAGTACGCCGCCGGTGGCCTTGGTGACCTTTTCAACGATCTTGGCGCTGACGGCCTCGATGTCTTTGTCCTTGAGCGTCGCTTCGCGCGGTTGCAGCCGCACGGTGATCGCCAGCGATTTTTTGCCCTCGCCAAGGCTGCCGCCGATGAATTCGTCAAACACGCGCACATCCTCGATCAGCGCCTTATCCGCGCCAGCGGCGGCATTGACGAGTGTCAGAGCCTCAACCGTCGTATCGACGACAAAGGCAAAGTCACGTTCGACCGCCTGCAGTTCGGAAATCTCCATCGCGGGGCGGCTGGCGCTGACGTTCTTGGGCAGCGGCACCTCTTCGGGGAAGAGGGTAAAGGCAACCGCCGGACCCTTGATGTCCAGATCGCGCAGGATTTTCGGGTGCAATTCGCCGAAAATGCCCAGCACCTTTTTCGGGCCCAGACAAATGCGACCATGGCGACCGGGGTGGAACCACGCCGGACCGTCGCGCAGAATCTGCACCTTGGCCGGAGAGCCCATTGCCGACAGGATCGCCTCGGCATCGGCTTTGGCGTCAAAGACATCCACAGGGCGCGACGCGCCGTGCACGTCCTTGGGTCCGGTGCGGCCCACGAGGATCCCGGCGACCTGCAATTGCTGTTGTTCCGGTGCCCCGCCATGGAAGGCCGTACCGACCTCGAACAGGGCGAGATCCATAAAGCCGCGCGCCTGATTGCGTGCCGCAGCCCGCAGAAGGCCCGGCAGCAAATCGGGGCGCATATGCCCCATATCGGCCGAAATCGGGTTTTCCAGTTTGCGCGCATCGTCGCCACCGCCGAAAAGGGACGCGGCGGTTTCGTCGATGAACGAATAGGTCACGCATTCGTTGTAGCCCAGCGAAGCCGTGGTGCGCCGTGCCGCCGAGGTGCGGACCTGCAACGGCGTCAGAACCGGTTTCGGCACGCCAGCCGTGGCGCGGGGCAGGGGTTTGCCCACCAGTTTGGTCAGCGAGGCGATGCGGGCCACCTCTTCGACCAGATCGGCCTCGCCCAGAACGTCGGACCGCCAGGACGGCACGTGGGCCATGTCGCCCTCCATGCGGAATCCCAGCGCGGTCAGCGTCTGGCGCTGTTCGGATTCGGGAATGTCCATGCCCACCAGCGACTGCACACGCTTGGCGTCCAGTTTATAGGCGCGGGCGTGGTTCGGTACGTCGCCCGCCTTGATCACCTCGGACGCCTCGCCGCCAGCGATGTCGACGATCATGCGCACGGCGTGTTCCAGCCCCTCGGGGGTAAAGGCGGCGTCGACGCCACGTTCGAACCGATAGCGGGCGTCGGAATTGATTTTCAGCGCACGGCCCGTTAGCGCGATCTGCACCGGGTCCCACCACGCGGATTCGACAAACACGTTTACGGTGTCATCGGTACAGCCTGAATGATCGCCGCCCATGATCCCGGCAATGCTTTCGACGCCATTGTCGTCGGAAATCACCATTGCGCCAGCGGGCAGGGTGTAGGTTTTTTCGTCCAGCGCAACGATGGTTTCACCACCTGCGGCACGGTGAACCCGCAGGTTGCCGGCGACCTTATCGGCGTCGAACACGTGCAGCGGTCGGTTCAGGTCATAGGTGAAATAGTTGGTCACATCGACGAGGAACGAAATCGGCCGCAGACCGATGGCGCGCAGACGATCCTGAAGCCAAACCGGCGAAGGTCCGTTCTTCACGCCTTTGATCAGACGACCCACGAACAGCGGGCAGCCGTCCAGCGTGTCGCTGTCGATGCTGACGGTCAGATCAGAGGTAAACCCTGCCGGAACCGGATCGACGGTCAGCGGCTTGAGCTTGCCAATGCCACGTGCCGCGAGGTCGCGGGCGATCCCGCGCACGCCAAGAGCATCGCCGCGGTTCGGGGTGATAGCGATTTCGATGACCGGATCGACCTTGGCCGGATCGTTCTGGGCCAGCCAGTCGACAAAGGTCTGACCGACATTGCCCGAGGCCAGTTCGATGATGCCGTTATGTTCGTCCGACAGTTCCAATTCGCGTTCGGAACACATCATGCCGCGGCTCTCGATCCCGCGAATGTTGCCAACGCCCAGCGTCACGTCGATGCCGGGGACGTAATCGCCCGGCTTGGCCACGACGACGGTGATCCCTTCGCGGGCGTTCGGGGCGCCGCAAACGATCTGGAGTTCGCCCTCGTTCGTCTGGACCTTGCACACCCGCAGACGATCGGCGTCCGGGTGCTGTTCGGCATGGATGACCTTGCCGATGGTAAAGGTGGACAGGCGCGCCGCCGGGTTTTCGACGCCTTCGACCTCCAGACCCAAATCGGTCAGGGTTTCGGCGATCTCATCCACCGATGCGGCGGTGTCCAAATGCTGTTTCAGCCACGACAGTGTGAATTTCATGGTCAGGTCTCCTTAGCGGCTCAGGCCGCCGTGCAGCGTCGGGACATCAAGGGCGGCAAAGCCATAGTGGCGCAGCCAGCGCAGATCGCTGTCAAAGAAGGCGCGCAGGTCCGGGATGCCGTATTTCAGCATCGCGATGCGGTCGATCCCGATGCCAAAGGCAAAGCCCTGCCATTCCTTGGGGTCGACACCCGCGTTTTGCAGCACCTTGGGATGTACCATGCCCGACCCGAGGATTTCGAGCCAGTCGTTGCCCTCGCCCACGGTGACATAGCCGTTGTTCCACTGGCACTGGACATCGACCTCGGCCGACGGTTCGGTAAACGGGAAGTGGCTGGCGCGGAACCGGGTTTTCACCCGCTTGCCGAAATAGGCGGACAGGAACTCTTCGAGAACCCACTTGAGGTTCGCCATCGACACGTTTTTGTCGATGCACAGACCTTCGACCTGATTGAACATCGGGGTGTGGGTCTGGTCATAGTCGGCACGGTACACACGGCCCGGGGCGATGACGCGGATCGGCGCCCCGTTTTTCTCGAGCGCGCGGATTTGCACCGGGCTGGTATGGGTGCGCAGCACCGCTGGCGGCTCTTTGGAACCGGCAGGGGTTTTCATATAGAACGTGTCCATCTCGGCGCGGGCCGAGTGGTGCGACGGCATGTTCAGCGCGTCGAAGTTGTACCAGTCTGACTCGATCTGCGGCCCCTCGGCCACGGCAAAGCCCATGTCCGCGAGGATCGCCATGACCTCTTCGGTCACTTGGCTGATCGGATGGATGGTGCCCATGCGGCGCGGGCGCACCGGCAAAGACACGTCCAGCCATTCCGAGCGGAGACGCTCATCCAGCGCGGCATCGGCCAGCGCGGCCTTCTTGGCGGTCAGCGCGGTGTTGATCTCGTCCTTGAGCGCGTTCAGCGCCGGCCCCATGATCTGGCGTTCCTCGGGGGACATGCCGCCCAGTTCGCGCATTTTCAGCGCGACTTCGCCCTTTTTGCCCAAGGCAGCCACGCGGACGTCCTCGATCGTCGCCTCATCGGCGGCACGCGCGATCAGGTCCAGGTATTTATTTCTGAGCTCTTCCATTCCGGTCGCCCCGTAGGTCAATTGTCGGGCCGTTGCTATCGGACGATGACGCCAGCGACAAGCCCACAGTGGGCTAGTTCGCCTGACGATCGGGCCAAAACCGCCCTACCAGCCCAGAATCCCGCGCAGGCGGCTGTTCCCCAACCCGTAAAACGCTGCGGCGGGGATCAACAGCCCCGCCAGCGTTTCGCCGATCAGATGGATTGCCGGGTTTGCTGTGCCCAAATGGATCAATACCGTACGGGCAGACGCCGAACAGATCGTATGTCCCATGTAGATCGCCATCGACGCAGGCCCCAGCCACAGTAGCGCCTGTAGTTTGGCCTGATGTGCCACTGCCACGCTGATCAGGGCGCAAACCGCCAAAGAGAGCCCCGCGCCGCAGGCGTAAAACAGGAAAATATGCGGTGGGTTGACCAGCGAGATCACCATCAGACCGACAAACGCGGCCGCTGCCAACATCGCGCTTTGCCGGGTCAACGCGGGCTGTGGAACGATGCTCACCAACATCCCGAGGACGAGAAACGGGAAATAGGCGATAGCGGTGTTCAGATAGAGAACGGTTTTCCCCAATGGGATAAAGGGGCCGAACACCGACAGGGTCGCTACCACTGTCCAGAACCTCAGATCGGAGATCCCCGACCAAGTCTGCACACGGCGCAGCACCCAGACCATGGCGCTGGCAATGAACAGCGCCCAGAGAAACCAGAAATGGATGCGCGGCGGCAGGGGAAACCATGGGAAATCCGCCCAGGTCGAGGCGGTATTGGCGGTGTCGCCCGCCGCGACCTTGATCCCATAGAAAATATAGGTCCACAGGAGCAGCGGCCAGATCAACCGGCGCAAACGGCGGAGCAGAAATGTCCCTGCCGATTGTCGGGTGGACGGCAGCAGAAACAGCCCCGACAGCACGAACATCAGCGGCATGTGAAAGGCATAGATCGCCCGATCAAGGGCGCCCCATAGGCCAACTTCGGGCACAATGCCGGACAACATCATCCCGCGGATCGCATGGCCCACAACCACCAGCAGGATCGCCAGCCCCTTGGCCGCGTCGATCCATTCTATCCGGGAATTCGTAGAGAGTGTCACAGTACCCAAAAATCTAATGACCGGAGTCCAATACACCTATTCCTAGAAACCAATCGGTTAAAATTCAAATAAAAACGGGCGCTGCCGCAGCAACGCCCGTTTTGAATTCATCTGTCAGTCAGATCAGGCGGCCAGAGCGGCGCGGGCCTTTTCTGCGATGACGTTGAAGGCTTCCGGCTCGTGCACGGCCAGATCGGCCAACACTTTGCGGTCAACTTCGATACCGGCTTTGGCCAGACCGTTGATGAACTTGGAATAGGTCAGCGATTCGTCGAACGCGCGGACAGCAGCGTTGATACGCTGGATCCACAGGGCGCGGAAGTTACGCTTGCGAGCCTTACGGTCGCGGGTAGCGTACTGGTTGGCCTTGTCTACGGCCTGACGAGCGACTTTGAAGGTCCGGCCGCGGCGGTCATAATAACCTTTTGCAGCGTCAAGGACTTTCTTGTGACGACGATGGGTAACGGTACCGCCTTTGGTGCGCGACATGGTTCAGGACTCCTTAGCGGTCGTAGGGCATGTAGGACTTAACGATCTTTGCGTCGGGCGCAGAGAGCGTCGTGGTGCCACGGGCGTCACGGATGAACTTGGTGGTACGCTTGATCATGCCATGGCGCTTGCCGGCCTGACCGGTCTTGACCTTGCCGGTAGCGGTCATCTTGAAGCGCTTTTTGGCGCTCGATTTGGTCTTCATCTTGGGCATTTCCGTCTCCTTTCGGAAGGTGCGGTTATCACGCGACTCGGCATGCCACTGTCGGCCGGTCGCGCAGATTGAGCGGGCCGTATAGGGCGGGTCCGCAGATTTGGCAAGTCCCAAGTTGCTGCTAGTGCAGGACCCGGGCAACGACCCGCAGAAATGCCATCGGAATTTCCGCGATGTCATAGGCATGGCCCGCAAAGGCCACGCCGAACAGCACCCCTCCGGTCAAAAACACAATCAGAGAGGTTCGGGGCAGGCGCCGGTCGGCAATTGCCCCCAATAGCGGGGTCAATGCGCCAAAGACCAACACAAACCCCGCCACCATTAACAGGTCATTATCCATATCCGCTCCGGTGCCTACCGGATCAGTTTACTCGCGGTCGGAGCTATGGATCAAACGTTCTTCGCAGGGGGCGACGCGCAGGATGTTCGTCGAGCCCGGCGTGTTGAACGGCACGCCAGCGGTAACGACAATCATATCTTTGTCCGTTGCCAGCCCTTCGGCCTTGGCGGCGCGGATGGCGGCGATCACAGCGGATTTGAACCGGTCCACATCGACGGTCATCCGGCTGTTCACGCCCCAGCTGAGCGCGAGGCGACGGGCGGTTTCCCGAACTGTGGTCAGCGCGATGATCGGCACGCGCGGACGTTCACGCGAGACCAACAGCGCCGTGGTGCCCGATTCCGAGAAACAGCAGATCGCCGCGACCTTGGTCTTTTCCGCGATTTCGCGGGCAGCGGCCACGATACCGTCTGCAACGGTGGTGTGTTCAATCTTACGCGAAGATTCGATGATCTCGACGTAGGTCGGATCGCTTTCCACCTGCTGGGCCACGTTGTGCATCGTTTTGACGGCTTCGATCGGGTACTGACCGGCGGCGGATTCAGCCGAGAGCATGATGGCGTCGGCGCCTTCGTAGATCGCGGTGGCCACGTCGGACACTTCGGCGCGGGTCGGCATCGGGCTCTCGATCATCGACTCCAGCATCTGGGTGGCGACGATCACCGGCTTGGCGGCGGCGCGGCACTTGCGGACCAGACGTTTCTGGATCGGCGGCACGCTCGATACCGGCAGTTCCACGCCCAGATCGCCACGGGCAACCATGATGCCATCAGAGACCGCCAGAATGTCGTCAAACGCTTTGACGGCGGCGGGCTTTTCGATCTTGGCCAGAATGGCGGCGCGACCCTTGGACAGTTCGCGGGCCTCGTCCACGTCTGCGGGACGCTGAACAAAGGACAGAGCCAGCCAATCGACGCCCAATTCGCAGACGAATTCCAGATCCTTGCGGTCCTTGTCCGACAGCGCGGCCAGCGGCAACACCACGTCAGGAACGTTCACGCCCTTGCGGTTGGAAATCGTACCACCAACGGTGACTTCGCAATCTGCGAAATCACGACCGCAGTCCTTGACCCGCAGACGGATTTTACCGTCGTTGACCAGCAGGTTCGCACCGGGTTCCAGCGCGTCGAAAATCTCTTTGTGGGGCAGTTGCACGCGGGTGGCGTCGCCGGGAACGTCCGAGAGGTCCAAGCGGAAAGCCTGACCTTCGACCAGATGCTCTTCGCCGTTGGCGAACTTGCCGACACGCAGTTTCGGCCCCTGAAGGTCGGCCAGAATGCCGATGGGGTTGCCACAATCGGCCTCGACCTGACGGATGATATCATGGCGGGCCTTGATCTCGCTGTGGTCGCCGTGGCTCATGTTCAGGCGGAACACATCTGCGCCCGCCTCGTGCAAGGCACGGATCATTTCGTAGCTGCTTGATGCCGGGCCGAGGGTGGCCACGATCTTGACGTTGCGATGCCGTGTCATCCGGTCTGTCCTTCGATACTGTATATCTGTCGCTGCACAGGGGCCGTTACCGCTAACGCCCATTCGTGCCCCTTATTGCGCAATTCCATTCTAGGCTCAACTAGCCTAATGGGGACTGGACACAATCTGATGAAAAAAACTGGGCCCATGACAGAAAAACCGTTCCACATTCATGGCGAGAGTCGGGTTTCGCGCTGGTTGATCACCTGTGATCATGCCACGAACCGCGTGCCAGACTGGGTTAACGGCGGTGATCTGGGAATCGCTGCGGCGGATATGGCCCGTCATATCGCCTATGATGTCGGTGCGCTGGGCGTTGCGCTGCGGCTGGGCGAGCTGCTGGGGGCGACTGTGGTCCAGTCCGATTTTTCCCGGCTGGTCATCGATCCGAACAGGGGAGAGGACGATCCTACCCTGCTGATGAAGCTCTATGACGGGACGATTATCCCCGCCAATCGCCACGCGGGGGTGGCGGATCTGGCGCAACGCATGGACGCGCTCTATCGGCCCTATCATGCCGCGGTTGCGGCCCTTGCTGCACGACGGGACGACACCGCGATCCTGTCTGTCCATTCGTTTACACCGCAATTGCGCGGGCGGGCGCCGCGGCCTTGGCACGTGGGGGTTCTCTATTCCCATCTGGACGATCGGTTGTCGCGTCCGCTTGTCGCGCGGCTCCGACAGGAACAGGACCTTTGCGTAGGTGACAACGAACCCTATTCCGGTCATCTTCCGGGGGATGCGATCGACCGCCACGCGCTGATGCTTGGGCGGCCGAATACATTGATCGAGGTCCGCAATGATCTGATCGAGAGCGAGGCGGGCCAAACCCATTGGGCGGACCGATTGGCCCCGATCTGTGCAGAGGCCCTCGTTCTATCGGGACTATAAGGAGTGAGTGTGATGGACGACCAGACCCGTATCGAGCTTGAAGCGGCTGCATTCCGCGCCCTGCGCCACCATTTGCAGGACAAACGGACCGATGTGCAAAACATCGATTTGATGAACCTTGCCGGGTTCTGCCGCAACTGCCTGTCACGCTGGTACCAAGAGGCCGCCAATGAACGCGGCATCGATTTGTCCAAGGATGAAGCGCGCGAAATATTCTATGGCATGCCCTACGAGGCATGGCGTGATCAGTTCCAAACCGAGGCAGATGACCGAAAACAGGCAGAGTTCAAAAAGTCGTTTGCCGAGAATGTCGGAAATGAAAAAACGTCTTAAATTTCTCGCGTTTTTGACGTTGTAACCGCCCTCCTGACTCAAATAGACCCGCGCAAAGCCGTTTCAGGATGTGACTCATCTTGGGAACGACATGCTTATTACGTTTTTCTTGGCCTCGTTGGGCGTCCTGATCATGACCGGAATGCCGTATGCGCATTCCGAAGAGCAGGATTTGGATACTGGTGGCGGCAACTCGGAACCTGATGACGTTTCGGACATTTTGGCGGGCGACGATCATATCGTCGGCACCGACGATAGCGATGCCTTTCGCGGCGGGGCAGGGGGCGATACCCTGCTGGGCGGTGCGGGCGACGATACGATCGAAGGCGAGGATGGAGATGACCTGATCACCGGCGATCTGGGCGATGACGACCTGTATGGCGGCGCTGGATACGATTTTATCTATGGTGGCAAAGGCGAAGACGACATCAGCGGCGGCGCGGATGGCGACACGATCTACGGCGGCGAAGGCGACGATCTGATCTATGGCGGCACGGGCGACGACAAGCTGATCGACGTCTTTGGCAAAAACGTTGTGGATGGCGGCCTAGGCGACGATGTGCTGCGTGTCGGCAAGGCCTCCACCGCATTTGGCGGCGATGGCGACGATTCGATCTACCTGATGGATGGCGGGACAGCTTTTGGCGGCGATGGTGCGGATATCCTGACCGTCGAGTTGAACGGTGATGCGTCGCGGATGGCCGTGGTGCGCGATTTCGATCCGGAACAGGATGCGCTGATCGTGCAACTGCCAGAGGGCACAGAGATCACCAGCCTTGTCGTCGAACAGATTACCGAAGGCTGGACCGTCATGCTGAACGGGGCGGCTGTGGTTCGGGTCATCGGCCCGGCAAGCTTTGGGGCCGATGACGTCGTCGTAATGATCGGCTGAGGCTATTAGACCGCCGACTTCAGGCTCTCTTCGATGTAGATTTCGCGCAGACGTAGCGACAGTTTGCCCGGAACGCCTTCACCGATCTTGGCGCCGTCGATCTCCACGACCGGCTGCACAAAGGTCGTGGCCGAGGTGATGAACGCCTCGTCTGCCTCTTGCGCCTCTGCGATGGTAAAGTTGCGCTCTTCGACCTCCATCTGGGCCTCTGCCGCAAAGCGCAGGATTGCCGCGCGGGTGATGCCGTGCAGGATGTCGTTGGACAGGCCGCGGGTGATGATCTTGTTACCCTTGACGATATAGGCGTTGTTGCTGGTGCCTTCGGTCACGAAACCGTCCTCGACCATCCACGCATCGTCACAGCCTTTTTTCTTGGCCATCATTTTACCCCAAGACGGGTAGAGCAGCTGAACGGTTTTGATGTCGCGGCGGCCCCAGCGGATGTCTTCGATCGAAATCACCTTGATCCCGGTTTTCACCGAGGGCATTTCGACCAGATTCTTGGCAAACGTGAACAGGACCAGACCGCCCTTGACCTCATCGGGGTTCGGCCATGCGAAATCGCGATCCGACGGCGCACCGCGGGTGATTTGCAGATAGATGCCGCCCTCGACCAGCGCGTTCTTTTCGATCAGATCGCGGTGGATTTGCAGCAGTTCGTCCATCGAGACCGGGTTGCGCATCTCGAGTTCGGACAGCGAACGTTCCAGACGCTTGGCGTGGCCGTCAAAGTCGATCAGCTTGCCGCCGATGACCGAGGTCACTTCGTACACGCCGTCCGCCATGAGGAAACCACGGTCAAAAATCGAAACCTTGGCTTCGGCTTCGGGCAGGTATTCGCCGTTGCAATAAACGATACGGGTCATGGTGGTGTTCCTCCGGAAAATGACGCCTAGCGTCATGGGTCAACCCCGCCCAACCGTCAAGCCCTGACAATCACACGGCGTACTGTAACCCGGCTTGGCCGAGGGCGGCCCTGTCCTCGATTTCACTGGTATCCGCCAGCACGTGCGAGATCTCTCGGGATATCCTGAAACCTCTATGCGACCAAAGCCGTCATGCTGCGCCTGCAAAATGGACTTGCGCGTTGCAGCGCAATTTCCTAACCATTTGCCAAACTAAAACGTAATTTCCTTACCTAGAGGAATCGCATGTCCTTTCGCATTCAGCCCGCCGCGCCCGCCCGTCCGAACCGCTGTCAGTTGTTCGGACCCGCTTCCAACACCAAATTGTTCGCCAAAATGGCCGCCAGCGCAGCGGATGTGATCAACATCGACCTCGAGGATTCTGTTGCGCCTTCGGACAAGGAAATGGCCCGCGCCAATGCGATCGAGGCGATCAACACCGTCGATTGGGGCAACAAATACCTGTCCGTCCGTATCAACGGTCTGGATACGCCCTATTGGTATCGTGACGTGGTTGATCTGCTGGAACAGGCGGGCGACCGACTTGACCAGATCATGATCCCCAAGGTCGGCTGCGCCGAGGACGTCTATGCCGTCGATGCGCTGGTCACGGCCATCGAGCGCGCCAAGGGCCGGACCAAGCCGATCTCGTTCGAGGTGATCATCGAATCCGCCGCCGGGATTGCCCATGTCGAGGCCATCGCCGCCGCTTCTCCGCGGATGCAGGCCATCAGCCTTGGCGCGGCGGACTTTGCCGCGTCGATGGGGATGCAGACCACCGGAATCGGCGGCACCCAAGAGGACTACTACATGCTGCGCGACGGCGCGAAATACTGGTCCGACCCGTGGCACTGGGCCCAGACCGCCATCGTTGCCGCCTGCCGGACCCATGGTCTGCTGCCGGTCGATGGGCCGTTTGGTGATTTCTCCGACGACGAAGGCTATATCGCGCAGTCCAAGCGGTCCGCGACGCTGGGCATGGTTGGCAAATGGGCGATCCACCCCAAGCAGATCGCCCTCGCCAACGAGGTCTTTACGCCCTCTGAGGCCAAAGTCACCGAGGCGCGCGAAATCCTTGCTGCGATGGAGCAGGCCAAGGCGCGCGGCGAAGGCGCAACCGTCTACAAGGGCCGTCTGGTCGATATCGCGTCGATCAAGCAGGCCGAAGTGATCGTGCGTCAGTCCGAAATGATCGCGGGCGCCTGATTTGCGCGGCTAACGGCGACGCGGCCCGAGGATCGCGTCGCGGCCGACCGGATCGTCAAGGGGGCGGGGTCACGCGATCTGGCTCCCGATTTCGGGTGACTTGCACGGCAACTGCGCAAGTTTTCGGTGTTCGAGTTGCAAAGACCGGCTCTCCCGCCTTATATCGCTGCAAACGCCACAGCCGGAGAGGCCGTAATGACCATCTACCTCGAGTTCGAGAAACCCCTCGCAGAAATTGAAGGCAAGGCCGAAGAACTGCGGGCGATGGCTCGGAACAATCCAGAAATGGATGTCGAGAAAGAAGCCGCAGCCTTGGACAAAAAGGCCAAGGAGATGCTTGGTCAGCTCTATGGCTCGTTGACGCCTTGGCGCAAATGTCAGGTGGCACGTCACGCCGAGCGCCCGCATTGCCGCGATTATATCGACGCGCTGTTCACCGAATATACCCCGCTGGCCGGGGACCGAAATTTTGCCGACGATCACGCTGTGATGGGCGGACTGGCGCGGTTCAACGGTCAGGCGGTCGTGGTGATCGGCCACGAAAAGGGCTTTGATACCAAGAGCCGGATCGAACACAATTTCGGCATGGCCCGTCCCGAAGGCTATCGCAAGGCGATCCGCCTGATGGATCTGGCGGATCGGTTCGGTTTGCCGGTGATCACGCTGGTGGATACTCCCGGTGCCTATCCCGGCAAGGGCGCCGAGGAACGCGGTCAGTCAGAGGCGATTGCCCGGTCCACCGAAAAATGCCTGTCGATCAACGTCCCGTTGATCTCTGTCGTGATTGGCGAAGGCGGGTCGGGTGGGGCGGTGGCCTTTGCCACGGCCAACCGGGTCGCGATGCTGGAACATTCGATCTATTCGGTGATCTCGCCCGAGGGCTGCGCCTCGATCCTGTGGAAGGATGCGGACAAAATGCGCGAGGCCGCCGAGGCGCTGCGTCTGACGGCGCAGGATTTGACCGAACTGGGCGTTGTTGACCGGATCATCAAGGAACCGCTGGGCGGGGCACATCGCGATAAGACCGCTTCGATCGCCGCTGTCGGCGCGGCGATTGCCGAGATGCTCAAGGACGTGACGGGTAAAAAGGGCAAAAATCCCCGCGATGATCGCCGCAAGAAATTCCTTGCGATGGGGTCCAAGGGCCTCGCGGCCTGATCTGAGGGGAAACAACAGAAAACGCTCCGAATTTCGGGGCGTTTTTAGTCTGACAATTCCCATGTTGTCGTGACTTCGACCGGTTTGCCTTCGGCGTGCAGCGCCTTCCACAGCAGCGGGTCGGTATCGTCCACGTCGAACGACACATAGCGGGCGCGGATCGCTGCGCCGCGGTCGATGCACCACTCGACGCCGTATTTTACCGCCTTTTTCGAGCCGCCGATCCAGCCCGCCTCGGCCACGCCCGCCCGCATCCCGCGCAGGGATGCAAACCCGTCCAGCACAAAGGCGGCGGTGCCCTCCTCGATCGCTGCGCCGAAACTGCGGCGCAGATTAGCCGGCTTTTCCAAGGGAATGTCGGAATTGAGCGCCGCGTAGTGATCCCAATGGGCGGCGAACCAGTCGTCCCATTCGGTGCTGCCGACCCTGCGCACGGCATCATAGGGCAGGTCGCGCAGGGTCGCAGGAATGCGGAACGATGCGGTGCGCCGGACCTGATCCCACGTCGTCGGGGCAAGGTCGGATTGCGCATCCAGCGTGACGCGGACGCGGTCATAGCCGTTAGGCAGGTCCAGATCGTCCAGATCATCGCCCGGCGTCAGAACCGTGGCGTCGACATAGGCCGTCCGAGGGTGCATCGGGTTTTTGAACAAGCGGATCATGCCGCAAACATGCATGATCCGCGCCACGTTCGAATGGCTATACGTTCGAGGGGGTTAGGCCCCGCGCACCGTGTCGCGCACCGTATCGCGTACCGTGTCGATCATCAGTTGCACGTTGTCCGGGCTGGCGTCCGGGGTGATCCCATGGCCAAGGTTAAAGATATGCGGCCCGCCGCGGAACGCATCGACCACACGGCGGGTTTCACGGACCAGATCGTCACCGCCCGTCACCATGTGGTGGCTGGCGAGGTTGCCCTGTACGCAGCCGCCGGTCTGCACATTTGCGGCGGCCCAGTCCGGGGTCACGCCGTCGTCCAGCGCGATGCAATCGGCGCCAATGCGGTCGTGCAATCCGGCATAGCGGTCACCAGCCCCCCGCGGGAAGGCAATAACCGGCAGGCCGGGATGGCGGGCCTTGAGCGCGGCGGTGATGCGGCGGGCAGGCTCAATGGCAAAATCGTCGAAATCTTGTCCCTGCAGGCTACCTGCCCAGCTATCGAAAATCTTGATGACCTCTGCTCCGGCTTTGACCTGAGCCGAGAGGTATTCAATCGTCGCCTCGGTCAGCAGGTCGATAATCCCGCTGAACGTGGCGCGATCCGCGGACTTGAGCGCGTGGGCCGGGCCTTGGTCCGGAGTGCCGCGACCGGCAATCATATAGGTCGCGACGGTCCACGGGGCACCAGCGAACCCGATCAGCGTCGTTTCCTGCGGCAATTCGCGGGACAAAATCCGCACGGTTTCATAGACCGGATTCAGCGTCTCATGGATCGCATCAACCGGTTTCAGCGCGGCCAGTTCGGCAGGGGTGGTGATGGTGGACAGGCGCGGACCTTCGCCGGTTTCGAACCACAAATCCATGCCCAGGGCCTGCGGCAGCAGCAAAATATCGGCGAACAGGATCGCCGCGTCAAAGCCATACCGGCGGATCGGTTGCAGCGTCACCTCGGCGGCGAGTTCGGAATTGTAACACAGCGACAGAAAGTCCCCGGCTTGAGCGCGCGTCGCACGGTATTCGGGCAGATAGCGCCCCGCCTGACGCATCATCCAGATCGGAGGGGTCGGCAGTGTTTCGCCCTTGAGGGCCCGCAGGATGGTTTTTGTCATCGTGTCTCCTATCGCTTGGGGCTTGGTCGCCAATGACGCAGGGCAAGTCAAGCCATTGTGGGAAATCCCAAGCGCGGCTAGAAGTCCCATTATGACCTTTGCTCTTCCAACACCCGCCCAACCCCTGAAGATCGGCACACGCGGTTCGCCGCTGGCCTTGGCGCAGGCCTACGAGACCCGCCGCCGTCTGATGGAGGCCTTTGGCCTGCCCGAAGAGGCGCTGGAAATCGTCGTGATCGCGACCACCGGGGATAACCGGGCGATGATCGACGCGGACCGCCCGCTCAAGGAGATCGGGAACAAAGGTCTGTTCACCAAGGAAATCGAAGAGGCCATGCTGGACGAGAGGATCGACATCGCGGTCCATTCCTCCAAGGATATGCCGGTTGAACAGCCTGCTGGTCTGGTGCTGGACTGTTTTCTGCCGCGCGAGGACGTGCGCGATGCCTTTGTGTCGCTGAAATACGCCGGGATCGCGGATTTGCCTCAGGGCGCGGTGGTTGGCACGTCGTCCCTACGGCGCAAGGCGCAACTCTTGGCCAAGCGGCCGGACCTCAAAATCGTCGAGTTTCGCGGCAATGTGCAGACCCGGCTGAAAAAACTGGGCGAAGGGGTGGCAGAGGCGACGTTCTTGGCCAAGGCGGGTCTGAACCGTCTGGGCATGACGGATGTGCCGCACCAGCCGATTTCAGAGGACGACATGCTGCCCGCCATCGCGCAGGGTGCCATCGGGATCGAGCGGCGGCAGAACGACCACCGTGCGGCGGCAATGATCGCGGTCATTCATCATGCCGAAACGGGTATCCGGCTGGCGGCAGAACGGGCGTTTCTGGCCGCGCTGGACGGGTCCTGTCAGACGCCGATTGGCGGTCTGGCGACGGTCGACGGCGATCAGGTGACGCTGCGCGGTGAAATCCTCAAGGGAGACGGTACAGCCGTTTACGCCGATGCAATCACCGGGCCCGTTGAGCGGGCCGCCGATCTGGGCACCGATCTCGCGCGGCGTTTGCTGGATCGGGCCGGACCGGACTTTTTCTAAGTTCGACCGCGTTCCACCCAAAGGAGGCCGAGGGTTGCGACCACCATCGCCACCCCGGCCAGAATCCCGACCAGCCAATAGCCCGCGATTTCTGTCCCCAGCGCAAAGATCGAGGCAGACAATCCGTCCGAGGCCAGCCGCTGGAGCGCTGTCAACGATGCGCCAGCCCCCGCCCGGCTGCCCAGTTGATCCTGTAAATAGCCGATGGCCAGCGCATAGACCAAGGCGCCGCCGATGCCGGCAGGAATGGTCAGCAGCCAGACCCAGCCCGAGCCCAACAGGAACGGGAACAGGAACAGGAACACCGAGTAGGTCAGAGCGCCAAGGGCAATCACTAGCAGCCTTGGCAGGACCCGGACAAACTGGCCGATCAACAGCGTAAAAACGATTTCGATCGCGACAAGCGCCCCGAAGAACAGGCCGGTGTCGGCTTCGGCCCGGACCGAGACTTCGGCGAATTGCAGTCCGATGATCACCCCCGCGATGGCCGAGCCGGAATGGATGATCCCGATCAGCATCACCCGCAACAAGAGCGGCGGATAGATCATCTCGGCGATGGAATGGCGGAAATTCAGCGCGGATTTGGTTTCTGTCCACGGCGCCTGCGCGTCAGCGGGCCACCACAGGACAATCATCACGACCAGCGACAGAGCCAGCAGCGTGTTGACCGGATAAACGGTCGTCATCGGCACCCCGCTCTGCATCACCAGCCCCCAGATCGGCAGGATCGCCATAAACGGCAGGGCAAAGGCCGCGCGGATGATCGCCATCACGCCATCACGGTCGGATTGCGGCAGATGGGCGCTGGTCAATCGCGTCACAGCGAAAATCTGACCGAATAGTGTCCCGCAAAGAGGCATCGCAATCATATGGGTCAAAATGAATGTGAGCTTGGAAGGCAGGAACCAGACGCTCGCGCAGCCCAGCGTCAGCGCGCCCGTGGCGCAGAGCGCCATGACCTTGCGGCTGGGACGCTGATCGGTGACGATCCCGACGCCGACCGACGTGCCGACCGAGACAAACAACGCGATCAGAAGCATGATCGAGAGCTGGCCGTCGGTGAAGCCGAAAATCTGGATCGCCAGCAGCGACTGGTAGATCCCGGCCCCTGTCACCGTGGTGCCGAACACAGCCACCAGAACAGCCATGAGACGCAGGACGGGCGATCCAAGGATCAATTTGAAATGATGTAACATCTTAAACCGGTAAGACCTTTCCGGGGTTCAGGGTCCCCTTGGGGTCCAGCGCGGATTTGATCGCCCGCATCGTCGCAAGGGTTGCGGGATCTTTGCGGCGGCGCATGGTCGCCAGTTTCGATTTGCCGATCCCATGTTCGGCAGAAAATGACCCGCGCAGCTCTTGGACCAGATCCTCGACCGTTTCGCGCAGCGCATCCTTGAGAGCGGGATCATCGCGGGTGGGGTAAATCGTGTAGTGAATGTTTCCGTCGCCCAAGTGCGCCACGCTCAGATCGTTGGCATCGGGGTCTAGCCGGGCAATCCGTGCGCCGATCCGGGTCAGGAACGTCTCGACCTTGTCCAAGGGGAGGGCGATGTCATTGTCCACATAGGGACGGCGGCTAAAGGTGATTTCGGCGGCGGCCTCTCGGATCGACCAGATTTGCGCCCGCTGCGTATCGGATTGCGCGACAACAGCGTCCAGCAGATCGCCCGACTCGAGCATCTCGGCCAAAATCGTTTCCAGTTGCTCGACGACAGGTATGGTTCCATCGGGCCGGGGCGTGGCCTGACGCGGGGCGGTGGCCCCGGTCTCGATCAGAATATGGACGTCGTAGATGTCCTCCAGCACAGGCCGCGCCTCCGGATGGAGCCGGTAGTAGCCCTCAAAATGGGCGCGGGGCATGAATTCAAAGGCCTGAACCGCGCCGCCGGTTTCGGTTTGCATCCGGTTCAGCAGGTCCAGCGCGGTGCCCAGATCGGGCAGCGCCACCAGCGCCGTCGCCGTGGCCTTGGGCTGTTCGGCCAGTTTGAGCACGGCGGCGGTGATGATGCCCAGCGTGCCTTCGGAGCCGATCAGCAGATGGCGCAGGTCATAGCCAGAGTTGTCCTTGTGCAGTTCGGACATCAGGTCGAGGATCGTGCCATCCGCCAAAACCACCTCTAGGCCCAGACACAGATCGCGCATGTTGCCATAGCGCAGGACGTTGGACCCGCCGGCGTTTGTCGCCAGCATCCCGCCGATCATCGCAGAGCCGCGCGCGCCAAAGGTCATGGGAAAGATCAGCCCATGGTTGGCCGTGGCCGCATGCAGAGTCGACAGGATGACGCCCGCCTCGACGATAGCGATTCTGGCATCGGGGCGCAGGTCGCGAATCCGGTTCATCCGGTCGAGCGAGAGAACGATCTGATCCGTGGCCAGCCCGCCGCCAACCAACCCCGTTGCGCCAGACATCGGCACAACGGCGATTCCATTCGAGTTGGCCCAGGCGACCACAGCGGAAACCTGCGCCGTATTCGCAGGGCGAACGACCGCGAGCGGCGTCCCGCAGTACCCGCCCGTCCAATCGCTGGCCCATTTGCCGGTATCGGGGCCGACCAAGACATTCTCGGCCCCGACCAGCGCCTGCAATGCACCCAGTTCCATGATCACGCCCCCGTAAATCCACGCGCCATTGCTGGTGCTGTTAGGCGCTAACGTCAAGGGTATGAAAAAACTTGGTTCACCCCCCTTGACGCCCCCTGCAACACGCAATATTCCGCGCCCCACGGCGGCGGTGTAGCTCAGTTGGTTAGAGCAGAGGAATCATAATCCTTGTGTCCGGGGTTCGAGTCCCTGCACCGCCACCACCTCTGAATAAGAGGATAACAGGCGCCCTGACGGGCGCCTTTGTTGTTTTCAGGTGGGCCGCGATCGACGGCCTGTTGCGACACACAAATCACTTGGACTATCGCAGGCGCGCGGCTAGGTCATGGGCCAGAGGTGCCTGCGCATGATGTTTGCCTATATTCAGAAAAATAGTCGGCTAGAGCGGCTGCCACATGACGCAGACCTGACGGATGCGCTGTGGATCGACCTCTATCGGCCCTTGCCAGAGCAAGTCACCCGCGTGGCCGATTTGGGCGTGGCGATTCCGACGCTTGCCGACATGGAAGAGATCGAAATTTCAAATCGACTCTACCATGAAGACGATACCGAAGTGATGACGCTGGTTCTGCCCGGCCTGTCGACGACAGAAACGCCGGTCTCTGGTCCGGTGACATTCATCCTGTCGCCCGGGCGGTTGGTGACCGTGCGCCACCATGCGCCGCGTCCGTTCGAGACATTTCCAGACCGGGCCAATCGCACGACCTTGGGCTGTTCGACGCATGATCGGGTGTTCCTCGGGCTGGTCGAGGAAATCGTGGGCCGCCTTGCCGACCTTCTCGAGGGGATCGGGCGCAGTATCGATGATGTGTCCGGTCAGGTGTTCCGGTCGGCTGATTCGCCTGACGCCGACGCGCTGATGCTGGCGCTGCGGGCGCTGGGCCGCGAAGGGGATTTGCTGGGCCGCATTCGTCTGGGCCTGATGACCACTGAACGTATGTTGTCCTACTACGGGCAAACCTTGGGCGGGCGCAGCGATGGCGAGGCGCTGAAAAACACGGTCAAGGCAGAGATGCGCGACCTGCAAGCGCTGGCCGTGCACGCCGATTTTCTGTCGCAGCGGATTGGGCTGACCTCTGACGTGACCTTGGGCATGGTGAATTTGCAGCAGAACGCCACGGTCCGCATCGTGTCGGTGGTCGCGGCGCTGTTCCTGCCGCCGACCCTGATCGCGTCGATCTACGGGATGAACTTTGCCAGCATGCCGGAACTCAATTCTGCGCTGGGCTATCCGCTGGCGCTCGCGGGGATGGTGCTGTCTGCCGTGGCCACCTGGACCTATTTCCGCTGGAAGGGCTGGCTCTAGTCCGAGAGGGTGAACCGATGGATGGTCTGGAATTGGCCGTCCTGCCGTTCCCCGACTAAGGCCAAACAGTCGAGTGTCTGCGGATGATCCAGCAGGTCCCCGGCCTCTTGCAGGATCGCGTCAAACGCTTGGTCCGCGACAGCAGCGTCCAGTTTACCTGTCAGCGTCATGTGAAATCGGAAGCAATCCATCACATGAGGATAGCCCCATTTGGCCAGCAGATGCTCTTGGCGCGGGGATAGGCCCGCTGCGCGGCGGCGGGCGGTTTCCTGCGGCGGTGCCGGATTACGAAAGCCGTCCAGTTCCGTGACACATGCCGCAGCGATTGCGTTGATCCCGCTGGGATTTCCCGTGGCTGTCAGCGCGATGAACTGACCAATCCGCGTCAACGCCAGCGGCCCCAAGGCGACTGGCAGCAGGGCATCGACCAGATCGGCGAGCGCGCTCTGCAATTCGACCTCTCCGTGCGGCGGGGCGAGTCGAAACGGCGCCTTCATCGTCGCATGGAACCCGTATTTGCGCGGAGCCGCCGTTGCGGCCGCGATGTCGAACCCCTTGACCTGCGGCTGCGCCACGGCGGCTGCGCCGTCAATGTCCCAGCCCAGCCAGCGCGCACCAAACTCGGCCAATGGGCCGGACGGCAGGTAGTAGACGGCGTAGCGGGTGAAATCTGACATCTGGCATCCTGTGCAACTGTCGGTTTGGAGCCGCCGGCCCCGGTCCCTATCGCGATAGATTTGGGGCCGCTGACCATAAACGCAAGCAAAAGCCTGAATTTTTCCGCCGGTCAGGCCGGGCTGGCGTCGAAACCGACCCCGTCCAGGGCCGCGATGATGGCCGCCGCGTCGCGGGTGCTGCTGACAGCGATCGTGCGGGTGGTCAGATCGACCTCGACCTGTGCTGCAGGGTCCAGTGTCGTCAGTGCGGTGGTGACTGTGGCCTTGCAATGTCCACAGTTCATTTCGGGGATATGGAATTTCATGTTAGTCTCCTGTGTGCATGTGGATATCTGGGGCCTCCACCAACTGGAAGGTCAAGGGGGGCTTGACCTTCTTGTTACTGGAAGGCCTATCTGGATTGAAAACAGTAGGAAACTCTTATGCCTCAGTCCGTGACCCTCGACATCGAAGGTATGACCTGCGCGTCCTGCGTGGCGCGGGTCGAAAAACTGGCCTCCAAGGTCGAGGGTGTGACGGATGTTGCGGTCAACCTCGCCAATGAAACGGCACAGGTTACATTTGACGGACCGGGTGTCCCCGTCGCGGTGGCCGAGGCGCTCCGTCGCGGCGGCTATGGTGCAACGCCGCGCAACTACACCTTGTCGGTCGCTGGCATGACCTGCGCGTCTTGTGTGACGCGTGTCGAAAAAATCCTGATGCGGCAGGTCGGGACACTCTCGGCCACGGTGAATCTGGCGACGGAAACCGCGCAGGTCCAGACCTTTGCACATGATCCCGCCCCGATCCTTGCCGGGTTGGAGAGGGCCGGATATCCGGCAAAACCATCGTCCGGTTCGGGCAGTCAGACGGTCGCAGAGCGCAAGGCGGTCGAGGCACAGGCCTTTCTCGATCGGCTGATCGTGGCGATTGTCCTGACCCTGCCGGTGTTTCTGACGGAGATGGCGGGCCATGTCTATATGCCGTTCCATCATTGGATTGCCGCGTCGATCAGCGTGACGACGTACCACGTCCTGCAACTGGTGCTTGCCACGGTGCTGCTGGCATGGCCGGGGCGGGACTTTTTCCTGCATGGTCTGCCGGCCCTGATCCGCGGCGCGCCGGATATGAATAGTCTGGTGTCGATGGGTGCCGGAGCGGCCTATCTGTTTTCGCTGTTGGTGACGATTGCCCCCGGCCTCTTACCCGAAGGCTCTGCCAACGTCTATTTCGAAGCCGCGATGGTCATTGTGACCCTGATTTTGCTCGGCAAATACCTCGAGGCGCGGGCCAAAGGCCGGACTGGTGCCGCAATTGACGCGCTCCTCGCTTTGGCGCCCAAGGTTGCTCTCGTGCAGCGCGGCGAAGACACCGTGGAAATTGCGATTGCCGACATTGCGGTGCGGGACACCGTGCTGGTGCGTCCGGGCGGTCAAATTCCGGTCGACGGGATCGTACTGTCTGGCCGTAGCTACGTGGACGAATCGATGGTGACGGGCGAACCCGTCCCGGTCGAGAGAACACTTGGCGATCCGGTGATCGCGGGAACGATCAACGGGTCTGGCGCGCTGACGATCGAGGTCACGTCGACTGGCGGCGATACGGTGCTGGCGCGGATCGTGCGGCTGGTCGAACAGGCCCAAGGCGCCAAACTGCCGATTCAGGCGCTGGTCGATCGGGTTACGGCGATATTTGTTCCCGTGGTTATCGTGATTTCCTTGGCTACGGCCGCGATTTGGCTGGCGCTGGGCGGAACGGTCGCGCAGGCGCTGGTCTCTGCGGTCAGTGTTTTGATCATCGCCTGCCCCTGCGCGATGGGGTTGGCGACGCCGACCTCGATCATGGTGGGGACGGGGCGCGCGGCGGAACTCGGTATCCTGTTTCGCAAAGGCGATGCCCTCCAGCGTCTGGCCGAAGTTCGTAGCTTTGCCTTTGACAAGACCGGGACACTGACCGAGGGCCGCCCGGAACTCTCTACAGTATATGCAGAAAATCGCCGCGAAGCGCTGCGGCTGGTGTCCGGGCTAGAGGCGCTGTCCGAACATCCCGTGGCCTCCGCGGTTTTGCGCGCGGCGATGGAGCAGGGCGTCCGGCCACCACTGGCGTCGGACTTCGAGGCGCTATCGGGGATGGGGGTGCAGGGCATCGTCGACGGTCGATTTGTTCTGGTCGGCACCGAACGGTTGATGACGGAACGGGATGTCGACGTGACGCGCTATGTTGCGCGCGCCCAGTCACTGGCCATCGAGGGCCAATCGGTGTTCTTTGTCGCCGTCGAGGGCCAAATGTACGGGCTGATGGGCGTTTCGGACCCGCTGCGCGCCACCGCGATGTCCACGGCTGATCAGCTGCGCAATCGTGGCATCAAGATTACCATGATTACCGGTGATAGCGCCGAGACCGCGCAGACGATTGGCCGGCGGCTCGGGATTGATGACATCTGCGCCGAGGTTCTACCAGAGGACAAGGCGAACATCGTCGCTGGCCTACGCAATAAGGCCCCCGTGGCCTATGTCGGTGACGGGATCAACGATGCCCCTGCGCTGGCAGAGGCAGACGTCGGCCTGGCCATGGCAACCGGGGCCGATGTGGCGGTGCAGACCGCCGATGTGGTGCTGATGGGCGGGGACGTGTCACTGGCAGCCTCGGCCTTCCGCATAAGCCGCGCCGTGATGCGTAACATTCGACAAAACCTGTTCTGGGCCTTTGCCTATAATGTCGCCCTGATCCCGGTTGCCGCCGGGGCTCTCTATCCGGTTTTCGGCATCACGCTGTCGCCGATGCTGGGCGCGGCGGCAATGGCGTTTTCATCGGTGTTTGTGGTCACCAATGCCCTGCGGCTGCGCGGCTATTCGGCTGGGCGGGGGTAATATGAATATCAAAGAGGCATCGCAGCGCACGGGACTGCCGTCGAAAACCATCCGCTATTACGAGGACATCGGGCTGGTCGCGCCGCAGCGGGATACAAACGGATATCGGCGTTTTTCAGATAAGGACATGCATCGACTGGGTTTTGTCGGTCGCGCCCGTGCGTTGGGATTTTCCATCGAGGAATGTCGCAACCTCTTGGCACTTTATGCCGATCAGACCCGGGCCAGCGCCGAAGTTAAAGAGATCGCCCACCAGCATCTGATCGAAATCGACCGCCGCATCGCCGAAATGACCGAAATGCGGAACACGCTCGGTCAATTGGTGCGCTGCTGCGCGGGGGATGACCGGCCGGACTGCCCGATCCTCGAGAGCCTTGCCGGGGGCGGTGCCGCAACGTCCTAGAGGATCACCTGAAACGCGGGAACCTGCGCCTCTTGCAGGTTCGGTCCCTCGCCGATCCGGTCGACGACCGCAAACAGTCCGGGTGCATGCAGGGGGGTCAGCCAGCCGTGCCATGTGCCGCGGTGCAGATTGATCGCCTGTCCCGGTTGGGTGACAAAGGCCTCGGGCGCGCCGGGTTGCCCGCCGTTATCCGGAGCGACGATCACCAGAAACGGGTCGAGGCTCATGGGGACAAAGGCCTGACTGCCGTCAGGATGCCGTTCGAGCAGGTCGCAGACATAGGGTAGCTCGCGCGGTTCGGCCTGAAACAGGCTGATCCCCGCGCGGCCGTCGTGGAAATCCAGCCGCGCGCGGTCGTGATAGCGCCCGCACAGGCCGCCGTTGATCAGACGATCCGGTGCACCGTCCGTATCGAGGACATCGCCATAGGGCGCAAAGGCGGCGGCTGTCAGGGTCTGGGCAATCAACGTGATCATCTGGGTATTTCAGAGTTTGAGGGCAGGGTGTCTGTTGACGTCTTTGTACAACAGATAGCGAAACGGCCCGTCGCCGGTCGCGATGCAGGCCTGCGGACAAAACGCACGGAGCCACATGAAATCGCCGGGGCCGACGTCGACCCAGCGTTCGTTCAGCAGATATTGCGCCGTTCCCTCCAGCACATAGAGCCCGTGTTCCATGACATGGGTTTCGGCAAAGGGAATGCGCCCGCCGGGGTGAAACGTCACGATATTGACGTGCATATCATGCGTCAGGTCGGTCGGATCGACGAACCGCGTCGTGCCCCATTTGTCGGTGCCGGGCATCCATCGGATCGGCGTTTCCTGATCGCTTGTGACAAAGGGGAACGGCGCGTCCTGCCCGAAAATCGGCGTATACCGTCGCCGGATCCAGTGAAACCGCAGCGGCGTTGTTCCGGCGTTGCGCAGCGTCCAGCGCGTGGCGGGCGGTGCATAGACATAACCGCCGGGTCCCAGAATATAGGTCTGGCCGGCAATGATCAGCTCCATGGTGCCTTCGGCGATGAACAGCACCCCTTCGGCATCGCGGTCCGGTTCGGGGCTGTCGCTGCCGCCATTCGGGGCGACCTCGACCGCATATTGGGCAAAGGTTTCGGCAAACCCGGTCAGGGGGCGCGCGATGATCCAGCAGTGGGTTCCGGTCCAGTTCGGCAGATAGCTGGTCGTGATCGACCGCATCGTCGCTGCGGGAATAAAGGCATAGCTCTCGGTGAAATGCGCCCGGTTGCTATCGGGCTCATCGGTCATCGGAGGCAGACCGCCGGGTGGAAAGGCATAGGTCATGGCAGGATCGCTTTCAGTCGGTGATAGGCGATGCGTTCCACCTGTGCGCAGGCGGTCGCGAATTCGGTGTCCGAGTCATTTCCGATCCGCTGATGGAACGCGGCCAGAATGCTGGCCTTGGTGTGGTCGCGCACGGCAATGATAAACGGGAACCCGTGCTTTTGAACATAGGTCCGATTGGCCTCGGTAAAGGTCACTCTTTCGTCATCGGTCAGGGCGTCCAGACCGGCGCTGGCCTGTTCGGCAGTGCTGTCAGCGGTCAAACGCTTGGCCTGCGCCAGTTTGCCCGCCAGATCGGGGTGTGCCCGCAAAACCGCCATCCGTTCGTCCGGCGTGGCAGATCGGAACATGCGGGCCAAGGCGTTATGCAGCCCCACGGCCGTATCATGCGCCGGACTCAGTTCCAGATGCCACGCGCGCTCGGCAATCCATGCGCTATGTTCGAAAATGCCGCCATAGGCCTCGACAAACCTATCCAGCGCCATGGCCGAGGGCCGTTCCCAGCGGTGATGGGGATGGGTCTGCGCCCAGTGTCGGGCAATCTGCTGGCGCGTCGCGAACCAGACGCCCTCATGGCGCGCGGCATAATCGAGGAATTTTTGTAGCCCCGCCAGTTTACCGGGCCGTCCGATCAGGCGGCAATGCAGGCCGATGGAAAACATCTTGGCCGCGCCCTCGCAGCCTTCGGCATAGAGGGTGTCAAAGCTGTCCTTGAGATAGGTGTAGAACTGTTCACCGGTGATATAGCCCGGCGCGGTGGCAAACCGCATGTCATTGGCCTCTAGCGTGTAGGGCAGGACCAGTTGATCGCGCTCGCCCACCTCAAGCCAGTAGGGCAGGTCGTCGTCGTAGGTGTCGCTGATCCAGTCCAGCCCCAGTTCCGCCGTCAGGCGCACGGTGTTGACCGAGCAGCGCCCCGTGTACCACCCAGTGGGCGGGGTGCCGACCACCTCTGTATGCAGGCGCATCGCTTCGGCGATCTGGCGACGTTCCTCGTCGATGGGCATATCGCGATGTTCGACCCATTTCAGACCGTGGCTGGCAATTTCCCAGCCCGCGTCCTTCATCGCCGCGACCTGCTGCGGACTGCGGGCCAGCGCGGTGGCCACCCCGTAAATCGTGACTGGCAGATTGCGGTCCGTAAACAGCCGGTGAAGTCGCCAAAACCCCGCGCGGGCGCCGTATTCGTAAATCGATTCCATGTTCCAATGCCGCTGGGCGGGCCAAGGGGCTGCCCCCGCGATGTCGGACAGGAACGCCTCGGACTGGCCATCGCCATGCAGGATATTGTTTTCGCCGCCCTCTTCGTAATTCAGCACAAGGCTGATCGCGATCTTTGCACCACCCGGCCAATTGGCCTGTGGCGGGGTTTCGCCGTGGCCGATCATGTTGCGCGGATATCGGTTCATGCTTGCCTCTTGAGCGTTTGGTCAAATTTATGGTGTTGTGAAAAGCAAACTTTGGCAAGCATTGAGAAAATTTCGATACACTGGATCGACAAACAGATGGATCGCGGCGCAGACTCGCCAAAAATAACAGCGGAGAGGTAAATGGCAGGCGGCTTTTTGACGACACATGTTTTGGACACGGCACGCGGCGTCCCCGCTGCCGGTATGACCATCGACCTGTTCCGGCTGGACGGCGCGATCCGGCAACATCTGGGCCACAAAATCACCAATGACGATGGCCGCACCGACGGGCCGATTCTGCCCAAAGAACACTTTGCAGTCGGCGTTTACGAACTGGAATTCCGGGTCGGGCACTATCTGCGACAACTGGGGATCGAACTGCCGGAACCGTTGTTTCTGGACGTCGTGCCGATCCGTTTTGGCATTTCGGACCCGTTTTCGCACTATCATGTCCCACTCTTGGTCTCGCCTTTTGGCTATTCCACTTATCGGGGGAGCTAACCCGTGACGGCAATTTTACTGGATTGGATCGAATTCGCGGTGCGCTGGCTGCACGTCATCACGGGCGTCGCGTGGATCGGGTCTTCGTTCTATTTTATCGCGCTGGATCTGGGTCTGCATCGCGATCGCAATCTGGCCAGCGGTGCCGATGGCGAAGAATGGCAGGTCCACGGCGGTGGATTTTACCACATCCAGAAATATCTGGTCGCCCCGGCGCAAATGCCCTCTGATCTGATCTGGCACAAATGGCAGAGCTATTCGACCTGGATGTCCGGATTTGCCCTGTTGTTCGTCGTCTATTATCTGGGCGGCGACCTCTATCTGATTGATCCGGCCAAACTCGACATCCCTGTCTGGCAGGGCGCGCTGATCTCTGTCGCCTCGCTGGCGCTGGGCTGGGTGTTGTACGACCGCATTTGCAAATCCAGGTTTGGCGATGACAACACGCGGCTGATGATCGGCCTCTACATCATTCTGGTGGCGATGGCCTGGGGCTATACCGAGGTGTTCACCGGGCGCGCCGCGCTGATCCATCTGGGCGCATTCACGGCGACGATCATGTCGGCCAACGTTTTCTTTATCATCATTCCGAACCAGAAAATCGTCGTCGCGGACCTGATTGTGGGCCGCAAACCCGACCCGAAATACGGCAAGATCGCCAAGCAGCGGTCGACGCATAACAACTACCTGACGCTGCCAGTGGTGTTCCTGATGCTGTCGAACCATTATCCGCTGGCCTTTGGGACCGAGTATAACTGGATCATCGCGTCGCTTGTCTTTCTGATGGGGGTCACGATCCGTCATTTCTTTAACGAAATGCATTCGCGGCGCGGGATGCTGTGGTGGACTTGGGGCGCGACGGCGGTGATTTTCGCGATCATCGTTTGGCTGTCGACCCTGTCGTCGTGGTCGTACCAAGAGGACGCGGCGCTCGGCGGCGTAGCCGAACGCTATGCCGCCGCCGAAAATTTCGATCTGGTGGTGGATATCGTCACGGCCAATTGTTCGATGTGCCACGCCGCAGAGCCGGGTTGGCCGGGGATGGCCACCCCGCCCAAGGACGTGATGCTGGAAACCCCTGCCCAGATTGCGGCACATGCCAAGCAGATCTACATGCAAGCGGGCGTCAGCCATGCCATGCCTCCGCCCGTTGCCGCCTATATCTATCCCGAGGATCGGGCCGAACTGGTCCGCTGGTTCGAGAGCGTCAGCGGCTAAACCGCCATTCGGTTTCCTGGGTCCAGATTTCCCCCTTTTTGACCTGAATCCGGGGGAAATTCGGTTCGTGCGGTGCATTCGGCCAGAATTGCGGTTCAATGGCCAGCCCGTGATAGCCGCCATGGCGGGCATCATAGACCTGAATGCCGGGCATATCGGTCGCGACCGTCATCGTCAGATCGCCGCCCTTTAGGATCAGCACGTCGCGCAGGTCCAGCCGGATGCGCGACAAACAGAAATTGTGATCCAGCGGCGGCTGGGCAGGCACCAGATCGCGCAGGCGGCGGAAATCATAGGCGGTGCCTTCGACCTCTTCGATGCCGGTGGGCAATTTTTCCTCATCCGTCGGCAGATAGGCCTGCGCGTTGACCTGCAACTGATGGCCCTCAAAGGTCGGTGCGCCCGTCAGGTTCCAATAGCTGTGGTTGACGACGTTGAGCATCGCGTCCTCGTCCGTGGTCGCGGTGATTTCCATGCGCAGGACGTTGTCGGGGCGAATGACGAAATGCACCATCAGACGCTGATTGCCGGGAAACCCTGCCTCGCCATCGGGCAGCGTTACGGACATCGTGACGCTATCGGGCTGGTGATCTTCGACTGTCCAGATTTTGGCGTGGCTGCTGGCCTCTGCGCTATGCAGCGTATTGCGGCCCTCATTGGGGGTCAGCATATGTTCGATGCCGCCGACCCGTGCCCGTGCCCCCTTGAGCCGGTTGCCCACGGGGCCGACGA
Source organism: uncultured Paracoccaceae bacterium (assembly GCA_937864535.1). Lineage (GTDB taxonomy): Bacteria > Pseudomonadota > Alphaproteobacteria > Rhodobacterales > Rhodobacteraceae > Marivivens. Next base: position 132,396 of record CALMJS010000015.1, read on the forward strand.
TCGCACCGTAATATTTGCGCGGCCCCAGATAGTCTTCGGCCCGATCATATCCGAGCGTCAGGTTATACGGCACGCCAGCCAGACGCACCTCTTGCAGCGTTGCGCCCAATGTCAGGAAAGAGGCGGACAGGTCACCGCGCTGAATGGTCAGACGATCTACGGAACGCCCGTCGGACAGGGTATCAAAATGCATTCTTGGACTCCGAAAGTCGGTAATAGAGGGCGCAGAGCCCCGCCAGAGTTGTGTCGGGGATAGCGGTAACAGGACAGCCCTGCGCCGCCAAGCCCCGTGCGTAACCCTGCGCGAGGTCGCCCTCTCCGATGACCGCAACCTGTTGTCCCAGCCAGTAGGGCCGGGCGGCCTTGAGGTCGGTTCCGATGATCAGACCGCGCAGGAACGCCGCCGGTTTCCCCGTGTCCAGTGCCGACGCCATGCGCGGCAACAGCCATTCTGGCCGGTCCAGACCCTGATCCAGACCGGCATCGAAATCGGCCTCGGACCCGGTCCCGCCCAATCCAGCGGCAAGCGTCGGGGCGACCGAAGCCTGAAAGCTGATAATTTCATTGGCGCTGACTTGGACCCAATAGACGCGGTCCGTCACATGGCAGATCACACCGTCCCAGTCGCGGCAATGCAAATAGCCTGCGATTGCGGCGGCATGGGGCAGGATGTGATGCGGCTGGGCCTGTGTTATGGGGGGGAACAGGCCCTGATCGGGAAACACCGGGCAGGGGGTTTGTCGTGGCCCTGCGTCATCGACCAGCCCGGCGATGATCTGTGGGCCGGTCCAGTCACCGACCAGTGCGGCAGGTTCAGTTCCCGTCCTGCGATCCAGAACCTCGAGCCCGCTCATCCGCCAACTGCGGCCACCGGGCAGGTCAATTGCGATCCATTCCATTTGTCACCTCTTGCCCCTTTCAATCACGAAGAGGGCAAGAGGGAAAGACAGCGATCAGGCCATCACGCGCGTCAGGGCATTGTCGACGGCAGCGGTGATTTCGTCGATGTCCGATGCGGTGGCGATCAGCGCCGGGGCAAACAGCAGCGTATTGTTAAAGCCCGGCATCGACCGGTTCGACGCGCCGATGATAACCCCGTTTTTCAGACAGTCGCCGACCACGGCCTGCACCCGCTTTTCATCCAGCGGTTCGCGCGTGTCGCGGTCCACCACCAGTTCGGCGCCTTGGAACAGGCCCATACCGCGCACTTCGCCGATGACCTTATGCTTGTCCATCAGGGCCAGCAGGTTGTCCTGAAGCCGTTGCCCCATCGCCACCGAATTGTCGCACAGCGCTTCGTTTTCGATGATCTTAAGGTTTTCGAGTGCCGCCGTCGGACCCGCCGTACAGCCGCCAAAGGTCGAAATGTCACGGAAGTACCCCAGTTTATCGGTGTCATCCTTGAACATGTCGAAAACGCGCTCGGTGGTCACGCAGCAGGAAATCGCCGCATAGCCCGACGCGACGCCCTTGGCCATCGTCACGATGTCGGGCTGGATGCCGAACTGCTGGTACCCGAACCAGGTGCCGGTGCGACCCAGACCGCAGACGACCTCGTCGATGTGCAGCAGGATATCGTACTTCTGGCAAAGGGCCTGAACGCCCTGCCAATAGCCGGCGGGCGGAACAATGATGCCGCCGCCAGCGGTGATCGGCTCCAGACACAGAGCGCCGATCGTGTCGGCCCCTTCGCGCAGGATGACGTCCTCGATGGCCTTGACCGCGCGCTCGGCATAGCCCTCGCCACGGTCGAGCGATTGATATTCCAGACAGTGCGGCACCTCGACAAAGTCGGGAACAAACGGGCCATACTGCGCATTGCGTTCCTTTTGGCCACCAGCCGACAGGCAGGCGATGGTCGTGCCGTGATAGTCACGATCCCGATAAAGGATTTTCGATTTCTTGCCGCCAAAGTGTTTTTGCGAAATCTGGCGCACCATTTTGAAGGCTTTTTCGTTCGCCTCGGAGCCGGAGTTGGCGTAGTACACGCGGCTCAGGCCCGGCATTTTGCCGATCAGGCGCTGGGCAAACTCTGCCCCCGGAATCGTGCCCTTGGCCCCGGCGAAATAGCACAGCTTGACCAGTTGATCGCGCAAGGCATCTGCAATCTCGGTACGACCATAGCCGACGTTCACTGTCCAGACACCGCCGGACACGGCGTCCAGATGTTCCTTGCCGGTAATGTCCCAGACCCGCATGCCCTTGCCCTCGACGATGATCTGCGGGTCGATGGTTTCAAAGGGTTTGTGCTGCACCAGATGGTGCCAGACGTGGGCGCGGTCGGCGTCAATCACCGCCTGAGGGTCGTTGGTGTGAACGTTCATGGGAACCTCGACTGTTTGAGAGGCCCCTCTTCGGGGGCTATGTTGGGGGTTTTGATCATATTGACCAACTGGTCTAAAACCGTCAAGCACGGCCCCGACGCGCCCTAGTCGGAATCCGACCCTTCATGGATCAGAGACGTCAGTTCCATTCGCGTGTTGGCCCAAATGGTTTCAAGCCGCGGGAGCTGGTCCCGCATTTTGTCGGCGGCATTGCTCTTGCCCAGGGTTTCCAGCGTCCGCAGCGTGTCGCCCAGTGCTGCCGTCCCGAATAGCGACGCAGAGCCGGCGAGTTTGTGGATGTCGCCGATCAGCTGCTTGTCGTCGTCGCTTGGCCGGTTGACCAGCATGTCCACCACCCCGTCGGTTTCCTGGATAAAGTTATTCACCAATCCCAAGGCCCGCTCTTCTCCGAGATCCTCGAACAGGTTGATGATGACATCCTCTGCGATGATTGCCATCTCTCTGTGGATGGGTTGAACGTCCTGCGACGAGTTGGTCTTGATCGACAGAACGCGAGCCAGTTTCGTCCGCGAGATCGGCTTGACCAGCGCATCGTTCATACCGGCGTCCTTGAACCGTTCGATGTCTGCAGGCAGCGCGTGCGCGGTCAGGGCGATGATCCGGCTATCACGGCTACGACCATCGCCGGATCTGATTGCCATACAGGCCTCGACGCCGTCCATGCGCGGCATGGAAATGTCCATCAGGATTACATCGTATTTGCGCAGCGCGGCAGCGGCCACACCTTCGACACCATTGTTGGCGAGCGTGACACGGTGGCCTTCCTTGTTCAGCATCTCTTCGACGACCAGTTGGTTGATCTGGTTGTCCTCGACAACGAGGATGTCCAGAGAGGCCGATACCACCGCAGGCGCAATGGTGGTCTCGACCGGCACCGGCATTTCGAATTGGGAACGGGACAGGATCGGTAGCGGTATCCGGAACCAGAACAGACTGCCATCGCCCAGTTCGCTCTCGGCCCCGATGGAGCCATCCATCGTTTCCACCAACCGCTTGGCAATGCCGAGCCCGAGGCCCGTACCGCCGGATTCGCGAGAGTAGGACGAATCCAGCGTCACGAAATCCTCGAAGATCCGTTCCAGATTTTCCTCCGAGATGCCGATCCCGCTATCGACGACCCGGAATTCAATGACGTCGCTGTCGCCCAGTTGTTCTGCCTCGATCCGCACCAGCCCGTCACGGGTGAATTTGATCGCATTGGAAACGAGGTTCAGCAGAACCTGCCGTAGCCGCTGCTGGTCGCCCAGCACATTGACCTGCCCGAGTTCGGACATGTCTACCTCGACAGTGGTGTTGTTGGCCGTGGCGATGCCGTGCTGGCTCTCCATGACTTCGATCAGCAGTTCGTTCAGGGCAAATGGGCGTTTTTCCGCATGCCCTCGTCCGGAATCGAGGCGGGCAATATCCAGCACGTCATTGACGTGGTGGAGCAACAAACGGCCCGAGGTCTCCATGATCTTGATGTAGTCACGCTGCCGCTGCGACAGGGGCGTGTCCTTGATCAATTCCATCGTGCCGAGCATGCCATTGAGCGGCGTGCGCATTTCGTGGCTCATCACCGCCATGAATTCGGCGCGGGCACGTTCGCCGGCCAGGGCCTCGTCGCGGGCGGTCAGCAATTCCAGCTCTGCCGCGACCTGAGCCGAATTGTCCCGCAGGAACGACACAAAGAGAACGCCCTGAGGCGACTGGGCACTGGCGATCGAGAATTCGCAGGGGAATACCTCGCCATTCTTGCGCAGGGCCTCCATCTGCACCCGGCCCTTGCCGACGATATGGGCAGTCCCGTCCCGCAGGTGTCGCTTCATGCCTTCCATATGGGCTTTGCGGTACTTGAGCGGGATGATGATGTCGACCATGGGCTGGTCGATGACTTCGTCGCGGCTATAGCCGAACACGAATTCGGCGGCGCCGTTGAATTCGACGATCTTGCCCTTGTTGTCGATCACGATCACCGCATCGAGTGTGGAGTTGACCATCGCCTCCAGTCGGGCAGAGGCTGCACGCACGCTCTCGGCAGAACGTTGGGACACGCTGTAGAGTTGGAACAGCACCACGGACAGAATGATCAGCGCCATGACAAGGGCGATGGTCAGCGCGGCGACCCGCATCAGGGTCAGCCAGATGTCGTTCCGACTCTCGTCCGAGACGCGTGCGAAATAGTTGATGCCGGCCAGAGCTATGTTGCGGACGCCCGCCTCCAGACCTTCAAAGCGCCCGACGAGCTCTTCGAGGTTGGTGGCCAGTACGTCGTTCGGGGCGTCCACCAAAGGTATCAGGACATCCAGTTCGTGGATAACACCCGCCAACATGGTCGCAAAGGTCAACTCCGACCTCAGACCGGCATAGACGCTTCCTTTCTGAAAGGTTGCGAGCCGGCTGTACAAGATATCAAATCGCCGTCGGAATTCGGCGATATCGTTCGGCTCTTTGGAGTCCCGCGCGTCGCGAACGGCTTCTTCGACCCGTAGGAATTCGACTTCGATCTGGGACAAAGTCCATTGGATATTGTCCGAACTGGCGGTGGCCTGTTCGGACATCTTGCGATTGACCTCGAACCCGAGCATGGCGATCGCAATGAAACAAACAGCCAGGACGGCACCCAAGATGCCGACCTTTGCCCACCTGAGCGGTTGCTGTAGTTCAACTGTTTCTTGCACGGCCTGAGCCTAGGGTTGGAACGTTTTTTAGGAATAGCAGACCCATTCCTAAAAATTTACTTTAAAATTTCCAAACGGTCCAACTGCCATATGCTACGGGAGTAGATGACTTCGGTTTGGTACTCGGGCGCGCTGTCGTAGGGGTACACGATCCAAAGCGGCCCCTTGTCACGAATGGACATCGCGCTGCCATTGTTTTCATAGGCGATCATCGGCGCATCCGCGGTCACATCTGCCACGGGAATCTCGATGGAATAGTCGTTGATCGCGCTGGCGCGTACCGTACCCTCGGTGACGCCGAGCGTGTCGAGAATGGCCTTGAGATATACGCCGACAAACTGCTGGTCGCCTTCGGTCCAGATCGTGGTCGTCTGGATTGTATCGGACCCGACCGAACGAAGCATCTCCAGATCGAACTGGGCAGTGGCGTCGACGTTCGTGGTGCCGATGTTGCCGCTGACAGTCAGCAGGACGTCACCGGTCGGCGCGGCCAGATCACCCGCAAAGGACGGAGCGGCTAACGCGAGTGTAGAGGCAAGTGCGGCGGCCGCAACTGATCATTGAAAACGTACCGAAGAGTACATCGAGATTCTCCCATCAAAGACGTGTTTCCGCCATTAGTTGCACCGTTTCGAATAGGTTTCACTTGGGCATAGGAATATGAAAATATCCGTTAGTATATATAAAAGTACCTTTTGATATTTTTGTTATACTATCGCCAACATGTGACAACGCCAGGATGAGCGTAACAATACCTCTACAGCAAAAATATTTGCAAAAATGTCCGGGGGTGCGACAAATGTATAACAACCAACTGCTTGATGGGTCAAATGTCACAAAAGCGAGCGGCATTCGACCAACAGGGCAACTCCAACGAATTAAAAGTGAGACGGAGCAGACTATGCGGGTATTGATCGCAGATGACCACGACTTGGTTCGCGAAACAATCGCGGCCTTTCTTCTGGCCGAGGGTGTCGTCGAAGTTCGCACCGCAGCATCGTTGGATGAGGCGATCAGCATCACCGAAGATACCGGTAGTTTTGACGTGGTGCTGCTGGACTACAACATGCCGGGGATGAATGGCCTCGAGGGGCTGACCAAGATGTTGCAGGCCAACGATGACCGTCCCGTTGCGATTTTGTCGGGCACCGCGACCCGCGATGTTGCCGATGCCGCGCTCAAGGCCGGTTCGGCCGGGTTCGTTCCGAAAACACTGGCCTCCAAATCGATGGTTACCGCGATCCGCTTTATGGCTGCGGGTGAAATCTACGCGCCCTTCGGATTCATGCAGGAAGCCCCGGCAACGGGTGACGGCCTGCTGACCAAGCGTGAGACCGATGTGCTGCGCGGGATCTGCGAAGGCAAATCGAACAAAGAGATCGCCCGTGATCTCGACCTCCAAGAGGTGACTGTAAAACTCCACGTTAAAACGCTGAGCCGTAAACTGGATGCCCGCAACCGCACCCAGGCTGCGATGATCGCGCGCGACCGCAACCTGGTCTGATTTTTACCCTGACTACCACTCACGCCAAAGAGGGCGGGCCATCGCGGTCCGCCCTTTGTTTTTGAACCGGCCGCAGCCGGTCAGTCGCCCATATCCCCAAAGCTGCCGCCCAGTTGATCGAACAGCGCGCTGTTCCCCGAAAGGCTGGCGAGGTCGGTCGCCTTGGATTTCTTCCGTTTGGGCTTGGGCGCTTGGGCGGCGGGTTCGTCGGCTACAATCTCTGGCCCGCTTTGCGGGGTGGTCGCGGGCTGGCCATCTGGTTCTCCCGCGCTCGGCACGACTAGACTATCCGCGGGCCTGCCGAGGGGAACCGCGACAAAGTCCGGAACGCCTGCCTCCCCTGAACCGTCGGTATCGGCCAATTGGGCCGCCACCTCGGCTACCACCAACTGGTCGAGCGGATCGTCGGCGATGCCGGTCGCGTCTGGCAGAGAACCGGCCTCTTCGGTGTCGTCGCTATCCGCGAATGGATCGAAATCATCCCCGAACACATTGGTCGACGCGCTGCCAAATGTATCGTTTTCCCTGTCGCCGATATAGTCGCTGCCAAAGCCCGACGTTCCATCGTTCGGAGCGTCGCTATCCGACAGTGCAGCAAGCGCCGCGAACGGGTCCTCTGGCGCTGCGGCCGAGACGATGGGTTCGTCGTCGTCGGTATCCGACCCTCCACCGAATTGCAGCATCATCGCCGCGTCGGACAGATCGAGCGACATCATCTGCGTCTTCTTGGCCGGCTTTTTGGGTTTGGGCGGTTCGGGGATCGGTTCGGGTACCGGCTCCGGTTCCGGAGGCGGCGGAGTGGGCAGCTTTTTGGGCTTGAACTCGGGTTCGGGGGCAGGTTCGGCCACCAAAGACTGCATCAGCAGGGCGCGAATGGCCCGTCTGTCCGGCCCCGGCGGTGTAACCCGATACAGATCGTTCAGGGCCACCATGAACGCAGGGCCAAAGTCGATCCCCTTGCGCCGCAACAGATTGCGCAAGGCTTTCTTGTAGGCAGGCGCCTTGGGCAGCAGGGTCTCGACGATCATTTTTTACTCCGGTCGGCTCTTTGGCACGGTGCTTGCACCTTTCCACCCAGACGCGGCGCGGCCGCAGGAAAAACACTGGATGACTCGATGACGACCGGAATCAAGGACAGTTTAGGGATACATGCGAACGCGCTTGTTTTGCGTTCCGCCCGTAACTCTCTGCTCGCGTCGAATATCGCGAACGCCGCGACGCCCGGGTTTCAGGCCCGTGACTTCGACTTTGAATCGGTTCTGGCACAGCAGACCGGCGGCGGGCCGATGCGGGTGAACGACGCGCGCCATATGACCAACCTCGGCTCTGCGACGAACGAGCCGGGCTATCGCATCCCTGTCATGCCGTCGATGGACAACAACACCGTCGATCTGGCGGTCGAGCAGCTGGAGTTTTCCGAAAACACTGTCCGCTATCAGACGACGCTGGAACTGCTGAACCGTCGCATTTCCGGTCTGATGCAAGCGATCAGAGGTGAATGATGACCGGTCCGAGCAATATTTTCGACGTGGGTAAAACCGCCATGTCCGCGCAGATGGTGCGGATGAACACCATCGCGTCGAACCTCGCCAATGCCAATACGATCGCAGGATCGGCAGCCGAAGCCTATCGCGCCCAGCGTCCGATTTTCGAGACGATCTACGGCGATGCACAGAACGGGCTCAATGCGCTGTCAACCTCGCAGGCGACCGAAGTGATCGACCTCAATCGCGAGCCCGAGGCGCTGTTTCGTCCCGACCACCCGATGGCTGACGAAAATGGCATGGTCTACGCCTCGACCGTCAATTCCCAAGAGGAAATGGTCGAGATGCTGGAATCCAGCCGCCAATACCAAAACGTTCTGGAAACCGTTTCGACGCTGCGCACCCTGATGTCGCGCACCGTGAACATGGGCAAGTGATAGGCGGATACGATGAGTACGATCAGCGAAATCGGCAGTCCCTTTAACCTCAACCGGACCGGCAGCCTTTTGTCCGACACCGAGGCGAAATCGTCTGGTGTTCTGGCCCAGGAGGATTTTCTCAAGCTGCTGACGACCCAGCTCCAGAACCAGGACCCGCTGTCCCCGATGGATAACGCCGAGTTTCTGGCTCAGATGGCCCAGTTTTCGACTGTTGAAGGGATCGAGCAAGTCAACCAGAATATTTCGACCCTGACCACCACGATGGCCGCCAGTCAGGTGCAAACCGCTGCCGGTCTGCTGGGCAAATCGGTTCTGGTCGAGGGGAACGTCGTTCGTCCCGATGCCGCCGGCGGTGTTCACGGGATGGCCGAATTGACCCAGTCGGTGGGCGCTGTAACGGTGACCTACGCCGACGCAAACACCGATGCGGTGCTCTATCAACAAAATCTGGGCGCACAGACCGAAGGCTGGATGGCCTTTGACTGGACCGATGTTCCCAGCGACATCGCCAATTCCCGCAGTCAGGTCCGAGTGACCGTCACCGCCCAGACGGACCAAGGGCAGATTGCGGTTCCAACCTCTGTCTTTGCGCAGGTTCAATCGGCACTGGGTGGGCCGGGAACCCCGAGCATGACGCTCCTCCTCGAAGATTATGGCGCGCTGGATAGCCAAGAAGTCAGCGCCTTTCGCTAAACCCCAGTTCGGAGACATACCATGAGCATGACCACTGCCCTTTCCGGGCTGATCGCCGCCCAACAGGACATTTCGACCACCTCGCACAACATCGCGAACGTCGGCACCAACGCCTTTCGCAAGAGCCGCGCCGAATTTGTGGATGACTATTACACCAGCCCGATGGACAGCGTTCGCACCGTCGTCGGCTCTGGTACCCACATGAACCGCGTTGCGGTCCAGTTCGAACAGGGCAACTTTGTCGCGACGGGCCAGACGCTGGATATGGGTATCCAGGGGCCGGGATTTTTCACTGTTGCGCCGCAACTCGACATCAACAACCAACCGACCGAGGTTCTCTATACCCGCAATGGCGGGTTCAAGCTGAATGAAAACGGCATGATCGGGGACGGTGCGGGTCGCGTGATGCTGGCTTGGCCGGTGGCTCAGGACGGTTCTGTTCTGCAAATGACGCCCGAGGCGCTGGGTCCTGTTCATGTGCCCCTGATGCAGGGCGCTTCGTCCGCCACCGAAAATCTCAGCCTGCACCTGCGCATGCCGTCCAGCAATGATATGCTGGGCAGCCAGGATGCCGTCCCGCCGACCAACGCGTTTGATCCCGATGACGCAACCAGCTTTGCGTTTTCGACTGCGGTCCCTGTCGTCGATGCGGACGGGAATGCGATCGAGGCTCGCGCCTATTTCGTGAAATCCGCCGAACCGAACGCCACCTCGACGGAAACCGAATTCCAGATGCACCTGATGGTCGATGGATTGGTGTTTCCCTCGACCGATCCGAGCGGGTTCTCGACCTTCAGCTTCGATGCCGGCGGTGTGTTGACCGCGACCTCGGGCGCAATGGAGTTCGCAAACTCTGTGGGCACCTATAGCGTTGACGTCACAGGGACCCGGATGGAGGACAATCCCTTTGTCGTGTTGTCGGCAGACCATGACGGTGGCTCTCCGGAGGGTCTGTCCAACCTCGAAGTGGACCAGATGGGCGTTATCTGGGCAAACTACGGCACCGATGACCGTATTGCGCTGGCGCGTGTCGCCCTGACCAATTTCCCCAACCCGCAGGGTCTGAGCCAGGACGGCAACGCCAGCTTTAAGATGGCGGCGGAATCGGGTGAACCGACCTATAGCGCCCCCGGCGAAAAGGGGCTGGGACAGGTTCAGTCCGGCATGCTGGAACGGTCGAACGTCGATCTGACCGAGGAATTGGTGCACCTGATCACCGCCCAGCGCAACTATCAGGCCAATGCCAAGGCGATGGAGACCTCCTCGTCCCTGATGCAGACCATCATGAATATCCGCAACTAAGCAATCAGTTGGCCGGAGAGGGGTAAGCGATGGATAAATTGATCTATACTGTGTCGAATTCGATGAATTCGGTTCAGACACGTCAGGCCATCACTGCCCAAAACCTGGCCAACATGAATGTGCCCGGCTATCGTCGCGACCTGCCAAACGACAATGGATCGCTGCGGACGGACAACGGGCAAAGCTTTGCGGCGCGGGTGTTTCAGATGCAGGAAGACCGATCCTACTATTCCGGTGAGGTCGGTTTCATGGATCAGACGGGCGATCCGCTGGATATCTCGATTGCAGAAGAGGGCTATTTCTATGTCCAGGAGGGCGATGGTCAGGTCGGCCTGACACGGCGTGGGGATTTGCGCACCGATGGGCTAGGGCGTCTGACCAACGGGGCCAACGAATTGATCCTGGACGTCAATATGCAGCCTATCGTCTTGCCGCCGCACCGGTCGATGCAGATCGACGATGTGGGTCAGATTTCCATCGTTCCCATCGACTCGCAAACTGGCGACCCCGAGCCGGTCAATATGCTCGCGACCGTGGCGCCGGACCCCAATCTGGCCCTGACCAAGGGGCTGGACGGGCTGATCCGCGGGCTGGACGGGCTCGTCCCGCTACCCAACCAGTTGGCCACGGTTCAACAGGGCGTGCTCGAGGGTGCGAACGTGAACACGACCGAAGAGCTGATTGCCATGATCGATCTGCAGCGGGGGTTTGAAATGAATACCCGCATGATCGAAACCGCCAAGGAACTGGACGAATCCGGCGCCAGCCTGATGCGCGCCCCGCAAGAATAAGGGCGTTTCGTCGCTGGGTGGCACGGGGTTTGCAGCCTTTGGGGTGTAATGACCCCGCAAGGAGCCCCCAATGTCCACCAACGCCATGCATGTCGCCAAGACAGGGCTGAACGCCCAGCAGACCCGGCTACAGGTCATCGCCAACAACCTGGCGAACGTGAATACCACCGGGTTCAAGCGCGACCGCGCCAATTTCGAAACCTTGCTCTATCAGGTCTCCCGCCCCGGCGGTGATCCGACCTCGCAGGATACGCAACTGACGTCGTCGCTGGCGCTGGGCACCGGTGTGCGCGTGGTCAGCACCGATAAACTCTATACCCAAGGGTCGCTCTCGGACACTGGCAACGCGCTGGATGTCGGGATCAACGGTCAGGGCTTTTTCCAGGTTCTGATGCCGGACGGCCGGATTGGCTATACCCGTGACGGGTCGTTTTCGATGAATGACCAGGGCATTCTGACGACCCATTCGGGCTATGTCGTCCAGCCGGAAATCGAAATTCCCGCAGGGGCGATGCAGATCAACATTTCCAATGACGGTGTCGTGTCCGTGCTGATGCCCGGCGCAACCGAGCGCGAGGAAATGGGACAGATCACGCTGGCGAATTTTGCCAACCCGCGCGGTCTGGAGCCGGTCGGAGAAAACTTTGTCGTCGAAACGATGGCCAGCGGCGCCCCCATCGTTGGCGTCCCGATCGAGGATGGCATGGGCCAACTGCAACAGGGGATGCTGGAAACCTCGAACGTCAACGTGGTGCAAGAGCTGGTCGACATGATCGAAACCCAGCGCGCCTACGAAATCAATTCCAAGTCCATTTCGGCAGCGGACGAGATGCTCCGCTTTATGTCCAACAAGATCTGATCAGGAGTGATCATGCGTACTCACCTGCTTTTCTCGGCTCTGGCGCTGACCGCGGCCTGTTCGACCTATACCGAAGAGGTCACCTCGGCCAATTATCAGCCGATCTACCCAGAGGCCCCGATGTATGCGGCCAATGCCTCGCCGACCGGCGGCATCTATCACGCCAGCGCCCAGGGCCTGTTCGTTCAGGATCGCCGCGCCGCGCAGGTGGGCGACGTGCTGACGGTCGATCTGTCCGAACGGTTCACCGCCAGCGTTTCCCTATCGGCCGCATCCGGTCGGACCAGCAGTTACAGCGCCGATTTGCCGAATATGCTGACAGGCGGGTTCGACGATGGTCTGTTGACCAACGGGACCACACAGACCTTTCAGGGGACAGGATCGAACAACCAGTCCAATTCGCTGCGTGGCCGGATGACGGTGCAGGTGTCCCGCGTGCTGCCCGGCGGTCTGCTCGAAATCATGGGCGAAAAGCGGCTGCGCCTGAATTCCGGCAACGAATATATCCGCATCACCGGCGTTGTGCGCCCCGAAGACATCGACGCCAGCAATATGGTGTCATCTGACCGCATCGCCAACGCGCGGATCGAATATGTCGGTGCAGGCAATGCCGCGGACAGCACCCGCCCGGGTTGGCTATCGCGCGGGCTACAGGCGGTGTCGCCGCTATGATCAAATACGTTGTCGCCTGTATCGCCGCCTTTGTGCTCATGTCCTCGCCCGCCGAAGCGGACAGGATCAAGGATATGACAAGCGTCGAGGGGGTTCGCTCGAACCCGCTCGTCGGCTACGGGATTGTCGTCGGCTTGTCCGGGACAGGCGATGGCGGCAATGGTCTGACGCTCCAATCCATGCAGTCGATGCTGTCGCGGATGGGGCTCGCTGTCGAAGTGGGCGACATCGTCGCCGATAACGCTGCGGCGGTGATGGTCACGGCAACGCTCGGGCCGTTCCTAAAGACCGGACAGGCGATCGACGTGACCGTTTCGACCGTGGGCGAGGCAGAGTCGCTTCAGGGCGGGACGCTGCTGATGACCCCGCTGATGGGGGCGGATGGTGAAATCTATGCCATCGCGCAGGGCAACCTGATCGTCGGCGGCATGGGGATCAGCGCGAATGACGGGTCGTCCCTGACAGTGAACATTCCCACCGTTGGACGGGTTCCGAATGGCGCGACCGTCGAGCGCATGGTCGAGAGCCCGTTTCAGAACGCGGATTCGATGATCCTCAACCTGAACCGTTCGGATTTCTCGACCGCCGCCGCTGTGGCGGAGGCGATCAATGGCGTGTTCGGGCCAGGTGTGGCTGTTGCCCTCGATGGGACCTCGATCCGCGTTCAGGCCCCGGCTGACCCCGATCAGCGCGTGTCGTTTATGGGGCTGGTCGAAAATATCCAAGTGATGCCCGACCCGCCCGCAGCGCGTGTCGTCGTCAACAGCCGCACCGGCACCGTGGTGATCGGCGGCGAGGTTCTCGTGACGCCCGCAGCCGTGACCCATGGCGGGCTGACGGTCAAAATCAACGAGGATTACAACGTCGATCAGAGCGCGACTGTCGCGATGAATGGCGACTCGACCGTCGTCGCCCCCGCCGAGCCGACCATCACGCCCGACAGCCAGCTCTACGTCAACGAAGAGCCGGCCCGTGCGTTTCTGTTCGATCCAGGTGTCTCGCTGGCCTCACTGGTCGATGCGATCAACGGCGTCGGTGCCAGCCCCAGCGATCTGGTGGCAATCCTCGAAGCCCTGCGCGAGGCAGGGGCTCTTCGGGCGGAACTCATTGTTATCTAAGGTAAACGGTTATGGAACTAACCTCTGGTGTCCCCTACCTCTCGCCCAGCCTCACGGCCGCGCAGTCTGGTCCCTCTGCCTCGGATCGGCGGGATCAGGATCTGCGGACAGCCGCCCAAGGGTTTGAGGCGATTTTCCTCACCACGCTCATGCGCAATGGCCGCAGCGAGGCATTTCAGGACGAGTTGACCGGCTCTAACGCCGTTCGGTCATCGCAGGATATGTTCGACATGCAGGTGGGACAGATGCTCTCGAGCAAATCCCGTCTGGGGATTGCCGAGGCCGTCTATCGTCAGTTTTCCTCTCAGGCCGCGCGGCAGGAGTAACTAGATGCCCAACCTTCTCGATATCGGCACGAGCGCGGTTCTGGCCTATCGGACCGCATTGACGACGACGGGCGAAAACATCGCTAACGCCGAAACAGAAGGATATGCCCGCCGCGATATCAGCATCGCCGAAATCACCGGCGCCCAGATGTCGCCGACCACGCGCAATTCCGGCGGGCAGGGTGTTCAGGTTGATGAAGTCCGCCGCGCCTACGACGGGTTTCTGGCAGAACGTGTCCGCTCGACCGCGAGCGCCTATAGTTCGTCCACAGCCTTTGCTACGGTATCACAGGCGGTCGAAGATCTGTTCTTGCCGTCGAATGGCGGTATCGCCAAGGGGCTGGACGGGTTCTTTAGTGCACTCTCGACCCTGTCAGGCAATCCCTCCGACCTCGCCTTGCGGCAATCGACGCTCGAGGCGGGCCGCGCCATGGCGACCTCGATCGCCGATGTCGCCTCTAACCTGATTTCCCTGCGCGAAGATATCGTTGTGCAGGCCGAAAATGCCGCCGACATTCTGACCCAGCGCCTGTCCACACTGTCCGAACTGGAACGGGGTCTGACCGGGGCCAGCAATAGCAACGGCGGGCTGAACCCGATCTTTGACAAGCGCGATGCCATCCTCAAGGAAATCGCAGAGATGACCGGCGTCACCACGCAGGTCGACGCCTTTGGCCGTTCGGAAATCCGACTGGGCGCGACGATGGGCGGGCCGATCCTGTTCGATGCCGGCGCCGCGGCCTATGTCACCGTCGAAGCGGAAACCGACCTGCGCCTGAACGTCTATTTCGAAGGCGAAACCAAAGAGAGCACGCAGATTTCCGGTGGTCTGATCCAAGGTTATCGCGCGGCGCTGGGGGCGATCGACGAAGCCTTGACGCAGTTGAATTCGTTTGCGGGCCGGATCGCGGAGGATATCAACACCCTCCATGCCTCGGGGATGGATCTGGATGGCAATATTGGCGGCGATTTGTTCCGCCTCGAGGGCTGGGAGGCCTCGGCGGTCGTCGCGAACCGCGGTCAGTCCTTTGTGGAATTTACCGTCACCAACCGCCAGCTTGCCTCTGATCTGGGGGCCTTCACGCTGGTGCGTGATGCCACCACCGGTCTGTGGAATGCCCAAGATGCCAGTGGCACCGTTCTGGCCAGCGGGGCGGAAATTCTGACGCTCAGCGGTCTGACTGTCACTGTCACCGGATCTCCGGCGGATGGGGATCGTATTGACGTCTCGCCTGTCACCGGACGGGCGGTCGATATGGCGATGGTTCTAACCGATGCCACCGAATTGGCGGCGGCGGCGTCGTCTCTGGTCGTGCCGGCGGCGACGAACACCGGCACAGGTGTCGCGGTCATGGGCCGGATTCCGGTGTCGGCACCTGCCGTCGATGACCTTGCCGATATCCTGACGGTCAGCGGATCAGGAGCCGACGCGGTCAACCTGTTGCAATCGGGCGTCGTGGGGTATGTCCCTGCCGGTGCGACCTCGCTTGATCTGGCGGCGCTGGGCATTCAGGGCATGATGGACTTTGCCCTTACGGATGCGAATGCGGGCTCTGCCTCGGCGCTGTCCGTGGTGCTGGGCGGCACCACCTATAGCTTTGCCCTCTCCGGTTCTGGGGCCAGCAGTGTCGCGGACCTGGCGGCTGCGCTGAATGCGGGGACATTGACCACGGCGGCAGGCGAGAGCTTTGCCGACCTCGGCCTCTTTGCGGCAGGAACGGATGGCCAATTGACCCTCGCCGTGGGCGACGGGGATTTTGGCGCGGTCGCCACGCTGACCTCTGGCGCGGGGACGGCGACGGGTGCCCGGACGCTGGCGCAGGCGGGCGGCGCGACCGTCCAAGTGTTTACGCGCAACGGTGTGCAAATCGCTGGCACCCCACTGGATGCGATTTCCGCGACCCAGCTGCTTACGACGGCAAACGGATTTTTTGACGGTGCGACCTACAACGATGATTACCTCTATCCGGCAGGGACGAGCGGCTACCGCGGCATGAGCCTGTCCCAGCAGTCCGTTCCCGGGGCCGAGGTGATCCGGCTGGCGATGGCGGACCCGCTGACCTGGTCGTCGTCTTCTTTGCCAACCGCAACAGCCGCCCAAACCCTGACCCTGTCCTATGTTCCGGGCGAAGACGTCAGCATCGACCTGCCGGCGGGCATGTCGGCGCGGCGCGCTGCCGCGCTGATCGACGACCAAGTCGAGGGCATGCAGGTCAGCGCCGTAACCTCGGTCGGGTTGACCGTTTCGACGGATGGCTTGGTCAGTTTCAAAATCGAAGGCGATAACATCGATCCGATCTCGATTTCCGGATTGGTGTCGTCGGGCCGGATGGATACGCTGGCCCAGTCGATCAATGTCGCGACCGGACGCACCGGAATCACCGCCTCTCTGTCGCCGGACGGAAGCCGTATCGTTCTGACCCATCCCACCGGCGAGAGTATTCGCCTGACCGAATTCGGACATGCCGCTGGCGGGACGATGGACATCGCTGCGGCCGATCAACACGGCGCCGTGACGGGGCTGCCAACGACGCTTGGCGCGGGGGTGGACAATATCCATGTGACCGGAACTGTCATCATGGAGGCCCCGGCGAGCTTTGGCGTCGGCTATGATAGCGCGATGTATGCCTCGGCCACCGATACCGAAATGGGCGGACTGGTCGAACGCAGTTTCGGGCGGGCAGGGGCTGATCAGACCTTTGTGTTCTCTGGCAATAGCGACCTCGATTCCGGCGCGGCGAGTGTCGACGGGCTGATGTCCCAGGCCCCCAACGCCCGGTATGAATTGACGGTGAACGGCGTGACGGTCGATTACACCGGAGATGCGCCTGCTGCCGGTCTGGCCTCGGCCCTGCGAACGCAGGCTCCGCAGTCTGCATTGATTGGCGGCGTGGTCTCGACCTTGCCGGTGACCGGGGCTGCGACCTCGGTCCTGCTGGGCGGCGATACCTATGTCCTGCGCATGAATGCCAGCGGCGGCATCGACGTCAGCGGCCCCGAAGAGGGGCGTCTCACCGCCAGCTTTGACAGTTCGAACCGGCTGCAAATCGCGGTGACGGATGGCACATTGGATGGCGCTGCGCTGCGGGTGCAGACAGGGCAATCCGGCGCGGCGGCCTTTGGTCTGGATGCAACAGGTGGCCCGACGTCGGTCGTGACAGGGCAGGCGATGGACCCCGGCGGCTTGCCCGGCACCATGGAGATCGAGATCGCCGGAACCAGCTACAGCATCGGCGTTGCTACAGGCGGCGCGACGCTCCCCGGCGGCTTTCCCGGCACAGCCAGCGTGAGCGGTGGCGTGATGTCGTTTACCTTTGCTTCGACCACGGGGCCGGTGCGGTTTCTGCCCTCGGCTGCCGCCACGGCCGCGGGGTTCTCTACCCTCGGGGCCGAGGCACGGGTCGATGGCGACAGCCTGTCGATCAACGCCACCGGCGATGACGCCGTAGAGGCCAGCATCGACGTCTCTGCCCTTGCCAGCCAGCGGATCAACCTGACGAACCTGCCGCCGGAGGATTTGATCGTGGTGGTGACCGGCGGTTCGCCCCTGCGGATTGCCGGAAGCTATGCGGCCGGAACGCCGCCTGTCACACCGCCCAGCGTACGGGTAGAGGTGACCGACGCCGTAGCGGGGGCCGTGCGTCTGGTCGACGAGGCCAGCGGCCATACCATCGCCGAACGTGTTCTGGATGCCAGCCGATCCGCCGTCTTTGGCGACGTGCAATTTGCCCTGACCGGCAATCCGGACGATGGCGACAGTTTCGCGCTGGCCAGCAACGACGGCTACGTCGGCGATAGCCGGAACATCAACGCGATGGCAGCCCTGCGCAATGCGGACCCGACCACCGGCAAGGGCGGATTTGGCCGTATCCTCGCCGCGCTTCAGGCGCAAAAGGGCGCGATGACGGCGGCAGCGAATGCCAGGGTTGAGGTCACAGACGCTAACCGTGAGAGCGCAGAGCGCGTCTACAGTGACAAAACCGACGTGAACTTGGACGAACAGGCCGCCCGCCTGATCGATCAACAACAAGCCTACCAGGCAGCGGCACAGATTCTGAGCGTCGCGAACGAACTCTTTGACACGCTGCTGCAATCTCTCTGAGGACTGATCCATGACCATCGGCAATTCTTTGGCAACTGAACTGGCGAACCGCGCCTTTTCGCGGACCGCTGACAAGATTTCTGATTTGCAGGGCCTGATTGCCTCGGGGAAAAATGACCCACGGGCCTCTGCCGACCAGATGCGTGCGGCGCAGTTGTCCGCGCTGCGCGAACAGCGGGCCGCGATGGATCATTTTACAAACGCTGCGGAACAGGCCGCCAGCCGCGTCGCACTGTCCGATCAGGCGATCGGCGATGCGGCCACGCTGATGCGCCGTCTGTCAGAATTGGCTATTCAGGCCGGAAACGACACGCTGCCGGATGAAGGGATGCAGGGTATCCAGGTCGAGGCAGAGACCCTGCGGTCTGCCCTGGTCGAGATCGCCAACCGCGTCGACGCCTTGGGCCAGCCGCTGTTTGCCGGCTATTCGCCTGCCCCCGCCTATGAGGAAACCGCGACCGGCGTGCGCTATTTGGGCGACGGCGGGCGGCCATCTCAACGGTTGTCTGAAACCCTGACCTTGCCTGTGGGCCTGAACGGGGCTGAATTGTTCGGCGCAACCCCGTCAGGCGACGGGAAAATGGATGTGTTCCAGATCGTTGACGAATTGATCGACAGCTTTGGCGTCGAAATGCACAATTCACGGTCCGAGGTGGCGATCACCGGACGCGCCGAGGTACATCTGACCGGCGGGCGGGATGCGCGTACGGTGTCGATGACGCTGGGCGGGCCTCTGGGATCGGTCGATCTGGATCTGGATGTCGTGGCGGGGATGACCGCAACCGTTGTGGACCAGATCAATGCACATACCGCAGCCACCGGGATTACCGCGTCCCTGACGGCTGATGGCAAAGGCTTTGAACTGAATGCCGAAGGTGAAATTACGATCGAGGGTCTGAGCCGCGATGACAATCCGACGGCTCATATCGGCACAATCCAGCAGCTCGAATTCCGAGGTGAACCGGGCAAGCCCATGTTGCGGCTCAAGACCGAGGCGATGTCTGCCACCGCCATGCTGGAGCAGGTGCAGGATGCCTTGGCGCATTTTGCCACCAAACGCGCCGAAGTAGGGGCGATGGGATCGACCGTCGATGCCCAGAAAGAGGCCATCGACGTGCGACGCCTGAACATTGATACCGCCGTCGCCGGCTTGGAGGATCTGGACGTCGCGGCGGCGATCACACGGTTGGAAACGTTGCTCTTGAACCGCGATGCGGCGCAGCAAACCTATGTGCAGATCACCCGGACATCCCTGTTCGATTATTTGCGCTAGGGCGGACCCGTCTGGCGCGATCATTGCAGCGGGGTCGGTATGAAACCGATTGCTCTGATCTTTGTCACTGCGTTTCTCTGGGGTCTGCCCGATCCGGCCAGTGCCACATCCGTTCCCGATTGCGAGGCGATTGCCGCCGAGGCCGGGCAGCGCTACGGTCTGCCCGCGAACCTGTTGCCCGCCATCGCCCGCATGGAGAGCGGCTATTCCCCCGATGGGACTGACCGCCGCGCGTGGCCCTGGGCGCTGAACCAGGGCGGTGACAATAGTTACCACCTCTCCAAGGAAGAGGCGCTGACCACGCTCACGGCGCTGCTGGACCGTGGGGTGACCAATGTCGATATCGGGTGTTTGCAGCTCAATTACCGCTGGCATGGCGGGAATTTCGCGTCGCTTGAACATATGATCACACCCGAGGCGAACGCGGATTACGCAGCGCAATTCCTGCTGGGGCTCTATCAGCAGTTAGGCAGCTGGCAGGCCGCCACGCAGGCCTACCATTCCCGCACACCCGAATTGGGGCAAGCCTACGAGTCGCAGGTCGCCGTCATCGCCGCGCAGCTTGGCCAAGGGGGAGCGGGCTCCTATCGCACGGCTGCGGCGCCTGTGGTGCAAACCTTAGGGTTCCTGACACCGGTGGGGCGGCCCTTGGTCGATATCGGGCAAACCGTCAGCAACTGGATCGAGGGCGCACCGCCGTCCTTGCCTGAAGACGGCTCGACTGGGGTCGCCGCCGCGTTCAATCCGCCGCCGCCGCCGATGCGCGGATCACCCAAGCCAGATCCGGTCCAGCCGATTGTGGTTCAGATTTCCCAAACAACGCTGTTGCAGGCAGATGAGCTCTCGCCCCGATTGCAGCGCGACTGGGCCAAAATTCAGGCGTTCCGACAGGTTCTAGCTTCTCGTTAATGCGAGGTCGTCCAACGCGATATCGATGTCGCTGGCGTTTGTTGAACGCGGATGGGGAACAATCTCGATCAGGCGCAGGTCGGTCTGTCCTGTGTTGATCAACTGATAGGTCTGGCCTTGGGAAATCGACACGACACTCTTGGGCGCAATGATCTGCACCGCGGCGTCGATCATCACTTCGCCGCTGCCAGAGATCACGACCCATGTCGTATCGGCGCCCTGTAGTTGCCTCTCCGGGAGGGTCGCGCCAACCGGCACATTGATCCATTTCAGGCTCGCGTCCGGAGCCGAGTAAATGGTGTCTGTCTGCCCCGTGGGGATGCCGGTCATGAGCGGCGTCGTCTTGAGGGCCAGCGACTGCAAAGCAGACGGCACCTGATGCAGGGATTGAAGGTCCGTAACCAAGAGCGCATCGTCGGTTGCGACCACGGCAATGGACTCCAGCCCGACAGCGACCACCTCGATTTGCTGGTTGTCGTTGATGACCAAAGACTCGGCACAATTGATCGCGACAGCACGTCCGCTGATATGCGATCCGCTGTCGTCCTTTGGCGCGTCCTGCAAAAAATCGTTCCAGGTGGATTTTGATTTCTGCGCGAATTTGCAGGGTACGACATAGCCCTGTTCGTGCTCGAGGATACTGCGCCGGAAATCCTCTTGGCCGATCTGGTCCAGTGAAACCGCGGGCGTGAAGAGGGCGTCGTTTCTTTGACCCTCGCGAATGGCGCGACGCACCTGCGCCCGGATCGAGGCCGCGTGTTTGCCATAGGAGGCACGCATGGTCTTGACCGAACAGAGCATGATATCGGCCGCGCAGAGATACCGATTGGTGCCGATCATGTGGTCGATCGCGACGGCCTCTGGATCGAACGCCATATGTGCGATCGGCTGCGGCGAGGTCGAGGCCGCATTCCCCTGTGCCATCTCGATATGGACGAGGTTGGGGCGGATTGGGCTGCTGGCAACGCCGAACATAACGAGGTGGCCGTGTCTCGCCAGAGGCGTTGCCGTCCGTAATGCATGGATCAGATCGTCAGTGTCATAGGTCCAATGATCGGCGAGGCAAATCAGCATCAACTGCTCGGGATCGAACTGCGCCAGATATTCGACGCCCGCGCAGACCGATATCGCTGTGCCTGCAGGGGCCGGGGTCTCGATGATCAGCCCCGCACCCAGTCCGAGTTCGGCCAGTTGCTCTTGGACCGGAGTGCTGTCGGTCGAGGAGGTCACGAGGATCGGGGCCGCAAGGCCGGCGTCATGGAATGTCTGGGCAAGGGTAGCCAGATGGCTCTTTTGGGTGTCGGTCCGCGCCAGCAGAGTCTCGCAGCTTCGGCGCGCACGGGGCCACAGGAACCTGTCATCCTGACCGCAAAGGATCAGCGGCAGGATGTCGTGAGATGGCTTGATGTCAGCATCTTTGGGTTGATCTTGAGGCATGACTACAAATCCAAATGTTGTATTGCTGTATCTCCCACGCTCGAGATATAGAGGGGGCCATAAAAATGTCGATAATTCAAAGGCATAGATTCGGTGTCCGAATCGAGTCGGCCCTAGGGTCTGGGTTGATCCTGCGCCGGCCTCGCGCTCATAGGTTGTGATCGCTGCTGTTATCTCGATGGCATATTGTGCATATCCGAAGGAATAAATTTACACCCGTAAATGTCGCAAATGGCGATAATTATGATCCTAGAGGATGGCCTAAAATGCCTTCTGAGAACCCGAAAAAACGCGCTTAAACCGTCATAATGAAACTGTAAGCGAAAGTTTAGGTCATAGGTGGTGGGAGATGGGCATGAACTCGATAGCCTCGTTCAACTTTGATAGCGCGAAAGCACCCTCCCTTATGGACCGCAAAGTCGCCGATATCATCGTCGGTGAAACGCCGGTCATGCAGCAGGTCAAGTCCAACATCGCGCTGATCGGGCAGTCCGACGCGCCTGTACTGATCCAGGGCGAAACCGGAACCGGCAAGGAATTGGTGGCCCAGGCCCTGCATGCGGTGTCAGGCCGATCGGGCGAACTGGTGGCCGTGAACTGCGCTGCGATCCCTGCGGATCTGTTGGAGTCCGAACTGTTCGGTCACGAAAAAGGTGCCTTTACCGGCGCCGAGACCCGCAAGATCGGTCGTTTTGAACAGGCCCATGGCGGCACCCTGTTTCTCGATGAAATCGGGGATATGCCTGCCACGCTGCAGGCAAAATTGCTGCGCGTTCTGGAAACCCGCAAGGTGCGGCGCATCGGGGCAGCCCAAGAAACCGAGGTGGATTTCCGGCTGGTGACGGCGACCCACCGCAATCTGACCACCGGCGAGGTCGAATTTCGCGAAGATCTGTATTTCCGTGTCGCGGTATTTCAGATTTCGCTGCCCAAGCTGGCCCAGCGGGTCAGTGATATTCCGCTGATTTTGGACCGCATGCTGCGTCAGGCGCAGGCCAAGGACCCGCGGTTGGTCCTACCGCATTTTGATCAGTCCGCCATTCGCGCGCTCTGCGCCCATCCGAGGCGCAGGGGCTACCGAATGCCGGTGCGTTCAGAACCATGGCCGTCGAGGCGGATAATCTCGATATGCGTCGGTATCTGCGCGATATCGAAGTGGCCCTGATCGAGGCCGCACTGGATCGCACCGAAGGCTGTGTATCGCGTGCGGCGGACAATCTGCGCCTGCGCCGGACGACCCTGATTGAAAAGATGAAAAAATACGGGATCAACCGCGAATAATCCGTTGCTCCAAAGCAAATGATCATGGCGGCATCGAACACGGTGCCGCCATTGCTTTGGGCGTTAGTCGCTGTTCCAGCTGGCCACGAGGTTTTCCAGATAGGTTCCGGTGGCCTTGAGCGCGGAAATCGCCTGCTCCATCGCGGCGAACCGTTTGAGATAGCGGGTCTCCAGATCGGCGGCTTTTTCCTCGGCCACCGTCATCAGGGCGTCCTGCTCTTCCATCAGGTTGGTAAAGTAGAGCTCGCGCTTGTCCAGCGTGCCATTGGTCTGCAGAGCGTCATTCAGTGCCAGCCGCAGGGTCGATACCATACTGCGGCCATAGCTGACGCTGCCGCTGACGGCCGAGGTGCCCGTGCTGATCACCGCGCCTGCCATATCGCCGCTGATCGCGACAAACCGCATTTTGTTGCCGTCCAGGACGGTTGCGAACAGGGACGAGTTGCCCAGAGTGGCGGTCCCGGCAACAGGATCAAAGCTGAAATCGTAGCTGCCGGATTTGGTGCTGTTGTTGGCTTTGCCGGTGACTGTCAGATCGGACGATCCCGACCTGAAGGTATCGGAAAAGACCTGATCGAAGGCCTCTGGGTCCTTTTCAAAGGACCGCTCGAACAGGGCCTTGTTCAGGTAGATGCTGCCATCGCGAGAGGTCGCGATCCCGAGATCGGACAGGTGGATCGGTTTGTCGCGATGGCCGGTGAGCGGCTGTTTCAGGATAGAGGTGAACTGATCCAGCAATTGACGCGCTGTACGGTCCCCATAGAGATCGCCCGCGTCGCTGTCTTCGGTGCCATAGGCGATCATGCCCCGCAGGGTCGACAGGGTCGTATTGACCTGACTGACAAAGGTGTCCAGCACCTCAAGCGCCAGATCGGCATCGCGTGACACGGACACGGCGGTGGCATATTCCGTCGTGCCGTTCAGTGTCAGCGTCAGCCCGTCGATGACGTCATCGATCACATTGGTCGGACGAAACACGGTCACCCCGTCAACGGTCAGCATCGCATCGGTGGCGGCCTGCACCTGAACCGTCGCATTGGTGGCGGTGTTGTCAAACGTAGTCATCAACCCCGTCGCGGCGGGATCGACGCTCATGCGCAGGGCGCGGCCGGCTCCCTCTTCGCTGACCACACCCAGCGTATAGGTGCCGTCCCCGCGGTCCAGAACCCGCGCCGTCACGCCGTCCAGTGACGACAGCGCCTCGGCCAGTTCCTGTAGCGTTGCGCCCGCGCCGATGGTGATCGAACTGCCGGGGTAATTCGGGTTCGCGGCAAAATTCGTGTCATCGGTCCAAACGCCGAATTCGATCGTCAGATCGCCGGTGCCGATGACGTCCTCCGGGCTGGTAAAGCCGGTGAATTCCAACACCTGACGTTTGGCGATTTCGATGACATCGACCGAACTCGTCGTTTCGGAGACAGCCGCCCGGTCGCTGACAGTGACAGTCACGGCGCTGCTGCCCGATTGCGCGGCCAGAACCGATGTGCCTTCCAGATACCCCAGCGCGCCCTCGAAATCCTCAAAGGCGGCGCGCAATTTGCCATAAGCCGAGATCGCGACCTCGGCTTCGGCCTTGCGACGGTTCGCGGCAGCGATTTTTGGCGCGGACTCGGCCTGCGCGATGCTGCTGGCCAGTTCGGTCAGATTCAGACCAGAGCCGTTTTTGTTCAGGGTGCTGATGTAGTCGACTGCCATGATGGTGATCCTTTAGAAGTCGATCTCGATTTCGATACGCCGGTTCTGCTCGCGGCCCTCGGCGGTCGCGTTATCCGCTATGGGTTCGCTTTCGCCCTTGGAGGTGGCGGTCATCCGCGATGGGTCGATCAATCCGGTCGCCCCCAATTCGCGGACCACCGCCGAGGCGCGGCCTGCGGCCAGCCCCCAGTTGTCGGTGAATTGTCCGCCTGACAATGGAACGTTGTCGGTGTGGCCTGTCACGGTGATGGTGCCCTCGCTGCCCGCCGAAGCCAGTGCAAGTCCGGCCATGATTTCCCGCGCAGCGCCAGTCAGATCGGCTGACCCGGACCCAAAGGCCCCGCCAGAGCCGACGGTGACGAAAACCTTGCCGTCGCGGCGTTCGATTTCGACCAGACCCTGATCGATCTGCTGTTGCAGGACGACCTCCAGCTTGGCCTCTGCCAGCCCGGCGCGGCGCTCTGCAGCGGCAGCATCGCCAGACCCCTCGCCTTCGGCGGCACCGGTGTCGGGGGCTTCGGTTTGACCGCCGCCGCCCATGGCATCCGCCATATCGCCCAAGCTCTCGGTCAGGCCGGACAGTTTGACATCCTCGCCGGTCGCGCCGGCCGTTTCCATGGCGTCCGCGACCTGCTGCAATTGCTCGGCCAGCTTCTCCATGGTCTGATCGGAACTGCCTTCGGGGAATTGCACCTCGATCTGGTCGCCGTCCACTTTGACGTCGACGCCGGTTCCTTCCAGCTCCTGCTTCATCTTGTCAGCCATTTCCTGTTTCTTGGGATCTGGCTGGGTTTCATCCTCGGTCGTGTCCTTGGGTTCCGTGGTATCGACGTCCTCCAGATCGCGGTTGGTCGTTTGCTGGGTCATCTCTTGGGTGACCGAGGGCGACGGCGACGGAGAAAAGCTCTGTTCGATGACGGTCGTGCCCTCGGGCATTTCCATCACCGGCACCAGACGCTGCACGCCAAAGGCCTCTCGCAGAGAGCCGGCGATCATTTTAAAGCGCGGCTGGTTGAATTCGGCAAATGACAGGATGAGAACGAAGAACGCCATCAGCAGCGTCGCCATGTCGGCAAAGGTCGCCATCCACGCGGGCGCACCGACAGGCGGGCACTTTGGGCAATCCTGGTTGTCTTCTTCCTCGGGCGGAGGAGGGGGCGGAACGACCTTGAGCTTTGCCATGGGTTATGCCGCCTCGGCCATCTTGGCCTGTTCTTTCGGGCTCAGTGCTGCCGAGAGCTGATCCTGGATATTGCGGCCACTTTCGCCCTTGGCGATGCCGCGCAGCCCTTCGATGACCAATTCGCGATAGACAACCTCGTCCGCCGAATAGCCTTCGAGTTTGGCGAGCATCGGCATGAACATCACGTTGGCCATGAACGCCCCGTAGAGCGTCGTCAGCAGCGCCACGGCCATTGCGGGGCCGATCGCTTTAGGGTCAGACATGTTCCCCAGCATGAGCACCAGACCGATCAGGGTCCCGATCATGCCCATGGCGGGGCCGATATCGATCCATGCCTTGATCGCCCCGTGGTTCCCGGCATGGCGCCGCTTCATCGCCTCGATCTCTTGCTTGAGCTGCTTGACCAGCTTGGCCTCGTCGGCGCCGTCGACCAGCATTTGCAAGCCTTTTTCAAAGAACTTGTCGGTGACCGTCTGACCTTCGAGGGCCATCATCCCGTCCTTGCGGGCGAGGTTGGACAGTTCGACCATCTTTTCGATCAGTGCTTCGGTTTTGAAGACCGAGGGTTTGAACGCCTTGGCCATCGCGCCAAAGCTGGCGAGAAAGGTTCCCATCGGGTTCAGATACATGACCGCAAAGAACGACCCGCCGAACACAATCAGGATCGAGGGCACGTCGATAAACGGCCCGACTCCGCCGCCGGCGACCATCGAACCGACGATCATGCCGACCGCGCCGATAAATCCGATCAGTGATGCGATATCCATAACAGGCTCCGTGTTAGGCGTCTGCGAACCCTAACGGCAGCCCCGCTGCAAATTTCAGTCCAAGCGCCCAAACGTATCTACGGATCGTGAACTTATCGCGCCTCGCCTACGCGCGTGCGTATTCGGAAGAGCAAGAAAATAAGGGAAAAACGGGAATCTTTTCGATCTCGCTAAACATTTTTCTGAGAGGCCGTTGAGGATTGCAAGCGCCACGACGGCGCGTTCAGATCAAACCGCCAACCCCCAGGAGGCACCAATGACCACTATTAACACCAACATCGGCGCCCTTAACGCTCAGGCCAACATGTCCCGCGTTAATGACGAATTCAACACCGCGATGACCCGCCTGTCGACCGGTCTGCGCGTCAACGCCGCCAAGGACGATGCCGCCGGTATGGCGATCGGTGAAAAGATGACCGCACAGGTCATGGGTCTGAACCAGGCGATCCGTAACGCCTCGGACGGCAAGAATCTGGTGGACACCACCGAAGGTGCGCACGTCGAAGTTTCGAACATGCTGCAGCGTCTGCGCGAACTCGCTGTCCAGTCTGCGAACGACACCAACACCGCCTCGGATCGTGGCTCGCTGATGTCGGAAGCCAAGCAGCTGATCTCGGAAGTCAACCGCGTTGCCGAAACCACCACCTTCAACGGCATGAACATTCTGGACGGCACCTTCAAGGGCAAGCAGTTGCAGATCGGCGCCGACAGCGGCACCACGATGGAAATCAACGTCGACAGCGCCAAGGCCACCGACATTGGTGCCCACACCGTGACGACCGAAGCCGACATTGCCGACTTTGACTCGGAAACCATCACCATCTCTGGTCACGCCGGTTCGGAAAACGTGACGACCGCTGCCGGTGACTCGGCCAAGGAAATCGCTGCCCGCATCAACGAAGTGACCGCCTCGACCGGCGTTTCGGCGAGCGCCTCGACCAGGGCCGTTCTGGAAGGCCCGCAGGCCTCTTCGGCTGATGTCGCCTCGACCGTCCAGTTCTCGATCAACGGTGTGTCGACCAAGGCGGTTGCCGTTCCGGCCACTGATCCGAACGGTGGCGAACGCCTCGCCTCGCTGCGTGACGCGATCAACGACATTTCGTCCCAGACCGGCGTTACCGCTACGATCAACGACGATGGCAACATCGAGCTGACCGACACCGATGGCGACGACATCGCGATCACCAACTTCTCGTCTTCGGCAGCTTCGTCGTCGATGACCATCACCACCGGCGACGGTGCAGCCACTGACGACCTCGACTCCTCGACCACCTCGGTCACGATGAAGGGTCAGGTAGAAATGTCCTCGACCAAGACCTTCTCGGTCGCAACCGACTTTGACACTTCGTCTGTGACGGCTGCATCTACCAGTGCTCTGGCTGCGTTCACCGCCGGTTCGGGCGACACCTCGATGTTCGACGTTGATGATACCGCCGGTGCGCAGGCTGCCGAAGCTGCTGGCACCGCCTCGGCAACGGGTACGATCTCGACCAACAACGCGTCGTCGCTGGACGCTGTGTCGGACATCGACCTGACCACGGCAGAAGGTGCGAACGCCGCGATCAAGGTGATCGACTCCGCTCTGTCCAAGATCTCGGATACCCGCGCTGACCTCGGTGCTGTGTCCAACCGTCTTGACTCGGTCGTGTCGAACCTGACCAACATTTCGACCTCGGTTCAGGCCGCCAAGTCGCAGGTGATGGACGCTGACTTTGCTCAGGAATCGACCAACCTCGCACGTGGCCAGATCCTGTCGCAGGCCGCAACTGCGATGCTGGCTCAGGCGAACTCGTCCAAGCAGGGCGTGCTGCAGCTGCTCCGCGGCTAACGTCGAGAAACCGACATTATCCAAAAGTATCCCCGCCACTCCTTTTGGCGGGGATATTTTGTTTTAAAACGATATTTTTGCCGTACGCCTCTTTTCTGACACGAGGATTCCGACAGTTTAGGCCTGTCAAATAGAAAATTTCACAGAATCGGCGCGGTGGGACAATTTCGGTCCAAGGAGACCCGCCATGTACCTTTCAACGTCCCAGATCGTTAGTCAGAAACAATCGCTAGTTGTCACTGCGCAGTTGCAGCAGGCGATCCATTTGTTGCAGCTGTCGAACCAGGACTTGGCCCGCTTTATCGAAGAGCAGTCCGAAGAAAACCCCTTTGTCGAACTCCGCGTCAAAACTCAGACGGCGCCTTTGCCGATCGCCCCGCGCGGCGGCAGCGATACAGATTGGGACCGGATTGGCAATCTGGCGGCGGACCCGGGTCCGTCTCTCTATGCCCATGCCACGGCCGAAGTGGATCGGCTGGGACTGTCGCTTGTGGACCGTCAACGGGCCGAGGCGTTTCTGGATGCTCTCGAGCCGTCGGGCTGGCTCGGCCAGTCTCTGGAGATGATCGCGCTCAACGGCGCGATGACCGTGACCGAGGCCGAACATTTGTTGACGGTTCTGCAAACCGTTGAACCGGCGGGACTTTTTGCGCGCAATCTGGCGGAATGCCTGCGGCTTCAGGCCGCTGAACAGGGTATTTTGAGCCCGGTCTTCTCCGCCGTGTTGAACAACCTGCCCAAGCTCGCCTCTGCCGATCTCAAGGGGTTGGCCCGCGTCTGTGCCTGCGAGTTGGACGAACTGCGCGCCGTCCTGCGCCAGTTGCGCGGCCTCAATCCCAAGCCCGGCGCGGTCTTTGACGGCCCGGTGTCGGCAGTGCGCCCGCCCGATCTGATCGTCACCCGTGGCGAAGACGGCTGGAAGGTCGACCTGAACCGGTCCACCTTGCCGTCCGTACATGTACGCCCCGGCGAGGCGGCCCGCAGCGTCAGCCGGACCGCCGAAGGCAAGGTCTGGGCAGAAGAGCGCGTCAACGTCGCCCGCTGGCTGCAGCGCGCGGTCGAGCATCGCAATATGACCACGCTCAAGGTTGGTGCCGAAGTGGTCAAGCGTCAGGCTGAATTTCTGGAGCATGGCCCTGCGCATCTGCGCCCGATGATCCTGCGCGAAGTGGCCGATGCCATCGGCGTGCACGAGAGCACCGTGAGCCGCGTGACGCAGGGGATGTTGATCCAGACGCCGCAGGGAACGCTGCCGCTCAAGACATTTTTCAATGCCGCTCTCGGTCCGCGCGGTGATAGCGCCGGTAGCGCCGCCGCTGTCCGTCACCGGATCAAGCAGCTGGTCGCCAACGAAAACCCCGAGTGCCCGCTGTCCGATGACACGATCGTTGAAATCTTGGGGAAAGACGGCATCGAACTGGCGCGCCGGACCGTCGCGAAATATCGCGATATGCTGAATATCCCCAGCTCGGTCCAGCGTCGTCGTCAGGCCGTGGTATCCGGCGCGGTCTGATCTGCGGGTGGCTTGGTGTCATCCTTGGAGGCACCGCCAAAGTAGAACCGC
The DNA here is from genome assembly GCA_937864535.1 of uncultured Paracoccaceae bacterium. Classification (GTDB taxonomy): domain Bacteria; phylum Pseudomonadota; class Alphaproteobacteria; order Rhodobacterales; family Rhodobacteraceae; genus Marivivens. The sequence continues at coordinate 162,629 of CALMJS010000015.1, forward strand.
CCCTTCGGGTCAATCTTGCCATAGGCCGCATGGGCGCCCGCTTCGCTGTGGGCGGCGACGATGGCGTAGGGGATCATCCCCATATTGACGCGGTCCAGGCGATAGAGCGTTGCTCCGCTGCGCCGCAGGATCATTCCGGTCAGGACGTAGACCAGCGCCCCGATCGGCCACCAGATCGCGGCAGAAATGGCGATGGCGGCGACGATGGCGGCGGCTGGTACCCAGAGCCGGTTTTGCAAAAGCCAGATCGGCGGTACGAGCAGCACCAGTGGGCCGGGGGTCAAAGGGTGCAGGTCATAGCGGCCATCGTCCGTCCTCAGCACCTCCCAATTGCGCATCGAGGCAGGGTCCTGCCGTGCCTCGTTCCAGGGCCGGGCTGGTACAGCCTCCCATTTGCCCAGATTGGGATGATCCGCCAGAACCGTGATGTCGATGTCCCCGCGTAGAAACGTCAGGGCCAGCGGTTTCCCGTTCGCCTGAATAAAGCGTTCGGTCAGTTCCTTTGAAGACCCGATAAACGCCTTGCCGTTGATCGCTGCCAGAACATCCCCGGCCCGTAGACCCAAGGCCGCGCCCGCGTCGTTGACGCGATACTCGCACAGACGCAGCGTCTTTTTTACGCCGGCATCCTCTGGGGCGTTGTCGTCTAGATCATAATCCGGGTCTGGCATCTATGGCGTGGCTCGGAACTAGGGAAAGCTGAACGGGTTGGCGGGGGGCGGCGTCGCGCGGTTGCTGCCTGATCCCGTTGTACCACCGCTTGTTGCCGGACGCGAGGGCGTTGGCGCGGCGGGGGCGGGGGCAGGTCTGACCGCAGCCAGTTGTACGGTGGCCACCGCCGTCCGCAGTTCCTCGATCAGTGCGGTGATTTCTTCCTGATCCGCTGTTGACATGCCAGCGCCGCCCTGACCGGTGATCACCGACTTGAGCGACACGTCCAGCTCTGCGATCGACGCGACAATCGCCTCTTGCATCATGGTCAGTTGCGCGGTCATTTCGGTGCCCATGCCCGCAGCCATCTGATTGCCGATCCCGGCATTTTCGGTGGCAAAGGTCGCCAGTTCGGTGGACAGCCGTTCCGTCGATTGCGAAATGGCCGTGGTGATTTCTGTATTCAGCGCGCCCTGCTGGTTGCCGGCCTGAGAGACGACCTCGCGCAGGGCTGCGGTCTGTTCGACCAACTGCGCCAGAGTTTCCGCCTGTAGTTCCGCATTCTCGCGCAGGTCCTTGACAGAACGGAAATAGACCAGCCCGGCAATCGTCGTTGCCATCAGCCCGCCCACCATCGCCCCGATCGCGAGGGCGCCCATCCTCTTGCCCTGGGTCTGCACCTTGGCGACAAAGGCATCATGGGCGGATTTCAGTTTCTCGATATCGTCGGCGGCGTCATCGGCCAAACGCGCGGCGTCCAGCGCCTTGGTAATCGTCTCTGACAGCTCGTCCGCCTCGGAGGTGAAGTCTTCATCCTCTTCGATGACGGAGGTTGCTTTTTTGGCTCTACGATTACTCATGTCGGTCTCCGCTTGGGTTGCCCCAGATCAGGTTTCATGGGGTAACGGCAAAATCCGTGCCACTGCTAGCGTCTGATCCAATCTGCCAGCGTTTGCAGCGGGAACCGCACCGCCGCCAGCGTGCAGGTCAGCGCCGAGAGCCACAGCAGGGCCCCTCCTACCCAGCCGCCGGGCCAGAACATCGCGTTAAACGTCAGCTTTGCGGCCATGCCGGCAAAGACAAAGGTCGAAATCATCTCGCCGGTGGACCGGCCTTTCTTGGGACATTTAGCCATTGCCATCCTCCAAGGGGCGACCGTGTTCGTTCAGGCGCAGCTCGCTCGGCAGGTCGATATCGGGGGCTTCGCCTTTGAACCCGTGGTCGACGTGGTACACATAGCCGAGAAGGATCGCGACGGCGGTAAACAGGCGCTCGTCGATCTCTTGGCCGATTTCGGTGGTGAAATACAGTGCACGGGCCAGCAGGGGCATGCTGATGGTCTGAACGCCCGCCGTGGCACCGATCCGCCGGATTTCCGCAGCGATATGCCCCGTGCCCGAGGCGATGACCTGCGGGGCGGCCATTTCCCCCGGCACATAGCGCAGCGCAACGGCAAAGTGGGTCGGGTTGGTCACAATAGCCGTCGCGGTCGGCACATCCTTGAGTGCGGCGCGTTCGCGCGATCCACGGCGTGACATTTCCATTTGCTTTTGGCGGATCTTGCCCTTGAGCTCGGGCGAGCCGTTGGCCTCTTTGCTCTCTTCCTTGACCTCCTGGAAGGTCATCATCAGGCTTTGCCGCATCGAATACATTTGCCAGCCTAGGTCGATGGCCCCGATCAGCGCCAGAACCCCGGTCATACCGCCGAGTAGCAGCACCATATCCTCGAGGATGATCGCCAGCCCTTCGCCGGTATCGGTGGCCCACAGACGGTCGATCCGCGGCAGCATGCCATAGAGCAGCCCGCCCGCGACGGCGGCCAGCATCGCGACCTTGAGCACGCCCTTGACCAGTTCGACCAGCGCCTGTTTCGACACCATGCGGCCGATGCCTTTGATCGGGTCCAGCTTTTCAGGCTTGAACCCGATGGCTTTGGGCGCAAACTGAATGCCGCCCATTGCGCCCTGCAGGCCCAGAACACCGATGGCGACGGGCACGGCCACCGCCAGCCCCAGCAGCAGGGTTTGCCGCCATGCATCGCCCAGACGGGTCAAGAGCAGACTGTCGAGATCGGCGCCCTGCTGGATTTGCAGATAACCCGCCCAGATCCCGCTGACGGTGGATAGCATGCCTTGGGTAATCGCCAGCAACAGCGTGCCCATGCCGATGCCGATAAAAACGAACATTTCCTTGGAGGTGACGATCTTGCCTTCTTCGCGCGCTTTCTCTTTGCGCTTTTCGGTTGGCTCATTTGATCGTTCGCCGCTGTCGTCCTCAGCCACGGGCCGCCTCCATCAGGGTTTGGGTCAGGACGGTCAACGCCTCATAGACCAGACTGTCAAATGCCGCCGCGGTGCCGGGAACCGTCAGAAACAGCAGTACAATCGTCGCCGTCATCGTGATCGGAAAGCCAAAGGAAAACACGTTCAACTGCGGCGAGGAGCGGGTGAAGACGCCAATCATCACGTTGATCAACAACAGGGCCGAAACCACAGGCAACATGATCCGAGCGCCCAGCGCCAGCATCTGACCGCCCGCCATCAAACCGGCAGAGACAAAGGCGACCAGATCGGGGATTTCCCCTGGCGGCAGATAGAAATAGCTGTCCAGCAGGATGCGAAACGCCGTCAGATGGCCGTCTGTCCCGATAAAGATCAACAGCAGGGTTATGCCGTAGATCTGTGCCACGACCGGCGTCTGGGCCCCCGCCGATGGGTCCATTTGCGCGGCAAAGCCCAGACCGGCGGTGTTGGCGATCCGGTCCCCGGCCACGGCGGCGGCGCCAAACAGGATGGTCAGGATCATTCCGCCCCCGAGGCCGATCATGATCTCGACCCCCAAAATCCGCAGCGCAGAGAGCTGCGACAAGGTATCGACAGAGGGGACAGGGACACGGCCCACCAGCGGCAGAGTCATCACAATCGTGGCGACGATCCGCACCGGTAGCGGCACATAACGCCCGCCAAAACCCGGCCCGGCCAACAAAAATGCTCCGATCCGCATCGACAGCACAAAGAACTGCGTGATCCACAGGGTCACGTCGGTCAGTTCAAAGCCAGGCAGAACGGGGCTCTCCATCGGTTATTGCAGGCCTCGGATGGTTTCGAACACAAAGGCGAAATAGTCGGTCATCGTGGTCAACATGAACCCGGAGGCCAGCGCCATGGTCAGCATGACGATGGCCAGCTTTGGCACGAACGATAGGGTCTGTTCGTTGATTGAGGTCGCCGCCTGCAGGATGCCGATGACCAGACCCACCGCCAGCGCGGTGCCCAGCACAGGTCCGGCCGTCACGAGGATTTTCCAATAGGCGATGCGCAGATGTTCGATATTGGCGTCAAATTCCATCTCAGACTCCGGTTGCATAGGTTGCGGCCAGCGATCCCAGCGTCAGCGCCCAGCCGTCCACGAGGACGAACAGCAACAGCTTGAACGGAAGGGAGACCAGCACGGGCGACAGCATCATCATCCCCAGACTCATCAGGATCGAGGCGACGACCATGTCGATAACGAGGAAGGGCAGAAACAGCAGGAACCCGATCTGGAAGGCGGACTTTAGCTCGGAGGTCATGAACGACGGCATGAGCACCGACCACGGCACCTGATCGGGGTTTTCAAACGGACCCACCCCCGCCAGATCGGAAAACATCAACAGATCGGTTTCGCGGGTATTGGCGATCAGGAAACCGCGCATGATCCCGCCGCCGATTTCAATCGCCGACTGCGGGTCCATCGCCCCGTCCAGATAGGGTGACAGCGCCTGATCATAGAGCGCGGTCAGGGTCGGGTTCATGATGTAGAATGTCACGAACAGCGCGAGAGCGATCAGCACCTGGTTTGGCGGGGTTTGCTGGGTCCCGAGCGCCTGTCGGAGAATTGACAGGACGATGATCACCCGCGTGAAGGCCGTCATGCCCAGCACGATGGACGGCAGCACCGTCAGCGCCGTCATCAGGATCAGGATCTGATAGGACAGGGAATAAGAGGTCGCGTCGGTGCCTTGGGTGATGTTGAGCGCAGGGAGCCCCTGCGCGACAGCATCGTGGGGATGGGCCATAAAGGCCATGGCCAGGACGATCGGGGGCAGGATCTTGAGGATCATTGGGCGTCTCCCTGCGGCAGGGTGGTGACGACCGGGGCGGAACCTTTTGATTTCAGGACCAGAAATTCGCGGCCATCAACCGCGAGGATCATCGCGCGATCCATCGGTGACAAGGCTGTCACCTCTTGGACCACGATGCGTTTGCCCTGCTTTATCCGGCCGCTCAGTGCGCCGCGGTTCAGCCGCACATACCCCCACGCCAGACCCAGAAGGCCCAGAAACAGGACGACGATCAGGATTTGATCAGGTCGAATAACGGTCATGCGGCGTCTCCTGACTAGCTCTTGCAGAAATTCGTGCAAAAGCTGTGCCAGTCGCCGCCCTGATCGGATGAGGTGTTAGACGCTCTCGGCGCGTTTTTCCGGATCGATGATTTCGCCGACGCGGATGCCGAACCGTTCCCCGACCACGACGACCTCGCCTTTGGCGATTGTGGTGCCGTTGACCAGCACATCCAGCGGATCACCGGCCAGACGATCGAGTTCGATGATCGACCCTTCGGACAGGCGCAGCAGGTCGCGGATGGTCAATTCGGTCCGCCCGACCTCGACGGTCAGTTTGACCTCGATGGTCTCTAGCATTCGCAGGCTCTCGGCGGTGTCCTTTGTCTCAGCTGCGCTCATGGGTACGCCCTTTCTTGAGTTTGGTCGGGTCGAGCTTTTGGGTCAGGTTCAAAGCGGATTTGCCGCCGATTTCTCCGGCTTGGGCCTCAAAGAACGGCATGCCTTCAACCTTGACCAAAACACGGTCGTCGATCTGGGCGGGAATGATATCGCCGTCCTGTAGGCTCTTGAGTTTCCGCAGTGGCATTTGCGGCTCTGTCAGTTGCGCGGTGACGTTCAGCGGGATCGACAGGATCGCACGGATCAGGCGTTCACGCCAAGATTTATCGTCGGCCACATAGTCCGACTGCATCCGGCTCCGCAGTTGGCTGGAAATCGGTTTCAGCGTCTGTAGCGGATAGAGGATGTCGAAACTGGCCGGTTCGGCATCCGGCAATTGCACCATGAACGAACAGTTGACCACCATCTCGTCGCCATCGACAAAGGCGGCGAATTGTAGGTTTTCTTCGCGGCTGACCAGCGAGAACGTCAGGGGCATCAGGTCCCGCCACGCGAGCCGAAGCGCCTGATTGAGGCTGTCGGTCACGATCTCGATCACTCGGTGTTCGGTCGCGGTGAATTCGGACCGCGTCGGACGCAACGCGCGGATCGATCCGCCGTAATAGGCATCCGTCAACAGCGAGATAAACGCCGGCGGGATCACGATCAGCTGATTGCCGCGCAGTTCCTCGATCCGGCAGTTGGTCAGTGACAGGAACGGGTCCTGGCTATCGCGGTAGTCGTCAAAGTTGCGAATTTCCGGCGGAAAGGACGAAATACGCGGCTGGAACCGCAGCATGGGCATAAATACGGTGCGGGCGATCCGGCAAAACCGGTCGTTGATCATCCGCAACGCGTGGAATTCGCCGAGGAGCGAAAGATCGTCCGACCCGAACTGGTAACTGCGATAGGAGACGCCATCGGCATCGCCGCCGCCGTCCATATCCATGAGGCCGCCAACGAGCGCCGCAACCTCATTAGAGCTAAGTTTGCGAGGTGACTTCACGTTGGACCTCTTATTGCAGAACGAAGCTGGTAAAGAACACGTCCTCGACGCCGCCAAATCCCTCGAGTTGTTCGAGACGCTTGTTCACGACATCCTTGATGGCTGTGGCCAACTGGGCGCGGCCTTCGGCATCGGCGACGGCTTCCTCGGTGAAATCGCTCATGACCCCCAAGATATCAGAGCGCAGCGCGACCTTGTGGGTTTCGACGTTGGTCATCACCTGCGCATTGTACTGGGTCGACATCCCGATACCGATTTGCAGATAGCGGCGGGAATTGTTCAGGTTTGTCGTGAGCGGGTCTTCCATCTGGTAATAGCTGGTCTGGAACACCGGCGTTTCCGGCAATTCACGCGGCAGTTTCTGCGGGGTGCCGTCGGGGTTCGTGCCGTCGGCAGCCGCTTCGCCGTCTGCCGTTTCCTCGGCCTCGGTCATCGGATCAGGCGCCAAGAGCGACAGCGCATTTTGCGCCGGGGACATCGGGTTGGCAAAATAGAACCAGCCGCCAGCAAAACCGGCCCCAAGCAGCACGATCGCCATGACCAGGCGGATCAGGAGCTTGATGATCTTGCCGACAATACCGGGTTTTTTCGGGGCATCTGCGGTTGCGTCAGTCATCGGAGCCTCAGGCGATTAGATTGACCAGCCCTTTGACGGGCGCGGCACGGGTTTCTACATCTGCTCGGTCATCGGTGCCGTTCGGGCTGTTCTGGCCGCTTTGCCCGCTGGCATTGCGACCGGTCCCCTGGTCCTGACGACGCTCTGTCCCGGCCTCCTGGCCGGTCAGGTTCATGCCGGATTTCGCCAGCATTTCACTAAGCTTTTGTTCCGACTGCGCAAACAGTCGTGCGGCCTGATCGGTTTCCGTCACAATCGTTACCTGCGCCGCGCCGTCATTCAGCTCTAGCCGGATGCGCACCGATCCCAAGTTATCAGGGGTCAGGGCGATATCGATTTGACCGCCGTTCTCGGTAAACAGGGCATCGATCTGGGTGGCGATCGTGTCCTCCCAATTGTCGGCGGTCATATCGACGGCGGGCTGATCCGTTGGGCCGTCAAGCTGTAGGGCGGAGCCGCTCTGGTCTACTTGCTCTGAGGGTGCTGTTGAGCCGGGCAGGGTCGGTTGACCATCACCTTGCCGAATGGGTGCGGCTCTATCCGCGGCAACCACCGGGGCCTCTACCTCGGTCTTGGCGAGGGTAGGCGAGAATTTGTCGTTTGGCCTCGGGCTCCGGCGATCTGACACCGCGACGTCGGTTTCGGATTTGGCGTTGGTCAGTTCCGCTGCGAACCCGGAGGCCTTGGTGGAGTCCGATCTCTCGGCGGTCGGTTCAGTGCCAGCGTTCGCGACAGGGTCCTTGGCCTGCGCGGTGACGGGCTGTCTCGTGGTTTGCACGCCGATGGTTTGCTGCGCTGCGATTTGCGCGGTCTGGACCGCCTGCAGGGCCTGAACCGGCGCAGCTACCGGCTGGGGTGCCGGTGTTGCGATCTCTCTCAGAGCACCCTCGGGCGAAGCCGGCTCGGCCGGATTGTCGTCATCCGCGACGACGGCGGTGTCTGCGGCGGTCGTGTCGATCCGGTCCGGCGCATCCGTCGTTGGTGCCGGAGCGTCATCCAAGGCAGGGGAAACAGCTGCCGCTGGATTGTCCGACTGGGCCGTATCCAGATCGGAGATCCCGGTCTCGGGGGCTTTGGCCGGCATGGCGTCCAGCGCGCCCTCAGTCTCAGCCTGTTCGGCGATCATGTCCTCGGGCAGCGCGTCCGGCCTCGGCGCGGCGGGGTCTGCGGCCTGGGGGATATCTGCCTGGACCAGCTCGGCTCCCTCGGGCGCAGCGGTCTGCACCTGGCTTGCCTGTTGTTCCAGCAGTCCCAGAATTTCGGGCATTTCTGCTGTGTCGGTGTCAGGACGCGGGGCCTGATCGACCGCACCCGCGCCAGCCAAGGCCTGCGGGACGGTCGCAGTCGATAGCATCACATCGGACGGAGCATCGGCCATCTCCGCCCCCGGTGTCCGGAGTGAAACGGACATCTGGCTCATGATCTTGCCAAAGAGATCAGACGACCCCGTCGCGGCCTTTTTCGCATGGAAAAAGGTCGGGGCGGTCGTAGTCTGTTCGGATTGAACAACTGGGATCATCGAAGGGTCCTGAGAAAAGCGGTCATTGTCTGTCGCAGGTCGGTTGCAAAACCTGTGCCACTATCGAAGTCGGGTCGGCCGAGACGCATCCGCCAGGGCCTGCTTGGTTTCCGCCTCTTCGCGCCGCGCTTTGGTTGCTGCCTCGTCCAAGAACCGCGCTTTGTGGCTCTGTTTCGCCAATTCAGACCGTGATTCATCCAGCGCGGTCGCCAGTTGCTGCGCCTTGGCGGACTGGTTGGCAGCCTCTGCGGCGATTTTGGAATTGAGCGTGCTGGCGCTGCGCAAATCCGCGGCCAGAACGGGGCCCGAAACCTGCCGCTCGGCCAGAATGCCGCGCAGTTTCTGGGTCAGATGTTCGGCCTGCGCGTGTGCGTCGTGCAGTTTGCGCAGATCGGCCAATGCGGCGGCCTTGCGGGCCTCTTCCTGGCGCGCCATCAGTCGATAGAGATCACTTTTTTGACGCATCTTATGCTCCGGTGAGGTTGATCAGGCTGGCAACACTGTCAGCAAAGGGCGCGGGTTCGTGAACGTTCTGCCGGATCAGATCCTGAATCCGTGGCCAGAGCGAAACGGCCTGATCGAGATCTCTGTCCTGTCCGGCCTGATAGCCGCCCATCAACATCAGATCGCGGTTGTCCATATAGAGCGACACCAGCTGCCGCAGCCGGATCGCGGCCTTTTGGTGGTCCTTGCTGACGATATCGGACATCACGCGGCTGACCGACTGCGGCAGGTCGATGGCGGGATAGATGCCCATCTGCGTCTGACGCCGTGACAGGACAAAGTGTCCGTCCATAATAGCGCGGGCCGTATCGACCACAGGGTCGTTCGTGGTGTCATCGCCATCGGCCAGTACCGTATAAATCGCGGTGATCGCCCCCTGTCCGGGCAAACCGGGTCCGGTGCGTTCGATCAGGTTCGGGATCAGCGACACCACTGATGGCGGATAGCCCTTGGCGGTGGGTTGCTCACCCAAAGCCAGACCGATTTCGCGCTGGGCATGGGCGACGCGGGTCAGGCTGTCCATGATAAGCAGGACCTGTTTGCCCTGTGCCCGGAAATACTCTGCAATCGCGGTGGCCCGTTTGGCGGCCCGCAGACGCAACAGCGGCGAGCGGTCGGCGGGCACGGCAACCATGCACAGTTTCTTGGCGGCCTCTCCCGTCATGATGGTGCGGGCAAAGGCTCCGACTTCGCGGGCGCGTTCGCCGATCAGGCCGACGACGACAACCTCTGCACCAGTGTAGCGGGTCATCATTTCGATCAGGACGGATTTGCCGACACCGGAGCCCGCGACGATGCCGACACGCTGGCCCTGACCGACGGTCAGGCAGGCGTTGATGATCCGCACCCCGACATCCAGCGGCTTATCCACCGCCGTTCGGGCCAGCGGGTTCATCATTTTTCCGGCCAAGGGCCATTGATCCGCCAGATGGGGCAGGGGACGCCCGTCGAGCGGCTGGCCCTCGGCGTCGATCACGCGGCCCAGCAGGGCGGAGCCAACCGATACCATGCGCCCGCCATCGCGCAGTCGTACATGCGCTCCGGCCAGAATATCCGCACCCGGACTGTCCAGAAACACCAGATTGCGGCCTTCGTTGAACCCGATGACCTCGCCATAGACCTTGCCACCGGATTCTGTATCAATTTCACACAGGCTGCCGGGGGTGGCGGGAAAACCAGAGGTATGCACGATCAGCCCGTCATAGCGCAGCACGCGGCCGGTGATTTTCGGCGCGCTCTCGGCGCTAGATTTCAGCCGCGCGGTCAGGTCGATTATCAGGGGGTTGCCGTCAGTCATCCTGTGGCCTTTCCGGTCTGGGACGGATCGGATTTTGCGCGCGCCACAGGGGCTATGATATCTTCGAGCCGGACGGCCTCGGTCCGGACGATGACATCTCCGCGCCCTAGCGACATGTCGATGCTGATGTTGCCGGGGTCGATCGTCTCGCTCTGGTCGATATGCGGCTGGATCGCGGCAAAATCACCGGGGTTCAGGCGCACCCGCACATCATGGACGCCTTGGCTCACCCGTTCTGCCAGCGACTCGATCCGGGTCAGGAAATCGCGCGGCATGTCGTCAATTGCCAGACCTGCGCGCTCGCTGGCCAAACGGCGCACTGCTTCGGTCAATTGGGCAGACAGGGTTGCGCTATCGGCGGGGTGGACCTCGGACAGACGGCTGACCACCCGCAAGAACGCATCGCGTGCCTCGCGCAGGGCGGCCTGTTCCGCCTCGACCTGGGCGGTCAGGCGGGCGCGCTCTTCGGCAATGCCCTCGGCCTTGGCGGCGGCGCGGGCAGCGGCCAGACGATGTTCGACCTCTTCTTCGGGAATGCCGGGCGGAGGGGCCTTGGGGGTTGTCGGCGCGACGTCCTTGGTCGGATCATGGATGACGACGGCGTTTTCCGTCGCGGGCCGCGCCGCAAAGCTGGACCCGATGCTGGGGTCGCGAAAATTGCGTTCCACAAATCCCCGGTCCGAGGATTCCCGCAACAGCGAGAGAATATCGGCAGGACGAATGGCGCGGGCAGGGTTGTCTGACATCGGTTACACCATCTGTTCGCCGCCACGACCGGCCAGAACGATGGTGCCATCGTCGGCCATGCGGCGGGCAATTGCCACGATTTGACGCTGCGCGGTCTGAACCTCGGTGAGGCGCACGGGACCCATCGCCTCCATTTCGTCGCGGATGTTGGCCGCGGCGCGGGTGGACATACAGCCCAGCAGTTTGTCCCGGAGAGCTTCGTCCGCGCCCTTGAGCGCCAGAACGAGCAGTTCGGTATCGACCGACCGCATGAGCGTCTGCATCGAACGGTCGTCGGACTTGATAAGGTTGTCGAAGACGAACATGTTGTCTTCGATCGAGTTTTGCAGTTCCTTGTCGCCCTTTTTCAGGTCGCGCATGATGCGCTGTTCCATATCCGTCTTGGTAAAGTTCAGGATGCGGGCTGCCGCCTTGACCCCGCCGATCTGGCTGGCGCGCATGGTCGAGGACTGCTTGAACTTGCGCTGCATGACCTGTTCCAGATCGCGCAGCGGTTCGGGTTGAACCGTCGAGAGCGAGGCAATACGCTGCACCAGATCGCCCTGGATTTCCTCGGGCAACAGCGCCAGCACTTCGGCGGCCAGCGAATAGTCCAGACAGGCCACGACAAGGGCCATGATCTGCGGGTGTTCATCGGCGATCAGTTCGGCAATCGCACGGGCATCCATCCAGTCCAGAATTTCAATCGGCTTTTGCGTGTCCAGCGGGTTGATCCGCGACAGAACCGACTGCGCCTTTTCTTCGCCCAGGGCCTCGGTCATCACGCTACGCACATAGGACGACGCGCCGAGCCCGAGCCCGGTTTCTGCCTTGAGCGCATGCAGGAATTCTTCGACAATCGCGTCCAGCGTATCGGCGTCCATGTCGCCGACCCCATACATTGCCGAACCCAGATGCTGCACCTCTTTCGGGGCGAGGTTGCGCAGAATTTCGGCAGCAGGCTTTTCGCCGAACACCATCATCAGCACGGCAGCCTTTTGGGTCTTGGTCACATTGGCAAGTTTGGGGTTGGCCATGCTCAGCTCACCTGATCAATTTCATCAGCCATCATCCGGTGCAGGACCGAGGCGATCCGGGCCGGATCGTCAGAGGCCAACTGCCGGATGGCGGCAAACTTGTCTTCGCGCGATACGTTGGCACCAATTACACTATCGGTCAGTTCACGGCGGCGGGTATTTAGGCGCTTTTGCACATCCGAAAGAGTCTCGCCCTCTCCCACTTCGATAGCCGCTGCCTGCAAGTTGTTTGCCAGTTCCATCGTGGCTGACGCCGGAACCAGAACGCGGTCGAGGATCGGACGAACAACACCCAAGCCCACAATCGCCAACCCAACTACCACGGCGATCTGGCGCAGCACGTCCGGCAGCCACGTCATGCCGCGCGTCGGCGAAATCGAGGGAATTTCCATCGGGCGGAATTCCTGCGCCTGAATGGTCACACTGTCGCCGCGACGTTCGTCAAAACCGATGGCGCTGCGGGCCAGTTCCTCTAACCCGGATAGGTCAGGGCCCGTGGTCTCTTCGCCCTCCGTGGTGGGGGTTTTCGCGATCAGAATGGCGGCACTGACGCGGGTGACTTTGGCACCCGGAGTTTGGGTGGCGGTTACAGTGCGGCTGACCTCATAGTTGCGGACCGTCTGCGACGACCGGCTGGACTGACCGGGGGTCGAGGCGGGGGCCGCAGCGGCGGCAGCATTGGTATCGGTCGCGGCGGCCAACGCTGCGTCCGCGTTCGCGGCGGCGTTCGGCGTGTTCGCGGCCTGCGGCGGCGGCGTATTCGAAATCGCACCGGGAATGCCGCGCGCCTGGATCTGGGTGTTCTCGGACAGCGACTCCTGTTCCGACAAAACCACGGTTCCATCCGGGTCCAGCACCTCGGCGGTGGTTTCCGTTTTGGTAAAGTCCATGTCGACGGTCACTTGCACCGACAGGTTTTCCGGGCCGACGATTGGCGCAAGGATCGCCTCGATCCGGCTGCGATACAGGCTTTCGATCTGGACGCGGTGTTGCAGTTCGCGCTCTGACATCCCCAGACCTGCATCGTCGGTGCCCCGTGACAGGAGGCGGCCCATCTGGTCGACCACCGTCACGTCTTCGCGGGCCATGCCCGGAACAGATGATGACACGAGGTTTACAATCGCCTCGACCTGACCCTGATCCAGAGCGCGACCCTGAGCGAGTTGCAGGAAAACCGACGCCCGGGCAGGCTGGTTGTCACGCAGAAATGCCGACCGTTCCGGCAGGGCCAGATGCACGCGGGCGGATTGGACGGCGGAAATTTCCGAAATCGATCGGGCGAGGTCGAATTCCTGCGCCTGACGCAGCCGGGTCGCCTCGACCGAGCGGCTGGCCCCCATCGGCAAATCGTTCAGCATATCCGATCCGGCGGGCACGCTGGCCGGAAGGCCCGCAGAGGCCAAGAGCATCCGGGCACGATAGTAATCATTGGCGGGCACTTCGACGTCGCCGGTGGTGGTATCGATCACTGCATCAATGCCATTGCCGACCAGAACCTCGACCACCTGCGCCTTATCGGCCTCGGCCATGCCGGGATAGAGGGCCGTGCGCGCGGGTTCGGTCAGGAACATCCATGCCAGAAACCCGATCCCGAGCAGCGTCACCAAGACAATCGCGGGCAGGGCGCGTTGGACCGCCGGTTGGCGCGCCATCACCGAGACCTGTGACAAAGCGCCAGAGGCCTGCGACATGATCGATCCCGATCCGCTTTGAGTAGTTGGTGCCAGAGCCATGATAAATGCCTTGAAGTGTCAGAGCCGTTAAACCGGCATGTTCATGATATCGCGGTAGGCGGTCAGCGCCTTGTTCCGGACGTTCAGCGCCAGCTGCATCGACAGGGATGCGATTTGCTGATCGACCATCACGGCGGCCAAATCCTGTTCCTGACCCAGTTCAAAGGCGGTCGCGCTGCTGCGTGCCTGCTGTTGTGCTGCGGTCAGGTCGTCGACAGCGCCTTTGACGCGGTCGGAAAAATCGGTGCCGGTGGATTGTCCCGGCGCAGCGAGCGTCTCGGCCTTGGCCGTTTGCAACAACTGCTGCGGAGAAATTGAGGAAGTGATGCCCCCGATGCTCATTTCCTAAAGTCCTCAGATTGCCTCGGCCAGCGCGGGCATGGCCAGGGTTTCACCAGCGTCGATGATCAGATCGGTCGGTTCGATGGTTTCGCCGTCACACAGGACCAAGGCCCGCTGGATGACATTTTCCAATTCGCGCACGTTGCCGGGCCAGCTATGCGCCTGCAGTGCCAGCAGCGCATCGGCGCTGATCATCGGCAGGCCCATGTCGGCGGGACGATGGCGGGCAGCCAGAACGGTGGCCAGAACCGGGATGTCGTCGCTGCGCAACGCCAGCGCCTGCGTGGCAAGGGGGAACACGTTCAGACGATAATAGAGGTCTTCACGGAACCGACCGGCGCGCACCTCTTCGGGCATGTTGCGGTTCGAGGTGGCGATGATGCGGATATCGACCGGAACCTCGGTTTGCGATCCGATCGGGGTGACGCTGCGTTCTTGCAGTACGCGCAGCAGCTTGGACTGGAGGCCCATCGGCATTTCCGACACTTCGTCCAGCAACAGCGTGCCGCCATCTGCGGCGCGGATGATCCCCTTGTTGCCATTGGCCGCGCCGGTAAAGGCACCCTTTTCATGGCCGAACAGGATCGCCTCGAGCATGTTTTCCGGAATGGCTGCGCAGTTGATGGCGATAAAGGGCTTGTCGGCGCGGCGGCTGGAGGCGTGGATCTGGCGGGCCAGAACCTCTTTGCCGCTGCCGGTCGGGCCGTTGATGAACACGGTGACATCAGACCGCGCTACGCGGCGGGACATGTCGATCAGTTGTCCGGTGGTGGCTGTTGCGGCGGCCATCGCGCCCACGGTGGCTCCGATCACATTGGCAAGGGTCAGCAGCGGGGCATTTTGCAGCATCGGGGCAAGAGAGCTCGGCATCGACAGGCGCACCAGACGGCCGCCCAGTTCCTGGACTTCTTCAAAGCGGGCCGCGTTTTCGGTGACGATGATGACCGTCTTGGCGCCGACCTTGCGCACGGCATCGATCACAGCGCGGGTGCCGCCCATACCGGCCTCTGTGACAGAAGAGAGGACCAGAACGTCGGCCGCAGAGGTTTCGATAGGGCCAACGGACACTCCAATACGGCGGCGGTTCAGCAACTGCCCCAATTGGGGTGCAACCGAAAAGTCGACATCGACGATATGGATCTGCTGCATTTTGGTCTCCTGCGATGAACTTGCAGGACTTGAAAAGCAGGGATCGTGCCATGCCGTAATTTTGCCCGAAAAAATATCGGCCCTCCCCTAAAATGGCGGGGTTTGTTGTCGATATAAAAGACCGAGGAAAAAGGTTTCGTCGGGAATCCGTCAAAACGCGGTCGGTTAGCTTGACTCTGACTCTTCTGCTGACACTCCCTTTGGTCGAGTCAGCCGTACTTTGGGTGGTCAGCGATGATCCGTGCGGAGTCTTTAGCTCATCTTTTAGTTGATGCAGAGAGAATTAAGGTATTGTTTTACCGAATTTTTGCTCACCGAAAGATTGAAACCATACTTTAGAGTATATCACATTTCGGTTGAGATCACCGTTTCTGACCTCGTAAGTCAAAAGGGATCTCGGCAAAATGCTTTCCAAGACATATCACCTGAAATTCCCCAATCTTGACGCAGCACAAATTGCGGCGCCATTCGTGATCGAAGCGCTGGGCAATGCTATTCCGGCCTGTAACCTCACAGGTTTGAATGTGCTGATCAGTAAAGAAGGGGACATCTCCATCAATGTGTTCTTTGCGAACATCGGTGATCTGAAAACCTATGAAAAGAAGCACGGCGGCTTCTTGGACTCTATGAAGAAGACGTTCTTGTTCAAGTCGACCGGCTTTGACGGTGTGTGCATCTACAACTTCGAACGCGGCGAAGACGAGGCTGCGTAGGAAACTGTTCATGTGGCCTGATGCTTGCATCGGGCACGCGGAACGCAAGTTGGCCCCCGGATCATGCAGAGACGGGCGATCGTGTAGACAAGGACGTACTAATGAGCGCGCAGCCAGAAGCCACAGCCGACTCCGGTCTAGTCCGGGTATCGTCGGAAAAGATCGGCAGATTGATGGACCTCGTCGGGGAACTGTCTCTCAGTGTCTCCGAAACGGTGCATTCGCCTGATCTCCAGGGGCTTGATCTTGCTTCATTTGATGCAGCCGTACACCGGTTGACGATGATTGTCCGCGAAGTGCAGGATGTCGCGACCGAGCTGCGTCTCGTGCCGATGGACGACGTTTTCAAACGCTTGCGGCGCATGATCCGTGAACTCGAGCGCCAGACCGGCAAAAAGATCGATCTGGTGATCGAGGGCGGCGACACAGCCATCGACAAGATGGTTGCCGACAAACTCTATGATCCGCTGCTGCACGTTTTGCGCAACGCCGCGGACCACGGACTGGAACCCCCCGAGGAACGTCTGGCAGCCGGCAAAACCGATCGTGGCCGTATTCTTCTGTCCGCAGCACAGATCGGTAGCGAAGTGCGCATCGTGGTCGAGGATGATGGCCGCGGACTGAACCGCGAAAAGATCCTCAAGAAAGCCCGTGAACGGAAATTCTTTGGCCCCGACGAAGAGCCGGAGCCGAGTGTCCTGTGGCGCGTGATTTTCGAACCGGGTTTCTCGACCGCCGAGGTGGTCAGCAACCTGTCGGGTCGCGGTGTTGGCATGGACGTATTGAACGCGACGATGACGGCCCTGCGTGGCCGTATCGGCGTGGACAGCCAGGCCGGCAAAGGATCGCGGGTATCGTTGTATATTCCGGTATCGCTGGCCTTTCTCGATTGTATCATCCTGCGGCAGGGGCGGACCCTGTTTGCCGTGCCGATCGATGTTGTCTCCGAGATCGCCCGTCCGTCGCGGGACGAGCTGACCAATGTGTCCGCGGATGACAACCGCGAATTGCTGCGTCTGCGCGGGACGATGATCCCGATCGTAAGACTGGATGAATTCTTTAACGAAGTTGATCGTTTCGCGCCACGGTCCCCCGTGCCGCCGATCCTCGTTGTGTTCAACACGGCCATGGGCGCGATTGCGATCCCGGTCGACGAGGTCTTGGACCGTCAACAGGTGGTCATGAAGCCACTTGTCGGAAAATTGGCTTCGGTTCGTGCCAGCTGGGGCTGCGCCCTTCTGGGTACGGGCGAAGTGGCGCTCGTTCTCGATTGCGAACGATTGGCAGCGGGAGCAGGGAAATGATGCACGAAGAAATCGGGTTTGAGCAAATACGGAACTGGCTCGGGCAACGCTGCGGGATCAGCTATTCCGACCAGAAAAAGGATCTGCTGCTCCAGCGGTTGAACCGTGTCCAGCGGGCGTTCGGGATTGAACGCCTGTCGGACATGTCGCGCCGTCTGCAGGATGTCGCAGAACATGACCTGCAATTGGCAGTCATGCATGCGGCCTCGACCAACCACACCTATTTCTTTCGCGAAATGGATGTGCTGGACAAATTCCGCGACAACATCCTGCCGTCCTTGGCGAACCGTAATGAAATTCGCATCTGGAGCGCGGCCTGTTCCTCCGGGGACGAGGCCTTTACCCTTGCCATCATCATCGCGGAAACTCTGGGCATGGCGGCCCTGAACAAGACGCTGATCCTGGGCACCGACATCAGCGCGCCAGTGGTAGAGCGGGCCGAGGCCGGTATTTTCGGGGGTCGCCAACTGGACCAGGTGCCGTCCCATTTGCTGTCCAAGTATTTCAAGCCGATCGGCATGGGGCAATATCAGGTCGTGGATGCGATCCGCAGCCGCTGCACCTTCCGGCGCTTGAACCTCAAGACGACGCCGTATCCGTTCAAACAGCCGTTCCAGGTCGTGTTCTGCCGTAACATCCTGTATTATTTCGATATTGCTGACCAAAAGGCCACGGTGGATGCTATCTATGACGTCACCGAACCGGGCGGTTGGCTGATCACCTCTGTGACCGAGAGCGTCCGCGATCTGAGCACCAGATGGCAGCCGGCCGGAACCTCGATCAACCGCAAGGAGGGGCGTAACAAATGAATGCTCCCCAGCGGACCAGGGTTCTTATTGTTGATGATAGCGCCGTTGTGCGCCGTGTGCTGGCGATGGGGATCGATCGCGAACCCGATTTGCATGTGGTCGGCTTTGCCTCGAATGGCGAGCAGGCGCTGGATCTGATGGAGCGCCTCAACCCGGATGTGATCACTCTCGATCTGGAAATGCCGAATATGGACGGGCTGACGTTTATGCGGTCGTTCATGAAAACGCGGCCGATCCCGACCATTGTGATTTCCTCGGCAACCAATGGTAACCGCAACGTGGCGCTCCAGTGCGTCGAGGCGGGGGCTGTCGATATCATCTCGAAACCGACGCTGGGAACCAATGCCGGTCTGGCCAGCATGATGGTCGATATTTGCGCCCGCATCCGAGAAGCTGCCGGCGCCAAGACGCGACCCAGTGCCACCCGCGCGGCAGCCGCAGTCGTCGCCGCCACGGCAAAGCCGCCGATCCAGGTTCCTGTCGGCAAGGCGGGGTCATGGCTCTATGCGATCGGGTCCTCCACCGGCGGGATCCAGGCGCTGTCGTCCATCCTGCCGCTGTTTCCCGCGTCCTCGCCTGCGGTCGTTATCGTCCAGCATATGCCCGAAGGCTTTACCGCCTCTTTCGCGGCGCGGCTTAACACTATCTGTCCGATGGACGTTAAAGAGGCAAAGGACGGAGACATCGTTCAGCAAGGACGCATTCTGGTAGCCCCGGGCGGCACCCGGCACATGGAGATCATGCGCTACGCTGGCGGTTATCGTGTCAAGTTGGTCGAAGGAGATCCGGTGTGTTTCTCGCGCCCCTCCGTCGACGTTCTATTCAAGTCCGTTGCCCGCGAAGCCGGGCGCCGGGTGTCGGCTGCGATCCTGACGGGGATGGGCCGCGATGGTGCAGAGGGGATGCTGGAAATCCGCAAGGCGGGTGGCGCAACCTTTGCACAGAACCAGCAGACCTGCGTCGTCTACGGGATGCCTCAGGCTGCACATCAGGTCGGTGCCACCGATACGCTCCTCCCGCTGGAAGACATTCCGGCGAAGATGACCGAAGCCATGGGCGCCAACCCCGATCGAAGCCGTACGCATCAATTCTGAAATAACGCCCAAAGGATACCGCAATGACCAATGCAGCAGCAGAAGTAAACGAAGATGCCCTGAACGCGGTCACCGCCCGGGGCGATAGCAGCTTTAGCGACGCCGACAATATCGATGACATGTATCTGACGTTCGCTCTTGCGAACGAAGAATATGGCGTCGGCATCGGTGTCGTGACCGAAATCGTGGGGATGCAGCGCATCATGTCCGTTCCGGATATGCCCCACTATGTCAAAGGCGTGATCAACCTGCGTGGTAAGGTCATTCCCCTGATGGATGCGCGACTGCGCTTTGGCATGGCCGAGCGTGAATACGACGACCGTACGGTCGTCATCGTGATGGATGTGGGTGATGCCCTGATCGGCCTGATTGTAGACGGTGTCAGCGAAGTGCTGGAAATTCCGCCGTCGCAAGTGGACCGCAACGGTCAGTTCGGCAAGAGCGCCAAATCCGTGATTTCCGGGATCGGCAAGGTGGGTGAACGGGTGTCGATCCTTCTGGATACAGAGGTCCTGGTCTCTGACTCGGACATTTCGTTGCCGGCTAGCATGACCTGATCGTCATGATGCCAAACTCCGATGGCGGACCTCGCAAAAGGGTCCGCAAGATCGTTGTCGAAAATTCGCCTCCTTTAGCCCTGCCCCCTCAAAGGAATGACGCCATGACGAACCCTGCCCCTAGCTCACCAGAGAGCCTCGAAACGGCTCTTGCGTGCCTGTCCGGGAAGAGCCTGATGGATATGATCGGAAGCCCGATCACCATTGCCGACCGAGATATGATCATTCGCTACGCCAACCGGGCCGCGTATGATTTGTTTTCTGATGCTGAACAGGAAATCCAGCGCGATCTGCCCGGATTTTCCGCGGACACCATGATCGGCACCTGTGTCGACGACTATCATAGCAATCCCGCCCACCAGCGACGCATGACCGGTCGGATGCGGGAAAACACAGCTGGCAAGCTCAGCGTCGGCGGTCGGCATTTCGACTTTGTCGCGACGCCGTTGTTCGATGACCGCAAAGAGTTCGTCGGTGCGATCGTCCAGTGGGTTGACCAGACCATCGCCCGCAATGCCCTCGCCGAAGGCATGCGGCTGGGTCAGGCCTTTGCCGACATGGCAGCCGCGCATGAGGCCGGCGATATTGATGTTATGGCCTCTGCCGAAGGTTTCGGCGCAGAGAATGCGTCGGTGATCCGACAGGTCAACGACATGGTCCAAGGCCATATCGACACCAAGAAAAAGGCAATCGGTTTTGCGATCGAGCTGGCCAAAGGCAATCTCGATGCCGAGCTCGAGACCTTCCCGCGCAAGAAAGCCTTTATCAACGAGGCGCTGGAAAACGTGCGCGCCAACTTTAAGGCCAACGCCGCCGAGGTCGCGCTGCTGATGCACGAACTCAAGGCGATGAGCCATGCCCATGATGCTGGCGACATCGACGTGTTCGTCGACCAGACCAAATTCAGCGGCGGCTTTGCCGAAGTGGTCGAAAACGTCAATGAAATGGTCCAGGGCCACATCGACACCAAGAAAAAGGCAATCGCCTTTGTCATCGAATTGGCAAATGGCAATTTCGACGCGCATCTGGAACAGTTCCCGCGCAAGAAGGCCTTTATCAACGAGGCGATGGAAAACGTCCGGAACAATTTCCGCAACGTCGTGCAGGAAATGGAAACCCTGTCGCGGTCCATCGTCGATGGCGATCTGAGCCAGAGCGTCGAACTGGGCCAGTTCAAGGGATCGTTCCGCGATGTGATAGCGTTGATGCTGGAAATCATCGCGACCTTTGGAAATGTGACCAGTGAAATCGAACGCTTGTCGAACGGCATCGTGCAGGGTCAGCTCGACACCAAGGTGGACCTCAATGCGTACAAGGGTGCCTATGGCGCGATCATGCGGGCCTTTGAAGCCTCCTTTGGCAGCCTGAACTCTGCGTTTACGACGATCAACACGCAGGTGGGGCAGATTTCCACCACGGTTGATCAGATGACCCGCTCTAGTCAGGCTCTTGCGACCAATAGCCAGATCCAGTCGTCCTCGGTGGACGAGGTGTCCTCCTCGACCGAAGAGACCGAAAGCCAGGTCAAGGCTAATGCGACCTCTGCGGTTGCGGCGCGTGATCTGGTGGTCGGTGCCTCGGTCGTCGCCTCGGAAGGCAAGATCAAGATCGGTGAAATGGTCGATGCGATGGACGGGATCCGCACATCCAGCCATGACATCGCCAAGATCATCAAGGTCATCGACGAGATCGCCTTCCAGACCAATCTGCTGGCCCTCAACGCCGCCGTCGAGGCCGCGCGCGCCGGTCAACATGGTCGCGGGTTCGCTGTGGTCGCCCAAGAGGTCCGTAACCTTGCCGGCCGGTCTGCCAAAGCCGCCCGAGAAACCAGCGAACTGATCGAAAGCGCGACGGTGCGCGTGTCCGAAGGTGTCCGGATCGCGGATGAAACCTCCAGCGCCTTTACCTCGATTGTCCATGACATCGAAAAGGTCCGTACGCTGGTCGGTGATATCGCCACCGCGTCCGAAGAACAGTCGCGTGGTGTGGCCCAGATCAACGTCGCGGTCGGCGAAATCGCCAAATCCGCGCTGGCCACCAGCCAGCAGGCCGATGAACTGGCGGCCTCGGCTGCGCAGATGCAGGCCGCGACCGAAAGCATGCGGAACGAAATTTCGCGCTTTAGTCTGCGGAAAATGCCGACCTCGATCGCGGCTGGCATGGGTCTTGATAGCATAACCCCAGAACTGTTGGCCCAGATCCAGGCCCTCTTGGCAGCGCAGAGCAATGCAAACCTTGCTCCGTCGATGACAAGGGGGGTGCACAAATCACGTAACAGCGATCGTGACGAACGCGGTTTCGGCCACTTTTGACCTAATCGGGCCGACGCCAACCGGAGCCGGCCCATACTAACCCCAAGGAGACTCTCATGCCTCATAATGTGATGATCGTAGATGACGCCGCGATGATGCGGCTCTACATCGCCAGCTTCATCAAGACCCTTCCCGACTTCAAGGTCGTCGCTCAGGCGAGCAACGGTCAGGAAGCGCTGGACAAACTGGCTGATCTGCCGTCGGTCGACCTGATCCTGCTGGATATCGAAATGCCGGTGATGGATGGTCTGGAATTCCTGCGCCATGCCAAGCTGAAAACCCGGGCCAAGATCGTGATGTTGTCATCGGTTGCCGTATCGGGTTCGCCCCACGCCGCCAAAGCCCGCGAACTGGGCGCAGATGGCGTTGTTGCCAAGCCGTCGGGTACCGTGTCGCACGATCTGGAAGAAAAAGCTGGCGATGAACTCGCACGGGTTATGCGGTCGCAATTCGCGACAGCCTAACACGCCGATCCGCCTGACCGCCGGTCCCATATCCGGGACCGGGCGCCGCAATTCGTGAGCGCCCTCTGTTGCTACACCTTTGAAGAGAGACTGCCATGTCTGATGAAATGGACGAAATCTGGGCACTCTACCTGGACGATGGGACCCAATCGCTCGACCAGATGGAAGCGGCCTTGCTCGCCCTTCAGGAGGGCGGACCCGAAACAGCTGGCGAACACGTCAGCGCCCTGTTCCGGGCTGTCCATACCTTCAAGGGAAATAGCCGGGTTCTCGGTCTTGCCGTCGTAGAAAGCCGCGCACACGTTGCCGAGGACCTGATCGGTCTGGTGCGTGACGAAGGCGTTCCGCTTGACGACGAGATCCTGGAAATCCTGCTCTACGCAGGCGACATCCTGCGCGAAATGCTGGAGCAGACATCTGCCAGCCGCGCTGACGTCGATCCTGCCGGGTCGGAAGACCTGATGACGCAGATGCGCGACAAGGTGGCCCGCTGCAAGGGCGAGACCGGCGCAGGCGCTCCGGCCGAGGCTGTCGCAGTGGCAGAGGAACCTGCCGCCGCCGCCGCGCCCGAGCCCGAAACCGTGGTCCCCGCTGCGCCGCCGATCGCCGGTATGTCCGCGGCCTTGTCGCAAATGGATCAACTCGGCGGTAGCTGGGGCGAGCAGGAATTCGACGAAGACAACGACGACGATGCGTCCGAAGCGCCTCAGACAGTAGACGAGACGCCTGAACCCGAACCCGAGCCGGCTCCGGCTCCGGCTCCGGCGCCTGTGGTCGAGGCCGTTGCCCCCGCGCCCTCGCCAGAGCAGGACACCCGTCCGGTCCAGATGGCCTCAAAGCGCTTGATCGACGATCCGAGCTATCGCGACATTTTCAAGGGCATGTCGGACGGTGCGATCACCAAGTTCCGCGGTGCGATGTCCAGTTTTGCCAGTGATGCAAATGGCGCGATCGCGATTGCCAAGCGCGAGGCGGATAACCTCCATCATGCCGCCAAACAGATGGGGCTGCAGGAATGGGTGCTCGTCCTTGCCGACTTTATGCAGGCGAACCTGGACGACCATTCGATCGTCGTTGAAAAGATTGCATCGCTTGTCTTGCGTCTCGAAGAGCTCACGCTCCTCGATTTGACCGACGGCGGGGCACAACTGCTCCCCGCGGCTGAGGGCGGCGAGACTTTCTTTGATCGGGTCAAGTATCCGCTGGCCCAATTGTCCAATGCGGGCGTGAGCTGGGCCCTCGGGGATGCGCCCGACGCGACCACTCTGGCGGAACATGTTGCCGCTGTGCGCGAGGCCGCCGAGGCGCGCGGTCTGATCCGTGTGGCCGACGCCGTGGGGCGTTTGAACGATGCGAAATCCGCCAAGGATTTCCGTAATTCCGAACTGCGTCTCTACGAGGAATTGGCCGCTGTCGAGCGGGTTCTGGAGGACGAAGCTGCCGCGTCGAGCGTCAGCCCGACCGAATTGCTGCGCCATTGGTGCGCCGAACACGCCTTTGATACGCTGGCCGCGCTGGATGCCGCACTGGACGGGATGAAAAAGTCCGTCGATCTGGACGCGCAATACAGCAATTTTGCGCGGCAGATGCGGTTGATTTTCCACGCCTGTATCCATCACAAGCTGGATACCGCCGGGCAGCTGTCGATGTCGTTGATCGACCTGTTCGGGCGTGTGCAGACCTCCGGGTCCGCGCCGGATAGCATCCTGATGCACATTGCCCGCGGGTTCATCGATACCATTGAACTGGTGTTCGATGCGCTGGAGCAGGGCGAAATTCCGGATACCCAGAGCCTCGATATCCTGTTCGAACAGGCCTCCAACGCAGCCTTTACCCAAGAAGGCCTGATGACCGCGACGGCCATCGAGCGGCGTCTGAATCTGCCCGAGGATTTCCATCGCGTCCTGTCGCCCGAAAGCGTCAAGACCGCCAGTGCCGCCATCGAGGCGCGCCATAATTTCTATATCATTCGGGCCGATATCAACGACAAGGAAGATCTGGCCGAGAAATTCCTCGAATGGATCAGCGCGGATAACGTCAAGTCGATCACGAACGTCACGGTTTTCCGGAACGCCGACACCCTGTTCGATTTCCTGGTCTCTACGCCGATGGACCAGTCCGAGGTCATCGCCTCGATGGCTGAAATGGACCCGTCGGGCAAGTATCTCGCCGTCCAGCAGGTGCTGGAGGACAGCAACGCCGAAATGGTGACCTCGACGGTCCAGGCGGTCGAAGGCGATCAGCCGGTGAACCAGGGCGCTGGCCTGACGACCGAAATGCTGGAAAGCATCAGCGAGGTCGCCGCAAGTCAGGCGATGGTCAACCATATGCTGTCCGACCTGTCGGAAATCAGCCTCGAAGAAACCATCGAGACGGCCTTCAAGATTGCCGAGCAGGACCCGGAACAGGGTCGCGCCATGATCCGTAGCGTCGTCAGCCAATTCTCGGCCAAGCTGCAAGAGGCCGTTCAGGTCGAAACCCAGCTGGTCAGCCAGATGGCCCATCTGCAGGAACAGACGGTGGCGATCCGTTCGCGTCCGCTCGAGATGCTGATCCGTCCGCTGGAAGCTCTGGTCGAAACGATCTCGCGGAAATCGCGCAGCGAGGCCAAGCTGACCTCGTCTGGTGGCAACATGTCGATTGACGTCACGCTGATGGAACATCTGCGCAAAATGCTGCGCATCATGTTGACACATCGCCTGAACATGCCAGAGCGTGCGCCATCCAATATCCACATGTCGTTCCATCGTGATGACGAACGTGTGCTGGTCACCCTCGAAGACGACGGCAAGGGCATCGAGGACGAAAATCTGGTCACGTCACTGGCGGCCCAGATCCATGCGACCTCGTCCGAACTGCGGCAGATCGTTTTGCCGGGCGGCAAGGGCATGCGCTATCATATCTCGATGCCGCTCTCGATGGTCGTGCTCGAAGGTATGGTCGTCGGCGTTGGCGGAATCCGCTATGTTATTCCGGTGGATACCATCCAGACGATCGTTCAGCCCAGCCTCGAGGCGATCCGGTCGATCTCGGCGGCCAACGGGCGGCGGATGCTGCGAATGGATGACGGCAAGATGGTCTCGGTCCAGTTCCTGAACGAGAAATCCTCGCGGGATCTGTTGGGCGATGCGAATGGCAAACGTCGCGTTTTCGTCGTGCTGGGCGTCGGTGAAAAATCCTTGGCCGTTCCGGTCGACGAGCTGCTGGGTCAACAGCTGGTCCTGCTGCGGCCGTTGCGCGGGGTCCTGCGCCATATGCGGAACTTGACCGGGATTGCCCTTTTGGCCGGTGGCGAGGTCGGAATGGTATTGTCCACCAATGCCTTGATAGTCGACACGGTCGACGCGGCATAGAGATTGCAACGGCGCCCTAGGGCGCCGTTTTTGCTTAACATTTTCCGAAATTTTGACGTTCTGAAATGTAGGCGGCGACGCTCGACGAAACGAAAAGAGGTGGCGTTATGACCTTTGAGAATGCCCGAACGTCGTACCGGCGTGCGGAAACCAATAAGCAGATCGAAATAGAAGATCCGCATGAAATGATCGGGGTGACCCTGCGCGAACTTGAACGCGCGCTGCGCATTCTGGCCAACGCACAGGAAGGTAAATTGCCCTTGCCGGCGAACTATCTCAATCGCGCGTTTACAGCGATCTACATCCTGCAAAGCTCGCTCGATTTCGAGCGTGGCGGCGAGATCGCGACCAATCTGTTTCAGGTTTACGAGTTCTGTCGTCTCCAGGTCGTCGATGCCTTTGCCCGCAAACCGGAGGCCAAGCTGGCCGCCAGCGCGGATCATATCGCATCGTTGATGGCGGCGTGGCAGCAAATGTCCGTAAGGGTCAAACAAACATGATGCTACCCTCCCCCAACTCTGGACACGGTCAGCCGCCGCTCCTCGCCTCTGCGGTGGCGGTGCAATTGTCGGTGATGGTCGATGACCTGATGCAGGCCGCGCAGGTGGGGGATGGTGAAAAAGTCGAGCAATTGGCCAGATCCCTGCAAGGGCTGGTGAGTACCTTTGATACAAACCACTTGCCCGAGGCGGATCAGCGACTGTTGCGTCGTCAAATCGGGCAGGTGGCCTTGGCGGTGGATGCCGCCATCAGCGTGATGCAGGACGGCCTGAGGTCGCGCCGTATCGCGGATCGCAACATGCCGGCCTATCGCCGCGCGCAATCGGCAGGCCGGTTCTGATGACCACCTGTCGTCTGTGCATGATGTTGCGGTTTTTCCTGTTGTTTGCTGCTTTGATCCTCGGCGCGATGATCTGGTTCGCCCTTAGCAAAGATGCGCCCGTTACGGCGCATCTCCCCGGTCCTATGGCCTTTGCGATGATCGTTCCGATCATCGGCATTCCGGGTTTCATCGTAAAGTATCGCCGTTGGCGACGCGAACAGGACGAAACCCGGTCCTAATCGCCGTTATTCATCAAAAAACAGCAGATCAGCCAATGGCACATGGCGCGTCACGATGCGTCCATCGGCCAGTTCGGTTGCAATCTCGATATAGATGATATCGTTGTCATAGGCAGGCGTCACCGGCTCGGCGTCGCCAAAAACGTGGGGATCAGTCAACGATTGGTGCTGCACGGTGGTCTCCTCAAGAGGTTGTGTGCCATGGACTGCAAATTTTGTGCCGCGCCGTGATTATTGCAGCGCGTATGAGGTGATCAGGACCTCTCTGATCGGGGTAGGGTGATCATCGGTCCCCAATTGGACATTCAGGGCGTGGCGCATCATGACAGGGATGAGCGCACGCAGATTTTCCTTGGTCGGGGCGGTATTGGCGGCCTCGATGACGGCATCGACCAGCACGGCCTCGATCCGACCTTCGCCATTGGCGATCTGGTCCATCAGTGGCCCGATGATCGGATCGCCCTTGTTCAGCATAAAGGATACCTGAACCGAAACCGAGCGGCTGAACTGCGGCAAGGTCGTGGTGATCGGCAGGTTATAGGGCACATATTCCGGCGGAACGCGGACCGGGTTTGTCGGCTGGGCGACCTGCTCTGTCAGGCTGGTAGCAGGCGTTGGTTTGACCATTGTCTTGGCCAAACCGAACCCGAACGGTCCCATGACCAATACAAAGCCTCCGATCCCCAAGATACGCGCCAGATCCACGTGAATTCCTCGTCTTAACACTCGCAAAAAGAGTAACGGCGCAACGGCACAACCTTTTGCTGTCCTTCGGATTAGGGTGTTCGGGCCAAAGGGATATGTGGGATAAAAAAATATATACCGATGCGCCTAACATTCTGTGCGGTGGTGCCGTTCCCACGAATGAACCAAAATAACCTCGTGAATGCTGATCATGATGATGAACTCAACCAGCCGCGCTCTTGTCCCGTTTGTCGGACGTCTTCCAAGCCGTACCGGCGGTCAGGACGCGCGCAAACAACAGGACCGTCATCAGGACGACCACGATTATGGTTTGGTACAGCGTGAGACATATCTACGTGACAGCGACGATGTGGAACGGATGCTGCCGGATATTCTGGGGCGGGCCCTCGCGCGGATCTGGATCGATCCGCAGTTCCGTGACCGGTTCGCAGCCAACCCGGTCGAAACGCTTGCTGCATACGGGGTTTACCTGCCACGCAGCATCCAGATCGATTTTGTCACCGAAGGGGCGCCGCGTCCGCAGATCGTGGTGTACGAACAGAAAACGCCGGGCGGACCGCGGCGGCGGCTGATGTATCTGCGCCTGATGATGATGGCAGGGAAATAGGCATGCGACGCTGGGCCGGCATATTGATCGCTGGGTGCTGCGCGACCACCGCCCATTCGGCCAGCCTGCAAGAGGCTCTGGACCGGTATGCGGCGGGCGATGCTGCGTCGGCGGCGTCGATCTACGCGGATCTGGCGGGGCAGGGTGACCCCAAGGCGCAGTTCAATCTGGCGCTGATGTTCTACGCCGGCGAGGGCGTGCCCCAGAGCTGGACCGATAGTTTCCGTTGGGCATGGCGGGCCAAGTTGAACGGCGTTGAACAGGCCGAGATCCTGCTCGGCCGGATTGACGCCAGTATCGGGAAACCCGAACGCGAAGCCTTGGCCGAGGAGTTGATCGCGGAACTGGCCGCCCCAATCGCCTATGGCGACGGCAAGGCGATGCTGCGTATGGCGATCATCGCGCAGGATTTGCTGCCGCGTCCCGATATGGTCAAGGCCTATGTCTGGCAGGCGATGGCTGTTGCCGCCGGTCTGGATGCGGCGGTCCCGTTCCGCGAAGGGACCTTTCGTAGTTTGTCCGAAAAGGACCGGATCAAGGCCCAGTCCGAGGCCCGCACGACCTTCGAGGATTGGTGTTCGGAATCCCCTGCGCCTGTTGCGTCTTGCACCATCGTGAATTGAAGCGCTGAGCGGGAGCGGGCCGGAAAAAAGAAAGAGCTCCGACATGTCGGAGCTCTGGCCGTGTATGGGGCGCAGGGTTTACGGGATCAGTGCCGGCGGAACCGGGTGATCACCTGGGCAGAATCTCCGGGCAGGCCGAGTTCCGCATTGATGTCATTGACGGCCACGCCGCTGCGGGCCATGGCGATAGCTTCGTCGATCATCCGCTCGCCAGCCAGCCAGTCCATGTCGGCCTGAAGGCTCCGGATGTCATCGTGGATCTGTGAGGCCAGAATGGTCTGGTTCTCTTGCAGCCGTGTCATGTGCTGAACCAGCCGTTCATCCAGACGGTCGATCATGTCGGCGTCGCGCAGATGCTTGTGCGAGGCGGCAGCTACTGCGCGCCGCGCACGGTGGATGGAAAGCACAGTCGTCATAACCGCGAGCAGGGCAACGGCGACGGAGACGAGTGTCAGTGTCTGGGGACCAGGCAAAATCATGCCGTTCTCTCTCTCTCCGGTGCAGTCAGCTGTTCAGTTCGAGATAGCTCTCGAACAGGCTCTCGGTGATCTTGTCCAGATCGATCGGGTAACTGCCATTGGCAATTGCGTCCTGGATCTTTGTGACCAGTGCCATTTCGATCGGCGGGCCGGATTTCAATTCCTGCGGAAGCACACCGCCCATCGCCGTCAGCTGAACGTCATCGCCAGCCGGGGCTGCCGGACCGGTAGCAGGTGCTCCGACCTTGGCTTTTTGCACCCGGGCGGAAGCGTCGTCCATTGTGCGCTTGATACCACCAGCGCCGCCTGATTGTGAGATTGAGTCTACCATTTCGGACCTCCATACGTCGCCAGTAACGGCCTCAAATTAGTTTATGTTAGGCCCAAGGGAGACTTGATTGTCGCCTGTGACGACTCCCTTCACAATTTTTTGCGAAGACAAGTTCCTTAGTTCTATCACGTCACCAACCCGTCCATCTGTTAGGGCTTCCCCTGAGGCAATTACATTAAATGACCCTACTGAGATCATCAGTGCAATTGGCATGCCGGATCTTACTGCCCAATCGGGATCCAGATGTCTGGTCATCAATAATTGATCCGCGCCCAGCGAAACCTTGAGCCGACGCCCTACGACGTCCTCGATCCGGGCAAATGTGTCCAGCGCCGAGCGGTCGCCACGCGGCAGCAGGACGACGTCCCCGGCTGTAATCATGTCACCGCGCTGCATGGTGCGCGCCATGGCGACCATCAGCGGGCCTTGGGTCTGCTGGGTCGTGCCCGGTCCTGCGGCGTCCCGGGATACGGTATCCGGCGCGATGCCCGCACGGGTTCGGACGCCGCGTGTCCAGCCCGCGCCCGAGGGGCAGGTCAGGGCCGCCGTGCTCCAGCTCCCTTGATGGGGCGAAACCTCTGGTGTGACCGGGCAGGCCGGAAAGGGGCGGATCGACACCATCGGCACAGCGTCGGTAATCCCGGCATCCAGCAGGGCGATTTGTACCAGTTCGGCCGCCTCCTGTCCGCTGATCCCGTCCGAGTAATCCGGCGCGGCCAGAGCGGGCAGGGCGATCAGGCCAAAGACTGCAGCGAGCCCGCGCATACTCAGAGCCCCGTTTCGATAAACCGGACGGCGCGGCCGCTGAAATCACTGGCGCGCCGGGTCGGGTCCATCGGGCGCAGCGTGACGCTGCGGTCGGACAGAGATACGATTTCCAGCATCTCGATCGACGCATCCCGGTCTGCTGTATAGGCGATAGCACCCCGGCTGATGCCTTGGCGTCGGCCAAGGTTCACCGTCAAATCCCCGCCAGATGCCATCACAGTCCCCATCAGCGGGGTACAGGCCTGCACGTCGAGCAGCCGATCAAAGCTGTCAGAGACGCCATCGAGCAGGTCGGACATCATCTGGCTGCGATTGCGCTGAAACGCCGCCCCGGCATTGCCAAGGATCGAAGGGCCGGGAATGCGCGAACGGCGGACGACCTCTTGGCGGGTTACCTGCCCGTCGGACGAGATCAGCACCAGCTGCAACCGCATCTCGACCGTTTGGTTGCGCCCGTCCGGCACGCTGTCGATCGACAGTTGCGGCACAAAACCCCAGTCGCCTGCGGTCAGGCGAACGTCACCGCGGGTCAGGGTTACAAAGTCGCGGGCCGCCTGCGCATCGGTCAGCCCGCGCGGCATCGGACGATCGGTGACCGTCAGGCTGCTGGTGGCCGGGTGGCGGTCAAGCACGCCATAGAGCGATTGCATAATGTCCTGCGCCAAGGGATTGGCCCAGGCCGGCGCATTGGGCGAGACGTGGATTTGCGGCGCATAGGCGATGACGGTCAGTCGGCTGGCGGACTGGCACTGGGTCTGGGCCTCGGCTCCGACCAGCGCGCGGATCTGCACACGCCACATGTTGCCCTCTAGGGTTGCGCCTTTGAATTCGTGCCGCAGGACGCGGCCAATAGGGCGGACGATGGTCAGGTCGCGCTCGACGCGTGTCATGTTGACGACCGTATGGCCCGTCACATGGGCGCCCCCTGCCAGCGCCGCATTCAGCAGGGCATCGGCAAGGGCGCGGCGGCGGGCGCTGTCGGTGTCATTCGCCGCATTCACAAAGCCATAGCCCTCGGTCTCGATCCAGACGGTTTCCGAGGCATTGGCCGGCATCGCGGACATGAGCAAGGACATCACAAAGGTCAAGACGATGAGGGCCCGGCGATCCATCAGACTTGCCCCCGGAAAGCGCGCACGATGTAGGCCACAGTCGCCGGATCGAGCGAGAGTTCGACCTCGTACCCATCCGTCCCCTTGGGGGTGATGCGCACGGTCCGGGCGCCCCGGATGGTCCCGTCCACGACGGCCGACAGGCTATCGTTGCCGATACGGGCCTGCCCCACGGTGGTCGAGGCATTGATATGGATGCCGTGGACCTGTTCCGTCAGGTCGCGCAGCGCATCCATACGGGCTGCCCGCAGCGCCAGCAGCCGTTTTTCGTTCAGCGTATTCCCCGGCTGACCTGCAATCTGGGCAAAGCCTAGTCCGGTGATCATCGTCGGGTCAGAGGCCGCGATGACCCCCGGGGTGGCGGCGGTCGCCGACATGGGGGCGGCCTGTGTTGCAGACATCGCCGCGG
The DNA here is from genome assembly GCA_937864535.1 of uncultured Paracoccaceae bacterium. Classification (GTDB taxonomy): domain Bacteria; phylum Pseudomonadota; class Alphaproteobacteria; order Rhodobacterales; family Rhodobacteraceae; genus Marivivens. The sequence continues at coordinate 194,615 of CALMJS010000015.1, forward strand.
TCGCATTCATCGGCGCCGAAGAGGCAGCTGCCTGCGGGGTGCCAAGTGCGTCAAGCCCGTCCTTGACCTCTGCGAGCGATTGCGCCCGCGCGCTGGGTTCAGAGGGCAGGGCGCTCATGGCCGAGGTATCGGGGGTCGCACAGGCCGTCAAACCGGCCACGCCGATCAACGCCACTGCGCTGCGAATTGTGATGAGCTGGGTCACCGGGGGCTCCTGTCTGCAAAGGATCGTTCGCACCGGGTTTGCAAGTGTTGTGCCAAGGCGACGACCCAAATGGACCGCCTCCTGTTCCTTTGGCTGGCACCCATCTTGCACGATGAGGGGGAATGATTTTCGACAGGATGCTGCGATGCCCGGCTTCGATCAGACCAAGAACAAGGGAGGACTGCGCTAATGGCTGCCGAGGCGCGCCCGACGGTTTTGGGCCGTATGGGGGATTTGACCCTGCCGATGGGCATTCTGGCTATCATGGCGATGATGGTTCTGCCGCTGCCTGTTGCGCTATTGGATACGTTTTTTGTCGCCAATATCGTGCTGTCGCTCTTGGTGCTGATGGTTGCGCTGCATAGCTACCGTCCGCTGGATTTTTCCAGCTTTCCCAGTATCTTGCTGATTTCGACCGTGCTGCGGCTGGCGTTGAACGTCGCCTCGACCCGGATCGTGCTGACCGATGGCCACACCGGCGGCGGTGCCGCTGGCAAGGTGATCCAGGCCTTCGGGGAATTCGTGATCGCGGGGAATTTCCTCGTGGGTCTGCTGGTGTTCGCGATCCTCGTGATTATCAACCTCGTGGTGATCACCAAAGGCGCGGGTCGCGTGTCCGAAGTGTCGGCCCGCTTTACCCTTGATGCGATGCCCGGCAAGCAGATGGCGATCGATGCCGATTTGAATGCCGGACTTTTGACACCCGAAGAGGCCAAAATCCGACGCACCGACGTTGCCGCCGAGGCGGACTTTTACGGGGCGATGGATGGTGCGTCGAAATTCGTCAAGGGTGACGCTGTCGCGGGCATCCTGATTTTGGCGATCAACGTCATCGGCGGCATCCTGATCGGCACCCTGCAACATGGGTTGTCGGCAGGCGAGGCGGCGGAAACCTATATCCTGTTGTCGATCGGGGACGGTCTGGTTGCACAGATCCCCTCGCTGCTGCTGTCGATTGCCACCGCCGTTATCGTGACCCGAGTGTCGTCCAGCCACGACATGGCGAAACTGATCGGCAAACAGATGAACCTGCGGCGGGCATGGATCCCTGTTGCGGGGGTGATGGCGCTGCTCGGGATCGTTCCGGGCATGCCGAACCTTTTGTTCATGATTGCTGCTGCCGGCGCGGCTGCGCTGGCCTATTTCAACCGCGAAGGAACGATCGACGCCGAGGATGTTGACACCCCCGCCCAGCCCGGCGCGCCGCGCGCGGCTGGTGGTGCCGGTGCCAAGGCTCCTGCCGACGAAGAGGGGATCGTTCCTGACGATGTGGCCGATCATGCGCCGATTTCCCTGCAAATCGGCTATGGTCTGATCCAGATGGCGGGCGGCGAGGGTGGCGCGCTGGTGTCACGCATCACCGGCATCCGCAAAGAACTGTCCAAGGCGATGGGCTTTGTCGTTCCCGGTGTGCGAATTCGCGACGACCTGTCCCTGCCGCCTAACCAATACCGTATTCGGATCGGTCAGCGGATCGTTGGCGAAGATGTGGTCTATCCCGACCGCAAACTGGCGCTGCCCGGTGGCGGCTCGACCAAGAAACTGCGCGGGATCGAGGTCAAGGACCCGTCCTTTGGTATGGATGCAGTATGGATTCTCCCGCAGCAGGTCACCGAGGCCGAGGCCGACGATTACGTCGTGGTCGAACCGGAATCGGTCATTGCGACCCACCTGAGCCAGGTTGTGACCTCGAACGCGTCGGACCTGATCGGGCCGGATGACGTGCAGGGGCTGCTGGATACGTTGTCGAAATCGGCCCCGACGCTGGTGAGCTCGGTCGTGCCGAAGCTGGTGGCACTGCATACGCTGACGGCAGTGCTGCGGTATTTGCTGGCGGGCCGTATTCCGATCTCGGACCTGCGGCACATTCTCGAAGGGCTGGCGGAACTGTCGGCACGGAACCTGTCTGCCATCGATATGGCCGAGGCGCTTCGGCCAAGTCTGACACCTCTGCTGTTGCAACAGCTTGGCCCGCTCAATTCCGCGCTGCCTTTGATTACACTCGATCCAGAGTTGGAACAGATCTTGCTACGCGCACGTCAGGCGGGTGATCTGGATGGCGGGCTGGCGATCGACAACGGTCTGGCCCAGACAATCCTGACCTCGCTCGCGGATGCGACGGATCGTGCAGCCGGAGACGGCAAGACAGCGGTCGTCGTGGTGGCGACCCCGCTGCGGCGGTCCTTCGCGGCCTTTATCCGCCCGCATATGCCCGACACCATCGTGATCGGGATCAATGAATTGCCCGAAATGCGCCGCGTCGAAGTGCTGGCCGTTGTGGGTGGACAATCGACGCTGCCCCGTCCCGGACAGCCCAAACGCTGAGGTGATCTATGTCGACGATCGTAGTCCGCGCATCTGACACTGCTCTCGCGATGGAGGAGGTCAAACGTCGTCTTGGCGAAGAGGCCTATATCCTGTCCACCAAGCAAAAGAACGGGCAGGTGGAAATCCGCGCCACGACCGAAGCGCCCAAGCCCAAACCGCGCCCCGCGCCGCAATTTGCCGCGCCGCAGGCCAAGGGGCGCAGCTTTGGCGAGGTCTTTGCCGAAAAGACCGCTGCGACCCGTCCGCCGCTCCCCGACGGGCTACGGATGGCGCGGCGCGATGTCATCGACGATGTGACCCAGCCCAGCCACCCGACCATGCGCCCAGATGTCGATGCGCCCAACGGCGGCTATCCGGGACTCGCGCCTGCCTTTGTCGCGGATCTGTGGTCAGAACTGGGGCAAGCCCCGGGGGATGAGACCGGATTTTTCGGCAACCTCTGCGCTGCGATTTTACCCGGCAAATCGGTGACAACCGCCTCCCGGATCATTCTGGTCGGCCCGTCCGGAGCCGGAAAAACCTCGGTTGCGGCGCGATTGGCTGCGCTGATCATGACCGAACGCGCAGGGGTCTATCCGCTGCTGGTTGCCCCGCGCGCGGGTCGGCTGCTGTCCCCCGATTTTCTGGCAGGCGCGTCCCGCCTGATGGGGCTGACGGTGGATCGTCCGCTGCTATCCGATCTGGCCAAGGGGCGCGCCATTCCCGCCCCCGGCCTGCATGCCCCGCAGATCATGGATCTGCCTGATTTGCCCGTGGCCGCGGTCGAAGCGTTGGTCGAGGAACACGATGATACGCAGGTCATCCTCTGCCTGCCGTCGGGCCTGCATCCGGGGATGATCACCCGTCACGCATCGCGCTGGGCGGCGCTGTCGCCGATGGTGTGTCTAACAAAAACTGACGAATGGGCCCCGACTCCCGAAGAGTTGGCGGCGATTTCGGCATCAGGCTTGCAAATGGGGCTCATGGGGATTGGCGCCTCTCTCTTGGATACGCTGATCCGCCCGACCCGTGCCGACCTGCGGAGCATTGCCGAAGGCTGGCTCACTCCGGTTTCACGGGGGCGGGCATGACACTTGCAATTCACGTCCGACAGCAACATGAAAGGACGCCCGAATGTTGATGACCAAAGGGTACGCCGAACAAAAAACCAGTCCGGACAAGCTGGTTGCCGAACATATGCAGATCGTCCGCAAAATCGCGTGGCATATGTACGGGCGTGTCGGGCGCATCGTTGAAATCGACGATCTGCTTCAGGTCGGCTACATGGGTCTGATTGACGCCAGCCGTCGGTATCAGCCCAAGGCCGGTGCGACCTTTGCCTCCTATGCCGCGATCCGGGTCCGCGGGTCGATTGTCGACTTTTTGCGGGACAATGCGAGCGTCTGCCGTAGCACGATCCTGATGCAGCAAAAGGCCAAGGCGGCCGTTGCCAAGCTAGAACAGCAGTTGATGCGCGCCCCGACCAAAGAGGAAATCGCCGCCGAGATGGAGCTGACGGTAGCCGAACTCGAAGACTGGGATACGCGCTTTGCGGCCAGTCAGGTCAAGTCGCTGGACGAACTCTACACCGATCAGTCGCGGATTTTCTCGGATGACAACGCCACGGTCGAGGACAAACTGCAACAGCAACAGATGAAGGTTTTTCTGCGCAAAGCCCTGGGCCAACTGCCCGAGCGCGAGGCGCTGTTGCTCCAGTTGTATTTTGTCGAGGAACTGAACGTCTACGAAATCGCCAAGATTCTGGGGGTCACGACTGGCCGGGTTTCGCAGATCAAGAAGGCGGCGGTCGAACGGCTGCGCAAATTCATCGCCGAGATGCAGGGGGAAGACTGACGCCTTCCCCCGATTTTGGAGGGTATCAGATATTGAAGACCGGCATCACCATGGCACCCGCTGCGATACGCTTGGCCCATGCGGTGACGTCATCGCGGAAGTGGCTTTCGGCATCGGGAATGGCCGTCAGCAGCGACAAGACAGCGATTTTGCCGAGATCGAGTTCATGATCCAGATCGCCGATTTCGACAGGTCGCCAGTCCAGACCATCGACGCGCACCGCGCATCCTTCGTCATTGAGGCGGATGTACCACTGAAACCCGTGTAGATCAAAGGCCCTGATGTCGGGGCCGAGGCCCGCATTGCGGCGATGGATCATATGCATCTTGATGTATTCACGGGTCGTGTCGCGGGTCAGCGAGATAATCTCGGCGGCGATTGCAGACCAGCCTTCTTCGACGGTATTGGCCAGCGGCAGCCAGTCGCCTCCACTCTCGTTGCGATAGGCAAGCATATCCAGATCGGTCATCTCGCCGATGACGTAGTTTACGCCGCCAATGCACAGGCGCGCCACAGGCTCGACAGCGCCGGTCAGACGCGGGCTCTCATCTTCGACTTCTTCTTCCTTGACCCTTACACGGCGGCCGGGACGGACGTTGCCGGAATAGTCGCCGGTGCTGAAGTCATACAGCATGTCCTGTGCAGTCTTGGACAGGATGAATTCCTTGGCAGACAGTTCGCCAAGTCCGGCAATCCGCAAGGCGGTCTGTTCCGCCGGCGTTGCCGGGACATGCGACGCCATGCGCAACAGGCCGGTGAGAGAGAGCGAAGCTGCGCCCGGATCGAAATCGCGCAGGGCGTCGATCAGGTCCAGAAAATCCCCGGTTGTGTAGAACCGATTGGTAATGTTCTGCTGCGTGGTCGTTTGTTTGGTGGTATCTGTTTGCGCTTGCATGTGATCCTATCCTTGGAGGGCGGTCGGCATGCAACTAGAACGTACTATTACGGACTCAGTTTAGGTCAGACCAATTGCCCGGATGATCTGGGCGGGCCTAAAAGGATAGGGCGACCCCGAGGCCGCCCTGAAAATCTTTGCATCCGGTGGATCAGATCGTGTCCTTGTAATTTACCGTCTTTGTGTCTTCGCCGGGGGCAGATTTTTCACGCCGTACAATCAGCCGGTTGATGGCGTTGATATAGGCCTTGGCCGAGGCCACGACGGTATCGGTATCCGCCGATTGGCCGGTCGCGATCTTGCCATCCTCTTCGAGACGGACAGAAACGGTGGCCTGCGCGTCGGTGCCTTCGGTGACGGCGTGGACCTGATAGAGTTGCAGCCGGCCACCATGCGGAAAGATCGACTTGACGGCGTTAAAGGTCGCATCGACCGGGCCATCGCCCGTGGCGGTCACGGCCTTGTCCACGCCGCCGACGGTCAGCACCATATCGGCGCTCTGCGGGCCTTCGGTGCCACAGACGACACGCAGTGACTTGAGCTTGATGTGATCGTCGAGCGTATCGTTCTGACCGATCAGCGCGACGAGGTCGTCATCATGCACCTCTTTTTTGCGGTCGGCGAGGTCCTTGAACCGGACAAACAGGTCGTTGAGCTGGTTGTCGGCCATGTCGTAGCCAAGGCTGTCGAGCTTGGCCCGCAGAGCGGCGCGGCCCGAGTGTTTGCCGAGCGGCAAGGAGGTGCCAGCCAGACCCACGTCCTGCGGGCGCATGATCTCGAACGTTTCCTTGTTCTTGAGCATGCCGTCCTGATGTATGCCGGATTCATGGGCAAAGGCGTTCTTGCCGACAATGGCTTTGTTGAACTGCACGGCAAAGCCCGACGCGGTCGAGACCTTGCGCGAGATCGCCATCAGCTTGGTGGTGTCAACGCCGGTGGTAAACGGCATGATATCGCCGCGCACCTTGAGTGCCATGACGACTTCTTCCAGCGCGGTGTTCCCCGCGCGTTCGCCCAGACCGTTGACGGTACATTCGATCTGGCGCGCGCCGCCTGCGACGGCGGCCAGCGCGTTGGCGGTCGCCATGCCAAGGTCATTGTGGCAATGCGTTGCAAAGATCACGTCATCGGCACCCGGCACGGTTTCGATCAGGCGCCGGATCAGGTCCGCGCTCTCCATCGGGGCGGTATAGCCGACGGTGTCGGGGATGTTGATGGTCGTGGCCCCGGCCTTGATCGCGATTTCGATCACGCGGCAGAGGTAATCCCATTCCGTGCGGGTGGCATCCATCGGCGACCACTGGACGTTGTCGCAGAGGTTGCGGGCATGGGTGACGGTTTCGTGGATCTTCTCGGCCATCTGATCCATCGTCAGGTTCGGAATGGCCCGGTGCAACGGCGAGGTGCCGATGAACGTATGGATGCGGCCCGACCCTGCGTGTCTGACCGCCTCGGCGCAGCGGTCGATGTCCTTGAAATTGGCGCGGGCAAGGCCGCAGATCGTCGAATTTTTCGACCGTTTCGCGATTTCGGACACCGCGCGGAAATCGCCCTCGGAGGCGATGGGAAAACCCGCTTCGATGATGTCAACGCCCATATCGTCGAGCATTTCGGCGATATCGAGCTTTTCTTCGTGGGTCATGGTTGCCCCCGGAGACTGTTCGCCGTCACGGAGGGTGGTGTCGAAAATCAACACGCGATCTTTGGTCATGTCTGTAATCCTTGTCTGAACCTTAGCAGTATCGGCGCTGATCCCTTCTGAGCGGTCGCGCCGGAAGGCACGCTCAGAAGCGGCTAAGGCGTAGCAGGGCGCGCAGCGACAAGGCACCGCGAGTGCGGGCAGTCAAAGAGATATGATCCATGCGCGTATCCATGGGGCGGGACTATACCGAGGATTCGGGCGAGGGAAAGGCCGTTTTTCAAATTAGGACGGGTGAAAAGCGACTTTGGATCAAGGGGGCGCTGCCCCCACCCGCCTGCGGCGGGTTCCCCCGAGGTATTTTGGGAAAGATGAAAGCTCGACGCGCGGGCGGTGCGGCCTAGGTTGTGCCGAAATAACCGGAGGACAGGAATGCGGCTGGTTTTGGTGCTGGGGGATCAACTGAGCCTGTCGCTGTCGGCGTTGCACCATGCCGACAAGGCCCGCGATATCGTTGTCATGGCGGAGGTGGCGGAGGAAACCGGCTATGTCTGGCATCATCCGAAAAAGATCGCGCTGGTCTTGGCAGCGATGCGAAAATTTGCCCGACGTCTGGAAGAGGACGGTTGGCGTGTGGCCTATACGCGGTTGGATGATCCGGAGACGACCGGCTCGATCGTCGGAGAGTTGCAGCGGCGGGCTGAAGATTTTGGTGCCACGGAGGTCATCGCGACCCAACCGGGCGAATGGCGGCTGATCGAGGCATTGGAGACCGCCGCGATTGCTGTGCATCAATTCGAGGACAGTCGGTTTGTCTGCCGTTCTGCCGAGTTCGAGGGCTGGGCCGAAGGGCGCAAGTCGCTGCGGATGGAATATTTCTACCGCGAGGTGCGTCGGAAGACCGGGATCTTGATGGAGGATGGCCAGCCGACGGGCGGTCAGTGGAATTATGACCACGATAACCGCAAGGGGCCGCCGGATCACGTCGAGTTCTCGGGCCCGATGCGGTTCGATCCCGATCCAGTGACGCTAGAGGTTCTGACATTGGTGGAGGGTCGATTTGGCAATCGCTTTGGCGATCTGGCCCCGTTCTGGTTTGCTACCGATCGGCAGCAGGCGCTTGCGCAATTGCACCACTGGATTGCGGGCGGGTTGCCGAAATTCGGCGATTATCAGGATGCGATGGTCACCGGTCAGCGGTTCATGTGGCATTCGCTGATTTCGACGTCGATCAATCTGGGTCTGCTCGAACCTTTGGAGGTCTGCCTGGTGGTCGAGGCGGCCTATCGGGCGGGGCAGGTGCCGCTGAACGCAGCCGAGGGCTTTGTGCGGCAGGTGATCGGCTGGCGCGAATATGTGCGCGGTATTTATATGCTCAAGGGGCCTGACTATGTGCGCGGCAATGCGCTGGAGCATCACCGTGCGCTACCCGGTCTCTACTGGGGCGGGGAAACCCGCATGGCCTGTCTGTCCGAGGTCGTCGGGCAAACCAAGGCCGAGGCCTATGCCCATCACATCCAGCGCCTGATGGTGACGGGGAATTTCGCGCTCTTGGCGGGGATTGATCCCTATCAGGTGCATGAATGGTATCTGGCGGTCTATGCGGATGCCTTTGAATGGGTGGAGGCGCCCAATACCATCGGGATGAGCCAGTTTGCCGATGGCGGCGTGATCGCGTCCAAGCCCTATATCAGCAGCGGCGCCTATATCGACCGGATGTCGGATTACTGCGGCGGGTGCGCCTATAAAGTGAAGGACAAGGTCGGGGCGGCGGCCTGTCCGTTCAATCTGCTATATTGGCATTTTCTGGATCGGCATCGGGCGCGGTTCGCGGCCAATCCCAGAATGGGCACGATGTATCGCACATGGGACCGGATGGACGAGGCGCATCGCGAACGGGTGCTGGCCGAGGCCGAGGGATTTCTCGCCCGGCTGGATGCGGGCGAGGTGGTTTGAGGCGTCAGTTGCTGGCGGGTGTATCGGCAGGCGCCGCCGCGTCGGGCGCTGCGTCGGGCTGATCGGCCGCCGGCGCCGCTGGCGTGTCCGCCCCGGCAAACAGGTTTTCATCCCATTTTCCTGCCTCGACCGCGCCAGAGGCGTAGGTCATCGTCCCTGTGCCCTGACGACGGCCAGCGACAAAGGTCCCGGTGTAGACATCCCCATTGCTATAGGTCGCGATCCCTTGGCCAGAGATTTCGCCCATGACCCACTGGCCCTCGTAGGTGAAGGTTTCGTTCTCTTCGGTTGCGGGATTGTCGGGGATGGTGATTTTGCCCTGACCGTCGCGCTGGCCGTTGTTGAATTCGCCCTCGTAGACAGACCCGTCGGCATAGGTGGCGATGCCGGTGCCGCTGCGCTGTCCCTCGTTCCATTGACCATCGTAGCGATAGCCGTCTGGGAAGGTCATGACGCCCTGCCCATGGTTCTTGGCGTTTTTGAACTCGCCGACATAGCTCAGGCCGCTGGGATAGGTGGCCGTGCCGGTGCCGTCGATCACGCCGTTTTTCCAGTCGCCGTCGTAGGTCGATCCGTCGGCGTAGATGATCTTGCCTTTGCCATTAGCGAGGCCCGCGGCAAAGCTGCCGATATAGACCGACCCGTCGGGATAGGTCACCTGACCCTGACCCGAGATTTCGCCTGCCTCCCACATGCCGACATAGACATAGCCATCCGCGCCGCGGAACGTGCCCTGACCATGGCGGCGGTCATCCTTGAAACCGCCCTGATAGACATCGCCGTTGGCATAGGTGACGGTGCCGGTGCCTTGGCGGCGGCCAGCGACCAGATCGCCGTCATAGATATCGCCGTTGGACTGGATCAGCTTTCCCTTGCCCTCGACCTGACCGGCGACCCAGGTGCCCTCGACCACGGTGCCATCGGACATCGTCAGTTTGCCCTGACCATCGCGGTCGTCGCGGGCCATGCCGCCCTCATAGAGGGTGCCGTCCGGATAGGTGACCTTGCCCTGACCCTGTTTGACGCCGTTTTCCCAGTCGCCCTCGTAGCGGTATCCGTCGGGGCTGGTCATGGTGCCGACCCCGTGGTGCATCGCATTGCGGAACCCGCCGGTGTAGGTCACGCCATTGGCGTAGATGGCGACACCCTCGCCGGCGATGTTGCCATCGACCCAGGTGCCCTCATAGCTGCCGCCATCGGCAAAGGTGATTTTGCCCTGTCCATGCGGTTTGCCCGCCGCAAATTCGCCCTCGTAGACAGAGCCGTTCGGAAACCGCGCTGTCCCGGTGCCGCGGATTTCCCCCTGCACCCATTGGCCGGTGTATTCATAGCCGTTGGGCAGCCGATAGGTCCCGGTGCCGTCCTGTTTTCCGTTCAGAAACTGGCCTTCATAGACGCCGCCGTCTTCGTACTGTTTGGTCTGGACGTCCTGAGCGATCCCGATGCCCGCCATCATGATGCAGGCTGTGCCACCCAAAATTGTCCGCCAAATAGCCCGGTCGCGAGTCATAACTGGTCTTTCCTAGTTCTGCCGCCGGTGATGCTAAAGGAGGCACCCGCGCTGCACAACGGTTTGCTTGGTCAAAGACGGGCGCATTCGGCTTTCCCTTGGCGGGTGTTCTGGTAAATATTGCGATAGCTAGACCTAGGAATGCCAATGACTGACCGTTTTCGCATCACAATTGCCCAGTTGAACCCAACCGTCGGCGATATCGAAGGAAACGCCGGCAAGGCGCAGAGCGTCTGGCAGCAGGCCAAGGCAGTCGGGTCCGATATGGTTGCCCTGCCAGAGATGTTTATCGCGGGGTATTCGACGCAGGATCTGGTGATGAAACCCGCGTTTCATGCCGCCTGCCGTGCGCGGATCGAACAACTTGCCGTGGACTGTGCCGATGGGCCGATGCTGGCCATCGGTGGTCCGCTGGCCGAGGACGGGCGGCTCTATAACGCCTACTACATCCTCAAGGGCGGCAAGGTGGTGAGCTGGCAGCTCAAACATTTCCTGCCGAATTACAATGTGTTTGACGAAGTCCGGCAGTTCAATCGCGGTGCGATTCAGGGACCCTATGATGTGGGGCCGCTGCGGATCGGATCGCCGATCTGCGAAGACGCATGGTTCCCCGATGTGGCCGAGGCGATGTGCGAGAGCGGTGCCGAGCTGTTGGTCGTTCCGAACGGTTCGCCCTATTACCGGGGCAAATTCGATCGCCGGATGAATGCCATGGTGGCGCGGGTGATCGAAAACGATGTGCCTATGGTCTACGTCAATACCGTTGGCGGGCAGGATGATCAGGCCTTTGACGGGGGATCGTTCGTGTTGAACCGGGGCGGGCGTCTGGCAGTGCAATTGCCGCTGTTTGACGAGGCCGTCGCCCATGTCGATTTCACCCGGACCGAGGCGGGCTGGGAAGCGAGCGAGGGACCGAAAGTCAATTATCCCAATGATTGGGAACAGGACTATCATGCGATGGTTCTGACCCTGCGCGATTATTTGCGCAAAACCGGATTTCACAAGGTCGTGCTGGGGCTGTCGGGCGGCATCGACTCGGCGCTCGTGGCGACGGTGGCGGTGGATGCCTTGGGGGCGGACCGCGTGCATTGCGTGATGTTGCCGTCGGAATATACCTCTCAGGGATCGCTGGACGATGCCAAGGATATCGCCGTGCGTCTGGGCGTTCGCTATGATTTTGTTCCGATCACCGCCACCCGCGATGCGGTGACCGAGACGTTGGCTCCGCTGTTTGAGGGGCGGGCAGCGGACCTGACCGAAGAGAACGTGCAGTCGCGGATTCGCGGGCTGCTGCTGATGGCGATGTCCAACAAATTCGGTGAAATGTTGCTGACGACCGGGAACAAGTCCGAAATGGCCGTGGGCTATTGCACGATCTACGGCGATATGAACGGCGGCTATAACCCGATCAAGGACCTGTACAAGACGCGCGTGTTTGAAACCTGTCGCTGGCGGAACCAGAACCATCGCGACTGGATGCAGGGCCCGGGCGGCGAAGTGATCCCGACGGCGATCATTGACAAACCGCCAAGCGCCGAATTGCGGCCCGATCAAAAGGACGAAGACAGCCTGCCGCCCTATGAGATTTTGGACGGTATCCTAGAGATGCTGGTCGAAAAGGATGCCAGCGTCGCGGACTGCGTCGAGGCAGGGTACGAGCGTGACACCGCCAAGCGGGTCGAACATCTGCTGTACATCAGCGAATACAAGCGGTTCCAGTCCGCGCCCGGCACACGGTTGACCAAAAAGGCGTTCTGGCTGGATCGCCGCTATCCCATCGCCAACCGCTGGCGGGATAACGGGTAAGGGGGCGCTGCCCCCTCGGCCCTGCGGGCCTCACCCCCGAGGTATTTTTAGAAAGATGAATGTGCGCGCGGCCCCAGTTGCCGCGCGTTTTCGTTGGGTCATGCGATGGAACCGGCGTGTTCTGGCTGGTTTGCACGGGCTGGTGGCGAGAACCCGCCGGTTTGGAGGAGGGCGGGATGTGTGAGACCGGAACCCGTTCGATGCGGGGCGTGTTGTTCTGTCAATCCGGCTGCGAGGAGCGGCCATAGTTTCAGGAGACGACGAATGAAAACGCTCAAAACCGCATTGATTGGTTCGGTTCTTTTGGTTGCTGCTGCCCCGGCGATGGCGCAATCGGTGACGGCGACTGTTGCGACGGATTTGAACCTGCGGTCTGGCCCCGGCGCTTGGTACGAATCTGTCGCGGTGATCCCGGCAAATGCCGAGGCTAGCGTCGAAGGCTGTCTGGCAGAGGTGGATTGGTGTCAGGTCACGTATGAGGGTCAGTCGGGCTGGTCCTATGCGCCGTATCTGGCCGTGGCGGATGGCGATGTCTATGCCGCGCTGAGTGCCGCGCCGACCTCGGTCACCGTAAAAACCGTGACGACGGTGGATCAGGCGGCGACTGATGAAGACAAGGGCTCGGCGGCGCTGGCAGGCGGATCTGCGGGGGCGTTGATCGCCTATGCCTTGGGCGGGCCGGTGACCGGGATGGTGATCGGCGGCATTCTGGGCAGCTCGATCGCCGCCGAGGCGGTGGAGCCGACCACGGAAACCGTCACCTATATCCAGCAAAATCCGGTCGAAGTCGTCTGGCTGGATGGGGAAGCAGTTGTCGGGGCGGCCTTGCCGACGGGGATTGTCACCTATGAGACCCCGCAGGCTGGCGTGCGCTATCTGAACGTGAACGGCACTCTGGTTGCGGTTGATGCCGAGAGCAATGTGATCGTCGATGTGATCAGCTAAGTCCTAGGCCATTTGCGACCTGTTTTTGTCGCGCTCTGGCAAGACGCCGGGGCGCGGCAAGCGCATTTGGGCGGGACGTTTCGAAATGGTTTCCCCAATGATCACTGTACATTCCGTTCCCCAAGCGTTCAGCGCCGAGGACTGCGACCGCATTATCGGCTACACCCAACTGGTCGCAGCCAGCGATGCGCGGCTGGTTGGCAATACACAGAACCACGATCTGCGCCGCGCCGATCTGGTGTGGCTGGACGATGTTCCGCAGGCCGCCTGGGTCATGGACCGGATTATCGAAGTCGTGCGCGAGGCCAATCGAGAAGTCTATGGGTTCGATCTGAACGATTTTTCCGAGAGCGCCCAAGTGGCGCGCTACGGGGCAGAGCGTGAGGGACATTTTTCGTGGCATTCCGATGTCGGGGATGGGCGACTGGCTGCGCGGCGCAAACTGACGATGGTGGTCCAATTGTCTGACCCTGCCGAGTATGAAGGCGGTGTGCTCGAGGTCTGGCCGTCCTCGCAGGTGGTTTCGGCGCCGCTGGAGCGGGGAACAGCGACGCTGTTTCCATCCTATCTGCTGCATCGGGTGACGCCGGTGACACGTGGGGCGCGGCATTCGCTGACGATCTGGGCGCACGGTCCGCAATTCAGATAACCCTGCATTGGCGCACAGGGTCTGAGTGTCGGTGCGTGAGGACATTTGCCAATGCTGGGCATAAGTCATGCGGGTAACCTTATCAAAGGAGCCCAAGATGGCTAAGCCCAAGATTGCAGTTGTTTTCTATTCGACCTATGGCACCAACCACGGCATCGCTGCCGCCGCGGCCAAGGCCGCCGAAGAGGCCGGCGCTGACGTTCGCGTTCTGCGCATCCCCGAAACCGCGCCCGAGGCTGTCGTGAACGGTCAGGACGCATGGAAGGCGCAGGCAGAGCGCGCGTCCGAATTCCCGGCAGTGTCCAATGACGATCTGGTCTGGGCCGACGGTATCTTCCTGACCAGCCCGACCCGCTATGGCGGGATGGCCAGCCAGACACGGGCGTGGCTGGATACGCTGGGTGGGCTGTGGATGCAGGGTGCGCTGGTGAACAAGACCATCACCGCCTCGGCCACGTCGCAGAACAAAAACGGCGGCACCGAGGGTGCGATCCAGCAGACCTATGTGTCGGCGATGCACTTTGGCATGATCCCGGTTGTTCCGGGCTACGCTGACAGCGTGAAATTCGAAGATGGCGGCAATCCCTACGGCTTTAGCGCCCAGCCGGGCGAATTGTCCGAGGTCGGCCATCGTTCGGTCGCCTATCAGGCCAAGCGGTTGGTGGACATCACCGCCAAGCTGATCGGTTAACCGATTGAAACGGGGCCCATGCGGCCCCGTTTACCGTTCCAGCGCCCCTTTGCCAGCGATGATATGGTCGCGGAATTTCGCGATCCGGGCGATGCGGGTTTCCGGTTTTTTCGCGCCAGCCAGATTGATGACATAGCTTTTCTGGCGGCCGGGCGTCAGCGCATCAAAGGCTTCGGCCAGTTCGGGGTCATCGTCCAGCGCGCTGACCAGTTCGTCCGGGAGTTCGAGGTCGCGGACGACCTTGGCGGGTTTGAGGCCCGCCTCGGCATAGGATTTCGCTTCGGCGATGTAGGCGCGCAGCGAGTGTTCCAGCCGGGTTGGTCCTGCGCTGTCGGTAAAACAAACCATATCCGGGGTTTGCGTATTCTCACCCTGTCTGGTCAGGATGCCGTCGGGGTCCTTCATCAGGGCGGGATTGAAGAACGTCAGCCGGAAGTTATCGCGAAACGCCCCCATGATGACGATATTGCGTCCTGCGTGCATATAGCAGGGGTGCGCCCATTTGACGGTTTCGGTCAGGCCCATGTCTAGGCAGATCCGGCGCAATTCATTCAGCCCGTCGATCCATGCCCGTGTCGAACAGTCCGGCGTCGCGAACCGGTCGCAGCGTCCGCAGCCCTTGGTAAAGAAATCCTCGATCTCGGTGATCATCATCGGCAGGCCCCCCTAGATTGGTGTTGCGGCAGAGCGGGACAGGCAGTCGTCGAAATCCGATCGCAGGCACAGTTCGGTGCCCTCGGTCATGCAGGCAGCCGAGGCTGCGGCCGATCCATGTGCCAGCGCGGTTTGCAGGTCCGCGCCTTGGCTAACGGCGAGGGTAAAGCCGCCGACAAAGCTGTCACCGGCACCGACCTTGGATTTTACGACGACATTGACGGCGGGGCAGAACCATGCGCCCTCGGCGGTGGCCAGAACATTGCCATCGGCGCCACGCGCGATGATCACGACCTCGCCCGCGCCGCGCCGGACGAGTTCGCGGGCAACGCGGGCGGTGTCCTCGCGGCGGGGCAGGGGATAGCGGGTCAGGCTCTCGGCCTCTGCCTGATCCATCCGCAGCACAAAGGGTTGACCGGCAAAGCCCAAGGCGAGGATGGCCAGCGCGGGGCCAGAGGTATCCACGATGATCCTCGCCCCGGCCCCTTTGAGATCGCGACAAAGCCGCGCATAGAGATCGGCCTGCGCACCAGAGGGGCCAGAGCCGGACAGCACGACAAAATCGCCGGGTGTGACACGATCGACAATCGCCGCGCAGGCGGCATCGACATCGGCGTCGGTCCAATGCGGGCCGGGCAGCATAAAGCGGAACTGTTCCTTCAGGCTCAGATCGGTGACGGCCAGCGATTGCCGGGTGTCCCCAGGGGCATCGTAAACAATCAGCGGCAGACCGGCGGTTTCCAGCAGGCCGCGCAGACTGCGCCCGGTATCGCCGCCCAGCGCGACAAAGGCGGTCGCTTCGCCGCCCAGTTGCCGAATGGCGCGGGCGACATTTATGCCGCCGCCGCCGGGGTCCATCTGCGGCGGTGCGCAGCGCAGTTTGTGGTCTGGCACGACCTTATCGACCGAGGTGGCGATATCGAGCGCCGGATTGAGTGTCACAGTGATAATCTGGGTCATGACTCGCCCCTTGGTGATAGCGTTAACGGCACTTTAGCCCCGTCTGGGCCGCGAATCCACTGACCTAAATCAATCCCACCATGGGTCGATCCGGGCGATGTCCTCATCGGACCAGCCGAAATGATGGGCGAATTCATGCACCGTGACATGGGCGACCAGCTGGGCCAGTGTGACATCGCCGCGTGCGGCCCATTCGTCCAAAATCGGCCGCCGGAACAGCCAGACCGTATCGGGGCTGGTTTGCGGGTCCATGACCGATTTTTCCGTCAGCGGGATGCCCTCGTAAAGGCCAGTCAAACCAAAGGGATCGTCGATTTCCATCGCGGCGAGCGTATCGTCGTCCGCGAAATCATCAACCGCGATGGCGACAGCGCGGGCGGCATGTGCAAAGGCTGCGGGAAACTGATCGGCCGTTTTGCGGGCCAGATCGGCGATGTCGTCATTCGTGGGGGCTGTCCAATCCATATGCCTGATATGGACAAAACGGGGCCAATGTGAAAGAGCCTTGCGCGATAGGAGAATGCCATGACAACGACCCGTTTCGCCCCTTCGCCCACCGGCTGGATGCACATCGGCAACCTGCGTGCCGCCATTATGAATTACTGCATCGCCCGACAAAACGGCGGAACGTTCATCCTGCGGATCGACGATACCGACGAAGAGCGGTCCAAGGACGAATATGTCGATGGCATCAAGGACGCGCTGACCTGGCTCGGCCTGACTTGGGACCGCAATGAATATCAGTCCAAGCGGCTGGAGCGGTATGCCGAAGTCAAGGAACAACTGATCGCCATGGGGCGGCTGTACGAATGTTTCGAGACCCCGATCGAACTGGACCTCAAGCGCAAAAAGCAGCTGAATATGGGCAAACCGCCGGTCTATGACCGCGCTGCCCTGTCGCTGAGCGAAGAGGAAAAGGACCGTCTGCGGGCCGAGCGTGGCAGCCACTGGCGGTTCAAGCTGGATCAGGAACGGATCGAATGGGTGGATGGCATCCTAGGGTCGATCTCGATCGATGCGGCCTCGGTGTCCGATCCGGTTCTGATCAAGGAGAGCGGTCAGGTCTTGTACACCTTTGCCTCGGTCGTGGATGACGTGGATATGGGCGTGACGGCGATCGTGCGCGGCGCAGACCACGTGACCAATACCGCGACGCAGATTCAGATCATTCAGGCGCTGGGCGGCACGGTGCCGAGCTTTGCGCACCACTCGCTGCTGACCGGTCCGGATGGCGAGAAAATGTCCAAGCGTCTGGGCAACCTGTCGCTGCGCGAATTGCGCGAGGACGGGATCGAGCCGATGGCGATCCTGTCGCTGATGGCGCGTCTGGGCTCGGCTGATCCGGTGGAATTGCGGTCATCGGTCCAAGAGATCGTCGACGGGTTCGATGTGACCAAATTCGGTGCGGCTCCGACCAAATTCGATCCCGAAGACCTCAAGCCGCTGACCGCCCGGATCAACGCCGCCAAACCCTATGAGGCTGTGGCAGAGCAGATCGCCGCCCTTGGCGTGCCGGCGGATCTGGCCCCGAAGTTCTGGTCGGTGGTGCGTGAGAACATCACGTTCCTGTCGGAAATGGAGGGCTGGTGGACCCTGTTCCGCGACGGCGCACCGGGTCTGGTGGCCGATGAAGACCGCGAGATGGTCGAAACTGCCCTGTCGCTCATCGGTGATGCGCCCTATGGCGCAGAGGTCTGGGGCGACTGGACGACCAAGGTCAAAGAGGCGACGGGCCGCAAAGGCAAGGGCCTGTTCATGCCGCTGCGCAAGCTGGTGACGGGCCGCGCGAATGGCCCGGATATGGGCGATGTCATGCAGTTGATGCAGGTCAAACCGCGTCTGTGACGTCGCGATTTGGCTTCGCAAGGCGAAGCCAAGGCCTCCGGCGGAGGTATTTGGCGAAAGATGAAAGGGTCAGCCCAAGGGCTGGCCTTTTTCATTCAGCAGATGGTTGACGAGGGCGGTTTCGTCGGGTGTCAGGGTTTGTGCACGCGGATAGAGCGGCGCGGCCCTGTCATTCAGGATCGGCCGATCCCAGCCATCGGTCGTGGCGATGAAATGGGCGGCGCCGTCGGGGCCAAAGACATGCGCGTAGCCCTGAATCACCACGTCGATGTAGCTCAGCAAGATCGGGTGAGGCTTTGCGGCGATGTGCTGCGGTTCGACGATATAGGTCGTCAGCGGCCCGGCCTGATGGCGGGCATAGGCGAATTCGCGCGCGTCGAGGGCGTCCCAGTCGTGGTTGGGAACCTCGGCGGTCAGGCCCCAGAGCGTGCAGGCAGGATCCGGTCGGATCGAAAGAAAGCTGAAGCCGCGCAGGGTGGTTCCGACCCATTCGCGTCGCCAGCCCGCGAGCTGGGCGGGTTCGGTCCGGCCATAGCTGTGCGTTTTCGTATTCACGAGGCTGCCGTAGCCAAAGAAGCGCGGATGGGTCATTCGGAGGCTCTGAGGATCTGGGCGGGGCGCAGGGAGATCGCCCGCAGGGCGAAGGCGATATTGGCCAGAAGCGTCATCGCAACGCCGCCTGCGATGATCCAGAGCGCGTTGGTCCAGATGATCTGGAAGGTGCCATCCATGACAAAGGTGGTCACCGCCCAGCCGCCACCGATACCCGCAATCAGGGCCACGGCGCCAGCGGAGACGCCCAGAAGCGCGGCGCGCAGTCCGAGGCCGAGCAGGAGGCGGGTGCGGGTCGCGCCGAGGGTTTTGAGGACTGCGGCCTCATACGCGCGGGCCTGTTGTCCGGCGGAGGCTGCGCCGATCAGCACGAGAAACCCCGTCACTAGGGTGGCGAGTGCGCCGTAGCGGACCCCGGCAGCGATTCCGTCGACGAGGATCAGGGCCTGATCGATGGCGTCGCGGATGCGGATCGCGGTGATATTGGGATAGGCGGTGGCCAGATCGCGCAGGATAGCGGCTTCGGCCTCGGGTGTGGCGTAGACGGTGCTAATCCAGCTATGGGGCGCGCCTGCGAGGGCGGAGGGGTTCATCGACATCACGAACCCGATCGCCGCCGTTTCAAATTCCACCTGCCGGAAGCTGGCAACCGTCGCGGTGATGTCCCGGCCAAGGATGTTGACGGTCAGGGTGTCGCCCAGTTTTAGGCCGATCTCGGCGGCCTCTTCGGCGGAAAAGCTGACCAGTGGCGGGCCGGCATAGTCCTCTGGCCACCATTCGCCCGCAGTCAGGCGGGTGCCCTGCGGTAGCGTGGCGGAATAGGTGATGCCGCGATCACCGCGAATGACCCAATGTCCGCCTGCGGTTTCCTCGGCCGGGCGGTTGTTGATTTGGGTGATGATCCCCCGCAGCATCGGGGCGGATTCGACCCGTGACACGGCTGGGTCCTGTGTCAGGCGGTCCATATAGCCGTCGATCTGATCGGGCTGGATGTCGACAAAGAAATAAGAGGGCGCGACGGCGGGCAATTCGCTGTCAAAGGCGGCCCGCAGGTTGCCGTCGATTTGTCCGACAGAGGCCAGAACGGATAGCCCCAGCCCCAAGGACAGCGTGACCGACAGGGTTTCCCCGCGATTGACGGCGATCCCAGCAATAGCCGTGCGCAGGGCGGTCCGCCCCTGCGCGAGGGGGGCAGCGCGGCGGGCTAGCCATCCCGTCGCGCGGGCGGTGATCAAGAGTACGATCAACGCGCCGATGATCCCGCCAAAGGTGGCGGTGGTCAGCGAAATCGTGCCGGTAAAGGCAACAGCCAAGCCATAGAGCACCGCCAAAAGGATCAAGGTCGCGCCAACCGCCCGCAGCGGCAGGCTCCGGCTGTACTGCGCGCCGCGAAACAGGGCGGCGGGACGAATGTCTCCGGTTCGGGCGAGCGGTAGGATGGTGAACAGGGCGGCGGTGAGCAGTCCGTAGATCAATGCCTCTAGCAGGGGCGCGGGGTAGAGTTGGAACTCTGTCGGAATCGGCAGTTGCGCCGCGATCAAGGGTGCGACCAGCAGCGGGAGGCCCGCTCCGATCAATAGGCCGAGCATGATGCCCAGCGCCGATAAGAGCACGATTTGCAGAGCGTAGACCCAGAATACCGTGCTCCGCGTGGCTCCGAGGCTGCGCAGGGTCGCGATGGAATTGGTCTTGGACGTCAGATAGGCCCGCACGGCAGAGGACACGCCGATGCCACCGACAGCCAGACCGGCCAAGCCGACGAGGATGAGGAAAGACCCGATCCGTTCGACGAACCGTTCGGTGCCGCCCGCGCCGCGCCGCGCATCGCGCCAGCGCAGACCGCTGTCACGCCAATCGCGGTCTGCCTGCGCCCTCAGCGCATCGAGATCGGCACCTGCGGGCAGGTCCAGACGATATTGAGTGTTGAACAGCGTGCCTTCGGCGATCAGGCCGGACGCCGATAGGTCGCGGGTCAGGACCAAGGTGCGCGGCCCGAGACCAAATCCAGCAGAGGCGTTATCGGGGTAGGTCAACAGAACGGCAGAAAGGACGAAATCCTGTGTCCCGAGGCGAAAAATATCGCCCGGTTTTAGCCCCAGACGGTCCGCCAGCACCTGTTCCATCACCCCGCCCGGCAGCCCGTCCGCGCCGGCAAAGGCCGTTGCCAAGGGCATGTCCGGTGACAGCGAGACAGAGCCAATCAGCGGATAGAGGTCATCGACGGCGCGGACCTGCGTCAGCGCCCGTTCTGGCGTTGTGCGCGGCACAACCGCCATCGACCGAAAATCAACGGTTTCAGAGACACGCTCGGCAATGCTGTCGAGCCACGCGCGTTCTTCGGGGCGGGCAAAGCGGTAGGTGAACTCTGCCTCTGCGTCCCCGCCCAACAGGGCAGAACCCTGACTCGACAGGCCCTCCAGTATGGCGCTGCGCACGGTGCCAACGGCGGCAATCGCCGCGACGCCCAGAGCGAGGCAAGCGAGAAAGATGCGAAACGATCGCAGGCTACCGCGCAGATCGCGTCGGGCGAGGCGATAAATGACGGGCAGGGAGGACATCACGCCGCCGCGCCCCCGTCGCCATCAATCTGCCCGTCGCGCAGGCGCACGACGCGGCCACATCGCGCCGCCAGATCGGGGGAGTGGGTCACCATCACCAGCGTCGCGCCATGCCGGTCCCGCAGGTCGAACAGCAAATCCATGATCGCGGCGCCGTTGGTCTGGTCCAGATTGCCCGTCGGTTCGTCTGCCAGCAGGATTTTTGGCCGGGGCGCCGAGGCGCGGGCGAGGGCTACCCGCTGTTGTTCGCCGCCGGACAGTTGGTTCGGGTAATGGTCCATCCGGTGCGCCAAGCCGACAGCCGCCAGTTCATCCGCCGCCCGGTCAAAGGCGTCGCGATGGCCTGCCAGTTCCAGCGGGGTTGCCACATTTTCCAGCGCGGTCATCGTCGGGATCAGATGGAACGACTGAAACACGATCCCCATCGTGTCACGGCGGAACCGGGCCAGCCCGTCTTCGGACATGTGGGTCAGATCCTGCCCCAAGGCCATGATTGTGCCACCCGTGGCCTGTTCCAGTCCGCCCATCAGCATCAGTAGCGAGGATTTGCCCGACCCACTGGGACCGATCAGACCAACGCTCTCGCCTTCGTTTATCGACAGGGTGATGCCGCGCAGGATATCAACGGGTCCAGCATTGCCCGGCAGGGATAGTCGAGCGTCCATCAGCGAAAAGGCAGTCATGCAATGATCCACAATCTATTGTCCCGCTTAGGATATGGGGCGTTGTCCCCGGTTCGCAACCTGATGTTGGTCACGTTTCTGTCTGGACCGGTTCTCTCTGGATCGGCCTTGGCCGAGCCTGTGACCATTGCCGCCTTGGGCGACAGCCTGACCCAAGGCTATGGTCTGCCCGTCGAGGAGGGGCTGGTCCCGCAGTTGCAGCAGTGGCTGACCGCCCACGGAGCGGATGTCGTCATGATCAATGCCGGTGTGTCCGGGGATACCACGGCGGGCGGTCTGTCGCGGATCGACTGGACCCTGACGCCCGAGGTGGATGCGGTGATTGTTGCGCTGGGCGGCAATGATTTCCTGCGCGGGATCGATCCGGCGGTGAGCCGTGAAAACCTGCGCGGGATATTGCAGACCGCGACTGACAAAGGTGTCAGGGTGCTGTTGATCGGGCTGGCGGTCTCGACCAACTACGGCCCCGAGTACAAGCGGGACTTCGAGGCGATGTACGTCGATCTGGCGGCCGAGTTCGGCGTGCCGATGATCCCTAATCTGCTGCAGGCCATCGACGATGCGCCCGGATCGCCGCTTGACTATGCACAGGCGGACGGCCTGCACCCGAATGCGACCGGAGTCGCATTGATCGTCGAGGCGATCGGGCCGCAGGTGCTGGCACTGGCTCAGTAGGTTTCGGACTTGATGATCGCCCGGTAGCTATAGCTGCCTTTGACCGCGCCGGGCGGCTCATCGATAAAATTGGGGTCTTGGGCGACACATTTCACCCCGCAAACCTGATGGGCCGTCATGGTCGAACTGTCGACGAACCACACCCGCCCGCCCGGTGTCGCGATCCAGCCGTTGATCTGCGACGACTGGTCCGATTCCATGTCGGTCGAGGACGGGACTTCGCTGTTGTATGCAGGGTTATAGGTGCTGTGTGTGTGGAACGACGCCAGCACGACAAATTTCGTGGGCCAGTCGGGCAGGGTGCAACCGGCCTCTTGGCCGACATTGATCTGGCTGACCATCAATCTGCCCAGAGCGTCGCGCCCCAGATACCCGCAGAGTTCGCGGTTCAGGTCAAAGGACCTCAGCTGGATTTTCTGAAAGACCTTGCGGACAAATGCGAATTCTTCCGGGTCCGTGGGGGGATCCGCAAACGCAGGCGCGGCGCCGAGGAGCACCAAGAGGGTGGCGCAGATTTTCATGGGTCCGAGCATCCCCGGGCCCACGATTCTATTCAAGTCCAATTAGACCAGCGTCAGGTTGATCGCCGATTCGCGGCCGTCGCGGCCGGACTGCAGCTCGAAGCTGACTTTCTGGTTGTCCTTCAGTTCGGTCAGGCCCGAACGCTGGACGGCAGTGATGTGAACGAACACGTCCTTGCTGCCGCCATCGGGGGCGATAAAGCCAAAGCCCTTGGTTGCGTTAAACCATTTCACGGTGCCGGTGGCCATCGTGAGTACTCCTGTCAAAACGCTGCTCGCATCATGCAGCAGCCTGGCGCGTCGGTCCTTGGTCGTCTAGCTGGGCCGGGTCGGCAGTAACAGGTAGAGGCAGGCAGAGTCGCAGCATCATTATGTGTGAGCATTTTTCTTCGATCAAGGGTTCTGCGATGGATGTGGGGATTGACAGAATCCGGAATTAGGAGTTTGGCTCGCGCGCTACTTCACCCTTTTTGCGATTGGTCGGATGGTCATGTTCGTTTGTTCCGCAGGCACCTGTGCTCGGTTCAAAAGGGGCTGTGACGGTCTGGACCGCGCTGTTTGAACCGACCGAGCCATGTCCAAATTTTCGACCTCTTCCGGAAATCTCGCTGCTGACCGTCGCCTTGCCTATGCCGAAGCCCTCTTGTCCGAAGGGTATGCGCCTGCTGCTGCCGCGCTCTTGGCGGAAACAATGGACATGGTGCCGACCTGGCTTGGTGGCTGGTATCGTCTGGGCGAACTGGCGGAGGCGGCTCAGGACATGGACCTCGCCGGTGCAGCCTATCAGCGGGCGCTGGACCTCGATCCGTCGGACCGGTTCGGCGCGGCATTGCGGCTGGACCTGCTCCGACCTGTGACCCTGTCGGACCGTGCGCCTGCCGCCCATGTCGAGGCGCTGTTTGACGAATATGCGCATCGGTTTGAAACCTCCCTGGTGCAGAAACTGAATTACCGTGGTCCGGAACTTCTGGCCGAACTGCTACCGCAGTCTCTGGGTCGGGTGATGGATCTGGGCTGTGGGACCGGACTGATGGGAGCCGCGATTGTCGGGCGCTACGAGTGGTTGGGAGGCTGCGATCTTTCCTCTGGTATGCTGGTCGAGGCGCGCAAAAAGGGGCTCTATGACCAGTTGGAAAAACAGGACCTGACCCGGCTCCCCTTTGTCGCAGACCCCTTTGATACGGTGATCGCGGCCGATGTGTTCATCTACCTTGGCGCACTGGAGAGCGTGTTTGCATGGGTCTCCGCTTCGGTCCGTCCGGGCGGGCTGTTCGCTTTTACGGTTGAATATCAGGACACCGAACAGAGCTACCTGCTGCAAACGTCGCGGCGCTATGCCCACTCCGAGGCCTATCTGCGGTCCTTGCTGGGCAACGCAGGGTTTGTCGATGTGGATCTGCGGCAGGTCAGTTTGCGCCGTGACCGCGGCGTCGATGTTCAATCGCTGTGTGTCGTTGCGCGTCGGGCGGCTTCGGTCTCGCAGGGAGAACGCGACGGAGAGGCGGCGCTGGCCTAGGGCTTGTTCTGGCGCCCGGATGATATATATTACACAAGTAACATATATCTGGAGGGCATCATGTCCGGTTTGAAACTGACCTGTCTGGACTGCGGTCAAATTAACCGCGTACCATCGGAAAAACTGTCTGCAGGCCCCAAATGTGCGACCTGCGGGGCAAGGTTGATCACCGACAAAGCGGTCGAGGTCGATATGGCGACCTTGCAAAAGGCTGCGCGCAATGACGATCTGCCGTTGGTGGTCGATTTTTGGGCGCCGTGGTGCGGCCCGTGCCGCATGATGGCGCCGGAGTTTTCAAAGGCAGCCCAAGCCATGTCCGGCAAGGCGCGACTGGTGAAACTCAACACAGAGGCGCAGCCAGCAGCGGGCGCGACCTATGGCATTCGCGGCATTCCGACGATGGTAAAGTTCCAGTCCGGCCGCGAGGTCAAACGCCAATCAGGGGCAGTTTCCGCCCAAGCGATCAGCAGTTGGATCGGCAGCTAGGATTAGCCGCGCAGATTGGAAAATTGCGGCGCCAGGGCGGATTGGAGCGCCCGGCGCTCTGAATGGCCCCATGTCATGGCCAGCATCGGCAACATCAGGCCGATCCCCATATACAGGCCAAAGGCCATCGCAAAGCCGATGTTCAGCAGGAGCATGCCGCATACGGCAACGAACAGTCCAAAGGCGCTGCTTGCCAAAAACGCGATGATTGCCATGTCTGTTCTCCTACGTGACACCACACTCGGACTCTCTGTCCTATCCCTTAATAAAGGATTGCTGGCTGTGCTTCACTCCCCTCCCCTGCGAGTGGAAGCGAGGACTATTCTTTTGAGAAAATTTGCAGCAACCCTTGATTGCGATCCGGTTTTTGCCATGTCGGATTGGGTGAAATTCTGTGGCTTGATAGGGATTCGCTATCAACAAACGGAATACCGATATTGATTTGCTATTTTAATCGGCGCTAAAGGTGCCCCGAGTCAGGGAGCCATCTATGAACGCCAAACCCAAGCTACCGTCCTCGGACGACGTTGAGGCCATTATCGCCCGTCACAGCCACCGCGAAGGGCCTTTGCTGCCGATTTTACACGATTTGCAGGCAGAATTCGGCCATGTCCCGCAGATGGCGGTCCCGGTTCTGGCGGAAAGTTTGAACATCGGACGGGCCGAGGTTCATGGCGTTATCAGCTTCTACCACGATTTCCGCGATGCTCCGGCGGGTCGGCATGTCGTGAAAATCTGCCGCGCCGAGGCGTGCCAGTCCGTTGGCGCGAATGCGCTGGCCGATCACGCCTTGGCCAAGCTTGGTGGCGAGTGGCACATGACCACGCCGAACGGCAATATCACCGTGGAACCGGTCTATTGTCTGGGCCTGTGCGCCTGTGGTCCGGCCATCATGGTGGATGGCCAGCTAGAAGGGCGCGTCGATGCGGCCCGTATGGACGAAATCCTGTCGGAGTGCGGCGCATGAAAATCTACATCCCTCGTGATGCCGCAGCCAAGGCGCTGGGCGCTGACCGTATCGCCAAAGCGATCGAAGCCGAGATCAAGGACCGCGGTCTGACCGCACAGATCATCCGCAACGGGTCCCGCGGTATGGTCTGGCTGGAACCGCTGGTCGAGGTCGAGACCGCGGAAGGCCGCGTCGGTTATGGTCCGGTGACGGTTGCCGACGTCAAGGCGATCTTTGAAGGCGACAGTGACAAGGCGCTGGGCGATGTTGAAGTGCTCCCGTTCTTTGCCGCCCAGACCCGCCTGACCTTTGCCCGCGTTGGCAAGATCGATCCCCTGTCGTTGGCCGACTACGAGGCCCATGGCGGTCTGTCCGGTTTGCGCCGCGCGCTGACGATGACGGGCGAGGCGATCGTGGACGAGGTGAAACTGTCCGGCCTGCGTGGTCGCGGCGGTGCGGGCTTCCCGACCGGGATCAAATGGGACACCGTGCGCTTGGCGCATGGCGACAAGAAATATATCGTCTGCAACGCCGACGAAGGCGACAGCGGCACTTTTGCCGACCGTATGCTGATGGAGGGGGACCCCTTTACCCTGATCGAAGGCATGACCATCGCCGGTATCGGCTGTGGCGCCACCAAAGGGTTCGTCTACATACGCTCCGAATACCCCGATGCGATCGAACAGATGCAGGCCGCCTGTGACATTGCCCGTGAGGCGGGTGTGCTGGGCAATGTCCTGAACTCGGGCCACAAGTTCGACATTGAAATCCGTGTTGGCGCGGGCGCCTATGTCTGTGGCGAGGAAACCTCGCTGCTCAATAGCCTTGAGGGCAAGCGCGGGACTGTTCGGGCCAAGCCGCCTCTCCCGGCGCTGCAAGGGTTCATGGGCCGACCGACGGTCGTCAACAACGTGATCTCTCTGGCCACCGTTCCGGTGATTTTCGAAAAGGGCGCGCAGCATTACGCGGACTTCGGCCTTGGCCGGTCCAAGGGCACCATGCCGATCCAGATCGCGGGCAACGTGAAATTCGGCGGCCTGTTCGAGACCGCATTCGGCATGCCCTTGGGCGATTTGGTCAATAAGGTCGGCGGCGGCACTGCCTCTGGCCGTCCGGTCAAGGCTGTGCAGGTCGGCGGTCCGCTGGGTGCCTATATGCCGGTGTCCAAGTTCGACACGCCCTTTGGCTATGAGGATTTTGACCAGAAGGGCGGGTTGATCGGACACGCAGGAGTGGTGGTGTTCGACGACACCGCGGACATGCTGGGCATGGCGCGTTTCGCGATGGAATTCTGCGCGGTCGAAAGCTGTGGCAAATGTACCCCCTGCCGTATCGGGGCCGTGCGCGGCGTTGAAACCATCGACCGTATTGCCGCCGGTGACGCAGGCGCGGTCGAGATCCTGACCGATCTGTGCGAAACCATGAAGGACGGATCGCTCTGCGCGCTGGGCGGGTTCACCCCGTTCCCCGTCATGTCGGCGCTGCAAAACTTCCCTCAGGAGTTCCAGACCGCAAAAGAGGCCGCCGAATGACGGACAAGGTCAAAGGGCCAGCGTCCTATTTCCCGTCCATCGAGGCGAAATACGGCCAGCCGATGACGCACTGGTTCGACATCGTAAAGTCCCACGGGGATCTCAAGCATATGGAGATCGTGGGTAAACTGAAAACCGATCATGGCATGGGACACGGGCACGCAAACGCCGTCGTCGCCTATGTTCTCAAGGGAGATGCCAAGTGAAGGATTTTATCATTCCATGGGGCGATGACCGCGATCTGGGCACCCCTGCCTCGAAATCGACCAAATCCGTCACCCTGAACATCGACGGGTTCGACGTGACCGTGCCGGAAGGCACCAGCGTCATGCGCGCCTCTGCCCTGGCCGGGATCGACATTCCGAAACTCTGTGCGTCGGATAACCTCGAAGCCTTCGGGTCCTGCCGTCTGTGTGTTGTGGAAATCGAGGGCCGTCGCGGCACGCCCGCGTCCTGCACGACCCCTGTGACCCCGGGCATGGTGGTGCACACCCAGTCGAAAAAGGTCCAGAAGATCCGCAAGGGCGTGATGGAGCTCTATATCTCCGACCACCCGCTGGATTGTCTGACCTGTGCGGCGAACGGCGATTGCGAATTGCAAGATATGGCCGGTGCCGTTGGTCTGCGCGATGTGCGTTACGAGGCGGTGGATACCCACTTTAAGGCTAAGAACACCAGTGGCGAGTCCAACCCGCAGTGGCTGCCCAAAGACGACAGCAACCCCTATTTCACCTACGATCCGGCCAAATGCATTGTCTGTTCGCGCTGCGTGCGTGCCTGTGAAGAGGTGCAGGGGACGTTCGCGCTGACCATTTCTGGCCGTGGTTTCGACAGCCGCGTGTCGGCCGGGTCACTGAACGATACCTTCCTGTCGTCGGACTGTGTGTCTTGCGGCGCCTGCGTTCAGGCCTGCCCGACCGCGACGCTGCAGGAAAAGTCGGTGATCGAGATGGGCACGCCGACCCGTTCGGTCATCACCACCTGCGCCTATTGCGGCGTCGGCTGTTCCTTCAAGGCCGAGATGCGCGGCGACGAACTCGTCCGTATGACCCCCTATAAACATGGCAAGGCCAACCGCGGGCATTCTTGCGTCAAGGGCCGCTTTGCCTATGGCTATGCCACCCATCAGGACCGCATTCTGAACCCGATGATCCGCGACACCATCGACCAGCCGTGGCGCGAAGTGTCTTGGGCCGAGGCGATGAGCTTTGCTGCGACCAAGATGCGCGGCCTTCAGGAAAAATACGGGCAAAAATCGATCGGCGTCATTACCTCGTCGCGCTGCACCAACG
This sequence comes from uncultured Paracoccaceae bacterium, assembly GCA_937864535.1. Classification (GTDB taxonomy): domain Bacteria; phylum Pseudomonadota; class Alphaproteobacteria; order Rhodobacterales; family Rhodobacteraceae; genus Marivivens. Next base: position 223,295 of record CALMJS010000015.1, read on the forward strand.
AAGAGACCTTCCTCGTGCAGAAACTGACCCGTGCGGTGTTCGGCAACAACAACACCGACACCTGCGCCCGCGTCTGCCATTCGCCGACCGGTTACGGCCTTGGCCAGACCTACGGCACCTCGGCCGGTACGCAGGACTTCGACTCGGTCGAGGAAACCGATTGCGCGCTGATCATCGGTGCCAACCCGACCGACGGGCACCCCGTCTTTGCCAGCCGCCTGAAAAAGCGCATCCGTCAGGGTGCCAAGCTGATCGTGATCGACCCGCGCCGCACCGATATGGTGAAGTCGAACCACATTCAGGCCGACCACCATCTGCCGCTGCGTCCGGGCACCAACGTGGCTATCGTCACTGCGCTGGCGCATGTGATCGTCACCGAAGGTCTGATCGACGCGGACTACATTAGAAACCGCTGCGACTGGGACGAATATCTGGCCTACGCCGAATTCGTCAGCGATCCGCGCCACTCGCCCGAGGCTGTCGAACTGCTGACCGGTGTTCCGGCGGCTGACGTTCGCGCCGCGGCCCGCACCTATGCAACCGCTGGCAAATCGGCGATCTACTACGGTCTGGGCGTGACCGAACATAGCCAAGGTTCGACCACCGTCATCGGTATCGCCAACCTCGCCATGTTGACCGGCAATGTCGGCATCAACGGCGCTGGCGTGAACCCGCTGCGCGGCCAGAACAACGTGCAGGGTTCCTGCGATATGGGGTCGTTCCCGCACGAACTGCCGGGCTACCGCCATGTCAAAAACGCCGATGTCCGTGAAATCTTTGAAAAGGCGTGGAACGTCACGATCGATCCGGAACCGGGTCTGCGTATTCCCAACATGCTGGATGCGGCGGTCGATGGCACGTTTAAGGGTCTCTACTGTCAGGGCGAGGATATCCTCCAGTCCGATCCGGACACCAAGCACGTCGCCGCCGGTCTGGCCGCGATGGAGTGCGTGATCGTCCACGACCTGTTCCTGAACGAGACCGCGAACTACGCGCATGTCTTCCTGCCGGGCTCGTCGTTCCTTGAAAAGGATGGCACCTTTACCAACGCCGAACGCCGCATCAACCGCGTGCGCAAGGTGATGGCCCCCAAGAACGGCTATGCCGACTGGGAAGTGACCCAGATGCTGGCAAACGCGATGGGGGCGGGCTGGACCTATACCCATCCCAGCCAGATCATGGACGAAATCGCGGCCACCACGCCGTCCTTTGCCAATGTGTCCTATGACCTGCTCGAAGAGCGCGGTTCGATCCAGTGGCCGTGCAACGACGCCAACCCTGACGGCACTCCGCTGATGCACGTTGACGGGTTTGTGCGTGGCAAGGGCCGCCTGATCGTCACTGAATACGTGGCGACCGACGAAAAGACTGGCCCGCGCTTCCCGCTGTTGCTGACCACGGGCCGTATCCTGTCGCAGTACAATGTGGGCGCCCAGACCCGCCGCACGGCGAACGTGGTCTGGCACGATCAGGACGTGCTGGAAATCCACCCGCACGATGCCGAAGTGCGTGGCGTCAAAGAGGGCGATTTCGTCAAACTGGCATCGCGTTCGGGGGAAACCACCCTGCGCGCGACGATCACCGACCGCGTGTCGCCGGGTGTGGTCTATACGACCTTCCACCACCCCGACACGCAGGCGAACGTCATCACCACCGACTTTAGCGACTGGGCGACCAACTGCCCCGAATACAAGGTCACCGCGGTGCAGGTTTCGCCGTCCAACGGCCCGACCGACTGGCAAGAGGACTATGCCGCGCAGGCTGCTGCCTCGCGCCGTATCCTTCCGGCGGCCGAGTGACGCCGGCACGGTCCATCGCTGGCCAGACATGGCGGGGCGGGGTGCAGTCGATGCACCGCGCCCTGCCCCAAGAGGTGCCGGTTGCCATCGTGTTCAACGGCACCACGCAGGCCGTGATGATGGCGACACCGGACCGGCTGGACGCCTTCGGGATCGGCTTTGCCCTGACCGAAGGCACGGTGAAAGCCGTAGCTGACATCGAAACTCTGGAGGTGGTCGAGCACCCTCAGGGTTTCGAGGTCCGCATGTGGATCACCGATGACGCCGCCAAACGGATGGAGGCGCGGCGCCGGTCGATGCTTGGCCCCGTTGGCTGCGGCCTGTGCGGGATCGACAGTCTGGAACAGGCGCTGCGGGATCTGCCGCCGGTGCAGTCAGCGATTACCCTGACTGCCGCCGAGGTTGACCAAGCGACCGAAGCCCTGCGCCAGCACCAGCCGCTGCATGACCAGACCCGTGCGGTCCATGCCGCCGGTTTCTGGCGTGGCGGGATTATCGCCGCCTGCGAGGATGTCGGCAGACATAACGCGCTGGACAAACTGATCGGCACATTGGTCCAGCAGGGCATCGACCCCGCCACGGGCGCGATTGTGCTGACCAGTCGCGTGTCGGTCGATATGGTCCAGAAAACTGTCATCGCTGGCAGCCCGATCCTGATCGCTGTTTCCGCGCCGACCGCGCAGGCCGTCGCGCTGGCCGAAAGCGCTCACCTGACCGTAGCCGCGCTGGCGCGTGGGGACGGTTTCGACATCTACTCCCATCCCGAACGGATAACCGCATGAAAACCGAAAAGATGGTCTATATGGCGAACCAGATCGCCACGTTCTTTGTCTCGCAGCCCGGCACCGATCAGGCCGACCGCGTTGCCGCCCATATCAATGATTTCTGGGAACCGCGGATGCGTGAACAGTTTCTGACCCATGTTACCGCTGGCGGCGAGGGCCTGTCGGAGCTGTCGCTCAAGGCTGCGGCGCTGGTGCGTCAACCGGCCTGATATACGGTTCGTCCGCCGCAGACTGTCATGACCGGGGCGGGCGTTTGCCCGTCGGGCCAGTCGATCAGCACCAGATCGGCCCGCTGGCCGACAGCAATTTCGCCCCTGTCGCTGAGGTGGCTGGCGCGGGCAGGGTTTGTGCTGACCAGTTTCCAGACCTGCGCCAGATCGCGTCCCCCTGCGACCATCCGCGCGACGGCGGCCAGCATCGCCGGATAGAAATAGTCGGACGCCAGAATATCGCACAGCCCCCTGTCGAACATGTCGATGGCCGAGGGAGAGCCCAGATGGCTGCCACCTCGCGCGGCGTTCGGCGCCCCAAAGACGATCCAGTCGCTGTTGTCCCGCGCCGATTGCGCCACCACGTCATTCATCGGAAATTCGCTGATCCGCGCGCCGAGGTCACGGAAATAGTCCCGCGCCACGATCTGTGAATCGTCATGGCTGAGCATCGGCGCGCCCACCGCTCGGCCCATTTCTGCGATACGGGCGATCATCGCAGGCACATCGGGGCGGCGGGCGTAGATGTCCAGAATCCGGTCGCGCAGCGCCTCGGCACTCATGCCGACCCGTTCGGACCGTTTGCGCATCTTGGCTATGAACCTCGGATCGTCCGGAGTGCAGATCGGAAAACTGTCGTCCAATTCGAACGGACGTGTCTGCAGCGGCGTGTTCGGAACGATCATGATCATCGAGGTATGATCGTTAAACGCCAGCGCGTCGCCCTTGGATAGGCGGGAGTCGATCAGTGGCAGCGCCTCGAAACAGAAGGTCTCCCATCGCAGTTGCATCCGGTTATCTACCGTCAGGCGCGGCGCGAGCCGTTCCAGTGCGGCAGCAAAGGCGGTGCCCTGATCCACCGACCGCAGCCCGGTTTCCCACGACAGCGTCACCGCGTGATAGGCGGTGGTGATCCCGTTCGTGGCAAGTTGCCGGTCGGTGTCCAGCACGGCCCCGTCCAGCGGAAAGAACACATTGGGGCGCGGCATGACCTGCCGTTCAAACGCATCGCCGTGGATATCCACCATCGCAGGGGCAAGGATGCGCCCCTGACCCTCGATCACCTCTGCCCCGTCCGTCGGGCCATCCAGCGCGGTGATGACGCCGGCTTCGATGCGGACGGACACATCGCGCACACCATCGGGCAATATTGCCCGCACGTTCTGAAAAATCTGCGCCATGCCGTACTCTCTTGATCACGCGGACGGTAGCAGCACAGGCCGCACGGGCAAGAGGTCAACAAATCCGTGGCAATTGTTCGCCCACCAGCATGTCTACAATCCGCGTTCCGCCAAATGCCGTGCGCATGGTCACCATTGGTCTGCCCGCCTTGGCCCGTCCGATCACCGTAGCGCCGCGTCCGGTGTCCACTGACCGCATCGCGGCCAGCGCGGCTTCGGCGTGTTCGGCGGCGACAAACAGGACCAGCGTACCTTCGTTCGCCAGATACAGCGGATCAAGGCCAAGGATTTCGCAGGTCCCTTTGACCTCCGGGCGCAGGGGCAGGGCCTCTTCGTCGATCTCGATGGCGCAGCCGGCGGCCTCGGCCATTTCATTGAGGGCCGAGGCGATCCCGCCCCGCGTGGCATCGCGGCAGGCGCGAACGGGAACAGCGGTGCACGTCGCCTCCATCAAATGTCCGAGCGCCGCGCAATCCGATTGCAGGTCAGAGGACAGCATCATATCGCCCCGCGCCGCCAGAATGGTCGCGCCGTGATCGCCCAGCACGCCATTCACGATCGCCACATCACCGGGTTGGATCGCATCGGCGCGCAGGTCGCGGTCCGCCGGAATGATGCCGACGCCCGAGGTGGTGATAAACACCTTGTCCGCCGAACCGCGCCCGACGACCTTGGTGTCGCCCGTGACGATCTTAACCCCGGTCTTGTCGGCCTCTTTGACCATGCTGGCAACGATCCGGCGCAAGAGCGCGATTTCGGTCCCCTCTTCGATGATGAACGCAGCCGACAGCCACAGCGGTTTCGCCCCGCCCACGGCAAGGTCGTTGACCGTGCCGCAGACGGCAATCTTGCCAATGTCACCGCCCGGAAATTCGATGGGTGTCACCACATAACTGTCGGTGGTAAAGGCCAGCCGCGCGCCGGGCTGCAACAGGGCGTCATGCATCAGGCGCGCCTGATCCTCTTTACTTTCCGGTTGGAAAGATTCGGTAAACACTGAGGAAATCAGGTCGCGCATCGCCTTGCCCCCGCTACCGTGGGACAGGGTGACACGTTCATCGCGCAGCACTTTGGTCATTCGGCGGCCTCCGCGGCGCGACGGCCCCCGTATTGCCAATAGGCGGCGCAGGCTCCTTCGGAACTGACCATCAGCGCGCCCAGCGGCATTTCCGGCGTGCAGCCGGTCCCGAACATCGGGCAGGCGGTTGGCTTGATCCGGCCTGTCATCACCGCCCCGCATTCGCACCCTTCGGGTTCCTGCACCACACGATTGCCGGTGGCGTAGCCGATGCCGAATTTTTCTTCGGCGTCAAAGGCCTTGTACCCTTCACGGATGCGCAGGCCAGAGGCGTCAATCTCGCCCAGTCCCCGCCATTCAAACGAGGGGCGGCGTTCGTAGACATCGTTCATCGCGGCGATGGACACCGGGTTGCCGTGTTCGGGCACGATGCGGGCATATTGGTTTTCGACCTCGGCCCGGCCATCGCGGATCTGTTCCAGAACCATCAGCACGGATTGCAACAGGTCCAGCGGTTCGAACCCTGCCACCACGATGGGTTTGCCGTAGTCGCGCGGGATGAAATCATAGGGATGAACCCCGATCACCATCGACACATGGCCCGGCCCGACAAACCCGTCGAGCATCATGTAGGGATCATCCAAGAGCGCCTTGATCGGTTCGGGCACGGTGATGTGGTTGCAGAACACGCTGAAATTGGTCAGCCCCTCGCGGGCGGCCTGTTGGATCGACAGCGCGGTCGATGGCGTCGTGGTTTCAAACCCGAGGCCAAAGAAAACCACTTCTCTATCCGGGTTGCGCCGTGCCAGTTCCAGTGCATCCAGCGGCGAATAGACCATGCGGATATCCGCGCCGTCAGCCTTGGCCTGTAGCAAGGATTTCCGCGTTCCCGGCACCCGCATCGCATCGCCAAAGGTGGTAAAAATAACATTTGGCTGTTCGGCTATTTCGACGCATTCATCAACGCGGGACATCGGCAAAACGCAAACTGGGCAGCCGGGTCCATGGATGAACTCGATCCCTTCGGGGGTTAGACGGTCCAGACCATAGCGAAAAATCGCGTGGGTATGGCCGCCGCAAATCTCCATGATATGGACCGGCTTTTCCTTGGTCGCGCCGATCTGGTTCGTGACCTTTTCAATCGCGGCCAAGAGCGCCTTGGCGGCCTTGGGGTCGCGGAATTCCTGAACGTATCTCATTGCGCCTCCAACGCTTTCGCGCCCTCTGCCATCGCTTCGAGTGTTTCTTGGGCCTCGCCCAGACCACGCAGGGCCTCCAGGGTTTTGGCGGCCTCGTCCTCGTCGATGATCGCCATGGCAAAGCCGACGTGGATCAGGGCAAACTTGCCGATCAGATCCGCGGGCGATCCGGTCAGGACCGGGGCATAGGACACCTCGCGGCGCACGCCAGACACATCGGCCATGGCCATCATGCGGCTCTCGTCAGTGATGGCCACGATCTGGCCGGGAATGCCTAGGCACATGGTTAGTCCTCTTCCACGGTTTGGCGGCGCGGCGGGGTGATGCCATACCGATCCAGTTTCGCCCGCAGCCCCACACGCGATAGCCCCAATTCGCTGGCGGCGCGGCTCTTGTTCCATTTCAGGCGGGTCAGGGTTTCGCGCAGGATCCGCATCTCGATCAGCTCGACCCGATCCTTTAGAGTGCCTTCGCTGGTCAGCACCTCCTCGGCGCGACGATCCGCGCCCTCCTCGGACGGATCGGCTTGCAGGATGTGGCGGGAAATCAGTTCCGGCCCGAGGACGGTATCCTGCGCAAAGATCAGCATCCGCGTGACCTCGTTCTCCAGCTCCTTGAGGTTTCCGGGCCAGTCGTAGCCCTCTAGAAAATCAAGCGCAGCATCGGAAATCCCGCGCACCTGCTTGCCATGCTGCCGGGCGATGTCGAACAACATATGCTGCGCCAGAACGGCCACGTCGCCGGGGCGCGCCCGCAGCGGCGGGATGCTGAGTTCGGTGACGGCCAGCGCGAAAAACAAATCCGCGCGGAACAGGCCATCGGCCACGCGGCTGCGCAGGTCGCAATGTGCCCCCGCCAGAATTCGGGCATTGCTGGTGATCGTCTCATAGCTGCCGATCGGGTGAAACGCGCCTTCGGTCACTACCCGGAGCAGTTTCAGTTGCAAATCCGGGGACAGCGTTTCCACACCGTTGAGGAACAGCGTCCCGCGGTCAGCCTTTTGCAAGAGGCCGATCTTGTTCGATTGTAGCCCGTTGATCGCCCCCCGCTTGGCGCCAAAGAGTTCCAGTTCGATCATCTCGTCCGGCATGCCTGCGCAATTGAGGTCAAAGAACGACCGATCCGACCGCAGCGAGGTGTAATGCATCGCCCGCGCGATCTGGGTTTTGGCAGCGCCGGCCTCGCCGGATAGCAAAACAGGCACATCAAAGGAAGCGAACTGCCGTGCATAGGTCAACGTAGCATTGAGCGGCGAATTCGGCGCGCGCAGCACATTTTCAAAGCCGAGCCCTTCGCGGAGCGCCTTGCGCTGTTGTTCCAGTTTGCTCTCTGCCGTGGTCGAGAGGTATTTCTGTTCCAGCGACAGCCGTTCGTGATCGCGGGACAACTGGAACAATTGCGCGGCATTCTTGGCGGCCATCAGCAATTGGTTCGGGTGCCACGGTTTGGTGACGAACTGATAGATACCCGCCTCGTTGATCGCGGCGATCATATCGCTGGTCTCGGTATAGCCGGTGATGATGATCCTGACCGTTTCCGGCCAGCGTTCACGGACCTCGGACAAAAACTCGACCCCGGTTTTGCCCGGCATCCGCTGGTCGCAGAATATCACCTGCACATAGTTGTCCTGCATCAACCGCAGCGCCTCGGCCGCGTCGAGGGCGGTCAGACAGTCAAAGTCGTCCTCCAGCGCCATCCGCATGGCCGAGAGGCTGTGAACTTCGTCATCTATCAGCAGGATCGTTGGCAGGGTCATTCGGCCGCCCTTTGCAGAATTTTTTCGGCTCGCCGTGCGTTGAGCCACGAAATCCAGGCCGCCATGCCCTCTCCGGTGCGGGCTGACACCCGCAGAATGTCAATTGCCGGGTTCACGCGGCGCAGGTTGGTTTCGTAGAGATCCAGATCCACATCGCAATAGGGCGCCAGATCGACCTTATTGAGGATCGCCAGTCGGGCGGCGGTGAACATGTCGGGGTATTTCAGCGGTTTATCTTCGCCCTCGGTGACGGAGAGGATCGCAATCTTGCAGTCCTCGCCCAGATCGAACGCGGCGGGGCACACCAGATTGCCGACGTTTTCGATGAACAGGAAACTCCCATGTGCGAGGTCCAGATGCTCCATCGCGTGGCCGACCATATGGCCGTCCAGATGGCATCCCTTGCCGGTGTTGACCTGAATTGCCGGTGCGCCGGTCGCGCGGATGCGGTCGGCGTCATTGGCCGTCTGCTGGTCGCCCTCGATCACGGCCAGCGGGGTTTGGGCCAGATGTTCGATGGTTTTGCACAGCAGCGTCGTTTTGCCCGAACCGGGCGAAGAGACGAGGTTCACCGCAAAGGCGCCAAGGCTGGCCAGCCGCTTGCGGTTTTCCAGCGCGTAGCGGTCGTTTTTCGCCAGAATATCGGTCTCGATCTCGATCAGGCGCTCTTGGCTCATGCCGGGGACGGCGACCCCCGCTGGCCCGTGGCCAAAGTGGATGTCGCCGTGATGGGGATGGTGGTGGTAGCCATGATCATGATGATGGTGCTGATGTCCCTCTAGTTTTGCATCGCCGCAACCGCACACAGTACACATCAGATCACCTCCAGGTCTTTGATCCGCATTTCATCGCCCCCTTGGGGCATCAGGCGTCCGCCGCCGCAGGTGGGGCAGGGGTCCAGCCGGTTCATAATTTCAACTTCCTTGACGCAATCATAGCAGAGCGCATGCCCCGGCAGATCGATAAAGACCAGGTCCGCACCCTCGGCGACAGAACCGCGCATCACGACGTCGAACGCAAATTCCAGCGCGTTCTTTTCCACTCCGGCAAAGCGTCCGATTTCCAGCCGTACGCGGGTCACCTTGCGATCTGTTGCGCCTTCGATGACGGACCGGATCCCTTCGCAGAGTGACATTTCATGCATCAAGGGCCTCTTTGATTTGGACGGGCGTGCAGGGGTCCAGAATATCCATGATCAGCGGGATCAGGCCAGCCTCGGATGTGGTCGCTAGCGTTTGTTCCAACACCCCGCCGGCGCAGAGCAAATGATCGGTCGGGGTCACCCGCGTGCAGGCGGTGACGATCCCCTGATGATGATCCAGCCGGAGCGCGTAGGTCCCGCGTGGTGCGCGGACTACCGCACCGCACGGGGTGCGGTGGGCGGTTGGGACGGTGCCAATGTCGATCATTCGCCCGACAACGCGCCACAGCGGCCCGCGTCCGGTTTCCGCCTCGATCTCGTGCAGGATAGGATGGTCCGCATGATGACCTGCGACCGAGTTTTCGATGGGCCGGTGATCAAAGGCGGTATCTGCTGTGACCAGTGGCAGGGCCGTCGTCACCGCCTGACCGGGGGCGAATACGTCGGACAGCGCATTAATCATCGGGGCCAGTCCTGCATCCCTCTGCCGCCATGCCTTGAACTCGGCAGGTGTCGCCGGACGGGCGGTGCCCCAGACCATACGCTGGCAAACCGCCGCGTCGCTCTGCCAGCCCGGCAACAGGGCCGGCGGCGTCAGGCCCAGCAGGCGCGGGAGAGTGATGAACAACCGTAGCCCGTGGTCCCGGATCGCCTCGGTTTCAGCGGCGGCGCGATCGGTTTGGGTGATTGTTTGTCCTGCGGCCAGACGCGCCGCCATCGTCTGCGCACCCCGGCAGAGGTTGAACAGACGCGGCAATAGCGCGACCGCCTGTTCAAGGCTCTGTCCAATCACCATATCGGCGATTGGCATCGGCGCAGAGGAGATGGCGACAAAGCCCATCATTATTCCACCGTCTGCGACAGGCCAGCCGTGATCACGGCGCGGCGGGTCGGGGTGCTGTCGATTTCGGGCTCTTCTTTCGGAGCCAGTTCGGCCGCTCGGATCGCGCGAATATCGGCGGCGCGGTCGGTTTCGGCGCGGTTTTCCGGCTTGAACAACTCTACGAGCACCGCACGGGCCACATCGACCGCCTGTGCCTGCGTGTTGAAATCCCCCATGGGCGAGAACAGCGAACAGGCTTTGTACCCGCCGGATTGTTCGCGCACGTTATGGATAAATTCATAATCCCCGGAGGCAAAGCCGATCACCTCTTTGGTGCCGGGCAACAGCCCGGACCAGTCTTCGTCCTCCTTGGGCAGCAGGAACAGATTCATGAACCACGGGGTAATCAGCACGCCCAAGGGTCGGTCATCATGGCGGTGAAATCCGACGGCTTGCACATGCAGGACCTTATTAACCAAGGGGACATCGCGCATTTTGGCATGCCATACCTCGCGGAAGTCGGCCTCGAGCCGCGCAGAAATCGCCTCCATGTCGCGGGCCTCGGCGGCGCTGGCTGCGCCGGGGTCCTCTAGCACCATGAATTGATGCTTCGGCGCCGAACAATTCGGGCACGACCAGTCGTCGGGTAGGTCGACAAAGGCCGTGCCCGCGTCGATCTGGCGGTAATCATCGCCATCCGCCGGATCGTAGGGCGTCCAGCAGATCTTGCACTCCATGATGGCGGCGCGACTGATTTTGTCGGTCGCGCCGAGAAAGGACCCTTCAAACCCGCTCATTTGATGGTCTCCAGCACGTCCAGAATGCGGGCCGCGCTGTCGTTCAGGTCTTCGTCGGCGGCCAGCGCCACCTCTGGCATCTGCGTCACCTCAAAGGTGTCGAGGATCAGCGTATCCATCGAATTGTAGAATTGGACCCGCCAGACATGGGCCAGCGCGGTAGCCGTCACCCGGCAGTTGCCATAGCCGCGCGACAGGATCGTCACGCTGCCCTCGCCAACGGCGGCATCCAGCCACGTCAGATCGCCCTCTGTATGCGGCAGCAGGGTCAGGTTGATCACATGCGCCATTTGACCGACCTGATAGCTGCGCGACTTGTCAATGAGTTCGGCCAAGAGCGCGGGCGCATTGGCGATATCGCCCGGTTTTGGCGCGGCAGTCAGCAGGGCAGGGCGGTGGGGTTGGTGGGCACGTTCAAGCGCGAGTGCCGGAATGGGGGCGATTTCCAGCTGGTCCACGCCCGCCCCATTCAGCAGCCAAACGCCAGCAAAGAACGATTCCTGTGCCCGAATGGCGGGAATGCCGCGCAGACGAACGGACACTTCGCCTTCGCCCAGCACGTCCTTGAGAAAGGCGCGGTTATCCGCGTCAAGACCCGTCAGGTCGTGGTCGCTGCTCTGCAAATCCTTGGCGCTGGCGCTGCAATCCGCAGCGACCCGGTGCATCAGCGCCGTTCCCGCAGCGACGCGGGCGGCATCGTCAAACTCCGGCGTATGCGGTGCATAGGTACGCATATCCTGCGGCATGACGGTGTATTGCAGTTCGTCATCCTCGGCCAAGGGCTGTGATCCGGGACCAAAGCCGGTGGGTGGCATCGAGAAATTGGCCATCTTCAGGCTCCTTGGGCTTCGAGGGCGAGGATTTGCGGAATGCGGTGGATGTAGTCGTCCCAATCTCGGACCTTGGGGATCGAGGCCAGCGGGCGTCCGGCGCGGAAAAACACGAGGGCCGGAGTCTTAAAGACATTGGTCAGGGTTTTGACCTTATCCTCAAAGGCATCCGAAGTGACGGCGCAGTCAAAGGCCCCCTGAAAGGTCATCCGCAATTCCGGCAGAACCACCGCGACATCGGTGGTTTCCAGATTGCGGGCCGCATCTCCGGGAATAAACACGCAATGCACGCCGTCCCGGTTGGTGAACTCGGCGAGGTCACTGGGATTTTCCAGCACAGGGTAACCGTATTCGGTGGTCAGCCGTTCTATCAGCGGGTGGGTCATAGCAGCCTCAGGCGGTTGTTTTGCCCTGCGCCAAAGCGGCTGCAAGGTGTGGAGGAAGTTGAGGAGTACGGGTGTCGAGATCAGCAAAGGCATCGCCCAAGTCTCCTCCGGTCATCACAGCGCGCAGGCCGTTCAGGGCGGCGCTGATTTTATGGGCCTCATCTTCGGTAATGACCTCGCGGGCGGTCCCCAGAAAGGTCAGCAGCCATGTTCCCGGCGTGACCTCTCCGATCAACGATAGATCGACGAGTTCGGTCAGGGTGCCATCGGTGCAGGTGGCGGCAATGCCGTTGACAGAGATCACCTGCATCGGGGTTCCGACGCACATCACTCTGTTCCCGGCAAAAAACGTGCATCGCCGTGGCGATAGGCCTCGGCTTCTGACGGGCGGCCGGTCTCATAGGCATCGCGCAGGATGGATTTATCGGCGAGCAGGGATTTGTCCCCCTCCCCAGAAATTGGCCGGATTCCAAGGCTGGCGAGGTGATCGAGCGCGACCGCGATGGCCGGATCGATCTGTGCCGCCACAGGGGCCCGCAGGCCGCCGCCATAGTCCTCTAGCTCTTCGGGCTGACAGCCGATCAGCAGCAGGTCATCGGGGCAATAGCCCATCAGCCGTGCGGTCGCGATGACGTCCTGAAATCCGGTCTGGTGCAGCGACATTTTCTTGGCCCCCATAAAGGCGGGAACTTCGTCATTGCAGACGATTTTCAGGGTGCCGGGCTCTAGCCCGTAATCGACGGCGTCGAACACGATCAGGTGGTCCGCCTCTTCGAGAAACGGCAGCAGATACAGACCCTGCGTTCCGCCATCCAGCAGGCGCACACTCTCGGGAAAACCGTGAAGATCCGCCAGACGTTCGACGCAGCGGACCCCGAACCCTTCGTCGGCCCACAATACGTTCCCGATGCCCAGAATGAGCACGCGCATGGTCATGACTGTCCTCCCTTGGTCGTCCTACCGGCAGAGTCCTTTTCTACCGGGCCTTGCAAGTGATCATACCCCTTTCAGTTTTCGGATTGATACGAGCGAATAGGAAATCGATGTGAGGATTTAATCCTCTGTTTTAATGCGTCTTTTTGGTATGCGGCGGGATACTAGAGCGTTTGGTATTGTAAATTAAGTTATCATTTATCCGGATAATTGGAAGGCTATCGTTCAAATGAAAAACGGGCGCCGTAGCGCCCGTTTCCGTCGTGACCGACCTATTGGGGATCAGTCGGGTCTGTCATCCTTAAAGGTCCGGGTCCCCGAAATCATCGTCGATACCATGGACTGGCGGGACAGGATGTCTTCGCGGATCGCGGCGTAGATGTGGACGATCATAAAGATCACGATGAACCACATGCCCAGATGGTGGACCGAGTGCAGGAACTGCGTATTCCCGACCCAGCCGATCAGCCATCCCATCACGTTATGCGACAGACTTCCGGCCTGAGCGCCTTCGGCATAGAGAGCCCAGCCGGTGATGATCATGAACGTGATCCCCAGCGTCATGAAAAAGAACATGGCGATCTGGGCCAGCGGGTTGTGGCCTACGTATTTCTTCGGTTCCCGTTCCAGAAACAGGTACCATTTGATTTCAAACACGACCTCGCGCCACCACCGCTTGTTCAGGATCGGCACATAGAACAGTTGCCGGGCGTGATGATTGCCGACAATGGCCCAGTAGATCCGACCAAAGAAACCGATCGTGAGGATCTGCGCCGCCGCGAAATGGGCAAAACGGACATAGCCCATGACGAACTGGTGCGTCGCCTCGGCAAAGGTCATCGTCGGCAGCGGGTCAGCGATCAGCCAACCCGTTGCGATCAACACTGTGATGCACAGGGCGTTCACCCAATGCCACAGGCGCACCGGCCATTCGTAAACAAACACTGAAGTCCGTTTCCGAATACTCTCGATATCCTGCGCCGTCGCATCCCCGGTCAGACGGGACGATTCCAGCGGATAGACGTCAGGATTGGGGGTGTGGATGGATTGTTCGGTCATCGCACCCCCTAGCGCACCTTGACGGTGGTCAGTTCCTGACCATCGGGTGACATGACGTGGGTTGAGCAGGCCAGACAGGGGTCAAAGCTGTGCAGGGTGCGCAGGATTTCGACCGGCTCTTCGGGGCGCTCCATCTTGGTGTTCATCAGGCTGGCCTCGAACGCGCCGATATTGCCCTGGGTGTCCCGGGGCGAGCCGTTCCACGTGGTCGGAACCACGCATTGGTAATTCTCGATCCGGCCATCCTTGATTCTGATCCAGTGACCCAAGGCACCGCGCGGGGCCTCGGTCATGCCGACGCCCATCGCCTCTTTGGGCCATGTGGACGGGTCCCACTTGGCGACGTTGGCGGTGCTTTCGTCGCCGTTCTTGATATTGGTCACCAGTTTGTCAAAGAAGTGCTTTTGCAGACGGCCACAGTATTCGGATTCCAGCGCGCGGGCAGCGGTGCGGCCCAAGGTCGAGAAGATCGCAGTCAGCGGCAGGTCCATCGTGCGCAACAGACCATCGACCTGGTTCTTGATGTCCTCGTGACCCTTGGCGTAGCCGACGACGTAGCGGGCCAGCGGACCTACCTCCATCGCGTGACCTTTCCAGCGGGGCGCCTTGATCCACGAATATTTCGCGGCTTCGTCCAGTTGCTGGATGTTGGTGCGGGTGCCTTTGGCGTTCGGCCCCAGTTCGTATTTCGGCTGGGTGACGCCATCCCACGGGTGCAGACCCAAGCCCGGTTCGGCGTATTCGTACCAGGAATGGTCAACGAATTCCTGCACCTGTTCGGGATCGCGGACGTCCACATCATGCACCACCGACAGGTCGCCATTGATGATCGCGCCGCGCGGCAGGTGCAGCTGTTCGGCTGAAAAATCGTTCGGATGTTCGGGAATATCACCATAGGCGAGGCAGGCCTGCGACGACAGACCGCCACCGTAGAGCCAGTTCTTGTAAAAACCGCCGATGGCGACAACGTCCGGCAGGTAGACGTTCTTGTTGAACTCGATGCACTTGTCGATGATCGAGGACACAAGGTTCAGCCGTTCCATATTGATCGCGCCGACAGCGCCGGTCGAATGGACGTTGATCGGGCAGGGCACGCCGCCCACCAGCCAGTTCGGGTGCGGGTTCTTGCCACCAAAGATCGTGTGGATTTTCACGATCTCTTTTTGCAGGTCCAGCGCCTCGAGGTAGTGGGTCGTCGCCATCAGGTCGGCTTCGGGCGGCAGTTTGTAGGCGGGGTTGTCCCAATAGCCGTTCTTGAAGATACCCAGCTGACCGGATTCCACGAACTGTTTCAGGCGGTTCTGCACGTCACGGAAATAGCCCGGCGACGAGAGCGGGTGGCTCGGTGACACCATCTGCTGCAATTCGCTGGTCGCCTTCGGGTCGGCGCGCAGAGCATTGACCGGGTTCACCCAGTCCAGCGCGTGCAGATGGTAAAAGTGGACGATGTGATCGTGGATTTGCAGGTTGAGCTGCATGATGTTGCGGATCGAGTTCGCGTTGTCGGGGATGGTGATCCCCAGCGCGTCCTCAACCGCACGGACCGAGGTCAGCGCGTGCGTGCCGGTACAAACGCCGCAGATGCGTTCTGTAAACGCCCAGGCATCGCGCGGATCACGGCCCTTGAGGATCACTTCCAGCCCGCGCCACATGGTGCCGGTGGACACCGCGTTGCGAATGATGCCGTTTTCATCGACGTTCACTTCACAGCGCATATGGCCTTCGATCCGGGTGACCGGGTCAACGACGATCCGCTGGCCCGAGGTGTCGAGGTCAAAGCCGTTCGGAGTTGCAACCATGACTTATGCCTCTTCTTTCTTGTCTTGGGTTTTGCGCTGGGCGGCCCGCAGGGCGGACACAGCCGCATGTGCGGCAACGCCCGCGCCGACGACGCCGGCGGCGGTCATGCCGACCTTGTCGGCATTGGCCTCGATGCCGAATTGGGTCAGGTCGGTCACGCGGTTGTAGAACGATCCCTGATCCCAGAAGCCGTCTTCGGAACAGCCGATACAGCCGTGACCCGACTGGATCGGGAACGATGTGCCTTCGTTCCAGCGCACTGTCGAACAGGCGTTGTAGGTGGTCGGGCCCTTGCAGCCCATCTTGTACAGACAGAAACCCTTGCGCGCGTTTTCGTCATCCCAGTGTTCGACAAACTGGCCGGCGTCAAAGTGCGGACGGCGGTAGCATTTGTCGTGGATACGCTGGCCGTAGAACATCGCGGGGCGACCCTGACGGTCCAATTCCGGCAGGCGGTCAAAGGTCAGCATGTAGGTGATAACACCGGTCATCACCTCGGCGATCGGCGGGCAGCCCGGCACCTTGATGATCGGCTTGTCGGTGATCACCTTGTGCACCGGGGTCGCCTGCGTCGGGTTCGGCTTGGCGGCCTGAACGCAGCCATAGGACGCGCAGGCGCCCCAGCTGATCACGGCCTTGGCGTGCTGGGCAGCGTGCTTGAGCTGTTCCACGAACGGCTTGCCACCGACGATACAGAACATGCCGTCCTCGTTCAGGGGCGGGTTGCCTTCAACGGCAAGGATGTAGTTGCCCTTGTACTTTTCGATGGTCTCTTCCAGCGCGGCTTCGGCGTGGTGACCGGCAGCAGCCATCAGCGTTTCCGAATAGTCGAGGCTGATCATCGACAGCACGACATCCTTGGCCAGCGGATGGGCGCCGCGGATGAACGATTCCGAACAGCAGGTGCATTCCAACCCGTTGACCCAGATCACCGGCGTGCGCGGTTTGGTTTCCATGGCATGCGCGATTTGCGGCACAAACGCCGGCCCAAGGCCAAGCGCCGAAGCCGTCAGCGAGCAGTATTTCATGAAGCTGCGGCGGGTGATCCCCTGCTTGCGCATGACCTCATAGAAGGTTTCGATCTGTGACAACTGTCCCTCCCGTTATCCAATCGGGCCCGAGGCGTGGCACGCACGTCGGGCAGTATGTCCAGAGGATGCAGGGGGGCAATGCCGTGGGATAGCGTGAATTGACCGCTTTGGCATACAGCGGAATACTGTAATTTTGACAAAGGGTTAGGGCAATGTCGCCGCAATCGCAGCCGGTACATGGGTAACCGGCTTGGCTGTCGAGTGGTCAGATACTTTGCGCTGCGGCAACCAGCGCCTGCCCGAGCGCGATAGAGCCGTCGTTGGCCGGCATCCGCTGGTGATGCAGGACCGGGTAGCCCTCCAGTTCCGATAGCAACAGCCGCAGCAGCAGTGCGTTTTGCAGACATCCGCCAGTCAGTGCCACCGCCTGCGCCGCGCCGCGATCGACCAAGGCGCGGGCCTGCCCGGCAAAGGCACGGGCCAGCCCCGCGTGAAACCGATAGGCCATCGTCGCAGGCGCGACGCCGGTGGCCAGATCACGGGCCACACTGTGCCAGAGCGCGGCAGGGTCAATCACACCCTCGGCGCTCGTTGTCAGGGGATAGGCGCCACTGCTGATGTCAACTGCCATCGCCTCTAGCGCCATCGCGGCCTCGCCCTCATAGCTCTGCCTCTCGGGGCAAATCCCGAGCACCGCCGCCATCGCGTCGAACAACCGCCCCGCACTGGACGATAGCGGACTATTCAGTCTCCGGTCACGTGCCATGCGGGCAACAGCGATGGTCTGATCCGCAAACAGCCGCTCCGCCAGATCCGGCAGACCAGCCTGATCCAGATGGGCGAGCGCATTGCGCCACGGCTGTTTCTGCGTCAGGTCCCCGCCGATCAGCGGGGTCGGTCGCAGCCACGCGCACCGCTCAAATCCGCGATAATCGCCCAGCAACACCTCGCCGCCCCAGACCGTCCGATCGGTGCCCAGTCCAACGCCGTCCAGCACAATCCCCGCAACCTGCCCGCCGTCCAGTGGCCAGCGGTTTTCCCCCAGACAGGCGGCCAAATGGGCGTGGTGGTGCTGGACCTCGACCACAGGCAGGCCCTTTGCGGCAGCATGGCGCGATGACCGATAGTCGGGATGCTGATCGCAGGCGACCATGACAGGCCGATGCGCGAACAATTCCGCATAATCCGCATCGGCCCTGACGAATTCCTCCCAGGTCAGAGCATCGTCCAGATCGCCCAGATGATGTGACAATAACGCTTGCCCGTCCTTGATCAGGCAGATCGCCGATTTCACATGTGCGCCGTAGGCCACGACCTGCGGTGCGGCCCCGAACCCGTCGGGCAGCGGGATCGTGCCCGGAACCCGGCCTCTGGCGCGACGTAGCACCATCTGCGGCTCTGCGCGTTCGACACTATCGTCCAGCCGCCGCGCGATTTCGCGATCATGCATCAAAAACGCGTCGGCGAACTGGCTTAGCTTGTCTCGGGCCTCCTGGTTCTCAATGACTTGCGGCTCGCCCGAGAGGTTGCCCGAGGTCATCACCAAGGGGCGTGCCACCTCGCGCAGCAGCATGCGATGGAGCGGCGTATAGGGCAGCATCCAGCCCAATGTGCTTTGCCCGGGCGCCAATCCCTCTGGCAATCCGCCCCTGCCTCCGATCAAAACGATCGGCGCTGCCGGGTCCGCCAGCAAGTCCCGTTCGCTCTCGCTCACATCGGCATAATCCGCGATCATCGGCAGCGTCCCCATCAGGGCAAACGGTTTGCTGGGTCGTCTCTTCCTCTCTCGCAACAGCGCAATTGCCGCACTATTGGTGGCATCACAGGCGAGGTGGAAACCGCCCAGCCCCTTGATCGCAACAATCTCGCCGGCCAAGAGCCGCTCTGCGGTCACCCGGATCGGATCGCCCCCGGGTTCGGCCCAGATTTTCGGGCCACAGTCCGGACAGGCGATCGGCTGGGCATGAAACCGGCGGTCCCTCGGATCGCCATACTCCCGCGCACAGGCCGCGCACATCCCGAACGCGGCCATGGTGGTCTGACTGCGGTCATAGGGCAGCGCCTTGAGGATGGTAAATCGCGGCCCGCAGTGGGTGCAATTGGTGAACGCATAGCCATATCGCCGCCCGTTCCGCTCCTCGATTTCGGCCAGACACTCGAGGCAGGTCGCCGCATCCGGTGTCACTCGCGTCTGCGCGCCCTTTCCGCCACTGGCGACAATGGAAAACCCGTCATAACCGGCCGCCTCGATTGCGTTGGCCATCACCTCGTCCACGCGTGCCAGCGGTGGCGCCTCCGCGCTCAGGGCGGCCAAGAACCCGTCCGGCAGGCGATCACAGTGGATCAACACACCCATGGCATCGTTCCGCACGGAACCATTTAGCCCGAACCGTTCCGCCAATTGCCAGACAAAGGGCCGAAATCCGACGCCCTGCACTTGCCCGCGCACTCTGATTTCCCAAGCCCCTGTTTTCATCTTTCCCTAAATACCTCGGGGGTCCGGGGGCAGAGCCCCCGGGCGCTAATGCACCGTGCACACCATACAAGGATCAAAGGACCGCACGATATGCTGCACGGCGATCGGCGTGTCCTCGCCGGCGCGGACTTCTGCGCCGACCAGTGCCGCCTCCAATGGGCCGGGCGTCCCGGCGCTGTCCCGGGGACTGAAATTCCACGTTGTTGGCGCGATGATCTGATATTGTGTTGTCTTGCCCTGTTCGAAACGGGTCCAATGACCCAGTGCACCACGGGCAGCCTCTACCAGTCCGACGCCGGACCCCGATTTCGGTAGGGGCGCGGTGGTCATGAACCGCTCCTTTGGGTCGATCTGCGCAGCCAGATCTTCGAGCAGCATTTGTGTCCGCGCGATTTCCAGCAGTCGTCCGACGATCCGCGCCTCGACGCCGGTGCCGATGGTCCGCGCCAGAGGATGCCCGTCGATGATCTGCCGTGCCAGCGCCCCGGTTTCCATGGGCTTGCCTGCCAGACGCGGGGCCTTGCACCAGCTATAGGCGCTTTCACGCATGGCTTCGTCGGGTTCGGTCTTGCCGTCCTTCGGGTGGGCATCGGGTCCGAGCATCCACGCATGGCTCAGGTCTTCGCGGATGGCCTCTGTCTCCAACGGATGCAGGGATCCGTTTTCCCAAACCCCTGCCGCCCAGGCCCGCCGACCCGGTAGGGGATAGGCGCCGTAGGACACATAGCGTCCCGCGCCTTGGCCCAGCGTTTCCAGCCCGATGTCGCTGGATATCCGCAAAAACAGCCCGACATCGCCGGTGGTCCAGGTCTGGAGCTGATCATGGGTCGTCAGGGCCGCGAATTCTTCGAGCGGGCGGCCAAAGAGCGTCGTTTCCAGATATTTGCGGAAACTGCGCAGCGTGGTCTGAATCCGCACCTTGTCCGCGACGCTCGGGGCCTTGGTTACGCCGCCGGGCTGCACCGCTAATGTATGAGGCCATTTTCCGGCCAAGAGTCCGACGATATGCAGCAGGTCCGCTCGCGCGGTGACAGCCGCACGCGCGGCGCTGCCCTCCATCGCGGTAAACCGGTTGATCGCCTGATCATGCCATCCCTGACCGGAATAAACCGGGCGGGCGAAATCGGGCATAAAGAACAGATTGAAATGCGTCACATGGTCGGCAAGGTTCTCTACCGCATGCAGGAGCGCGGCGATCAACCGGCCTTGGGGTGGCATGTCGATCCCCGCCGCATCGCCAAGGGCTAGCGCCGCGGCCATGGATTGGCTGATCGAACAGATGCCGCAAATCCGCGGGGTGATGGTCAGCGCATCGCGGGGGTCCTTGCCCAGTAGCATCATCTCGAATCCCCGAAACAGCGGGGAATTGACCCGTGCGGCGGCAACTGCCCCGTCAGAAATATCCAGCGTGACCTCCAGATCCCCTTCGACCCGGTTAAACGGACCAACCACCAAATTCGTCTGGCTCATGTTTTTGGCTTTCTGAGGGTGGGCGGCACTGTCACGCGGTCGCTGATGGCATTCTTGCTGATCCGATCCGGGGTCGCCGCCTTGGACAGCGACGCGAGCGCCATGAACCACGCCTTTGGCATGTCAGAGGGCAGGCCGATCGGGATGCCCGCGACTTTGGGTGTTTCGGTAAAGGTGTGGCGGGGCTCTTCGAACTCTGGGGCGGTGCAATTGATGCAGGGATAGCCGCCGCGGGTGCAACTGCCAGAGCCGTTCCACGGGCGGATATTGCAGTCCCCGACCGCTTGGGTCCCGATACAGCCCAGGTGCTCCATCATGCAGCCGATCTGGCTGAGGTCTTGGGCGCTGGCCTTGTATTCGTAGTATTCGTTCTTGGAGCAGCCATGATGCACCAGATGATCGGCAAAGAACCTTGGCCGCGCATAGCCGTCCAGATCCGTTGCCGTCATCGCCCCTGCCGCCAACAGCAACAGCGTTTCGGTCACCCAATCCGGATGGGTCGGGCAGCCCGCGATATTGATTACGGGCAGCCCCGCTCGCCCCTTGAACCCTGTCGGCAGAATGCCACCGGCCTGCGCCCCGTCCGATTGTAGCCCGGTTGCGTCCGAAGGGTTGCCGCCGGCGGTCGTGACCCCGCCAAAGGCCGCGCAACTGCCCACGGCAACCACCTGCTGCGCCAGCGGGGCGAGGGTCTGAACCCACTCCAGCATGGACCGACCGGTGCCGGACAACATCTGATACCGGCCCGTCCCGCGTGGCCCGCGCGCGATCGCCCCTTCGACGCAGAGGATATCGAGCGGCGTTTCCCCGGTCTCAATCCGGGCCAGCAGTTGCCGTACCTCGGCCCCGGTTTCGGTCGATAAGGCGGGATGCCATAGAAACCGCAATCCCGCCCCCGACAACAGGTCGAAAACCCCCGGATTTTCGGCGCAGAGCAGCGACATTGTGCAGCCGCCACAGCCAGAGGCCTGTAGCCATAGAATATTCATGCCTGCCCCGCGGGTAGGGTCAGCCGAAAACAGGCCCCCGGCTCGCCCGGGTTCATCAGCCTGAGCCAGCCATGATGCTCTTGGGCGATTTTATGGCTGATCGACAGCCCCAATCCGGTACCCTTGCCCACAGGCTTCGTCGTGAAAAACGGGTCAAAGATCGAATTGGCGATATCGGCTGCAATGCCAGGTCCATTGTCACAGACCTCGACAAAAACCATCGCTCCGTCTTGGCCTTGGCGAATGGTGATCTGCGGCTCCGCGCGCCCCTCGACGGCATCCAGCGCATTCTGCACAAGGTTCATCACCACCTGCTGGATATGCCCCAATCGCCCATGGGCCAAGAGCGTCAGCGGACCGTCCACCTGAATGGGCGCGGGTTTCTTCATTCCCCGCACGACCCAATGTGTGGACACTCGCACGGTTTCGATCAGGTCGAAGTTGGCGAATTCGCCAGTGCCATCCGCCGACAGGCGGCGCAGGTCCTCGACGATGTCACGCACGCGTTCGGCACCGTCGCGGGCTCCGTCAATCGCCGTGCGCATATTGTACAACTCGCGGTCCAGTCGCAGTTCCTGACGCAGGGCAATCAGGTCCTGTCTGCTGGCCCCGGCCTGTACCTGTTCGAAATAGGTGACAAACCGCGCCACGTATTTTTCCAGGGCATGGGTGTTGGCATAGACAAACGAAATCGGATTGTTCAATTCATGCGCTACCCCGGCCAACAGCCGACCGAGCGAGGCGAGCTTTTCATTCCGTACCAGATGGGTTTGCGCCTCTTGCAGGGCGCGGTGGCTGTCGGCCAGTTCGGAATAGGCCTGTTTCAATTCCCCGACGGGACGGCCAATCAGAACCGTGCCCAAACTCTTGCCGCGTTCGCCAAATCGCGGCGTGATCGACAGGTCGAGCGGCGAAGGCCCGTCCGTGCCAGGCAGGTCCAGTTCGATCCGCGCAGGTCGGCGCGTCCGGATGACCTGCGCGATGGTCTGCTCTAGCTGGGTCAGGCCGCTGCCCTGAAGGATCTGCGACAGGGCCGCACCGCGCACGGCCTCGGGGGATTGGCCGGTCATCGTCTGGAACGACCCGGCGGCCTGTTCTATCAGTCCATCCCGACCAACAACAATCAGCACGTCCGACACCGACGCAAACACCGAGGCCATAAAGGCCCGCATTTCATCCAGTTCAGCGTTCCGCGCCTCTAGCTGGCCCTGATAATCGACCAGTTCAGCATAGGTCCGGTCAACCGCGCGCAGCACATCGACCCAAGCCTCATCAGTCAGCGGGCCGCCTAGGCTCTGTGATAGGGGCTGGGTGTCGATCACGGCGGCTCTCCTCTTTGGGATAGATTAGCGGCTTTGGCGGGGTCGTCAAAGTGATGGCGACAACAAAAAGGGCGCGATGTCCGGTGGATCGCGCCCAAATTGGAAGGTAAGTTCTCAGTTGACCGGTGAACTGGCGATCAGAAATCCGGTGTGATCCCCGGCAGATTCAGCGCCTTGACCAGATCGCGCAATTCCTGGCGGGCGGCGACGTTCGAAATGTTCAACTGGGTGACGCCCACGTCCTTGAGGTCCAGCAGCGTCAGGCCACGCGGGAACAATTCGCGGAAAATAACCCGTTCGTTAAAGCCGGGCGCAACGCGGAACCCGATCCTGCGCGAGAGTTTGTCCAGCGCGGCTTCCATCTTTTGTTTGTTGACCATCGCCTGTGCGCCCATACGGTTGCGGATGACGATCCAGTCGATGGGCTTTAGCCCCGCCTGCGCCCGCAATTGCCGGGCGTTCCAGACCATTTCGGCATAGACCGACGGGCCGGTGATGGTTTCGCCATCGCTGTCGATATGCGCCAGCAGGTCGAAATCGACAAAACTGTCGTTGAGCGGCGAAATCAGCGTATCGGCCAGCGAATGCGCGACTTGGCTCAGACGCGTGTGCGATCCGGGGCAGTCGATCAGGATGAATTCGCATTCCGCCTCTAGTCCGGCGACGGCGGCCGACAGACGGTGGTCAAAGGCATTCTCGCCCGGTTGCAGCGTCGATTGGTCGATCTCTGGCAGCTCTTTGTAGATCGGCATCGCGAGGTCCAGATTTTCGCTGTCCGCAAAGGCTTGCCGATTCAGCAAATACCGCCCCAGCGATTTCTGCCGCAGGTCAAGGTCCAGAACCCCGATCTTATGCCCCATCCGCGCGAGCGCCGTTGCGACATGCATGGACACGGTTGACTTGCCAGCCCCGCCTTTTTCGTTCCCGACGACGATGATATGCGCCACGCCATCCCTCGTAGTTTGTTGCTTGGCGGTACTATATGTTGGGGCTGATAGAAGGGAAAGCGCGGTCCGGTATATGACTGCATTTTCCTGAGGGATCGTTGCCCTACTGCACTGCGGCATGTCGTTGCGTCAAAACACTTGACCTAATCCGGTTTCCGGTCCATATGCCCCCGATGACATAAGTCCAGCCGCGTGAGCCACGCGCCAAAGGATTGGCGCAGGACATGTCATACAGGTTCCCTCTTTCACGCAAGGGGCCGTGCGGGTTCGGCAGTCCGGCATTCGGCCGGGGGGTGAGTGATCCGTGCAGCACTTGTTTGCCCGATATGGGCGATGCACGGCCTTTGCCGTGCGGAACAGGATTTTATGTCTTTCGATACCTTCGGGCTGAACGCCCGACTGCTGACCAATATTGCCAATATGGGCATCACCACGCCGACCCCGATCCAGACGCAGGCGATCCCGCATGCGATGGAGGGCCGCGATGTGATGGGCCTCGCGCAGACCGGGACGGGCAAAACCGCCGCGTTCGGCCTGCCGATGTTGCACCGCCTGATCTCTGACGGCCGTAAAACTCAGCCCAAATCGGTGCGCGCGCTGGTGTTGGCGCCGACCCGCGAATTGGCCAAGCAGATCCATGATAACCTGACGGCGTTCCACGAAGGGTCGCACCTGAAATCGGTGCTCGTCGTTGGCGGCGCTGGCATTGTCGGCCAGATGCGCAAACTGGAACGCGGCACCTCGATCCTCGTGGCGACGCCGGGCCGTCTGATCGACCTGATCGACCGCAATGCGCTGCGTCTGGACCAGACGGATTTTCTGGTTCTTGATGAGGCCGACCAGATGCTGGACCTTGGCTTTATCCACGCGCTGCGCCGGATTGCGGAAATGTTGCCCAAGCAGCGCCAGACCATGCTGTTCTCGGCCACGATGCCCAAGCAGATGGCCGAACTGGCCCAGAGCTATCTGACCGATGCCGTGCGCGTGCAGGTCAACCCCCCGGGTCAGGCGGCTGACAAAATCGAACAGTCCGTCCACTACGTCGCCAAGGCCGCCAAGTTCGATCTGTTGGTCGAACTGCTGGACCAGCACCGCGACGATCTGGCGCTGGTGTTCGGTCGCACCAAATGGGGCATGGAAAAGCTGGGCCGTATGCTCGAGAGCAAGGGTTTTGCCGTCGCCTCGATCCATGGCAACAAGAGCCAGGGCCAGCGTGACCGCGCCATCAAGGACTTCAAAGAAGGTACTGTCCGCATTCTGGTGGCCACCGACGTGGCGGCCCGCGGGATCGACATTCCGGGCGTGAAGTTCGTCTACAACTTTGAATTGCCGAACGTGCCGGACCAATACGTCCACCGGATTGGCCGTACCGCCCGTGCCGGGGCCGAAGGGCAGGCGGTCGCCTTGGTCGCGCCGGACGAAATGGCCGACCTCAAGGAAATCACCAAACTGCTCAAGACCGATATCGCGACGGCCTCCGGGCGTCCGTGGGAAAACTATGGCGATGCGCCCAAGCCCAAGCCGCAGGGTCAGCGCCGCGGCAATGGCGGTCAGGGCAAACCGACCCGCAATGCACATGGCGGTAGCGGCAAGCCGAATGGCGGTCAGGGCAAGCGTCCGGCCGGCAACGCGCAGGGCGGCGGGATGGGGAAACAGAACCCCAACAACGTGCCGCGTCGTGGCGGTGGCAAGCCCCAGCCCAAGCGTAACGTCGCCTGATCAAAGAAACCGCCCTTCGGGGCGGTTTTCTTTTGCCCCGATATGGGCGCGGTTGGCGCGGTGCGGTCGCTAAAAACAAAAACGCCGCCCGAGGGGCGGCGTTTGAGTCTGCGCACTGGAATGGATTAGAAACCCAGACCGGCGTACTTGTTCTTGAACTTGGACACGCGGCCGCCGGTGTCCAGCAGGCGGGACGAACCACCAGTCCACGCCGGGTGAACCGAGGGGTCGATATCCAGCGACATGGTCTCGCCTTCTTTGCCCCAGGTGGACTTCATCTTGACGATGGTGCCGTCGACCAACTTGACGTCGATCATGTGGTAGTCGGGATGGATGCCTTGTTTCATTGGTCCTGTCCTTATTCGTCGCCGAGGGCTTTGTAGTTGGTGACTTCGGCGATACGAGCCGACTTACCGCGACGGGTGCGCAGGTAGTACAGCTTGGAACGACGGACGCGACCACGACGGACAACCTCGATCGAATCGATGTTGGTCGAGTACAGCGGGAACACGCGTTCTACGCCTTCACCAAAGGAAATCTTGCGAACGGTGAACGAACCGGCAATGCCCTTGCCGTTCTTACGGCTGATGCAAACGCCTTCGTACATCTGCACACGGGTGCGGGTGCCTTCGGTCACTTTGTAGCCAACGCGAATGGTGTCGCCAGCTTTGAAATCGGGGATGGTTTTCCCCAGGGCGGCGATTTGTTCCGCCTCGATCTGTGCGATCAGATTCATCTGATCATCTCCTATCTGCTTGCGGTATATCCGCAAAGTTTCTCACGGCCTCAGAGCTCTCGGTCTTCTTCCGGGTCCGCAGATGCGCCCGCCAGAGTTCAGGTCGTCTTCTTTGTGTCCGCGCCCTTTGCCCGAAAACCCTCGAAGAAGAGGGGTGTAGCAATAGAAAACGGGCCTAGTGGAATCAGCGATCCCCTAGACAGGGCGCGTATAGGCGAAAGGGGGCGAAGGGGCAAGGGGAGGATCGGGCCAACGGGGTTGTCAGCACTGTGTTTTCTATTAATGGTGGAATTCTTATTTCCACGGACGATTGACAGATGTTCTTTAAGATTCTTCGCATTTTGCTCCAAGGCGGGAGCGGGCGGCCAACTAAACCACGGCGGCAGGCCCAACCCAAACCACTCCGGCAGACCCAATCTGAAACGATTGTCGTTACCAAAGTCGACATTCGCGAACGTTACGATGAAGAACGGGCGATCAGCCAAGACGGAACCGAAACCGCAGTCGTAGGTGGCGTAACGACTGTTGTGACCGCTCAGGTCACTACGCAGACAATTGAGACGCAGATTTTGTCCGGGCGGTGTTACGTCATTGATGGCGATACGATTACGATTGCCGGCCAAAATATTAGGTTATTCGGTATCGACGCCCCTGAACTTGACGATCCCTACGGGAAAATCTCGAAGCAAAAATTAATGCAGCTCTGTGCCGGTCAAAAAATAAAGGCTGTTTGCACAGGCGACCTTTCCCACGAGAGACAGGTTGCGAAATGCTATCTTGCTGATGGTAGAGATCTATCTGCCGAAATGGTCAAAAACGGCATGGCAATCGATTGGCCCAAATATTCCGGGGGAGCATATCGGCATTTGGAACCTGACGGGGTACGCAAAAAACTCTGGCGCTGTGTTGCCCGGCAAAACGGCCGAATGCCTGCAAACACCTAGTCCCGATACCTCTCCCACATATCCGGCCGTCTCTCCTTGGTAATCTCCTCGGCCTTCTCTTTCCGCCATTTTTCGATGTTGCCGTGGTGGCCGGACATGAGGACTTCGGGGATGGACAGGCCGCGCCATTCGGCGGGGCGGGTGTATTGCGGGTGTTCCAGCAGGCCGTTGGAATGGCTCTCGTCCTCGATGCTCTCGGCGTTGCCCAGCACACCGGGCAGCAGGCGGACGGTGGCGTCGATCATCGCCTGCGCGGCGATTTCACCGCCGGTCAGGACGAAATCACCGAGTGAGACCTCTTGGATGCGGTAGGCGTCGATCACGCGCTGGTCGATGCCTTCGAACCGGCCACAGATCATGGTCAGACCGTCGTAGGAGGCCCATTCGCGTGCCATCGCCTGATCGAAACGCTTGCCGCGCGGGGACAGGTAGATCAGGGGCATGTGGCCACGTGCAAAGCTGCCCGCGTGCTGGATCGCGGCGTCCAGAACATCGGGGCGGATCACCATGCCCGCGCCGCCGCCTGCGGGGGTGTCATCCACGTTGCGGTGTTTGCCGACGCCAAAGTCGCGCAGATGGATCGTGCGCAACGCCCATTGATTGTCGCGCAGGGCCTTGCCGGTCAGGCTCTCGCCCAAGACACCGGGGAAGGCTTCGGGAAAGAGGGTGATGATCTGCGCGGTCCACGTGCCGACCCATTCCGGCGCCTCGGTCAGCAGGTCGCGCGGTTGCAGGGTGGGGCGCAGCACCTTGCGGCCCAGGGATTTGGGCGACTGCGGTTCGGTCGGGGCGTTGGCGTTGGCGTCATCGGTCATGGGGATGTCCTACCGTATCTCAGGCATGCAGGGAACTAACCACGCGTCCATCCGGCCAGTCCGGCCTGTTTCGACAGGCGGTCCTTTTCAGCCTTGAGCGCGTCGTCAGTCAGATCAGAGCGGTTGAGCCGCAGAAACTCCGGCCAGAGGTCGTCATCGGGCCCCAGATTGCCAGGGGCGACGGTTTCCCAGCCATCCAGAGGATCAGGCCAATCGAAAGAGGCCAGCAACGCGCCGCCGGGGCCTTGGGGGTGGGTCTGCGCCTGTTCCAGCGGCAGGAGCGTCGGGGCGCGGCGCAAGTCAGAGGCCATCGCGGCAACGATCGGCGCAAAATCCGCGGCGGCGGAAAACTGCGCCTGAAATGCGGGCCAATCCAGCACCATGCGGTGGCCGCGCAGGTGGTGGCGATAGGCCGACCAGAGCCAATGTACCGGATCGCGGGTGGTCAACGTGACCCGCACATCATCGGTGGCAAAGCGGTTCGACAGGAACCCGACCAGATAGGACAGGATGACGGGCGCGGCGCTGTAGTCGGCGACGCCGGGCCAGCCGGGCAGGTGTCCCGACAGCCCCTCGCACGAGATCAGGATATCGCGGCCATCCTCCGGAACATCGGCAAATATTTGGTCCAGCGCCTCGGACATATCCAGTAGCACCAAGGGGTTGCCGGTTTTCGAAAACCGCAGGGCAAGGCTGGCCACCGGTTTGAGATGCCGGAGCATGAACAGATGCGCGCGGCTCTCTATCCGGGATTTGTTGCGCCACAGAAAATGCTGGGTCGTGCTGGTGCCGGTTTTGTGAAAGCCCGGATGGATCAGCACCCGGCGAAAGTCATTCATCCGGAAACAGTCCCGCAGGCGGATCGGCGATGATGCGCCCGGCGGTCAGATCGACGGTCGGCACTGCCGCCTGGGTAAAGGGCAGCAGGACGGTGGTTTTGTACCCCGGCTTGTGGATTTCCAGCAGATCGGTGGCCCCGTGGTTCATCACCGACTTGACGTGGCCCAGTTCATTGCCGCCCGTGTCGAACACCGCGAGGCCGATGAGGTCCGCGTGATAGAATTCGTCGTCCGGCAGGTTCGGCAACTTGGTCCGGTCGGCATAGAGATCCGTGCCCTTGAGAGCGTCCGCGTCCTCTTTGGTGACGATACCGTCGACGCGGGCAATCAGCGCATTGGCCGCCGAGCCAGTCAACACCACCGTGGGAAAGCTGCGCCCGTCGGCGGTGAACAGCGGCGTGTAGTCCGCAATTGCCGCCGGATCGGCGCAGTAGGATTTCAGGCGGACTTCGCCCTTGACGCCAAAGGCGCCCGCGATGGCTCCGACGATGACGCGATCTGTCATGGTTCTACCTATTCAACATCTCTGGCAGGGCCTGCCGTTTTTCCCAACCGACCTTTTCCAGTTCGGGCCGGTCGTCTTCGGTTTCGGGATAGCCGATACAGAAATAGCCGATCAACCGCCAGCCTGCCGGAATGGTCAAATCCTGCGCCAGCCGGTCCGGGTCCAAAATCGACACCCAGCCCATGCCGATCCCGTGCGATCGCAGCGCCAGCCAGAACTGCATGACCGCAGAGACACAGGAATAGGCCCGCATTTCCGGCATGGTGCCCGCGCCCAGCCCCTTACCCTTGGTGGTGGTGTCATCGCACCAGACGGCGATATGGACGGGGGCCTGTTCCATCCCCGACAGTTTGAGGCCCGCATAGAGGCGGGCATCATCGCCGCTATACCCCGCAAGGGCATCTGCATTGGCAGTCCGGAAATTGTCGCGTGCGGCTGCCCGTGCAGCGTCGCTACCGACGATCACGATCCGCCAGGGTTCGGACAGTCCGACCGAGGGCGCAAACGAAAAACTCCGCAGGCACAGATCCAGCGTGTCATCGGGAATCGGATCGGTTTTGAAATGGCGCACATCCCGGCGCATGCGTAGCAAATGCCACAGACGATCGCGGAAATCGGCGTCAAAGCCTGTCATGCGTGGGCTCCTTTGTGGGTAACATACCGCGATGTCGCCAACAAAACAGCCCCAAAGGGTGCCCGCCCCCAAGGGGACGGGCGGGTCCGATTATTCTTCGGCAGCGGCGGCAGCGGCTTTTTCAGCCTTGGCCTTGGCGCGGTCCTGAGCAGCTTTGCCCGGAACGGCTTTCTTGGGGTTGTTGCGAACGGTCTTGGCAACAACGCCAGCAGCTTCGAGGAAGCGGGCGACTCGGTCGGTCGGCTGGGCGCCCTGCGACAGCCAGTACTGGACGCGCTCGATGTTCAGTTTGACGCGGTCTTCGCTGTCCTTGGCCAGCAGCGGGTTGTAGATGCCCAGCTTCTCGATGAAGCGACCGTCGCGCGGCATGCGCGAGTCGGAGGCGACGACCGAGTAGAACGGACGCTTTTTCGAGCCGCCACGGGCGAGACGAATTTTCATAGCCATGGGTGTATCTCCTTTGAATGGCGATGGTGACGGCGGGCCGTCAGGATTGGTGTTGTTCGTGGTGTTTGATCACTTCCTGAATAATGAAATTCAGGAATTTCTTAGCGAATTCAGGGTCCAGATCGGCCTGCTCCGCAAGGTCGGTCAACCGCTTGATCTGTGCCTCTTCGCGCACGGGATCAGACGGAGGAAGTTCGTATTCAGCCTTGAGCTTGCCCACGGCTTGCGTGTGTTTGAACCGCTCTGCCAGCGTGAACACCAGAATGGCGTCCAGCCGGTCGATGCTTTCGCGGTGTCCCTTGAGCAGCGCCGCAGCGCGAGTAGTGGCGTCGGTCATAGCGTCCTCTTAGGCAGTCGGGAGATCGGGGGCATAGCGATAGGCAACGCAGCCCGCGTGATCGACGGTTTCATCGCGCACGCCGCCCAGCTTTTCGGCCAATGCGATGGCGCGGGCATTGTCGGGGTGAATGTAGCTGACCATCGTCGGCCAGCTGAGCGCGTTAAAGGCATTGTTGCGGGCGCTGCGAGCGGCCTCAAAGGCGTAGCCCTGACCTTCGAATTCCGGCAGGAACAGGAACCCCAGTTCGGGTTCCGGGTCGCCAAATTCATGATCGAGCATCACAAAGCCCAGCGTCACCATATCGTCGTTGCGCTCGACCGTCCAAAGACCGGCGCCGCGCAGCATCCAGCCGGCAACCAGCTGGTTGAAATCGAGCCAGGCATCGTCTCGGGTCATCGGGCCGTCGACATATTTGCCAACCTCGGTGCAAACGATGCGGGCATAGTCTTCGAAATCGGTGATCCGGGGCGCACGCAGGGTGACGCGGTCCAGGGCGATGCGGGGCAGGGACCCCAGAATACGGTCAGTCGCTACTGCGGCTTGGCCTTCGGGTTCGGTTTCCCAAGGACGGCTCATTTCACTTCCTCCGGTTTGGGGTGGCGATAGACCCAGCAGGACTTGCCTTCTGGCATGGCGGCAGCAGGGTCCAGAACGGCGCCCAGTTTTTCCGCCAATCGGGCCGAGCGCGTGTTGCCGACGCCGACATAGGACACGGCGGTTTGCCATCCCAGCCGGGCATAGGCATGGTCGATGGCGGCACGCGCGGCCTCGGTCGCGATTCCGGTCCCTTCCACAGCCGGGTCCCAGACCATCCAGCCGATTTCGGTTTCCGGCCAATCATTCGGGAACCACGGGCCGATCATCGCCAAGGCACGGTCGTCGCCCTTGCGGGTGACGGTCCACATGCCATAGCCGCGCATGTCCCAGTGACCGATTTCGGTGGCCAATGCCCGCCACGCCTTGCCCTCGGTCAAGGGGCCGCCAACGCCAGCCGAACGGTCCGACGTAAAGAATGCCACAGCGGCATCCACGTCCGACACGTTGGGTTTGCGCAGGATCAGGCGCGAGGTTTCGAGCACGGTCAGCATCGGTTACTTTTTCTTGCCCATGATGCCGGACAGGTTGCCCAGACCGCCCAAGCCGCCCATTCCACCCATACCGCCCAGACCCGGGAGCTTGCCCGACTGGCCCAGTAATTTGGCGGCCTCCTGCATGGCCTTGGGGTCGTTCATATCGGGCATGCCTTCGGGCATACCGCCCTTGCCGAACATCTGTTTGATGGCGGACTTGAGTGCGCCGCCTTTGCCCATTGCGCCCATCTTCTTCATCATGTCGGCCATCTGCTTTTGCTGCTTGAGCAGCTTGTTCAGTTCCGACACTTCCAGACCGGCCCCGGCTGCGACCCGCTTTTTGCGGCTGGCCTGCATCAGGTCGGGATTGGCGCGTTCGACTTTGGTCATCGAGTTGATCAGGGCGATCTGGCGGCGGAGCATGCGGTCATCGAAACCGGCTTCCTTGATTTTGCCAGCGTGTTTCGCCATGCCGGGCATCATGCCCATCAGGCTCTCCATGCCGCCCATTTTCAGCATCTGTTCCAGCTGCATCTTGAGGTCGTTCATGTTGAAACGGCCCTTCTGGAACCGCTTCATCATGCGTTCGGCCTGTTCGACCTCCAGCGTGGCCTGCGCCTTTTCGACCAGCGCGACGATGTCGCCCATGCCAAGGATACGGCCCGCGATCCGCTGCGCCTCAAAGGTTTCCAGCGCGTCCATCTTTTCGCCGAGACCGACGAAACGGATCGGCTTGCCGGTGATCGCCCGCATCGACAGGGCCGCGCCGCCGCGACCGTCGCCGTCCATACGGGTCAGGACCACGCCCGACACGCCGATTTTCGCGTCGAATTCGGTCGCCACGTTCACGGCGTCCTGACCGGTCAGACCGTCCACCACCAACAGCGTTTCGCGCGGGTTCACCACGTCGCGCACGTCGGCGGCCTGCTGGATCAGCTCTTCGTCGATGTGCAGACGGCCTGCGGTATCGAGGAAATAGACGTCATAACCGCCCAAGGACGCTTGGGTTTTCGCACGCTTGGCGATTGCCACAGGGTCTTCGCCCTTGACGATCGGCAGGGTATCGACGCCGATCTGCTGGCCGAGGATCGCCAACTGTTCCATCGCGGCCGGACGGTTGACGTCGAGAGAGGCCATCAGTACCCGCTTGCCTTCGCGGTCTTTCAGACGCTTGGCCAGTTTGGCGGTCGTGGTGGTTTTACCCGACCCCTGCAGACCGACCATCAGGATCGGCGCGGGCGGGGTGTCGATTTTCAGGCGCTCTTCGCCATCTTCGCCAGCCAGAACACGGATCAGTTCGTCATGGACGATCTTGATGACCTGTTGGCCGGGGGTAATGGATTTGGTGACGGCGGCACCGGTGGCCTTGGATTCGACAGCCTTGATAAAGCTGCGGGCGACAGGCAGCGACACGTCCGCCTCGAGCAGGGCAACGCGAACTTCGCGCAGGGCGGTTTTGACGTCCTCTTCGGACAGGGCGCCCTGTTTCGTCAGGCGATCAAAGACTCCGCCAAGGCGTTCGGATAGATTTTCAAACATGCCTGGCCCTCCTAGACCGTTTACATTTGGCCGATAGATAGGCATCGACCGCTCATTGCTCAATCACGCGCGACCCAAAGAGGTGTGGCGCCCACGGGCGCAACGCGCTGGCGGACGGCGATCCCCCCAAATGGGATGGGACCGGAAGACTCGGCTTCCGGGGAAATTACCGCCGCGCTTACGCCGGGATGATGGCAGAGTCAAGCTTTGACGCCGCAAAGGGGGGGCTTGCGATCCCTGATGACCTGCGTAGATTATCGATCTGTTAAATCGAGGACGTCATGGATCACTGGGACGAAGTGCGCACCGCCTATCAGGTGGCGCGGTTGGGGACGGTCAGCGGCGCGGCTGATGTCCTTGGGGTGCATCATGCAACGGTCATTCGTCATATCGACGCGCTGGAGTCGCGGCTCGGTGTGAAATTGTTCCAGCGCCATGCCCGCGGCTATACCCCGACCGAGGCAGGTCAGGACCTGATGAAGGTGGCCAAGGCGACCGACGATCAGTTCCAGCAGCTGTCAGGACGGATCAAGGGGCGCGGCGATGCGGTCGAGGGCGACCTGACCGTGACCTCGCTGGCGTCGTTCAGCACGATGTTGACGCCGGTTCTGGTGCGGTTCCAACGGGAAAACCCCGCCGTTCGCGTTCGATATCTGACAGGCGACCGTCTGTTCCGTCTGGAATACGGCGAGGCGCATGTCGCGATCCGCGCTGGCAATCCGCCCGACCAGCCGGACAACGTGGTGCAACCGTTCTTTGCGCAAAAGGTCTGCATGGTCGCGGCCCGCAGCTATGTCGAACGGTTCGGGGCCCCGACGACCGATGCCGACCTGCGCCTCCATCATTTCGTCAGCCACGACGATGCAGAGAGCCGTGCGCCGTTCCATCGCTGGCTGATGTCCGAGGGCCTGTCGGACAGGATCAGCTATCGCACGATGGATAACCGGTCGATGCGCGATGCCATCGCCGCCGGGGCAGGGATCGGATTTCTGCCGCTCTGCGAACTTTCCATGATGCCTGAGGTGCAGAAAATCATGGAGCCGCGTGAGGAATGGTCTGGCCGCCTGTGGCTGGTCACGCATGTTGATCTTCATCGCTCGCCCAAGGTTCAGGCGTTCCTACGGTTTCTCAAGGACGAATCCCGGACGTGGGAAAACTAGGCCTGACGACGTTTGGCCTGACGCAGGATCAGGCGATTGGACATCTGGCTATGCTGGTGTTTTCGGCACTGGTGGCGGGGTCGTTTTCTCTGGGGTCGATGGCGGCACCGCATATCGATCCGGCCGCGTTGAATGCGGCGCGGTTCTGGCTGGGCGCGGGCCTGTTGTCGACCATCGCCGTGGCAACGGGCCGGTTTGACCGCCGCGCCTTTGTCGCGCCGTGGCGGTTCCTGATCCTCGGCGGGCTGTTCGGCATCTACTTTGTCATGATGTTCGAGGGGCTGAAAACCGCCCCACCGGTCAGTGCCGCTGCCGTCTTTACTCTGACCCCGATTGTCACCGGACTGGCCGCGTGGGTTTTGCTGCGCCAAGTGATGACATTTCGCATTGCAGCGGCGCTGGCGATTGGCGGGGCAGGGGCGGTCTGGGTGATTTTTCGCGCCGACCTGAATGCCATTCTGAACTTTCAGATTGGCAAGGGCGAGATCACCTATTTCTGGGGCTGCGTGTCGCACGCTATTTATACCCCGATGGTGCGCAAACTGAACCGGGGGGAAAACCCCATCATCTTTACCGTCGGAATGTTGATCGCGGGCGGGATTATCCTGTCGATCTATGGCGGTCCTGCGATCCTCGCGACGGATTGGTCGGCGCTGCCGCTGATCGTCTGGATCACTCTGGCCTATACACGATCTTTGCCAGCGCGGCGTCTTTTGTGCTGTTGCAGGTCGGCTCGCTGCGGCTGCCATCGTCCAAGGTGATGGCCTATACCTATCTCACCCCGACATGGGTGATGTGCTGGGAAATGGCACTGGGCCGGACGCCGCCACCTGTCGCGGTCGTCCTCGGCATCGGTGTGTCGATTGTGGCGCTGCTGATGTTGCTGCGCGACTAGACCTCTTCGGGCGGGATAAGGTCCTGATCGCGCAGAACGCCCTCTAGCAGATCCAGATCGAGCGGGTCGAACTGCCCGAAGGACTGCATCCAGACGCTGGCCATCCGCAAGGAATCCGGCTCCAGTTTACACCATTTGACCCGCCCGCGCTTTTCCTGACTGATCAGTCCGGCATCGGCCAGCACCTGCAGATGTTTGCTGATGGCGGCCAGCGACATCTGGAACGGCTCTGCCACATCCGTGACGGCCATATCATCCTCTAGCAACATCGACAGGATGGCGCGGCGGGTCGGGTCGGCTAGGGCGGTAAAGACAGTGTCCAGCGTCTGGGTCATGAGAGCGATTAAGCCTGCGCCACAAAAAAGGTCAACCAATCGGTTGAATATGCCTTTTGGCCGGATTTTTCCCGTCCGAGAGGTGCGACGTAATGGCGGGAAATCGAGACTTGGAAAATAGTCATTTATAATCAATGTATTGAGTGAGATAAAAACCTGTATCACGCCTTCTTGACTCATTGGCCCCCAGATCATAGCAAGGCGCCAACCTTCATGGGGGACCGACACAGTGGCTGAGCCGTCCAATCAGGACCGCCTGCGCGCGCTTGAGACCAAGATCAAGCAAGCCAAACAGGCAGAGCCAACCGTCAACCACATGAAGAAAGACTACTCCCAAGCGCAGCATGCGTGGCGGATGGTAACCGAACTTGTCGCCGGTATGTTGATCGGCTTCGTCATCGGGTACGGCCTGGATTATGCCTTTGGCACCATGCCGATATTTCTGGTGATATTCATATTTCTGGGCTTTGCCGCCGGTGTGAAAACCGTGATTGGCTCGGCGCAGGAACTACAGAGGAAACTGCTGGATCAGTCATCCAGCAAAGATGGGGAAAACTGACGTGGCTACCGAAGCACATGGCGAAAGCACCGGCCTTGTATTCCACCCGCTGGACCAGTTCAAAGTAACGCCGCTGTTCGGTGATGGCCCGGTTGCATTCTACACCATCACGAACGCGACCCTGTGGATGGCTATCGCTGTCCTGTGTGTGATCGCTGTGTTCGTTCTGGGCAGCCGTGGACGCGCTCTGGTTCCATCGCGGTCGCAGTCGATCGCCGAACTGTTCTACGGCTTTATCTATAAAATGGTCGAAGACGTGACCGGTCACGACGGTGTAAAGTACTTCCCCTACATCTTTACAGCGTTCCTGTTCATTTTCTTCGCGAACTTCCTCGGCCTGCTGCCGCTGTCGTTCACCCCGACTTCGCACATTGCTGTGACGGCTGTTCTGGGCTTTGGCGTGTTCTTCATCGTGACCATCATCGGTTTCGTGAAAAACGGCGTCCACTTCCTCGGCCTATTCTGGATGTCGGATGCGCCGCTCGCGCTGCGCCCCATCATCGCCGTGATCGAAGTCATTTCCTACTTTGTCCGCCCTGTCAGCCACTCGATCCGTCTTGCCGGTAACATCACCGCAGGCCACGCCATGATCAAAGTGTTTGCTGGCTTTGCCGCGATTGCCGCTGTGGCCCCTGCCGCTGTCGTCGCAATCTCTGCCGCCTACGCCCTCGAGGTGCTGGTGGCCGGTATTCAGGCCTACGTGTTCACCATTCTGACCTGCATCTACCTGAAAGACGCGCTGCATCCGGCGCACTAATCAGACCTAGGTCCGAATATCCTATCCAGCCAATTCCATCGTAAGGAGATACAATCATGGAAGGCAATATCGCTCAGCTCGGTCAGTTCATCGGCGCCGGCCTCGGTGCTATCGGTTCCGGCCTGGCCGCCATCGGTGTTGGCAACGTTGCTGCCAACTACCTGGCAGGCGCTCTGCGTAACCCGTCGGCTGCTGCTTCGCAGACCGCCACCCTGTTCATCGGCCTCGCCTTTGCAGAAGCTCTGGGGATCTTCTCGTTCCTCGTTGCTCTGCTGCTGATGTTCGCCGTCTAATCACCTGACGCATCCTTACGGTCGGGGCGCGCGGGCACGCCCGCGCCCCCGATGACACCAAGGGTCCGACGGAGAGAGACGAGATGACAGACACCACCACAGAAGCTGCACATACTGCTGCCGATGCTGCCAACACTGTAGCCGATACTGCGCATGACGCAGCGGCAGCTGTGGCACATGGCGCGGCTGATGTCGCCGCTCACGGGGCCGAGGCCGGCGGTGCGGCAATGCCGCAGCTGGACCCCTCGACCTTTTCGAACCAGATTTTCTGGCTTCTGGTCACGCTCGTCGTGATCTACTTCGTGCTGTCCCGTATCGCCCTGCCGCGCATCAGCGCGGTTCTGGCTGAACGGTCCGGTACGATCTCGAACGATATCGCTGCTGCAGAAGAGCTGAAAGTTCGCGCAGTCGAGGCCGAAGCTGCCTACGACAAAGCGCTGGCCGATGCCCGCACCGAAGCTGCCCGTATCGTCGCCGAGGCCAAGGCCGCCATTCAGGCCGACCTTGATGCCGAAATCGCCAAGGCTGATGCAGCGATTGCTGCCAAAACCGCCGAAAGCGAAAAGGCGATCGCCGAAATCCGCGCCAACGCACTGACCAGCGTCACCGAGGTGGCCAAGGACACTGCTGCCGCCGTGATCGAGGCACTGGGTGGCGCCGCTGATGCTGCTGCCGTTGACGCTGCCGTTGCCGCGCAGATGAAGGGCTAAGACCATGAAGAAACTTCTCGTCCCCGCCCTGATCCTCGCAGCACAACCGGCACTGGCATCCACCAAGAACGTCCTGTCGGCAGAGTTCTACTCGCTGCACAATACCGACTTCATCGTTCTGCTGGCCTTCCTGCTGTTCATCGGCGTGTTGGTCTACCTCAAGGTCCCCGGCCAGATCGGCGGCATGCTGGACAAGCGTGCAACCACCATCCGCTCGGAACTGGACGAAGCCCGCGCCCTGCGCGAAGAGGCCCAGTCGCTGCTCGCCTCCTATGAGCGCAAGCAGAAGGACGTCGCGCAACAGGCTGCCCGCATCGTTTCGACCGCCAAGGAAGAAGCCGAACGCGCCGCAGCACAGGCCCGCGAAGACATCGCAGCCTCTGTGGCCCGTCGTCTGGTCGCAGCCGAAGAGCAGCTCACCGCTGCCCAGAACGCTGCCATCAAGGAAGTCCGTGACCGTGCCGTGACCGTTGCGATTGCTGCCGCCCAGGAGGTCATCACCAAGCAGATGACCGCTGCCGATGGCAACAAGCTGATCGACGACGCGATTGCAACGATCGACGCCAAGCTGCACTAAGCCGCCGCGCCGACGTATTGAATTAGGCCCGCTGGTTCGCCAGCGGGCTTTTTCTTTGCCTTTGTGCCGTAAATATCCCGGGGTGAATGGCCGTAGGCCAGAGGGGCAGCGCCCCTCCTATCGCTCCAACTCTTGCTGATAGCGTTTTTGCGCGATGGCCTCGTTGCGATCCGCCTTCTGATGATCGTGAAGCGCCTGTTGGACAAAGTCCAGATGGCGTGCGACGGCTGCTCTCGCCGCCTCCGGATTGCGCGCCTGCAGGGCGTCGTTGATCATGCGATGCTGTTCCAGCAATTCGCCTCGTGTGGTCCGCTGCTTGAACATGATTTGGCGATTGTAGAACACGCCTTCACGCAGCAACTGATACATCGATCGCATCATGTGCAGCATGACAACATTATGGCTGGCTTCGATGATGGCCAGATGGAAATCCGCGTCCAGCCGTGCCTCGTCGGCCGAATTGCGTTTGGGGTGCGCAGCTTCCATCTTCTTGAAAATGGTATCGATCACTTTGAGATCGGTTTCGGAACCTAGCCGTGCCGCGCGTTCGGCCGCGAGCCCCTCCATATCCCGACGAAAATCGATGTAGTCAAAAACCGCTTCGTCATGGGTCGAGAACAATTTGACCAGCGCATCGGAAAAGGCCGATCCCAGAACGTCACCGACAAACACCCCGGCACCGGCCCGGCTGATCAGCAGGCCGCGGTCTTGCAAATCCGACAAGGCCTCGCGCAGAGATGGTCTGGAAACCCCGAGGCGTTCGCTCAATTCCCGTTCCGCAGGCAGCCGTTCCCCGGGGCGTAAAATACCACGCAGGATGAGGCCCTCTATTTGCCGAACAACCTCTTGGGACAGTTTTTCTTGGGTTATCTTTTCAAATGGCATGCGGCCCTCCGATTGGTCAGAAT
The DNA here is from genome assembly GCA_937864535.1 of uncultured Paracoccaceae bacterium. Classification (GTDB taxonomy): domain Bacteria; phylum Pseudomonadota; class Alphaproteobacteria; order Rhodobacterales; family Rhodobacteraceae; genus Marivivens. Next base: position 263,028 of record CALMJS010000015.1, read on the forward strand.
ATATGACCGCTTGTTCCGAAGGGCAACAAATCGAAAACGCCGTCCCATGACAGGACGGCGTTCCGGTCAGGCAGGGTTAGCCGTTCGGCGTAATGATGATCTCGACCCGGCGGTTCTGCGCACGCCCGGCTGCGGTCAGGTTATCGGCAACCGGCTGGTTCTCGCCGCGACCGATGGACTGAATGCGCGACGGCGTCACACCAGCGTTGATCAGGACCGAAGAAACAGCGCTTGCACGGCGTTGTGACAGGTCCTGATTGTAGGCGGCGCTGCCGGTGTTGTCCGTGTGGCCAATGACGGTCACAACCGACCCGGGATAGTTGTTCAGCGAACGGGCGAGCGCATAGAGGTCGCTCTGCAGCGCGCCAGTCAGTGTTGCGCTGTCGGTGGCAAAGAGAATGTCCTGCGGCATCGTGACGATCAGCGACTGACCCGTGTTCACGATGGTGGTCTGATTACCCAATTGCTGGCGCAGTTCAGCCTCTTGGCGGTCGAGAGCCGCACCACCCGCATAGCCAAGGCCGCCGCCGATCGCCGCGCCAAGGATTGCGCCACGGCGGCGTGCATCGAGGTCGTTTCCGCCGGTCGAAGCGCCGAGCAGCGCACCACCCACGGCACCGACCAAGGCGCCTGTTTGGCTATTGTGGTTCGGGTTCGCGGGGTCGGTCATTTCACATGCGGTCAGGCCAACCAAAGCGGTAGCGGCGATCAAGAGAGAAGAGCGAGCGAGAATCATGGTGACGTCCAATCCTGTCTGCGCACGACGAGCGTGCAATGCGGCCGACTTATGCGGCAGTTTGTGTCTGTTATCCAATAACGAGGAAGCCCCCAGCAAAGTTCCGCTCATCATCTTTTCGAGAGCAGGTGCCAGGTTGGGGGCTCTGCCCCCGTCCCTGCGGGACTCCCCCGAGGTATTTGGAGAAAAGTGAAACGGCGGGGTTGTCCGGCGCCGACCTTTGCGCGAAACAGGCGCATGGCCAAGCAGCTAGATTATCATACGATCTACGAAATCTTCGATCGGTTCCGTGCCTCCGAGGCAGAGCCGAAGGGGGAATTGTATCACACCAATGCCTATACTCTGGTTGTTGCGGTCGCCCTTTCGGCCCAGGCAACCGATGCAGGTGTGAACAGGGCGACGCATTCGCTGTTCCAGATCGCCGACACGCCGCAGAAAATGCTGGACCTCGGCGAAGAGGCGCTGACAGAGCACATCAAGACGATCGGGTTATTCCGCCAGAAAGCCAAGAATGTGATCAAACTGAGCCGCATTTTGGTGGAGGATTATGGCGGTATTGTTCCGTCGAGCAGAGCGGCGTTGCAATCCTTGCCCGGCGTGGGGCGCAAGACGGCGAACGTCGTCTTGAATATGTGGTGGCATTTTCCCGCACAAGCCGTTGACACGCATATCTTTCGGTTGGGAAATCGTTCCGGTATCGCGCCTGGCAAAGATGTCGATGCGGTGGAGCGGGCTATCGAAGACCATATCCCTGCCGAGTTTCAGCTCCATGCGCATCACTGGATGATTTTGCACGGTCGCTACGTTTGTTTGGCGCGCAAACCTAAGTGTGCGGCCTGTCAAATCCGCGATCTGTGCCAGTTTGAGGAAAAGAACCTATGAAAACGTATCAGGTTGTCGGTATCGGCAACGCTATGGTGGACATTCTTACCCGTGCCCAAGACGGTTTCCTGGCCGATGCCGGAATCGAAAAGGGTATCATGCAGCTGATCGATATGGATCGTGCTGTAGATCTCTATGCCAAGATTGGACCTGCCCGCGAGGTTTCAGGTGGATCGGCAGCCAATACCATCGCCGGGATTGCGCATCTGGGTGGCAAGACCGCCTATGTCGGCAAGGTCAAGGACGACCAACTGGGCGCCATCTTTGCGCATGACTTGCGGGCCCAGGGCGCTGTGTACCAAACCGCACTGGCGCCGAAATCTGCAGAGCACGAAACCGGGCGCTGCATCGTGATCGTGACCCCCGATGGCGAGCGGTCGATGAATACCTACCTCGGTGTCACCGAATTTCTCACACCGGCTGACATTGATCCGGCTATGATGTCGGATGCGGACTGGATCTATCTTGAGGGCTATCGGTTTGACGGTCCCGAAAGCCATGCCGCGTTCGCCAAGGCAATCGAGGCCTGCAAATCGAGTGGCGGTCGGGTGTCCATTACGCTGTCTGACCCTTTCTGCGTCGCGCGGCATCGCGATGCGTTTCGGACGATGATCCGGGATCACGTTGATCTGCTCTTCTGCAACCGGGCCGAAATGTTGTCGATGTATCAAACCGAGGATTTCGATGCCGCGCTGGCCCAGGCGGCGCAGGAGGTTGCGATTGTGGCCTGTACCGATAGCGAAAACGGCGCCCATATTTTGTCAAATGGACAACGCTGGCATGCCCCTGCTGTTCCGACGTCGATTGTGGACGCGACCGGTGCGGGCGATCTGTTCGCGGGCGCTTTCCTATGGGGCCTGACCCAGGGCGCGAGCCTCGAAAACTGCGGACGAATGGGATGCGTTGCTGCCTCTGAGGTTATTTCGCACATCGGTGCGCGCCCCGAGGCAAACCTCAAGGACTTGTTTGTCCGTCACGGTCTCCTCTGAAGGGCATAGCGCGGCTCGACACCGCGCTTTCATCTTTCCTGAAATACCTCGGGGGTGAATGGCCGCAGGCCAGAGGGGGCAGCGCCCCCCTCCTTTAGTCCCCCAGTTTTGCGTGGACCTCGTCCAGATCTATTTCCCCGGTTGGCATCTTGTTGCCGGGGTTTTCAAAGTCATATTTGAACAACAAGAAGTCTTTCTTGTAGATCTCGTATACGAGGTGCATCGACAGATCGTCGAAATAGTCCTCGACCGGGTGGGCGCGTTTGGGTCCATGGCCCTCGGATTCGTTGAACCGCGGGATAGATTTGAGATCGACCGGATGCGGCGTACGGATGTTGTCCAGAACGGATTGCATCCCGTCATTGAACTTCTCTGTCCAGAAAATGTTATTGTACCGACCGCCATTGACGATGAATGTCGAGATATGGCCCGACATTGCCGACCAATGGATATCGGGCTCCATCGGGCGCTTCCAACGGATGGTGTCGCGGGTGAACAGCAGGAACCGGCGGAAGGATTTGATCTGGTCGAAATCGAACCCGTCCTCGGGGCTTCCGACGTCTATACCGTATTTTTGAATGAGTTGCGGCACGAGGTTCCCGCGATACCGTTTGCCGTTCCGCTGGATGCCGCAAATTTTGTCAAAGAATGACGACAAGATTCGGGTGTAGGGATTACGTACACAGGTAAAGGCATAGGTTTGTTGGGCCTTGACGTTGCGGGTAATCGGCTCCTGGCTGGCGTCTTGTGACCATTTGTGCATACCAGAGGTACTGTCATGGATGTCACCGTCAAAGAACCGGCCATGGTCGGAATAGTACATGATCTGGCCGATCGTCGAGCAGGCGCACTTTGGTACGACCCGGTAGACGACGCTTTCACTTTCGGTCATCCAGGTTCCCGGAAATCCCATACTTGCTCCTATTGATGCACCTGCTTTGTCGTTTGGTCTTTTCGCAGGGGCTTATCGTCATTACAAACCAAACAAGCCCTGTCTTTTCAATGGTTGATTGGGGTACCACCCGGGCGGAATGTCGCTCTTGAACATTTGAACGCTGCAATGGCCCGTATCGCTTTCATCTTGCTCTGTCACAAGGACCCTGACGCGATCGTGCAGCAGGCTCAACAGCTGACCGCGGCGGGGGATTATATCGCAATCCACTTTGACGCCCGGGCCCCGAAAACAGCCTATGACCGGATCCGAGAGGGATTGGCCGACAACCCCAATGTGACGTTTGCGTCCAAGCGAATCAAATGCGGCTGGGGCGAATGGAGTTTGGTGCAGGCTTCGCTCAATGCGGTCGAGGCGGCGCTGTCGGCCTTTCCATGGGCGACGCATTTCTACATGCTCTCTGGCGACTGCATGGCGGTCAAATCAGCGCGCTATGCGCATGATTTTCTGGATAGAAACGACATCGACTATATCGAGAGCTTTGACTTTTTCGGCAGCGACTGGATCAAGACCGGCCTCAAGCAAGAGCGGCTGATCTATCGGCATTGGTTCAATGAGCGCACGCAGAAAAACCTGTTCTACTGGTCGTTCTGGCTACAGCGGCGGCTGGGTCTGCAGCGCAAGATTCCCAAGGACATCGACGTGCAGATCGGGAGCCAGTGGTGGTGTCTGCGACGGCGCACCATCGAGGCGATCGTCGAGTTCACCCGCACGCGCCGCGATGTGATGCGGTTTTTCGCGACGACATGGATTCCCGACGAGACGTTTTTTCAGACGCTGGTGCGGCATCTGGTGCCAAGCAAGGAAATCCAGACCCGCACACTGACCTTCCTGATGTTCACCGACTACGGGATGCCGGTGACATTTTACAACGACCACTATGATCTCTTGTTGGCACAAAATTCTCTCTTTGCGCGGAAAATCAGTCCCGAGGCCAGAGAACTGAAAAAACGCCTCGGACGGCTCTGGGCCTCGGAGCGCGAGGATTTCCGCATCTCGAACGAGGGCCGCTCACTCTATAAATTCCTGACGGGGCGGGGCCGGATCGGGCGTCGGTTTGCGCCGCGGTTCTGGGAAACCGAATCGAGCCTTGGGCCTGAACGTGAATTGCTGATCATCGCCTGCAAAAAATGGCACGTGGCCAAACGGCTGGTCGACTCGATCCGCGCGAATACCGATATCCCGGCCATCGCATATTTATTCAACGAAGCCTCGACGCCCCTGCCGGATTTGGGCGGGATTCAGGATAGTATCGGCAAACGCCACCGCCACCGCCGCGCATTGATGCGGATGCTGTTCGACCATTATGCGACGGACCGTATGGTCATCTGCATGGATACGGCCAGCATCGATCTGATGCAGGATTTCGATTCGGATCGCGCCACGGTCAAGATTCTGGAAATACAGTGCCATTTTTCGGATGACTATCTGATCGGCCATGCGCGGCGTGTGGGGCTGGCCGGCGTGGAAACGCCCGAAGATGCGATGGCCAGACTATTGCCGACGCTGCGCAACGATGTGCGACACGAGAGCGACCGCATCCGTGACGCGGGGTTCGATCACTATATGAAAATCATCGAAGGCGATCCGACCGACGCCAATGCCCGTGTGCTTGCCCGGTTTTTGTCCGTTTCTGACGATGCGGCGGACAAACTGGCGCAGACCCCCTATCTGTTTTTCGACTGAGGACCTGATATGCCGTTCAATTACGATCCGACCAATATCTTTGCCCGCATCCTGCGTGGCGAGATCCCGAATAAGACCGTCTATGAAAACGACCACGCCTTGGCGTTTCATGACATCGCTCCGCAGGCTCCGGTCCATATTTTGGTCATCCCCAAGGGGCCGTATATGTCGCTGGATCATTTCGCGATCGAGGCCAGCCCCGAAGAACAGGTCGGTTTCATGCAGGCGGTTGCCGAAGTGTGCAAAATCGCCGGTGTCGAAGACGGGTTCCGGGCGATTGCCAATACCCGCGCCCATGGCGTCCAGGAGGTGCCGCACCTGCATTTGCACATCCTTGGCGGTCGTGTGCTGGGTCGCATGCTGCCGTAGGGTTGCCCCGTTCTTAACCGCGACGCCGTGGCGCGGGGAAAAATCATCCCCGCACTTTTCTATGGCGCGAATGTGAATTAACAGCCCGCTATGGAAAAAAACAGCAAGTCCCGTCCCGAGGCGATAGCCGCGCCGGTCAAATCAACCCTGCGTCTTGCCTCGGGGTTGGCGGTCCTGTCGAACCTCGCGGGATTGGGACAGGCGATAATGATCGCCGCCGCCCTTGGCGGGATGCTGGTGCCGCCGATGGTCTGGCTGCCCTGGCAGATCGCGCTGGGCTATCTTGGTTTTTCGGCGTTGCGGATCGGACTTGGTTACCTCGCCGAAGGGCGTGCCTTTGCTGCGGCGGATCGGTTGATCCGTCTGCTGCGCCAAGAGATCATCGATACCGAAGCGAGAACCGTTCCGCGTCCGGGCGGTGGCGGGGTTGGGGCGACTGCCGCGCTGGCGGTGGAAAAGCTGGATATGCTCCAACCATGGTTGACGCGCTTTGGTCCGGCCAAAACGCGGGCGATGGTCGTTCCCTTAGTCATCCTGGCGATCGCATTCTGGTATTCGTGGGCGATCGGGCTGGTGTTCTTGCTGACCGGCCCGTTGATCCCGGTCGCAATGGCCTTTGTCGGAGTGGCCGCGCAGCGCCGTAGCCGCAGTCAGTTGGCCAAAGTCGCCAGTCTGAATGATGCGCTGATGGATCGTTTGACAGCGCTGCTGGATATCCGGGTGCTGGACGCCGGCCCGCATGTGGTGGCCGATTTCGCCCAAGGCGCGGGGCGACTGAAACAGCGGACGATGGCCGTGCTCAAGGTCGCGTTTCTGTCCTCGACACTGCTTGAACTCTTGGCTGCGATGGGCATTGCCTTGGTCGCGATCTATGCCGGACTGGCGCTGATCGGGCAGGTGTCATGGGGCAGCTATGGGACTGCGATTTCGCCGCAGGTTATGGTGTTCCTGCTGCTGCTCGCTCCGGAATTCTATCAGCCGCTGCGCGATATGTCGGCGGCATGGCATGACCGTGCCAGCGGTGCGGCGGTTGCGGCGGACATTGACGCATGGCGGGCGACGGCCCGCGATCCCATCATGGGCGCCGGGCAGGCAGAGGTGACCGGGCCGACGACACTGGCCCTGTCTGGTCTGGTGCTCCGGCGGGGGGAACGGCGGATCGCCTATCCCGATTTTACGCTGGAACCGGGACAGAGCGTGGCGATCCTCGGCCCCTCGGGCGCAGGGAAATCGAGCCTTCTGCTGGCCGTGGCGGGCTTGATCGCGCCTGAGAGCGGAGAGATTACCTGCTCGGGACAGCCCCTGACTGACGCAACCGCTCAGGCGTGGCGTGCCCGATTGGGGTGGATGCCGCAGCGGCTGCATTTCATGGACGAAACCCTGCGCCAAACGGTCGGGCAGTCCGCTGATGCACAGATCGATCACGCGCTGACCCGCGCTGGCGTGGCCGAAGTCGTCGCCGCCCTACCTGACCAAGACCAGACTGTGCTGGGCGAATTGGGGGGCGGCCTGTCGGGGGGCGAGGCGCGGCGCGTCACGCTGGCCCGCGCGATTTATGGCAAACCGGATCTGCTACTGGCTGACGAACCGACGGCGGATCTGGATGCCGAGACAGCCGCCCTCGTGACAGAGGGGCTTCTGCGTCTGCAGGCCGAGGGGGCATCGCTGCTGATTGCGACCCATGACGCGGAATTGGCGGCCCGGCTGGACCGCATCATCGAGGTAGACCAGCTATGATCGCGCTGTTGCACGTGTTCCGCCGGATGTTGCAGGGCCATCGTGGGGTCCTGATGATTGGCCTTGCGCTGACCATTGTCGTGGCGGCGGTCGGTGTCGCGCTGTTGGCGGTGGCAGGATGGCTGGTGACCGGAGCCGCGGCAGCGGGGCTGGCGGCGATGGCGGGGGCCACGGTGTTCGGTCCGTCGTTGGCGGTGCGTCTCTTGGCGCTCGGGCGGACGGCGGCCCGCTATGCAGAGCGATTGGTGAACCATGACGTCACCCTGACGTTTCTGGCCAACCTGCGCGGTCAGTTGCTGGCGGCCTTGGCAGCCTCGCCCTTGCGCGAGATCGAGCGGCTGCGCGGGGCGCAAATCCTGAACCGCCTTATGGCGGATGTGGATGCACTGGACGGTGTGACGCTGCGGTTGGTCATGCCAGCGGCAGCGGCGTTCACTGGGCAAGTCTTGGCTTTTGGCATCCTGTGGTGGCTGGTTAGCCCTGCGATTGCGCTGGCGGTTTTGGCGGGCTTTGTGGTTGGTGCCGGGGTGGTCTTGTCGATTGCCGTTCGGCGCGTTCGCCGCACCTCTGCCGAAGAAGAGCAAGCCGCGCAAACCGTGCGCACCGGTCTGATCGACCTGATGCGTGCGCGGACCGACCTGACGATTTATGGCCGGATGCCGGGACAGGTTGCCCGCCTGACGCATCAGGTGGCGGAACGTCATGCGATGCGCGCCCGGATCGACCGGGCAGACAGGCTGGTTGGGGCCGGACTGGCCCTGACAGGTAGTGCCGTGGTCGCCTTGGCTCTGGCCGTGACGATCAGCCTGCACAGTACCGGCCACTTGGCGACGGCGACAGCAGCGATCGGGCTTTTCATCACCGTTGCCCTGTTTGAAACCATCGCGTCGCTGCGCCGTGCCGCGACGGATTTCGGTCGCATGGCTCTGGCCGCGGGGCGCGTGATGCATCTGTTGCGCCAAGACACGACCCAGCATGGGAGCGTGATGCTGCCGGTCGGGGACCTGCGGGTGCAAACACCCCTGTTCGACGTCGGGCCAGGGCAGTCGGTGTCGATCATCGGTCGCAGCGGTGCCGGAAAATCCACCATGCTCTATAAAATCGCGGGTCTGATTGCTGACCCAGATCGGACGATCCGGATCGCAGGGCGTCCGGTCGAGGACTGGGTCGAGGCTGACCTCGCGCAGCGACTGTGTCTGGTGCCGCAGCGCACGACCCTGACCGGGGCGACGTTGCGTGCGGCCCTGTCGCTGGGTCTGCCGAACGTCGCTGACAGCGATCTGGAACAGGTCCTGAGCGTCGTGGATATGGCCGAGGTTGCCCAAACCCGCGGCGGGCTGGAAATGCCGCTGGGCGCGGGCGGCGAGGCGCTGTCTGGTGGACAGGCACGGCGCGTTGCGCTGGCCCGCGCGCTGCTGCGCAATCCGGCGATATTGCTGCTGGACGAGGCGACCGAGGGCGTCGATAGCCAGACAGCCGCCAAAATTCTGCGCAACATCCGCGCCTATCTGCCCGATACCGCCATCATCATGGCGTCCCATCGGGCGGTCGAAACCGACTTCGCCGATACCTGTGTCCGGCTGGGCTGATTATTTCCCAGAGGTCAGCGCGAGGAAGACATCCTCCAGATCGGCCTCTTCGGTTTTGACATCGGCGATACGAATGCCAGCGGCATGGACCGCCGCCAGAACCGTTTCTGCTGCGGTTTCCCGCTGTTTGTAGGTAAAGGCCAGACTGCCATCGCGGCGCTTGGTGCCGCTGACACCAGCGGGCAGGGCGGGAATTTCGGCCGCTTGGGCCGGGGTGATCACCATGGTTTTGCTGTCCAACCGCCCCAGCAGGTTGGCGGTGGTGTCACGGGTGATCAATTCTCCATGGTTGATGATGGCGATTTCATCGCACATCTCTTGGGCCTCTTCGAGGTAATGGGTGGTCAGAATGATCGTCATCCCGTGCTCTTCGTTCAGGCGGCGCACGTTGGCCCAGAGCATATTACGCAGCTCGATATCAACGCCTGCGGTGGGTTCATCCAGCACCAGAATTTGCGGCGTATGTACCAGCGCCTTGCCCAGCAACAGCCGCCGCCGCATCCCGCCCGACAGCGACCGCGCATAGGCCTCTGCCTTGTCGGTCAGGCCGATCAGTTCGAGGATTTCGTCCGTGCGACGCTGGGATTTCGGCACACCGTAGAGCCCGGCCTGAACCTCGAGGCTACCGCGCGGGGTGAAAAACGGGTCGAGGTTCGGCTCTTGCGGCATGATGCCGATAGCCGCGCGCGATTGCCGGGGGTTCACATCCTGATCAAAGCCCCAGATTTTCACCCGACCCGCAGTTTTGTTCACCAATCCGGCCATGATGTTGATGATGGTGGATTTACCCGCGCCATTCGGCCCGAGCAGGCCGAAAATCGACCCGCGTGGAATGTTCAGATCGATTCCCTTTAGGGCCTCTTTGGGCGCAGAACGTTTGTTTCCGGCATAGGTTTTCCGCAGGCCTTGGATTTCGATGGCGTTTTCGGTCATGGTTCTTCCTGCTCGGGTGTCCGCGGGCTTGATCTAACTTGCACTCCGATCTAAAGCGGTGAGAGCCCAACGACAACCAAATAGGCCAGAAGATGACCCTTGCTGCCCCTGAAACCAAAGTCGTCGATACCTACAAAGTCGCCTGTGACGGTGGCGAAGGTGCGCTGGGGCACCCCCGCGTTTGGCTGACGATCCCGCACGACACGAAATTCGTCGAATGCCCCTACTGCGATTGCCGCTATGAGGCGAGCGCGCACGCCCACGACGATCACTGATCCCTAACTCAGGTTAGACCCTTGTCCTCCGGGTGGGCCCGTCCTGCCCGGATTTGTTGTGTTTGCCGACTGGCAGCACGGCGTGGAACGTGTCAAAACAGCAGAGCATAGATCGCTACGACCCAAAAGGAACTCCGATGACCAGCTTTGGAAAAGGTTGCCACCTCCACCTGATCGACGGATCGGCCTTTATTTTTCGGGCCTATCATGCGCTGCCGCCGCTGACCCGCAAATCTGACGGCCTGCCCGTGGGCGCTGTCAGCGGCTTTGTGAATATGCTGCAACGTTATGTCGATGGAAACACCGGCCCCGATGCGGCGACGCATGTCGCGGTGATCTTTGATTACTCCGGCAAAACCTTTCGCAACGAGATTTATGACCAGTACAAGGCGCATCGTCCCCCCGCGCCCGAAGACCTGATCCCCCAGTTTCCCCTGACCCGCGCCGCAACCCGCGCGTTCAACATCGCCTGCCATGAAATCGAAGGGTACGAGGCCGATGATATCATCGCCACCCTGTCGTGCATGGCCCGTGACGCAGGCGGGCGGGTGACCATCGTCTCCTCGGACAAGGATCTGATGCAGCTGATTGGCGACGGCGTGGAAATGTTGGACCCGATGAAGAACAAGCGGATCGACCGCGACGGCGTCATCGAAAAATTCGGTGTTGGCCCGGAACGTGTGGTGGATGTGCAGGCACTGGCCGGGGACAGTGTCGATAACGTGCCCGGTGCGCCCGGGATCGGTCTGAAAACCGCGGCCCTGCTGATCAACGAATTTGGTGACCTCGATACGCTGCTGGATCGCGCTGGCGAAATCAAACAGCCCAAGCGCCGCGAAACCCTGATCGAAAAACGCGAGCAGATCGAAATGTCCCGGCGACTGGTACAGCTCGACTGCAATACGCCGCTGGACTTCACCCTCGACGATCTGGAGGTCCGCGACCCCGAGGCAGAGACCCTCTTGGCCTTCTTGACGGCGATGGAGTTCCGGTCGGTGTCCAAGCGGATCGCCGATAAAATGGGTGTCGATAGCCCGATCATCCCCGAGCCGGCACCTGCGGATAGTCCCGTGATCGCGCAGCCGGTCGCCATCCCGTTCGATCACGCCGCCTATGAGTGCGTGCGCGATGCGGCGGCGCTACAGGCCTGGGTGGATCAGGCCTATGAACGGGGCTACGTCGCCTTTGATACCGAGACGACCGGGCTGGATGAAATGGTCGTCGATCTGGTTGGTGTGTCGCTGTGCGTGACCGCAGGACGCGCCTGTTATGTGCCGCTGACCCATAAATCCTCCGCCGCCGATGACCTCTTTGGTGGGGATGAACTGGCCGAAGGTCAGATCCCGCTGGATCAGGCGATCGCGATCCTCAAACCGATGCTCGAGGACCCGTCGATCCTGAAGATCGGCCAGAATATCAAATACGATGCGAAAATCCTGTCCCGCTACGGCGTTCAGGTCGCACCCGTCGATGACACGATGCTGATGTCCTATGCGCTGCATGCCGGTTTGCACGGTCATGGCATGGACGCGCTGTCCGAACGCTATCTGTCCCATGCCCCGATCGAGATCAAATCGCTGCTAGGCTCGGGCAAATCGCAGATCACCTTTGACCGGGTGCCGGTTGACGAGGCCGTGAAATACGCCGCCGAGGATGCGGACGTCACGCTGCGTCTGTGGGAGGTGTTCAAACCGCAGTTGCACCAGCAAAAGGTTACCACCGTCTACGAAACGCTAGAGCGTCCTCTGGTGCCGGTGCTGGCCCGTATGGAACAGGCCGGGGTTAAGGTCGATCGCGATACCCTGTCGCGGATGTCCAACGCCTTTGCCCAGAAAATGGCCGCGCTCGAGGATGAAATCCGCACTCAGGCGGGCATGGAGTTCAACGTCGGGTCCCCCAAACAATTGGGCGAGGTGCTGTTCGATCATCTTGGGCTTCCCGGCGGCAAAAAGGGCAAGACCGGTGCCTATGCAACCGGCGCTGATATCCTCGAGGATCTGGCAACAGAACATGCGCTGCCGGGGCTGGTTCTCGATTGGCGCCAGTTGGCCAAATTGAAGTCCACGTACACAGATGCTCTGCAAACCCATATCAACGCAGATACGGGACGTGTGCACACGTCGTATATTCAAACAGGTGCAAACACAGGGCGCCTCGCCTCGACCGACCCGAACTTGCAAAACATCCCCGTCCGCACCGAAGACGGTCGCCGGATCCGTGAAGCTTTTGTCGCAGAGCCGGGACGGGTGATTGTGTCTCTGGACTATAGCCAGATCGAACTGCGGATTCTGGCCCATGTCGCTGGCATCGAAACCCTCAAGCAGGCGTTCCGCGATGGCCACGATATCCACGCCATGACAGCGAGCGAGATGTTCGATGTGCCGCTGGACCAAATGACCTCGGACATCCGGCGTCAGGCCAAGGCGATCAACTTTGGCGTCATTTACGGGATCTCCGGCTTTGGTCTGGCCCGCAACCTGCGCATTCCTCGCGCCGAAGCCCAAGGCTTTATCGACCGGTATTTCCAGCGTTTCCCGGGCATTCGTGCCTATATGGACGATACGGTCAAATTCGCGCAGGAACATGGCTATGTCCAAACATTGTTTGGCCGGAAAATCCATACACCCGACATCAACGCCAAAGGCCCGACCGCAGGTTTCGCCAAGCGCGCGGCGATAAACGCCCCCATTCAGGGGACTGCCGCCGACATCATTCGCCGGGCGATGGTGCGTATGGAGAGCGCGATTGACGGACTCCCCGCCAAAATGCTGCTCCAGGTCCACGACGAACTCTTGTTCGAGGTCGAAGCAGGTGCAGAACATGACCTGATCTCGCGGGCCAGATACGTGATGGAAAACGCAGCCAATCCTGCCGTTAAGCTAGATATCGCCCTCAGTGTCGAGGCTGGGGTAGGTCCGAACTGGGCGGCCGCCCACTGAACCCGGATAGATGGGGGCTCTGCCCCCGCCCGCTGCGCGGTCTCCCCCGGGATATTTCAAGCACAAAGGCAACACGATCCGAAAACGAAAGGGCCCGGCAGTCGAGCTGTCCGGGCCGCGGCTTTCGCCTTCGTGCACGGTCATCGGCGTCCCCGCCTGTACCGTGGTGTAAGCTTAGGATGACTTGGTTAAGAGAGGATGAACTTCCTCTGCCTTTGTGCCAAAAATATCCTCGGGGGTGAATTGGCCCCGCAGGGGCCAAGAGGGGGCAGACAGCCCCCTGTTACTCGCCTAGTTTACCGAAGTTTCCGCGTCGATCAGCGCATTCGGTCCGGCTGCGACGTCCGGGCTGCCACTGGCGATTTGAATACGGCGCGGCTTGAGCGCTTCGGGCACCTCGCGGATCAGATCGATGTGCAGCATGCCATCCTGATGGGTCGCGCTCAGCGCGCGGACATGATCGGCAAGTTGGAAACGCCGTTCAAAAGCGCGGTTCGCGATACCCCGGTGCAGATAGACGCGGGGCTCCTTGTCTTCGGTTTTCTTGCCGGTGACGATCAGTGCGTTTTGACGCAGCTCGACCGTCAGATCCGCCTCGGCAAAGCCGGCGACAGCCAGCGAAATCCGCCAAGCCTGTTCGCCGGTTTTTTCGATATTATACGGCGGGTAGCTCTGCGACGGCGTGTCGTTCGACAAAACGCGGTCCATCATGTCGGCGATCTGGTCAAAGCCAACGGTTGCACGATAGAGCGGTGCAAGATCAAAATTTCGCATAGGGTTATCCTCCACTGAGCGACAACAGGGTAATGCCTTCCGTTCGGACAGGCGGTGTAGCGGGACCCGCTGCGGGCGTCCCGTATCCCTGATTTGGGGAGGGGAATGGCGGCTTTCAACCCCCGCCGGGTCGAATGAATTTCGCGCCTGTCTCGTTGCGTTGTCCGGGCGTGATCCCGTTTGGCAAGCCAAGCGCGGCTGCGTCGAGAATGTCGAGCAGGTCCGGCAGGGCTGTGGCAAACGCGGTGCCCAGCGACACGGGTTGATTGTTGAGGTCCGACATCGCGGAGACGATCGAGACCATCTGAGGCTGCGGCCCGGATAGTCTGAACACCGGGGATCCCGAAGCGCCATAGGTCACCTGGCAGCTCATGATCAGGATATTCCCCTCTTGCGCGAGCACGGAACACATGTCCTGTAGCGACGGGGCTGTTTCCCGGCCATGGGCATAGGACACCACGCCGACGTCCTCGCCGGTCCGGGTTGCGATGCTCACGGCAAAGGGTTTGATCCGCGTGGTCCGGATCGGACGGTCAAGTTGTAACAGCGCAAGGTCGAGCGCGACCTCGGTGGTGATATCCCCGCTCCGGAATCGGTAATCGGGGTGGACCACGACGCGGCGGACCTGTCGATAGGCCTCGGCGCGCCCCTGCCGCAGCCCGGCGTTAAAGGTGAACCGGTCCGCCGCGATCAGCCCGGCCGGTTCGAACACACAATGTGCGGCGGTCAGGACGATGTCCTCTCGGATCAGGGAGGCTGTGCAAAACCCCTTGCCTTCGATGTCCAAACGGCCAACACCGTCCCATCCCCGGCCGTCCTGGGCGCTCTGCAGCGACAAGAGAGGCGCATCCTGAGCGCCCGCAGGCAGCGAGGTCAGGCACAGAAATAGAAAGAGGGCGATAAACCGGGGCATAGGGTCTCCTGTCATCGCTCTCTTAGCCGATTACCGCAGGATTGGCACCTCTCCGTTTGCGGCCAGAGCGCGGGGTTTCGGCCCGCCGGTCGCCCAGTCCAGCAATTCGACCGTATGGACGACAGGGATGCCCGTGCCAGACCCGATTTGCATCATACAGCCAATGTTCCCCGCGCTGATAATGTCGGGGGTCAACGCTTCCAAAGTGCCGACCTTGCGGCGCTTTAACTCGCTCGATATTTCGGGCTGCATCAGGTTATAGGTGCCGGCAGAGCCGCAGCACAGGTGTGAATTGGCAGGCTCCAATACGGTGAATCCCGCCCGCTTTAGTAGGTCTTTGGGGGCGAATTTGACCTTTTGGCCATGCTGCAGGGAACAGGCGGCGTGATAGGCGACCTTGATGTTCTTGGTGCCGCCTTCGGGCATGTCGAGATCGGTCAGAACCTCGCTGATGTCTTTGGCGATGGCCGAGACACGGGCTGCGTCAGCAGCCAATGGGTCATTGCGGAACATATGGCCATAGTCCTTGACGGTTGTGCCGCAGCCAGAGGTATTGATGACGATCGCGTCTAGCCCTTCACCGTCCATTTCGCGCACCCACGCCGCGATGTTCCGGGCGGCGCTGGCATGGCTCTCGTTCTCGCGTCCCATGTGATGGGTCAGCGCGCCGCAACATCCGGCCCCCTGTGCGATGACGACCTCTACCCCCAGCCGGGTCAGCAGCCGGATCGTTGCATCGTTGATATCGGTGTTCAGCGCCTTTTGCGCGCAGCCCGTCATCAGGGCGACCCGCTTGCGCCGTGACGTTGCCGGAGCAAAGGTCTGCGGGTCGTCGTTCCGGCTGACGGGTGGGATATGGCGGGGCGCCATGTCCAGCATCGCCCGCAGCCGCGGGTCGGGCATCAGCGCACGAAACGGCCGCCCGATCTTGGCCGCCAAGAGCGCCAAACGGAACCGCCGGGGATGCGGCAATATCCGCGCCAAGGTCCATCGCAGCAGACGATCCATCAGCGGGCGATCATACCGCTGTTCGATATAGGCGCGGGCATGGTCGATCAGATGCATGTAATGCACACCAGAGGGGCAGGTGGTCATGCAGGCGAGGCAGGACAGGCAGCGGTCAATATGTTTGACCAGTTGCGCATCCGGTTCACGCTCGTTCTCCAGCATGTCCTTGATCAGGTAGATCCGGCCACGAGGGCTGTCCAGTTCGTCATTGAGAACCTGATAGGTCGGGCAGGTCGCGGTGCAAAATCCGCAATGGACGCAGGACCTCAGGATCTGATTGGCCCGCTGGATGCCGGGATCCCGGAGCTGATCGGGGGTAAATGTCGTTTGCATCAGATCATCTTTCCGGGGTTCAACAGGCCCTTGGGGTCAAACTTGCCGCGCAGGGCCGCAGTCAATGCGGCAACAGCCGGGGCTTCGGGTTGAAAGACGCTGACCGCGCTGCGCAGGTCTTTCGGGCCCTTGATCAGGGTCGCATGACCTCCTTGCGCGGCTGCCGTGCTCTGGATCAGGCTATGGGTCAGTGAACTCTCGGTGATCGGGGGGTGTTCCCCCATGGCGATCCAGACCAATCCGCCGCCCCAGTCCACCAGATAGTCGATGTCAAACCGGGCCCGGATCGCTGCAAGGACAGCAGCCGCTGCCCCGGGCCGAACATGCACCCGCCAGACGACTGGATGAGCCGCCAGGGGTGTCACGTCGCGGATCGCCGCCCAGAGTGGGGCAACGGCGCTCGCCTCTCGCAGGACCTCGACTTCGCCACCGGAAAACATGTCCCGCAGCCTTCCCAGCCGGTAGTCGACAGAGGCGGTTAACCCTTCGATCCGCAGAAATGCCGATCCTCCCGCGATATCCGGGCG
>CALMJS010000016.1 GCA_937864535.1 uncultured Paracoccaceae bacterium
TCGGAACCATGGCCATCCGCAGGTTCCTGCGCCCCGTCTGCTATCAGAACATCCCTGCCGATGTCCTCCCGGACGATCTGCAATGACCGGGTTGGAGGCTGAGGCTTTTGATTGGTCGGCGGTGACATGGGTTGCCGTTGACTGGGGCACGTCGAACCTGCGCGTCTGGTTGATGGGCGCAGGGGATACTGTTCTCGATGAACGTTCCTCGGGCCAAGGGATGGGGAGGTTGCAGCCCCATCAATTCGAGGCGGCACTCTGCGAGGTTCTGGGCGATTTTGGTGATCGTCATCTGCCAGTGATTATTTGCGGCATGGCGGGGGCGCGGCAGGGCTGGCAAGAGGCGCCATACGAGGCGGTTCCCTGGATGCCCAAGGCCGTTCAGGGCGTAACGGTCGCAACCAGCAGTCCCCGTTTGTCTGTGACGATCCTGCCCGGGTTGTCGCAGCACACACCGCCCGACGTCATGCGGGGCGAAGAGACCCAGATCGCCGGCTTTCTGACGCAAGAGCCTGATTTTTCTGGTGTTTTGTGTTTGCCGGGGACCCATACGAAATGGGTCAAGGTCGAAGGTGGTCGAATCGTCCATTTCCGCACGGTCATGACCGGTGAGATCTTTGCGCTGTTGTCCGGGCAATCGGTGCTGCGCCATTCGGTCGGTGCCGGAACCGATTGGGATGATGCGGAATTTGATCACTGCGTCGGGCAGTCCGCAGATATCTCTGACCTTTTTGCTATTCGGGCTGCGGGCCTCGTTCAAAACCTGTCTTCGTCAACGCTTCGTTCACGTTTATCTGCGACGCTGCTGTCCATGGAGGTGGCGTCTGTCGTCGATATTTGGCAAGGGCTTGAGGTTGTGATCATCGGTGCGGGCGGTGTCGGTGGACTCTATCAACGCGCTCTGGCCCTGCGTGCTGCCAAGGTTCGCCAATTGGATGGCGGGCAGTTGGTTCTCGATGGCTTGCGCGCGGCCTATGCCGTTCTTGGCACAAACTAGAGGAAGTGATGTTGTCTCGGAATATTATCGCGATTTTGCGTGGCGTGACGCCTCAGGAGGCACTGCCGATCTCTGCTGCCTTGATCGGGGCGGGCGTGACCAAGATCGAAGTGCCTCTGAATTCGCCCGATCCTCTGGTGTCGATTGGCGCTATGGTCCGCGAATTTGCAGATGTCGCGCTGATTGGGGCTGGAACCGTACTGACGGTAGAGGCGATGGAACAGGTGCGGCAGGTCGGCGGTCGGTTGATCGTGTCGCCTGATGCCAATCCCGAGGTCATCGCGGCGACCAAGGCGGCAGGGCTGCTATCCTACCCCGGCGTGATGACCCCGACAGAGTGCTTTGCGGCGCTGCGGGCGGGGGCGGACGGGCTCAAATTCTTCCCGGGTTCGCTGATCGGCCCTGCCGGGCTGAAGGCGATCCGCGCGGTATTACCGCCCAAGACCGAGGTGCTGGCAGTCGGCGGCGCGGGTGCCGACAATTTTGCCGAATGGGCTGCCGCTGGGGCCAATGGCTTTGGCATCGGGACGGCGATTTATCAACCCGGCGATAGCGCGGACACGGTCCGCGAAAAAGCGGCCAAAATCGTGGCGGCCTATGATCAGGTGATGGCATGAGCCGGATCTACGACGACCGCGCCTGTTTTCTGGGCGAGGGGGCGCTGTGGCATCCACTGCGCAACCAGTTGTTCTGGTTCGATATTATTAACAAACGGCTGATGAGTCAGTCCAGCGCGGGGCCGCTGGTCTGGCAGTTCGACGAAATCCACTCGGCGGCGGGCTGGGTAGACGCGGATCGTCTGTTGATCGCGTCTGAAACCGGACTTTGGGTGTTCGATATCGCGACAGGCAGCCGTCGTCTGGTGACCGCACTCGAGGCGGATCGCCCGGACACGCGGTGCAACGATGGGCGCGCCGATCCGATGGGCGGGTTCTGGATCGGAACGATGGGCAAATCGGCCGAGGCAGGCGCCGGGTCGATCTACCGGTACTATCGTGGCGAGCTGCGGAAACTGGTGGCCGGGCTGAGCATTCCGAATGCCATCTGCTTTGCCCCGGATGGACGGACGGCCTATTATACCTGCACTCTGACCGGGCAGATATTGCGACTGGGCCTGGATACGCAGGGGTGGCCCGTGGGGCAGGCAGAGGTTCATATCGATCTGCGGGCAGAAGGACTAAACCCCGATGGGGCCGTCACCGATGCCGAAGGCAATCTGTGGAACGCGCAGTGGGGTGCGGGCCGTGTCGCCTGTTATAGACCGGATGGCAGCTTTGCTCATGCGGTTTCGGTCGGCGGCGTCCATTCCAGCTGTCCGGCGTTTGGCGGTGCGGACCTGACCACGCTGTTTGTCACCACAGCCCAAGAAGGGCTGGACGCTCCGACGTCGGGCGACGGTCTCGTCTATTCCGTCACCGGGGCGGGGCAGGGGCGGCCTGAACCGCAGGTCGTGATCTAGGCGTCCCGAATGGCCGTGCCGGCGGCATGGCCAGACGCCCAAGCCCATTGGAAATTATACCCGCCGAGCCAGCCGGTGACGTCCACCGCCTCACCGATGAAATAGAGACCGGGCACATCCCGCGCGGACATGTCCCGCGAGGACAGCGCGCTGGTGTCGATACCGCCGACGGTCACTTCGGCGGTGCGGTAGCCTTCGGTGCCGGTCGGGCGCAGGGACCAGTGACGCAGGGCCTGAACCACGGTGTCGATCCGGCCATCGGACCATTCGGCACAATTGCCCGAGAGGTCGATCTGATCCTTGAGGTGATCGACCAGTCGGCCGGGCAGGTGGTAGGCGATGATCGTTGTGGCCGATTTGCGTGGACTGTCCTTGCGGGCGGCGCGCAGGGCCTCGGTCAATTTGATCCCGGGGAGCAGGTCAACGGTGATCTCTTCGCCCTCTTTCCAGTAGCTGGAGATTTGCAGCATCGCCGGACCGGACAGGCCGCGATGGGTGCAGAGCATCGCCTCGGCAAAGCTGGGTCCCGTCTCGGCGCGGGCCACGACGGGCAGCGCGAGGCCGGAGATCGGCGCAAAGCGGGCATCGGCAAAGGTAAACGGCACCAGCGCGGCGCGGGTATCGGTGACCGGAATGCCAAATTGGTCCGCGATGCGGTAGGCGATGCCGGTGGCGCCCATTTTGGGAATGGATTTGCCGCCCGTCGCCACCACCAGATGGGTTGCCTGCACGGTGACATCGCGACCGTCCCGCCGCAGCCGCACGACAAAGCCGCTGCCATCATGTGCGATGTCCACAATCTCGGTTTCCAGCCACATTTCGGCCCCGGCGCGTTCCATTTCGTCGGTCAGCATCTGCACGATCTGTTTAGCCGAACCATCGCAAAACAACTGGCCGAGGGTCTTTTCATGCCACGCGATCCCGTGGCCCGACACCATGCCGATAAAGTCCCACGGCGTGTAGCGGGCGAGGGCGGATTTGGCAAAGTGCGGATTTCCGCCGATGTAATTGCTGGCCTTCACATCGAGGTTGGTAAAGTTACAGCGCCCACCGCCGGAAATCCGGATTTTTTCCCCCGGCGCACGCGCATGATCAATAACCAGAGTCCCCGCGCCCGCATGGATGGCGCAGAACATGCCGGCAGCGCCAGCCCCGAGGATGAGTGTTTTGACTTTCATATCGGTCTGGTGACGCCTTTTTCCTAAGGGCGCAAGGGGGTAGGGCGGGTGTTTTTGCTGGCAATCGCGCAGGAGCGGGGCTAGACTCTGGCTCAGACCCGGCAAACGGGCAGACACAGGCAGAGCGGTTCCTATGACTGAAATGGTCTACGGCACGGTCCCGGCATCCTCCGGCGACCCGATCCTTCCCCGTTGGTGGCGCACCATCGACAAATGGACGCTGAGCTGCGTGCTCGCGTTGTTTTCGATCGGCATTTTGCTCGGGTTGGCGTCATCGCCGCCGCTGGCCGAACGCACGGGCAATGCGCCGTTCTATTATGTGACGAAACAGGCGCAATTCGGGCTGATGGCGATCACGGTGATGCTGATCACCTCGATGATGTCGCCCAGATTGGTGCGGCGTCTGGCGACGCTCGGGTTTCTGGCGTCCTTTGCGGTTGTGCTGGCGCTGCCGTGGATCGGTACGGACCATGGCAAGGGCGCGATCCGCTGGCTGTCTCTGGGCGGGTTGTCGGTGCAGCCGTCGGAATTCCTCAAGCCGGGTTTTATCGTCGTCGCTGCGTGGCTCATGTCCGCCGCCAGCCAGATCGGTGCCCCGCCGGGGCGGTTCTATAGTTTCCTGCTGGCTGGTGTGGTCGTGCTGATGTTGGCGCTACAGCCGGACTTTGGTCAGGCCAGCCTCGTGCTGTTCGCTTGGGGTGTGATCTATTTCGTCAGCGGCGCGCCGATGGTGCTGATCGTGGGGGTTGCCGGGTTGACGGTGCTGGGCGGCAGCTTTGCCTATGCCAACTCGGAACACTTTGCACGGCGGATCGACGGGTTTCTGACCTCTGAGGTCGATCCGCGCACCCAGATCGGCTATGCCACCAACGCCATCCGCGAGGGCGGGCTCTTTGGCGTCGGCGTCGGCGAGGGTCAGGTCAAAATGAACCTGCCGGACGCGCACACCGACTTTATCATCGCGGTTGCTGCCGAAGAATACGGGCTGGTCTGCGTGGCGGCGATTGTGTTGCTCTATCTGATTGTGGTCATTCGCTCGCTCTATCGCCTGACCAAGGAACGCGATCCGTTCATCCGGCTGGCGGGGACGGGGCTAACCTGTGCCTTTGGCGTCCAGGCGATGATCAACATGGGTGTGGCCGTGCGTTTGCTGCCGGCCAAGGGGATGACCCTGCCGTTCGTCAGCTATGGCGGGTCGTCGCTGATTGCCTCTGGCCTTTTGGTGGGGATGCTCTTGGCCCTGACACGCAGCCGTCCGCAAACGGACATTGGCGATATTTTCCAACGTCGGGGGCGCTGAATGGCCAAACCTCTGCTGATCATCGCCGCAGGTGGCACTGGCGGTCACATGTTTCCTGCGCAGGCACTGGCCGAGTCGATGCTGACCCATGGCTGGCGGGTGCAATTGATGACCGATGCACGCGGTGCACGCTATGCGGGCGGGTTTCCGGATGCGGTCGAGGTGATCGTGCTCAAGAGCGGCACCTTTGCCCGTGGTGGTCTGTTGGCCAAGCTGGCGGTGCCGTTCCAGATCGTCGGTGGCATTGCCTCGGCAGTGGGGCGGCTCATGCGGGACCGTCCGGCGGCGGTTGTCGGTTTTGGCGGCTATCCCTCGATCCCGGCGATTGCGGCTGCGACGATCCTGCGCCTGCCAAGAATGATCCATGAACAAAACGGCGTTCTGGGCCGCGTAAACCAGATTTTTGCGCGTCATGTCACCGCCGTGGCCTGCGGAACCTGGCCGACGACCCTGCCCAAAGGGGTCGAGGGCGTACATACCGGCAATCCGGTGCGGGGGGCTGTTCTGGCTCGGGCCGGAGCTGGCTATATCGCGCCGGGCGACTATCCGATGTCGATCCTCGTGATGGGGGGATCGCAGGGGGCGCGTATTCTCTCGGACACGGTGCCACAGGCGATCATTGGCCTGCCGGATCATCTGCGTCGGCATATCCGCGTGATCCAGCAGGCCCGCCCCGAGGATCATGACCGCGTGACGATGGCCTATGATCAGGCGGGCGTTCGGGCGATGGTCGAACCGTTCATCCATGACGTTCCCGAGAAAATGGCCGAGGCGCAATTGGTCATCAGCAGGTCCGGGGCTTCTTCGGTCGCGGATATTTCGGTGATCGGGCGTCCGGCGGTGCTGATCCCCTTTGCTGCGGCCACGGCGGATCACCAGACCGCCAATGCCCGGGGCTTGGTCGATGCGGGCGGGGCGATCCTGATCCCAGAGAGCAAACTGACCGCCGACAGCCTGCGCGAACAGATCGACATGGTGCTGACAAATGCGCAAGGAGCCGCGCAAATGGCCGCTGCAGCCTTGTCCTGCGGCAAACCAGATGCGACAGAGCGCCTGACCACGCTGGTCCTCGGACTGGCTCAGAAATAGAAAGACTGACCTATGAATGCTGCCGCCACCAAATTGCCCACGGATGTAGGCGCGATCCACTTTGTCGGCATCGGCGGGATTGGCATGTCCGGGATCGCCGAAGTGCTGTTGAACTTTGGCTACACGGTGCAGGGGTCGGACGCAAAAACCACCAAGATCACCGACCGTCTGGCCGCGATGGGCGCAACGATTTTCGAAGGTCAGGCCGCCGACAACCTGCGTGATGCGCAGGTCGTGGTGATCTCCAGTGCGATCAAACCGGGGAACCCCGAACTGGACGAGGCCCGCCGCCGAGGTTTGCCGATTGTGCGCCGCGCGGAAATGCTGGCCGAGTTGATGCGTCTGAAATCGAACGTGGCGATTGCGGGCACGCATGGCAAAACCACGACGACGACGATGGTTGCGGCGCTGCTGGATGCGGGGAATTTCGATCCGACGGTGGTGAACGGCGGGATCATCCATGCCTACGGGTCCAACGCGCGGGTCGGGGCAGGGGAATGGATGGTGGTCGAGGCGGATGAATCCGACGGCACCTTTAACCGCTTGCCGGCGACCATCGCGATCGTCACCAACATCGACCCCGAGCATATGGAACACTGGGGCACGATCGAAAACCTGCGCAAAGGCTTCTACGATTTCGTGTCGAACATCCCGTTCTACGGGATTGCGGTCTGCTGTACCGACCACCCCGAGGTGCAGGCGCTGGTCGGCAAGATCACCGACCGCCGGGTTGTGACCTTTGGCTTTAACGCACAGGCGGACGTGCGGGCGGTGAATCTGACCTACAAAAAGGGCGTGGCCTATTTCGACATTGCGCTCCAGCTCGAGGATCAGCGGATCGAAGGCTGCAGCCTGCCGATGCCGGGCGACCACAATGTGTCCAACGCGCTGGCCGCCGTTGCCGTTGCCCGTCATCTGGGCATGAAAAAGGACGAAATCCGCGAGGCGCTGGCCAAATTCGGCGGCGTGAACCGCCGCTTTACCAAGGTGGGCGAGGTGCTGGGCGGTGTGACGATCATCGACGACTATGGCCATCATCCGGTCGAGATCGCTGCGGTGCTGCGCGCGGCGCGTCAGGCCTCGGAGGGGCGGGTGATCGCCGTACATCAGCCGCACCGCTATAGCCGCCTGTCGAACCTGTTCGAGGACTTCTGCACCTGCTTTAACGAAGCGGACGTGGTCGGCATCGCCGAGGTCTATGCCGCCGGTGAACAGCCTATTCCGGGTGCCAGCCGCGAAGATCTGGTCGCCGGCCTGATCCGCCACGGGCATCGCCATGCCCGCGCCATCCTGTCCGAAGAGGATCTGGAGCGGCTTGTGTGCGAACAGGCCCGGCCGGGGGATATCGTCGTGTGTCTGGGGGCAGGGACCATCAGCACTTGGGCCAATAACCTGCCCGAACGGCTAAAGGGCCGTAGCGGGGCATAACCCCATCGTTGTTCGCGGAGTGCCTGTGGCTGGTGGTTGCAAACGCGATAGCGATTCTCCACAGCCGCGATTGGCGCAACATCCTCGGTTGTGCCAATGGGGATCGGACTGCCCGTATTGGTGTGGTGTGGCTACCATAATAGTATATACATTTCGCTAGCCGCACTCATAGGTAGTATATCTGTGTTCCGATGGCCTCTATTCTGCCTATTTCGATTCATAAAAAAGTCACTGCTTTGAGCGATATTACACACGTGTAGTATCGTCCGGAACCGCGTGTTGGTTCCAAAGCAAGAGGCCGCCATGAGCGTGACTTTGGGTGCTTTAGTTATTCTTTTTGTCCCCGCGCTCGTGGCGGTTCTCGTCACGCGCCGATATGGCCGGACGGCCGGGCTGATGACGGTTGCCGGCATTCAGCTGTTGCTGACGGCCATTTTCATCAGTTTGCCCATCGTGTCGTGGCAGTTCGCGCTCAGTTGCCTTGGCCTGATTGCGCTGTCGACAATCCTCGCGGCGGTTGGCGTGGTTGGCTATCGCGTCTGGCGGCGTGCGCTGATGGGGATCGTTGGATCGGGTGGTCTTGGCAGTCGCAGGAAGACCGATTAAACCCACGGCATGTCTTTGCCCTTTGATTTGCCGCCCGTGCGCGGCACCCTCACCCCGATGCGGCCTCTGGCCGATCTGACTTGGATGCGCGTCGGCGGCCCCGCCGATGTGCTGTTCCAGCCCGCCGATCCCGATGATCTGGCCGGGTTTCTGGCCGCTCTCGATCCGGCTGTGCCGGTTTTCGTGATGGGCGTCGGGTCCAATCTGATCATCCGCGATGGCGGTATTCGCGGCGTAGTGATCCGGCTTGGACGCGGGTTCAACGCCATCACAATCGACGGGGATCGGGTCACGGCCGGCGCGGCGCTCTTGGATGCGATGGTCGCGCGCAAGGCCGCAGAGGCGGGGCTGGACCTGACCTTTTTGCGGACCATTCCGGGTACGGTTGGCGGCGCGGTGCGCATGAACGCGGGCTGCTATGGCAGCTATGTCGCCGATGTGTTGCTGTCGATTGACGTCATTCACCGAAATGGCCGACGCGAAACGCTGGCGGCTGACAGTCTGAACCTGCGCTATCGCCAGTCCGATCTGCCTGATGGCGCGGTGATCGTCTCGGCCTGCTTTGCCGCACCTGCTGGCGACCCGGCGACCCTCGTGCAGCGGATGGAGGATCAGCTGCAAAAGCGGGATGAGACCCAGCCCACGCGCGACCGCACGGCGGGGTCTACCTTCCGTAACCCCGCGGGATATTCCTCGACGGGGCGGGCGGATGACACTCACGAGCTTAAGGCGTGGAAGCTGATCGATGACGCCGGTATGCGCGGCGTGCCGTTTGGCGGGGCGGTGATGAACCTCAAACACTCGAATTTCCTGACCAACGCCAATGACGCGACGGCGGCCGATCTCGAAGGGCTAGGCGAGGCTGTTCGGAAAAAGGTTTACGATTCCAGCGGTATCACGCTAGAGTGGGAAATCATGCGGGTTGGTGATCCAGCGCCGCAAAATCAAGAATAAACAGGCGGTCGATGACCCGAAAATAATCGGGCACGATCACATTCACGACGATGCGCCGCTGGGCGCACCAATGAGGCGATGGGCATGTCGAGCAGGACAAGTCCGCATGTTGTGGTGCTATTGGGTGGCTTCTCGGCTGAACGAGAGGTGTCTTTGTCCAGTGGGGCCGAATGTGCGCGGGCGCTACGGGCCGCTGGCTATGCGGTCACCGAACTCGATGCGGGGCGCGATCTGTGCGACCGCCTGACGGCGCTGCGTCCTGACGTGGTGTTCAACGCGCTTCATGGTCGCTGGGGCGAGGACGGCTGTGTTCAGGGTATTCTGGAGTGGATGGGCATTCCCTACACCCATTCCGGCGTGCTGGCTTCGTCGCTGGCGATGGACAAGGAACGGACCAAGGCCGCCTATCGCGCCGCTGGTCTGCCGGTTGTTCACAGTGTTCTGGCCGATAAATCCGATGTTGCCGCCCGCCACGTGATGGTGCCGCCCTATGTAGTGAAACCCTATAACGAAGGGTCGAGCGTCGGCGTTTACATCGTCAACGAGGGGGCAAATACCCCGCCGATCCTGTCGCCTGAAATGCCAGAGCGTCTGATGGTCGAAACCTATGCGCCGGGTCGGGAATTGACCACCGCCGTGATGGGGGATCGGGCGCTGGGGGTGACGGATATCATCACCGAAGGCTGGTATGACTACTCTGCCAAATATACGACCGGCGGTTCGCGCCACGTCATTCCGGCGGATATTCCGGCCGAGGTCTATCAGGCTTGCCTCGACTATGCGGTGCGGGCCCATGATGCGTTGGGGTGTCGGGGCCTGTCGCGGACAGATTTCCGCTGGGACGAGGCGCGCGGGCTGGACGGGCTGATCCTGCTGGAAACGAATACTCAGCCGGGGATGACGCCGACCTCGCTCGCGCCGGAACAGGCGGCGCATGTGGGGATTGATTTCCCGGCCCTGTGTCGTTGGTTGGTCGAGGATGCCTCATGCAACAGATGACCCCGCGCCGTGATCCCGCACCCTCCCGTTGGAGCTATCGC
The DNA here is from genome assembly GCA_937864535.1 of uncultured Paracoccaceae bacterium. Taxonomy (GTDB): domain Bacteria; phylum Pseudomonadota; class Alphaproteobacteria; order Rhodobacterales; family Rhodobacteraceae; genus Marivivens. The sequence goes on from CALMJS010000016.1 coordinate 10,052, forward strand.
TACGAACGCTGGATGTTGACGCCGGCCTATCGGCGGTTGTTCCGATACGGTCCTCCGGTGCTGGTCGTCGCGGCGATTGTCGGCGGGGTCTTGGCCAGTGCAGAGCGGCGTGAATGGATCAACGACACCTATCACAGCTATCTGCGTCAGTTCCAGCAGCGCCCTGAATTCATGGTCTCGGCCATGTCTATCGACGGTGCGGACGAACGCATTACCGAAGAGGTCCGTGCCTCGTTGCCGATCGATTTTCCGGTGTCGTCCTTTGATCTGGACCTCGAGGGCATGCGGCAAACGGTCGAAGCCCTGAACGGTGTGCAAAAGGCCACGCTGCGGGTGCAGCCCGGCGGGATTCTGAATATCGAGGTGGTCCCCCGTATTCCGGCGGCCGTTCTGCGGCAGGACGAAGAGTTGCGGCTGATCGATGCGCAGGGGCATTTTGTGGCTGCCCTCGGGGCGCGGTCGGATCGTGCGGACCTGCCTCTGATCGCGGGCGACGGCGCGCGCGATCAAATCGCCGAGGCGCTGGCGCTGTTCACCGCCGCTGGCCCGCTGGCACCGCAAATTCTCGGCCTCGTGCGGATGGGCGAAAGGCGCTGGGATGTCATTCTGGATCAGGATCGCCGGATATTGTTACCGGAACAGAATGCGGTCACCGCGCTCGAACGGGTGGTGGTGATGGTGCAGGCGCAGCGCCTGCTAGAGCGCGACGTTCTGGTCGTGGATATGCGTAACGAGGATCGGCCGACCCTTCGCCTTGGCGAAGGCGGCGTCACTGAAATCCGCCGCATCAATGCGGCCGTGGCAGGGACGGGCAGATAATGAAGCAGCTCTATGCAACCCAACGCGCCATGCGCAACATGCGCAAGGCCGCGCTCCAGCGGGGCCTGATCGCGATTTTGGATGTCGGCACGTCCAAGGTGGCCTGCCTGATCCTCCGGTTTGACGGGCCGGAGCGGTATCGTGATAGCGATGGCGTCGGTTCGATGGCGGGGCAGTCGCAGTTTCGCATCATCGGCGCGGCGACGACCAAATCGCGCGGGATGCGGTTTGGCGAAATCGACGCGATGCAGGAAACCGAGCGTGCCATTCGCACGGCGGTGCAATCAGCCCAGAAAATGGCCGGAGTGCCGGTCAATCACGTGATCGCCTGTCTGTCCGGCGCACGTCCGCGCAGCTACGGGCTGGAAGGGGCGGTGGATATCCACGGCGAGGTGGTGACCGACGCCGACATCGGCCGAGTTCTGGCCGCCTGTGATATGCCCGATTTTGGCGAAGGCCGCGAAACGCTGCATGCCCATCCGATCAATTTTACGCTCGATCACCGAGGCGGTATGGCCGACCCGCGTGGTCATGCCGGACGGCGGCTCAGCACCGATTTGCATCTGCTGACGGTCGAGGGGCAGGTGATGCAGAACCTCGTCCATTGTATCCGCCGCTGCGATCTGGAATTGGCCGGTCTGGCCAGTTCGGCCTATGTGTCGGGCATTTCGGCCCTGATCGAGGACGAACTGGAAATGGGCGCCGCCTGCATCGACATGGGCGGCGGGTCGACGGGCCTGTCGATCTTTATGAAAAAACACATGATCTTTGCCGATAGCGTGCGATTGGGCGGCGAACATGTGACCTCGGATATCTCGATGGGCCTGCAGGTTCCCGGCGCGATGGCCGAACGGATCAAGACCTTCTATGGCGGGGTGATCGCCACGGGCGTCGATGACCGCGAGATGATCGAGATCAAGGGCGACACCGGGGACTGGCACCACGACCGGCGCACGGTGACACGGGCCGAATTGATCGGGATCATGCGTCCCCGCGTCGAGGAAATCCTCGAAGATGTCCGGGCGCAACTGGACGCTGCAGGCTTTGACTCGATGCCGAGCAAATCTATCGTGCTGACTGGCGGGGCCAGCCAGATCCCGGGGCTCGAGAGTCTGGCCAGCCGGATTTTGGGGCATCAGGTCCGCATGGGGCGTCCGATGCGGGTCGCGGGCCTGCCGCAATCCACGACCGGTCCGGCCTTTGCTGCCTCGGTCGGGCTGGCGCTGTTCGCCGCCAACCCCCAGGATGAATGGTGGGATTTCGATGTACCCTCGGTCAGCTATCCGGCCCGGTCCATTCGCCGTGCGATCCACTGGATCAAGACGAACTGGTAGGCGGATTTCTGCACTTGCATCGGTTTTCCGGGTGACGCGGTTTCGCAAATCCGCTAGCCTCAGCCGCAAGAGCCGAAGGGCCGCAGGCAATTACCAGACCTTTGAGACTACCCGTTTCCGCGCGTGGCGCATCCTCGACTCTGGTCGTGTCGGTAGTGGTGCGCCGACGTTGAACCCCCAGATGTCGGATTCCGTGCAACATCCCGCCGATCGGCTGTCTGCATCACCCATATTTTGTAGAATTACCCATTTTTTCCCGTGACGTTGCACAGATGTGACGTTATTCTGTGGACAAGTAGTGAAGAGTGCCCGATGGGACGGGCCCGAAACATACAGGCGGACAGAGAATGGCGTTGAACCTCTCCATGCCCGGGCAAGAAGATCTCAAGCCCCGGATCACGGTTTTCGGTGTTGGTGGTGCTGGCGGCAATGCCGTCAACAACATGATCGAAAAAGAGCTTGAGGGCGTGGAGTTCGTGGTTGCGAACACCGACGCGCAGGCCCTGCAGCAGTCGCGGGCTCCGGCGCGTATCCAGATGGGTCTGAAAGTGACCGAGGGTCTGGGCGCAGGCGCACGCGCCTCTGTCGGGGCCGCCGCCGCAGAAGAGAGCATCGAGCAGATCGTCGATCATCTGGCTGGCGCGCATATGTGCTTTATCACCGCGGGTATGGGCGGTGGTACGGGCACGGGCGCCGCGCCGATCATCGCCGCCGCTGCGCGCGAGTTGGGCGTTCTGACCGTTGGCGTCGTGACCAAGCCGTTCCAGTTCGAAGGCGGCAAGCGGATGCGTCAGGCCGAAGCCGGGGTAGAGGCCCTGCAAAAGGTCGTCGATACGCTGATCATTATCCCCAACCAGAACCTGTTCCGTCTGGCGACCGAGAAAACCACCTTTACCGAAGCCTTTGCGATGGCTGATGACGTTCTGTATCAGGGCGTTAAGGGTGTGACCGACCTGATGGTCCGTCCGGGCCTGATCAACCTCGACTTTGCCGACGTGCGTTCTGTGATGGACGAAATGGGCAAGGCGATGATGGGCACCGGCGAGGCCGAGGGCGAAGATCGCGCGATCGTCGCTGCAGAGGCCGCGATTGCCAACCCGCTGCTGGACGAGATCAGCCTCGAGGGTGCGCGCGGTGTGCTGATCAACATCACCGGCGGCTACGACCTGACCCTGTTCGAACTGGACGAGGCCGCGAACAAGATCCGCGAAAAGGTCGATCCGGATGCCAACATCATCGTGGGTTCGACACTCGACCCGGATATGAACGGCAAGATGCGCGTGTCGGTCGTCGCGACCGGTATCGACGCCAGCGAAAAGCGTGAAGAAACCCCGATGCCGCGCCGCGCCGGGTTCAACCCGCCGATGGCCAAGCCTGTCGAGGCTCCGGCTCCGGTCGCTGCTGCGGCCCCGGCTCCCCGCGTGGCGCCCAAGCCTGCTGCGGCTCCGGCTCCTGCCCCGCGTGCTGCAGAGCGGTCGCTGTTTGACGATGGTTTCGGCGGCGAACCGATGGAAGACGAGCCCTTTGACGCGTTCGAGGACGACCTGCCGCCGCCGGCCTATCAGCCGCGCGCCGAGGCAAGCCTGACTCCGGCGTCGGACTTCGTTGCGCCGCGCCCGTCGGCCCCCGGCACACCCACGCCCGAGGCATTGGCCCGTCTGCAGGCTGCTGTGGGCAAGGTCCCGTCCGCGGCTCCGGCGGCCCACCGTGCGGCCCCTGCCGCTCCGGCTGCTCCGCAGCCCGTTGCGGAACAGCCCCGCCGCGCTGGTCTCGGTGGTTTGATTGGCCGGATGAAGGGGGTCAGCGAAGAGGCTCCGCAGGCTGCCGCCGCCTCGCGTGCGCAACCGCAAGTGCGTGCCTATCGCGAAGAGGCCCCGCAGGCCGATCCCGAACAGGAGCGGATCGAGGTTCCGGCGTTCCTGCGTCGTCAGGCCAACTGATCGAAGACAGATTTCGACAAAGGCCGCCCTTCGGGGCGGTCTTTTTCATTGGCGGACAGTGCCGTCATGAGACACAGCCCCTGCAAGGGATTCGTCCGGACCGCGATGATTTCCCGTTTTTTCCAGGGGGCAGGGCCGGATTTTTGCCGGACCTCAGATAAAATTAATGTTTATTAACAATTGGTTGACTTGAATGTTTCAATTGTTTCAGAGCGTTACAAAGAGTGAGTTGAGGCTTTCGGCGGGAATGCTTACCTCTACGCCAAACAGCGATTAGGTGAGACGTGCAAACGACCCTGAACCATGCGGTGACCTTTGACGGCGTCGGGCTCCATTCCGGGGCCTCGGCGCGTCTGGTGTTGCGGCCCGCGTCTGCGGGGCATGGAATTGTGTTCCGCCGTGTCGATCTGGATCGGGATCGCGATGTCGCCGCGATTTGGTCCAATGTGTCCCAAGAGCCGCTGAACACCCGTTTGGTCAACGCCGCCGGAGTCAGCGTCGCGACGATCGAGCATCTGATGGCAGCGCTGTCGGGGACCGGGGTTCATAACGTGCTGTGCGAAATCGACGGGCCAGAAGTGCCGATCCTCGATGGCAGCGCCAAGGATTTCGTCCGCGCCATCGTTGAAACCGGGCTCAAACGGCTGTCGGCCCCGCTGTATGCGATTGAAATTCTGCGCGATGTCGAGGTTGCGCAGGGCGCCGCCGTGGCCCGTTTGTCGCCCGCGACTAGCCTGCAAATCGAATTCCACATCGACTTTCCCGACGCGGCCATCGGTCGCCAAGAGAAAACGTTGAACATGGCCAACGGGACATTTGTGCGCGAACTGTGCGATAGCCGCACCTTCTGCCGCCAGTCGGACGTTGATACGATGCGTGCCAACGGGCTTGCCCTCGGCGGGACGCTGGAGAATGCCGTCGTTGTGCAGGGCGCCGAGGTCCTGACGCCCGGCGGTTTGCGTCATCAGGACGAGGCTGTCCGTCATAAAATGCTGGACGCCTTGGGTGATCTGTACACCGCAGGCGGTCCGGTTCTGGGCCGCTATACCGGCAACCGGGCTGGCCATGCGCTGACCAATAAACTGCTGCGTGCGGTGTTCGCGGATCAGAAAAACTGGCGCTGGGTCACCTGTGACCACCAGATCGCGGCCCGTTTGCCGGGGGTAGGGGTGCGCCTGTCGGATCTGTGCGCGGTTGCGTGAGCTGAACGGCCAACCATTGCCTGTGATGCCAAAAGGCATTTTGCCCACGATTTTTCTATGATAGACCAAACCGAAACCGGGGCGGTCAGCGCCCCTGCACACAGGCAACACGTCGGGGGTCGCGAATGATTGGCGGACAACGGGGCAACGCTCTACGGACACTCTTTGCCTCAGCGGCGTTCGGCCTGACGGTGCTCTCGGGCTGTGGCGGCTTTGACCCGCGGGCGGACGGGGCGCTGGAAACCTACACGCCGGAACAGATTTTCGAACGCGGCGAGTTTGAATTGAACCGGGGCCGCGAGGATGATGCGGGCTTTTACTTTGGCGAGGTAGAGCGGCTCTATCCCTATGCCTCGATCGCCAAACGCGCGCTGATCATGCAGGCCTATGCCTATCATCTGGACAAAAACTACGAAGAGAGCCGGTCTGCAGCCCAGCGGTATCTGGATTTCTACCCCGCCGAAGAGGATGCGGCCTATGCGGCCTATCTGCTGGCACTGTCCTATTATGACCAGATCGACGAAGTGGGCCGCGATCAGGGTCTCACCTTCCGCGCGCTTCAGGCGCTGCGGGTGGTGATCGAACAGTACCCCGATAGCGAATATGCACAGTCCGCGATCCTCAAATTCGATCTGGCGTTCGACCATCTCGCGTCCAAGGAGATGGAAATCGGGCGCTATTACCTGAAACGGGGGCACTACGCCGCTGCGGTGAACCGGTTCCGCGTTGTTGTCGAACAGTACCAGACCACCAGCCACACGCCCGAGGCGCTGCACCGGTTGGTCGAGGCCTATCTGTCGCTGGGCCTGACCGACGAGGCGCAGACCGCTGCGGCGATCCTTGGCCATAACTACCAATCCACCGAATGGTATCAGGATAGCTATGACCTGCTGACACAGGCGGGGCTGCGTCCCGGCGTTTTGGGCAATAACTGGTTGACGGCGATCTATCGTCAAACAGTTAAGGGTGAATGGCTGTAACAATAGGGCAGGTGGGTAACCACCCAAGGCACGGATGCTGCGTCACCTCGACATTCGCGATATGCTGATCATCGACCGGCTGGAGCTAGAGTTCCAGCCCGGTCTGAACGTGCTGACCGGCGAAACCGGCGCGGGCAAATCGATCCTGCTTGATTCCCTTGGGTTTGTTCTGGGTTGGCGCGGTCGCGCCGATCTGGTGCGCCAAGGTGCCGCGCAGGGCGAGGTTACGGCGGTGTTCGATCTGCCCGCTGGCCATGCCGCGCTGGCGGTGTTGGCCGAGGCAGGGATCGAACCGGACGACGAATTGATCCTGCGCCGTGTGAATAGTGCCGATGGCCGCAAGACCGCATGGATCAACGACCGCCGCGTCAGTGGTGAAGTGCTGCGGGCGCTGTCCGAAACCTTGGTCGAATTGCATGGCCAGCACGATGATCGCGGGCTGCTCAATCCGCGCGGGCATATGGACCTGTTGGACGCCTATGCCGGAACTGCGGCGCTGCGCGAGGAAACCCGGCGCACCGGTCGCGCCCTGGCCGAGGTGAACCGCGCGATCAAGGCCGCCGAGGAGAAGATTGCTCAGGTCCGCGCCGAAGAAGAGTTCCTGCGCCATGCGGTGTCAGAACTGGACAAATTGGCCCCCGAACCGGGCGAAGAGGCCGAGTTGGATACCAAACGCCGTCTGATGCAGGCGGCCGAGAAAATCCGGCAGGATATCGGGCGCGCGCATACCGCCCTAGGCTATGATGGCGCCGAAGGTCTGATGACCGACGCGATCCGCTGGCTGGACGGGGCTGCCGGTACCGCAGAGGGGCGGCTGGATGGGCCCTTGGCCGCGCTGGAACGGGCGATGGTCGAACTGACCGAGGCGCAGCGCGGCGTCGAGGATTGTCTGGATGCGCTGTCGTTCAACCCCGCCGACCTCGAACAGGCCGAAGAGCGGCTGTTTGCCATTCGCGGTCTGGCGCGTAAACACAATGTGATGCCCGATGATCTGGCGGGCTATGCGGATACGCTGCGCCAGCGGCTCGACCTGTTGGACGGCAGTGCGAAAAACCTGACCGAGCTGGAGGCCGCGCGGGCCAAAGGGCAGGCCGCCTATGAGGCTGCGGGCCGGGCTCTGACCGCCGCGCGCCAAGAGGCCGCCGCGCGTCTGGATGCGGCGATGGCGGCGGAACTCGCCCCGCTCAAGATGGAACGGGCGGTGTTTACCACGCAGGTGACCCCCGGCACGCCCAGTCTGGACGGGTTTGACGAGGTGGCCTTTACCGTGGCGACCAACCCCGGTGCGCCCTCTGGGCCGCTGAACAAAATTGCCTCTGGCGGCGAACTCAGCCGGTTTCTGCTGGCGCTCAAGGTATGTCTGACTGCACAGACCAGTGGCGTGACGATGATCTTTGACGAAATCGACCGTGGGGTCGGTGGGGCCACCGCCGATGCGGTCGGGCGTCGTCTGGCGGGTCTGGCGCAATCGGGTCAGGTGCTGGTTGTCACCCATTCACCGCAGGTCGCGGCGCTGGGCGGGCATCATTGGCGGGTGGAAAAACGCCAATCCGAAACAGAGACCCTATCGACGGTTGTGCCGCTGGATCCGGCGGCGCGGGTCGATGAAATCGCGCGGATGATTTCCGGTGATCGCATCACCGATGAGGCCCGCGCAGCGGCGCGTTCGCTGCTGACGACCGCCTGATATCCACCCCAATAGTGACGACCTGCCGAAATGAAAAAGGCGGACCGCGATGCGGCCCGCCCGTTAGGTCATGAAATCTGGTGCCAATCCACTCACGCCAGCAAGAGACCGGAGCAACAACTTTCTAAAATTCGGCAGCTGAGAAAGTTTCTAGCTATGCTTTAGTCATAGCCTAGGATTGTGACAATTCGCTAACAAATTTTATCGAATGGATGTTCGTATTAGCCTAAAGGTTAACACTGCCTATTATTTAGGCGCAATCTTAGGGGCTTTTGATCAATTTTCCAGGATTCATCAACCCAAGCGGGTCGAGAGAATTTTTTAATAAACCCATGATTTCCCATGCGTCACCATGTTCGGCCTGCATGTAGCCTAACTTACCGCTACCGATTCCATGTTCGCCGGTAATCGTCCCGCCCAAGGCGAGCGCCCGTTCGGCCATCCGGTGCGATAGATCCTTGGCGATCTCGCGTTCAGCGGGGTTTGTGTCATCCATCAGCAAAATCGCATGGAAATTCCCGTCGCCGACATGGCCAAGGATCGGCGCAGGCAGGCCGGAGGCGGCGATATCGGCCTGCGTTTCTGCGACGGCGCGGGCCAGTTGGCTGATCGGCACACAGACATCGGTGACGATGGCACGGGACCCCGGGCGACTGGCGAGAATGGCCCAATAGGCCTTGTGCCGCATCTCCCACAGACGGCTACGATCTTCGGCCTTGGTCGCCCATTGCAGGCCGGTGGCGCCGTGATCCTTGGCGATGACGCTGAACAGGTCGACCTGCTCGGCCACGCCCTGATCCGAGCCGTGAAATTCCACCAACAGGTGCGGCAGGGCAGGCAGGTCCGCCTTGGAATAGGCGTTGACGGCCAGCGCGGTAGCAGCGTCGATAAATTCGATCCGGGCCATCGGAATCCCGATCTGGATCGTCTCTGTGACCGCAGCAACCGCGGCGTCGATGGTGTCAAAGGCGCAGACGGCGGTGGATACGGCCTGTGGTTGGCCATGCAGGCGCAGGGTCAGTTCGGTGATCAGGCCCAGCGTTCCCTCTGACCCGACAAAGAGCGAGGTCAGATCATAGCCCGCACTGGATTTGCGCGCCCGTGTGCCCGTGCGGATGATCCGCCCGTCCGCCAAAACGACCTCCAGCCCGATCACATTGTCGCGCATGGTGCCATAGCGCACGGCGGTGGTGCCGCTGGCCCGGGTCATCGCCATCCCGCCGAGGCTGGCATTCGCACCGGGATCGACGGGGAAAAACAGCCCGGTAGCCCGCAGTTCGGTGTTTAACTCTTCGCGGGTGATGCCGGGCTGAACGCGGACATCCATATCGGCGGCGTTGACCTCGATCACGCGTTTCATTTTGCCAAAGTCGATGCAAACCCCGCCTTGGGTGGCCAGCGCCTGCGCCTCTAGGCTGGTGCCTGCGCCCCAGCCGATCACCGGGCAGCGATGTTCGCTGCAAATCCGCATGATCTGCGCCACCTGTTCGGTCGAGGTCGGATAGGCGACGGCATCGGGCGGGGTGAGCGGGAAATGTGATTCAGAGCGGCCATGATTGTCCAGATCGGCCTTGGACAGCGAGAGGCCATCGCCTAAGACTTTGGAAAGGGCGGAAAGTGCGGTTGAGATTGTCATGTGGCCTCCTGCGTTTGCGGGACAGTATGACAGACCGCTCGGGGACGAAAGACGACAACATGTCAGAACCAGACCAGACATGGGCGCGCGAGGTGCTGAACAGTCTCAGAGAGGACCTGAACGCCTCTGTCCGCGCGATCCGCACCAAGGGGCCCAGTCAGGTCCAGTTCTGGGTGATCGCCCTGCTGATCGGTGTGACCTGCGGCTTTGTCGCCATGGGGTTCCGGCTGGGCATCGAATGGCTACAGGCGTTGATCTATCAGACGCCGAATGTCGCCCGCCTCCACCGCTCGGCGGCTCTGCTCGACTGGTACTGGATCCTTGCGATACCGGCGGTTGGCGGGCTGGTCGTCGGGGTGATCTTGCATAAATTCACGCCCGATGGCCGGGTTCGCGCCGTGGCCGATGTGATCGAGGCGGCGGCGCTCCGCGAGGGACGGGTCGAACGCCGCGAAGGCATCGCCTCTGCCGTGGCGAGCTTTCTGACCTTGTCGATGGGTGGCTCTTCGGGCCGCGAAGGCCCGGTCGTCCACCTGTCTGCCGTGGTATCAAGCGCGATCAGCCGCTGGATCAAGGCCGACGCGGTGACCTCGCGCGATTTGCTGGGCTGTGCGGTGGCTGCGGGTGTTTCGGCCAGTTTCAACGCGCCGATTGCCGGGGCGATCTTTGCTCTCGAGGTGGTGCTGCGCCATTTTGCCGTTCGCGCCTTTGCCCCGATTGCCATCGCCAGTGTCTCGGGCACGGTTGTGTCCCGCCTGATCCACGGCGATCTGGCGGAATATACCCTGCCCAGCACGACGGCGTTCCGGTTCTATGTGGAATTGCCTGCCTTTATGCTCTTGGGCGTGTTTTGCGGGATTGTGGCCTACGCGCTGATGCGCAGTATTTTCTGGGCCGATACGCTGGGGAACGACATCCAGCGGAAAACCGGCATGCCCCGCTATTTGCGCCCGGCGGTCGCGGGGTTGCTGCTCGGAGCGATCGCGCTGGAATTCCCGCATATCATCGGCGTCGGCTATGGCATTACCTCTGACGCGCTGGCGGGGCGGCTGGTTTTCACGCAGGCCGTGATCTTTTCGGTGGTCAAGCTGGTTGCGGTCGCCATCACCATGGGCGGGCGCATGGGCGGCGGCGTGTTTTCCCCCGCCCTCGGTATTGGCGCGATGGCCGGACTGGCCTTTGGCATCGTGGCCACCGGAATTTTCCCCGATCATTCAGGATCAGCCACGCTCTATGCTCTGGCCGGGATGGGAGCGGTGGCGGCGGCGGTGCTGGGTGCGCCGATTTCGACAACTTTGATCGTGTTCGAATTGACGGGCGACTGGCAAACTGGTCTAGCCGTTATGGTGGCGGTGTCGCTCTCGACCGCGATCACCTCGCGCTTGGTGGATCATTCGTTCTTCCTGACCCAGCTAGAGCGTCGGGGCGTCCATGTCGCGGCAGGCCCGCATGCCTATTTGCTGGCGACGGTGCGGGTGTCCTCGGTCCTTCGGGCGCTGTCTACGCCGCCTGCGCCGACAGACGACCAGATCGACGCGCTGATCAAACAGGGCGTCTATATCGACATCAACGCAACCCTCGATCAGGCGATGCCGCTGTTTGACCGGACAGGTCAGCCGTTTATCCCGGTTGTCCGCCCTGGAATGAACGGCGCGCCCCCCGAGGTGAGAGGCGCGCTGTTTCATGTCGATGCGTTGCGGGCGCTGAACCGGGCGATGGCGGCGGTCTCCGCCGAGGAACACGCCTGATCAGACCTGCTCGACCGCGACCTTGCTGGTGTAAAAGGCAAGGTAGCCTTGGATCTCTTCGAGCCCTGCCTTGGGCGCGTCAAAACTCCAGGCCGCGTCGCGGATCGGACCGCTCTTGGCGATGATCGAAAAATATTGTGCGGTGCCTTTGTGCGGATCGGTCGAGGTGGTCGCCGACTGTTCCAGAAACGCCATGGCAATGTCTGTGCGCGGAAAATAGATCACCGGCGCCAGATCGCCCTCGACCAGTTCCAACGCATCCTCGGTTTCCCCCAGCACGGCCCCACCCGCACGCACGACCCAAGTGCCCCCGGCAGGGCGTATTTTAATGTGATCGGCCATTTCGGCCTCCCTTCCCAGTTAGATAGTCCCCCCGTTCATAGCGGAGGTTTTTACCAATTTAGTGTCATAGCGGCGCGCAGGCCGCCGTCACCCATTGCTGCGTCACAGCATCCAGATCAGGGACCAGTTTGTCCAGTACATTGCGGTGATATTCGTCCACCCACGCCACTTCGTCGCGGGACATCAGCCCGGCATCGATCAGCCTGCGATCCAGCGGCACCCATGTCAGCGTCTCAAAGCCGAGGTATTTGCGATGCGCATCACCGCCGGGCAGGGCAGGGGCCTCGCAGACCGCGATCAGGTTTTCGATCCTGATACCAAAGGCCCCGGGTCGGTAATACCCCGGTTCGTTCGAGAGAATCATCCCCGGTTCCAGCGGTAGCGTCGAGAGGCGGGAAATCCGCTGTGGTCCTTCGTGCACGCACAAATAGGCGCCGACGCCATGACCGGTTCCATGGTCATAGTCCAACCCGTCCGCCCAGAGAAACTGCCGCGCCAAGGCGTCCAGATGTGCCCCTGCGACGCCCACAGGGAATCGGGCGCGGCTGATGGCGATCACCCCGCGCAGAACCTGCGTATAGCACCGCCGCTCCTCCTCGCCGACGGTCCCGACGGCCAGTGTGCGGGTGATATCGGTGGTGCCATCGACATATTGCCCGCCCGAATCGACCACGATCAGATCGCCATCGGCCAGGGTCCGGTTGCTGTCGTGTGTCACCCGGTAATGGATCACCGCGCCGTTGGGGCCGGTCCCCGAAATCGTGTCAAAACTGATCTCGCGCAGCGCATTGGTGTCGCGGCGAAACTGTTCCAGCCGTTCCACGACGTCGATTTCGGTGATGCCTGTCGTAGCCACCTGCGCCATCCACGCCAGAAACCGGCACATCGCAATGGCGTCACGCCGATGCGCGGCCCGCATGCCGTCCAATTCGACCGGGTTCTTGATCGCCTTGGGCAGAACACAGGGGTCCTGACCCTCGACGGTCGTCACTCCCGCAGCCGCTAATGCCTGCGCAATCACCTGCGGACAGCTCGACGGGTCAATACGTATCGGACCCGGCAACTGGCCCAGAACCTCTGTCAAACGATCAAAGCCGTGCACCGTGACCTCTGCGCCCAGATGCTCCGCGATTTCGGCAGTCTTTTCCGGCCCGCAGAACAGATCGCACCGCCCGTCATCATGCAGGATCGCATAGGCCTGAGGCACCGGGTTATGCGCGATATCCGCCCCCCGGATATTCAGCAGCCATGCCACTGAATCCGTCAGCGTGATCACGGCGGCCCGTTGCCCCTTGGACTTCAGACCCTCTGCCAATCGATACCGCTTGCTGGCCGCGCCCTCGCCGGCCAATTCGTCGGGCTGAGCGAAAAACAGGGCGGTCGGCGCGGCGGGACGATCCTGCCACAGCGGATCAATCAGGTTCGCCACCGGGCGCAGCTCGGCCCCGCTCTCGGCCAATTTGGCAATCTCGTCGACAGTATGGAGCCATGGATCATAGGCGATGACCTGTACGGCAGCCCGCTCCGCAATCCACTGCGCCAGAGTGGTCTCCGGCCAATCCACCGGCTCAAAAACCGGGTCCACTTGCTGACGGACCTGAATGCGATAGCGACCATCGACGAAAATCGCCGCCGCCTCTCTCATCGCAACCGCAAATCCCGCCGATCCGCTAAATCCGGTCAGCCAAGCCAGACGTTCATCGCCCGGGGCGACATATTCGCCCTGAAACATATCGGTGCGCGGGACGATAAACCCGTCCACACCAATGCGTGCCATCGCCGCGCGCAGTTTGCCCAGACGCTCCGGGCCGGTGGCCCCCGAAAATTCCGTTTCAAAGCTCTGAAACACGGCCACTCCCATTCATCTTTCCCAAAATACCTCCGCCGGAGGCACCGGGTTTGCAGCGCAAACCCGGATTACTTCCTCATGCCCAAGGCGCGCGCTTGTTTGCGTGGGTCGCTGTCAAACAGTCCCGCCAGTTGCTCGGTCATCGCGCCCGCCAATTGCTCGGCGTCGGTGATGGTGACAGCCCGCTGGTAATACCGCGTCACGTCGTGGCCGATGCCGATCGCGATCAGTTCGACGGCCTTGCGCTTTTCCACCATGGCGATCACATCGCGCAGGTGTTTTTCCAGATAGTTGGCCGGGTTCACCGACAGGGTGGAATCATCGACCGGAGCGCCGTCGGAAATCACCATCAGGATTTTCCGCTGCTCGCGACGGGCCAAAATCCGGCGGTAGGCCCATTCCAGCGCCTCGCCGTCGATATTTTCCTTGAGCAGACCCTCTTTCATCATCAGGCCCAGATTGGCCCGCGTCCGGCGCATCGGGGCGTCAGCGGATTTATAGACGATGTGGCGCAGATCGTTCAGGCGGCCCGGTTGCTGCGGACGTCCCTCGGCCAGCCATTTTTCACGGCTCTGCCCGCCTTTCCATGCCTTGGTGGTAAAGCCCAGAACCTCGACCTTGACTGCACAGCGCTCCAATGTGCGTGACAGCACGTCGGCGCAGATCGCCGCGATCGAAATCGGGCGGCCCCGCATCGATCCGGAATTGTCGAGTAGGAGCGTCACCACGGTATCGCGGAAATCGGTGTCTTTTTCCCATTTGAACGACAGCGGCGTCGTCGGGTTGGCAACCACCCGCGCCAGACGGCCCGCGTCCAGAATGCCCTCTTCCTTGTCGAACTCCCAGCTACGGTTCTGCTGGGCTTGCAGGCGGCGCTGCAGCTTGTTGGCCAGACGGCCCACGGCTCCCTTGAGCGGTTCGAGCTGTTGATCCAGATAGGCCCGCAGCCGTTCGAGTTCGGCAGCCTCGGCCAGTTCCTCGGCCTCGATCTCTTCGTCAAAACCGAGGTTGTAGACCTTGTAATTCGGGTCGGCATCCGAATGCGGGGCAGGGGCCGGCGGCTCGAGCGGGGCGTCCGCCTCGGGCAGTTCGGCGGTTTCCTCATAGTCGGCATCATCGGCCGCATCAGAGGCGACCTGAGCCTGACTCTGGTCCTGCTGCTGTTCCTGACTTTGTTCCGGATTGGCCTCGGTTTCATTGTCGTCGCTGGGATCATCGCCCGTGCTGTCGGGCGCGTCGTCGCTCTCTGCCTCTTCGGTTTCCTGATCCTGATCTTCGTCTTCTTGGTCGGGGTCTTCGCCCAACTGGTCGCCGTAGCCCAGATCCTCGATCATCTTGCGCGCGAACTTGGCAAAGCTGCGCTGATCGCTCAGCGCATTTTCCAGCCCGTCGAGCGTGGCCCCAGCGCTATTTTCGATGAAGCCGCGCCAGAGTTCCATGATGTTATTGGCCCCCGGCGGGAGCGGGCGGCCAGTGGCCAGATGGCGGATCAGATAGCCCGCCGCGACCGGCAGCGGAGCGCCAGAGGCTTCGGTCACTTGGTCATAGCCCTTGCGGCGCGCCTCTGACCCGATTTTCGCGTCGATATTGCTGGCGGTGCCGGGCATGTAGCGGGCGCCGACGGCCTCGATCCGTGCGGTTTCCATCGCGTCATAGATATCGCGAGCCAGTTGCCCGGTCGGCAGATACCGATTGGACACAGCCGGATCGTGGAATTTGTGCCGCAGCGCCAAGGCATCGGCCGTCCCCCGCGCTAGCAACACTTCGTCGCGGGTCATGCGGCGGCTCACCTGCGGCAGTCGCACGCTGTCCTTGCTCAGGCCTGGCGGGTCCACGGAATAGGTGACCGCCAGATCGGGGTCGTCGGCCATCACTTTGGTGGCCTCGGCAAGAGCCTTCTTGAACGGATCGGCGGGGTTGTCAGAGGGTTTCATGCGTAGGCCCGATGGTAACAGTCGCCGTCAACCTAGACCGCGATTTCGGCAATGACCAGTGGCCCTACCATCCAATCAGCATTTGTTGGCAATCCATCACCAATTTGCTGGCCTGTTCCCGCGCCCATTCGGCGTCTCGCGGGTCGTCGTTAAACGCCGTCCGGCTCAGGAGTTGCGACAGGGCCGATTTGGCGTTGATCTGCCAATTGAGAACCGTTGGTCCTTGGCCCGGCTCGATGACAGCCTCGACCAGCTGGATCATCTGGGCCCGCTGCGCCTGGGTCTCTTCCGATCCGGGGCCGTCGAACATCCACTGGAATTCCATCATCGCGGACAGGCGACCGGTACAGACCGCAAAGCCGCGAAGCGGACTGTCCGAGGCCGCCTGTGCTGCCGCCCCGCTCAGAGCCAGAAAGGAAAGGCTCGCAACGACATATGTTCGCAAACTGCCCATGTAATCATCATGAGGCAGATTTTATGGCCTAACAATTGGGCATTTTGAAAACTGTGCGAGCGTGCCGGTTCATATCCAAAAGAAACGGCCCGCCGGTGAGGGCGGGCCGCTGATCGGGGTGCGAAATGCCTTAAATCGCGACAGATGCCGCAGATTCGGGCAGCTCTTCGTCAAAGCAGCGCTGATAGAACTCGGCAACCGTCTGACGTTCCAATTCGTCACATTTGTTCAGGAAGGTCAGGCGGAACGCATAGCCGACATTGCGGAAAATCTCGGCGTTGGCAGCCCAGGCAATCACCGTCCGCGGCGACATCACGGTCGACAGATCGCCGTTCATGAACGCGGTGCGGGTCAGGTCCGCGACAGTGACCATCTGGCTGATGATCTTGCGGCCCTTTTCGGAATTGTAGTGCGGTGCCTTGGACAGCACGATCGCGGATTCCGCATCATGCGACAGGTAGTTCAGCGTCGACACCAGCGACCAGCGGTCCATCTGGGCCTGGTTGATTTGCTGGGTGCCGTGATACAGGCCGGTGGTGTCGCCCAGACCCACGGTGTTCGCGGTGGCAAACAGGCGGAAATAGGGGTTCGGCGTGATAATTTCGTTCTGGTCGAGCAGGGTCAGCTTGCCATCATGTTCCAGAACGCGCTGGATCACGAACATCACATCGGCGCGGCCAGCGTCATATTCGTCGAACACGATGGCAACCGGATTGCGCAGCGCCCACGGCAGGATGCCTTCGTGGAACTCGGTCACCTGCTTGCCGTCGCGCAGCTTGATCGCGTCCTTACCGATCAGGTCGATCCGGCTGATGTGGCTGTCGAGATTGACGCGCACCGCGGGCCAGTTCAGACGGGCCGCAACCTGTTCGATGTGCGTCGATTTGCCCGTGCCGTGATAGCCCTGCACCATGACGCGGCGGTTATAGCCAAAACCGGCCAGAATCGCGAGCGTGGTATCGGGGTCGAATTTGTAGGTCGGGTCAATTTCCGGGACGCGGTCGCTGCGCTCGGCAAAGCCCTTGATCTTCATGTCGCTGTCGATGCCAAACACATCGCGAACGTTGATGTCTTCGGTCGGCTTGGCAGTCTGCTCGATCATGGTCATGCTTTCGCTGGTCGTAAGTAAAATCCAGTCGCACCATACAGACGCTAACGGCGAGGAAAAGGGGGGCTGAGCCCGAAATCGGAAAAACGCGCAAATCCGCTTCTGTGAAACAGTCCGTTTCAAAGGCTCTGGTCGCGCGAAACCCGCGGCTGTGGCAAATTGGCGCCATGATCGGGGACGAACGTCACATCTTTGGTGCGGCACTTGGGGCGGCTGCACGGACCCTGTGGCTCAGCCATGGGGAACGGCGCCTGCTGGCCGCCTATGCGGTGGTCTTTGCCTTTGGGGCAGGGATCGGGTTCATCGCGATCAGTCGGTTGTCGCAGGCCGTTGTTCCGGGGGCCGACCTGACGAACTATCATCTGTGGATCATACTATGCAGCGGGATCGGAGCCGCTGCGGCCATGGCGCTGGCGGGCGACAGAATTGGCGGCGCCGGACCGTTGGGCCTGATGCGGGCGCTGTGGGGGATGGTCTGGATCACTGTCGTCGGGGCGGTGATCGCCGGAACGATGGCGCTGCCGGGATACGGGACGATGTTCGGGCCGTTTACCGTGGGGGTGATGCTGGTCAGCTCGCCGATCTTGGCGCTGCTGTGGTTCGCCAACCTGCTGGCCGCCCATCTGATGATTGCCGTCTGGCGGGCAGAACAGGTTCGCCCCTATGCCAAAATGATGGCGGCGGCCCCAAAGGCACCGCCGCCAAAATCCATTAATCCTTAAAGCTGCGGCTCGATTTGATCTGGTCCCATGCCCAGACGACCTCGGAGAGCTGCTCTTCTTGGCTGCGGTCCCCGCCGTTCATGTCGGGGTGCAGGACCTTGATCAGCGATTTGTAGATCTTGCGGATTTCTGCCTTGGTCATGGTGTCCTTGGCATCCAGAATCTCGATCGCCTTGCGTTCGGTCGGCGGCAGGCGGCGGCTGGCGCCGCTGGCTTTGCCGGGGTTGCGGGTGGCATTGCCGCCCAGCACTTCATGGGCATCATCAATGCCCAGACGGGCCCAAGCCCGCTCTTCGACCGTTTTCTTGAACGGTTTGGTTTCGCGTTCCCAGACCTTGTCCTTATTGGCCTGCGCGTTCATTTCCGCTTCGGTGGCATTTTCAAAGAAATTCCACTTCAGGTTATATTCGCGCACGTGGTCTTTGCAGAACCAATAAAAATCATCCAGCACGTCCGGCGATTTTGGCGCACGGTATTGGCCGGAAAGCTCACACCCGGGATGGTCACAGGCTCTGTTCGAGGTTTCGAATGCCCCGGACAGACCGCGGCGCCCCCGCGGATTTTTCTTTTTTGCGCCCGACACCGACATGTCGAAGCCAAAGGGATCACTCTTGGACATAGTCACCTCATCTTCCCGACTCGGACGAGGCAGTTTAAAGCGTGGAGCGGCAGATTGAAGAGGGCGAGCGAAAATAATGGGGCTTGAAAAAGAAATCGAATCTCGATTGATCAGCGCGTTTGCGCCACAAACACTGATCGTGCAGGACGAGAGCGAAAAACACCGTGGCCATGCTGGATATCAGGACGGCGGCGAGAGCCATTGGCGCATCGTCATCGGGGCCGAGTCGTTGGCCGAAATGACCCGCATCGCCCGCCACCGCGCCATTCATGACGCGATCGGCAAAGACATCATCGGGCGTATCCACGCACTGGCGATTGAAATCGTCTGATCACTCTTCGGTCGCGGGCTCGGCCTGCTGACCGTTTTTGTCGCGACCGCGCGTCAGAAGCGAAGGTTCGGCTGGCAGCGCCCGGCGTGGCTTTGCGCCGGTTTCCGGCTCTGGTGGCAGGTCCGGTTTTGTGTTGACCTCGGGCGTTGTCAGGGCCTCTTTGCGCGGGCGGCTGAACACCAGCACGGTGTGATAGACGGTGCTACGGCGAAACAGGCCCGTGCGCTCCTCGCTGGGCAACAGGTCGGCACGCACATAGGTCCAGCCATCGCGCCCCTGTTCGTTCAGAATATCCTGAAGTGTGTTGGCATAGCGCGTTTCGGCGTCCTTGATGCCTTTGGTGCGGTTGCTGCGGCGCGGGGCCGGAACGACGCGGTATTCGATCATCTGGAGCAGGGCCTTTTGCTGGTTCGAACGGACCTTAGCAACCCGAGGCCGCATTTGCCAAGCCAACAAAAAAGGCGACCGAAAGGCCGCCTTTTGTAGTCTCAGATCCGCCCTGCTTAGTTCAGCGAGGCCAGATAGGCGGCGATATCGGCCGCATCCTGTTCGTTGCGCAGCTTGAACGACATTTTCGACCGGGCGCGGTCATCGCTCAGCGTGCTGCGCAGCCATGCGGTCGGGTCCTGCATGTAGGCGATCAGCGCGGCTTCGTCGAACACGCCGCCAGCAGCACCAGCAGCAACGAGGCTATCGCCATATTTGTCGAACCCGGCTTCGGTACCGGCGGTGCGACCCACGACGCCGAACAGGTTCGGGCCGGTCTTGACGTTGGCGCGGCCAATGATGGCATTGCCCGAGGCATCCACGACCGCGTGGCAGGTGGTGCAATTGCGCTCGAATTTCGACTCGCCAGCGGCGGCGTCGCCTTCGGCCAGAACCGGCGAAGCCAGCAGGGCTACGAGGGTGGCGATCTTCATGGACTTCATGGAATGGCTCCCATTGGAATGACCCCGTTTCGGGGCGTGGTGTGGCTGGAACTTACTCCGAATGGATGAGCAGGGTAACCCCCTTGCGCCAATCCGTCGCGTGTCCTTTGGTCGAAGGGCTGGCTCTGGCAATCCGCGCCGAAATTTGGCACAGGGGGCATTATGGATATGCGCATACCAGCCTGGTTAGACGGAACGCTTCAGCCGATGGACAAGCTGGAGGTGCATCGACGTGGCCTACGCCATCCGGCGATCAGCGTATTCATCATTGGGCCACAGGGAATTTTGCTCCAACGGCGGGCGGCGTCCAAATACCACACGCCGGGTCTCTGGGCGAATACCTGCTGCACCCATCCGCATTGGGGCGAAGATCCTGCCGCCTGCGCCCTGCGCCGCTTGACCGAAGAGCTGGGCATCACCAATCAGCCGCTGGAATGGCGGGAACAGGTGGAATACCGCGCCGACGTGGGCAACGGGTTGACCGAACACGAGGTGGTCGAGGTCTATGTCGGGCAGGGCGAACCGGTCGTCCGTATCAACCCCGACGAGGTCTGGGAAACCCGCTGGATGACGCTGGAGGCGCTGGAAACCGCGCTGGCCGATCAGCCAGAGCAGTTTACGCCGTGGCTGCGAATCTATCTATCCGAGCACAAGGCCGCGATTTTTCGCTGACTCCGGCAAATATATATTGAAATTAGAATGTGTTTTCCTTAGGTCGGATGGACCAGTTTGGAGGAGACCATGTCGATGTCGCGTTCCCTGACCTTTTTTGCCGGTGTAGCCAGTGCTGCGGCGATTGGCGCTGTGATTTGGTCTGTTGGGCCGTCGTTTGGCTGGGCCCAGGGGATGATGCAAGGGATGGACCATTCGGCCATGCATGCACAGATGCACGGCGCGGACGGGGCAGGTCATGATATGACGAATATGCCGGGCCTGCGCGGTCTGGATGCCACCGCCGAAGAGAGCGCGGAACTGGCCGTGATGTTCAACAATTTCACCACGCTGACCCGAACGGTCGAGGAATTGCCGAACGGCATTCGGACGGTGACCGCGTCGTCCGATCCCGAGGTGATGGCCGCGTTGACCAGTCACGTCGCGGGAATGATTGGCCGGGTCCAAGAGGGGCGCGATCCGCAGATCATGATCCAGAGCCCGACCTTGGACATCTTCTTTGAGCGGCCAGAGGCGATCACGACCGAAATCGAGATGACCGACGAGGGAATCGTCGTGATCCAGACCTCTGAGGACCCGGAGATGGTTGCTGCGCTGCATACCCACGCAGGCGAAGTCAGCGCCATGGCCGAAAGGGGCATGGACGCTGTGCATGAAATGATGATGACCCGCTGATCAGGCGGTTTCTGCTTGGTGCTTGGCGATCATGGCCTGTGCCGCGCCGACCAGTGACTGGCGCACCTGACCAAAGGTAAAGCGTTCCCCGCTCGATAGCCGTTTGTGGATGGCGTCGATGGGGAAGGCTTTCATGTCGAGTTCGCCTTTGGTGGGGTCATGGATCACCAGTGCTGTACCCTGCGCATCGCGATAAAACCCCCACTGCCAGCCCAGATCGCTGGCCATTGCATCGCCGAACAGGATGCCCGCCGCGGTAGACAGCGACGTTTTCTCGCCCGTGATGATGCTCATAGCCACCATTTCGTCGAGGCCATGGAGGATGCTGTCGTGGTCGACATCTTTCGAGAGCCCGGTCGCAGCCAGACCGCCGATGATCATCTGGCGCAGGTCTTCCATCTGTTGGACGACCGTCGGTTCGAGAGGTGTGACGCCGGGCTGGATCGTCGCCGCCGGTTCAGATTCTACCACCGGCGTGGGCCGGCTTGGCGCGATTGCGGGCTGGACTGAGGGCTTAGGCGATAGGCCAATTAGGGAAAGCGCGCGTTTGATAAGGGACATGATGATCAAGACTTTGGCAGGGGAAATACCACGTCATATAGCCAGTTAAAGCAAAACGCGTAAATCAGATAGAAGGCTGAAAACGACAGGTCCATCGCCGCCGATTGGGCAAAGGGCGCGTCCAGGTACCAAATGATAAACGGCACGAGGATCAGGAACAGTCCGGCCTCGAACAGGATGGCATGCACAATTCTGATCTGCACGGTCTTGGTCAGGGTGCCGCGCCAACGCAGCATCGCGTGATCAAAGCCCCAGTTGTAGACATAGTTAAACCCCATCGCGATGGTCGCGCTGACCACGGTCACGATGCCGATCTGGTCTAACGGATGGTCGAACACCCATGCGCCCAAGGGGGTGATGATCAACAGCGCAATGATCTCGAAACTGAGAGCATGGCGAATACGGTCGGCGGGGGTGCGCATCAATTACCTCAATGAAAAACGGCGACCCGCAGGCCGCCGTTCAAAATAAATCATCGGCTTTGGTCAGAGGCCAAGCTTTTTCATCACCAGATCGTTCACGGCGGCGGGGTTTGCCTTGCCGCCGGTGGACTTCATCACCTGACCGACGAACCAGCCCGCCAGTTTCGGGTTCTGCTTGGCCTTTTCGACCTGCGCAGGGTTGCCCGCGATCACTTCGTCAACCGCGGCTTCGATAGCGCCGGTGTCGGTGACCTGCTTCATCCCGCGTTCTTCGACGATGGCTTCTGGGTTGCCGCCTTCGGTGTAGACGATTTCGAACAGGTCCTTGGCGATTTTGCCGGAAATGTCGCCCTTGGTGATCAGGCCGACGATCTGACCCAGTTGTTCGGGCGAAACGGGGCTGTCCTCGATGGATTTGTCGTCCTTTTTCAGGCGGCCAAACAGTTCGTTGATCACCCAGTTTGCCGACAGTTTGCCGTCGCGGCCCTCGGCCACTTTTTCGAAATACTCGGCATTGGCGACCTCGGCGGTCAGAACGCTGGCGTCATAGTCCGACAAGCCCATGTCGGCCATGAACCGCGCCTTCTTGGCGTCGGGCAGTTCGGGCAGGGCGGCGGCGATATCATCGACCCAAGCCTGTTCGATTTCCAGCGGCAAGAGGTCGGGATCGGGGAAGTAGCGGTAATCATGCGCCTCTTCCTTGGACCGCATAGAACGGGTTTCGTTCTTGTCGGGATCGTAGAGACGGGTTTCCTGGGTCACGGACCCGCCATCCTCAAGGAGGGCGATCTGGCGGCGTGCCTCGTATTCGATGGCGGCCTGAATGAACCGCATCGAGTTCATGTTCTTGATCTCGCAGCGCGTGCCAAGGTGGCCAAAATCGCCGGTTTCCATGAACCGTTCATAGGCGCCCGGTTTGCAGACCGACACGTTCACGTCGGCGCGCAGGTTGCCGTTCTGCATGTTGCCGTCGCAGGTGCCAAGGTAGCGCATGATCTGGCGCAGTTTGCCGACATAGGCGGCGGCCTCTTCGGGGCCGCGGATGTCGGGGCGCGACACGATTTCCATCAGGGCGACGCCCGTGCGGTTGAGATCGACAAAGGACATATGCGGGTCCATGTCGTGGATCGATTTGCCCGCATCCTGTTCAAGGTGGATGCGTTCGATGCGGACACGGCGGGCAATGCCATTGCCCATTTCCACGATGACTTCGCCTTCGCCGACAATGGGATGGTAAAGCTGGGAAATCTGGTAACCCTGCGGCAGGTCGGGGTAGAAATAGTTCTTGCGGTCAAAGGCGGACCACAGGTTGATCTGCGCCTTGATCCCCAGACCAGTACGGACGGCCTGCGCCACGCATTCTTCGTTGATGACCGGCAACATACCGGGCATGCCCGCGTCCACAAAGGCCACGTTCGAGTTCGGCTCGGCCCCGAACTGGGTCGAAGCGCCCGAGAACAGTTTGGCCTTGGTGGCGACCTGGGCATGGATCTCCATGCCGATTACCAGTTCCCAATCGCCCGTCGCGCCGGCGATGATCTTGGGTTTGGGGGTGTCAAAGGTCAGATCGAGCATGGTTGGTTCCCTTACCGCATCGCCCCCTCTTAGGGTTTTGAGGCGGGCGCGGCAAGGGGGCCGGGGGTTTTGGTGGTGCCCGAAGAGGATCGCCCTGACGGGCGATGCCGCTGGCAGAGGTATTTGGGGAAAGATGAAAGGCAGGGGCGGCACCGACGGGGGGCTTGATCGGGGTGAGATGGCGGGATTAAGTCAGTGCATGATGGAAAACGATCCCCGATTGACTGCTCTCGTTGCTGGCCTGCCAGCCACTGTTCCCTTTGTCGGCCCCGAAGCGCAGGAGCGCCGGATGGGACGGAGGTTCGACGCGCGGCTGGGGGCGAATGAAAACGTGTTCGGTCCCTCGCCCAAGGCGATTGCCGCGATGCAGTCGGCGGCGTCAGGGGCGTGGATGTACGGCGATCCGGAGGCGCACGAGTTGCGTGGCGCGATTGCGGCGCTGCATGGTGTCGATCCGGCCCATGTCATGGTCGGCGAGGGGATCGACGGGTTGCTGGGGCTGCTGGTGCGGATGCTGGTCGCGCCCGGCGATGCGGTGGTGACCTCCGAAGGGGCCTATCCGACGTTCAATTTCCATGTCGCCGGCTTTGGCGGTGTTCTGCACAAAGTGCCCTATCTCGGGGATTACGAGGACCCCGATGCCCTGATTGCCAAGGCCGCCGAGGTCAGGGCGAAGCTGATCTACATTGCAAACCCCGACAATCCGATGGGCACCTATCACAAGGCGGAGGTCATCACCCGGATGATCGAGGCTGTGCCTGCAGGGGCGCTGTTGATCCTGGATGAGGCCTATATCGATCTGGCCCCGCAAGACGCGGTTCCGCAGATTGATCCGCGCGAGGCCCGGGTGATCCGTATGCGGACCTTTAGCAAGGCGCACGGGCTGGCGGGGGCGCGGGTGGGCTATGCGCTGGGGCCGGTGTCGGTGATTTCGGCCTTTGACCGGGTGCGCAACCATTTCGGGATGAGTCGGGCGAGCCATATCGGGGCCCTGGCCGCGCTGCAAGATAGCGCGTGGCTGGCGCATGTTCGTGCTGAGGTTGCCACTGCGCGGGCAGAGATTGCGCGGATTGCAGTAGGAAACGGTCTGTCGGTGGTACCCTCCGCGACGAATTTTGTCTGTATCGACTGTGGCCGCGACGGGGATTTTGCCCGGCGGGTGCTGGCGTCGCTGGTGGCGCAGGGGGTGTTCGTGCGCATGCCGTTTGTCGCGCCGCAAGACCGCTGTATTCGTGTGAGCTGTGGTCGGCCAGAGGATTTGGCGGTGCTGGCAGCGGCCTTGCCCAAGGCGCTGAAGGCGGTGGACACAGGGGTGTGATTTTGCAGTCCCGCGCGTTGGCGACAGTCTCTGGCCAGATCAACCAAAGGACACCATGATGCTCCGCCAAATCGCCGCTGCCACTGTCGCAGCGTTCGTTACTGTGACTGCCGCGCCCGTTTTCGCCCAGGATCATTCGGGCCATGCGATGGCCAGCCCGTTCGCAGACATCAACGCCGCGATGCACGCGGGGATGAGCCAGCCGAGCACGGGCGACCTTGACGCCGATTTTGCCATTGCGATGATCGCGCACCACGAAGGCGCGGTGGCGATGGCCAAGCTGCTGTTGGAGCAGGGGGGCGATGATCCGGAGATGATCGCCCTTGCGCAGCAGATCATTGCCGCGCAAGAGCCCGAGATTGCCCAGATGAAGGCTTGGCTGGCCGCGAACGGTTACTGATCAGCGGGCCATCACCTGTGCGGCGGCGGTCAGCGCTCCTGTCCCGTGCGGGATTTTCAGGGAGGTGAGGCCTGCGTCGATTGCCCCCAGAACGCCCATCACCATATGGGCGTTCACGTGCCCCATGTGGCCGATCCGGAACCATGCCGAGGTCGGTTCCCGCCCAAGCCCGATGCCCAGCGTCACGCCTGTCTGTTGTTCGCACCAATGGCGCAGCCGGTCCGCGTCATTGCCGCCAAGGTAGATCGACGTGACCGAGTGGCTGCGATAGGCCGGATCGGTCATGTTCAGGCGCATTTGCCCGCCGTTCCCCCATGCCTCGACCGCAGTCCAGACCATCCGGGCCAGAACGCTGTGTCGGGTCCAGACGTTGTCCAGCCCCTCGGCAAACAGGATGTCGAGGGCGGCCCGCAGGGCGTAGAGGTGGTGGGTCGGCGCGGTGCCATCAAAGTATTCGTAATATTGCACGGGGTTGGCGCGGGGCGTCCAGTCCCAATACCGGCTGGCCAGATCGGCGGTTTTGCGGGCATGGGCGGCGCGATCGTTGAACCAGACAAACCCGAGGCCCGGCGGGGTCATCAGGCCCTTTTGGCTGGCGGCGATGGTCACATCGGCCCCCCAGTCGTCCATCCGGTATTCATCGCAGCCCAGCGAGGCGATGCAATCGACCATCAACAGGGCGGGGTGGCCTGCGGCATCGATGGCCCGGCGGACGGCGTGGATATCGTTGCGAATCCCGGTCGAGGTATCGACCTGCACCAGCGCGACAGCCTTGATGCTGTGATCCTTGTCGGCGATCAGGGCCTCCTGGATGCGGGCGGGATCGACGGTGATCTCTTGGCCGTGGTCAAGGAGGGTCACGTCGAGATGGAGCCCGCGCGCCATATCGGCCCAGCCGAGGCCGAAGCGTCCATTGGCGGGGACCAGCACCCTGTCGCCGCGCGACAGGACGTTGCTGAGGGCAGCCTCCCAGACGGCATGGCCGTTGCCGATGTAGATTGCCACATGGCCTTGGGTGCCTGCGACCCGTTTGAGGTCGGGGATCAGGCTGGCGGTGACGTCATGCAGTTCGCCCTCATAGATATTCGGCGCGGGCCGCATCATGGCGCGGATGACCGCGTCGGGCATGACCGAAGGACCGGGAATGGCCAGATAGGGGCGACCGTTGGAAAGCGACATTTTGACTACCTGTTCAATTTCGTGCCGACCGTAGCCCATGCACGGGCGGCGTCAATCGCGGATGGCTTTCCTTGGCCAAGGATTGCCGATATTTGAAGCGGCAAGACACGAAAGGACCTCGGGTGGCGCAACAGCAATCACAACCGACACATTCTGCAAACGCCCTCTTTGGCTGGCTCTGGCGCAGCTACCTGCGCAAACAGTCAACCAGCCTCGCCGGTGCTGTGTTTTTCATGGTGCTGGAAGGGTCGATGCTGGGCGTGTTGTCCTATGCGATGCGCCCGATGTTCGACGATGTGTTCGTGAATGGGCAGACCGAGTCGCTCTGGCCTGTGGGGCTGCTGATCCTTGGCGTGTTTATCGTGCGAGCGATCAGTTCGGTGCTGCAAAAGGTGTTGATGACCTCCGTCAGCCAGCGGGCTGCGGCGGCGGTGCGTCTGGACCTGCTGAAACATTTGATGCGGCTGGATACCTCGTTTCACCAGAGCAATCCGCCGGGCAATCTGATCGAGCGGGTGCAGGGCGACGTCAATGCGATTGCGGGCGTTTGGACGACCATTGTCACCGGCTTTGCCCGTGATGGCGTGGCTGTGGTCTGGCTGTTCGGGGTGGCGCTGTTGGTCGATTGGCGCTGGACGGCGGTTGCGCTGGTCGGGATTCCTGTTCTGGTGCTGCCCTCTCTGATGGTGCAGGGCTATGTCCGCCGCAAATCCCGCGAAGCGCGCGAGGTCGCCGCGCAGATGTCCACCCGTCTGGACGAGGTGTTCCACGGGATCAATCCGATCAAACTGAACGCGCTGGAGCCCTATCAGGCCGGGCGGTACGAGGCCCTGATCGACCGGCAGGTCAGGACCGAGGTGAAATCGTCCTTCGGGCAGGCGTCCATTCCCGGCCTGATCGACGTGATGACCGGGGTCGGGTTTTTGTTCGTGCTGCTCTATGGCGGGGCGGAAATCATCGCCGGGGAAAAGACCGTTGGCCAGTTCATGGCGTTCTTTACCGCGATGGCGCTCGCCTTTGAGCCACTGCGGCGGCTGGGGACGATTTCGGGGCAGATGCAGAATGCGGCGGCCAGTATCGACAGGGTGCGCGGTATTTTCGACACCCTGCCGACGCTGATTTCGCCCGCACAGCCCAAATCCGCCCCGAGCGGTGCGCCGAGGATCGAATTGACCGACGTGCATCTGGCCTATGGCGATCTGCCGGTGCTGCGCGGCGCTAGCTTTGTCGCGGAGGCGGGCCAGACCACGGCGCTGGTCGGGGCGTCGGGGGCCGGAAAATCCACGGTCTTTAACGTCCTGACGCGGTTGGTCGAGCCGCAGTCGGGCGCGGTGGGTCTGAACGGTATTGAAACCGCTGACATGGACCTGTCCGCCCTGCGCGGGCTGTTTTCGGTGGTGACGCAGGACGCGGCGCTGTTTGACGAAACCGTGCGGGAAAATATCGCGCTGGGCCGCGACATCGATCCGGCCAAGCTTGAGCGTGTTCTAGAGGCCGCGCATGTCGCCGATTTCCTGCCGCGTCTGCCCCATGGGATCGACAGCCCGGCAGGGCCGCGCGGGTCGAACCTGTCTGGCGGGCAGCGGCAGCGGGTCGCCATCGCGCGGGCCCTGCTGCGCGATACGCCGATTTTGCTGCTGGACGAGGCGACATCGGCGCTGGACACCAAGAGCGAGGCCATCGTGCAAGAGGCGCTGGAAACCCTGAGCGCCGGACGCACCACGCTGGTGATCGCGCATCGCCTGAGCACTGTGCGGCGGGCGGACAAGATCCTCGTTATGGATCGCGGCGCAGTGGTCGATCAGGGGACACATGACGAATTGTTGTCGCGCGGCGGATTGTATGCCGATCTCTATCGGTTACAGTTCCAGTCGGACGAATGAGCCCTATATCTGTTCCAGCGAACAGGGGAATTTATGAACGAGCGAACCATTTTGGCCGTCAGTGGCGCGGATCGGGACCATTTTCTGCAAGGTCTGATCACCAATGACGTGAAAAAGGCGAAGGGCGGCATTGCCTATGCGGCGCTGCTGACGCCGCAGGGCAAATATCTGGCGGATTTCTTTGTCGTTGGCCAAGAAGACAGGCTGCTGATCGACGTGGACAGCGCGCAGGCCTCTGCCTTGGCCATGCGGTTGTCGATGTATAAATTGCGGGCGGATGTGCAGATTGCCGACAGCGGGCTTAAGGTGCGCACCGGCACCGGGGCGCCGCCCGAGGGCGCGCTGGTCGATCCGCGTGATCCCGGTATGGGCTGGCGCCTCTATGGCGCGGAGGGCGGCGACGACGGCAGCGATTGGGCCGCCCTGAGGGTGGCGCATCAGGTCCCGGCCTATGGCGCGGAACTGGGGCCGGACAGCTATATCCTCGAGATGGGGTTCGAGCGTCTGAACGGTGTTGATTTCCGCAAGGGCTGTTATGTCGGGCAGGAAGTCACCGCGCGAATGAAACACAAGACCGAACTGCGCAAAGGGCTGGCGCGCCTGCGTCTGGCAGGGGCGGTTGCCCCCGGAACGCCGATCCTGTCCGGCGACAAGGAGGCAGGTATCATCCACACCGTCGCCGGCGATCACGCCCTGTCCTATGTGCGGTTCGACCGTGCCGAGGCGATGACGGCGGGCGGCATCGCGGTCGAGATCGACTGATTTCGCCTGCGGCGAAGCCTCCGGCGGAGGTATTTGGAGAAAGATGAAATCAGTAGAAGCTCTGCGGGTCGATGTCGATCGATAGGCGGACGTTTGGCGGCAGCTTGATCGGGCTGGTCCATTGCAGGAGGGCTTGTTGCAGGGGGGCGGTTTTCTCCGCCTTGACCAAGAGCCGGACCCGGTGGCGGCCACGAACGCGGGCGATCGGGGCGGGGGCAGGGCCAAAGACCTGAGCGCCGATCCGCAACAGCGGCTCTGCATGGCGGGCCAGATGGGTGCCGATGTCAAAGACCTGCGCCACGTCGGGGCCGGAGAGGACAATCCCGGCCATCCGGCCATAGGGCGGCACACCGGCCGCGCGGCGTTCGGCGGCTTCGGCCTGCCAGAATTGATCCTCGTCGCCCGAGAGGATGGCGCGGATCACGTGGTGGTCGGGCTGGTAGGTTTGCAGCAGGGCCAGACCGCGGGTGGCGGCGCGTCCGGCGCGGCCTGCGACCTGTCGCATCAACTGGAAGGTCCGTTCGGCGGCCCGCAGGTCCGATCCCTGTAGGCCAAGGTCGGCGTCGATCACCCCGACAAGCGTGAGTTTGGGGAAGTTATGTCCCTTGGCCACCAACTGCGTGCCGATGATGATATCGGCCTCGCCGCGGGCGATTTCCTCGATCTTTTCCTTAATCGCACGGGCCGAGCCGAAGAGGTCGGAGGAGAGTACGGCGACGCGGGCCTGAGGAAAGAGGGCGGTGACCTCTTCGGCCATGCGTTCGACGCCGGGACCGACGGGGTTGAGTTTGCCTTCGACGTTGCAGGACGGGCAGGTGGCGGGCATCGGTTTCGTCTCGCCGCATTGGTGGCACATCAGGCGTTTGAGAAACCGGTGTTCGACCATTCGCGCGTCGCAATGGTCGCAGGCGATCTGGTGGCCGCAGGCGCGGCAAATGGTGACGGGGGCATAGCCGCGACGATTGAGAAAAACCAGCGACTGTTCGCCCTTGGCGATGCGATCGGTGATCGCCGCGCGCAAAGTGGGCGAAATCCAGCGGCCCGAGGGCACCTGTTCGTTGCGCATGTCGATCGCCTGCATGTCTGGCAGGACTGACTCACCAAAGCGCGAGGTCAGGGTGAGTTTGTCGTATTTGCCGGCATCGGCATTCGCCCAGCTTTCGAGGCTGGGGGTGGCGCTGGCCAGAACCACCTGCGCGCCGTTCAGGCTCGCCCGCAGGACGGCCATGTCGCGGGCATTATAAAGAACCCCGTCGTCCTGTTTATAAGAGGTGTCATGTTCTTCGTCGACGACGATCAGCCCGAGGTCGCGGTAGGGCAGGTAGAGCGCCGAGCGGGCGCCGACCACCAGTTGCGCACCGCCCGCGCCGACCATTTTCCATGCGCGGCGGCGTTCTGTCATCGTCACGCCGGAATGCCATTCGGCGGGTTTCATACCAAAACGCGCCTCGACCCGGGTGATGAATTCCGAGGTGAGCGCGATTTCCGGCAGCAGCACCAGCGCCTGACGGTTTTGCCGCAGGCATTCGGCGACGGCCTCGAGGTAGACCTCGGTTTTGCCTGATCCGGTGACGCCCTTGAGCAGGGTTGTGCCATAGCTGTTGCTGCGGACCTTGGCCCGCAGGATCCCGGCGGCGGCGGTTTGGTCGGGTGACAGGTCCTTGCCGCCGTAATCGGGGTCCAGCGGCGGATAGGGCAGGTCGCGGGGCGCGTCCTCTTCGGAGATCGCGGCGAGTTTGACCAGACCTTTGACCACCGAGGTGCCGCAGCCCGCCATCTCGGCCAGCTCCGTGAGGGTAAAGGACAGGCCGCCGTAGTCGCGCAGGACCTCGATCACCCGGGCGCGGGCATCGGTGAGTTTGTTGGGGATGGCGCTGCCCAGCCGGTAGACCTTGCGCATTGACGGCGCATCGCCCAAGCCCGGTGCGCGGGTCGCGAGCCGTAGCATGGCGTTCATCGGTGTCAGGGTATAGCTGCCGACGCGGGTCAGGAATTCGCGCATCTCGTCACGCATCGGGGCAACGTCCAGCACCCGGCTGACCGTGCGAATGCGGTTGATGTCGAAATCCCCCGCACCGCGGCCCCAGATCACGCCGATGACCTTGCGCGGGCCCAAGGGCACCTCGACATAGGCTCCGCGCCAACAGCCGCCCTCGGGCGCCTTGTAATCCAAGAGCCGGTCCAGCGGTTGCGTCGTCAAAACCGCGACCAATTCACCCTGTTCGAAAAAGTCCTGCACATCGCCCCGCGCTTTGAGGGTTTTCGCCATCCTCTGCATGAGGTAAACGCATGGCCAACAAAGGCCAACCCACACAGTGAGGCAACCCCCAATGAAATTCTTTGTTGATACCGCCGACGTGGATGCAATCCGCGAATTGAACGATCTGGGCATGGTGGATGGCGTCACCACCAACCCGTCGCTGATCCTGAAGTCGGGCCGCGACATTCTGGAAGTGACCAAGGAAATCGCCGCGCTGGTCGATGGTCCGGTCTCGGCCGAGGCCGTGTCGATGGATTTCGAAACCATGCTGGCCGAAGGCGAAAAGCTGGCCGCGATCGCGCCGAATATCGCGGTCAAGGTACCGCTGACCTGGGCCGGTCTGCGCGTGTGCAAGGAACTGTCGTCGCGCGGGATCATGGTGAACGTGACGCTCTGCTTTAGCGTCAATCAGGCGATTCTGGCCGCCAAGGCCGGTGCGACCTTTATCTCGCCGTTCATCGGGCGTCTGGACGATATCAATCTCGACGGTCTGCAACTGATCGAAGACATCCGCACCGTCTATGACAACTACGGTTTCGAGACGCAGATTCTGGCGGCGTCGATCCGCACCGCCAACCACGTCACCGAATGCGCCAAGATCGGCGCGGACGTGATGACCGCCCCGCCCGCCGTGATCAAGGCGATGGCGAACCACGTTCTGACCGACAAAGGTCTGGCGCAGTTCGAGGCCGATTGGGCCAAGACCGGACAGAAAATCCTGTAATCGGCCGATCCATTCGGGTGCATCGGGCAATTATGGCCCACAAAATGCGCCCTTATGCCGGTTGACAGACGCAAAATCGTGATTTCAGGCAGCGAAACGTTGCCTGAAATGTTTTAAATATGACATTATTCTTGGTAGTGTGGTCCGCGGCGGGCCGTCTGTCGTTTTAGGCTGTAGGGTGGTTAAGAGATGTCGACGAAATCGCAGATTGATCCTGATATCCGCAACGTGATCTTGTCCGACCCCGAGGTCGTGCTGGAAGATCAGGACCTGATGCAGGCCCTAGTCGCGGCGAACGAACGGACCATGGGCGCAAACATCGTTGATCTGCGCGGCATCGCCATGGCCCGGATGGAGGTCCGTCTCGACCGGCTCGAAGAGACCCACCGCAGCGTCATCGCCGCCGCCTATGAAAATCTGGCCGGTACCAATCAGATCCATCGCGCTGTTCTGCGGATGATGGAGGCGACGCGGTTCGATCAATTCCTGTCCGATCTCAGAGGCGAAGTGGCCGATATCCTGCGGCTCGGTTCGGTCCGGCTGGTGCTAGAGGGCAATTCCGGCGGCGATCGGGCAACCGAACGGTTCGAAGAGGTCCTGACCTTTGTCGCGCCCGGCTTTGTCCATGATTATATGTTCGGCGGCCGCAAGCAGCCGATCCGCCCCGTGGTGTTGCGGCAAGTATTGCCTGAAGCAGACACCGTGCATGGTGCCAAGGCGGGCTTTGTCCGCTCTGAGGCCTGTTTGCTGTTGAATTTGGGCGAAGGGCGGCTGCCCGGGCTATTGGTTCTGGGATCAGAGGACCCGCATCAGTTCAGCCCGCAGCAGGGGACCGATCTATTGGCGTTCTTTGGCGGTGTGTTCGAACGTACCATGCGGCGTTGGCTGGATTGATCTCGCCGGCGCAAACCGCTGCCGTGGCGCGTTGGCTGGACCATGCGCGCGCCATTGACGGGGTGGCCGAAAACACGATCAAGGCCTATCAGGCCGATGTATTGGCGTTCCTGTCCTTTCTGACCATTCACCACGGCGACAGCCAAGGGATTGCGCCGCTCACCCGTCTCACGGTGACCGATATGCGGTCGTGGATGGCGCACGAGCGCGGGCGGGGCGTTGGGGCTCGGTCATTGGCGCGGATGTTGTCGGCGGTCAAATCGTTCTTTCGCTGGCTGTCAGACCGCGAAGACTTTGACGCATCGGTCGTGATCATGACTCGCGCCCCACGGTTCCAGAAAAAACTGCCGCGTCCCTTGGCCCAAGAGGCCGCGCGGGCGGTCATCACCCAGGTCGAGGTGCAGGCCACCGAACCGTGGGTCGCGGCCCGTGATGTTGCGGTGATTACGCTGCTCTATGGGTGTGGTTTGCGGATTTCCGAAGCGCTGGGCCTGACCGGGCGCGATGTGCCGCTGGGGTCGTCGCTGCGGATTGTGGGCAAGGGTGGCAAGGAACGTCTGGTCCCGGTTCTGGACCGCGCCCGCGATGCCGTCGCGGATTATATACGCTTGATGCCCTATGAACTGGACCGCGACCAGCCGCTGTTTCGCGGGGTGCGGGGTGGGGGCCTGTCTCCGGCGATCGTCCAGAAAACCATGGCGGCGGTACGGATGCAGCTCGGTCTGCCCGCAACGGCGACGCCGCACGCGCTGCGCCATTCCTTTGCCACCCATCTGCTGAATGCGGGCGGTGATCTGCGGGCGATTCAGGAACTCTTGGGCCATGCCAGCCTGACGACGACGCAGATGTACACCAGCGTCGATACTGCGCGGCTGATGGAGGTCTATCGCGATGCCCATCCCCGGGCAAAGGGCGGCGCCTGATGAATGTCGCTTGCCCGGGGGGCGGGATTGCGGCATGACGGTCCAATGACACTCGCACACAAAGCCCTTGGCGTTCACCTCTTAACCGCAACCGGCGCTGTGTTCGCCATGCTGGCAATGCTCGCCGCGATGGACGAACAGTGGAGTCTGATGTTCCTGTGGCTCGTCGTGGCGTTCTTTGTCGATGGTATCGACGGTCCTCTGGCGCGGAAATACGACACCAAGAAGAACATGCCGATCTATGACGGTGTTTTGCTCGATCTGGTGATCGATTACCTGACCTATGTATTCGTCCCTGCGCTGGCCTTGTTCAAACACCCGGAAATGCTGCCCGGATGGGCGGGCTGGGTGTCGATCATGGTGATCACCTTTACCTCGGCGCTGTATTTCGCGGACACCCGGATGAAGACCAAGGACTGGTCCTTCTCGGGCTTTCCTGCCTGCTGGAACATGGTGGTGCTGGTGGTCTTCGCAATCAAGCCTGACTACTGGGTCATTCTGGGGCTGGTTGGCGCGTTGGCGGTCACGATGTTCGTGCCGGTGAAATTCGTGCACCCGACCCGGACACGGCGCTGGCGGAATGTCACCTTGCCGGTCGCGATTGCATGGACGGGATTTGCGGGTTGGGCCGCTTGGGTCGGGTTCGAGCCGGGCAACTGGGCGCACTACGGATTGGTCGCGACCTCGATCTACCTGTTGGGCGCTGGCGCGATGCAGCAGATCATTTACGGCAAAGAGGGATAACCCCCCCCGACGGAGGGGATAGGGACGCAAGGGTCGTCCGGCTACACTACCCGGATTATCACGATGATTTGGGTGGAAAACGATGTTGCACAAAATTTTGGCACCGGCCGCAGCGGCGCTGGTCATCTGGGCCGGGGCAGGGTCTGCCGCGCCGGTGACCTATTACGTGAACGGATCGCTGGGCACGGGATCGCTGGCCTATGCGGAGTATGACGGCGGATTTTTCTCGGGCTGGTTCAGCTTTGACACCGCCGCAGGCACTACCCTGAGCAGCCCCGCGGTCACCCGCTACGCCCTGACGGGCTATTCGGTGGGGATCGTCGGTCCCGGTGCCTCGACCGCGTTGATCTACGATCTGGAGGAACAGACTCCCGGGTTTCTGTTCGACTACGGTCCCTATTTCGACATCGGTCGCACGTCCGGCGATGTGCAGGTCCTGATGGTTGAAAATGATGACGTTCCCGTGACCTCTCCGGTCGAGAGAAAGACCCTGATCCTGCGGTTCGATCTGGCGCAACTCGGCTATTCCGAGGGGACTTTGATTTCTAGCTACGATGAACTGTTGGCGAATTTTGCCAATTGGGGCAGCGCGGGCCAAGAGGGCGCGATGTCCTTTGCGGTCTCCACCGATCCCCATAGTCTGAGCGGCAGCGCCTCCCTGATCCCTGCTGTGCCGCTGCCCTCTGGCCTGTCATTGGTTGCGGGGGCTGTCGGGCTCCTGGCGCTGGTGCGCCGGGGTCAGAGGACCAGTACCATCAGGCGGTGCGGGATGCCCGCATCGTCGAATACCGGTCCTTCGGCGGTGAATCCCAGCCGTTCGTAAAACGCTATGGCGCTGACCTGTGCATCCAGCCGCGCCTGCGCGAACCCCGCTTCGCGCGCATGCGCCAGCACCGCCAGCATGATATCGCGCCCCAGCCCCGTGCCACGGGCGGGTTTGCGGACGGCGACGCGCTGGATCTTGGCATAGCCGCGATCCAGCAGCCGTGCGGTGGCCATCGGCACGCCGTCAACGGTGGCCAGAAAATGGATGCAGTGATCCTCTAGATCATCCAGTTCGAGGTCACGCGGAACCTTCTGTTCATCGACAAACACCTCTGTGCGAATGTCAAAGCAGGCGTGGCGGTCGGCGGGCGTCGTGACAATGGTAATCATTTAGTAGAGCGTATCTTTGTAGCGTTGATCGACGGTGGCTTGGTCGGTTCCGGGCACGGCAACCTTGGCGTGGTCCTGAATGATTTCATAGAGCGTCGCCACAGGGCGCGTTTCTGGCCAAGTCTCGGTCTTCCACAGGCCCGCCCGCACCGATGCCTTGCCACAATGCAGGAAAATCTGTTCGGCGGTGACGCGCAGCACGGTTTTCGGGTTGCGGTTGTTGATGGCAAAGCGGGCGCAAATCGCCGGATCGTCGAGGATTTCGGCCCTCCCGTTGATCCGCAGCGTCTCGGTCACGGTGGGGATGGTGAACAGCAGGCCGACCTTGGGATGGGCAAGGATATTCAGCAGCCCGTCGATCCGCGCGTTGCCGGGGCGGTCGGGGATCAGCAAGGTATGGTCATCCTCGACCTGCACAAAGCCCTTGGGGTCGCCCTTGGGCGATACATCCAGATCGGTGCCGTTCGAGGTCGCCATCACCAGATAGGTCGATTGCGCGATAAATTCGCGGCAATGCCGGTCCAGAGCGGTGATTTCCTTGTTCGCGGGAATGTCCGCCGGATAGCCGTAAATCTCGCGCAGTTTTTCTGGTGTCATCGGTGCCTCCCTATCGGGGATATGCTAGTCCCCGTCGTCTGAAACGAAAAGGGCGCCCGAAGGCGCCCTGATCTTTAACCCAGTGCGGCGTCGCAGCGTCCGCAGACCCCTGCGTGGCTGTGCGTGCCCACGTCCGGCAGGATCTTCCAGCAGCGCTGGCACTTGTCGCCCTCGGCCAGTTCAAAGACCACGGCTACGCCCGGAACTTCGCCCATACGGAACGCCTCGGCGGGGGCCGGGTCGTTGGTCAGAACGATGCCCGAGGTGATGCACAGGTCATCAAAGGCCACGGTTTTCAGCGCGTCCAGAACGTCCTGTTCCTCGACATGTACGACCGGAGCGGCCTCCAGCGATGCACCGATGACCTTGGCGGTCCGCTGGATTTCCAGCGCGGCGGTGACAACGCGGCGGACCTTGCGGATGTTGGCCCACTTGGCGGCCAGCGCCTCGTCCCGCCATTCCGCGGGCGTCTCGGGAATGTCGGTCAGGTGGACCGATGCGCCGGCTTCCTTGTGACGCTCCAGCCAGACCTCTTCCATAGTGAAGACGAGGATCGGGGCCAGCCATGTGGTCAGACGGTTGAACAGGATGTCCATGACAGTCTGGGCCGCACGGCGGCGCGGAGTGTCGCCATCGCAGTAGAGCGCGTCCTTGCGGATGTCGAAGTAGTAGGCCGACAGGTCCACGGTCGCAAAGTTGAACAGCGACTGGAACACACCCTGGAAGTCGTATTCGGCATAGCCCTTGCGGACGACCTCGTCCAATTCGGCCAGACGGTGCAGAACCCAGCGTTCCAGTTCCGGCATGTCCGCAGGCGCAACGCTCTGCGACGCGTCAAAACCCGACAGCGAGCCAAGCAGGAACCGCATGGTGTTGCGCAGACGGCGATAGCTGTCGGCAACGCCCTTGATGATCTTGTCCCCGATGCGCAGGTCGACGGTGTAGTCCGACTGGGCCACCCAGAGACGCAGGATGTCGGCACCGAATTCGTTGCAGACGTCTTCCGGTGCAACAGTGTTGCCGATGGACTTGGACATTTTCATGCCCTTTTCATCCAGCGTAAAGCCGTGGGTCAGCACACCCTTGTAAGGCGCACGGCCCTTGGTGCCACAGGCCTGAAGCATGGACGAATGGAACCAGCCGCGGTGCTGGTCGGTGCCTTCGAGGTACAGATCGGCGATGCCATCGGCAGCCCCGTCCGGACGGTCGCGCAGCACGAATGCGTGGGTCGAGCCAGAATCGAACCACACGTCCAGCACGTCATAGACCTGCACATAGTCTTCGGGATTGGCGTCGTTGCCGAACACCTTGGCCTTGAAGCCGTCGGTGTACCAGACGTCCGCACCCTCTGCCTCGAAGGCTTCGGCGATGCGGGCGTTGATGGCGGGGTTGCGCAGCAGGAAATCCTCGTCGGTCGGCAGCGCGTCCTTGCGAACAAAGCAGGTCAGCGGAACGCCCCACGCGCGCTGGCGCGACAGAACCCAGTCCGGACGGGCTTCGATCATCGAATACAGGCGGTTGCGGCCCGTTTGCGGGGTCCACTTGACCAGCTGGTCGATCGAGGTCAGCGCGCGCTGGCGGATCGTCTTGCCATAGGTGTCCTGACCGTCGTTCACGTCCTTGTCGATGGCAGCGAACCACTGCGGCGTGTTGCGGTAGATCACCGGAGCCTTGGACCGCCACGAATGCGGGTAGGAATGCTTCATCTTGGCCTTGCCGAACAGGCCGCCCGCGCCGTGCATCGTCTTGATGTTGGCGACGTTGGCGGGGCCTTCCTTGCCGTCGGGCAGGATGACGTGCATGCCTGCGAACAGCGGCAGGTCCTTGCGGTAGCTGGAATCCTCGGTGACGTTGTAGGTCATCGGCAGGCCGAATTTCAGACCCAGTTGATAGTCGTCGTCACCGTGCGACGGCGCGGTGTGGACAAAGCCCGTACCGGCGTCTTCGGTCACGTGATCGCCCGGCAGCATCGGAACGTCATAGTCCCATTCGCCGTTGCCACCCGCGATGCCGCGATAGGGGTGTGCGAGGATCATGCCTTGAAAATCTTCGTTCTCAAGATCGCAGGTTTTTTCAAATTTTGTGACCCTTGCGCCTTGCATGACACTCTCTGCGAGAGAGTTGGCGAGGATAACTAGTTCACCTACTGATGCCGATGAATGCTCGTGAACTTCGAGTACTTTGTAGATGCCGTATTCGATCATAGGACCGAACGCTACTGCGCGGTTTTGAGGAATAGTCCAAGGCGTCGTTGTCCAGATGACGACCGATGCAGCCTTGATCAGCGTTTCCCGTGTTTGTTTTTCTGCATTGTGAGCAATACGATCATCAACGTTATTCTTGAGATCGCGCGTCTCGGTGTAGCGATTTGAGTATACTTCAACCGGCTTAAACCGCACCCAGACCTGATGGCTGGTGTGGTCGTGGTATTCGACCTCGGCCTCGGCCAGCGCGGTTTTCTCGACCGGCGACCACATCACGGGTTTGGAGCCCTGATAGAGCGTGCCGTTCATCAACAGCTTCATGAATTCTTCGGCGATCACGCGCTCGGCGTGGAAGTTCATGGTCAGGTACGGATCGGCCCAGTTGCCGGTGATGCCCAGACGCTTGAACTCCTCGCGCTGGATGTCGATCCAGCCCTCGGCGAACTTGCGGCATTCCTGACGGAAGTCGATGACGTTGACCTCGTCCTTGTTCTTGCCCTCGGCGCGGTACTTTTCCTCGATCTTCCATTCGATCGGCAGGCCGTGACAGTCCCAGCCCGGAACGTAACGCGCGTCCTTGCCCAGCATCTGCTGCGAGCGGACGATAAAGTCCTTGAGAATCTTGTTCAGCGCGTGACCGATGTGCAGGTGGCCGTTCGCGTAGGGCGGGCCGTCGTGCAGGATGAAGGGCTCGCGCCCGGTCTTTTCGCGCAGGCGGTCGTAGATGCCGTTCTCGTTCCAGCGGGCCAGCCATTCCGGCTCGCGCTGGGGCAGGCCCGCGCGCATCGGGAAGTCGGTCTCGGGAAGGTTCAGGGTGTCTTTGTAGTCAGGGGTGTCGGCGCACATAGCGGGCGTCCTTTGTCATATCGTATCAGAAGGAAGGGCGGTGCGAGGTCTCGAACACCTTTAGCCCGGCGTCTCTGGCTTCAGAGCGCCGGGTTTGTAATTCGAATGATGATCGGGTTGCGTGCCATCATGCGGCGCTTATACGGCGATGCTGCAGGGGCGTAAAGTCCGCTGCGTCAAGTCATCGCTATCGCGTTCGGGGATGATCTGCATCAAGGTCGCGGCGGACTACGGTTGTAGAGTGACAGCACGATAGATGGGGGTATCTATGTCGGGACTAACGCCACGGTCGGCGCTAACGCCGCGCTTTCCAATTTCCGAGCAGGAGGTCGAACAGGTTGTCCATGCCTTTTACGATGCCATCCGGCGTCATCCGGGGCTGGGACCGGTCTTTGCCAATCACGTGACCGACTGGCCCGGCCACGAGGCGAAAATCGTGCGGTTCTGGCACAACGTGATCTTTCATCACAAGGTGTATGACGGCGATCCGATGCGGGTGCATGCGCGGGCAGGGGATGTCCGGCCGCAGCATTTCGACGTCTGGCTGGGGCTGTTTGATTCCGTGCTGCGCCGTGAATTGAACCCGATCCAGGCCGCCGCCTGGAGTCAGGTCGCCCATCGGATCGGCCGCGGGCTACGCGCCGGGGTCGATGATCACCGCCGCCCGGTGGGGGCGGTGCCGCGACTGGTTTAGGGGTCAGAGGTCGGACACTCGGGCGATACGCTGATCAACCAGAAAATCGGTGATCATCCCGCCGACCCAAAAGGCCGTCAGTGCCACCCATGCGGTCCCCGCCATGATCGAGGTTCCCGTAACCCCGTTCCCGATGGCGCAGCCGCCTGCCAGCATCGCGCCAAATCCCATCATGGCAGCCCCGGTCAGGGCGCGCCGCATGGTCGCCTCGCCGTCAAAGCCCTGAAACTGGAATTCGCGGTGGAGCAGCGAGGAGGCCAACGCCCCGATCACAACGCCGGGGATCAGCCCGATGTCAAAGTTCAGGACATCGCCCGATTCCAGCAGGTACATCAGCATATTGGCCGAGGGGCCGGAAAACGTCGCGCTGGTGATCGCAATCGGGTCAAAGCTGACCCGTGACAGGGCCGTGGTCAGCGCCCAGCCAAGGGCGACGGCAAAGCCGACGCCCGCGCCAAATACCAGCCGACCCGCGCCGATCTGGTTGCGCCGCGCGATGTGGATCGCAAAACCGGCGAGGATCAGCCCGAGGACCAGCCCTCCGGCATCCGGCAGGTGCAGCGCATCCAGCAGGTTGAGGTTGCGCCCGCCGCCCGTTGTCCATGCGCTGGCGATGGTATTGCGAACCGGTGCCAGGGCGCCGTGCAGCGACATCTGGGCCACGACAGCAAACACCATCCCCGACACGAGGCTGCGCAGGTTGCCCGTCGCGGCCAGCACCAGCAGACGGCCCGAACAGCCCCGCGCCAGCACCATGCCGGACCCGAACAGCAACCCGCCGATGATCGCGCCGGACCAGCTGCCGGGGACGGCCATCATTCGCGCCTCTGTCCCGTCGATGTAACCCAGCAGGCGCCCGCCCTGCACCCAGACCAGCGCCGTGGAAAAGGTCAGCAGCCAAACCGCGACCGCGCCGCCCATCCGGGCACGGGCAAACTCGACCGTTGCCGCCCGCAGGCAAAACCGCGACCTCTGCGCGGCGACGCCAAACACCAGTCCGGTCAGCAGCCCCATCGCAGCCGCCAGCCGCCCTTCGCCCATGGTCTCTGCGATCGTCACAAGATCCATCGTACCTCTCCCTATCATATATTATGATGGGTGAATGTGATGGAGCTGGCAAGCCTGCCTTGATCTCGATCAGTCGCGCAGGACAGCATCTGCATTTAGCGACATCGATGACGTTCAGCCTGTCGATATTCGGCCAGACAGGGGCGGGATTCGGTCGCAGCCTGACGTTATGGATACGCTCGCCACACCCCGCGCCTTTGCTGTGAATACCATTGATGTCCCACTTGACGGGGGAACGGACCCGGCCTTTGGCACGGTGATGTGGCGCACGCTGGTCAGCAGCGATCAGACTCCCTCTCGGGATATGGTGATGGGGGTTGCCGAATTCGGGGCAGGGGGCACCCTTTTGCCGCACCGGCATGAACCGTCCGAAATCTATTACGGCCTGTCCGGATCGGGCATCGTGACCATCGACGGTATCCCGCATGTCATCGCCCAAGGCACGGCGATCCATATTCCTTCGAACGCGGAACATGGCACCGTGGCCGGTCCCGAAGGGTTGGCCTTTGTCTATGTTTTCCCGCGCGACAGTTTCGCCGAGGTGGATTATCGCTTTAGCGCAGAGTGATTTTCGTTTCCTCTCGCTTTGCCAATCGAAAAGGCGTATCGCGCGGCTATGAGGAAAATCGTCCCCCTATCCGAGGCAGGGTCTCTGCCGAAATGGCGTCGTCCGCTGTCGCTGTTGTTCCTGTTGGCGGTCGGCATGCCGATCGCGTTCAACGTCTGGTCGGCGCTGCTCAATAACTTTGTGATCGACGTGGCGCAGTTTCAGGGTGATGACATCGGCCTGTTGCATACGGTCCGCGAAATCCCCGGGTTTCTGGCCATCGGGGTGATCGCGATCCTGATGTTCATGCGTGAACAGGTGCTGGGTGTCGTGTCTCTGGTGATGCTGGGCGTGGCGACGGCGGTGACCGCGTGGTTTCCCAGCCTTGGCGGCATTCTGGTGATCACGCTGTTTTCCTCGATCGGGTTTCACTATTACGAAACCGTCAATCAGTCGCTCCAGTTGCAATGGATCGACAAACTGCGCGCGCCGCAGACCTTGGGATGGCTCTTGGCCGCGGGGTCGGCGGCAACGCTCGTGGCCTATTCGGCGCTGGTCCTGACGTGGCGGGCCTTTGATCTGTCCTACAATCTGGTCTATCTGGTCGCCGGCGGCACGACGGTGGTGATCGCGCTCTTTGCGTATTTTGCCTACCCGCAGTTTGAATCCCCCAATCCCCAGCGCAAAACCTTTGTCCTGCGGCGGCGGTACTGGCTGTATTACCTGTTACAACTGATGGCAGGGGCGCGCCGGCAGATTTTTGTCGTCTTTGCGGGCTTTATGATGGTCGAGCGGTTCGGCTTTGACGTGCATGAGATCACGTCGCTGTTCCTGATCAACCTCTTGGCCAATATGTTCCTCGCGCCGACCATTGGCCGTGTGGTGCATATCTGGGGCGAGCGGCGGGCGCTGATGTTTGAATACGTCGGGCTGGTGATCGTGTTCCTGTGCTATGGCGGTATCTACTGGTTCGGCTGGGGCGTGTTGATCGCGTCTATCCTCTATGCCGTGGATAACCTGCTGTTTTCGATGGCGCTGGCGCTCAAGACCTATTTCCAGAAAATCGCCGATCCTGCCGATATCGCCCCCACGGCGGCGGTGGCCTTTACCATCAACCACATTGCGGCGGTGTTCCTGCCTGTCGTATTGGGTCTGCTGTGGATGCACTCGCCGATGGCGGTGTTTTTCCTTGCGGCCGGATTGGCGGCCTCCTCTTTTGCCTTGGCGCTGTTGATCCCGCGCCACCCCGAGCCGGGGCATGAAACGATCTTGGCTCGTCCTGACACCTTGCTGGCTGAATAACGTATCATGACCGATCTGACCTACTCTGCGATTGCTGTTTGCACCTCTTTGGAACAGGCCGAGGCGCTAGCGCTGGCCTGCGACAACCTCTGGCCCGAACCGACCGGCGTCGGTAGTTTCGAGGTCGAGGACGGCTCTGGCCTCTACGAGGTCGCAGCCTATTTCACCGAAGAGCCGGATCGCGCCGGTCTGGCGCTGCTGGCGGCGATGAACGGGGCCAAGGATTTCGTGGTCTCCGAGGTGCCGCAGGTCGATTGGGTGGCCCATGTGCGCCGCGAACTGGCTCCCGTCGTGGCGGGGCGTTTCTTTGTCTATGGCAGCCATGACGCGGACAAGGTCCCTGAAACCGGTATTCCGTTGCTGATCGAGGCGTCGATGGCCTTTGGCACCGGCCACCACGGTACGACCCTTGGCTGTTTGCGGGCGGTGGATCGTCTGGCCGATCAGGGCTTTGCCCCGAAACGGGCGATCGACATCGGTTGCGGGACGGCTGTTCTGGCGATGGCCGCGGCACGCCTGTGGCCAGACGCCGCCGTGATGGCTTCGGACATTGATGCCGTTGCGGTTGACGTGGCCGAGGTGAACCTTGCCGCCAATGGTATGACCGGCGCGGTGTTCTGTCTGGAGGCCGCCGGGTTCGAGGCGGATGAAATTCATCGGGCTGCG
The DNA here is from genome assembly GCA_937864535.1 of uncultured Paracoccaceae bacterium. Lineage (GTDB taxonomy): Bacteria > Pseudomonadota > Alphaproteobacteria > Rhodobacterales > Rhodobacteraceae > Marivivens. The sequence goes on from CALMJS010000016.1 coordinate 53,757, forward strand.
CCGTTCGACCTGATTTTCGCCAATATCCTCAAGGGACCATTGATCGCCATCGCGCCGGATGTTGCCGCCCACGCCGCGCCCAAGGGCAAAGTGATTCTGTCCGGAATCCTGAATGAGCAGGCCGATAGCGTTCAGGACGTGTATCAATCCAACCATTTCGCCGTATTAAATCGTGAAGTGATTGGCGATTGGACAACATTGACGCTCGAGAGAGTGTGATGTCCCCGGATCGGAAACAGTCTGCCAAATTTTAGGCAAATTCCTAGTGTAGCCGAAGTCTGAATGGACGTACCGTTCAGGAGTAAAGAGTATGTCGTCAGGTCACAAAGAGTTTCAGGCGCGGGTTCAGTCGATCCGTGAAAATCACCGCGCATTTTCCCGCAATGGCCGAGGGGCCACTATGCGCCCCGACGGGCTGATCGTCATCCGGCCCCGTCGTATCACCCCCCGGTTTCCCTGGCGGGGGCTGATGCTCATGGGGGTGACTCTCTTGGTGTTCAAGTCTGTGATGCTGGGGTATCTGGGACAGGCCGAATATTCGAGCCGTCTGGCCGAGTTGCAAAACGGCAATCCGTTCGAGCAATTCGGTGGCTGGTTCATGTCCGCCGATGTGGTTACACAGTTTCTAGCAGAGACCGGCCAGTCGTTCATGCGCCGCGCCGCCCTCTAAAATCCTGACCATCGCCAAAACAAAAAGGGCCGCCCCCGGGCGACCCTGACGGCATTTGCAATGGTGTCCGGCTCAGAGCTGGCCGGCGCGGGCCAGATGCAGGACATCGCCACGGCTCAGGCCGATGTCGTTCAGTTCGCGGTCCGTCAGGCGCGACAGCTGGCGCACGGTTTCGCGGGTCTGACGGGCCTTGTGGAACGACAGCAGGATATCGGTGACATAGGTCACGATGGTGTAGGTCAGGCGCGGGCTCAGCGCGCGGGTATTGTCGATGGCAACCATGATGCACTCCGGTACGATCGCTGCGGTGCAGCGGTGAAATCTGTTCGTGGCGATCATCTAGATGCTCAAAAGCGAACTGACCAGAGCAGGAAATGCATAGTTCTTATGCGTTTTTGGAATGCCACAAAAACCAGCAAAATAAGGCCAGTTGTCACAAAATTTAGACATTTGGCTTTATCGCCCCGAAATGTCGCAAATAGCATTTCACCTGTCGCCAGACACCGGGGTTTTGGGCTTTCTGCGTTGCGGCATCTGTGGTCCGGTGTTTTCCTGCTTGGCCTATGTTCGCGTTTTGTGCTAGTTGTGTAAAAAAGCAAAATATAGGGCAGGGCATGCGTGTCATCGGGATCGACCCCGGTTTGCGGAACATGGGCTGGGGAATCATCGACGTGGATGGGTCCCGACTCAGGCATGTCGCGAACGGGATTTGCCGCTCTGACGGGGCCGCAGATCTGGCAGAGCGGTTACTGTCGCTGCATGCCCAGCTGACCGAGGTTTTTGACGCCCATGCGCCTGATGCGGCGGCGGTCGAACAGACCTTTGTCAACAAGGACGCTGTTGCGACGCTGAAACTGGGGCAGGCACGGGGGATTGCCCTGTTGGTCCCGGCCCAGCGTGGCCTGCGCGTCGGGGAATATCTGCCCAATGCCGTGAAAAAGGTCGTGGTCGGCGTCGGTCACGCCGCCAAGGGGCAGATCGAACATATGGTCCGGGTCTATTTGCCCGGCGTGCAAATCGGCGGCGCCGATGCGGCGGACGCGCTTGCTATTGCGATCTGTCACGCGCATCACTGCCAATCAGCCAGCCATCTGGCGCGCGCATTACAAAAGGCGGGATCATGATCGGCAAAATCGCGGGGGTCATCGACTACAAGGGACTCGATCATGTGCTGATCGACGTGCGCGGCGTCGGCTATGTCGTCTATTGTTCGGACCGGGTCATGGCGACACTGCCACCTGTCGGTGAGGCGATCGCACTGTATACCGACCTGCTGGTGAGAGAAGACCTGTTGCAGCTGTTCGGCTTTGCCACCTTGGTCGAAAAAGAATGGCACCGGCTGTTGACTGGTGTGCAGGGCATCGGCCCCAAGGCTTCGCTGTCGATCCTCGGCGCCTTAGGGCCCGAAGGTGTCAGCCGTGCGATTGCACTGGGTGACACGGCGGCTATCGGGCGGGCCAAGGGCATCGGTCCGAAAACCGCGCAGCGGGTCGTGCTGGAACTCAAGAATAAGGCCCCCAGCGTCATGGCGATGTCGGGCCAGCAGGCCGCGTTGCCTGCGGGCGATGATGTGATCGAGGCCGAGGCCGCCAAACCCCGTCGCCGTGCCGCCCCGCCCAAACAGAACCTCGCCCAGCCAGAGGCGCTGTCGGCTCTTGCCAATTTGGGCTATGGCCCGTCGGATGCGGCAGGCGCTGTCGCGCAGGCATTAGAGGCGGACCCGGACCTAGACACGGGCGCTCTGATCAAGGCGGCGCTCAAGCTGCTGGCCCCCAAAGGATAAGCCATGCAGCGCCAAGAAGATCTGACCCCAGACCGCAAACCCGGCGACAATGACCGCGCTCTGCGCCCGCAGGGCCTCGATGAATTCATCGGTCAGGCCGAGGCCCGCGCGAACCTGCGCGTCTTTATCGAATCCGCCAAACGACGCGGCGAGGCGATGGATCACACCCTGTTCCACGGTCCGCCCGGATTAGGGAAAACCACGCTGGCGCAGATCATGTCGCGCGAGTTGGGCGTGAACTTCCGCATGACCTCTGGCCCGGTGCTGGCCAAGGCCGGGGATCTGGCGGCGATTTTGACCAATCTCGAGGCGCGGGACGTTCTGTTCATCGACGAAATCCATCGGATGAACCCCGCCGTAGAAGAGGTCCTTTATCCTGCGATGGAGGATTATGAACTCGACCTCGTGATCGGCGAGGGGCCCGCCGCGCGGACGGTTCGGATCGAACTCCAACCCTTTACGCTCGTTGGCGCAACGACGCGGCTGGGGCTGCTGACGACGCCGCTGCGGGACCGGTTCGGCATTCCGACCCGCCTCCAGTTCTACAATATTGACGAATTACATCAGATCGTAACGCGGGGGGCGCGCCTCTTGGGGGCGCCTGCCGATGATGACGGCGCCTATGAAATCGCCAAGCGCGCGCGCGGCACCCCGCGGATCGCGGGCCGCCTGCTGCGCCGCGTGGTGGATTTCGCGATTGTCGAGGGCGATGGCCGCGTGACCCAGGCGATTGCTGACCGCGCCCTGACCCGTCTGGACGTGGATCACCTAGGCCTTGATGGCGCGGACCGCCGCTATATGCGGCTGATCGCCGATAGCTACGGCGGCGGTCCGGTCGGCATTGAGACCCTCTCTGCCGCCCTGTCCGAGAGCCGCGACGCCCTCGAAGAGGTCATCGAGCCCTACCTGCTGCAACAGGGGCTGATCCAGCGCACCCCGCGCGGGCGGATGCTGACCCAGCCCGCTTGGCGGCATCTGGGACTAGAGGCGCCCAAACCGCAATCCGACCTGTTTTCCTAGGCCCCGGTTGCGCCATGCCCCGCCAGCCGCTATCGAGGCACCATGACCGCAGATGATATCGCACCGCTGTTCACCCGTGCCGATGGCACCTTTCTGTGCGCCCGTTGGGGACGCCCGATTGTTCCTGTGATTTTCGGGGTCGAGGAAGAAACGCTCGCCACGCTCAAGGGCGCGATTGAGGCGGTGACCCGCATCGCTGGCGTAGAGATCGGCGAAACCGATCCCGAACTGGGCGCAAATCTGATGGTGTTTTTCTGCCGCGACTGGGCTGATCTACTGGGCGTGCCGAACCTTGATCGTCTGCTGGATGATCTGCCCGGTCTCGTTCACAGACTGACATCGGCAGGCGCGACCCGCTATCAAACCCAGCGCTATGAGGCCGATGGCACCATTCGGCTCTGTATCAGCTTTGTGCGGATGGATGCAGCGATGGCCGCCCAGCCCGCCGATGCCATCGCGCTGGCGCTGGCGGCTCATATGATCCTCAGCTGGTCGGATCGCGCCTTTGCGGATCGCTCCCCCTTGGCGCAGGTCAACGGCCTCGCTGTCTTGCAACCGCAGATCGCGGGCGTGATTGCTGCGGCCTATGACCCGATCTTGCCCGCCGTGGCGCGTGATCCCGCCCATGCCTATCGTCTTGCCGCCCGCGTGCAGGTGTAACCGATGGCCCACCGCTATACCTGCCGCGTCTATTACGAAGACACCGATCTGGCCGGCATCGTCTATTACGCCAACTACCTCAAATTCATCGAACGGGCCCGCACCGAATGGGTGCGCACGCTCGGCGTGGATCAGGTCAAACTCAAATCCGAAGATGGCATCGTCTTTGCCGTCCGCCGGGTCGAGGCCGACTATCTCCACCCTGCAAAATTCGACGACGAACTCACGATTGAAACAACTCTTGAAACAATGACCGGCGCCCGGCTGGTCCTGCGGCAGGATGTAACCCGCGCCGGAGAGCGTTTATTCACCGCGCTCGTGACGTTGGTGGCCCTTGGCCCCAATGGCCACGTTGCCCGTATTCCGCGGATCCTTGCCCGCCCATTCCATTGATTTTGTTGCCTTTGTGCTAAAAATATCCCGGGGGGAATGCGCCCGCAGGTCGCAGGGGGGCAGAGCCCCCGATCCGCCAGCCAGCAAAGTTTCACCGATTTACGCAGCTGTGAACCGCACCACCTTGGCAATTTCCCAGAAAATGCTGTAATTCTGCCGCAAAGTGCGGAGTGAACCGCCCCCAAAGAGCAGGCATATGGAAGCAGCGACCGATTACACGATGTGGGCCCTTTTCGCCCGCGCGACAGTTCTTGTTAAGTTTGTGATGATCCTTCTGGTGCTCGCCTCCGGCTGGTGCTGGGCGGTGATCGTGGACAAACTCATCCAGTATCGCAAGGCGCGCGCCGAGGCGGAACAGTTCGACCGGGCCTTTTGGTCGGGCGAGCCTTTGACCGATCTCTTCGACCAGATCGGATCGACCCCCACCGGGGCGTCCGAGCGGATCTTTGTCGCCGGAATGCTGGAATGGCAGCGCAGCCTGCGCGATGACGGCGGCTTTATCGCCAACGCCCATGCCCGGATCGACCGGTCGATGGATGTCGCCATCGCCAAAGAGGCCGCCGCCCTGCAAAAGGGGCTGCCGGTTCTGGCGACTGTCGGTTCGACCGCGCCCTTTGTCGGGCTGTTCGGCACCGTCTGGGGGATCATGAACTCCTTTATTGAAATTGCCGAGGCGCAGAACACCAACCTCGCGGTTGTGGCGCCGGGTATTTCCGAGGCGCTCTTGGCCACTGGCCTTGGCCTCTTGGCGGCTATTCCGGCGGTGATCTTCTATAACAAACTGTCGAACGACAGCGACCATGTGATCGCGGGCTACGAGGCCTTTGCCGACGAATTCTCGACCATCCTCGGTCGCCAGTTGGATAGCTGACCATGGGCGCCGGGGTGATGAAAAAGGGCAGTGGAGGCGGACCGCGCCGCCGTCGCCGGGTTCGTGGGAGTAATGCCGCCATGGCCGAAATCAACATCACGCCTTTTGTGGACGTGATGCTGGTGCTCTTGATTATTTTCATGGTTGCCGCGCCGCTGATGACGGTCGGCATTCCGGTCGAACTGCCGAAAACGCAGGCCAGCGCCCTGCCGACCGACCAAGAGGAACCGTTGACTGTCACCATCACCGCCGAGGGCGGACTGATGATCCAGAACAGCGAAACCACGGTCGAAGAGTTGGTGACCAAGCTGCAAGCCATCGCTGCCGAGCGCGAGAGCGACCGTATTTATCTGCGGGCCGATGGCGCGAACGATTGGAACAGCGTGGCCGAGATCATGGGGCTGCTGAACGCAGGCGGTTTCTCGAACATCGGTCTGGTTACGGATGTCGCCACGCCGGGGCAGGACGGGTAAGCCAGTGGAGCTTCGCCGCACCAGCGTCGGTCAATGGATTTCGGGGGCGGGCCATGCGGGCCTGATCCTCTGGCTGGTTTTTGGCTGGGGGCTCAGCAATGATCCTCTGCCGTTCGAGATTGCGCAGGTTTCGGTTGTCTCGGGGGCGGAATACGCGGAAATCGTTGCGGCATCGACGCCGCAGCCAACGGTAGATGCCCCCGCTGCGCCCAGTGAACCCGCCGCCAGCGAGGCCGCGCCAGAGGCGCCCGCAGCCGAACCGCAGCCGCAGGTTACACCCCCGCAATCCGCGCCGGAACAGCCCGTTGTGGAAACGCCGCCGCCCGCCGCGCCTGAACAGCCCGCCGTCGTGGCCGAGGTCGAGGATACCGCGCCGGTCGCGCCGACGCCGCCCTCGACTGCGCCGGGGGCTGTAGATTTACCGCCGTCCGATCGGCCCAAGCCGCGTCCTGCGGATATCGTGTCGTCGCAGCCGACGCCGCCCACCCCGCCCGAGACAGAGACCGCGCCGCAGGCCGCGCCCGCGATTGACGAACAGGCCGAAGTCGTGCTCGACGAGGTGGTCCAAGAGGAAACGCCTGCCGCGCAGGAACAGACCGCGCCGATCATCGTCAATGCGGACGACACTCCGGCAGGGGCAGAGGTCCCGTCAACCCGTCCGCCGTCACGTCCCGCGAACCTCGCGCCGCCGGTACAGGCCCCGACCGTGGCGGAAACACCCGTCGACAGCCAGCCCGCCGCGACGCAGACCGCCGCAGAAGATGCCCCCGCCGCCCCGGCAGCGGACCAAGAGGCCGCAGATATCGCCGCGGCTCTGGCTGCGGCTGGCGCTGCGACCGCTGCACCCAGTTCGGCTCCGGCGGGTCCGCCACTGACGGGCGGCGAAACCGGTGCCTTCCTCGATGCGGTTGGCGCGTGCTGGACCGTCGATAGTGGCGGACAGGCCGCCGAAGTCGTGGTGACGCTGGCCTTTAGCCTTGATCGAGATGGCAAGGTCGTGGGGAACAACGTGGAACTGGTGGGCTATGAGGGTGGCAACGAAACCGTTGCAAATACCGCCTATCAATCGGCACGCCGGGCGATCCTGCGCTGCCAGTCGTCGGGCTATGACCTGCCCGATGACAAATATGAACAGTGGAAAGACGTAGAAATCACCTTTGACCCGCGCAGCATGAGCCTGCGCTAGGAAAAAGGCATCACATCGAAATTAATCCCGCGATTGTTTGCGCTATCTGCTAGAACACCGGGGTGCAAACAGGCGCTACTACTTGGGCAACGTCCCAGAGGCTGACGAGGACAGGATGATTAAGAAACTATTGGCACTTGCGTTCGCGGTGGGGATCGCCTTGCCGACCGTCACGCCAACCCCGGTGACTGCCGAGGTGCTGCGACTGCGGCTGACCGAAGGGCAGATCGAGCCGATGCCCTTTGCAATTCCGACCTTTCAGGCCGAAGTGCCGGGGTCCGAGGCGATTGCCGCAGAGATTTCCCGTGTGATCGCCGAGGATCTGGTGGGCACCGCGCTGTTCCGCCAAATCCCGCAGTCGGCCTTTATCAGCAACCACGTGTTCAACACCGCGCCCGCCTTTGCCGATTGGCGCGCGATCAATGCGCAGGCGCTGATTTCCGGCGCTGTGGCCGTTCAGGGCGGGCAGGTCGTGGTCAAGTTCCGCCTGCACGACGTGTTCAATGGCACCGAGATGGGCGAGGGGCAGCAACTGGTGGCCAATGCCGATGGCTGGCGTCGTCTGGCGCATAAGGTCGCCGATCAGGTCTACAGCCGGATCACCGGCGAGAGCGGCTATTTCGACAGCCGCGTGATCTATGTCGCCGAAAGCGGACCGAAAGATAACCGCCGCAAGGTCGTGTCGATCATGGACTATGACGGTGATCCGTCGTCGGTCGTCTCGCTGACCAATGGTGGCTCGCTGGTGCTCGCGCCGCGGTTCTCGCCCTCGGGGGACCGGGTGCTGTTTACGTCTTATGCCAATGGCAGCCCGCGGATCTACCTGATGGATGTTGCCGCGCCGAACCCGATCGAAGTTCCCACGGCGCCGGGCAACATGGCCTTTACCCCGCGGTTTTCGACCGATGGGCGTGCGGTGATCTACTCGCTCGAAGCGGGCGGCAACACCGACATCTGGATGACCGACCTGTCGTCGGGTCAGCATAGCCGCTTGACCTCGGCGCCGTCGATTGAAACCGCGCCGTCGTTTTCGCCGGACGGGTCCCAGATCGTGTTTGAAAGCGACCGCTCGGGCACCCAGCAACTCTATGTAATGTCGATTGGCGGCGGCGAGCCGACGCGGATTTCCTTTGGCGAGGGGCGCTATGGCACGCCGGTCTGGTCGCCGCGCGGGGATCGTATCGCCTTTACCAAACAGAACGCCGGATCGTTCCATATTGGCGTGATGCGCACCGATGGCAGCGATGAACGTCTGTTGTCCTCCGCCTCGGCCGGTTATCTGGACGAAGGTCCGACTTGGGCCCCGAATGGCCGGGTGCTGATGTTCTTCCGCGAACGTCTGGGCGCGGATGGCGGGCCTTCGCTCTATTCGGTGGATATCTCGGGCCGCAACCTGCGGCAGATCCCGACCAACGGCTTTGCCTCTGACCCGTCGTGGGGGCCGCTGCGGCCCTGATGACAGCGGTGTGACAAAACCGTGAACAGGCGCGGGCGGATTCCCAAAGCCGTCTGCCCGTGCTAAACAAGACATAACGAGCACATAATCACAGGATCACCCCTATGCGCATTCTGACCCTTGCGGCGCTGACCGCTCTCGCGCTGAGCACAGCCGCCTGTACCCGTCCTGACCGTTTTGGCGGCGATGGTTCCACCGATCCGAACGCTGCTGCCGGTATGGGCGCGGGCGGCGTTGGCGTTTCCGGCCTTGGCGATCCGAACGATCCCAACAGCCCGGCCTATTTCCAGGCCGTGATCGGCGACCGCGTGTTGTTTGCGGTGGACCAGTCGGTTCTGTCGCCCGAGGCGATGCTGACGCTGGATGGTCAGGCGCAGTGGTTGATCGGCCACGGCTATAACGTCGTGATCGAAGGCCACGCCGACGAACAGGGCACCCGCGAATACAACCTCGCGCTGGGGGCTCGCCGTGCTAACGCCGTGTTTGAATATCTGGTGTCCAAGGGCGTGAATGCGTCGCAGCTGCGCACCATTTCCTATGGCAAGGAGCGCCCGGTCGCGACCTGTGCCGCTGACACCTGCTATAGCCAGAACCGTCGCGCTGTGACGGCGATCCAGCTGGGCATGTAATCGAAACCGCCGGGGAGCCGACGCATGATCCGTACCATCGCCCTTTCACTCGCGCTGGCCGTGTCCCTGCCATTGGCCGCCCCGGCGCAAGATACCGCAACTCTGGCGGATATCCGCCAGCAGTTGACCACTCTCTATTCCGATATCCAGTCGCTCAAGTCCGAACTGACAACCTCTGGCGCCTTGACCCAAGGTGTGGCGGGTAGCACGCCGCTGGATCGTCTGAACGCGATCGAGGCGGAACTGACCCGCCTGACCGCCAAGGCAGAGCAGCTGGAATACCGTATCAACCAGGTAGTCAGCGACGGCACCAACCGGATCGGCGATCTGGAATTCCGTCTGTGCGAACTCGAAGAGGGATGCGATATCTCGACCCTCGGCGATACGCCCTCGCTTGGCGGCGCGGCACCTGCCACGGACGGGGCTGTGACCGGTGCCACGCCGGCGACTGGCGGCCCGAGTGCGGTTCCGACGACCCCGCCGCCCGCCGCCCCTCAGTTGGCCGTGGCCGAACAGGGCGACTTCGATGCCGCGCTGGCGATGATGGAAGAGGGCGATTTTGCGGGCGCCGTCGCCGGGTTCGAAGCGTTCTCCATGACCTATCCCGGCAGTCCCCTGTCGCAGCGGGCCCATTACCTGCGCGGCGAGAGCTATGAATCGATGGGCGAAATGACCAACGCCGCCCGGGCCTATCTGGATGCGTTTTCCGCCAACCAGACCGGAGACGGCGCCCCTGACGCGCTGTTCAAACTGGGTTTCTCGCTGGGCGCCATTGGCCAGACGCAGGATGCCTGTATCACGCTGTCGCTGGTCCCGACCCGTTTCCCCAATAGCGATGCGGCGCTGGATGCACAGGCTGCGGCACGCGGCTTGGGATGTCAGTAGACCTGGACTGGCTGATGCAGCAGGGCGCGGATGCGGTGCTGCTGCGACCCGTCTATGCGGCCTTTTCAAACGTTTCGCATTCGCTCGCTGTCGCCGTATCCGGCGGTGGCGACTCTGTCGCCTTGCTGCATCTGGCGGACCGCGTTGCCCGCCACAGGGGCCAAGCGCTGAGCGCGGTGACGGTCGATCACGGTTTGCGGCCCGAAGCCGCGGCAGAGGCCGCAGGCGTTGCGGCGTTTTGCGCGGCGCGCGGTATTCCCCATCAGACGCTGAGGTGGGACGGGACAGCGGCCAAGGGCAATATCATGGCCGCCGCTCGTGCGGCCCGGTATCAACTCATTGCGGACTGGGCACTGGGACAGGGGATTGACCACGTTCTGGTCGGACACACCGCCGATGACGAGGCCGAAACGGTCCTGTTGCAGCTGGGGCGCGGCGCGGGGGTGGATGGTCTGGCCGGTCTGGACCCCAGCATGCAGCGCTATGGTGTCAAATTGTCGCGGCCCCTGTGGCAGACCCGCCGTGACGACCTGCGCGACTATCTGACACGCCACGGTGTCGCGTGGGTCGATGATCCTACCAATGACGACACCCGTTATCTGCGCCCAAGGTTGCGTGCCGCCCGCCCGGATCTGGACGATCTGGGGCTGTCGGTCGAGGCGCTGACGCAGGTGGCCTTTGCCCAGAAAATGGCCAAGGCCGCGCTGGATCACTACACCCGGCAAGAGGTGGATCGCCATGTGGTGTTCGATTTTGGCGACGCGATTTTGCCCCAGAACTTGGCTCTCCCCCAAGATATCGAGCGCCGGATTTGGCGGTCTATTCTGGGCTGGATCGGCGGCGGACCCTATGCGCCGCGCCAATCTGCCTTGGACTCTTTGGCAAATTCGGTTCGGGCCGGCGTGGACCATACCGTGCATGACTGCCGGATCACCGTCCGGCAGGGCAGGGTTCGGGTGACGCGGGAATGGAACGCGGTGCGCGATCTGGTCTGCGGAACACAGGACCTGTGGGACCGTCGGTGGCGGCTAGAGGGGCCGCATGATCGCCGCTTCTGTGTTCGTGCCCTTGGCGCGGACGGTTTGGCGCAGAGTCCCGAATGGCGTGCCTCTGGCCAACCGCGTCCGACGCTGCTGGCGTCGCCGGCGGTTTGGCAAAATGACCGGTTGGTTGCGGCCCCGCTGGCCGGATTTGGCAGCGATTGGTCGGTAAAGTTGATCGAACCACACACTACTTAGCAGATGGTGCATTGAACCTCTCGTGCTGATCCCTATTTTAGGGGACAAGTATCTGTTCGTTTCTGAGCAGATTAGAAGTCAGAGGAGTTCCCCCTTTGGGCAACGCAAGAAACATCGTCTTCTGGGTCGTCCTGTTTTTGCTGGTCGTCTCGCTTTTCAAGGTGTTCACGTCCAGTGATACGGTGCTGCAATCCACCACCCGTAATTATTCTGAATTTATTCAGGCCGTTGATGCCGGGCAGGTGGCCAGTGTGACGCTCGATGGCGAGCAGGCCAAGTATATCGGGACCGATAACAAACAATATGTGACGATCCTTCCGCAGGATGCGCAGGTCACCGATCTGCTGATCGCCAAGGGCGTCCCGGTCAAGGCCGACGCCCAGCAGCAGTCCACGTTCCAGGCGGTGATTCTCTCGCTGCTGCCGTTCCTGCTGTTGATTGCCGTCTGGGTCTATTTCATGAACCGCATGCAGGGCGGTGGCCGTGGCGGTGCGATGGGCTTTGGCAAGTCGCGGGCCAAGTTGCTGACCGAAAAGCAGGGCCGTGTGACGTTTGACGACGTGGCCGGGATCGACGAAGCCAAGGAAGAACTGGAAGAGATCGTCGAATTCCTGCGCAATCCGCAGAAATTCAGCCGTCTTGGCGGCAAGATCCCCAAGGGTGCGCTGCTGGTTGGCCCTCCGGGCACAGGTAAAACGCTGCTGGCCCGCGCAATTGCGGGTGAGGCTGGCGTGCCGTTCTTTACCATCTCGGGGTCCGACTTTGTCGAAATGTTCGTCGGTGTTGGTGCGTCCCGCGTCCGCGACATGTTCGAGCAGGCCAAGAAAAACGCGCCCTGTATCGTCTTTATCGACGAAATCGACGCTGTGGGCCGTCATCGCGGTGCCGGTTACGGCGGCGGTAACGATGAACGTGAACAGACGCTGAACCAGCTCCTCGTCGAAATGGACGGGTTCGAGGCGAACGAGGGCGTGATCATCATCGCCGCCACCAACCGCCGTGACGTTCTGGACCCCGCCTTGCTGCGTCCGGGCCGTTTCGATCGTCAGATCACCGTGCCGAACCCCGATATCAAGGGTCGCGAAAAGATCCTTGGCGTGCATGCCAAGAAAACCCCGCTGGGTCCCGACGTCGATCTGCGCATCATCGCGCGCGGCACACCGGGCTTCTCGGGTGCTGACCTGATGAACCTCGTGAACGAAGCCGCGCTGATGGCGGCCCGCGTTGGTCGCCGGTTCGTCACGATGGTCGATTTCGAAAACGCCAAAGACAAGGTCATGATGGGCGCAGAGCGTCGCAGCATGGTCCTGACCCAAGACCAGAAAGAGAAAACCGCCTATCACGAGGCTGGCCACGCTGTTGTGGGTCTGTCGCTGCCGGAATGCGATCCCGTCTACAAGGCGACGATCATCCCGCGCGGCGGTGCGCTGGGGATGGTGGTGTCTCTGCCCGAGATGGACCGCCTGAACTGGCACCGCGCCGAATGCCAGCAAAAACTGGCGATGACCATGGCCGGAAAGGCTGCGGAAATCCTCAAGTATGGTGCGGATAACGTGTCGAACGGTCCAGCGGGGGATATCCAGCAGGCGTCAGCCTTGGCCCGTGCGATGGTGCTGCGCTGGGGCATGTCGGACAAGGTCGGCAACGTTGACTACTCGGAGGCCGCAGACGGCTATTCGGGCAGCACGGCCGGGTTCTCTGTCTCTGCCCATACCAAGGAACTGATCGAGGAAGAGGTTCGCGCCTTTATCCAAGAAGGTTACGACACCGCCTATCGCATTCTGACCGAAAAGAATGAGGAATGGGAACGTCTGGCGCAGGGTCTGTTGGAATACGAGACCCTGACCGGCGAGGAAATCGCCCGTGTCATGCGTGGCGAGCCGCCCCAAGGTGGCGATCACGACGCGGATCATTCGGACAACGGATCAGTGACGGCCCTGCCCAAAACCCGCAAACTGCGCAAGCCGGCGGTAGATGGCGGGCTCGAGCCCGAGCCGACCGCGTGAGCGTGACATCTCAAAACGACTGGAACCCCGAAACCTACGCAAGGTTTCGGGGTTTGCGTTTGCGCCCTGCGATTGATCTGATCCAGCAGATCGCGGCAGTTCCGGCGGGGGACGTGGTCGATCTGGGCTGCGGGGCAGGGGCGGTTGGCGATGCCTTGGGCGAACGGTTCAATGGCCATCGCATCATCGGCGTCGACAGCAGCGAGGCGATGCTGGTCAAAGCGGCGGAAACGCGGTCCTATGACGATCTGGTCCATGCCGATATCGCCCACTGGCAACCCGCCCGCGCGCCGGCGGTGGTATTTAGCAATGCCGCGCTGAACTGGCTGAACAATCACGACCGGTTGTTGCCCCGTCTGGCCGGGTATCTGGCCCCCGGCGGAGTTCTGGCCTTTCAGGTGCCGGGCCAGCATGATGCGCCCAGCCATGCCTTGGCGCGGGAGGTCGCGGTACGGCGGTTTCCTGCGGTGTTCGGGACTGGCGGATGGAATGCGGATGTGCTGACACCGGCTGAATATCACGCGATCCTGTCGCCCTCGGGGGCGGTGAATGTCTGGGAAACCAGCTATTGTCAGCGCCTTGCGCCGGTCGAGGAGGGCCATCCTGTCCGGGCCTTTACGCAGTCTACCTATTTGCGCCCGATATTGGATCGACTGGACGACGCCCAGCAGGCGGATTATCTGGCGACCTATGATGCGGCGCTGGCGCTGGCCTATCCCCTGAGGGCCGACGGGTCGGTGCTGTTCCCCTTCCGACGTGTCTTTGCTGTGGTGGTGACCTGATGCCTGCGCTCTTGCCGACTGACTATTATGCGACCGTGACGTGGCTGGGCTATGTGCCGTGCTTTCCCGAGGATCGGAAGATTGAAACCGTGGCCGTGAGCGCGATGCCGCTGGATTTCGCCGGCCATGCGCCCGATGTCCATGCCGGTCTGACGCGGGCCTCTTGCAGTCGGGTGTCCCAGCAGCATCCGCGCGGCACCGACATTCGCAACGTGCGGCAATTGTCGATCCTCTCGGCCGAGGAATTGGCGGTGATCGCCGAGAAACTGGACCTGCCGTCGATTGATCCGACGTGGGTCGGGGCGTCGATCATTCTGTCGGGCATTCCCGATTTCACCCATGTTCCGCCGTCTTCGCGCCTGCAGGCGGAAAACGGGACGACGCTGGTCGTCGACATGGAAAACCGTCCGTGTCATATCGTGTCCCGCACGATCGAGGCAGACCGCCCCGGCCATGGCAAGGGGTTCAAAACCGCTGCCAATGGACGCCGCGGCGTGACGGCCTGGGTGGAACGTCCCGGCCTCTTAGAGATCGGGACGCGGCTGCGTTTGCATATCCCGGATCAGCGGGCTTGGGCTCCATAGGCACACGGCGTTTCCAATACGAACGGCGCAAAGGGCTAAGCGGCGATTCTCGTGGGGATTCGGTCGTAAAATGGTCTTTTAGGTTGTTCACGCCGCGATACACCTATGGCACGGACCGGCGGGAGGAGCCGATCCGATGCCAAGGGAAGAGACATGACGTTCAAAACCGACATCGAGATCGCCCGCGAGGCGAAGAAGCAGCCGATACAGGACATCGGCGCCAAATTGGGGATCGGATCCGATGATCTGCTGCCCTACGGCCACGACAAGGCCAAGCTGAGCCAGCGCTTCATCGACAGCGTACAGGATCGCCCGAACGGCAAGCTGATCCTCGTCACCGCCATCAACCCGACGCCTGCGGGCGAAGGGAAGACCACCACCACCGTGGGTCTGGGCGATGGCCTGAACCGGATCGGCAAGCGGGCCGCGATCTGCATTCGCGAAGCCAGCCTCGGGCCGAACTTTGGGATGAAGGGCGGCGCTGCGGGGGGCGGTCACGCCCAAGTGGTGCCGATGGAGGATATGAACCTCCACTTTACCGGCGATTTCCACGCGATCACCAGCGCCCACAACCTGCTGTCGGCGATGATCGACAACCATATCTACTGGGGCAACGAACTCGAAATCGACATTCGCCGCGTCGTCTGGCGGCGGGTGATGGATATGAACGATCGGGCGCTGCGTCAGATCAACGTGTCGCTGGGCGGGGTGGCCAATGGTTTCCCGCGCGAGGCGGGCTTTGACATCACGGTTGCCTCCGAAGTCATGGCGATCCTGTGCCTGTCGCGCGACCTTCAGGATTTGCAGAAACGTCTGGGCGACATGATCGTCGCCTATCGCCGCGATAAATCGCCGGTCTATTGCCGTGATCTCAAGGCGGATGGCGCAATGACGGTCCTGCTCAAGGATGCGATGCAGCCGAACCTCGTGCAGACGCTGGAAAACAATCCAGCCTTTGTGCATGGCGGGCCGTTCGCCAATATCGCGCATGGCTGCAACTCGGTCATCGCGACGACGACCGCTCTGAAAATCGCGGATTATGTCGTGACCGAGGCCGGTTTCGGCGCCGATCTGGGTGCGGAAAAGTTCTTTGATATCAAGTGCCGCAAGGCCGGTCTGACGCCCGATGCGGCGGTGATCGTGGCGACCGTGCGCGCGATGAAGATGAACGGTGGCGTCGCCAAGGCCGACCTTGGTGCGGAAAACGTCGATGCGGTGAAAAAGGGCTGCCCGAACCTTGGCCGTCACATTGCCAACGTCAAATCCTTTGGCGTGCCGGTGGTCGTGGCGATCAACCATTTCTATTCGGATACCGACGCCGAGGTCGAGGCCGTGCAGGCCTACGTCAAGGCGCAGGGGGCCGAAGCGATCCTGTGTAAACACTGGGCCAAAGGGTCCGAGGGGATCGAGGATCTGGCGCGCAAGGTCGTGCAACTGGCCGAGAGCGGTGCCTCGCACTTTGCGCCGCTCTATCCCGATGACATGGGCCTGTTCGCCAAGATCGAAACCATCGCAAAGCGCATCTATCATGCTGACGAAGTGATCGCGGACAAATCAATCCGCGACCAGCTGCGCCAGTGGGAGGCGGCTGGCTATGGACATCTGCCGATCTGTATGGCCAAGACCCAGTATTCGTTCTCGACCGATCCCAATCTGCGCGGCGCGCCGACGGGCCATTCGGTGCCGGTCCGCGAGGTCCGGCTGTCGGCGGGGGCAGGGTTCGTTGTGGTCATCTGCGGCGAGATCATGACCATGCCCGGTCTGCCCAAGGTGCCGAGCGCGGAAACGATCCGGTTGAACGACAACGGCCAGATAGAAGGTTTGTTCTGAGTGCGGCGCGGGGCAGGGATCAACTCTGCCCCGGACGGCCAAGCTCGGAGGGGATACACATAAGGGGAAGCGATGAGCGCCAAAGTAATCGACGGCAAGGCATTTGCCGCAACAGTGCGGGAAAAGGTTGCAGGGCATGTCGCCCGGCTCAAGGCAGATCACGGGATCACCCCCGGTCTGGCCGTAGTTCTGGTCGGCGAAGACCCCGCCAGCCAGGTCTACGTCCGGTCCAAGGGCAAGCAGACCGTCGAAGTGGGGATGAACTCCTACGAACACAAGCTGCCTGCGGAGACCTCCGAGGCGGATCTCTTGGCGCTGATCGACCAGTTGAACTCTGATCCGACTGTGCACGGAATTTTGGTGCAATTGCCGCTGCCGGGGCATTTGAACTCTGATCTGGTGATCAACAGCATTTCGCCTGCCAAGGACGTGGACGGGTTCCACATCTCGAACGTTGGGCTGCTAGGAACCGGGCAGAAGTCCATGGTGCCCTGTACACCGCTGGGCTGTCTGATGATGCTGCGCGACCATCATGGGTCGCTGCCGGGCATGAACGCGGTGGTGATCGGTCGCTCGAACATCGTCGGCAAACCGATGGCGCAACTCTTGCTGAACGATAGCTGCACGGTGACCATCGCCCATAGCCGCACCAAGGACATCGAGGCCGTCGTGCGTCAGGCCGATATCGTGGTGGCTGCTGTTGGCCGTCCTGAAATGGTCAAGGGCACGTGGATCAAGCCGGGTGCGACGGTTATCGACGTGGGTATCAACCGCATCGATATCGAAGGCGGCAAAACCCGTCTGGTCGGCGACTGCGACTATGACAGCTGCGCCGAGGTTGCCGGTGCTATCACGCCGGTGCCGGGCGGTGTTGGTCCGATGACGATTGCCTGTCTGCTGGCCAATACCGTCACGGCCTGCTGCCGCGCCAATGGTCTGGCCGAGCCGGAGGGGCTGACCGCCTAATCGGTCAGAGATGCTGTGACATCAAACGCGGGGCCCAGTGTCCCGCGTTTTACGTTTGCAGGCTGTGTTTACGTTCCAGCGGCACGGCAATGCAGCGCGGTCCGGTTACAATGGCAATCGCCAGATCCTGAAACAGGTCGCGCAGCGGGGGCCGTGTTGCGGGCATGCCGCCGGTATAGGTGCCATAGGCGGGTAGGATCAGGCGGCGGCTGTCATAGACGAACGCCGGGCGGGACTGGCTCAGGATCGCATATTTCGGGTGATAATGCCCTGAAATTTCACCCACCGCCCCGTCCAGCGCGATATGGCGCAGGGTGAGCGGGCCGATCTCGACCTCGTCCAGATAATCGCCGCCCAGTTCGATGGGGCCTGCGTCGTGGTTTCCGGCAATCCAGACCCAGCTGCGACCGGCCTGCATCCGCGCCAGCCAGAGCTTTTCCGGGTCGCGCATCGCCTCGATCGCTTCGATATCGTCAAAGCTATCGCCGAGGCAGACCACCCGTTTCGGTGCGGTTGCCATAATGTCGGCATCCAGTCGCGATAGGGTGTCGCGGGTTTCATAGGGCGGTAGCATGGCCTGCCCCTTGCGGGCCTGACGATCGGATTTGCACAGATGCAGATCGGAAACGACCAAGGTCGCGCTATCGGGCATCCATAGCGCACCGGAGGGCAGGGCGGTCAGGGCAACGCCCATCAGGGAAAACTGATACTCGGACATAGCGCCAGAATGCGGCCCGTCACGATTTGGTCAAGGGGGCAGTTGCGGGCGAGGCCGGTTTCTGGCGCACTGGCCTGTTTTGCACACAGTCAGCAAAATGGCCGCCCGGAGGCGGCCATTCGTAAGCGCGGCAATTGGGTCTTAGACGCCTTCCCCAACGAACGCCTTTTCGACGACATATTCGCGCGGCTCGGAATTGGCGCCTTCGCGCAGGCCAAAGCTCTCCAGCACCGCCATCACGTCCTTGTTAAAGGCGAGGCTGCCGCAGACCATCGCGCGGTCGGTTTCCGGGTTCATCGGGGTCAGTCCCAGATCCTCGAACACCTTGCCCGAGGACAGGTTGTCGGTGATCCGGCCCATATGGTGGAACTCTTCGCGGGTGGTGGTCGGGTAGTAGCGCAGCTTGCCCTCGACCATTTCACCGATCAGCGGGTCGTTTTGCAGGTCTTCGACCAGTTTGCGACCGTATTCCAGCTCTGCCACTTCGCGGCAGGTGTGCATCATGATGACTTCGTCGAATTTTTCATAGGTCTCCGGGTCCCGCATCAGCGAGGCAAAGGGCGCAATGCCCGTGCCCGTGGCAAGGAACCAGACCCGTTTACCCGGCAACAGCGCGTCATGCACCAAGGTGCCGACGGGTTTGGGCCGAAGGATGATTTCGTCGCCCGGCTGGATGTGCTGAAGCTTGGACGTCAGCGGGCCATCCGGCACCTTGATCGAGTAGAACTCCAGCTCTTCGTCCCAGTTGGGCGAAGCGATGGAATAGGCGCGCAGCAACGGTTTGCCGTTGTCGCCCATCAGACCGATCATCACGAATTCGCCCGACCGGAACCGCAGCGATTGCGGACGGCTCACGCGGAAGGAAAACAGGCGGTCGGTGTAATGCTGGACCGAATTCACGGTCTGGGCATCGGGGAGGTGCGGTTTTGCAGGTTTTTCGGTCACGAGTGTCTGTTCGGTCATTTTTACCATTCAGGCCAGCCTAGGGCCCAATCCATGTCTATTCTTTGATTTATGTCAGGGAAAGGGCGATTAGCCGCGAACCCGGGCTTGATAGTCATTGGCTTGCCAATTTGCGGCGCGGGTTTGCCACATGGCGGCTGGCTGGCGTTCGGCAAGAGCCTCGTCGATGGCCACTTCGTCAAAGCCAGAGCGGCGAGCCATGGCATATTGTTCGCAGATCACGTGGCCAGCGGCGCGCAGGCGACCCTTGAACCCCAGACGGCGCAGTTGCGCCGCCAGAGTAAAGCCGCGGCCATCCGCAAACGACGGAAAGGCGACAGCGATCACCTCGGCCGACAGGGCGCGGGGCAGGTCGGCGGGGTTGGTGTCCGACGGGATCAGGATGGCGGTTGCCCCATCAGCCTCGGCCAAGGGGGTGAAGGTGCCGTTGAAATCTTCGGGGGCGAACCCGGTGTCAGTGACGATGATGGTCATCGATCTCTCCTTAGGCGGCCTGACCATTGCGCACGGCCTTGCCGTCCGCAAAATGGATACCGCATTCGGTTTTATTCGTGTTGCGCCAGCGTCCAGCGCGCGGATCTTCGCCGTCCTTGACGGGCGTGGTGCAGGGCGCACAGCCGATCGACGGATAGCCCTTGGCCACCAGCGGGTGACGGGGCAGGCGGTTTTCAGTCATGTAGTCCTGAAGGTCCGCCGTCGTCCAGTGGGCCAACGGGTTCACCTTGATGCGGATGTCCTCTTCGTTCTCGAAGAAGTCGATCGCCGCACGGGTGCTGGCCTGATAGCGTTTGCGCCCGGTGATCCACGCGTCAAAATCTTTTAGCGCGTTTTGCAGCGGGATGGTTTTGCGCAGGGAACAGCAGGCATCGGTGTTATACTGATGCAAGGTGCCGTCGGGGTCCTCGAACTGTTTGGCGGCGTCGCTGGCCCGGATCATCCGCACGTCCTTGAGGTTCAGGCGTTCGGTCAGTTCCTGTTGATAGGCCAGCGTTTCGGCAAACAGCATCTCTGTGTCGATGAACAGAACCGGTGTCGTGCGGTCGATCACCGACACGAGGTGCAACAGCACCACCGATTCCGCCCCAAAGGACGAGACGAGGGCGGTTTTGCCCACTTGCGCGTCTTTCAGCGCATGTTCCAGCACCGCGGTCGCGCCGTGGTGTTTATAGCGGGCATTCAGCGCCACGACCCGTTTTTGGACGGGTTCACTCAGCGGCATGGGCCTTGGCCTCCTCGTAGAGGGCGGCCTTGAACGGTGCCATGCCGACCCGGCGATAGGCCTGGAGGAAAGTTTCCTCGGCCGAGGTACGCAGCGACAGGTAAGTCATGACAATGCGTTCAATTGCGTCCGTGATCGTTTCGTAGCTAAAGCCCGGTCCGGTCTTTTCGCCGATGACAGTGTCTTCGGTGCCGTCGCCGCCCAGCGTGATCTGATAGTTTTCCACGCCGGCGCGGTCCAGCCCCAGAATGCCGATATGGCCGACATGGTGGTGGCCACAGGCGTTGATGCAGCCGGAAATCTTGATCTTGAGCGGGCCAACCTCATGTTCGAGTTTGAGCGCCTCGAACCGCAGGGCGATTTCTTGGGCAACCGGGATCGACCGGGCGGTCGCAAGGGCGCAATAATCCATGCCCGGGCAGGCGATGATGTCCGAGATCAGCCCGACGTTGGCGGTCGCCATGTCGATCTGGCGCAGCGCATCATAGACCGCCGGCAGGTTGCTGCGGTGGACATGCGGCAGGATCACGTTCTGTTCGTGGCTGATCCGCAGTTCGTCGTGGCCATAGGTTTCCCCGATATCGGCCAGTGCGCGCATCTGGGCATCGGTCACGTCGCCGGGCGTGTTGCCGTGCTTTTTCGTGGAAACGGTGACGATGGCGTAGCTGTCCACCTTATGCGCGGCGATGTTGGTGTCCACCCACGCGCGGAAGGCACCATCGCGGTTCAGGCGGTCCAGATAGCCGTCAATCGGCGCGTTCAGATAGGCGGGGGTGGCGAAATGCGACCAGATTTCCGCCAAGAGCTCTTGGTCCACGCCGCTAAAGGTCGGGCGGATCACGGCAAAGCGGTCCTCCACGAGGCGCGAGAACTCTTCGAGGCCGTTTTCAAAGACGGTGATCTTGATCCGGGCCTTATACTTGTTGTCGCGGCGACCCAGCAGGTTCCACACGGAAACCACGGCTTCGACATAGGGCAGCAGGTCGGCCTTGGGCAGCCAGTCCTTGATGATCTTGCCGACCATCGGGGTACGGCCCAGACCGCCGCCAACGATGATCTGATAGCCGACCTCGCCCGCGTCGTTACGCACGATACGCACGCCGATGTCATGGGCCAGCGTCACCGCACGGTCATGAACGGCACCGGAGACGGCGATCTTGAACTTGCGCGGCAGGAACTGGAATTCCGGGTGGTCGGTGGACCACTGGCGCAGCAATTCCGCCGTCGGACGCGGGTCTTCGATTTCATCCGCAGCCGCCCCGGCAAAGTGGTCGGCGGTCACGTTACGGATCGTGTTGCCCGAGGTTTGCAGCGCATGCATTTCCACGTCGGCCAGATCGGACAGGATCTGCGGCACGTCTTTCAGCTTGGGCCAGTTGTACTGGATGTTCTGGCGGGTGGTGAAGTGGCCATAGCCCTTGTCGTAGGTCTGGGCGATATGGGCCAGCTGCCGCATCTGGCGGCTGTTCAGCGTGCCATAGGGAATGGCGACGCGCAGCATGTAGGCGTGCAGTTGCAGATACAGGCCGTTCATCAGGCGCAGGGGGCGGAATTCGTCCTCGGGCAGCACGCCCGAAATCCGGCGTTCCACCTGATCGGCAAACTGCGCGACGCGGGTGCGGACAAAGGCTTCGTCAAAGTCGTTGTACGTATACATTATTGCAGCTCTACCTGTTTGCCGTGGGCGTAGTTGGACGGACCCTTGGTGCGGAAATCTTCGCGGAAATGGGTGGGTTCTGGGCCGTTCGGGCCCGCTATGGCATCAGCCAGATAGGCACCGACAACCACAGACTTCTGCCCGGCGGCGAACAGCAAACGCAGGTCCGCATGGGCTTCGTCCTCGATCAACTCGGCCTCGCACATGTTGCGGGTCCAACGGTCGTCGGCGGTCAGCCAGATGGCATCGCCATCCAAGAGGTGATTTGCGGTGACAACTTTCGGGGTGAACCGGCGGCTCATTGTGCGGCCTCCTTTTGGGTTAGGGTTCGTGCTGCCTGAACCGCGTAGCGCGGCGACAGGCCGTAAAAGGTGAGGGCAGGGCCAGTCAAACCGGCGCTGGACATCGTGGGTTCCAGATCTGCCAAAGTGGTGGCGATAATCCGTTGATCGGGGCGGCTGACGTTCTCAATGATCGTCACCGGGGTGTCAGCGGCGGCCCCGTGCATCAGCAGGCGCCCCTGCACAAAGCGGGCAGCGCGTTTGCCCATGTAGATCGCGGCGACTTCGCCCGTACGGGCCAGCGACCGCCAGTCGTGATCGGCAAAGCCCTGCATGTCATGACCGGTCAGCAACCGCACCGAGGCATTGCGTCCCCGCTTGGTCAGGCTCTGCCCGATCTGCGCGACAGCCGCAGAGGCCGCTGTGATCCCCGGAATGATCCGCCAGCTAATACCTGCCGCGTCCAGCGCGTCGATTTCTTCGTCCAGACGGCCAAAGACGGTGGGATCGCCCGATTTCAGTCGAACGACGTGATGCCCGTCCAGCGCATGCTGCACGATCATCGCGTTGATATCCTCCTGCGCGGTCGAGGTGCCAAAGCCCTCTTTGCCCGCGTCGATCAGGATCGCCTCGCGGCGGGCCAGCTCGAGGATCGCAGGGGCCACCAGACGGTCGTAGATCACCACATCCGCCTGATCCAGCGCGTTACGCGCCTTGAGCGTCAACAGTTCCGGATCGCCCGGACCTGCACCCACCAGATCGACATGGCCCGGGGTCTGTGCGGCCATCACATGACGGTCGAGCAGGGATTCCAGCACAGCCTCTGCCGCAGCCTCGCCGCCGAGTTCGGCGGCACGCGGGCCGTCAGTGTTGTAATAGTCTGCCCAGAACGCACGACGGCGGCGCCCCATTGGCAGGATGTCCGCCGCATGGCGGAACGCCTTGCCAACACGGGCGAGGAGGCCAAGGTTCGCAGGCAGACGCGCTTCGATATCGGCCTTGATCGCGCGGGCCAGCACGGGCGCTGCGCCTTCGGTGCCGATAGCGACGGTCACGGGGTCACGGTCCACGATGGCCGGGGTGATGAAATCCGAGTGCTCCAGATCATCGACGACATTCACCAGCGCCCCCGCATCATGGCCAATCGTCACGATCCGCGCGTCTTCCAGTGCATCCTCGGTTGCGGCATAGACCAGACGGGCGCAAACGGCATCGCCGTGTTCCATGTGGCGACGGACCAGCGTCAGTTTGCCCTCGGCGGCCAGACGTTGGATATCGGCATGGGCATCGGGCGTGAAAACGGTGATCCGGGCCTCGGTTCGCAGCAGCAGACGCAGCTTGGCCAGGGCAGCCTCGCCGCCGCCGGCCAAAACGACCCGCCGGGCCGTCAAAGAGAGAAAAATCGGAAAGTGCTGCATTCTGGCCTCCGGGTTTCCGCTCTATATAGAACAAATGTCCCCTTTTTGCCTATTGCGCCCCGCGAATAAGGACGTATGTTCCAACAGTGCGGGCCGGTGGGGCGAATATTCTGGATTGAAGGGAAACTTGGGATGGCGTTTCGTGTCGACGATATGGATCGGAAAATCCTCAGCGAATTGCAGCGCGATGCGGCGCAGTCTTTGGACGATATCGCGCGGAATGTCGGGTCTTCCAAGACGCCGGTCTGGAATCGCATCCGCAAAATGAAAGAGGTCGGGATCATCGGTCAACAGACTGTTTTCCTCGACGCCGAGGCCCTCGGGTTCGAGGCCTGTTTCTTTGTGTTAATCCGCACCAGCGAACATGAGGTCGAGTGGCAAAAGAAATTCCTTGCCGCGCTGCGGGCCCGCCCCGAGGTGCAAGAGGCCCATCGTCTGGCCGGGGACATCGACTATATCCTCAAGGTCCGCGTGCGAAATGCCCGTGCCTATGACGAATTCTATCAGGCGCTGATCTCCGAGGTGCGAATCCACAACGTGACGGCGCTCTTGTCGATGGAAGAGATCAAATCCACCTTGGCGCTGCCGCTCTGATCACAGCAGGCGTGCAGGGGTCAGTTTGCGGACGATCTCGGCGGGCAGGGTGGTTTGTACCCCCGATACGACCTCGAACAACAGTTGCGAGGCCGCGGGCGAAGACTGGAACCCGTAGCCGCCCTGACCTGCGCACCAAATGAAACCGGGATCGCGCGGATCAGGTCCCAAAACCAGATGCCGATCCGGGGCAAAGGTCCGCAAACCGGCCCAACTGGCCAGCAGACGCGTGACAGGTTCGGTGACATAGGCCTCATACCGCGCCAACCCTTCGGCCAGAACCATATCATCGGCCCAGGCGTCATGTGGCGCCATCGGATGCTCCTCGGAGGGTGATACGATCAGCGCCCCCGCATCCGGTTTGGCGTACCAGCCGTCACCGGCACCAAATACCATCGGCCAAGTCGCAGGGGACAGCCCGTCCGGCGCCGGAATCCGTGCCATTGAGCGGCGATAGGGCTGAAACCCCAGCGGCTCCAGTCCGGCAAGTTTGGCAATCTCGTCGACCCAAGCGCCCGCTGCATTGACCAGAGTCCGACACTCGAACACCTCGCCTGCGGTCACCGCCCAGCCGCGCGCAGTCCGTGCAATCATCGACACGCGGCGTTTCGTTTCAACCTGCCCGCCGTTCTGTCGTATGGTCCGGGCAAAATGCTGCATCAATTTGTCGGTGTCGATGTCCTGCGCCGCCGGATCATAGGCCGCACGATCCACCACCTTCGGGTTCAGGATCGGAAACAGATCGCAGGCCTCTTGCGCCGATATCGGGGACAGGGTCATCCCCATCAGGTCCGCCTGATAGGCCTGTGCCTCTGCCGCACGGCCCACCAACATCGCGCCACGCGGCGACAGGACGCCAGCCGCAGTGTGAAACTCCAAACTCGCGCGGTTCAGCGCCTGAACCGCTGGCTTGCCATAGCTGGCCTCATACAGGGCGGCCGACCGCCCCGAGGCATGATGCCCCAGCGCGTCCTCGGCCTCTAGCACGTGCACGCGCCCCAGCGCCGAGAGCCGCGCCCCCGCCGACAGCCCGGCGATGCCGCCACCGATAACCAGAAAATCGATCATTGTTCTTCCAGACGATCTGTGGCCAGGGGCGGCGTCGGAACCAGGGCGCTGATGCGCTCTCTCAGATCTGCCGCCATCACATAGGATCCTGCCGCGAGGGAGGGCATCAACTGTGCCACCGATTTGGCCGACACGATCGGACGCGGCGCCGCCGGATGCCCGGCAACCCAAGCCACGGCGAGTGTCGCAGGCGAAACTCCAACCTCCGCCGCCACATCCGCAAAGGCCTGCGCCGCCTCATGCATCCAAGCATGCCCATAGCGTTGACGGTACATATCGTCTTCGGTCAACCGGCCCGTGCCGCCGTTGACGTATTTTCCAGTCAGCAGCCCACCCCCCAGCGGCGAATAGGGGAACACCGCCATCGATTGATCGACGGCCATCGGCAAAATCTCGACCTCTGCCTGCCGCTTGACGAGATTATACATCGGCTGCAGGGCGTCGATGCGGGTGCCGAATCTGGCTGCCACCGCCTGTGCCTTCATCACCTGCCAGGCCGCCGCGTTCGACAGCCCGATATACCGGATACGTCCCTGCGATTGCAGGTCGGCCAGCGTCTCGAACGTCTCCTCCAGCGGATTGTCATTCCAGCGGTGCAAATACAGCAAATCAACCTGATCTTGCCCCAGTTGCCTGCGGCTCTCGTCGAACTGGGACAGAATATTGCTGCGGCTGGCTCCGCCGGTGAACGCGACCTTGGTCGCCAGAAAAACCGCCTCGCGTTCCTTGGCAATGAATTGGCCGGTCAATTCTTCGGACTTGCCATCGGTATAGCGCACAGCGGTGTCAAAATGCGTGACCCCTGCCGCCCGTGCCGCCTCGTACATGGCTTGGCTCTCGGCGGCGTCGGCGCGGCCGCCGAATTGCATCGTGCCAAATGTCAGCGTCGATACCGGCTCTCCATTCAGCGTTTTCAGGTCATCCGCGGCCATTGTCTTCATCTTTCCGAAAATACCTCGGGGGGAGCCCCGACAGGGGCGGGGGGCAGAGCCCCCCACCGCCCGGGGTTCATCAGGACGGAATATCGCCTTCGATGCCTTCGACGTAGAACGACAGGCCGGCCAGAACGCCGTCGTCGGCCACTTCGCCATCGGCCAGCCAGGCGGACCCGTCCTGCTTGTTCAGCGGACCGGTGAACGGGTTATAGGCGCCCGAGGCGATGGAATCGCGCAGGGCTTCGGCCTCGGCCTTGATGTCGGCCGGTACGGCGTCCGAAATCTCGCCGATGCCAACCATGCCCTGACCGATGCCGTCCCAGGTGTTCTTGCTGGCCCAGGTGCCATCCATGACGGCCTGAACGCGGTCGATGTAGTAGGGCGCCCAGTTGTCGATGATCGAGGAAATCCGCGGCATCGGACCAAATTCCGCCATATCGGCAGCCTGACCAAAGGTGTAGACGTTCCCGGCATCCTTGGCGGCCTGATGCGGCGCGGTCGAGTCGGTGTGCTGCAGCACAACGTCACAGCCCTGTTCGATCAGGGCCTTGGCGGCGTCGGCTTCCTTGGCCGGGTTCAGCCATTCAAAGATCCAGATGATCTTGAATTCGACATCCGGATTCACCTTCTTGGCGTGGATGTAGGATGCGTTGATGCCCAAAATCACTTCGGGGATCGGAACCGAGGCGATGTAGCCGACCTTGTTGGACTTGGTCATCTTCCCGGCGAGGAAGCCCTGAACCGCGCGACCTTCGTGGAACTTGGCCGAATAGACCGACACGTTGTCGGCGGTCTTGTAGCCGGTGGCGTGTTCGAACTTCACGTCCGGGAACTTGGCAGCGACGTTGATCGTCGGGTCCATAAAGCCAAAGGAGGTGGTAAACACGATATTCGCCCCTCCAAGGCACATCTGGGTGATCGCACGCTCGGCGTCCGGACCTTCGGGCACGGATTCCTGATAGACGAATTCCACAGCGTCCCCGAAATGTTCTGCCATCATCAGGGCGTTTTCGTGGTGGTGCTGGGTCCAGCCGCCGTCATTGATCGGGCCGACGTAGATAAAGCCGACCTTGGTTTTGGCCTGCGCACGGGCCGGAAGGCCCAGGGCAGCGGCCATCGCCGCGCCAGCGCCGGTAGCAAGCAGAGTTCTGCGTTTCATAGGTACTCTCCCAAATTGGCCGGGACTTTGCCCGGTGGTTAAAACCCGCCTCAGTTCGAGGCGTGGAACGATTTGCCAAGCGAGCCCGGGGCTCGTCCGGCGGACATCACGACCAGCACGACAATCGTTGCGACGAACGGTGTCATCGACAGGTATTCGACCGGCACTGTTACGCCGAATATCTTGCCTCCGTCGCCCTGGATATTCAACTGCAGGACAGTCATCCCGCCAAACAGGTAGGCTCCGCCAATCAACCGCCATGGTTTCCAGCTGGCAAACACCACAATGGCCAGAGCGATCCAGCCTGCGCCTGCGGTGATGCCGTCGATCCACTGCGGCACGCGCACGAGGCTGATATAGGCTCCGCCCAATCCCGCGCAGGCGCCGCCGAACATGATCGCCAAGAGCCGCACGAGGCGCACAGGATAGCCCAGGGCATGGGCGGCGTCGTGGTTTTCCCCGACCGCCCGCAAGATCAGGCCCGCGCGGCTGTAGCCGAGCACCAGATAGACCGCCAAAACCAACAGGATCGACAGATAAACGATAGCGTCGTGCTGGAACAGGATCGGTCCCAGAACCGGAATGCTGGACAGACCGGGGATGGCAATTTTCGACACCGTGACAGGTAGGGCAGGTTCGAACCCCTGTCCCATCAGCGATGCCAGCCCCATACCAAACAGCGTCAGGCCGAGCCCGGTTGCGGTCTGGTTGGTCAACAGAACCTGTGTCAGGATTGCGAAAACGAGGCTGAGGCCAATGCCCGCCGCCGCCGCGCCCGCAAATCCGGCCAAGGGGCTGCCGGTGCTATGGCCGACGATATAGCCCGCGACCGCACCCATGATCATCATCCCCTCGACCCCGAGGTTCAGAACGCCCGCCCGTTCGGTCACCAATTCCCCGATGGCCGCCAGCAGGATCGGGGTAGAAGCGACCATCAGCGCCGCGAGCAAAAGGATCGGATTGATATCCATCAGCGCACCTCTTTGCGGGACCGCCGCAGCCGATACATGGTCAGGGTGTCCACCGCCAAAATCGCAAACAGCAACATTCCCTGAAAGGTGAGAATGGCTGCCGCTGGCAGTTGTAGATTGTCCTGCGCAACCTCGCCGCCGATATAGGTCAGCGCCATCAGCAGCCCAGCCAGCAATATGCCCAAGGGATGCAAACGGCCCAAAAAGGCGACGATGATCGCGGTAAAGCCATAGAATTTGGGAAAGCTGGCCAGAATTTGGCCCGCAGGTCCGGTGACTTCGAAGATCCCGGCCAACCCGGCCAGCCCACCCGAGAGAGCCATCGAAAACAGGACCAGCCGATTGGGATTGATGCCTGAAAACGCGGCCGCCCTCGGGCTCTGGCCGGTGAGGCGCACGTCAAACCCGAACTGGTGCCGCGTCAGGACAAAGAACGCGATCAGGACAGCG
Source organism: uncultured Paracoccaceae bacterium (assembly GCA_937864535.1). Lineage (GTDB taxonomy): Bacteria > Pseudomonadota > Alphaproteobacteria > Rhodobacterales > Rhodobacteraceae > Marivivens. Next base: position 82,622 of record CALMJS010000016.1, read on the forward strand.
ACCAGCGCCGCAACCACGCCCCAGTGCATCCCGGTTCCCGAAATCAGATCGAGGTTCGCCGCCGCGCTATATTGGCTGAGGTTGCGGCTACCGGGAAACCCATGTCCGTCAGGGCTGCGCAACAGCCCCGACGCAAAGGCGGTGATCAGCACCTGCGCCACATAAACCAGCATCAACGACACGAGAATTTCGTTCGTTTTGAAATAGATACGCAGGATGGCGGGAATGGCGGCCCAGATCATCCCGCCCAGAGCCCCGGCCACAATCGCCAGCGGGAATACGATCCAGCGGGCCTCGAGCGGGTAAAAGGCCAGCGCGACACCGGCACCGCAAATCGCGCCGATGATATACTGCCCTTCGGCGCCGATGTTCCAGATCCCTGCGCGGAACCCAAATGCCAAACCGGTCGCGATCAGCACCAGCGGCGCAGCCTTTTTGACGATTTCGGGGCGGTAATAGAACGCGAATTCTCCGAACACCGGGTCCCAGAAAATCGCCTTGATCGCGATGACGGGGTCCTTGCCCAATATCAGGAACAGGACCATCCCGAAGAGGATCGTCAGCAGGACCGCGACCGGCGGCGCGGCCCATGTCCAGAATGCCGACCGGTGCGGGCGTTTTTCAAGCGTCAACATGGGCTGTCTCCATATCATGGGCACCGCCCAGCATCATCCCGATCTGGTCCAGCGACAGGCCCTTGGTCGACACCGGGGGCGACAGCCGCCCATCGGTCAGGGCCGCGAAACTATCGGCAACCTCGAGGATTTCGTCCAGATCCTGACTGATCACCACCACGGCAGACCCCTCGGCGGCCAAATCCAGCAAGGACTGCCGGATGGCTGCGGCGGCTGCGGCGTCAACGCCCCACGTCGGCTGGTTGACGATCAGCAACCTCGAGCGCTGCAAAATTTCACGCCCGATGACGAATTTCTGCAAATTGCCGCCGGACAGAGACCGCGCATTGGTTTCTGTGCTGGGCGTGCGGACATCGAATGCCTCGATGATCGTTTGAGCGAACTCGCGTGTTTTGGCCCAGTCGATGATGCCGCGGTTGGCCAGTTGCATCCGCGTCCGCCCGGTCAACAGCGCATTTTCCGTCAGGGTCATATCCGGCGCGGCGGCGTGACCGTTGCGCTCCTCCGGCGCGGCACACAGGCCCAAGGCGCGGCGATCATTCGGCATCAGGCGCCCGATCGCCTTGCCCTGCCATTCGATCATATCGTCGGGAACCGTGGTTTCCCCCGACAGGGCGGCAACCAATTCGTCCTGACCGTTGCCCGCCACGCCGCCGATCCCCAACACCTCGCCCGCGCGGACGGTCAGGGTAATATCCTTGAGTGCGGTGCCGAATTCGTGCGGGGCAGGGACGGACAACCCTTGCAGTCGCAACAAGGCCGTGCCCGGTGTCGCATGATCCCGTTTTGGCGCCTGTAGCGTCGCGCCGACCATCAGTTCGGCCATCTCGCGGCTGGTAGTCTGTTTCGGCACGCAGGTGCCAACCACGACACCATGGCGCAGGATCGTCGCATGGTGGCACAGGGTCCTAATTTCTTCGAGTTTGTGCGAGATATACAGGATCGACGTGCCCTCTGAGGACAGAAGGCGCAGCGTCTCAAACAGGATAGACACCTCTTGCGGGGTCAGAACGCTGGTCGGTTCGTCCATGATCAACAGTTCGGGCGATTGCAGCAGGCAGCGCACGATCTCGACCCGCTGCCGCTCACCAGCCGACAGATCCCCGACCACCATCATCGGATCAAGCGGGAGCCCGTAGGTCCGCGACACCTCTTGGATGCGGGCTGCGATATCGCGACGGAGTGGCGGATTATCCATGCCGAGCGCGATGTTTTCCGACACCGTCAGCGCGTCGAATAGCGAAAAATGCTGGAACACCATTGCCACACCGCTCGCGCGGGCGGCGCGCGGATCCGTCGGCGTGAACGGTTGCCCTTTCATCGTCATTGTCCCGGAATCAGGCCGGACCAGTCCGTAGATCGTCTTGACCAGAGTCGATTTACCCGCGCCGTTTTCCCCCAAGAGGGCGTGGATTTCCCCTTTGCCAATCGAAAAACTGACATTCTTGTTCGCGACCACACCCGGATAGGCCTTGGTCAGTCCGCTAATCTCCAGCAGTGTCACGGTGTCCCCGTTCTTTGATCTTTGAGGCTATCTGTCCGCAGCAGCAGCCGTGTTGCAACCCCCAAGGCGATCGCATGGGGATGTTTACCGAGATTTGGATCGCCAATCGGACATAGGATGCGGCCTATCTGGTCGGCCGGATGGCCCAAGGCCGTGAGGCGGGCGCGAAACCGCGCCCATTTGGTGTCCGATCCGATCAGCCCGAGGCTGGCAAACCCGTGCGACAATAGCGCATGGCACAATGACAGGTCCAGCGCGTGACTATGGGTCAGGACCAGATGCTCGGCGGTCCTTGGCGCATGGGGGACCAAACGTTCGGGCTGTGCGGCGACGACCGGCGTTACACTGCCCGCAATCTCGGACGGAAATCGGTCCGCCGCGATATCGACCCATGTCAGCCGATAATCCGGCAAAGGTGCGAGCACCGAGACCAGCGCGCGCCCGACGTGGCCCGCCCCCCAGATCCAGAGGTCCCGCTGGTGTGGCAGCGCGGTATCGACCAGCCAGCCGTCAATCAGCGCGGGCGCCGCTTGCGCGGGCAGGGACTGTAACCGTTCCATCAGCCCGCCGCTCTGCGCGGCGACCCGCAGGGGCCGGATATAGGGCAGGGACTGTGGAAGGTTCTGGGCGGTAAAGACCTCGGTCACTGTCGTGACCGACCCGCCGCAACACTGGCCCAGACCCGGACCCAGCGGCCATGTCCGTTCGACAATTCCCCCCCGGATCAGCAGGTCCCGCGCTGCGGCGATCGCCTCCCACTCCAGCGCACCGCCGCCGATGGTCCCCTCGGTCCGGTCTTGCCAGACCAGCATCTCTGCCCCGGCCTCGCGGGGGACAGACCCGGCGGTCCGCAGCACCACGATCCGGGCTACAGGACCCGAGCCGACCGCGCGTTTCAGCCTGTCCAGATCCAGACTCATGCCCGGACCCGCGCTATGGCCGCCAATATCCGCTCTGGCGTCGCGGGCGCATCCAGCGACGGATAGCGTGGCCCACAGGCCGCAATCGCATCCGACAGCGCCAGAAAGGCCGAAATCCCGTGCATGAACGGCGGCTCCCCGACAGCCTTGGACCGATAAATCGTCGCCTCGGGGTTTTCGGCATCGATCAGATCGACATTGAACACCGGCGGGCAGTCGCCAACCGCCGGTATTTTGTAGGTCGAGGGGGCATGGGTCCGCAGCCGCCCGGCATCGTCCCACACCAGTTCTTCGGTGGTCAGCCAGCCCGCACCCTGCACATAGCCGCCCTCTACCTGCCCCTTGTCCAGCGCCGGGTTCAGCGAGGCACCAACATCATGCAGGATATCCGCCCGCAGGATGCGGTTTTCTCCGGTCAATGTATCGATCACGACCTCGGAAACCGAGGCCCCGTGCGCAAAATAGAAAAACGGTCGCCCGCGTCCATTCACCCGATCCCAGGACAGATCCGGCGTTTGATAGAACCCGGTCGCCGATAGCCCGACCCGCGCCTGATAGCAGCGCAGCGCAGCCTCGGCAAACGTCACGTCCTCGCTGCCCCAGCGCACCCGCCCGTCGGCAAAATTCACAGGCGCCCCTTGTCCCAGATGCGCTGCCATCCGGTCGCGGATCGCATCACAGGCCAGCAAGACCGCCATCCCGTTCAGATCCGTGCCAGATGACGCCGCCGTGGCCGAGGTATTGGGCACCTTGGCCGTATCCGTTGCGGTAATCCGAACGCTGTCGGTCGAGACCCCGAACCGGGCCGCAGCCACCTGTGCGATCTTTTGAAACAGGCCCTGACCCATTTCTGTGCCGCCATGGTTCAGCAGGATCGACCCGTCCTGATAGACATGCACCAAGGCCCCGGCTTGGTTCAGGTGCGTCAGGGTAAAGGAAATTCCGAATTTCACCGGAGCAAACCCGATACCGCGCTTCAAAATCGGTGATTGCGTGTTCCACGCGGCGATCTCGGCGCGTCGCGCCGAATAGTCCGACCGTGCGATCAGGTCCGCCGTCATGCCATGCAGCAGGAAATCCTTGACCTCCATACCATAGGGGGTGGTGTTCGGCTCTGGCCGGTGGCCTGCCGGAGAATGCGCCGCCCCGTAGGGCGTACCGCGCCCTTTCATCTTTCCTGAAATACCTTCGGGGGAGCCCGAGGGGGCAGACAGCCCCCTCGGTTCGCCGGTCCCAAACAACGCCTCGGCGTAATAGTTCACCTGCCGCACCGTCACCGGGTCGCGCCCCAGTTCATGCGCAATGTGATCCATGACTCTCTCGATCCCCAGAACGCCTTGCGGCCCGCCAAAACCGCGATAGGCGGTGGCCGACTGCATATTGGTCTTGAGCCGGGTCGATGTGATCCGCGCCGCTGGCAACAAATAGGCATTGTCGGCATGCAGCATCGCCCGATCCGCGACAGCGGCGGTCAGGTCCTGCGCCCATCCGCCGCGCGTATACTGGTCGAACACGATCCCGCGAACGCGGCCGGTGTCGTCAAACCCGACCTCATAGTCGATGCGAAAATCGTGACGTTTGCCGGTGATGATCATGTCGTCATCGCGATCATAGCGCATCTTGCAGGCGCGGCCCGTGGCGCGGGCGGCGATGGCGCAGGCGACGGCCAATGCGTTGCCCTGGCTTTCCTTGCCGCCAAAGCCGCCGCCCATCCGCCGACATTCCACCCGCACGCCGTGCATCGGCAGATTCAACGCCTCGGCGACCTTGTGCTGGATTTCGGTCGGGTGCTGGGTCGAACTATGGACGACCACATCGCCATTTTCCTGCGGCAGGGCCAGTGCGGCCTGACCTTCGAGGTAGAAATGTTCCTGCCCGCCCATCTCGATACGCCCTGTCAGGCGGCGGGGGGCGGCGGCGATCTCGGCCTCGGCGTCGCCCTTGCGCCATGTGCGCGGTCCGCCTTCAAACCAGCTCTGCGCCGCAAGGGCGGCGTCATAGCCGAGGATCGGTTCCTCCTCGTCGATGGTGATCCGCGCCAGCCGTGCCGCGCGGCGGGCGGCATGGTGGCTGGTCGCGACGACCAGAAAAACCGGCTGGCCGACGTAATGCACCGTCCCGGTGGCCAAGAGCGGCTCGTCATGGATGGACGGGCTGACATCATTTGCAAAGGGCAGGTCGCTGGCGGTCAGGACCTGTTGCACTCCGGGGGCAGCACGAACTGCGCTCAGGTCCAGATCGCGCAACCGACCCCGCGCCGCAGGCGACAGGCCAAAGGCCAGATGAAGGGTGCCGTCGGGCGTCGGGATGTCGTCTATATAGCGGGCGGCCCCGGTGACGTGCAGCAGGGCGCTGTCATGGGGCAGGGGCTGTCGGACGGTCATAGGCTCAGCTCCTGCACATTGGTGGCGATGCCCATCGTTTCGGCAAAATACCGACGCATCAGGCCCTGAGCCGCCGCCATGCGATAGCCGGCCGAGGCCCGCATATCCGACAGCGGGGTGAAATCGCGCGTCAGTGCCGCGCAGGCCGCGTCGATGGTCTGTTCTGTCCACGGTTGGCCCAACAGTGCCGCCATCGTTTCCGTCGCCAGTTTCGGAATGCCCGCCATCCCGCCAAAGGCGATGCGCACCGCTGTTACCGTGCCATCGGTTATCGTCAGGTTAAAACAGCCACAGACCGCCGAAATATCCTGATCGAACCTCTTCGACAGTTTGTAGCAGCGCAGGCCCGGTGCGGATTTGGGCAGGGTGACAGCGGTGACGAATTCGCCGCGACGGCGGTCCTGTTTGCCATAGTCGAGGAAGAAGTCAGCAATCGGCATCTGCCGCCTGTCTTCGCCGCAGCGCAGGTGCAACGTCGCATCCAGCGCGATCAACGCCGGAGGATTGTCCCCGATGGGCGAGCCATTGGCGATATTGCCGCCGATGGTCGCCGCGCCGCGCACCTGCTCTGACCCATAGCGCCTGATCATCTCGGCATAGCTGGGGTGCAGCGGTTCCACAGCCTGGCGCACACGGTTCATCGTCACGGCGGCACCGATTTTGAGTCTGTCGCCCAGATCCTCGATCTCTTGCAACTCGGCGCAGCGGTTCAGGAAAATCACCGGCCCGAGTTGGCGGTTCTGCTTCGTGACCCAAAGGCCGACATCCGTCGCCCCGGCGATCAGCGTTGCGTCTGGCTGGGCCGCATAGGCGAGGGCGAGTTCGCTCTCGGTCGTGGGGTGGAGCGCGGTGGTGTCCATCTGCGCCAGCGCCAGCGCATCAGTTGCCAGCCAGTCAGGCAGTTTCGTCCCCACCGAGGCCTCTGCCGCGCGCAGAATGGGCGCATAGCCGGTGCAGCGGCACAGATTGCCAGCCAACACAGTGTCGTGATCGGTGCGTCCCTGCGCCTGACCGGCCACCAAAGAGGCAACTATTCCCGGCGTACAGAATCCGCATTGCGACCCGTGATGGTCGATCATAGCCTGCTGGACGGGATGGGTCCCGCCAAAACCTTCGACGGTGCGCACGGCCTTGCCATGGAGTTGCGGCAGGAACAGCAGGCAGGCGTTCAGGGCGCGGGTGCCCTCTTGGTCCTGAACGACGACGGTGCAGGCACCGCAATCCCCTTCATTGCAGCCCTCTTTGGTGCCGGTCAGTCCCCCCGTCAGGCGCAGCCAGTCCAAAAGAGTGCAGGTTGGATCGGCTTCGACCTGCACTGTCTCTCCATTTAGAAGAAACGAAATCAACATGATAGGGCCCGCCGCGTTACCGTTCTGCATTGGCCCGATTGTTCGATGCGGCGTAGAACAACCGAAGCCCGATATCCGTCAGCAGAACGGGACATCGCGCAGAAGGCAAGTATTTTTTGCCGCAAATTCAGGCAGGGCGCAGCGGCTGCCTGCCTTTTGGGCGAATTTTGATCACAGCACGTTGTTCTGCGCCATCGTCCCCAAGGTCACATAAGAATACCGCATCGTATCGGCACGTTGTTCGGCAGTGGTTTTTTGGGACCGCAGGATGATGATTTCCTGATGCAGCAAACGGGTTGTGCCGTCGCCGATCGGCGTGAGAGTCAAATAGGTGTGGGAGATGGAATCATCCACTCCGTTCTCGCCCATACTATAGACTGTCCGGATGCTCTGGCAGGGAACGACTTCCTTGTAATGGGTTTCCGCAAAAATGACCGCGCCGTCGCCAAACCGAAATTCGACCCGTTCGACGCCCCCGGTCCGTAGGTCCGAATTGAACGAAACGACCTCGATGCCACCAGAGCCAAACAGCCATTTCTGTTTCTTCGCGCTGTCAGTCATGACATCGAAGATCTGCTCGGGGCTGGCCGGAATGATCAGATCGATTTCGAAGGATTGGTGCTCGGTCATCAAAGGTCTCTGCGTTCTGGACGGCCGCACCAAACGAAAGACCGTCCAGATTGTCAAGTTACAGTTCTAGTACAGTTCTGGGGTGTCCGTGGTCCCGGGGGCACGTCACCGGCGGCGTCTGCGCAATACCGCCAAGAGCCCAAGACCGCCCGCAATCATCGGCAAAGAGGCCGGGACCGGCACGGCGGGCAACGGCTCTTCGAGGTCGAGCACGCGCAGTCCCAAAGCTTGGTTAAACGGGATCCAGACCTCTCCTTGGGTCCAGGTCTCAGAGGTCGCTGGGTCGGTGTTGTTGGTGGTGCGCCAAATCGCGTCATCCCCGTCGATCCAGCTCGCGCTCAGCGAATAGGTTTGACCTGCCGTGAACGTCAGGCCGTGGAACGCTGTGACCTGATAGGGAAGAACGGTATTGATCCAGTCCGGCACGTCCTGGTCGACGGACGTCAGGGTGATCTGGGTTGTGCCGATCAGGGTCGCGCCCGGGCTTGTGAAATATACGCCGCTGTAGAGGTTCAGTTCGACAGCGCTGTAGCCCTGACCGAAAGATCCGGTGATGGTCGACAACGTGACCTCGAAACTGTCGATTGTGCCATCCTGCTCTGCGTCAAAGATCGTCAGCGGCATGTAATCGGCATCAACAGCCAGGCCAACGACATTATCGTAGTCTTGGTAGCCATTAGCGATTGAATCGTACAATGTCAGGGTTGCGCTGTGGCCGAGCGAAGGCAAGATCATCAACCCTGCCGCGAAAATAGCGTGTTTCATGTGTTAATCCCAAAAATATGAATGTGTGTGTATACAGGGAGGCCTTGATCTGGCGATTTCTAGCGGTTTTGCGACTTTGTGCGTCGAATTTGATCAGATGTTCGGGTTTTCCTGACCTCTGGTCAGCACCCTTTGGATCGGGCTAGATATGGGCCATGGCTGATCCACGATTCATTCACCTGCGCGTTCACACCGAATATTCGCTGCTCGAAGGGGCTGTTCGGGTCAAGAAACTGCCCGGACTGGCGGCGGCGATGAATATGCCGGCAGTGGCGGTGACCGATACCAACAGCATGTTCTGCGCGCTGGAGTTTTCGGAATACGCCTTTGGGGCAGGGGTGCAGCCCATCGTCGGCTGTCAGGTCGATCTATGTTACGCGGCTCCGGAACCGGGCAAACGGCCCGAGGACCCCGCGCCGGTGGTTCTGCTGGCCCAGACCGAGGCCGGTTATGAAAACCTGATGAAGCTGTCGAGCGTCCTCTATGTCGATGCCGGCGGGCGATTGCCGCAGGTGGAATTGGCCGATCTGGACCGGCACAGCGCTGGCCTGATCTGCCTGTCGGGCGGGCCGGATGGCCCGATTGGCCGGTTGCTGCGCAACGGTCAGCGCAGCAAGGCCGAGGATCTGATGCGCGCCTTGGCCCGGATTTTTCCGGACCGGCTCTATGTCGAACTCCAGCGCCATCCCATCGACGGCGGTCTGCCAGAGGCCGAGCGCCTGACCGAGCGCGGTCACATCGAAATGGCCTATGCGATGGACCTGCCGCTGGTGGCCACCAACGATGTCTATTTCCCGAAAACCGACCTGTTCGAGGCGCATGATGCGCTGATCTGCATCGCCGAGGGGGCCTATGTCGATCAGCAGGAACCGCGCCGCCGTCTGACGCCGCAGCACTATTTCAAATCTCCCGAAGAGATGATCGCCCTCTTTGCGGACCTGCCCGAAGCGATTGAAAACACGGTCGAGATCGCCAAACGTTGCGGGTTCAAGGCCTATAAGCGCAAACCGATCCTGCCCAAATTCGCCGATGACGAAATCGAGGAACTGCGCCGTCAGGCCTGGGCAGGGCTGGACGCGCGTCTGGCCGTGATCCCGCACGCGGTATCGGTCGAGGATTACAAGGCCCGGCTCAAGTTCGAGCTCGACATCATCGAGGGCATGGGCTTTCCCGGCTACTTCCTGATCGTGGCGGATTTCATCAAATGGGCCAAGGATCACGGCATCCCCGTCGGGCCGGGGCGGGGGTCGGGCGCAGGGTCGCTGGTGGCCTATGTGCTGACGATCACCGACCTTGACCCGCTGCGCTATTCGCTGCTGTTCGAACGGTTCCTGAACCCCGAACGTGTGTCGATGCCGGACTTTGACATCGACTTTTGCATGGATCGCCGCGAAGAGGTGATCCGCTATGTGCAGCAGAAATACGGTCGCGACCGGGTGGCACAGATCATTACCTTTGGTGCGCTGCTGTCCAAGGCGGCGGTGCGCGACGTGGGCCGGGTACTACAACTGCCGTTTGGGCAGGTGGACCGCATTTCCAAGATGATCCCCGTCGAAGGCGTCAAGCCGGTCAGCATCGAACAGGCGCTGATCCAAGAGGACCGCCTGCGCGAAATGGCCCGCAACGAAGAGGTCGTGAACCGGCTGTTGACCTATGGCCAGCAGATCGAGGGCCTGCTGCGCAATGCCTCGACCCACGCGGCGGGGGTGGTGATCGCGGACCGCCCGACCGATGAGTTGGTGCCGCTCTATCAGGACCCCCGGTCCGATATGCCTGCGACCCAGTTCAATATGAAATGGGTGGAACAGGCCGGTCTGGTCAAGTTCGACTTTCTCGGGTTGAAAACGCTGACGGTGATCCAGTCGGCGATGAACCTGATTTTCAAATCCGGCCGCCCGCTGCATGTGGCGGCGGATGGCACGCGGCTCTATGAACCTGCGGTCGGGGCCGAGAACGAAATCAACGCCATCCCCTTGGATGATAAAAAATCCTACGACCTCTATTCCGACGCCAAAACCGTCGCGGTGTTTCAGGTGGAAAGCTCGGGCATGATGTCGGCGCTGCGCCAGATGAAGCCCACCTGTATCGAAGACATCGTGGCGCTCGTGGCGCTGTACCGGCCGGGTCCGATGGAAAACATCCCGACCTATTGCGATGTGAAACACGGGCGCAAGCCGCTGGAATCCGTCCACCCGACGATTGACCACATCCTCGCCGAAACGCAGGGCATCATCGTTTATCAGGAACAGGTGATGCAGATCGCGCAGGTCATGGCGGGCTACAGCCTTGGCGGCGCCGACCTGCTCCGCCGCGCCATGGGCAAGAAAATCGCCGAGGAAATGGCCAAGGAACGCCCCAAGTTCGAAGAAGGGGCGATGAAGAATGGCGTAGACAAGAAAAAGGCCTCGGAGGTTTTCGACCTTCTCGAGAAATTCGCCAACTACGGTTTTAACAAATCCCACGCGGCTGCCTATGCCGTCGTGTCCTACCAAACCGCGTGGCTCAAGGCGAACCACCCCGTCGAATTCATGGCCGGGGTGATGAACTGCGATATCCACCTGACGGACAAGCTGTCGATCTACGCCGAAGAGGTCAAACGCGGCCTGCTGATCGACATCGTGCCGCCCTGTGTGAACCGGTCGCTGGCGACCTTTGACGTCGTGGATCAGAAACTGGTCTACGCGCTGGGCGCGCTGAAAAACGTCGGTCAGGATGCGATGCAACTGATCGTCGATGCGCGGCTGAAAACCGGCAAACCCTTTGCCACGCTGTTCGATCTGGCCCGCCGTGCCGATCTGAAAAAGGTCGGTAAACGGCCCTTGGAAATGCTGGCGCGGGCAGGGGCGTTTGACCAGCTCGACAGCAACCGTCGCCGCGTGCTCGAGAGTCTGGATGCGCTGGTGGCCTATTCCGCGGCCATCCATGAACAGAGCGCCTCTGCGCAGGTCTCGCTCTTTGGCGAGGCGGGGGACGATCTGCCAGAACCGCGTCTGGCCCCGGTGAATGACTGGGTGCCGTCCGACCGCCTGATGGAAGAGCAAAAGGCCATCGGATTTTTCCTGTCCGGTCATCCGCTGGACGACTATGCCGGGGCGCTCAAACGCAAGAAGGTCTCGACCATTGCCGAGGCACAGAAAAAGGCCGAGCATGAAGGGCAGGCGATCCTCAAGGTGGGCGTGATGGTGTCGGGCCTGCGTGAAATGAAATCGGGCAAGGGCACGCGCTATTTCCGGATGAATATTTCCGACAGCACCGGCCAATTGTCGGGCATCGCCATGTTCGTGCGCAAGGACGAAGAATTCGCCGCCGCCCGCGCGGTGTTCGAACAGACGGACAAGGTCGTGGTAACGCTGGAGGGGCGGTTCAATGACGGGCAATTCGATCCGACAATCCGCGCCGTCGCCCCGATGGAGAGCGTGGTTGCTGATGCCGGGTCGTCGGGGTTGCAAATCTTCCTCAAGGACAGCGTGGCCGTGCCTTCGATTGCCAATGTCCTGACCGGCGCACGCCAGTCCGGGCAGCGGCTGGGGACTGGACCGATCCGCCTGACGGTGATGACCGGCGCGAACCCCGCCGAAGTGGATATCGACCTGATCGAGAAATACCCCGTCTCCCCCCAGATCCGCGGCGCCATCCGCGCCTTGGACGGGGTCGTGGATGTCGTGGAACTCTGACCGGAGCGAATACGTTGTCCACGCGATAAAGCACCCAACGGGTGGGCTCTGTCGCACAAATTGCGTAAAGGATTCATCTCGTGAAACCAACGTGGTAGCTGGGATGCATGAGCAGACCTACAACCCCAACCTGCAGGACCAGGAACTGGCCAGCCTATAACGAAGTGCTCAAGCGCCGAGGTTCGCTGTCGATCTTGTTCAGCCCTGAGATGAGCCGGGACAGAGTGCCGACAGGCAGGCATGGCCACCATCAGAGCTAGAGTGACGGCGCCATACAGACTTGCCTCTCGATGAAGGTGCTGTTCTGGATGGCCCTCCGGCAGACAACCGGGTTCGCCGAAAGTCTGCTGCGACTGGTTGGCCTAGACTGGACGGTGCCCGACCTCAGCACGTTGTCGCGTGGCCGGAAGACGCTGGCCGTCAATATCCCCGATCAGTAACAAAACAGAATGTAGGTGCAGTCAAGAACTGGATCCAGTTCTTTGTCCATAAGCGCGGCGAATCTCCACCAGTAGAAAGCGGCGGCGCAAAACAGGGCCAGCACACCATAAGAAATCCTGCACTTGAATGCAGAAACAATAATGTGCAGCCAAGCGCCGATAGATGCAGCGAATAGCAAATTGAAACTCCAATTTTCTGAGAAAAACCTGTCGCTAGAAAGCTAACGAAGTCGCACGTTATCCGCAATTAACCGACTTCGGGGAGGACCGAGCAAATTCTGCGCGGCGGCTTGCGGCCCACACCGGTCATTGTCCGTGATCGCCATTGTCAGTTACACCAAGCTTTTTCCAAAGCGCTATTTTGGCCCATTGGAATCATTGGATTTTCTTTAATCGGGTAACAGCATAGTCATTCCAAATTCCACCATAGCCTTTCCAAGGTCTCTGGTCTGGAATGCGAAAACCGTAGGAAATATTTTTCCTGGCAGCATGCATATGAAAAGGCCCCGGCTATTGCAAGCCGTAGCCTTGATGTCCGCTTGATGATTTTCGGGAGGGGTCAGTCAACCCCAGCCTGCAGGTTATAGACATTGAACCCCTCGGCGGCAGGGGAGCTTCGTACAGTCAGGTCTACCTGAGAGAGGCCTGATCCCTTTTTCGAATAAGTATCTGACATTGCAGTCATAAAAAAGCGGCGCAGGATGATCCTGCGCCGCTTTTCGTTTCCCTCGACGAGCCCTGAAACCGGTCCATGGAAAACCTAAGGTGTGATGTCTGGAAAAGGTATACGGTGACTGTCAGCTTCAGCCAAAGAAAGCAAATGAGTGCGCAATACGGACGGCCTGCGATTCGGATCATGAATAATATCATTTAAAATCAGATACTTGTCTGACACCTAAAATCACTCGAAAGTAGAAGCTTGCGCAGAAAGTAAAAGCTTGCGCACCCCCATACGCCACTCACACATTCTCCTGAGAATGGAACTCCGAAAACGAAGAAACCCGCGCCGAGGCGCGGGTTTCATAGAGGCTGGATTGTCGAGAATGGTCAGGTGGGGATAGACGCCCTGAAGGGCTTATCCTTGCGAAACATCGTGTCGTAGCCCTCATACGTGAACGGCGTTGCGAGCTGGTTCATGCCTGTCTTCTCGCACCAGACTTCCACGAAGTCCGACAGATCCATCTTATCAGCCTGTCGAACTTTCGCCCACGCCACGGCATCGACAACCAGGTCGATGACCAATCCCCATCGAAAAGCGCCCGCTGTCGCAAGGCGATGCAAGAAGTCACCTGTTTGAAGGTCGCCAGAAACATCCAGACCGGCGCTAATCGCGTAGCTGCCAACGATCTCGTTCAGGATATGGTAGTCCTGCGCGGGCTCTCCTTTTCCGCTGTTCAGATCAATTTCACCGAACTCGATCCGGGTCATGAGCCGGTCAAGCTGGGGCTCGAGCTGCACGTAGCCACCCAGTTCCGGCACGCCAGACAAGATCAGCATGAGTGGCCAATCGTGGGATTTCATCAGGGTTTTGAAGGCGTCCAGAACGCTCATGACCTCCGCCTCTGATTTTCCACGCATGATGTGTTGCGCTTCATCATAGTGAATGCCTACGACTCCTTGCCGTTTGGCCTGCAAGATCACCAAGTTCCAGATCTCGAACTGTGTGCGCCGCGTCTTGCTGGTGATAGAATAGCCCAAGGAATCCAAGGTCTTGCGGCCCAGATCCTTCCAACTTCCCTTGGCATCGAGCACGCAACTCGCAAACTGCGCCCGGTTATCGCCCGGCATAGGAACGCTACTGTCATTAAAGCGCTTCAACATGTCGTCGATCTCAGTCGTCTTTCCGGTACCGGAAGGGCCAGTGACAAGAAGGCTATGCGCCTCGAACCGCTTGCCTGATTGCAGAAGTCCCAGGTGGCGGCTGAAGAGCTGGGAAAAAGTCTGCTGAAGCTTCGCGCTACGCGCCAGCGGAAAATGCCGCTGCGCGAGGTCTGCGTTCATGTCGACGAGAGAAGAAATCACAAAGGGGTTGTTCACAGCTTACTGTCCTTGATGGGCCCGAAGGTCATTGTCTTGATGTCGTTTGTGTCGGCTCGCGACACCGCTCCGCTTTCAGGCGCGGCGCGGACAGTCTTGGCCTCCAGTGGCTTCGAAGTGCCGGTGTCTGGGGGCATTGAGGCAGTCTGATTGTGGCCCGATGCCCGCGCGGGGATGGCGCCAGCGGTATTCAATCGGCTCATCAACTGTCCCGGCCCTGCGGTGTCGCCCACATAGCTGATTGGCCGCTTTTCAACCTGGATCAGCTTCGCCGCACGCTGGCGTAGCTTCTCGATTTTCTGGTAATTGGCCGGGTCACGGGAATCCGGGAAGAAGCCGGATTCGCGCGCGCGACGTGCCCTTGCATCCTTCAGCTGTTCTGCGTGCAGTGCGCGAACAGTTGGGTTCGACTTTGTCGCGGCTTCCATGATCTCGATAGCTTCTTCAAGGGTGAGATCTTTGAAGACTGTCATGCTGAGATTGACCGGTACGACCTCCTTCGATCCAGCCGCAGTGACGTAGATCTTGCGCAGATCATCGGGATCGAGATGCACCGTGACCTTTTTCGCCTTGCCGGCCCTAAAGTCCTGAAGTTCATTCGAGTTGAATGGAATATTGAATGCTTTCACGCCTTCGGGCGTAGCTGTGGCATCGACCTTGACCCCGAGGTGAAGGATCCGATCGCGCTGCAAAGGAGACTTGATCGGCCCGTACAGCGATCTCGCCTGTTCACTCTTCTGGCGCGGGGTGGCGCCATTCATTCCAGTCCCGAGATGCGGCCGGAAGGGATACTCATCGATGAAGTATCGAGTGAGGGTTTTATACAGATCGTCATGTGTGATCTTGGCTGATCCCTTCGGGTCGTAGCCAGTCAGCTCACCAGGACGACTGCCAGTATAGCCCGGCAGGAAATTCAACACATCCCACTGCAGCGTACCAAAAAGCCGCTCAACGATCTGTTTGTCCAAAGGTTGATGAGCACGCGCGGTCTTGACCGTCATCCCCATACCAAGCTGACCAGCATAGACGTCCGCATTTCTTGTGGCGGAGCCATTGTCCGCCAGAGAGTGAGCCGGTCGAACTGCCGGCACAGGATCCTGTTTACACCCGTAACGCACCTTCTCCTTGGTCTTGTCACGGGTCGCCATTCGAAGAAGTGCCTTACTGTGGTCGGCGTCGGCCGATTCACTCAGGATCCAGCCCAGAACCTCGCGAGTCGCGACGTCGATAATCACATTCAGCCAGCAGCGCCGGAGTTCATGGTCCGCGAGTTCCTGCGGAGCTTCCTGAGGGTCAACAATCTCTGCACGGACCTTGCCGTCACCGGCGGTGAATATCGACAAGAGGCACTGATCCCACTCGAATTCCTCTCCGAATGCCAGAGCGCGAACATCGGTAGAACCGGCGCCGTGTTTGTTCATTGCATGGCGGTGTCCGCCACGACCGATTTCAACCGCGACTTCATTGATCGCATTCTTCTCGTTGCGCACTGTCGTCAGTGACGGAAAATTCGGCTGCTGGGCAATCTCGTGGGCTGAGCGATGGAACACGTCCTTCGCGAGGCGATAAACTCCTGCAAACGGTGGTTGTTTCAGTTCGAGCCATCGCTCAAGCACGTATTGAATGAAGCGTTCCTGCCAAGGGGCAAGGCGCTGCTCTTCTTCGGTGTTCCGTCTGCCCTTAAGATGGTCCCGATCAGCCAGAACAACCGGATTTTGATCGAATTGGTGATAGACATCGCGGTAGCCTGCAAGGGTTCGACCTTGCGGCACGTCGAAACCAGAAGCCATTTTCCCACCGCGCTTGGTTTTAAGGAAGTTGCAGTCGGGAGCGAGTCTATCGGCACGAACAAGCAATTCACGTCGATGCTTGCCACATCTACTGAGACTCCGCTGCGTGATCTTGAAACCATCGGCGATTAGCTCGTCTTGCGCCAAGACCAGCGCAAGACGTCCGCGGACGATTTCCTTAACATCAGGCTCCAACTTGTCGAAGAGTTCGATGCCTCCGGTGTAATCCAGAAGCGCTTTTTTCTTTTCATCCTCTACGGGAGAGATAACATCGCAATTCCTGTTTCGAATTGCAGTCTCGACTCTCTCAATCGACAGGGTCAGGCTCTCGCCTGTTTCCGGACATTCAACCGAATAGCCGCCCTCCTCGTGACCTGAGACTTTCAGATCACGGCCATCCAACTGCAGGATGGATCCCTTCGGGATATTATAGAGCGGCTGCCGGGTCACGCGTTCAACGCCACGCGCGATGGGTAGTCGATGACACCGTACAAGTCTGCCCAAAGCACATTGCGACCGATGAGACGCATGGCGGCCTGAAAGCAACGCCATTGCTCCATGTCGCAATTTGCGATGAGGTCGGTCAGATACCAGTAGCTGGTCGTCCGCGCGGCCTGTTCAACAAGCGCGTCGGCTTGGGCATCTTCCTCCTGAAGGTAATCCCAGATGCGGCGCAGATTATCGCGATAAGCCCGCGTGTAGTCGTCAGTACAAACGACCATGGCATCGTCTGCGAAATCGTCTGTGACGGACGCAAAGATGTCCTCGATTTCGTCCTGAACGTCAGGTCTCGCAAGGCTCGTCGCATTGCGTACGAACAGCGCCCGACGATAACCGTCCTTGAAGGTGACCCTAAGGTCGAAGCTGTGAGACCTGATCCTACGCTTCCGCCGGCAGGTGAATTTGATCGGCGGCAGCTGAACTTCAAGCCCGAACAGATCGGGACTACGCAGCACGTCGAGCGCGACCCCATATTCACCCTCACCGTCAAAATGATAGACTTGCGGAACCCCGTTCGTCATCGGCGTCGCAATCGCTGCGGATACGCGCTTGGCGGTATTGCTGCGCGTCAGAGGATTGCGGTGACCTGCATAAGGCAGGACCCCATGGATCGGTGCCACCTTCAAGGCGGGCAGTTTTTTCTTGGGTTTTGGCTGATCTTCCAGCCAGTCTTGGTAATTCGACATGCCGTCTCCATTCCCAGACGGCCTTGGCGACTGGGGTGCTTAAGTTCTTTGTCGGGATTTTCTTCAAGCAGTTCAGCGGATTGCCAAAGCAACGACCGGGCGCTCCTTGCCCAACCAGCTTTGTGCGCCGCTTCGACTGACCGGGGTACTTATCTGCGTGCCCGGTCAGCTTTTCTGCATTACGTGATTTTAGACTTCATATCTGCTCGTTCCTCTCGTTCATCTCTTCTTCATCATTAGGTAGTAGGAGGTAGTGAAAGTTCTGAACGAAAAGTTTTGAAAAAAGTTCTCGCAGAAAATTTGACATGATTTCAGGCACTTGAAGGCCATCATGTCTGCGGCGGCCAACTTTTTGCAATATCCGAAAGCGTTTTCGACACGTTGTCGAATCCTTTCTCTGCGGCGATTGCGGCAAGACGGGTCGGCTGCTGTTCCATGATACGGCGCGCCAGATGCAGCGGAATGCTGATCCCGTCGAGACCCATCGGCACGCAGAAACTGGCAAGGTCGATGTCTGGTGAAAGTTGCGATGTATCCAGCCGTTCCGGGTCTCCAAGCCGATACCATCGCGATAAGGTACGGGCCCATTTCCGATCCTCACTGACATGGATCAGAAGTGAGGTATTTATAATTCTTGTCCCAAGCCTCGGGTGTCCCTCTACCCATCCGTGGAGGGTCATCTTCTGGGCCTGAAGCACGATCAGGTAATGCTCCATCTTCGGAGCGTCTTGGTCCGCGCCATCGGGGTTCGGCCCCTGAAGGGCGGCTTGGAAGGCTGTGACGCTGCGCTTAAGCAGCTCGAGGTACAGGTAGTCGTGTGTGTTGTTCATCTTGTCATACTGTACGTCGCCCCGGTTCCGGGCATGCTCCGGGACCAGGTGACAATTGAGTTTTATGTTGATGAACGCGTTCGCCGGCGGCTCTACAGGCAGGGCGAAAGGGGCGTAAAGCAGATAGGCTTGCGAAAAACACTACAGTCAAATTAGTCTACTGGGTGGATTCCGAGCGTAGCAACGCGACGGCAGGTCTCGCGGGGAGGTTTTCGCAAGTCATTTTGCGATCTGGGATTGAGCACCAAGTCCGCGATTCTCGCCTTCATGCTGCGCGCCGGTGCATTTTCGCCAATAAACGGCGGACCGAAACCTCAAGGCGGCCGACAGATGCGAGAATCGCTGCGGAAGCACGGCCGATGCTGGCGTGCGTTTGCGATATTGATTACGTTGCCGGAAAACGCATTTGAGAAGACGAGGCAGGCTTTGGAGCATATCGGTAAACTGGAACAGCGCCTCTGGGGTGCGGCGGATTCTCTTCGGGCCAACTCGAACTTCGCCAGCAACGAATACTTCATGCCTGTGATGGGCCTGATCTTCCTGCGGCACGCGTATTCGCGCTTTCTTAAGGTCCGCGACGAAATCATTCCAACCCTTCCGTCACGTGGCGGCAAGACCCGCCCTCTGACCAAGGAAGATTTCTCCGCCCGCTCCTCCATCTTCCTGCGCGAACAAGCGCAGTTCGACCACCTCGTCGGCCTCCCCGAACACGAGAACGCAGCCACCGCTGTCATCGCCGCGATGCAGTCGATCGAGGAGGACTACACCACTCTCGAAGGCCTGCTGCCGAAACAGGAATATGCTGAACTCGATGACGATGCCCTGCGCCAGGTGCTGCGGATCTTCAACGATCCAGCCTTGCAAAAGGCCGACGGTGATGTCTTCGGCCGCATCTATGAATATTTCCTGACCCAGTTCGCCGACCAGAAGGCGCATGACAACGGCGAATTCTTCACCCCGGTCAGCCTGGTCGAAACCATCGTCAACTTCATCGAACCCACCCGCGGCAAGGTCATCGACCCGGCTTGCGGCTCGGGCGGCATGTTCGTGCAATCCGCCCACTTCGTCGAAGCAATGAAGGCCAACCCCAACGAACGCCTGACCTTCTACGGGATGGAGAAGAACCCGACGACCATCCGCCTGGCCAAGATGAACCTTGCCGTCCACGGGCTCGAAGGCGACATCCAGAAGGCCATCAGCTACTACGAAGACCCGCACAAGTCCCATGCGCCCTTCGACTACGTCATGGCCAACCCGCCCTTCAACGTCGACGAAATCGACGCCGAGAAGATGAAGGACGACAAGCGCCTCTCCTTCGGCCTGCCCGGCGTGAACAAGGGCGGCAAGGTCTCGAACGGCAACTACGTCTGGATGTCCTTCTTCCATTCCTACCTGTCCGACACGGGCCGCGCGGGGATCGTCATGTCGTCGCAGGCGTCCTCGGCCGGCGGGCAAGAGGCCAAGGTCCGCGAGGCGATGGTCAAGACCGGCGACATGGATGTCATGCTCGCGATCCGGGGCAACTTCTTCTACACCCGCACCGTGCCCTGTGAAATCTGGTTCATGGACAAGGGCAAGCCCGAGCATCTGCGTGACAAGGTGCTGATGCTGGATGCGCGGCAGGTCTTCCGCAAGGTGACGCGCAAGATCTGCGACTTCTCGCCCGAGCAGGAAAAGAACCTCACCTCCATCGTCTGGCTCTACCGTGGCCAGGAGGATCGCTTTGCAGGCCTCGTGCAGTCCTACCTCGCCACCGCGCGGGAAGAGGCGCAGGCGGCCGACTTTGCGCCCCTCCTCGACGTGCTGGCAAAGGCCGAGGTGTATTTCGCAAACCATGCGGACGTGACCGAATTGCAGGCCGGCATCCAGAAGCTGACCACCGACGCGCAGG
The DNA here is from genome assembly GCA_937864535.1 of uncultured Paracoccaceae bacterium. Classification (GTDB taxonomy): domain Bacteria; phylum Pseudomonadota; class Alphaproteobacteria; order Rhodobacterales; family Rhodobacteraceae; genus Marivivens. The sequence continues at coordinate 102,658 of CALMJS010000016.1, forward strand.
CCTTCGGGGCGGCGGCAGCGGCGCTGGTGGAGCCGGAGGCGACCATTCCCGCGCTGACCGATGGCTGGACGGCGATGCAGCCCTTGGCGGAGCAGGCCAAGACCCTGATCAAGGAAATCGACCATCTGGCCAAGCTGGCGCAAAAGGCGCAGGAGGCCGCGATTGCGGCGGGCGAAAAGGCCGCCGAGGGCAAGAAGCATCTGGCCGCCATCGCTGCGGCGCGGGTGGCGCTGACCGGTGATCCGGAGATTCACCTGACGCCGACCGGGGCGCTGAAACGCTTCCGCTATTTCGAGGGGCAGGCAGACTGGCTGCTGTCGCGCTTCCCCGAGGGGCGGCTCCGCGATGTCGAGGGGCTGGTGAAGCTGGTGGATCAGGCCGAGCTGGCCGAGAACGATTATAGCCTGACACCGGGCCGCTATGTGGGCGTCGCGCCCGAAGCGGAGGATGAGGATTTCGATTTCGAAGAGGCGATCAAGGAAATCCATGACGAGCTGGAGACCCTGAATGCCGAGGCGGCGGAACTGGCCGAAACCATCGCGAAGAACTTCGCGGAGTTGATCGTATGACCGACGCGCTCCCTATAACGCTTGATGACGTTTGCGAGTTCATCGTCGATTGCTTGCATAAGACTGCGCCTCTAAGCGAAGAGGGCTATCCATCCATCCGAACCCCAAATGTCGGGAAGGGCCGGTTGAAGCTTGAAGGCGTGAATCGGGTTTCCGAAGCCACGTACCGAGAGTGGACGAAACGAGCGATACCGCAGACAAACGACTTAATTCTCGCACGCGAAGCACCCGCTGGGAACGTAGCAATCGTAAAAGACGGCCAAGTTGTTTGTCTCGGCCAAAGAACAGTTCACCTTCGGCCCGATCCTGAAAAAACCGATCCTGACTTTCTCTGCTATTTCTTGCTGGCGCCGCGACAGAGAGGCAACCTCTTGGCTGGTGAAACAGGTGCAACCGCTGGCCACGTAAATATGCGGGATATCCGAAGGCTTCCCCTGATCGACTTGCCGCCAATCCAGCTTCAACGGAAAATTGGGCAGCTACTTTCGGCCTATGACGACCTGATCGAGAACAACCGGCGGCGGATTGCGGTGTTGGAGCAGGCGGCGCGGCTTTTGTATCGCGAATGGTTCGTCCATTTCCGCTTCCCCGGCTTTGAGACCGCCAAGTTCATCGACGGCCTGCCGGAGGGGTGGGAGCGCATCCCATTCTCAGATGCAGCATTCGTCAACAAGAAGACCGTCTGGGACAAAAACAAGAACCGAGACATCCGCATGGTTCCAATGGGCGCTCTCTCCGAAAGCGGGATGACCTGCGACTCTTCGCAATTTGAAAAGCGTGAAAAGCCAACAGGCGTGAAATTCGTGAATGGCGACACATTGTTCGCCCGTATCACGCCATGTCTTGAGAACGGAAAAACGGCGTATGTCGACTTCTTGGGGGAAGACGAGGTCGCATGTGGTTCGACAGAGTTCATTGTGTTCCGCGAACACAAGCTCAGCCGTTTCATGATATACCTCCTGGCTCGCGAGGATGGCTTCAGACAGAATGCCGTAACCAGCATGGTAGGTTCGTCCGGGCGGCAGCGTGTGCAGAACAGCTGTTTTGACAAATTCATGGTCAGTATTCCACCGAAAGAAATCGCAACGGAATTCGATCAGAAGGCTGGTCCGATGTTCAACCAGGTTTCGGCTTTGCTGTCGTCTAATCAAAGGCTCGCCAAAGCCCGCGATCTTCTCCTTCCGCGTTTAATGGATGGACGTCTTCCCATCCCAGAGTAGTATCTGGCCATGAACGATTTTACCGAAGACCTGTTGGTTCAAAAGACAATGGCCGATTATCTGGCCGAAGAGCATGGCTGGCGCTCGGTCATGGCCTGGAACAGCGAGAGTTTCGGCCCCGAGGGCACGCTGGGCCGCAAATCCGACAAGGACGTGATCCTGACCCGCTATCTGTCCGAGGCGCTGGTCACCCTGAACCCCGGCCTGCCGGATGACGCCTACCAACAGGCGCTGCGGCAGATCACCGATGTCTTCGGCTCGCAATCGCTGCTGCGGATCAATCAGGAGAAATACGCCCTGATCCGCGACGGGGTGCAGGTGAAGTTCCGCCAGAACGGCGAAACGAAGGTCGCCCATCTGCGCGTCTTTGATTTCGACACGCCCGAGAACAACGACTTCCTCTGCGTGCGCGAGATGTGGATCCGCGGCTATGCCCACCGGCGGCGGGCGGACATCATCGGCTTTGTCAACGGGCTGCCCCTGTTGTTCTGCGAACTCAAGCGCCCCGACAAGGACCTGCGCCGCGCCTATGCCGAGAACCTGAGCGATTACAAGGACACGGTACCGCACCTGTTCCACTTCAACGCCTTTGTCATCCTCGGGAATGGCGAAGAGGGGCGGATGGGTTCGATCAGCGCGGATTACGAGCATTTCGCCGAATGGCTGAAGCTGGATGAGCGCGACCGCCGCGATGGCCGCCTGCCGATGGAAGCGCTGCTGAAGATCGTCTGCGACAAGCGGAGGTTCATGGACCTGTTCGAGAACTTCATCCTGTTCGCGGATACGGCCAACGGGTTGGCCAAAATCATCGCCAAAAACCACCAGTTTCTGGGCGTGAACCGCGCCGTGGAGGCGGTGCGTACCCGCGAAGATCTTGAGCGCAAGCTGGGTGTGTTCTGGCACACCCAAGGGTCGGGCAAGTCGTTTTCCATGGCGCTGTTCACCCAAAAGGTCCACCGCAAGCTGGGCGGCGATTTCACCTTCCTGATCCTGACCGACCGCACCGATCTGGATAACCAGATCTACAAGACCTTCGCCTCAGTTGGGCTGGCCAACAACGACAAGGACGCTTGCCGCGCGTCCTCGGCAAAGAACCTGCGCGAGTTGCTGGGGCAGCAGAAGAAGGTCATCTTCACGATGATCCAGAAGTTCACCGATGATGAGGCTGGGAACGGGGTCTACTCGACCAGTGACAAGCTGATCGTCGTGACGGACGAGGCCCACCGGACCCAATACGGGATGCTGGCGCTGAACATGCGCAAGGGGCTGCCGAATGCGAGCTTCATCGGGTTCACAGGCACGCCGCTGTTCTCGAACGATCAGATCACCAAGCAGGTGTTCGGTGGCTATCTGTCAACCTATGACTTCCAGGATGCCATCGAAGATGGGGCGACGTTGCCCCTGTTCTACGATGCCCGAGGCGACAAGCTAAAGATCGCGGGGGCGGATCTGAATGAGCGGCTGGCCGAAGCCTTGGCCGACGCCGAAATCGATGATCCGGACGTTGCCGCCAAGCTGTCGGACGATCTGAAGCGCGAATACCACGTCGTCACCGCCGAGCCGCGCCTGAAGCATATCGCCAAGGACTTCGCATGGCATTTCTCGACCAACTGGGAGAGCGGCAAGGCGATGTATGTCGCCATCGACAAGGTCACGGCCGTGCGGATGTACGACTACATCCGCGCCGAATGGGACGCACGTATCACGGCGCTGGAGGCCGAACTGGGCACCATCTCTGACGATCAGGAGCGTATTCAGCAGGAAGCGAAGATCGCGTGGATGCGCGAAACCGAGATGGCCGTCGTCGTCAGTGATGAGCAGAACGAGGTCAAGAAGTTCAAGGACTGGGGTCTCGACATCATCTCGCACCGGAAGCGGATGAAGGACGGATTCACCGTCACGGAAAAGGTCGGCGGCCGTGAGGTCGAGAAACGTCTGGATGTTGAAACGGCATTCAAGCGCGAGGATCATCCGTTCCGCATCGTGATCGTCTGTGCCATGTGGTTGACCGGCTTCGACGTTCCCTCACTTTCGACCCTGTACCTCGATAAACCCCTGCAGGCACATACCCTGATGCAGGCGATTGCCCGCGCGAACCGAGTGAAGGAAGGGAAGAACAACGGTTTGATCGTCGATTACTGCGGCATCCTGAAAAACCTGCGCAAAGCCCTTGCCACATTCGCGGGACATACGGGCGGTAGAACGCTGGGAGACCCGGGTGAACCAGTGCCAGAGGTTGATCCGGTCAATCCAGAGGAGAAATTGCGCGGCGAATTGGTCGAAGCTATTGCTCTTGTGGGAGAGCGCCTGAAGAATGGCGGCTTCGAATTGGACCGGCTGCGCGATGCCGCAGGTTTCGATAAGCTCAAGGCGTTGAAGGACGCCAAGGAAATCATCAACCAGAACGACGAGTCCCGCAAAGGTTTCGAAATAGCAGCCCGCGCCGTTTTCCGGAAATACAAAGCCTGCCTGACCTTTGCATGGGTCGAAGATTTCAAAGGTTCCTACCAAGCGATCAACTTTATCTACAGCTCGCTGCAGGACGATAAGGCAGATGCGGACACGACTGCGATCATCCAGCAATTGAACGCAATAGTTGCCGATGCCATACAAATCACCCCCGATACCGAGGGGGACAAGATTTTTGACATTTCCAAGGTGAACTTCGATTTGCTTCGACGTGAGTTTGCGAAGAGTGAAAAAAAGGCCAGCGATACGCAAGACCTACGCGAAGTTATCAGCAACCGCCTTGCGAAAATGCTTGCTGCCAATCCAACTTTGACTGACTTCGAAGAACGTTTCGACAAGATCATTAAGGACTACAACAAGGAAAAGGACAAGAATACGATCGAGGCCACTTTTGAGGCGCTGATGCGCTTGGCTGCCGAAATGGAAGCGGAGGCCCAATCCCACGTTTCCTTGGGCCTATCTGCCGACCAGAAGCCGATTTTCGATCTACTGTTCCGCGAAGATCTATCCAAGGATGAGATAAAACAAATCAAATCAGCATCCATGGAGGTTTTAAACGCCATCAAGGAGCGCATGACGCAGGTTCATGATATTTTTCAAAAGCAGGCAACGCGCGCACGCCTCCGTCAGGATATCTATGATTTGCTCTACGATGAGAAAACCGGCTTACCTGCTTCGAAATATGACGACTCCGAGTTGGAGTTACGAACGGATCTGGTCTTCCAGTTCTTCGAACAGCGATACGCGAGCGGCGCCTCATCCGCTCCCCTCGTGTGACCAACATAGCTGCGTTCTACTCGCGTGCGACACCCAGCAGCTGACTGAATTCATTTCATAAGCTTACCCAAGAATGGCTCTTCTCGACGGCAGTCGCTGGAAGTCAGGGCGGATTTCATTGAAAAAGTCGGCCAGCGGCCATGAACTGGCCATCCCTTTCCGTCGGACATGAGTGCTCTTTCGGGCAATTGCCCGTTTGCCTGCCTTACGGCGGCTATTCCGCCGTAATCGTCATGCTTTTACCTCCACCAACGCGCATTGAGGGCGTAGTTTCGCGAGCTTTCGGAGGTTCTGGGCGATCGCCGCGAGAAGGAATTCGTCCTTGGCGCCGTTGGGGCCCCGAAGCCGCAGTCGGGTCAGTCCCAGAATGCGCTTGAGGTGGGCAAAGAGCATTTCGACCTTCTTCCGTTTGTCGCGGGATACTTTGTAGGCTTTGGTCTTGCGACACTCTCGGGCAAATTCACGGGCCTCTTCGTGCGGCTCGCGGGTGACGTATCGGGCATCGGCTTTCGGACCGCAGATTTCCTTGGATGGGCAGGCCTGACAGGTCGCCTTCAGCGCGCGGTACTTCTTGCGGCCCTCAGTCTCCTGGCCGCGGTTCGGATCCGAGTAGTTCCTGCGGAATTGCTTGAGAGCATGACCCTCGGGGCAGATGTACTGGTCGCTCCGCTCGTCCCAGTCGAAGTCGGACCTCGAGAAAGTTCCGTCGGTCCGTTCCGACTTGTCGATGACCGGAATGAACGGGATGAACGGGATGATGCCATGCTGTTCGACGAGCCAGCCAAGGTTTTCTGCATTGCCGTAAGCAGTGTCCGCTGCGACCCAGTCCGGTTTGACACCGAACCGCTTCTCGGTCCTTTCAAGCATGGTGCGCGATGCGCCGACTTCGGCCTGACGGATCGCACGTGTCGCTTCGACATCCATGATGACCGCGCTTTTCGTGTCGATCAGATAGTTCGTCGCGTAGGCAAAGTAGGGACGGCTTTCATCAGCTCGTGTCCATTGCGCTGCCGGATCCGACTTTGCGACGAACTTTGGCTGGACAGGCGACGCCGCTCCGAAGGCGGCATCGTCCAACGTGTCGAGATATTCTTGCGCGGCGCGGTTGCCGGCAGCGCGAGCGACATCGGGGCTCCAGTCGTCAGCCGCAATCGAACGGGCTTTGTTGGCGTCAGCGGGGATCAGGCTGGCATCGACGGCAAAGCCTTCGCCACCAACGAGGTTCTCGGACAGGCAGCGCTCCACGGTTGTTTCGAAGATCTCTCGCAGCAAATTGCTCTCTCGGAACTTGCCGTGGCGATAGCGCGAGAACGTCGAATGGTCAGGCACCCTGCCTTCCAGGCCGAGATGGCAAAACCAGCGATACGCCAGATTGAGGTGAACTTCGTCACAAAGACGGCGTTCCGACCGAATACCCATGACGTAGCCAACGACGAGCATTCGAACGATCAGTTCAGGGTCAACCGAAGGACGTCCAAGATTGCTGTAGAACGGCCGGATGGCTTCACGCAGCTTGTCGCCATCCAGTAGACGATCGATTTCGCGCAGCACATGGTTTCGGGGAACGTGACGGTCCAGATCGAAGTCGTAGAACAGTTGCGCAGGTGCTTCCTGCCTGCCCATCATCGCGAAATCCTCCCAAACCCTCATAATCGAGTGAATCGAAAGACTTGCCGCGCCGCAATAAGGACTTTTTCAACAGCATCGGCGGGGAGCTGACTTTCGCTGCAGCTATGAAACGGCGAGAAGAATAACAGGGAAACCGGCAACCGCAGCGCTATTTGCCGCTGTCACGCTTCAATGCAGGAGGAAGGAATTTGTCGATCTCTCCGGGGTTAAACGTGTAGTCTTCAAACTTCTGAAGGGCTTCTTGTGCCGACAAATAGGATTTTGGCGTAGTCCCCGGAGCCGATTTGTAGATCGCCGACAAATCCGCTTGCAGTTGATCTCTTTTCTTGCAGGCGCTTTCCCGATCAACTGTTCCATTTGCGTAATCTGTGAGAAGTGACAGATAAGACTCGCGAATAGACCACAAATCGGCTGCAGTATCACGATGCTTCTGTGCAACTGCTCCCGGATCAAAGCCTTTCATATATCCAGTTACAAAAAGGGAAATTAAAGAAACCGCCGCTGTCGCACACTTGAGGTAAAAATTTTCGGCGAACAAGATGGCAAGCGCGCCCGAAGAGGTTAGCGCGGACAGTGCTATTTGCGTCAGTTTGAAGCGTGTGAGCTGAGTGGATGTAATATCCGCCTGCTTTTCGTGTGTCTTGTGTGAGTAGACAACTCTTGCAAAGCATTCGCGAAGCTGGCTCTCCAAGAGTTCGCTCTCAGGGAGTTGGGTATTTTGATCCAAAGATTTCTCTCCACTTGTTTGCTGCTGTATAAGGCATGTCTACATCATACTTGATGGCATCCAGCGCTTTCTCATAGGCGACTTTAGCCTTTGCCTGAAAGTTCCCTTTTTTCCAAACATATGAACCACTACCAGGCGCGCGCCAATACTGCTTACTTGAATCGATCTCCGAGAGATACTTCATGAAATCTCGCACTAAAAAGTCATGGTAAAGGAAGGACTTGTCTTTATATTCCCACCCTGGAATCCATTGGTATGCCAGAGTATCGATCAACATTCCGCTCATTGGCACGTCATGTTTATCTCTCCAAATTCTTGTCATTCTGCAAATTGCTTTTAGGTTTCCATTCGCCGTCACGCTGTTTGTGATTGCGAAGTCATCCATTTCCGCACGTGGGTTGCAAACCCTCCAGCTCCCACCATCGTTTGTGTCGGCGAAAGTAAATGATTTTCCATCTTTATTAATAAAGACTGGCAGTATCTCAAACTTGATACCATCGGTAAAATTTAACGCAACCACCTGCCCATCAGCACCCGTGTAAGAGTTTGAGTAGGTCTTGTTGATGGAATCCTTGACTTTCTGAAGTAGGGTGGATTGGCCGTTTCCGGAATATGCATTGTATTGGTGGTAAAGGCTGGTCGGCAAAGTAAATGACATATCAATGTCGCTGACCCCGTTAGTCGCTGTGTCTCGCCCAAAGGAACCAACATAAAGACTGTGTGAAATTTCAGAATCAGTTCCCCAGAAGTCTTTATTCAGTTGCCTCGTTATTCTTTTGTAACGGTAAGAAATACTTGAGAGCGTCTCGGCTGGTATTAGGTATGCTTTCCGAAAGTATTTAAAGTTATCGGCCACACTCACGGGAAATCATCTCCTAAAAAAACTACTTTTGCGCGATATAACCGAAAAGTCGGGGAGTTCAAAGCTGAAACATAGCCAACGCACGTTGCACTTCACCTTGTCATACGCAACTTGATCCAAGATGAACTCTAAGTTCATCCCACGGCAAAAGACCAGAACGGCGTTCCCGTTGGTAGCGACGATCGAGTGGGACGAATGTCCGGTTTGGGCCGAACTTGCCCCGAAAGGGCGGGAAGGCGCCTGACGGGGGGCGGCGATGCCGTTGCGACAAACTGGAAAAGCGGTCGTCCGCGCGGAGTGCGACAATCACTCTTCCCTGCGCCCCCCCTTTGATGGGCGGAGGCAGTGTGAGAACTGCTTTTCCGTGACAGAAGCTGTCCAGTGTTTGAGGGATCGCCCCGCATTCTCAGGCCCAGCCATCATAATTCGGGGAAGCGGCTTCGCAATCGGGCCTTCCGACAGTAAATCTAGCTTCGGCGCGGCTAGTGTCATAGATGCCATGCTCGCGTTCCCGAGGCGGGCGGAGCTCACGAACGTTATAGAACCTATACAATTATCACGCCTTAGATCCAGAGTAAGAAAATGAAAAAAAGAGTTTGCTATCAGTGTTTTCAGGATAACGATCTGCGTGCGATGATCCGAGACCATGGCGGACCAAGAGGCTGCCACTTCTGCGGCAGAAAGGATGCCGTCACAATGCCATTTCAAGAGGTTGTGAGCTTTATTTTAGAACGCATTGAGACCTTCTACGGCAGAGCCGCCGACCAGCTTCCCTACGAATCTAGGGAAGGAGGATACCAAGGTTGGCACATCGATAGTTACGATATGATCCGCGATCAGATTGGTCTTGATCTTCCCCGCGACGATAATGACAGGCTTTTTTTTGAAATTGTTGAAGGTATTGGGGATGACACTTGGTGTGACTACGACTGGCTCGCTCTCGAACCTGACGCAAGCCTGAGGTTCTCGTGGACTCAGTTCTGTGAGATCGTCAAACATCGCCGTCGGTTTTTCTTTCACGATATTGGTAGGACAGAAGGGCACGATCCTGATTCCCGTTCTCCTTTCGAATTTCTTGAAACTGTTTGCCGGCATGCCGAGGAGGCAGACCTAATTATCGAAATACCGGCTGGGCATACACTTTATCGCGCGCGGGCACGAAAACCGCGTAGCCCGGTCACAAGCCCTGCAGAACTAGGGCCGCCACCACCACACCTGGCGACGCAATCGAACCGCATGAATCCGCCTGGTATTTCAATGTTCTACGGCGCAGACAGACGTAAGCTGGCAGTCTCTGAAATTAGGACCTCCATGGCATCAGTAGGTTACTTTAGAATCAACCGAACGATCCGAGTTCTGGACTTAGCGGATTTGCCTGATACCCCCGGCTTCTTTTCGACCGCCTACCGCATGGAACAACGTATTCTCAGTTTCCTGTCTGAATTCGCTGAACTTATTATTCAACCTGTTGATCGGAGTAATCGAGTCAATGTTGATTACATCCCGACTCAGGTTTTTACCGAATTTATTCGAGACTTTCCGTTTTCGGGAGGCGTGGTCGATGGGCTTCGTTATCGCAGTGCGACAGGCGAAAAAGGAACGAACTATGTGCTCTTCGCTGGGCCAGAGGATGTAGTAGATGCGACGCTACCTTCCCCCTTTATGTCAAGCGCTCCGTGGTTAGAGCTTGTAAAAGTGAAGCATGTCCGCATGTGAGGATACCCGCACCTGACGTCTCCTAAGGATACAGCATTGGGCGGAGGTTTCCAGCTGCGCAAGCGAGCGGCTTGCTGTGCTGCGCTCAGCATGAATGTCGGTGATGGGTTGAGACCGGTCATCCGTTGCGTCGGTCTCAAAGGTCCGCAAAGGGCCGAGTGCGCCGCCTTCGGATACTCGTCGCTCGAACGTCCGATCTTGTTACGATCTGCGGGCCGCGCCTCAGAAAAAGAGATCCAATGGGTGGACCGTCGGCATTTCCGAGGCAGCGGCGATCTGCATCTTGGTCTCCTCTCCGCACCGATAGAAATGTGCCCAGGCGATCTGACCGAACTGCGCTGAACCGATATCCAGGCAAAGGCGAGAGAACCGGTCAATCTCATCGCAGGGGCTCAGGTTCATAGTTTCAGCCGATAGTGGCAGTGTTATCGCCGGAGAGTGGCCGTGGATTACAATAGCGTCACCCGCACGATACCGGCACTCGGCCGGATCCCAGCTCCATCCGTCGGCCCAAGTCAGGAAACTTTCTCTGATCCATGCCCAATGCGTGTCGTTCGCCACGTGGGGGCGCTTCCGGTCCAAATGCGTATCCGGCGCTGAATTGGGATCAAGGCCCGCATGGACAAAGAGCAGATCGCCAACCCGGATATGCGAAGGTGCAGCGTGGATGAGTTTCGAAAAGCCACTTGGCATGCGTTCCGCAACAACACGCATCACTTGGGACAACGGCTTGCTTCGCCAATCTCGATCGACTTCGTCAAGCACATCCAGCCCACCGTTCGTCAGCCACAAAGACGGCTTTCCAGCCAACGCATCAATGTACATGAGTTCATGGTTGCCAAGCACAAGTTGAACCAAGTCTGCGTTCGCTGTGCCAGACGCCTGTACCACCAATTCCGCGGCGCCTAGGCTGTCTGGGCCTCTGTCGATAATGTCACCCAGAAAGATGATCGTGCGACGGGAGCCATTCAACCTGGGTTTGGCCCCAATGCACTGTAGGCAAAAGCGAAGAGCATCCGCGCGACCGTGGACATCGCCAATGGCAAAGATCTCCTCGCCCGATGGGATCGCAGCGGAGATAGACCGCTCGGGCAATTGAAACTGTCTGAATGTCGCGCGCATCGTCATGCGATACCCTTTGACGGTAGTCATTACCATTACATCTGACGACGCGACGTCCCTTAAGCCCGAAATGATCTGGCGAAATACATGGCAAACCCGTCGGGATGTCGAGGTCGCAGTGTTTGACCACATCAACGGGTTTTACAAACCCTGCAGACGCCATTCAGCCTTGGAAGGAAGATAGCCCGTGGCCTTCGAAAAAATCGACGCCGAAAATGAGCGACACACCGGAACGGAACCGGTGCAAATCCAGATCAAAACGACGGCAGTTAGAGGCAGATAATACGATGACAACTCTCCGCTGCGGCTACGCTGCCGAAGGGGACGCTTTGCATATCAAGGTAACTGGCATATCTGACCCACAAAAATAGCAAACCAGCCGAAAATGACACTGTCAAACCTGTCCCCCACAAGAGAGACCATCGCCTCTTGGATCTCCCGCCGCGCGAACCAATTCTGGGTGGATGCCGCCACGTTCTGCGTGGATAAGGGAACCTCTCTCACGGCGGTTTTGCAGAACACGGATCAGGCAATATCGGCTCTGGAAGAGCTTGGGGACCCTGTCCCTGAGGAGGTCAGGCAATGGTCGCCTCAGCAGATCGGGAGTGGCACCCGATCTTTCCGCGGCCACACCTTCCCAACCAAATCACTGCAGACTCCGGTCATGCGGGGCTGTGCCCACTGCCTTCGGGAAGACTTCGAGACAACTGGCGCGATGAAAATGCGGGGCCACTGGCTGGTTCCGCATGTCACGGTCTGCGTCGTCCATCAAACCGCCCTCGTTCCCCTGTGGCGGGAAGCCAGCCCCCTGAAAAGGTTCGATTCCGCGCCCCGGCTGGCAGATCTCACCCCGGAGATACTGGCTGGCGAGCTCGACGGAGCGCCCCGGAAACTCCTGCCTTTCGACCGATGGCTCGAAGGGCGTCTGGCGCATACGGAATTCGCCGAGACTTGGCTCGACGACCTGCCGCTGCATGCTGCGTGTAATTTCTGCTACCTGCTGGGAAGTGCGCAGCTGCGCCTTGAGGATATCCCTCAGTCCCGCATGACGCCCGAGGACCGCCCCATCCTCTACGAGATGGGGTTTCAGGTTGCGCGCCATGGCAAAGACGACATCCTCGCGACCTTCGATGCCCTGCAACGGAAACCCGGCGCCCCCCACGATGGGCCAAAAGCGATTTTTCCAAAACTTTATGATCGGCTGGCCTATGACTACCGCGATCATCCCGACTACGCCCCGTTCCGGGACCTACTTCGCGCGCACATGCTGAGCACCTGGCCGTTGGGGCCCGGGGACGAACTGCTTGGAGAACCCGTGAAGGTGCGGCGCCTTCACTCTGTCCGCACGGCGGCACAGGCGACCGGAATTGACCAACGCCGACTGCGCAAGGCCCTCGCCGCCGCTGGGATTGTCCGTGACGCAGAGCATGGCCTCCCCGCTGCATGGGAGGTCTTCGATGCGGCGGCGGCTCGGCCAATATTGGAAAACTTGACCGAACTGATTACCGCCAAGGATATGGCCGCCGCGATCAACGCAACGCGATCGCAGTTCAATCTACTGGTCGAAGATGGTCTGTTAGTGCCGGATCTGGATGCATCCGATGTGAAAGCGGTCTGGCAGCCAGCACAGGGGCAGAGGTTTCTGGACAGCCTCCTAACCGGTGCCCAACAACTCCGACAGGCACAGCACGGCTGGGAGCATATATCTAAGACGGTACAGCGGCTTCAGGTCCGCCCAGCCGAAATCATCGAAGCTATCCGAGATGGTCGCATAAAGCAGGTCGGCAATAGAATGGAATGGGAGGGATACGCCGCCGTACACCTTTACCATGACGAAGTTGCGGCCGTTCTGCGCAAGGTGCCTATTAACGCCAAGAGCATCGAAGTTTTCGCGAAGTCTGTTGGCATCGGACAACCGTCAAAATTGATGCACATGATCGAAGACGGGCTGGTTCAAACGACGACCTTGAAAAACCCGGTCACCAAAGCCGCGCAGGCCTACTTTACCCCGGATGACGAGAACTACTTTCGCGCTCGATACGTCACTCCCAAACTGATGGCGAAAGTCTACGGAGCCACATGGCAGAGCTTGGTTCGCCAGTTACGCGGTGCTGGGGTTGAACCCCTCGGCGGCAGAGGAGGTCCGTACGGACAGGTCTACCTGAGAGAGGAGACTGATCGCATTTTCGGGTAAGTATCTGACATTGCGGCCATAAAAGAACGGCTCAGGATGATCCTGCGCCGCTTTTCGTTTGGAATTAGTACGCCAGAGAACAAGTCTCCACGAGCAATACAGCAACATCAGATCAAAGCTAGGAATTCCGAACCAAGGGCGTCATTTCTTCCTTGACACGCCTTGCGCAGCCTTTTGCTTTCGTTTGCGCACTCATTTGCTTTCTCTGGCTGCTTCAGTCGCGACGCCGCATCAGCCGCACTTGCTGTAGCCGCAGGACGGGCAGGAGGCGCAGCCGGATTCCATTTTCATGCCGTACTCGCCGCAGGACGGGCAGGCTTTGCCGCGGGGTTTTTCACCCACTGCGATGGCTTCGGCCTGGGGGTCGGATTTGAGGTGTTTGCCTTCGCCTTCGATAAAGCCGATGGCCACCATGTGCTGTTCCAGAACGCCGCCGATGGCCGCGAGGATCGAGGGGACGTATTTGCCCTTCATCCATGCGCCGCCGCGCGGGTCGAACACGGCCTTGAGCTCTTCGACCACAAACGACACGTCACCACCGCGACGGAACACCGCCGACACCATGCGGGTCAGGGCCACGGTCCAGGCAAAGTGCTCCATGTTTTTAGAGTTGATGAAGACCTCGAACGGGCGGCGATGACCGGCGATCACCACATCGTTGACGGTGATATAGATCGCGTGTTCGCTGTCCGGCCACTTGACCTTGTAGGTGTTGCCTTCCAGCGCCGCAGGACGGTCGAGCGGTTCGGCCATATAGATGACCTCGGCGTCTTTGGTGATGGCCTTGGGCTCTTCGGCGGGGGCCTTGTCGGACTTTTCCGACACGGTCAGAACCGAACCCGTCACATCGTTCGGGCGGTAGGTGGTGCACCCCTTGCAGCCGGAATCATAGGCCGCCATGTAGACCTCTTTGAACTGGTCGAAAGAGATATCCTCGGGGCAGTTGATGGTCTTGGAAATCGACGAGTCGATCCATTTTTGCGCAGCGGCCTGCATCCGCACGTGGGCCAGCGGTTCCAGCGTTTGCGCGTTGACGAAATAGTCGGGCAGGGCGGCGTCGGCGCCGAATTTGTCGCGGTACATTTTCACCGCGTAATCCACGACTTCTTCTTCGGTGCGGCTGCCGTCCTTTTGCAGGACCTTGCGGGTGTAGGAATAGGCGAACACCGGCTCGATCCCCGATGAGACGTTGCCTGCATAGAGCGAGATGGTGCCGGTCGGAGCGATCGAGGTCAGCAGCGCATTGCGGATACCATGCTCGGCGATCGCGTCGCGCACGTCCTGATCCATCGACTGCATCGCGCCGGACGCGAGGTATTTGTCCTTGTCGAACAGTGGGAAGGCGCCCTTTTCCTTGGCCAGTTCGACCGAGGCGAGGTAGGAGGCGCGGGCGATCTGCTTCATCCAGCGTTCGGTGCGCGCGGCGGCCTCTTCGGTGCCGTATTTGAGGCCGACCATCAGCAGGGCGTCCGCCAGACCGGTCACGCCGAGACCGATACGGCGCTTGGCTTGGGCCTCTTGGGCCTGGGCGTCGAGCGGGAAGCGCGAGGCATCCACCACGTTGTCCATCATGCGCACGGCGGTGGCTACCAGTTCGGTCAGCGCGGCCTCATCGAGATCGGCATCCGCCTCGAAGGGGTTGGCGACCAGACGCGACATGTTGATCGAGCCAAGCAGACAGGCGCCGTAGGGGGGCAGGGGCTGTTCGCCGCAGGGGTTGGTCGCCGCGATGGTTTCGCAGTAGCCAAGGTTGTTCATCTTGTTGATGCGGTCGATAAAGATCACGCCCGGTTCGGCATAATCATAGGTCGCCTGCATGATCTTGTTCCACAGGTCGCGGGCCTGAACGGTCTTGTAGACCTTGTCGCCAAAGGTCAGCTCCCACGATTTGTCGGCCTTGACGGCCTCCATGAACGGATCGGTGACCAGAACCGACATGTTGAACATCCGCAGACGGGCGGGGTCGGATTTCGCGGTGATAAAGTGTTCGATATCGGGGTGGTCACAGCGCATGGTGGCCATCATCGCGCCGCGGCGCGATCCGGCGGACATGATCGTGCGGCACATCGCATCCCAGACGTCCATGAACGACAGCGGGCCAGAGGCGTCGGCGGCGACGCCGTGCACCAGCGCGCCCTTGGGGCGGATGGTCGAGAAGTCATAGCCGATGCCGCCGCCCTGCTGCATGGTCAGTGCGGCCTCTTTGAGCATGTCGAAAATGCCGCCCATCGAATCCGGAACGGTGCCCATGACAAAGCAGTTAAAGAGGGTGACAGACCGCGCGGTGCCAGCGCCCGCCGTGATCCGGCCAGCGGGGAGGTATTTGAAATCCTCGAGCGCGGCGTAGAATTTCTTTTCCCACTTGGCCGGATCCTTTTCGACCGAGGCAAGGGCGCGGGCGATGCGGCGCCAGGTATCCTCGACCGTGACGTCCAGGGCTTTGCCCTCGGCATCCTTGAACCGATACTTCATATCCCAGATTTGTTCGGCGATCGGGGCGGCAAAACGGGACATGGGGCGAATCCTCCGGCGTGATTTGTTTTTCTCTGGGCCGCATAGATATTGCGGTGGGGTGGGGCTGGCAACACTAAATCCGGTCTTGTCCACAGGATAGATTGCGCTAGATTGATCGTCTTGGAAGAGGCCCCCGTATGACCAAAATCACCCACCTGATCAAGCTTTCCGTTGGAACAGAAGATGTTGCCGATCTGGCGGCATGGCACCGGTTGCCACAAGCGCAGGGGCCTGACGGCTTGCCCGTCCATATTACACGCATGTGGCCCAAACGCGAAGCCGAGGTTCTGAACGGCGGGTCGATCTATTGGGTGATCAAAGGGGTGATCCAGTGCCGGCAGCGGATTGTGCGTCTGGACGAGGTGATCGGCGGTGACGGGATTGCCCGCTGCGCGATCGTGCTGGACCCCGAACTGGTCAAAGTCGCCCCGGCGCCCAAGCGCGCGTTTCAGGGCTGGCGCTATCTGGCACCTGCCGATGCACCGCCCGATCTAAGTGCGGCGCGGGCCGGCGATGATGATTTGCCCCCCGAATTGTCGGCCGCACTGGCCGACATCGGGATTTTCTAGGAGGGGGCTCTGCCCCCGCCGCGCTGCGGCTCCCCCGGGATATTTGCAGCACAAAGGCAGCAGGGGTCAGACCCGCAGCAGGGATTCCAGACGGTTCAATGTGGCGCGATCGTCCTGCAACCATTCTGCGGTGCGCGATTTGAACAGCGTGGCCTGACTGGAGTGCACAAGCGAGTCGGAAAGGATTTTCAGACCGTTTGCGCGCAGGGTTTCGCCGGTCGAGGTGATGTCGGCGATGGCTTCTGCGGTTTCATTGCGCACGGTGCCCTCGGTCGCGCCCTGGCTGTCGACCAGCTGGTAGTCTGCCACGCCATGGTCGCGCAGGAAGTCGCGGACAAGCCGGTGGTATTTAGTGGCGATCCGCAAACGGAACCCGTGGGTGCGGCGGAACTGGGCGGCGGCAGCGTCGAGATCGTCCAGCGTGTCGACATCGACCCAGCCGTTCGGCACGGCGATAATCAGGTCCGCCCCGCCAAAGCCCATCAGGGCCAGTTCATGCACGCGGCTGTTCCAGTTCGGGATTTTCTCGCGCACGAGATCCGAGCCGGTGACGCCGAGGTGGATGCGGCCAGCAGAGAGTTCGCGCGGAATTTCGCCCGCTGACAACAGGACGAGTTCGACACCGGCGATGCCCTGGACTTCGCCGGAATATTCCCGTTCAGAGCCGGTTTTGACCAATGTCAGGCCGCGATCCGCGAACCATTCGAAGGTTTTTTCCATCAGCCGCCCTTTGGACGGCACACCGAGTTTGATCGTCATACCTGCCCCCTGAGCGCGACAACGAGTTCGGGACGAATGACCGCGCCGACAGCCGGAACGCTGCGGCCACGGCCAAGCACGCGGGTCAGGGCGTCGTAGCGACCGCCGGTGGCGACTGCCGGGAGATCCGGCCGGGCATCGGCGTAGAAGCCGAAGACGAACCCGTCATAATATTCCAGCGAGGTGCGGCCAAAGTTGCCCTCGAATTCGAGGCTGTCGACGTCGATACCTGCGGCGGACAGGGCCTCCAGACGGCGGGCGAAACGGGTGACTGCGGCGGAAATCGCCGGCATGTCAACCGCAATATCGCGCAGGTGTCCGAGGACATTCGGGCAGGTTTCGCGCAGGGCGAGGATTTCCTCGAGCAGGGCGATCTGTTCGCTGGCGATCGGTGGCTGCGCGGCGTCGTGGCGCAGGGTGTCGATGCGCGCGGCAACCTCGGCCTCGCTGCGCAGGCCCAGCACCGTGACCCCGGAGAGTGGCTCTGCGGTTGCCAAGAGCGCGGCGCGGGCAGCGGGGACCGGCGTGCGGCCGCCGAAGCGGTCAAGGAGGGAGCGGAACCGCCGCGGGCGCCAGATGTGCCGCATCAGCGCGGATTTGCGCACGTCCGTGGTGTTCAGGCCCTGCACGGCAGCGGTCAGAATGCCGTAATCACCGGTTGCGGCCCGCAGGTTCAACCCGTCCAGCGCGCGGGCGATCAGGGCAAAGACCTCGGCGTCGGCGTGGATCGGAGCCTGCCCGTCGAACACCTCATAGCCGACCTGAACGTATTCATTGGGGCGGCTGGGATCGTCCTCTTGCATGCGGAAGACCTTGCCCGAATAGGTGTAGCGGGCGGGTTCGGCATTGGTCTCCATGTGCCATTGCACCACGGGCACCGTAAAGTCCGGGCGCAGCATCAATTCACCGCGCAGGGAATCATCGGTGACATAGGCGCGGGCGCGGATGTCCTCGCCATAGAGGTCGAGCAGCGTATCGGCCGGTTGCAGGATGTCGGTTTCGACCACTTGCGCGCCCTGCGCCTCGAATATCGCGCGGATGCGCCGCGCCTCTTCGTTGGTCTGGCGAAGTCCGGTCATTTGCCTTGGCTTTCGAGGATTTCGCGCACCTTGGCCACCAGTTCGGACCGCGGCACCTCGTACTGCGAGGGGCGTTCCTTCCATTCGTCCAGCGTGGCGTTGGCGGCGATCTGCGCACCGAGGATCAGGTCCTTGATCTGCACGACGCCGTTTTCCTTTTCGCTGCCACCTTCGATGATGGCGATCGGGCTGTTGCGTTTGTCGGCGTATTTCAGCTGGTTGCCAAAGTTTTTCGGGTTGCCCAGATAGACCTCGGCGCGGATGCCCGCGTTGCGCAGTTCGGCCACCATCGCCTGATAGTCGGCCATGCGGTCCTTATCCATTACAGTCACGACCACGGGGCCAGTGGCGACCGATCCCATGCGACCCTTGGCGCGCAGCGCGGCCAGCAGACGGTCCACCCCGATAGAGACGCCGGTTGCAGGGACCTCTTGGCCGGTGAACCGCTTGACCAGATCGTCATAGCGACCGCCGCCAGAGACCGAGCCGAACTGGCGCGGGCGGCCCTTTTCGTCAAGGATTTCAAAGGTCAGTTCAGCCTCGAACACGGGGCCGGTGTAATAGCCCAGACCGCGCACGACCGAGGGGTCAATCAGGATGCGGTCGGCACCATAGCCCTGGGCGTCCAGGAGTTCGGCCATATATTCCAGTTCGTTGACACCCTCGTTGCCGACAACCGATGCGCCGACCAGTTCGCGCAGACGCGCGGCGGTGGCGGCGCCGGTGTCGCGGCGGGCGGTCATAAAGCCCATGACGATGTCGGCCTGTTCGTCCGACAGGCCCGCGCCCTTGGTAAAATCGCCGGACTCGTCCAGACGGCCCTTGCCCATCAAGAGGCGCACGCCGTCCTCGCCGAATTTGTCGAACTTGTCTATGGCGCGCAGCACGATGCCGCGTTCCTCGACCAGAGCGTCAGGGTTGGACGGGTCCAGAACGCCGGCGACTTCCATCACGCCGTTCAGAACCTTGCGGTTGTTGACGCGCACGATGTAGTCCCCGCGGGGGATGCCGACGGTTTCAAGCGTATCGGACAGCATCGCGCAGATTTCCGCATCGGCGGCAACAGTTGCCGCGCCGACGGTATCGGCGTCGCATTGATAGAACTGACGGAACCGGCCCGGGCCCGGCTTTTCATTGCGCCAGACAGGGCCCATCGCATAGCGGCGGTAGGGCGAGGGCAGGTCATTGCGGTACTGCGCGGCAACGCGGGCCAGAGGCGCGGTCAGATCGTAGCGCAGCGCGACCCAGTCCTTGTCATCCTCTTGCCATGCAAACACGCCCTCATTCGGGCGATCCACGTCGGGCAGGAATTTGCCCAGAGCCTCGACCGTTTCAACGGCAGAGGTTTCCAGCGCTTCGAACCCGTAACGATGATAGACCTCGGCAATCTGGGACAGCATATGGGTGCGTTCGGTCACTTCCGTGCCGAAATAGTCGCGAAAACCCTTGGGCGTTACTGCCTTGGGGCGGGGCTGTTTCTTTTCCTTGGCCATGGTCCGTCCTCGGTCGTCTGATGAGGGTGGCTTTATAGGCAGAAGCCTAAAAGGGCAACGCGATCTTGGCCTTTCGGGCGGTGCGTGCTAGCAGTTTCACATGACTGACACACAGGACCTCGAAGAACGCATCGCGCATCTGACCCGCTCGGTCGATGATCTGTCGGACATCGTTGCCCGGCAGGAGCGCGATATCGAACTGCTCAAGCGCCGGTTGATGATGCTGATGGAGCGCGAGGCAGAGCGCGAGGTCGAGGGGGCGGGTTCCATCCCCCTTGCGGACCAGCGCCCGCCGCACTGGTAGGTGCGAAGGTAGGGCAGGGCCTGCGTTAGCTGGCGGTGCTGGCCGATACGATGCGGGTGACCTCTGCGGCGGCGGCGCGCATATCCTTGACCAGAGCCTGCGCGCGATCGGGGGTCAGGCGCTGCGGGATCGACGAAATGGTGATCGCCAGATAGGCTGCACCGCGCGGATTCGGCACCGGAACCGTCAGGCCCGCCACCCCGACAAAGGTCACGTCGCGGGCCCAGCCGAATCCCTTTTGTCTCACCTTTTCAATCTCTTCGCGAAGCCCGTCCGGTGTCGCCTCGCCAAATAAGTGCCGGTCGCGGCTGGCGCGGGTGATGATGTCTTCGGCCTCGTCCTCGGGCATCGAGGCCAAGAGCGCCCGACCGGAGTGTCCCGATACCAGATGCAGGGTCTGGTTGGCAGCGACGACGTGGGTCCGGATCGGATAGGCGCCCTCGCAGCGTAGCAGGTAATGCGCGAAATCGCCGGTCCGCATCGCCAGATAGACCGTGTCGCCGCACTGATTGGCCAAGGCCTGTATCACCGGACGCAGTTTTTCGGGGTCCCCCACCGGACTGGGGGCGGCAAGGCCGAGTTCGTACATTACCGGCGACAGTCGATAGCGACGGTCGTTTGTACGCTGGACAAAGCTCTCAGCGCCGAGGGTGGTCAGGATGCGGTGCACCGTGGGGCGGCTCAGGCCGGTTCGCTCGGTGAGGTCGATCAGCCGCGCCCCACGCTGGCCATAGCGCCCCATTTCCCGCAGAATCGCGCAGGTGCGTTCTACCACTTGGCTCTTGTCGGATCGTTCGCTGTCTGCTGCCATGATTGCCTAAGAAGACCGATATGCGGACTTTTGTTTGATTTATTTGCCCAAATGAATCGCAGGTATTGCGCTGAAATTCGGTTTTCATGTTCGGTAACTCTGAAATCAAAGTCAATATGTTGGACTTTCGGAGGGAAAGAATGCGGTTTCAGGGGCAGGTTGCGGTCATAACGGGTGGATCGCGGGGGATTGGCGGCGCGGTGGCGCAGCGGTTGGCGTCCGAAGGTGCTAAGGTCGCGATCTGGGATTTGCGCGGGGCCGAGCAGGCCGCTGCGGAATTGCCGGATGGCTTGGGTGTTGCGGTGGATGTGTCTGATGAGGCCAGCGTGCAGGCGGCGGCGGATGCGACCTATGCGCGATTTGGCCGGATCGATGTGCTGGTGACGGCTGCGGGTATAACGGGGCAAACGCGGCCGGTGCAGGGGCATCCCTATGCGCCATGGCGTCAGGTGATCGACATCCACTTGGGCGGTGTGTTTCTGTGCGCGCGGGCGGTGCTGGATGGCATGGTCGCGCAGGATTATGGCCGGATCGTCACCATCGCCAGCGTCGCGGGCAAAGAGGGCAATCCCAACGCCAGCAGCTATTCCGCTGCCAAGGCGGGGATAATCGGCTTTACCAAATCGCTAGGCAAGGAACTGGCGGCGACCGGCGTGCGGGCAAACTGTCTGGCACCCGGTTTGATCAATACCCCGCTGATGGAGCAGTTGCCGCCCGAGCAGGTCCAGTTTTCGCTGTCGCGAATCCCTCAGGGCCGATTTGGCACGGTTGAGGAGTGCGCGGCGATGGTGGCCTTTATGGCGAGCGGGGAGTGTTCGTTCAATTCGGGCGCGGTCTTTGACCTGTCGGGTGGTCGCGCCACGTATTGAGTCCAACAATTGGACTCTTGTAGATGCAAGAGTCCAAAATATTGACATAGATCAAATCGAATTAACTATTTGATATTGATGTTAAAAATTTCTAAATGCAGAAAAATAGATGGAATTTCCAGAAAAAAGTTGCTGTAAAGTCCGATAAATGGACTCTGAAAGTTGACCCTTTTGGCGAAAAAATCCAGCATGACAGCATGGATGAGCAGGGCTGAGGGCCGCTCGGACAGAGAGGAAAGCTGAACCGCAAAAGGGGCCCGTTCGGGTGGCCAAGGCATTGTCCTGGCGCGGGAGGCGTGTGTCGGAAGGGGAGGAAAACCGATGTATAAGACTTGTGTGGCGTCCGTATTGGCGCTGATGTCGGCTGGCGTGGCGATGGCCGAGGATACGTTCAAGATTGCGATGATCGACCCGTTTTCGGGTCCGGCCGCTGTGGTGACCGAGCGGATCGAGCATGTGTTGCGCTTTGCCGTGGATGATTTGAACGCACGCGGCGGTCTGAATGGTCAGCAGATCGAAATCCTGACCTTTGACAACCAGATGTCGCCTGCCGAAACCGCCATTCAGGCGCAAAAGGCCATCGACGCCGGTGCAACGATCCTGCAGACCTCGGTGTCGTCGGGCAATACCTTTGCGCTGGTTGAATTCGTGCAGAAATACAACCGCCGCAACCCTGACCATCAGGTTATCGTGTTCGACGGCGCCTCGCATGATCCGGCGATCACCGGCGAAAAATGCAGCTACTTCAGCTTCTCGTGGGTGCTGAACGCCCAGATGAAGACCGCAGGTCTGGCAAGCTATCTGGCCAGCCGCACCGATATCACCAAGGTCTATCTGATGAACGCCGAAGGGTCCTCTGGCACCACAACCCGCCAAGCGGTGATCGATATGGTCGGCGCGGCCCGCCCGGATATCGAATGGGTCGGCGACGATGTGCACCCGCTGCAAAAAATCACCGACTTTACCCCCTATATCGCCAAGATCGAAGCCTCTGGCGCGCAGGCAGTCATCACCTCCGACTGGGGTGCCGATCTGGCGCTGGAACTCAAGGCCGCAGGCGAGGCGGGTCTGGACGCGGAATGGTTCACCTATTTCTCGACCGGGCCGGGCGCTCCGACCGCTATGGCACAATCGGGCCTGAACGGTTTGGTGTATTCGGCCTTTGACGGCGATGCCGGTATCCAAAACGAAGAGTTGCACGCCTACGAGGCGGCCTATCGCGCGGCGACGGGCGGTCTGTCGGCCAGCGCCTTCCCGGGGGATACCTCGGCCATTCGCGCGCTGGAACTGGCCGCCAATGCCGCAGGTTCGAACGAGGTTGACGCGCTGATTGCCGCGCTCGAAGGCGTGTCGTTCAAGACCGTCTACGGCGCAGATGCGCATTCGCGCCCCGACGATCACCAGATCATCAGCCAGATGGCGATCTCGCGCTTTGTCGATGTGCCGGATGGCGCACTGGACGAAGAAGGCACCGGCTGGGGCTGGGAAAACGTCGCGATTATTCCCGCTGACGTGATCACGCTGCCCAATACCTGTGAAATGGAACGTCCCTGATCTCTCCCTGCGGCAGTTTTTCCTGCCGCAATGCGTCGGGCCGGTCGTAGGATCGGCCCGAACAGTCGAACTAACAGGTGGGCTATGACCAATTATCCCTATCGCGTCCTGACCGACGGTCTGGAATTTCCCGAAGGCCCCGTGGTGCGGCCGGACGGCTCGCTCATCGTGTGCGAAATTAAGAAACGCTGCCTGACCCGGATTTATCCCGATGGCCGCAAAGAGTTGTTTGTGCAGCTCAGCGGTGCGCCCAATGGCGCTGCGGTCGGGGCCGATGGCGCGCTCTATATTTGCAACAACGGCGACGGGTTTGCTTGGGGCGATCCGGGCGGTTGGACGCAGCCTGTCGGCGGCAATCCAGACTTTAGCGGTGGCCGCATCGAACGGGTCGATCTGGACACTGGCGAGGTGCGCGAGCTCTACCGCGTGATCGACGGCGAACCGCTGCTGATGCCCAACGATATCGTTGTGGATCGCGACGGCGGTCTGTGGTTCACCGATCACGGCATGCGCACCGCCCGCAGTTTCCTGCATGGTGGCCTGTATTACGGGCGGCCCGACGGCAGCTTTGCCTGCACGGTGGCCTATCCGATCACCACGGCCAACGGGGTTGGCCTGTCCCCCGACGAACGCACTGTCTATGTGGCGGAAACCGAGACCGGGCGGCTCTATTCTTATGACATCACCGGACCGGGGCAAATTCGTCCCCTCGATCCGGCGGCACCGGGCATGTCGGTTTTTGCCCAGCTCGAAGGGTTCAAACGCTATGACAGCCTCGCTGTCGAGGCCTGTGGCAATATCGCGGTGGCGGGGCTGACGCCCGGCTGCATCACGGTGATTTCCCCCGATGGGCGCGAGGTCGAAACCGTCGAGATGCCGGACCCGTTTTCGACCAATATCGCTTTTGGCGGGCCGGATATGCGTACCGCCTATATCACCTTGTCCGGCGGTGGGCAGGTGATCGCGATGGACTGGCCGCGTCCGGGTCTCAAGCCGAACTTCTCGGGGCTCTGAGATGGGGATCGAGGTCGTCACATTTTCCGTCGTGAACAGTATTCTCTATGGGATGTTGCTGTTCTTGTTGGCCTCCGGGCTGACGCTGATTTTCTCGATGATGGGCGTTCTGAACTTTGCCCATGCCAGTTTTTTCATGGTGGGCGCCTATTTCGGGTTCGAAATCTCCCGCCGAGTGGGGTTTTTCCCGGCGCTGGTGCTGGCACCGGTCGCGGTGGGGCTACTTGGGGCGCTGGTGGAACGCTTTGGTCTGCGGCGGGTGCATAAATTCGGGCATCTGGGCGAATTGCTGTTCACCTTTGGTCTGGCCTTTGTGATCGAAGAGGCCGTGCAGATGATCTGGGGCCGTAGCCCGCAGGACTTTCAGGTGCCTGCCGCGCTGAATTTTACCGCCTTTACGCTGTTTGGCACCGGCTATCCGGCGTTCCGGCTGTTCATGTTGGTGGTGGCAGTGGCGGTCTTTGCGGCGCTGGCGCTGCTGCTGGCGCGCACGCGGATCGGCCTAATAGTTAAGGCGTCACTGACCCACCCAGAGATGGTGTCGATGCTGGGCCATGACGTTCCGCTGGTGTTCATGTCGGTCTTTGGCGTCGGGTCTGCGCTGGCGGGGCTCGCGGGGGTGATCGCAGGGCCGGTTCTGGTCACACAGCCGTCGATGGCGGCGGCGCTGGGGCCGATCCTGTTCGTGATCGTGGTGGTTGGCGGGCTGGGTTCGCTGGCGGGGGCCTTTGTTGCCTCGCTCTTAATCGGGTTCATCCAGACCTTTGCCGTCGCGATCAACCTCAAGGTCGCCGATGTCTTTGGCCTGATCGGCGTGACCCAGCCCCCTGCGGCCTTTGGCGCGCTGCTGTCCGATATCTGGAACGTCAGCGTGGCGCAGGTTGGCCCGGTTATTCCCTATCTGCTGCTGGTCGCGATGCTGATGTTCCGCCCGATGGGCCTGTTTGGCAAACGTGCCTGAGGATTTGATATGACGTTTCCAATGACTGACACCAAACTTGCGGATCGATCGGCGGCTCTGTCCGTTGCGATGCCGGTGCTGACGGTCGCGGTGGTGCTGATCCTGCTGCCGAACCTGTTTGGCAGCAATGCGATGATCTCGACCCTGAACTATCTGGGCACGATGGCGATTTTCGCCCTGAGCTATAACGTGCTGCTGGGTCAGACCGGCCTGTTGTCGCTGGGCCACGGCACGTTTTTCGGGCTGGGCGGGTTCATCGCCACCCATGCGGTATTGCGGTTTGTCGAGGCCGATATTGCCTTTCCGCTGGCGCTGATCCCGCTGATCGGCGGGGTAGGGTCTTTTGCGCTGGGGAGCGTCGGGGGCTGGCTGGCCTCGGGGCGGGGCGGAATGCCCTTTGCGATGATCACGCTGGGTCTGGCCGAACTGGTGGCCGCCGCCGCGACGCTATTTCCCTCGATCTACGGCTCCGAAGAGGGCGTGTCGATGGACCGTATGGATCTGGGATCGTCCTTTGGCCTGAGCTATGGCCCCAATGTCGATATCTACTGGGTGATCGCGGTCTGGTTTGCGATCTGCGCGGGGCTGCTGTTTTTCCTGTCGCGCACGCCGCTGGGGCTGTTGCAAAACGCGGTGCGCGACAATGCCGAACGGGTCGAATTCTTGGGATTTTCCGCCCGCCGTGTCCGCATGTCGGCCTATGCCATTGCCGCAGGGATCGCAGGCGTGGCCGGTTCGCTGGCTGCTCTGAACGTCGAAATCACCACCGTGCATGCGCTGGGGGCCAGCACCTCGACGCTGGTTTTGCTGATGACCTATATCGGGGGCACACGGCATTTCTTTGGCCCGGTTCTAGGCGCTATCGTGATCGGCCTGATGAAGATCTGGCTGTCCGACATTAGCCCGGCTTGGATGATGTACTTTGGCCTGATGTTCATCTTTGTGGTGATGGTCGCACCGGGGGGACTGGCGGGGATTTTGGCGAATGGCCGGGCCTTGGTCCGGTCAGCGGGGTTCGCGCCGCAGTCGCCGATCCTGGCGGGGATTGCCATTGCCGGCGGTCTGTCGGTGGCGGGCCTGATCATTGTGATCGAACTGGCCTACCGCGCCGGTCTGGACGCGGCCAAGGGCGCAGAGATTTCGGTACTGGGGCTGCCGCTGAATGCGGAGTCCGGTCTGTCGTGGGCAACGGGGGGCGTGATGCTAATCATCGGTGTGATCGCCCTGCGTCCTCTGCTGGACCGGCTCGACGGCAAACGCCACGCTATTGCGCAGGCAGGAGGGGCAAAATGACCGACGCGCTAGAGCTACGCGATCTGCGGAAATCCTTTGGGCCGGTGGACATTATCCGCGGTGTGAACCTGAGCGTGAAAAAGGGCGAACGACACGCGCTGATCGGGCCGAACGGGGCGGGGAAATCGACGCTGTTTCACCTGATTTCCGGCCGGATCACCCCAACCTCGGGTCAGATTCTGTTCGAGGGGCAGAACATCGCCGGCCAAGAGCCCGCGCAGATCGTACGGGCTGGACTGTCGCGCAGTTTCCAGATCACCAATATCTTTCCGCAGATGACGGTTCTGGAAAACCTGCGCTGCGCGGTGCTGTGGAAGCTGGGCCATCGCTATACGTTCTGGAAACGGACGCTGGGGCTGGTCGATGTGGCCGAGGATTGCGAACGGCTGCTGCACGAACTGGGTCTGACGCATCGACGCAACGATACCGCCGATAGCCTGACCTATCCCGAACAGCGGGCGCTGGAACTGGGGCTGGCGGTGGCCTCTGGTGCGCATACGCTGCTGCTGGATGAACCGATGGCAGGGATGAGCCACTCTGAAACCGAGGCCGCGCTGCGCCTGATCATGCGGGTCACCGAAGGGCGCACGCTCTTGATGGTGGAACACGACATGGGCGTGATCTTTGAGATGGCGGACCGGATTTCGGTGCTGGTCTATGGCCAGATCATCGCCACCGGCACGCCCGAAGAGATCCGCGCCAACCCGGCGGTCCAAGAGGCCTATCTGGGCACCGCCAAGGAGGAGGCAGCATGACCCATCACGATCAATCCTTGGTCACCGCGCCGCTGCTGTCGGTCGAGAACCTTCAGGCGTGGTATGGCAAGAGCCACATCCTGCACGGCGTGACGCTCACTGTCGGGCAGGGGGAAATCGTGTCCCTGCTGGGCCGCAATGGCGCGGGCCGGTCAACGCTGCTCAAATCCATCATGGGCGCGGTCACGACCAAGGGCGCGGTTCGGCTGTCGGGCCGCGACCTGGCGGGACAAAGGCCGCATAAGATCGCCCATGCCGGGATCGGCTATGTCCCGGAGAGCCGCGATATTTTCCCTGACCTGACGGTGCGGGAAAACCTGATCCTCGGCCAGAAACCGGGCGGGGCAGGGCTCTGGTCGATGGAGGATATCTTTGATCTGTTCCCGGTGCTGCGCACCCGCGCCGATACCCGTGCGGGGGTTTTGTCGGGCGGCGAACAGCAAATGCTGACGATCTGCCGGACGCTGATCGGTGATCCCGATCTGATCATGATCGACGAGCCGACCGAAGGGCTGGCCCCGAAAATGGTCGCCGCCGTCGGGCAATTGCTGGAACGGATCGCGGCGCGGGGCGTGTCGATCCTGCTGGTCGAGCAGAAACTGGTGATCGCGCTGGATATTTCCCATCGGCTTTATGTGATGGGCCACGGCGAGATCGTGTTCGAGGGCACGCCGCAGGCGCTGCTCGATGCGCCAGAGGTGCGTGCCGAATGGCTGGAGGTATAGAGATGAGCCGACCTGTTGCCATCGTGACCGGAGCCCGCCAGGGCCTGGGTCGCGGTATCGCGCTGGCCTTGGCCAAGGCGGGGTTCGATCTGGGGGTGCTGGATCTGGTCCACGATGAAAAGGCCGACAGCCTGACCGGGGACCTGACGGCGCTGGGCGCCAAATCCGCCTTTGCGGTCATGGATTTGGCCGATCTGTCGTCTCATGCGGCGGCGCTGGACCAGCTTGAGGCCGCGCTGGGGCCGGTCGATGCGCTGGTGAACAACGCAGGCATCGCGGCACGTCCGTTGACGGACCTGCTGGATCTCGGGCCAGAGGCCTTTGACCGCAATCTGGGCGTCAATCTGCGCGGGACGTTCTTTTTTACGCAGGCAGTGGCGCGGCGGATGGTGGCCCGCCAGACCGAAGGGTACCGGTCGATCACCTTTATCACCTCGATCGCGGCGGCGCATGTGTCCACCGATCGCAGCCCCTATTGCATCAGCAAGGCGGGCCTGTCGATGACGGCGCAGCTGTTTGCCGACCGGCTGGGGGCCAGCGGCATTGCTGTGCATGAAATCCGCCCCGGATTTATTCGCACAGAGATGACCGGATCGGCCCCGACCGGAAAAATTGACGACTACATCGCGTCCGGCGCGGTGACCCAGCGGCGCTGGGGCCAGACCCAGGATATTGGCGCTGTTGCGGCGGCGCTGGCCTCGGGGGCGCTGCCCTATGTGACCGGACAACCCATTTACGTCGACGGTGGCTATCACATCCCCACCGCCTGACCTGACGACCTGAACCCTGATTTAGACCCCCGACCGGCCCACCGGATCGGCACCGAGGCAGCCTGCCCCGGCCAGCAGAGGTCTGCCCAATTGAGAGAGGAGAAAGACATGCTCGACACTCAGCCATATCGCCAAGGGGCGGTGACGGTGGACGGCGTGACCGTCCGGTACCGCGTCGCGGGGCCTGACAATGCCCGTGCGCCTCTGGTGCTGGTCCATGGCACCGCCGGAAGCATCGACGGCCATTACGGCTATATTTTCCCGATGATGGCCTATCGGCAGCGGGTGATCGCGCTCGATTTCACCGACCCCGGCCATGACCGTCTGGACCTGGCGCATCTGGTGGCGCAGGTTCGCGCCGTGATCGAGGCAGAGGTGCCGACCGGCCCGGTGACCCTGATGGGGTATTCGCTGGGCGCTGTTGTTGCCGCGCAAACGGCGGCCGAAATGGGCGACAGGATCACCAATCTGATCCTCGCGGCGGGATGGCTGAAAACCGATACCCATCAGCGGATGCGTGGCCGTGTCTGGCGTGCGCTGCGCGATCAGGGCAGCGAAAACCTGACGGAATATATGACGTTCTGCGCGTTTTCCCCGGCCTTTATGAATGCCCGCACGCTCGACGACATGGTCAAGGCTGCGGGGATGCTGACCATCACGCCCTTTGTCGAAAAACAGATGGACCTGAATGCGCGGATCGACATTGCGGTGGCCTGTGAAACCATCACCGCTAAAACGCTGGTCATCGGCTGCACCTATGACATGATGGTGCCCCGCCATCATTCCAAGCAGTTGTTCGGCGCCATCGAGGATGCCCGCTATACCGAAATCCCCTCGGGCCATGCGGTCGTGCACGAACGTGCGGCCGAGCTGTTCTATCACGTCGATCGCTTTGCCGCGCAGCCCGATGGCTTTGCCGCTGGCACGATCATTCCCGCCCAGAAACCATAAGAGGCCGCTATGACGACAACGACTCCGATCCTGATTATTGGCGCCGGGTTTGCCGGTCTGGGCATGGCGATCCGGCTGAAACAAACCGGGCGCGATGATTTCCTGATCATCGAACGTGCAGGCGATGTAGGCGGCACGTGGCGCGACAACCACTATCCGGGCATTGCCTGTGATGTGCCTTCTCACCTCTATTCCTACAGCTACCTGCCGAACCCCGATTGGACGCGGGTGTTTTCACCCGGCGGGGAAATTCAGGCCTACATCCGCAAATGTGCGGAGGACGAAGGCATCCTGCCGCACATCCATTTCCACACCGATATGCAAGAGAGCCGCTGGGACGCCGAGGCTGCGGAATGGGTCGTCACCACCGACAAGGGCGTCTATCGCTGCAAAATCCTGATCACCGGCACGGGCCATTTGGCGGATGGTCATATGCCCGATATTCCGGGGCTGGACGGGTTCACGGGCGAGGTGTTCCACTCCGCAGCCTGGGACCACTCGGCGGACCTGAACGGCAAACGGATCGGGGTTGTCGGCACCGGGGCCAGCGCCATCCAGATCGTGCCGGAGATGCAGAAAATCGCCAGCGAACTGGTCGTGTTCCAACGCTCTGCCCCCTACATGATCCCGCGCTGGGATCGCGCCTATACCGAGGGCGAACGGCGGATGTGCGCTCGCGATCCGCAGGTGGTCGAAGATCTGCGCTCTGAGATTTTCTGGTCGGGCGAGTTCAACTTTGCCCAGCGGCGCAACATCCCCCGGTTCCTCAACGAGGCCAAGGCCTTGGCGCTGGGGCATCTGGAGACGCATATCGCAGACCCGGATTTGCGTGCTAAATTGACGCCGGACTATGAAATCGGCTGCAAACGTCTGCTGATTTCCAACACCTATTATCCGGCGGTCGCAGCCGCGAACGCCACGGTCGAACCTTCGGCGCTGGCGCGGATCGAGAACGGGCAGGCGGTTGCGGCCTCTGGTGCGATCTATGATCTGGATGTGCTGGTCTTTGCCACGGGCTTCGAGGCCGTCCGTCCGCCCTTTGCCGCGCGTATTTTCGGCACCGAAGGCATCAGTCTGGACGCGCATTGGGATCGCGGAATGCAGGCCTACGACAGCATCGCCGTCAATGGCTATCCCAACCTGTTCATCATCAACGGTCCGAACACCGGCCTTGGGCATAATTCGGTCGTCTACATCATCGAGGCGCAGGTGGATTACATCCTCGGGGCGCTGGATCATATCGCCGCGCAATACGTCGAGGTGATCGAGGTCCGCCCCGAGGCCGAAGAGGCCTATATGCAAAAGCTGGACGGGATGGCCGCTGGCACGGTCTGGTTGGCAGGCGGCTGCAAGAGCTGGTACGTCGATCAGCGCTCTGGCCGCCTGACGCTGGTCTGGCCCGACTTTGCCCATTCCTTCCGAGAAGAAAACGGCACCTTCCATCCCGAAGGCTATGCAACGGTCGCGGCGGAGTAACCCATGATGCTGTCAGGAAAAACCATTATCATTACGGGCGTGTCCTCGGGGATAGGCGCCGAAACGGCGCGGGTCGTCCGGGCCGCCGGGGCGCGGGTTGTCGGCGTTGATCGCAACCCTGCCAGTGTCGAACTCGATGCGTTTCATCAGGTTGATCTGACCGACGCCGGGGCGGTGGAGGCGCTGATCGGGGATCTGCGCACCTATCGCGCCGACGGTCTGGCCAATATCGCCGGTGTGCCGCCGACCGCGCCGCCAGCGGTGGTGCTGACGGTCAACCTCGTCGCCCTCAAACGCCTCACGCTGGGCGTTGTGGAGAGCCTGACCCCCGGGGCCTCCATCGTGAACCTCGCCTCGCTGGCCGGGATCGGCTGGCAGGGCGAGGTCGAGCGGATCAAGGCCGCCGCCGATCTGACCCTTGAGGGCGTTGCCGGGTTCTGTGCAGAGCAGCGGATCACGGCAGAGAACTGCTACTTTTTCAGCAAACAGGCGCTGATTGCCTGGACGCATGAAAACCGCTGGACGTGGCGCGATCGCGGCATTCGCATGAACGCCGTGAGCCCCGGCCCGGTCGACACGCCGATTTTGGGCGATTTTCTGGAAACGCTGGGCGAACGCGCGGCCGAGGATGCGCGGATCATGGATCGTCCGGGGCGTCCGACCGACATCGCGCCGGTCGTGGCGTTTCTGCTGTCGGATGGGGCGGGCTGGCTCAGGGGGGTGAATATCGCCACCGACGGCGGCATGCGCGCCCATATCGAAGCCACCAGCAACGGTTTGAACTAAGGGGAAAATATGTCTTTGGATCTCTTGATTGGCGGGGTGGAAACCCCAGCGCAGGATGGCCGCCAGTTCGCGCGGGTCGATCCCGTGACCGGACAGGTCGCCACCACCGCCGCCGCTGCGGGCGTGGCCGATGCCTTGGCGGCTGTGGCTGCCGCGCAGGCTGCGTTTGAGGACTGGAGCGCCACCGGGCCCGAGGCGCGGCGCGCCGTTCTGATGCGGGCTGCCGATATCATGGACAGCCGCGCGGCCGAGTTTATCGACGCGATGGTGTCCGAGACCGGCGCGACCACCGTTTGGGCGGGGTTCAACGTCCATCTGGCGGCGGGCATGCTGCGCGAAGCTGCTGCGATGACCACCCAGATCGGCGGCGAGGTGATCCCGGCGAACAAGCCCGGCACCTTGGCGCTGGCAGTGGCCAAACCGCGCGGGGTCTGTCTGGGCATCGCGCCGTGGAATGCGCCGATCATCCTGGGCACCCGGGCAGTCGCGATGCCCTTGGCCTGCGGGAATACGGCGGTGCTCAAGGCTTCGGAGATGTGTCCGCGCACCCATCGCCTGATCGGCGATTGCCTGACAGAGGCAGGTCTGCCCAAGGGGGCGGTGAACGTCATCACCAATGCCCCCGAGGATGCCGCCGCCGTGGTCAAGGCCCTGATCGAAGCGCCAGAGGTCCGGCATGTGAACTTTACCGGATCGACCGGTGTTGGCCGGATCATCGGCGGGTTGGCGGGGCAGAACCTCAAACCTTCGCTGTTGGAGCTGGGCGGCAAGGCTCCGCTCTTGGTGCTGGCGGATGCCGATCTGGACGGGGCGGTGAACGCTGCGATCTTTGGGGCCTTTATGAACCAAGGTCAGATCTGCATGTCCACCGAGCGGATCATCGTCGTGGATGCGATTGCGGACGAATTTGTCCGCCGGTTTGCGGCCCGTGCCGCGGCGCTGCCCTTTGGCAATCCGCGCGACAAGGTCGTGCTGGGATCGCTGGTAACGCTGGCCTCCGCCGAAAAAATGGACGTGCTGATCGCAGATGCCACCGCCAAGGGTGCCAAGATCGTTGCAGGCGGGATACGCAACGGGTCGATGCACGCGGCGACGTTGCTGGACGGGGTAACGGCAGACATGCGGATTTACCGCGAAGAGAGCTTTGGCCCGGTTAAATCGATCATCCGCGTGGCCGATACCGATGCCGCGGTCGCTGTGGCCAATGACACGGAATATGGCCTCTCGGCTGCGGTATTTACCCAGGACATCGCCCGCGCCTTTGACGTGGCCAATCGGCTGCAATCGGGCATTTGCCATATCAACGGCCCGACGGTGTCAGATGAACCGCAAATGCCCTTTGGCGGGGTCAAGGCCTCGGGCTATGGCCGGTTTGGCGGCAAGGCGGGGATCGCGGAATTCACCACGCTGCGCTGGATCACCGTCGAGGATCCGGCCCAGCATTATCCGTTCTAATCAGTCTAGGGTGCCGCCGGATAATAAATCGGCGGCACCTGCACCGCGTCGAGCCAGCTATTGAGGAACCTCTCCATTTTGAGACGGTCCAGATAGGTCAACAGGCTGGGACGCAACGGGATCGGCAAAAAGGTCCCGTCATGTTCCGCGATCAGATCCAGCGCGGGCGTGTGCAGATAGGCCGAGGGGCGGATCGGGATCAACTCGCTCTCTGTGGCCATCAGGTTCTGACCTTCTGCGGAAATCAGAAAATCGATGAACTCGGCCGCCTCCAGTGGGTGCGCAGCCCCGCGCGGGATAAAGGCCGATCGCGACATGACGAGGTTATAATCGTCCATCAGACCGATCTTGATCCGCGGATCCTTGGTGGCATAGGCCAGCGCATAGGATCCGATGACATTGGTGGCCAGCACCAGATCGCCCCGGGCGACGGCATCCAGCATTTCCGAGGTGCAGCAATAGACCTGCGCCCCGGCACGGCCCAACACTTCGGTCATGCGCTGCCCCTCTAGGCCTTGCACCAATTCCTGGGTGGCATAGAGATAGCCGATCCCCGACCGACCGACGTTATAGGTGCCGACCCGGCCAAAGAGCGTGTCCTGGTTGCCACGGATATAACTGGCCAAGGCCTGGTGCGTGCGCGGGAAATCGGCATCCGACAGCAGGGAAGGGTTATAGGCAATCGCCGCCGGTTCAAAAGTGAACCCGAACAGTTCCGAGCGCCAGTGCGACCAATCCGGCAGACGCCCCAGATTGGTGAGGTCCGCCGCCTGCGCCAGTCCGCGATTGACCAAATCCACCTGTAGATCCATGGCCGAGCTAATCACGATATCGGGCACGGGGTCCGGGTCTGCCACCATCAGCTCATAGAGGTCGCGGGTATGAAACTCGCGATAGGTGATCGGCTGGTCTGGATGCGTCGCCTGATAATGGTTGAGCAGGGGCGCAATCGCCGCCGTATCCGTTGCGCTATAGATGACCAGACTGTTGTCTTGGGCCTGTGCTGGCTGCGGCGAGCCGACCAAGGCCAAGATGCCGAACATGATGCTGGCCAATGTGCCACGGCCGGGCAGAGTGCGGGCCGGTTTGTAGCGAGGAAAGGCGATAATGGCGCGCAGGCCGCCCTTTTTTCCGGTTTCCAGCTGCAGCGCGGCGCGGTGGCTGGTGGCGACCG
The DNA here is from genome assembly GCA_937864535.1 of uncultured Paracoccaceae bacterium. Lineage (GTDB taxonomy): Bacteria > Pseudomonadota > Alphaproteobacteria > Rhodobacterales > Rhodobacteraceae > Marivivens. The sequence goes on from CALMJS010000016.1 coordinate 137,255, forward strand.
CCTGCACAATCGCCAGCCCGAGGCCCGATCCGCCGGTTTGCGCCGCCAGCGAGACGAACCGCTCTGTCGCCTTGGCCCGCAGGTGCGGCGGAATGCCGGGCCCGGCGTCCGAAACCGACAGCAGCAGTGTGTCGTTGTTTTCAACCCGCAAATCGATGTCCACATCGACCGAGGGTGCCCCGTGACGCAGCGCGTTGTCGATCAGGTTGCGCAGCGCCTCGCGGATCGAGACTGTATCGCCAAGGATGAGGTCCATCGCCTCGGGAATTTCGGCATCGAGGGTGAAGTTGGCGTTGCGGGCGGCGCTGTCTTTGATCAATTCGGTCATCAGGTCGCGGACAATCGGGGTGAGGGCAATGGGCGTGAGATTGGCCACTTCGGAGCGGTGGATCACCATCGCATTGGCCAAGAGTTGATTGGTCAGGCGGACGGATCGCTGCGCCTGCGCCTCGGCCTTGGTGACGCGGGCGGCCATGGTGTCAAAATCGCTGCAATCGCTGGCCAGCGACAGTTGCCCCTGTAGCGCGGACAGGGACGTGCGCAATTGATGCGCCACATCGGCGATAAAGCTCTCGTTCAGGCTCCGGCTGGCAGAGAGGCGGGCGATGAATGAATTGATCGCATCAAAGAGCGACCTGACCTCTCGCGGGGGATGCCCGCCGATCGGGGTCAGGTCGGACGGCAACCGTGCCGCAAGGTCGGTTTCAATATCCTGTAACGGGCGCAGCGCGGTGTTGATCGCCAGCCAGACCGCGGCAAGGCCGATGAGCGAGACAAAGGCCAGACCGGCCAGACCATAGGACAACAGCGCGAATTGCTGGTCATTGCGCGCCTCGCGGGTTTGGCCGACCTGCACGGCGATCCATTCGCGCATGTCGCCAACGGTAACTGGCCGTGACTGGACGATGAACCGGAAATCCGTCCCCTGATACTGCGCATCGAAATAGGCGGGCTCTGCCTGAGGGGCGGACCCCGTCGGCAAGGGCAGGTCGGTCGCGCCGGTGATATTGCCGCGCCGATAGGAAAAGACCGAATAGACCAGACGGTCGCGAGGAGAGAGGCCCAAAATCTCCATCGCGGAGGAGGGGATATCGACCGTCGCGCCCTCGGTTCCGGCAGAGACGCGTTCGAGGATCGATAGTGCGGCCCCGGACAACAAGAGGTCGTAGGTTTTGTTCGCGGCCGTGCGGGAATAGTTCCACAGCAGGACCGAAATGATCAATAGCAGCCCGCAAAATCCGGCAGCCATCAGCGCCAACAGGCGCAGCCGAATGGATGGGGCAGGGGCGTCAGAGATCATCCTGAACCACGACCATATATCCCAGCCCTCGCGCCGTGCGGATGGTCAGGGGTGTGCCGTCCAGTTTACGCCGCAGCCGCGTGACCAGTTGTTCGATCGCATTGAGGGACGGCGTTTCGTCAAAGGTATAGAGGCGGTCCGCCACCTGTTCCTTGGTCAGCATTTTACCAAGGTTGTCAATCAGGATTTCCAGCAACTGCACCTCTCGGGCGCGCAATTCGGCATCCACCCCGCCGATCATCAACCGTTTGGCCGCACGATCAAAGGTCAGATCGCCAGACACAAACAGATTTGTCGCCAGACCGGAGCGGCGACGCACCAGAACCCGGCAGCGGGCCACCAATTCGCGGAAATCAAAGGGTTTGACCAGATAATCGTCGGCCCCGGCGTCCAGCCCGTTCACGCGGTCGTCCACCTCGGAGCGGGCGGTGAGGATCAGCACAGGGGTCTCATCCCCGCGCGAGCGCATGGACCGCAGGACCTCATAGCCGTTTCGACCCGGCAGGTTCACGTCCAGAATGATCACGTCGAATGACATATGGCGCAAGAGATCATTGGCCTGATCGCCGTTCGATTCACGATCGACGGCATGACCTTCGGCCCGCAAACGATCAAGGATCGTTTCGGCCAGATCGTCGTTATCTTCTACCAACAGGATGCGCATGAGAGTGCATAGTACGACGGCAGAAAAAAACCAAAAGCCGAATTGATGGCCGCTAGTCGAATGGGCTTCATGTCAGCCCCGGGTCAGGTTCGGGTCCGCTTCCGGTCAGTTTCGGATCAGAATTCGGTCAGCGAGCATCGTTAACACCGTCCCACCAGCCGCCAAGCGGCGGGAATCGAATTGGCCCCATGTGGGCATTGGGAGGAAACACGATGAAATTCACCAGCCTGTGGGCTGCGCCGTTCGCGCTCGCCCTGACCGTCACTGCCGCATCTGCCGAAGTCAACAGCCCCGAATGTGTGGCCCCGGCGAACCCCGGCGGCGGTTTCGACCTGACCTGCCGCGTGGCGCAGACCGGCCTCGAGGCTGCCTTTGGCACGCCGATGCAGGTGACCTTTATGCCCGGCGGTATCGGCGCTGTGGCCTATAACCTGTTCAACACCACCCGCACCGATGACGGCAACGCGATTGTCGCTTGGTCGACCGGGTCGCTGCTGAACATCGCGACTGGCAAATACGGCGAGTTCACCGAGAATGACGTGCGTTGGGTCGGCACCGCTGGCGCTGACTTTGGTGCCGTGGTTGTGCGCGCTGACAGCCCCTATCAGGACCTCGAAGACGTGATGACCGCGCTGACCGGCGATGCCGGTTCGGTCGTTGTCGGCGCCGGTGGTTCGGTCGGCTCGCAGGACTGGATGAAGGCCGCTCTGCTGATCCGCGAAGCCGGCGGCTCGCCGATGGATATGCGCTACGTGGCCTTTGATGGCGGCGGCGATGCGATTGCGGCCCTGCTGGGCGGCTCGATCGCGGTCTACACCGGCGACGTGGGCGAAATGACCCCCCACCTCGAAGCTGGCACCATGCGCGTTCTGGCCACCATGTCCGACGAACGTCTGGGCGGCGCATTCGCCGAAATCCCGACCGCCAAGGAACAGGGCTATGACGTCGAATGGACGATCATGCGCGGTTTCTACATGGGCGGCGATGTCTCGGACGCCGACTACCAGACCTGGGTTGACGCGTTCAACGCAGCCTACGCAACCCCCGAGTTCGCAGCACTGCAGGCTGAAAAAGGCCTCCTGCCGCTGAACCTGGCTGGCGATGAGCTGACCGCTGCCGTTGCCGAAAACATGGCGACCCTGCGTGAAATCGCAACCGAAGCTGGTCTGATCCAGTAACCTCTCCTCCTGGTGGCGGGGGGCCGTGTGTGGCGGCCCCCCTGTCCGCTATGGGTCCCCCCTTTCCTGACATCGAAGGACAATCGAATGGCAGACCGGATTTTCTCCGGGGTGCTGTTTCTGGTGACTTTGGCCTATGCGGTCATCGCCTTCACCAGCATCAAGGCCCCGTTCCAATACGACCCGCTTGGCCCCGAAACCTGGCCGCAATTGCTGTCCGTTGTTGCGCTCTTGTGTATCGCGCATGTGTTCTGGCGCCCCGATGTGCATGATGCCGGCGTGCCGCGCATGATGTGGGTTCGGCTGGGCTACATGGTGCTGCTGATGCTGGCCTATGCCGAGCTCTATGAACGTTTGGGCTTTGTCGTCTCGACCATGCTCTATGCAGGAACCGCGTCGCGCATGCTGGGTGCAAAACTGGTGAACGCGGCAATCTTTGCCGGTGTTGCGGGCATTGGTGGCTACCTGCTGTGCTCTGTGATCTTGGACATGAACCTGCCGTTCGGTGAGTGGTTCGAAGTCCTGCTCTCGTCGGGAGAATAACGATGGATACCATTTTTTCCGGTCTGGCGACCGGCTTTATGGTCGCGCTGACCCCGTTCAACCTGATGCTGGTGATGGGCGGCTGTTTCTTTGGGACGCTGATCGGGGCGTTGCCGGGCATTGGTCCGATCAACGGCGTCGCGATCCTGTTGCCGATTGCCTACTCCCTCGGATTTCCGCCGGAATCGGCGCTGATCCTCTTGGCCGGTATCTACTATGGCGCGGAATATGGCGGACGGATTTCGTCCATCCTGCTGAACGTGCCCGGGGACGCTGGCGCGGTGATGACCACGCTCGACGGCAACCCTATGGCGCGCAAGGGCGAGGCCGGGCGGGCGCTGTCGCTCTCTGCGGTGGCGTCGTTCATCGGGGGCACAGTTTCGATCGTGCTGATGACCCTGTTTGCGCCTGTCCTGTCGAAATTCGCTGTGACCTTTAGCCCTGCCGACTATGTGGCGCTGATGGTTTTCGCCTTTGCATCGCTTGCGTCGCTGGTGGGTAAAAACCCGACCAAGACCCTGTTGGGGGCGTTGATCGGTCTGATGCTCGCGACTATCGGGATTGATGCGAACACCGGCGTGGCGCGCTATGCCTTTGGCATTCCTGACTTACTGGCGGGCATCGACTTCCTGATCGTTGTGGTTGGCCTGTTCGGGATGGCCGAACTGCTTTCGCTGGTCGAAGAGCAACTGTCGGGCAGGCTCAAGACGCTGCCGGTGGACAAATCCTTTGTGCGCTGGGCAGATATGGCCAAGGCGAAATGGACGATCCTGCGTTGCTCGATCATCGGGTTCATTATCGGTGTTCTGCCGGGGACCGGCGCGTCTGTTGCCTCTGCGGTGGCCTATGGCACTGAAAAGCGTCTGGCCGGAGAAGACGGCAAACTGTTCGGCACCGGCGATGTCCGCGGTCTGGCCGCTCCGGAATCCGCCAACAACGCGGCGGCCGGCGGTGCGATGGTCCCGATGCTGACGCTGGGTATCCCGGGTTCGGGCACCACGGCGATCCTGCTGGGTGCGCTCTTGATGTTCAACATCCAGCCCGGTCCGCTGCTGTTCACCCAGCATCCGGAAATCGCTTGGGGCCTGATCGCGTCCATGTACGTGGGCAACGTTGCGCTGCTCTTGATCAACCTGCCGCTGGTTGGCCTCTTTGCCCGCCTGCTGCTGATCCCGCAGCACTATCTGACGCCGCTGATCGCGATCCTGTCGTTCGTTGGCATCTACTCCATCGTCGGCAACCCGTTCGACCTGTTCCTGATCGTCGGACTGGGCGTGTTCGGCTGGTTCCTGAAGAAGATGCAGTTCTCGCTGGCACCGATCATCCTCGGGTTCGTCCTTGGTGGCCTGTTCGAAGGCAACCTGCGCCGCGCCCTGTCGATTTCGGGCGGTGACTGGGGCATCCTGTTCGAGGACTATCAGTCGCTTCTGCTCTACGGGCTGGCTATTCTGGTTGTCGTCGGACCGGCCTACGTGTCCTACCGCAACCGCAAGGCGGCGAAACTGAATGCCTAAGATCGCAGCCGTCTTTTGGACGCTTGCAGCCGGAGCGGCGGGGGCCTTTGCCCTTGCCGCTCTTGGCGTTCCGGCGGGCGCCCTGATCGGGTCGAGCCTCGCGGTTGCGGTGCTCGGGGCCCTGACCGGACTGGGGCAGGTGCCCGAGCGCCTGCGCGACCTCGGGTTCATCGTGATCGGCGTGTCGCTGGGCAGCGGGATCGACACCTCCTTCGGGGCGCATGTGGTGGACTGGGCGCTCAGCCTGACGCTTTTGTCGCTGTCGCTGGCTGTCACCTTGGGGCTGGGGGCGTGGATCCTGATGCGCGGCTTTGGCATGGACCGGCAAACGGCGGTCCTGGCCTCGAGCCCGGGCACCATGTCGAACGCCATCGCCTTGGCGATCGAGGGCAAGGGCGATGTTGCGGCGATCATGGCGCTACAGGTGTTGCGCCTGTTGGTTCTGGTAATGCTGGTGCCGCCGTTGGCCGCCGTTCTCGACAGTGCGCCCGTCACCGTGCCCAAGGCACAGGTGGCACAATTGCCGGTGTTGCTGGGGCTACTGCTGGCCTCCTATGGTGCGGGTTGGCTGGGCCAGAGGGCCAAGGTTCCCGCCGCCTGTCTCTTGGCCGGATTGATCCTCAGCGCGACGGCGCATGGCACAGGGCTGGTCCATGGTGCGGTGCCATCATGGGCGATTTTCGCGGGTTTTGCCGTCACCGGCGCGACGCTCGGCACTCGCATGACCAAGGTGGGCGTGAAATCGCTGGCCAAGGCGATGCGGGCCGGGGCGGCCTTGCTCTGTGTGACGATGGGTGTGTCGTTCGGCTTTGCGCTGATCACCGCCTTTGTCTCTGGCCTGCCCTTGCCGCAGGTCTGGATCGCCTTTGCCCCCGGCGGGGTCGAGGCGATGGCCGCGATCGGGCTGTCGCTGGGCTATGATCCTGCCTTTGTGGCGCTGCATCATTTCGTGCGGATCGTCGTGCTGGTCGCCTTGGTGCCTGTGGCGCTCGGGCGGCGGCGCTAGGCAAAACAAAACCCCGGCACCGCGCGGCGGTCCGGGGTTTTTGCGACCAAATCGTCTGATCCGTGATCAGATATGGTATCCGGCGCGGCGCAGTTCAATCGCGGCGCGGCGTTGGCCATAGGCCTCTAGCACGGTCAACAGCTTTTGCGCGAAACGGCTGAGTGCCCCCTGTGCGGCGGTGACTTGCGACCCAAATGTAGCTGCGTTTGCCATGTCATCTCTCCTACGGACATCAAATTCTATAGGGGTTAGATGGCATCGCGGCGGTTCAGACGCCACCGCCAATGCGGAATTGCTGCTATGCAGCATGCGCAAGCCGGACAAGGGGGGCGTTTTAGGCGTTCTGTCCGGCGATCCGTCCAGACAGCAGACAGCCGCCCAGAAACGTTCCCTCGAGCGCGTTATAGCCATGATAGCCACCACCGCCAAATCCCGCGGCCTCGCCACAGGCGAACAGGCCGGGGATGGGGGCGCCGCCGGGCGCGAGAACCCGCCCGCTCAGGTTTGTCTCAAGTCCGCCCAAGGACTTACGGGTCAAAATCCGCAATTGCACGGCCACCAATGGTCCCGCTCTCGGATCGAGGATCGCGTGGGGTTTCGCGGTGCGCAGCAAACGATCCCCCAGATAGGACCGCGCTTGCCGCAGTGCGGTGACCTGATGATCCTTGCCAAAGGGGTTGGTCAACTGGCTATCGCGCGCCTCGATCTGGGCGCGGATGCGGGCCGGGTCGAGCGGGCGGTCCGCGATGGCATTCATTTGCTTGATCAGGTCGTCAAGGTCGTGGGCCACCACAAAATCCTGTCCGGACCGCTTGAAGGCCTCCACCGGCGGCGCGGCCTTGCGTCCCAAACGACTGCGCAGCAACAGCGCGATGGACTTGCCGGTCAGGTCCGGGTTCTGCTCTGATCCCGAGAGAGCGAATTCCTTTTTCAGGATGCTCTGCGTCGTGATGAACCATGAATAGGGCTGGCCCGACTGACATAGGTGGCGCAGCGTCCCCAAGGTGTCAAAGCCGGGCATAAACGGGCCGGGCAGGCGGTTGCCATCGGCATCGAACCACAGCGATGACGGCCCCGGCAAGATCCGGATACCGTGATTGGGCCAGATCGGGTCCCAGTTGCGGATACCTTCGGTATAATGCCACATCCGGTCGCGGTTGATCACGCTGGCGCCGGCGCGGATGGCATGGTCGATCATCAGGCCATCGACGTGATCGGGCACCCCGCAGACCATGTCCTTCGGGGCGGGGCCAAGTCGATGGCTGGGCCAATAGCGCCGGACAAGGTCGATATTGCCGCCGATGCCGCCGCTGGCGATCACCACCGAATTGGCCAGCATGCGGAAATCGCCGCGGATGGTACGGTTCGATTTTTGTCCGCGCGCGACGCTGTCAGCCTCCAGAACCTCGCCGGCAACCCCGGCGACGCCGCTGGCTCCGCCGATCAGTTCGGTGACGCGGTGGCGAAACCGGAATTTCAGGCGTCCGTCGGCCTCGGCGGCCAAGGCCTTGGCCACAAAGGGTTCCAGTACACCCGGCCCGGTGCCCCATGTCACATGGAACCGTGGGACAGAATTGCCGTGACCGTCCGCGCTGCCGCCTCCGCGTTCCGCCCAGCCAACCACCGGGAACCACTTGACGTTCATCGCCCGCAGCCAACTGCGCATCGGACCGGCGGCAAAGTTCAGGTATTCCTCGGCCCATTTGGCAGGCCAATGATCTTCGGCGCGGTCGAATTGCGCAGAGCCCAGCCAGTCCTGCCGCGCAAGGTCGAGACTGTCGCGGATACCCATCCGGCGCTGTTCGGGCGTGTCGATCATGAACAAACCGCCAAGCGACCAATGTGCCTGTCCGCCAAGGCTGGCTCGCGGTTCCTGGTCTACAATGGTCACGCGGCAGCCGCGATCCACGGCCTCTGTCGCGGCGACCAGTCCGGCCAGACCCGCCCCGATGACCAAGACATCTGTCGTTTCAGCCATGCTCGACCTCCCCCGATCCGGCGCATGTCCAGACATTAACTTCGGCGGGGTGGGGGCCTGTCTACGCTGACGTAGCGTCGGCAGCGCGGGATAAGTCAACGAGTCTGAGATTTTCCCGCGCTATGCTATTTTGACGTTTTTTTCCTGCGGGTTATTCTACCATATGATGTTATGCGCGAACGGCGGTCGCCTCGACCTCGACCAGAAACTCGGCGCGGGTATATCCGCTGACGATCATCAGGGTCGAGGCCGGCTTGACCGCGACCCCTGCCAGCCACAGATCGCGCTGCGCCATGTAGTCCGCAAAATGCGCGCGGTCGGTGACATAGGCATTCAGCCGGATGACCGCATCGCGGCCCAGTCCGGCCTCTTGCAGAATGGCGTCTATATTGGCGAGGCACTGCGCTGCCTGACCGGCGACATCGGGCGCAAGGCTGCCATCCGCCGCGAGCCCCAATTGCCCGGAGGTCACGACGATCTGGGTCGTTTGGGCGGAAATGCCATGGCTGTAGGCACCAAATGGCGGTGCGATCGTAGCGGGGCTGAGGCTGGTCTTCATGTCTGCTGTCCTTTTGACTTTGGTCCAGTGGGCCAGAGTCGCGCATTTGGTCCAGATAAACCGCGTGATTCACCCGCCGATGAAAATCGCAATGCGTGTTTGTTGATCGTTTGATCAATTCTTAGCCCGGTTTTTGATCTTTTTCGCAGTTGCAGCATGGATGCCCATACGTCAGCGCCCCTCAACCGGAACCGGGGGTGATTAACCTGTCGTTATTGCTTTCCCCCGGAGAAGATGATGACCAAAGCCTATAAGACTTCGATTGTTGCGCTGATGTCCGTGGCGGGTGCCGCGGCTCAGGCCCAAGACCTTATCCCTGTGAAATTCGGCACCAACTGGGTGCCAGAGGCCGAACATGGCGGCTATTATCAGGGGGTCGCCAACGGCTATTACGCTGCCTGTGGTCTGGATGTGGAGATCGTGCCGGGTGGCCCGCAGGTGAACAACCGCGCCATGATGATGGCGGGCAAGATCGACTTTAACATGGCCGGTTCGCTGCTTGAGCCGTTCAATGCCGCCGTCGAAGGCATCCCGGTCAAGATCGTCGCCGCCCATTTCCAAAAAGAACCTCAGGTGCTGATGACCCATCCGGGTGCTGCCGCCAGCTTTGAGGATATCAAGGGGCTAAACCAGATTTTCGTCGCCGACGCGGGCTATCAGTCGTTCTATCAGTGGATGATTTCGGCCTATGGCTTTGCGCCGGAACTGCGGGTGCCCTATACGTTCAACCCCGCCCCGTTCGTCGCTGACCCACTCAGCGCGCAGCAGGGCTATATCACCTCTGAACCCTTTGCCGTCGAACAGGCGGGCGGGTTCAAACCCGATATCTGGGTTCTGGCCGACCTCGGGTTCAGCACCTACGCGACACTGGTCGAAACCATGGCGCCGACGGTCGAGGAAAAGCCCGAGGTGGTGAAATGTTTTGTCGAGGCCTCGTCGCTTGGCTGGGCCAGCTATCTCTATGGCGATCCAGCGCCGGGCAACGCGCTGATCCAGACGGCCAACCCCGATATGAGCAGCGAACAGATCGCATTCTCGATCCAGATGATGAAGGACTACGGCATCGTCGATAGCGGCACCTCGCTCGAGCTGGGGATCGGGGCGATGGACCCGGCCACCATTCAGGACTTCTACGACAAAATGGTCGCCGCTGGCGTGATCGGCGAAGGTCTGGACCTGACCACGATCTACACCACCGAGTTTTCCAACACGGGCGTCGCGCTGGCGCTGAAAAAGGAACTGACGGGCGAGTGACACAGATGGATGGTAGCGCCGTGATAACGGACCCCAAAACCGCCAGCGCGGCGCTACTGCCCTTGGGGCAGAGGCCCCGGCTGCTGGAAATGTCGGCGGTCGATAAGATATTCAATGGCGACGTGGTCGCGCTGCGGGGCATGTCCCTGTCGGTCCATCAGGGCGATTTCATCTCGCTGCTGGGGCCGTCGGGCTGTGGCAAATCCACCGCGCTGCGTCTGATCGCTGGCCTGATGCGGCCAACCAGCGGCGCGATCCGCTGGGAGGGCGGGCAACAAAAGGGCGATCTGGGCGTGGTGTTTCAGGAACCGACCCTGATGCCCTGGGCCACGGTGGCGCAGAATGTCTGGCTGCCGTTCCGGCTACGCGGTCGGTCGTTCAGTTCCGTTCGTGACGACGTGCTCTGGGCGCTCAAGTTGGTCGGTCTGGAGAAATTCCAGACCGCCTATCCGCGCGAATTGTCCGGCGGCATGAAGATGCGGGCCTCTATCGCGCGGGCCTTGGTGACCCAGCCGCGGCTGATCCTGATGGACGAACCCTTTGCGGCCTTGGACGAAATCACGCGGCACCGGCTGAACAATGACCTGCTGGAACTGCGCGATAAACTGAATTGCACGGTGATCTTTGTCACGCATTCGGTGTTTGAATCGGTGTTTCTGTCGGACCGGATCGTCGTCATGGCCGCCCGTCCGGGTCGTGTCAGCCGCGAATTGACGGTCGATGCCCCCTATCCGCGCGGCGAGGTATTTCGCACCTCCGCCGCCTATGCCGAACTGTGCCGCGCAGCCTCGGACGCGCTGCATGGCGCGATGAACGAACATGGCGAGAGGGATCGGGCATGAGCGTGAGCGAGATGTCGCATGTCATCGACCAGGAAGAGCTGGCCATCGCCCGCGCCGAACGGTTTGAACGGATCGGCAAGTGGGCGCTGCCCGCGATAGTGCTGATCGCCGTTCTGGTGCTGTGGGACCGTGTGGTGGTGTGGAACGGGATTCCTCATTACATCCTGCCGGGCCCCGGTCTGGTGCTGCAAACCCTGATCGAGGATTGGGCGACCCTGTTTGACAGCCTGATGGTGACGTTGAAAATTACGCTGATGGCGCTGGGAGTTGCGGTCGTCGGCGGCGTTGGGCTGGCGGTTCTGTTTACCCAGTCGCGGTTCGTTGAAATGTCGTTCTACCCCTTTGCGGTGATCTTGCAGGTGACGCCTGTGGTGTCGATCGCGCCGCTGATCTTCATCTATGTGGATAGCAAACTGACGGCGCTCTTGCTCTGCGCGTGGCTGGTGGCGTTTTTCCCGATCCTGTCGAACACGACGCTGGGGCTGAATTCCACCGATCACAACCTGCGCGATCTCTACCGGATCTATGGTGCCACCCGCTGGCAGCGGCTGCGGTTCCTGCAATTGCCCGCCGCGCTGCCCTATTTTCTGGGCGGCCTGCGGATAGCGGGCGGCCTGAGCCTGATTGGCGCGGTGGTGGCCGAATATGTCGCGGGCACCGGCGGCATCGGTTCGGGTCTGGCGTTCCGTATCCTAGAGGCAGGCTATCGCCTGAATATTCCCCGCATGTTCGCCGCGCTTTTGTTGATCGCGGCGACGGGGGTTCTGATTTTTGCAGCGACGTCGCTGCTCAGCCATCTGCTGCTCCGCAAATGGCACGAAAGCGCAATCAAAAAAGAGGGTTAATGGACTTCCGCGCTCTGCCCAGCGGCACGTTTACTTTGGACAATGTGACGGTTCCGGCCTGCCTGATCGGTCAAGCCGGGGACTTGATAACCACCAGCCTGACCATCGCGGATGGCCGTATCGCTACGGATCGTTCTGATACGGTGGTCGATACGCGCGGCGCGATGGTGTTGCCCGGCTTTGTCGATATGCACACCCATCTGGACAAGGGGCATATCTGGCCCCGTGCCAGCAATCCGGACGGGACCTTTATGGGGGCGCTGACCACGGTGGGCGCGGACCGCCTCGCCAACTGGAGTGCCGAGGATGTCGCGGCCCGGATGGAATTTTCGCTGCGCTGCGCCTATGCGCACGGCACCCGCGCCATTCGCACCCATCTGGACAGTTTGCCGCCGCAGGATGCCATCAGCTTTCCGGTGTTCCGGCAGATGCGCGAGGCGTGGAAAGGCCGGATCGAGTTGCAGGCCTCCTGCCTTGTGGCGATTGATAAGGTCTTTCGCACGGGCGAATTCGCGAAAACCGCCCAGATCGTCGCCGAGAGTGGTGGCGTGCTGGGGGCGGTGACCTATCCGGTGCCGGACCTGCGCGAACGGCTGCTGGATTTCTTTGCCCTAGCGCAAGAGTATGACCTGCACGTCGATTTTCACGTCGATGAAACCGAAGACCCCAAGAGCGACACCCTGCGTACCGTGGCAGAGGTGGTGCTGCAAACCGGCTTTGCCCGGCCGGTGACGGTGGGGCATTGCTGTTCGTTGGCGCGGATGGATGATGAAACCGCCGAAACGGTGATTGATCTGGTCGCGGCGGCGGATCTGAACGTGGTCAGCCTGCCGATGTGCAACATGTATCTTCAGGATCGCCACGCCGGACGCACGCCGCGTTGGCGCGGGGTGACCATGGTGCATGAACTGGCCGCGGCAAGGGTGAACGTGTCCTTTGCCTCGGACAACACCCGCGATCCGTTTTACGCCTACGGCGATCTGGACATGGTCGAGGTCCTGCGCGAGGCGACGCGGATTTGCCATCTGGACCACGCCCGCGGGGACTGGGTGCAATCGGTGTTTGCGAACCCGGCGCGGGCCTGCGGATTTGAGGCGCCCAGCCTGCTGCCCGGTGCGCCCGCCGATCTGACCCTGTTTCGCGCCCGTAGCTGGACCGAGTTTTTCGCCCGTCCGCAGTCCGACCGCATCGTGATGGGCGGCGGCCAAGCGATTGATCGCCGCCTGCCTGACTATTCCGAACTTGATCCTTTGATGAGCTAAGCCATGACCGCCAATATTGCCGCCGCCAAAGCCGCCCTGAGCCATATCGAAGTGGACGAAAACCCCGTGGTGATTAAGTCCAAGAGCCGCGATTTCTTTTGGTATTCGCCGATCCTCAAGGCGCGTCTGGACCATCTGGAGGCCGATTTCGTCGTCAACCCCAAGACCGAGGCAGAGGTCATCGACGTTTTGCGGGTCTGCTACCAGCATGATGTGCCTGTCACGGTGCGCGGGGCAGGGACGGGAAATTATGGACAGGCCATGCCGCTGGCGGGGGGCTGTCTGATGCATATGGCCCAGTTCAACAAGGTCAAGGAAATCCACCCCGGACGGGCGATCGCCGAACCGGGCTGTGTCGTCCGCGATCTGGATGCCGAGTGCAAGGCCAAGTCCGGCCAAGAGCTGCGGATGATGCCATCGACAGCCGCGACCGCGACCATCGGCGGCTTTGTTGCGGGCGGGTCGGGCGGCGTCGGGTCGGTCCGCTGGGGGGCGCTGCGCGATCTGGGCAACATCATCCGGCTGCGCGTCATCACGATGGAGCAAGAGCCCCGCGTTCTGGAATTTCGCGGCGAGGAACTGCACCGCGTGTCCCATGCCTATGGCACCAACGGGATCATCACCGAGGTCGAGATGCCGCTGGCTCCGGCCTATGACTGGGTCGATATGTTCGTCGCCTTCGATGATTTCGCAGACGCCGCGCAATATGCGGCGGATCTGGCGAATGAGTCGGGGATCGTCATCAAACTGGCCAGCGTATACGAGGCGCCGATTGCCCATAGCTATTTCCAGCGGGTCAAGGCGCATGTGTCCGAGGGCGATCATCTGGTCGGCCTGATGGTCGCGCCGCATTCGCTGGACGGGTTCGACACCTTTACCGCCCGCCGTCCGGCCGCGCGGGTGATCTATCGCAGCGATACGATGCCGTGGGATCGTGAACCGGGCGCGGTCTATGAACATGGCTGGAACCATACGACTCTGCGCGCGCTGAAATTCGATAAAACCGTGACCTATTTGCAGGTGCGCTATTCCTACCCGCAGCACATGGAGCTGGTGCAAAAGGTGCGCGACACCTTTGGCGCAGAGGTTCTGCAACACCTCGAGGTGATGAAGGAGAGCGGCAAGGTCATGTTCGCGGGCCTGCCGATCGTCAGATACACCACCGATGAGCGGCTCGAAGAGATTGTGCGCCTGCACGAAGAGATGGGCTGCATGATCTTTAACCCGCATCGCTACACGCTAGAAGAGGGCGGGCGGCAAGCGACGGACCAGCGGCAGTTGGATTTCAAACGGCAGGCCGATCCCAAGGGGCTGCTCAATCCCGGCAAGATGATCGCATGGGACGAGCCGGAGTTCGATTACAGCACCATCTATTCGTACAAATATATCAAGCCCTTGCCAGAGGCCGCCGAATGAAGCGCGCATTGGTTCTATTCGCCCATCCCTGTCCGGAGAGCTTTGACGCTGCCGTTCACCGCGTGGTCGTCGATACCCTGACCCTCGGCGGCTGGCAGGTGGATGATTGCGACCTCAACGCCGAAGGGTTCGACCCTGTGCTGTCAGAAACCGGGCGTCGCGGCTATCATGACGAACCCGCCAATATCGCGCCGGTGCAGTCCTATGTGGACAGGCTGCGGGCGGCGGACGCGCTGGTGATGGTGTTTCCGGTCTGGAATTTCGGCTATCCGGCGATCCTCAAGGGCTTTCTCGACCGGGTGTTCTTGCCGGGTGTGAGTTTCAAACTGGGCGAAGACGGCAAGGTCCGTCCGAACCTGACGAACATCCGCAAACTGGTCGCCTGTACCACCTATGGCGGCAATCGGCTGCGCGCGATCACGGCGGGCGATCCGCCGCGCAAATGCGTGACGCGGGCCGTCTGGCATGTCTGCCGCCCGGAAAAAATGCGCTATCTGGCGCTCTATGACATGAACCTGAACACCCAAGCCAAGCTGACCGCGCATCTGGACCGGGTCCGCCGGGAAATGGAGGCGCTATGAGGGCGCTGGTCGTCTATTCCCATCCCCGCGAGAGCAGCTTTAACGCGGCGATCCGTGATCTGGTGCTAGAGCGTCTGCGACGGGCCGGAGCAGAGGTGCGGCTGCGCGATCTCTATGCCGAAGGCTTTGATCCCGTGTTGTCGGCCAATGATCATGAAACCTATGAACAGGTGCCCACCAATCGCCAGCGCGTCGAGGATCACTGTGCGGACCTGCAATGGTGCGACACGCTGATCTTTGTCTACCCGACATGGTGGTATGGTCTGCCCGCCATGCTCAAGGGCTGGCTGGACCGGGTGATGCTGCCCGATGTCGCCTTTATCATGCCGCAGGGCGAGGGTGACACGATCAAGGCGGGGCTGACACATATCACCAAGCTCGCGGTTTTCACGACCTGCGGGGCCAGTCGCTGGCTGACGTTTTTTGTCGGCGCACCGGGTAAACGGACGCTGCTGCGCGGGGTGCGGCTGATCCTGAACCGCCGGGTCAAATCCACCTTTGCGGCGCATTTTCTCATGGACAGTTCGACCCCGGACAGCCGCGAACGTCATCTGCGCGATGTGCGGCGGCGGCTGGACATGTTGATAGAGGCCTGAATGATCCCGATCCTCGATTTCCAACGTTTTGACAGTGACCCTGCCGGATTTGCCGCCGATCTGGGGCGGGCCTGCCGCGATACGGGGTTTTCCCTGCTGACCGGCCACGGGATCGATCCCTGCGCGATCCAGTCGGTGTTCGATCAGGCGGATCGGTTCTTTGCGCTACCGCTGCCGGATAAGGCGAAACTGGACATTCGTCTGAACCCGCATAATCGCGGCTGGGCGGCCCAAGGCACCGAAGCCTTGGATGAAAAGAGCGGCCTCTTGGACCGCAAAGAGGCATTCAACGTCGGGCTGGACCTAGAGCCAACCGATCCGCGCGTTCTGGCCGAGGAGCCGTTTCGCGGCGTCAATGTCTGGCCCGATTTGCCAGAGTTTCGGGGCGTGATGCTGCGGTATTTCAACGCCGCCCTGCGACTGGGGCGGCGGATTCACCGCGCGTTCGAGGCGGATCTCAACCTGCCGACCGGATATTTCGACCCGCATTTCACCGCGCCGATGGCGACCTTGCGGGTGCTGCGCTATCCGCCGGCACCCGATGGCCAAGGGATCGGGGCAGGGGCGCATAGCGACTATGGTTCGATCACCCTGCTGATGACCGACGGGGTGGCGGGGCTGCAGGTGCGTCCACGCGGCGGCGACTGGGTTGACGTGCCGCATGTGCCGGGGGCCTTTGTGGTCAATATCGGCGATTGTCTGATGCGCTGGTCGAACGACATCTACGTATCGACCCCGCACCGCGTGTTGCCGCCCAAGGGCGAGCGGCGCTCTATTGCATTCTTTCTCGATCCGAACCCGGAGAGCGTGATTTCCGCGCTGCCGGGAACCGGAGAGGCCAAATATCCCCCCGTCAGCGGCGCCGATTATCTGCGGTCCCGACTGGACGCGACCTATATGCCAGCAGGTGCCGCATGAGACGACTGAACTGGGCCGACTATCGGACCACCGAATTTGCCGCGATGGACCCGGCGCGCACGATTGCCATCCTGCCGACTGCCGCAATCGAACAGCACGGACCCCATCTGCCGGTGGGCGTCGATACAATGATCAACAGCGGAATGCTGGACCAGTTGCGGGCCGAATGCCCCGATGATCTGGATATTCTGATCCTGCCGGTTCAGGCGGTGGGCAAATCGAACGAACACATCCACGCCGCCGGAACGCTGACCCTGACCGCCCATACGGCGCTGGATGTCTGGACGGAAATCGGCCTGTCGGTGGCGCGGGCAGGGCTGCGCAAGATGCTGATCGTCAATTCGCACGGCGGCAATCTGGACCTGATTTCCATCGTGGGCCGCGAATTGCGGGTGCGGGCAGGGATGCTGGTCGCCAAATGCCAGTGGGGCAATTTCGGCACGCCCGAGGGGCTCTTTTCCGCGCAGGAAAAAAACTACGGTATCCATGGTGGCGATCTGGAGACTTCGCTGATGCTGCATTTCGCGCCGCATCTGGTGGACATGGCTGCGGCGAGGGACTTTAGATCCTCTGCGGAAACCGCCCCAATCGCGCCGGTCGGGCCGATCAATCTGGCGTGGGTGTCCTCGGACCTGAACCCCGCCGGGACCGTCGGCGAGGCGCATCTGGCCACTGCTGCCAAGGGCGCGGCGACCTGTCGTCATCAGGTCGCCGGTTTCATCGATCTGCTGCGAAGCCTGCGCGATCTGCCGCTGGACGGCTATGCGCCGACACAGCCGCCCCTGTGACCGGAACGGACATATCGGCCCCGCGGCAAATCTCGGTCAGAAAATCCAGAAACACCCGCGTGCGTCCGGACATCAGGCGCCGCGATGGAAAAATCGCCGAGAGGGTGGCAGCCGACATGTCAAAGGCGATATGGCGCGCGATCTCGATCAGCTCTCCGGTGGCGATCTGGCTCTTGCAATAACGTTCGGGCAGGAACGATACGCCGCCACCGTTCAGAATGGCCGCGCGCACCGCGATAGGGTTGTTCAGCCTGATTGCGGTTCTGGGAATGGCCAGCGTCTGATGATGGCCGTTCACGGTGACGGGCACTTGCCGCAAGGCATAGCGTTTCTCGCAGATCTGGATGTGACGGGGCAGGTCCTCGGTGTCGTCCTCGAGCCCATGCCGCAGGGCATAGTCCGGTGTTGTCACCCAGATCAGGCGGCCCCCCATCAGCACACGCTGACCCAAGGTCGAGTCGGGCTGTTCCCCCACGACAATCGCCAGATCGTATCCTTCGGCCAACAGATCGACCGGACGGTTGTTGACGGTCAGGTCGAGTTCGATCTTTGGATGGCGGGCATGAAAGCCCGGCAACTGCGGGGCCAGAATTTCCTGGCAGAACGCTTCGGGGAGCGCGACCGAGAGGCTGCCGCTGGGCTGCGCCGTCAGGCCGGTCATGATCGCGTCGGCCTCGGCGACCTGATCCATGATCAGCGCGCATTGCGCGTGAAAAGTCTCGCCTTCGGGGGTCAGGCGCATCTGGCGACTGGTGCGTTCGATCAGCTTGATCCCGACCGCCTGTTCCAGCCGTGTAAGGGCGGTGGAAAGGGTCGATTTAGGCCTGCCCAGAGCCTCGGCCGCGGCGGAAATCCCACCTTGATCGACGATGGCCATAAACATCGGGACATCATCCAAGGTCCATTTCATTGTTCAAAATCCTGAACGAAGGTTTCGATATGTGATTATTGTTCGAAATATTCCGCCGTGGCAATCCTCGGACAACCAGACAATCGGAGGACAACATGGCTATTATCGTTGGCGGCATCGGGGCATCGCATTCGCCCACCATCGGATTTGCGAAAGACACGCATAAACAGAATGATCCGGCATGGGCACCGATTTTCGACGGGTTTGCCGAGGTGCGCAATTGGGTGCAACGCCAAGAGATCGACGTGCTGTTCATGATCTATAACGACCACATCACGTCGTTCTTTTTCGACCATTACTCTGCTTTTGCTCTGGGGATCGACGATCACTATGTCCCCGCGGACGAAGGCGGCGGGCCGCGCGACGTGGCTCCGGCCAAGGGGCACCTCGGGCTGGCGCATCATGTTGGCGCCTGTCTGGTAGCAGATGAATTCGATATGTCGTTCTTCCAGGGCAAGCCCCTGGATCACGGGGTGTTGTCGCCGCTTTCGATGCTCGGGGATGAGCGCGGCGTCTGGGGTGGTACGATCGTGCCGCTTCAGGTCGGGGTGCTGCAACTCCCGATTCCGAATGCGAAACGCTGCTACAAACTGGGCAAATCGCTGCGCAAGGCGATCCAGTCCTATCCTGAAAACCTGCGGGTTGCGATCGTCGCCACGGGCGGTCTGTCACATCAGGTGCATGGTGAACGCGCCGGCTTTGTGAACGAAGCATGGGACCAGGAGTTCCTGACGCTGATCGAAACCGCGCCCGAAGAGTTGGTGAACATGCGCTTGGCCGAATATGTCGTCAAAGGCGGCATGGAGGGGGCCGAGGTCATCATGTGGCTGATCATGCGCGGGGCGTTGTCGGAGAAGGTCAACATGGTGCATTGTGCGACCTACGCGCCCTCTGTCACCAATATTGCCACCGTGGTGTTCGAAGATACCGGCGATCAGCTGACCAAGGCCGAGGTCGAAGCCTACACAGCCCACGTCGGCCACGAACTGGCCGGGGCTGATACGCTGGAGGGGACATATCCCTTTACGCTGGCTCAATCGCAGAAAAATTTCCGGATCAACACCTTCTTGCACGATCTGATCCATCCCGCACATCGGCAACGGTTCTTGACCGACTTTGATGCCTTGGCGGCAGAGCGGTACCTGACCGCAGAGGAATGCGATCTGATCAAAGGGCGCAAATGGATCGAGATGATCCGCCGCGGCGTGTCGTTCTTTGTGCTGGAAAAGATGGCGGCTGTCGTCGGCGTGTCCAACCCCGAGGTCTACGCGGCGTTCCGCGGCGAGACGCTGGACCAGTTCATGGCCACGCGCAAGGTCGCGATGCATTATTCCGTCGCCGGCAAGGGAAGGGTAGAGGCGCTGGATCACTAGACGACACCGCCGGATGGTGTCGGGGCCGGAGATCGCTCTCCGGCCCTGTTTTATTTTTCGAGGCTAGGACAGATCCTCCTCGCTCAGGCGGACCATTTTGCCACCATAAAACGCGAGAGGCGTGCCGCTGCGATAGGTGGCGCGCAGGATTTGACCGACAACGATGGCGTGATCGCCGCCGTCGTGGACCGCATACCGCGCGCAGTCAAACCGTGCGAGGCAATCGGCAAGGATTGGAACGCCATTCTCGTTCCGGCCCAAGGTATCCATATCGAACCCTTGGCGATCCTTGGCCACGGACCAGCACAGATCATGCTGATCCGCCGCCAGCACGTGGATCGCGTAATGGGTGACATTGGTAAACAGATCAAAGCGCCGCGAGGTCCGGCTGGGCGACCAGAGCACCAGCGCCGGATCGAGTGACACGCTGGCAAAGCTGTTTGCCGTGATTGCAGAGGGACCGTCCGGCCCTTGCGCCGTCACAACGGTCACGCCGGTGGCAAACCGGCCAAAGGCATCGCGCAGTTGGCGACCCGTGTCCCCAGTCGGCACAAAGCTGATCGGTGCGTCTGTCATGTTTCCCAATTTCTAGTGGCAGTGCCTGTCGGGCTCAGAGGTAGGGTTCCTCGCGCCATGTGCAACAAGAAATCGAGAGAACCGTTAGAAAAAGTCCCTCCTGCTGCGGACCTGGCTGGGGCGCAGGGCGCAGATCTGCGGTCTGCGGCGGGTTTGACTGCTGGCACTTGTCGGGTTTCTCCCTAAACTTGCGCCGGGGAGGATGCAAAATGACAAAAACAGGGATTCGGCCTGTCCAATTGTGGCAGCCAGAGGTCCGCGTGGATCATCGTGCCGACGGATCGGTGCTGGTGTGGCAGGCAGGCGATCTGCCGACCTATCCCGACCGCTTGTCGGATCGGATCGCGCATTGGGTCAGCGCGGCGCCGGATCGGCTGTGGATGGCCGAGCGGGGCGCGGACGGCGCATGGCAGGGCCTGACCTACAGCGAACTGTGGCAGCAGATGCGGGCGGTGGGACAGGTCTTGCTGGACCTCGATCTGTCGGTTGATCGTCCGTTGATCATTCTGTCGGGCAATTCCGTCGCCCATGCGGTGGTCGCGCTGGCGGCGCAATATGTTGGCATCCCGTCTGCGGCGATTGCCCCGGCCTATAGCTTTGTCGGGGCGGGGTATGAAAAGCTGCGCGATATTCGCGCTCAGATCACCCCCGGCGCGGTGTTTGTGGATCGGATGGCCCCCTTTGCTACGGCGATTGCGGCGGTGTTTCCCGATTTGCCGGTGCTGTCGCAGGATGGCGCGTTGCGCTGGTCCGATATCGTGCAGACCGTAGCGACGCCCGCCGTGGATCGGGCCAATGCGGCGACCGGACCCGTTACGGTGGCCAAGTTCATGTTCACCTCCGGCACCACCGGATCGCCCAAGGCTGTCATCCAGACCCAGCGGATGCTTTGCGCCAATCAGGTGATGGTCGCCGATTGTTTCCAGTATTTTCAGAGCCAGCCGCCGGTCGTGCTGGACTGGGCACCGTGGAACCACGTCGCGTCCGGGTCCAAGGTGTTCAACATGGTTCTGTATAACGGCGGTACGTTCTACATCGACGGAGGCAAGCCGACCGCCCAGCATATCGGCCAGACGATTGCCAACCTCAAATCGGTCTCGCCGACGTGGTATTTCAACGTGCCCGCCGGATTTGACATGCTGATCGAGGCGATGAAGGCGGATCGTGATCTGGCAGAGGGCTTCTTTCGCGAGGTGCAGGTGCTGATGTACGCCGGTGCGTCGATGGCGGCGCATACCTGGGCCGAGCTAGAAGAGCTGGCAGTTCAAACCGTCGGGCATCGGATCTTGATGTGCAGCGGGCTGGGGGCGACAGAAACCGCACCGGCGGCTCTCTATTCCACCTTGCCTCAATCCGGGCCGGGCAATATCGGTATTCCGGTCAAGGGGTTGACGCTAAAACTCGTGCCGACCGATGGCAAGTGGGAGGCGCGGGTCAAAGGTCCGTCCGTCACGCCGGGGTACTGGCGCAATCCCGATCTGACGGGGCAGGCGTTCGACGACGAAGGCTACTATTGCCTCGGCGATGCGCTGCGCTGGGCTGATCCGCAAAACGCCGGGGCCGGGTTCTTTTTCGATGGCCGTGTTGCCGAGAATTTCAAGATGTCCACCGGCACGTGGGTCGCGGTGGGGGCGCTGCGGGCGGCGGTGACCAATGCCTTGGCCGGTCTGGCGCGCGATGTGGTGATCGCGGGCGAGGGCAGAGGGGAACTCGCGGCCTTGATTGTGCCCTTCCGTCCGGCCTGCGAGAGGGTGATCGCCGACGGCGCGGCAATGCCGGACGAGGCGGTGTTCGATCACCCGGCGGTCAGGGCGCGGCTTGCAGAGCTGCTGTCGGACTACAATGCCGGAGCGGGCGGTGCATCGCTGCGCATCGGGCGGGCAGCGGTGCTGATGCGGCCCCTGTCCATCGATCTGGGCGAGGTCACGGATAAAGGATCGGTGAACCAGCGCGCGGTGCTGCGGCATCGGGCGGATCTGGTCGAGGCGCTCTATGCCACAGAGGGCGGAAACCTGGTTGTGACCTCTGCAGGCTAGGCTTGGGCAATGATGTAATGTATACATTGTTAAAACGGGGCGAGGATGACAGATGGCCGAAGCAAAGGGCAGCAACCATACAAGGCGGGCCACATATGATCTGCGGCAAAAGATTATCCACGGAGAATATCCCGGTGGAACCCGTCTGTTAGAGGTCGCACTGGCCGAGCAGATGGGGATTTCCCGCACCCCTGTGCGCGAGGCAATGTCGCGTCTGGCCGAAGAAGGGTTGTTGGAACGGGCGCGCGGCGGCGGCTTTGTCGTGCGGTCGTTTTCCTACAGTGATGTGGTCGATGCGATTGAAATTCGCGGCGTGCTAGAGGGGACCGCTGCCCGCTTGGCCGCAGAGCGTGGCGCACCCGAGGGTAAACTTCGACAGATCAAGGCGGTGGTCGCGCAGATCGACACCTGTTTCGAGCCATCCGGGCAATTGCGGGCCTTTGATGCCTATAGCGAATTAAACAGTGAATTCCATGACTTGATGGCCGCTCTGTGTGGGAGCGCGATTGTTCAGCGCGAACTGGAGCGGGTCAAGTCGCTGCCCTTTGCCTCTCCCGCTGCCTTTGTCTTGGGTGGTCATCGCGATGATCCGTCGGATCGGTCACTCTTGATGGCGCAGGCCCAGCACCGGGCGATCGTCAGTGCCATTGAAAACCGCGAAGGCGCGCGGGCCGAGGCGCTGGCGCGTGAGCATGCCCGATTTGCCCGCGGAAGTCTGGAGGCCACCTTTATCAAGGGTGCGACAGAGGCCGAGGGTTTGCCGGGTATGGCGCTGATCGTCCGCTAAGTCGGGTTTTGCATACAATTTTTAGAAAATGGGGTCCGTCGGGCCCCATTTTTTCTTGCGCCGACTCAGTTTCCTCTGCATCTAATGTATACATTAGAGCCATCGGAGGAGAAAAATGGCGATTTCCAGCCTGCAGGGCGTCATGGACGCGCGCGGTAATACCGTGCAAATGCTGCGCGATTCAAAAATTGGCATGTATGTGTATCCGGTGGTCGCACCGGAATTTCAGAACTGGCGGAATGAACAGGTGGCGTGGCGTCAATCTGCCGTCTTGTTCGACCAGTCGCACCATATGGATGAATTGATCGTCGAAGGTCCGCAGGCAGAAGAATTCCTTGCCTACCACGGGATCAACTCTTTCTCGAATTTCGACCTGAACCGCGCCAAGCACTTTGTGCCCGTCACCCCGGCCGGTCATGTGATCGGCGATCACATCATTTTCCGCGAACGTCAGGACAAATTCATTCTGGTAGGCCGTGCGCCGACCTCGAACTGGCTGATGTTCTGCGCGGCCTATGGCAAATGGAACGTGCGGATCAAACATGACCCGCGGTCCCCGTCCCGCCCCGAAGGCGAGCGCGTTCTGCGCACCCACTACCGCTTCCAGATTCAGGGTCCCGATGCGGCGAAGATCTTTGAAAAGATGAACGGCGGTCCGGTTCAGGACATCAAGTTCTTCCATGTGGATTGGATCAATGTCGGGTCCAAGCGGGTGCAGGCGCTGCGTCACGGCATGTCCGGTGCGCCGGGTCTGGAAATCTGGGGCCCCTACGACGACAAACACTACATCCACTCGACGATCTTGCAGGCTGCCCGTGATGCGGGCGTGAATCTGGTCCAGTGCGGAAGCCGCGCCTATTCGACCAACACGCTGGAATCCGGCTGGATTCCGTCGCCTCTGCCGGGGATTTACACCGGCGAGGGCATGCTGGCCGAATATCGTCAGTGGCTGGGCGCCGACAGCTATGAGGCCGCAGGCTCCATCGGCGGGTCCTTTGTGTCCGAGAATATCGAGGACTACTACGTCAACCCGTTCGAACTGGGCTATGATTTCTACATCGGTTGGAAAAAGGCGGACTTTGTCGGCAAAGAGGCCCTGACCGCGATGAAGGGCGCCAATAACCGCAAGAAGGTCACGTTCGAGTGGAACCGCGAGGATGTTCTCAAGGTGATCGCGTCGAACTTTGAGGATGGCATGCCGTGCAAGTGGCTCGACTTCCCGCAGCCGAACTATGCCTCGTCCAGTGCCGACATGATCACCCGCGATGGCAAGATGGTCGGCATGTCGATGTTTAACGGCTATTCCTACAACGAACGCTGCATGCTGTCGCTGGGTGTCGTGAATTCGGACGTCCAGATCGGCGACGTGCTGACGCTGGTCTGGGGCGAGCCGGAAACCACCGGCAAAACCTCGACCGAACCGCACCGTCAGGCCGAGATCCGTGTGCGGATTGCCCCCACCCCCTACGCCAAGGAAGCGCGGGAAAACTACGCCGATAGCTGGCGGACCAAGTCCTAAGGGACGTGATCGGGGCGCGCGGAAGAGGAGCCGCGCGCCCCGTTTGATCTTTTGACTGATCACAACTGGTCCACGGGAGAGGACCACCAAGGGAGGAAGACAAGATGATGACCAAGACTTTGGCCCGACTGGGCAGTGCCGTCGCTGTTGCTGCCGTGATGGCCGCTCCGGCGATGGCCGAAACGCTGAAACTGGCGCATTGGGTGCCGCCGGCACACGTGCTGACCAGTTCTACGATTGAACCCCTGCAGGCGGCGATCGCGGGCAGCGGGCTGGAAATTCAGGTCTATCCCGGCGGCGAGCTGGGCGCAGGACCACTGGAACAATACGTCCGCGCCGTGCAGGGCGTGGCCGATATCACATGGGGGCTTCAGGGCTACACCTCGTCGCAGTTTCCGCTGACGATGGTGTCGGAATTGCCGGGGGCGCTGCCCGAAGGAAAGACCGGCTATGATATGCTGTGGAACGCATGGGATGCCGGCCAGATCACAGGGGAATTCCCGGCGACTGTGCCGCTGGCGCTGTGGCTGTCCGAACCCAACATCTTTATCATGAAGGACCATGACGTCCGGACCCCGTCGGATGTTGCCGGGCTGAAAATCCGGGTGTCCGGCTCTGCCGCGGCGGCGACGGTCGAAGCCCTTGGCGCGACGCCGGTGCAGATGCCCGCAGGCGAGATCTACAACGCCCTGCAAACCGGGCTGATCGACGGGGTGATCACCGGGGCCTCGGCTGTGGGCGATTTCAAACTGGACGAAGTGGCCAATAGCTATACCCTCGGCGCGCCGCTGGGGCGAATTTCGTTCTATCTGGTGATGAATGCCGCGAAATACGGCGCATTGCCCGAGGCGGAACGCGCCGCGCTCGATTCTATCGCGGGCCGTACCCTGTCCGCCCATGCCGAAGAGGGCTGGAACGCCCGTGCGACCACAGTCATCGAGACGCTGCGGGCCACTGGTGATAACACCGTGATCGATCTCTCTGCCGACGAAATTGCAGGCTTTGCCGCGATGACCCTGCCGGTGACGGATAAGATCGTCGGAGATTTGGGAGCCGAGGCCGTTCTGGCCACCATGCGCGGCGAATGATGCTGACGCGGCTCAACGCACTCGCAGACAGGCTGATCGGCCTGTCTGCACTTCTCGGGACACTCGGCCTGTTGGCCGAGGTCGCGGTGATCCTGATCGACGTGGTCGGGCGCTATTTCGGCGCCCCGCTCAAAGGCGCGCAGGATGTCAGCCAGATGGCGATGACGCTGGTGGTGTTCGGCGGAATGGCGCTGTGTGACCGGATGGGCGGCCACGTTGCCGTGGATGTGTTCGAAAACCGTCTGCCGACATGGGCGATCCTGCTGGGCGACCGGATTTCGGCCTTTCTGGGAGCGCTGATTTTCGCCGGGATCGCATGGACCCTGGTCGAGAGCGCGGCCCTGTCGCGGCTGCTGAACCTGTCCACGAATATCATTTACCTGCCCAAGGCCCATTTCCAATACATCGTTGCGGCGATGTGTATGGTGACGGCGCTGGGCATGACGTTGCGGGGGATTGGCCTGATCGTATCGCCCGCCCAAAAGGGAATTACACCATGACCGCGATGACAGTGGGGACGATCGGCATGATCGTTCTGGTTGGCCTCTTGGCGGTGCGTGTGCCGGTGGCCTTTGCGATGTTCGCCGTCGGGTTTGTCGGCATCGCCGTGCTGAACGGCGCCGGTGCCGCGCTCAGCCTCTTGGCCTCCGAGAGCTTTACCCTCGGGTCCTCGGCCGAGCTGGTGGTGGTGCCGCTGTTCATCCTGATGGGCAATCTGGCGACCGAAACCGGGATGAGCCGCCGTCTCTATGATGCGGCCTATGCGATCATCGGCTCGATCAGGGGTGGGCTCGCCTCGGCGACGGTGCTGGGCTGCGGCGGGTTCGCGGCGCTGGCCGGATCCTCGGTCGCCTCGGCGCTAACGATGGGCAAGGTGTCCTTGGCGGAAATGGACCGGTTTGACTATGACCCGCGCCTATCGACGGGTGTCGTGGCCGCAGGGGGGACGCTGGGCATCCTGATCCCGCCCTCTACCGGCTTTGTCATCTATGCGATTTTGACACAGCAGAGCATTGGGCGGCTGTTTCTGGCCGGTGTTTTGCCGGGCCTGTTGCTGATGTCGATGTTTATCCTGACGGTGTCGATCCTGTGCTGGATCAATCCCAAATTGGGGCCGGCTGGCCCTAAAACCACTCTCAGCCAAAAGGCCCGCGCCCTGTCCGGCGCGGCACCGATCCTGTCGGTGATCGTGATCACCATCGGAGGGATCTACAACGGCCTGTTTTCCCCGGTCGAGGCGGCAGCCGTCGGCGTGGGGCTGGTAATGATGATTGGCGCAGTGCAGCGTACCCTGACCTTGCGCAGCTTTTGGGAGGCCGCGAAATCCTCTGTGGTGACGACGGCGACGGTGATGCTGATCCTGATCGCCGCCCATATGATCAACCCCTTTCTGGCGCTGTCGCATATCCCTCAGGCGCTGGGAGAGGCGCTGACCAACCTTAACCTCGGGCCACTGGGCACGCTGGCGCTGATGCTGGCCGTCTATATGGTACTGGGCTGTTTCCTCGAAGGCTTTGCCATGCTGGTGCTGTCGATGCCGGTATTTTTTCCGGTGGTGCAGCAGCTGGGCATAGACCCGATCTGGTTTGGCGTCTTGGTGGTGCTGACGCTGGAAATGGGACTGATTTCGCCGCCTGTTGGGCTCAATGTGTTCATCGTCCGGTCGGTCGCGCCCAAGGTGTCCTTGGCCCAGATTTTCCGCGGGGTGATGCCGTTTTGGGTCGCGATGTTGGTCACGCTGATTCTGTTGGTGTTGATCCCGCAGATCGTATTGATCCTGCCAAATACGATGATTGGATAGTGGTATGACCGTCGTTTTGATTCCGGGTCTGCTGTGTGACGCCTATGTCTGGCAGCCCGTGTTGGCGCGTATCGGTGCGGCCAAGGTCGCGGACCTGACCACGCAACGCAGCATAACCGAGATGGCGCAATCCTGTCTGGATGCCACGCCCGGACCATTGCAGGTCGTGGGGCATTCGATGGGGGCGCGGGTTGCGATGGAAATGGCGCGGCTGGCCCCGGACCGTGTGCGGCGACTGGCGCTCCTCGATACCGGGATACATCCCCTCAGACCGGGTGAGGCGGAAAAGCGCGCGGAGATCGTGAATTTCGCCAATGAACACGGGATGACAGCGCTGGCGCAGCGGTGGTTGCCGGGGATGGTACATCGGCAAACGCCCGAACTGATGGCCGATCTGACCCAGATGGTCGAACGGATGACGCCCGCCATTCATGCCCGCCAGATCGAGGCATTGATCGGACGGCCCGTTGCTGCGGAATACCTGCCGCAGATCACCTGTCCGGTTCTGCTGGTCGTCGGCGAACAGGACCAGTGGAGCCCGGTGTCCCAACATCGGGATATGCTGGACTTGTTGCCGAATGCGCGGCTAGAGATCATCCCCGGCGCGGGCCACTTTGCCCCGGTCGAGGCCCCCGATCAGCTGGCCGATCTACTGGCCGATTTCCTGACCCTCGCGCCCGAGGTGCCTGAAACGCCGCTCTACCGCCGTGATCTGGCTGATCAGGGCTATGCGCTGAACAAAATGGCCAATTCGCTGGGTCGCCCCGACAACCGCGCCGCGTTCAAGGCGGATGAGGCGGCCTATCTGGACCGCTTTGACCTTAGCGCGGAACAAAAACAGGCGGTGCTGGACCGGGACTGGGCGCGGATGGTCGCGATGGGGGGTAACCTGTTCTATATCCTGAAAATTTCCGCTGTCGATCCGGTCCCAATCACTGCCATTGGGGCGGCGCAGGCCGGCATGGAGCATCTGGAATTTTTGCAAAAACGGTTGGGGAAGCAGATCAATGGCTAGGCTGATCGGCGGGCTGGGCACCAGCCATGTACCATCCATCGGGGTCGCTCTGGACCGGGGATTGCGCGACACGCCTGATTGGAAACCGTTCTTTGACGGCTACATTCCGGCGCAGGCGTGGGTCGCAGAGGCCAAGCCCGACATCGCCATCGTGATTTTCAATGACCACGGCAACGCGTTCTTTCTGGATCAGGTGCCAACTTTGGCGCTGGGCGTCGCGGATCGCTATCGACCTATCGACGAAGGCTGGGGGCCCCGCGCCATTCCGGACTTTGTCGGTGCTGCCGATCTCGCATGGCATCTGGCCGATCAGATGGTCGAGCGCCACTTTGACCCGATGATTTGCCGCGAGATCGAGGTGGACCATGGGCTACAGGTGCCGATGGAACTGGTCTTTGGCAGGCCAGAGCAGGCTTGGCCGGTCAAGGTCGTGCCGATCTTTGTGAACACCATCCAGTATCCGATCCCGACGCCAGAGCGGCTTTGGCAACTCGGCGCAGTGCTGCGCGACGCGATCGCGTCGTGGCCCGGTGACGAACGGGTGATCATTCTGGGGACCGGAGGGCTGTCGCATCAGTTGCAGGGCAGCCGGGCAGGGTTCATCAACCAACAGGCCGACCGTGACTGGATCGCGCAGATCGGCCCGAACCCCGATCGTTATCGCCGGATGTCGCGGCAGGATTACATTGAAACCTTTGGCTCCGAGGGGGCCGAATTGATCATGTGGCTGGCGATGCGCGGCGCGATGGACGCCGAGGTCCGCACTGTGATGACGCATTATTTCGCGCCCGCCAGCATGACGGGGGCAGGGATGGTTCTGCTGGAAAATCTGGGGGCGTGATGTTTTTCCTGATGCAATGTCACCACCATCCGGGCCGCGACGCTGACCGCGACCGCCTGCGCCCGCTTCACCGCGATTGGGTCGCCGGTGGGGGCGGGGTTGCCTCGGTGCTGATCGGTAGCGCGATGTGGGCCGAGGATGGCACCGCGATTGGTCATTGGGGCGTGATCGAGGCCACCACCCCTCATGCCGCCCGTGCCTTTGCCGAGGGGGACCCCTTCTACGCGGGCGGCGTTGTGGCGACGGTGAGCATGACGCGGCTGGCGGACGGGTTTCAGGCGCATCGCATTTCTGACCGCATGACCAAGGAGGGGGTATAGCCGTGGCAATCTTGAATTTCAAAAAACAGAACGATCCCGCGTCGCTTACCGATTTTCTAAATGGCTTTTCCATCGAGGTAATGCCGCGAACTGCTGCCAAGATCGATGATTTTCGCCCTTTGTTACCTGCCGGAACGCGGGTCTACATCGCCCATATCGATGGCACGCCGATTGATGACATGGTGGCGACGGCGAAACGGCTGAGTGATCAGGGCTTTGCCCCGATGCCGCATTTCCCGGCGCGCATTATCGCGGACGAGGCGACCTTGACCACATGGGCCACGCGCTATCGCGACGAGGCGGGCGTTTGCCAAGCCTTGGTTCTGGCGGGAGGCGTGGCGCAGCCTGTCGGGGCCTATCATTCGTCGATGCAGCTCTTGGACTCCGGCGTGTTCGACCGGTTGGGGTATCGGCGCCTGCACGTCGCTGGCCATCCCGAGGGCAATAAGGACATCGATCCGGACGGGTCGTCCGCGCAGGTCGATCAGGCGCTGATGTGGAAACAGTCCTTTGCCGCGCGGACGGATGCGGACATGGCGATCGTGACGCAGTTTGCCTTTGCTGCGCAGCCGATCATTGACTGGGCGAATCGCTTGGCCGCGATGGGGGTTACCCTGCCGATCCATGTCGGGGTGGCGGGTCCGGCGAAATTGCAGACGCTGATCAAATTCGCCATGGCCTGCGGCGTTGGTCCCTCGCTCAAGGTGCTGCAGAAACGCGCGCGGGACCTGTCGAAACTGCTGCTGCCGTTCGAGCCGACAGAGGTGCTGACTGACCTTGCCGCG
This sequence comes from uncultured Paracoccaceae bacterium, assembly GCA_937864535.1. Lineage (GTDB taxonomy): Bacteria > Pseudomonadota > Alphaproteobacteria > Rhodobacterales > Rhodobacteraceae > Marivivens. Next base: position 167,550 of record CALMJS010000016.1, read on the forward strand.
CATAAGGCCGCCCATCCCGATAGCCTGATTTCCGCCGGGCATTTCTTTCCTCTGGGCGGGATACAGGCCAACGCCGACTGGATCGCCCCGCATATCTGAACCCCCGCCCCTCAGGGACGTGCTGTCCGCTGGGGAACCGACCCTGCAAGTCTTTTGACTTGCAGGGTCTTTTTCATTTGTGGCACCTATATGTTCGTTAATGTTCGTTTTTGCCAAAAATGATTTCGTAATCACGCCTTTTGCGGTAAACAGTCTTCGAATTCTAGGCAAAGGTGCGCGATGTCCGATTCTGAAATGACTGACCTGTTCATCATAGGCGGTGGCATCAACGGATGCGGGATTGCCCGCGATGCGGTTGGTCGGGGGCTATCGGTGGCGCTGGCCGAAATGGGGGATCTGGCCTCTGCGACCTCGTCCGCCTCGACCAAACTGTTCCACGGTGGTCTGCGCTATCTGGAATATTTCGAGGTCCGCCTCGTCCGAGAGGCTCTGATCGAACGTGAAGTGCTGCTGCAAGCCATGCCGCATATCAGCTGGCCGATGCGATTTGTGTTGCCATATCATCGGGATATGCGGTTCGAGAGTTCGACGCCGACCTCGCGGCTGTTGACCCGCGTCATGCCATGGATGAAGGGGCGGCGGCCTGCGTGGCTGATCCGTCTGGGTCTGTTCATGTACGACCATCTGGGCGGGCGCAAGATTTTGCCGGGGACGGCGACCTTGGATTTGACGAAATTGCCCGAAGGCAGGCCGCTGCAAAAACGGTTTCAAAAGGCCTATGAATATTCGGATTGTTGGATCGAAGACGCGCGTCTGGTGGTTCTGAACGCGCGGGACGCCGAGGCCCGCGGCGCCCGTATCATGGTGCGCACCAAGGTGATCGCAGCCGAGCGTCTGGCCGACCATTGGGTCATCACGACCCAGACCGCCGATGGTGCGACCCAGACCCATAAGGCCAAGATGATCGTCAACGCCGCCGGACCTTGGGTCGGGGACGTGATCAAGTCAAAAATACATCTGAAAACCAAGGAAAACGTACGGCTAGTGCGCGGTAGCCATATCGTGACGCGCCGTCTGTTCGATCACGACAAATGCTATTTCTTTCAGGGAACCGACGGGCGGATTAACTTTGCGATCCCCTATGAGACCGATTTTACCCTGATAGGGACCACGGACGCCGATCATGTGGATGCCGCGACGCGCCCTGTCTGCACGGACAAAGAGCGGGACTATCTGATTGCTTTCATTAATAAATACATTCAGGACCCTATTGGTCCGTCCGATGTGGTCTGGAGCTATTCCGGCGTGCGCCCGCTCTATGACGACGGGGCCGCGAGCGCCTCTGCCGCGACGCGGGATTATGTGCTGACGCTGGACCGAGAGGCGGCGCCGGTTCTCAATATCTTTGGCGGCAAGATCACCACCTACCGCAAGCTGGCGGAGAGTGCGCTCGAGAAAATCGCGACGGTGTTTCCGGGGGTGCAGCCCGACTGGACGGCGGGTGTGACACTGCCGGGCGGCGATTTCCGGGTGCAGGACTTTGATGCAATGGTCGCTAGGCTGGCCGCAGAACATGGATATTTGCCGTCCGGCCTTGCCCGGCGTCTGGTGCGCGCCTACGGGACCGAGGCGTGGCAGGTACTGGCGGGGGCGAGGCGGCTGGCCGACCTCGGTCGCGATTTTGGCGCCGGTCTCTATGAGGTCGAGGTCCGATGGCAGATGGCCCGCGAATATGCCCTGCGGGCCGAGGATGTGGTGTGGCGGCGCACCAAATTGGGTCTGCGTCTGACCCCGGATCAGATCGAAGCGCTGGACCTCTGGATGCTGTCCGAGGCACAACAGGCGCAGGTTGAGGAGGAGATCACCGCATGACCTATGTTTTGGCTATCGACCAAGGCACCACCAGTTCGCGCACCTTGGTGTTTGATCAGGACATGCGCATCGTTGCCAGCGCACAGCAAGAGTTCGCGCAGCATTTCCCGGACTCGGGTTGGGTCGAACATGATCCGGCCGATCTGTGGCAGACGGTCCTGACCACCGCCCGCGAGGCGATGGCCAAGGCCGCGATCACCGCCGCCGATGTTGCGGCGATCGGGATCACCAACCAGCGAGAAACCACGATCATTTGGGACCGGCTGACCGGAGAACCGATTTATCCGGCGATTGTCTGGCAGGACCGGCGGACCGCCGACTATTGCGCAACGCTGCGCGAGGCGGGCTTTGATCAGGTGATCACCGCGAAAACCGGGCTGTTGGCGGACCCGTATTTTTCCGGCACCAAGGTGAAATGGATCCTCGACCATGTTGAGGGGGCCCGCACACGGGCGGCTGCGGGAGAGTTGCTGTTCGGCACCGTCGATAGCTGGCTGATCTGGAACCTGACCGGCGGCGCGGTCCATGCGACCGACGCAACCAATGCGGCCCGCACCATGCTCTATGACATCCACAAAGGTCGCTGGAGCACGCAGATTTGCGCTGAGTTCGACATCCCGATGCAGATGCTGCCCGAGGTCAAGGATTGTGCCGCGGATTTTGGCACCACGGTTGCCGATCATCTGGGGGGCGCGATCGCGATCCTTGGCGTGGCGGGGGATCAGCAGGCGGCGACGGTGGGGCAGGCCTGTTTCACATCCGGAATGATGAAATCGACCTATGGCACCGGCTGCTTTGCGCTGATGAACACCGGCGAGGTGGCCGTGCAATCGACGAACCGTCTGCTGACCACGATTGCCTATCAGTTGGACGGCAAGCCGACCTATGCTCTGGAAGGGGCGATTTTCATCGCGGGTGCAGTGGTGCAGTGGCTGCGTGATGGGCTCGGGATTATCGACAGCGCCGGCGAGACCCAAGCGCTGGCCGAGCGGGCGGACCCGCATCAGCAGCTATACATGGTGCCCGCCTTTGTCGGATTGGGCGCGCCCTATTGGAATGCCGAATGTCGCGGCGCGGTGTTCGGCCTGACGCGCAATTCGGGGCCAGCGGAATTTGCCAAGGCCGCGCTGCAAAGCGTCGGCTATCAGACCCGCGATCTGTGGCAAGCGATGCAGGCGGATTGGGGGCGCGAGGTCGAAACGACGCTGCGAGTCGATGGCGGGATGACCCGCAGCGACTGGACCATGCAATTTTTGTCCGATGTGCTGGGCGCACCGGTTGACCGCACGCCGATTGCGGAAACGACGGCACTGGGAGCGGCGTGGCTGGCAGGGCAGCGGGCAGGGATTTATCCGGGCATGGAGGCCTTTGCACAGTCTTGGGCATTGGAGCGTCGGTTCCAGCCGCAGATGGCGGCGACAGAGGCGGATCGGCTCTATGCAGGGTGGCAAAAGGCGGTTGCCGCGACAATCGCTGCGGCCTGAGGAGAAAAAAGGGGGGGCGCTGCCCCCTCGGCCCTTACGGGCCTCACCCCCGGGATATTTTTGGCACAAAGGCAGGAGGGCGGTCAGCCCAGTCCGGCCTGTTTCATCAGGGCCTCGGCCTTTTGCAGTTCCAGCCTTTCGCGGCCCTGACCGATCACCGGAACCTTGCCCACCTCGAGGATCAGCGGGGCGGCGAGAGGGGTGAGGCGGCCGGGGTGCACATGGTCAATGTGCCCGTGCGTGCGGTCGAGCATGTCGATGATGCGTCCGAAATCGACGAGGCCGCGCAGGGCTTCGGTTTGGGTGATGCGTAGCAAGAGGTGATCGGGGTCGTAGCGGCGCAGGGTGTCGTAGAGGATATCGCTGGAAAAGCTGGCCTGTCGTCCGGTTTTGCGGGCAGCGACCGAGAGGCGTTCGGTCAGCATGGCGATATTGGCGGCGCTGCGGAAGGTGCGTTTCATCACCGCATTGCCTGCCAGCCAATGGTCGAGCCCGTCGCGCAAGATAGGTTCGGAGAGAAGGGAGGCCGCGTCGGGAATGGCGTCGAGGCTCCAGATCAGGGTGGCGTAGTCACTGGCGACGAAGCCCAGGGGGCCAAGGCCGGTGGTTTCCATCTGTTGTGTGACGAGGAGGCCGAGGGTCTGCTGGGCGTTGCGGCCAGCAAAGCCATAGATGCAGGTATGCGGGCGACCATCGAAAGGAAAGCTCTCGACCAGGAGGCGGTCACGACTGGGCATTTTGGACCAGTCGCGCTGGAGCGCGAGCCAATCGGCGATATCGGCGGGCAGGTCGGGCCAGCCGGGCTGGTTCAACAGCGCCAGAATCCGGTCTGTGAGCCGGGTCGAGGTGGCGAATTTGGTGCCGCCAAAGACGGCGATCCGGGGTTTGTCGGCGCCGGATCTGGTGACCTCGACCGTCAGATCCTTGAGCGCGTGATAGCGCACGATCTGGCCCCCGATCAGAAAGGTGTCGCCGGGCGAGAGGGTGGCGGCAAAGGCCTCTTCGATTTCGCCCAAGGGTTTGGGGGCACCGCGCAGCCGGACGGCGAGCGTGTCGGTGTCCTGGATGGTGCCGATGTTCATGCGGATGCGGGCATCAGTGCGAGGGTCGCGCAGTTGCCACAAGCCGTCCGGGCGCTGTTTCAGGCGTTGCCAGCGATCATAGGCCCGCAGCGCGTAGCCGCCGGTCGCGACGAAATCCAGACATTCGTCAAAGGCGGCGCGGGTCAGTTCCGCATAGGGGCCGGCGGTGCGGACCTCTTGGAACAGGCTGCCCGCGTCGAAAGGACCGTTGCAGGCGCAGATCAGGATATGCTGGCATAGAACGTCGAGGGGGCCATCCCCGCGTGGGTCGCCATCGAGGTCCCCGGCTAGGGCGGCCGCGATCGCCGCATGGCATTCGAGTACCTCGAACCGGTTTGCAGGGACGAGCAGAGCCTTGCTCGGGGCGTTGTAGCGGTGGTTGGCGCGGCCGATCCGCTGGACCAACCGCTTGACGTTTTTCGGTGCGCCGACCTGGATGACCAGATCGACGTTGCCCCAGTCGATCCCGAGGTCGAGGCTGCCGGTACAGACGACTGCCCGCAGGTCGCCGCGCACCATCGCGGCCTCGACCGCCTCGCGCTGGTCGCGACTAAGGCTGCCGTGGTGGATGCCGATGGGAAGGTCGGCGGTGTTTTCCAGCCAGAGCCGATGGAAAAAGATTTCGGCCTGTGCCCGGGTGTTGTGAAAAATCAGCGTGGTTCGATGGGCGGCAATCTGGTCCAGAATGGCGGGGATCGCATAGGTGCCGCCGCCGCCCGCCCAAGGTGGCGGGGCGTTGGTGGTGAGCATCGAAATCTGCGGCGCGGGGCCGGGATCGGCCCGAAAGATGGTACACCCGCGCGGGTCCAGCAGGCGGGCCAAGGCCGGGGGATCGTCGACCGTCGCCGACAGGCCGACCCGTCGCATACCAGGGGCCAGCGTTTCCAGCCGCGACAGTGCCAGCATGAGCTGATCGCCGCGCTTACTCTCGGCCAGTGCGTGGATTTCGTCGATGACCACCCGTTTCAGACCGGCGAACATGTGGGCGGCCTCTGGATAACTGATCAGCAGCGCCAGCGATTCCGGGGTGGTCAGCAGGATTTGCGGCGGATCGACGCGCTGACGTTTCTTGGCAAGGGCGCTGGTGTCGCCTGTACGATCCTCGATCCGGATCGAGAGGCCCATTTGTTCGACAGGGCGGCGCAGGTTGCGGCGGATGTCGGCGGCCAGCGCCTTGAGAGGGGAGATATAGAGCGTATGCAGGCCACTCTGCGGGGATTGGATCAGATCGGCCAGTGTGGGCAGAAACCCGGCCAGCGTTTTGCCGCCACCAGTAGGCGCGATCAACAGCGTGGCGGGGTCGTCGGCCGCCGCAAGCATGGCCATCTGATGCGGGTGCACTGTCCAGTTCTGGTCTGCGAACCACTGGGACAACACAAAAGGAAGGACGGCGGCGGGATGCGACATGCGCCTAATCTGGTCGCGGGGCTGGTAAGGTCAAGCCCCGACAACGTGTTTGGCCGGCTGCGACGATCCGCCGGGAGCAGGAGGCTGGACAGGAGGCATCCAGCCGCTAAACAGAGGCTATGAGACAGCCCATCGATATAAACGACCTCGCAAAAAATTTGGCAGCCGGCGACCGCCGAGCCCTCGCACGGGCGATCACCTTGGTCGAGAGTGGCCGGGCGGATCATCGCCAGCAGGCGATCGAACTGGCCGAGACGCTGGGAACGGCGCGGCAGGCGCTGCGGATCGGGCTGTCGGGGACGCCGGGGGTGGGCAAATCCACGTTTATCGAGAGTTTTGGGCTGTCATTGACCGGGCAGGGGATGCGCGTGGCGGTCTTGGCGGTCGATCCGTCTTCGGCACGGTCGGGCGGGTCTATTCTGGGCGACAAGACGCGGATGGAACGGCTGAGCCGCGATCCGAGCGCGTTTATCCGTCCGTCGCCCAGTCAGGCGCAGATGGGCGGTGTCGCCCGCCGGACCCGCGAGGCGGTCGCCCTGTGCGAGGCGGCGGGGTACGATGTGATCCTGATCGAAACCGTGGGCGTCGGGCAGTCCGAAACCATGGTTGCCGAGATGTGTGACCTGTTCGTGCTCTTGCTCGCGCCGGCGGGCGGGGACGAGCTGCAGGGGGTCAAGCGCGGGATCATGGAAATTGCCGATCTGATCCTCGTGAACAAGGCGGATGGCGATCTGAAACTACAGGCGATGCGGACCTGCGCGGATTATGCTGGCGCGCTGCGACTGTTGCGCAGGCGGCCCGCTGACCCCGCCGATTTCCCCAAGGCGATGACCGTCTCGGCGGTCGAACAGACCGGGCTGGTCACCGCATGGGAGGAAATGCAGACCTTGGCCAATTGGCGGCGGGCAGAGGGGTATTTTGATCAGCGGCGCGCCGAGCAGGCCCGCTATTGGTTCCACGAAGAGGTGCGTTTGCAATTGCTGGAACGCCTGTCGCGTGACCCGCAGTTGGGTGCGCGGCTGGCGCAGGAAGAGTCCGATGTTGCCGCAGGGCTGACCTCTCCGACCCGTGCGGCTGCCCGGGTGATAGCGGCGATGGGCTAGGTTCGGCCTTTTTTCTTGACGGAATCGTGCTGGCTGCATAATGACCCGCTCTGTGACGGGTCCTGCATCGCATGGCCCGCGCCGTGCGTTGTCTAAACAGCGCGCGTTTTTCAAACCGGCCCCGGTGGCCGGAACCAACAAGATAGGATGATCCCATGTCGCGTAAATGCGAATTGACTGGCAAAGGCCCGATGTCGGGCAACAACGTCAGCCACGCCAACAACAAGACCCGTCGCCGTTATCTGCCGAACCTGCAGGACATCACCCTGCAATCGGACACTCTCGGCCGTTCGTACCGCTTCCGTATCACCGCTGCCGCCCTGCGCTCGGTTGATCACCGCGGTGGTCTGGACGCTTTCCTGCTCAAGGCCAAGGACGCTGACCTGTCGGCTGCGGCCCTGAAGATCAAGAAAGAACTCCAGAAGGCCACTGCCGCCTGATTTCTGGATCCTTTGTGATCTAAGCCCGGTCAGAAATGGCCGGGCTTTTTCGTATTTGATGATTCTACTTTTGCGAGAATTGATCCTTAATCAACACGCTTTTAACGCAACTTTAATCAACTCTCTCTATCAGATTGAAATTGATGATTGGGCCAATCGCTGCCCATTCAGGTCAACAGACAGGAGATGACGTTGAAAACCTCTACAAAATTGGCCGCTGCATTGGCGGCGATGACACTTGCGACCTCGGCTGAGGCGGTGACATTCGATACATGGTCGATTTCGGGGCCGGGGACGACCTCGGTCACCTCGTCGAATGCCGACAACACGGATGTGACCTTTAGCTATAACACGATGGCCTTTTCCGGCACGTGGTCCGCAACAACCACGGTTCTGGCTGGTGGCACATATGATTTTTCGTGGCTCTACAATGGGATGCACGCGTGGTTCGCGGCGCAGGAATATCTGAACGTGACCTCGCCCACGTCGCAGGCGCTGGTGTCCAGCAGCAGCTTTGGCGGATTCAGCTATTCCGGAACCTCGGTGCTGTCGCTGGTCGCCGGGGATGTGCTGACCTTTACCTTTGGTGGCAGCAACGGCGATTATAACAATTTCCTCAATGGCACGATTGCCCTGACCGAAAATCTGCCAGCCGTGCCGCTGCCCGCGACGGGTGCGGCTTTGCTGGGCGCGATCGGGGCAATGGCGGTGGTGCGCCGCCGCAAAACGGCTTTGGCCTCGATGGCGGCCTGATCTCCGGATGCGAAAACGGCGCCACATGGGCGCCGTTTCTGGTTTATTTCGCGTAGCCCATCGCTTGGAGAGCGGTGCGGATTTCGTCGAGGATCACGGGGTCGTCGATCGTCGCAGGCATCTTGAAGTCTTGGCTGTCCGCAATCTTGACCATCGTGGCGCGCAGGATTTTGCCGGACCGGGTTTTCGGCAGGCGGTCCACCACGGTGGCCAGCTTGAACGCCGCGACCGGCCCGATCTGGTCGCGCACCAGCTTTACGACTTCCTTGACGATCTGGTCATGGTCGCGGTTACACCCCTTGTTCAGGCACAGGAACCCCAGTGGCAACTGCCCCTTGAGATCGTCCCCGACGCCGATGACAGCACATTCGGCCACGTCGGGATGGCTGGCAAGGACCTCTTCCATCGCGCCGGTGGACAGGCGGTGACCGGCGACGTTGATCACGTCATCGGTGCGCGCCATGATGTAGAGATAGCCGTCCTCGTCGATCATGCCCGCATCGCCGGTTTCATAATAACCGGGGAAGGTGGTCAGATAGGATTTGCGATACCGCGCCTCGGCGTTCCACAGCGTCGGTAGGGTGCCGGGGGGCAGGGGCAGCGGCGTCACAATGGCGCCCAAGGTGTTGGGCGGCAGCGTGTTGCCGCCTTCGTCGACGATCTTGAACTCGTATCCCGGCATCGCCACCGCAGGCGAACCATGTTTCACCGGCAGCAATTCGTTTCCGACCGGGTTTGCCACCGCCGGATAGCCCAGTTCGGTCTGCCACCAGTGGTCGATGACCGGAACGTTCAGGTGCTGCTCTGCCCACCTGATCGTCTCCGGATCGGCCCGTTCCCCGGCGAGGTAGAGCGCGCGCAGGCAGGACAGATCGTACTTGGTGACATATTCGCCAGTTGGGTCCTCGCGCTTGATTGCGCGGAAGGCGGTCGGCGCGGTAAAGAAACTGCGGACGTTCCATTCCGAAATCACCCGCCAGAAGGTGCCCGGATCGGGGGTGCCGACCGGCTTGCCTTCGAACACGATGGTGGTGTTGCCGTGGATCAACGGGCCATAGGTGATATAGCTGTGCCCGACGACCCAACCCACGTCCGACGCGGCCCAGAACACATCGCCCGGATCGACGTTGTAGATGTTCTTCATCGTCCAGTTCAGCGCGACCAAATGGCCGGCGGTCGGGCGCACGACGCCCTTGGGCTGGCCGGTGGTGCCGGAGGTGTAGAGGATGTAGGCGGGGTGATTGCCCTCGACCGGCACGCATTCCGCCGGCTCAACACCATATTGGAACCCGTGCCAGTTATAGTCGCGACCTTCGATCAGCCGAGCAACCTCTTGTTCACGCTGGAAAATAACGCAAAAATCGGGCTTGTGCGTCGCCTGATCGATCGCCGAGTCCAGCAGGGGTTTGTAATGCACGACCCGCCCCGGTTCCAACCCGCAGGAGGCAGCAATGATCGCCTTGGGCGTGGCGTCGTCGATACGGACCGCCAGTTCATGCGCGGCAAAGCCGCCAAACACCACCGAGTGCACCGCGCCGAGGCGGGCGCAGGCCAGCATCGCCTCTAGGGCTTCGGGGATCATCGGCATATAGATGATGACGCGGTCGCCCTTTTCGATCCCCTTGGCCCGCAGCGCCCCGGCCAGATTGGCCACGCGATTGCGCAGTTCCATATAGGAAATCGTCCGTTTGGTATGGGTGATCGGGCTGTCGTAGATGATCGCGGTCTGTTCGCCGCGACCCGCTTCGACGTGCCGGTCGACGGCGTTCCAGCAGGTGTTGACCTTGGCATCCGAAAACCATTCGTAAATCGGGGCGTTGTCGTCAAAGAGAGCCTTTGTCGGGGCTTCGACCCAATCAATCGCCTTGGCCTGTTCCATCCAGAACCCCTCGGGGTCTGCTTTCCAGGCGTTATAGACGTCCTTGTATGCCATGTATCGGATCCTCCTCTGGATTGGACCTAGGTCTAAAGGAGGCAGCGCAGATCGGGCAAGTTTGTTAGCGCAGAACGCGACGGTTTGGCGCAGAAAATTTGCAGATTTGGGGCTAGAGGGGTTGCAAATTTTTGCAAACCAGCCAAAATTATAACGGATACTGTAAAATTCGCATGTGTTTTGCAAAATTGCTAAGTCGATTTGTAAATCGACCAGAGAATCTACTGCGTCGCCATCAACTCTTGGATTTGACCTAGGACCAGTTCAGGGCGGGCGTGGTGAATGTAATGATCCGCCTCCACAAAGGTTAGCCGCGTTTGCGCGTAGGGGGCGCTAAATTCGACCGCAGCGTTTTGCCACGCATCGCGGTAATTCGCGGATACGCCCATCGGGTTTTGGTTGGAGATCAGCATCCACAGGGGGATAGTGCCGAGGGTCCTAGGGTCCGGCCAGTTCGTCGCGTCAAAGCCGCGAATTTCGGCCTTTTGCGCCCGTCCCATGAGCATCATCATCGCCGAGGGTATTTTGCAGGGCCGTGCGCCGTCTAATTCGCAGCGCTGTTTGAAATTGGGCATCCGCCCGTCAACCAACAGAATACCGCCGGTTTCATTCGGGTGCGCGGCGGCAAAGCTCAGTGCGGTCATCGACCCAATCGAATGGGCGACGAGGTAATAGGGCGGCTTGGCACCTGCCGCCTGCAGTTGGCTGTACAGATAATCCGCCGTCTCATTGCCTGTGCGTAGCCCGTCATTGTCCGTGGGCATCCGCCGTGGGCGTTGGTTTAGAAAAACCGGGACCGATAGGCGATCCGCAATAGCTTGGAAACTCTCTCGGCCATCGCCGAGTCCGGGTTCAAAGACCACGGTTTCGGCCAAAACAGGGGCTGATAGGAGAAGGAAAACAACACTCAGAAAACGCATGGGCGGCACTCCTGACCGGAACTGCCGCCCATCTAAGGCATCTAGGTAACGTCTGTAAGTCAGGTTACCCGTAGTGTGCGACCGGGGTTCCGGCGATGGCTGACATATTCAGCAGGCCGCGCGGGGTGATCGACGAGGTGACGATATGTGCCTTGTTGCCCATGCCCATCAGGATCGGACCGACCTCTAGCCCGCCGCCCTTCATTTTCAGGATGTTACGCACGCCAGAGGCAGCGTCGGTATTCGCGAACACCAGCGCGTTTGCCATGCCCTTCATCCGGTTGCCCGGGAAGATCCGTTCGCGCAGGACCGGATCAAAGGCCGAGTCGATGTGCATCTCGCCCTCGTAGCAGAAGTCGCGGGGCTGGCTGTCCAGAATTCGCAGCGCCTCGCGCATCCGGCGGCCCGAGTCAGAGTCGAGGTTGCCGAACTGCGAATGCGAACACAGCGCGATGTTGGGCGTCAGGCCAAAGCGGCGGATATGCCGTGCGGTGCCGACCACGGTTTCGGCGATCTGTTCCGGCGTTGGTTCGGCGTGTACCTGCGTATCGGCCACGAAAAGCGGCCCATCCTCGAGGATCATCATCGACAAGGCCCCCACCGGGTGCAGCCCGTCGCGGCCCAGCACCTCGTTGACGTATTTCAGGTGCCACAGGAACTGGCCAAAGGTGCCGCAGATCATGCTGTCGGCTTCGCCGCGATGGACCATGACCGCCGCAATCGCGGTGGTATTGGTGCGCATGATCGCCTTGGCCAGATCGGGGGTGATGCCATTGCGGGCCATCAGCCCGTGATAGGTGGACCAGTAATCGTAATAGCGAGGATCGTTTTCGGGGTTCACGATCTCGAAATCGGTGCGGGGGCGGATTTTCAGGCCGGCGCGTTCACAGCGGGCCTCTATCACCTCGGGGCGGCCGATCAGGATCGGCGTGTCGGTGGTCTCTTCCATGATCGCCTGAGCGGCGCGCAGGACGCGTTCGTCTTCGCCCTCGGCAAACACGATGCGCCGTTCGGCGGTGCGGGCTGCCTCGAACACCGGACGCATCAACAGCGCGGATTTGAACACGCTGCCGTCCAGTTTCTTCTTGTATTCGTCCATGTTTTCAATGGGACGGGTCGCGACGCCGGTTTCCATCGCGGCCTTGGCCACGGCGCTGGCAACCACGCCGATCAGGCGCGGATCGAACGGTTTGGGGATCAGGTAATCCGCGCCAAAGGCCAGTTTTTCGCCCTGATAGGCGGCAGCGGCCTCGGCGCTGGTGGTCTGACGGGCGAGGGCGGCGATGCCTTCGACACAGGCGATCTCCATCTCGTCATTGATGGTGGTCGCGCCGACATCCAGGGCCCCGCGGAAAATAAACGGGAAGCACAGGACGTTGTTCACCTGGTTCGGATAATCGCTGCGGCCGGTGGCGATGATCGCGGTCGGGGCGACCTCTCGGGCGGCCTCGGGGGTGATTTCCGGATTTGGGTTGGCCAATGCGAAAATAATCGGCCGATCGGCCATTTTCGCGACCATCTCGGGCTTGAGCACGCCGGGGCCAGACAGGCCAAGGAACAGGTCCGCGCCCTCGATCACGTCCAGCAGGCTACGGGGTTGGTCGCCCTGCGCATAGGCGGCCTTTTGCGGGGTCATGTCTTCGGTGCGGCCATTGTAGACCAGACCTTGCAAGTCGCAGAGCCAGACGTTTTCGCGTTTGACGCCCAGTTTCAGCAGCATGTCCAGACAGGCGATCCCGGCTGCGCCGCCGCCGGTCGAAACGACCTTGATCTCGGCCCAGTCCTTGCCTGCGACATGCAGCGCGTTGGTGGCTGCCGCGCCGACAACGATCGCGGTGCCATGCTGGTCGTCGTGGAAGACCGGGATATTCATCCGCTCGCGGCAGAGTTTTTCCACGATAAAGCAGTCGGGGGCCTTGATGTCTTCGAGGTTGATCGCGCCAAAGGTCGGTTCTAGCGCGCAGACGATATCGGCCAGCTTGTGCGGGTCACTCTCGTTCACTTCGATGTCAAAGCAGTCGATATTGGCGAATTTCTTGAACAGAACCGCCTTGCCTTCCATCACCGGCTTTGACGCCAGAGCGCCGATATTGCCCAGACCCAGAACCGCCGTCCCGTTCGACACCACCGCCACGAGGTTGCCGCGCGCGGTATAATCGCGGGCGGTATCGGCGTTCGCCTTGATCTCCAGGCATGCCTCGGCAACGCCGGGGCTATAGGCGCGGGCCAGATCGCGGCCATTGGCCAGCGGCTTGGTCGCGCGAATTTCCAGTTTGCCGGGTTTGGGGAACTGGTGGTAATCCAGTGCCGCCTGCCGCAGGTTGTCTTTGGTCGTGTCGGTCATGGGTGCCTCCCTGGGGATGGTTTAACGTTAAACCATATTTCGGGCTTTGTCGTGTTCTATGGGGGTCCTTATCTGCATTCGTCGATGACTTGCAAATCTTATCGGCTGGGATCAGGCTGAAATCAGGCTGGAGTCAGCAAAGCGAGCCTTGCATCTCGGGCGCTGGCGCGGCACATTTTACCAACTGATAAAACTTTGACCCATGAGGGCCCGCATGTCACTGATCGACCACGCCACCAAGGTTCGCGAACGGGCCTATGCCCCCTATTCGAATTTCAAGGTCGGGGCGGCCCTGATCACCACGACAGGGACGATCTACGTTGGCTGCAATGTCGAAAACGTCGCCTATCCAGAAGGCACCTGCGCCGAGGCGGGCGCCATCGCGGCGATGATTGCGGGCGGGGATGCGCAAATCGCTGAAATCGCTGTGATTGCCGACAGTCCGATGCCCGTCAGCCCCTGTGGCGGCTGTCGTCAGAAAATCGCGGAATTCGCCGCCCCGGACGTGCCGGTGATCATGGCGACGACGGATGGACTGCGGGTGCAAACCACCGTGCGCGATCTGCTGCCGGGGGTGTTTACCCCCGACCACATGAGCCGCACCTGATGGACGCACGTGCGATCATCGCCAAGGTTCGCGACGGAACCACGCCCAGCGTTGACGAATTGCGCTGGTTTGCCGCGGGCCTTGCCTCTGGTGCGGTGTCGGATGCGCAGGCCGGTGCCTTTGCCATGGGCGTTTTGCTCAATGGATTGGCAGAGGAGGGACGCGTCGCGCTGACCTTGGGGATGCGTGATTCTGGCGATGTGTTGTCGTGGCGGCTGGATGGACCGGTGATCGACAAACATTCCACCGGCGGAGTGGGGGACTGCGTGTCGCTAATCCTTGCTCCGGCCTTGGCGGCCTGCGGGGTCTATGTGCCGATGATTTCGGGCCGGGGTCTGGGTCATACTGGCGGCACGCTCGACAAGATGGAGGCGATACCCGGTGTCACCGCGCAATTGCCAGAGTCCGAGTTGCGCCGGATCGTGGCCAAGGTCGGCTGCGCCGTTGTCGGTGCGACAGGCAGCATCGCGCCTGCGGACCGGCGGCTCTATGCGATCCGCGACGTCAGCGCCACGGTCGAGAGCATTGATCTGATCACCGCCTCGATCCTGTCCAAGAAACTGGCGGCGGGGCTGGACGGGTTGGTGCTGGACGTCAAGGTCGGCACCGGCGCGTTCATGAAATCCGCCGAGGATGCCCGCGCACTGGCGCAATCGCTGGTGACGACTGCGAACGGTGCGGGTTGCAAAACGGCGGCCATGATCACCGATATGAACGAACCTCTGGCCCCGACGCTGGGCAACGCGCTCGAGGTTGCGACCTGCATGGAGGTTCTCTCGGGCGACAGGCTGGCCGCGCCGCGTCTGCATGATCTGACCGTCGCCTTGGGCGGGCGCTGTCTGGCCTTGGCGGGCGGGGCCGAGGGCGAGGGCGAGGAAAAAATCGCCGAGGCGATTGCCTCGGGAGCCGCGATGGAGAGGTTCGCCCAGATGGTCTATGAAATGGGCGGGCCGCCGGATATGGACCGCGATTGGCGGACGCATTTGCCCAAGGCGCCGGTTGTTTTGCCGGTCACCGCGCCGACCTCGGGGCTGCTGTCCGGCTGGGACGGGCAGGCGCTGGGGCTAGCGGTGGTGGACTTGGGCGGCGGGCGCAGGGTCGAAACCGATCGGATCGATCCGGCGGTCGGGATCACCGATGTGCTGCCGATCGGTCGAGGGGTCGAGGCGGGGCAGGTGATCGCCACGGTCCATGCGCGTAATGCCGCCGATGCGCAGGCTGCCGCGCAAACGGTGCTGGATGCGGTGTCGCTGGGCGGCGCGGATCCGGATTATCCCTTGTTACATGATCGGATAGACCCATGAGCCGTGCGTTTTTGGTGGTGATGGACTCTGTCGGGATCGGCGGCGCGCCGGACGCGGCGCAGTTCTTTAATGCAGGCCAGCCCGATACCGGGGCCAACACCATCGGCCATATCGCCGCGGATCTCGGGGGCTTGTCCTTGCCGGTGCTGGACGGTCTGGGTCTGGGCGCAGCCTTGACGCTTGCGTCTGGCGTGCAGGCGGCAGGTCTGGGCGCGCTCCCTACGGGCGCATGGGGCGCAGCGACCGAAGTATCGAACGGCAAGGATACCCCCTCGGGCCACTGGGAACTGGCCGGGGTGCCAGTGCCGTGGAACTGGGGCTATTTCCCGGTCAAAACACAGTCTTTCCCCGCGGATTTGCTGCGAACGGTGATGGACATCGCTGGGGTCGGGGGCGTGCTGGGCAACTGTCACGCCTCGGGGACGGACATCATTTCGCTGCTGGGCCAAGAGCATCAGAAAACCGGTTGGCCGATCTGCTACACCAGTATCGACAGCGTGTTCCAGATCGCCGCGCACGAGGACAGCTTTGGCCTCGATCGGCTGCTCGATCTGTGCAAACGGCTGGCACCGACGCTGCACGACCGTAAAATCGGTCGGGTGATCGCCCGCCCGTTCGTGGGTGCGCCGGGCGATTATCATCGCACCGCCAACCGCAAGGATTTCGCCATCGCTCCGCCCGCGCCGACGCTGTGTGACTGGGCGCATCAGGCGGGTCGCCGGGTCCATGCCGTGGGCAAGATCGGCGACATTTTTTCGATGCAGGGGATCGACGATGTGGCCAAGGGTCGTGATGTCGATCTGATGGGGCATCTCTCCGATCTGGTCGATGCAGCCGAAGATGGCTCGCTCACCTTTGCCAATTTTGTCGAGTTTGACAGTGAATATGGCCACCGCCGGGATGTGGCGGGCTATGCGCGGCATTTGCAGTGGTTTGACGCGGCGATTGGCCAGATTATCCCCCGACTGCGGCCGGGGGATCTGCTGGTGATCACCGCCGATCACGGCAACGATCCGACGTGGATCGGAACCGACCACACCCGCGAACGGGTGCCGGTTTTGATGCACGGTGTGGGTCCGCGCGCGCTGGGCCATATGGGTTTTGTCGATGTCGCGGCCAGCGTCGCGGCCCATCTGGGCCTTCCCGCCCAAGGAACCGGAGTGTCCCGCCTATGATGCCAAAGATCGAACTCCACCTTCACCTGGAGGGCGCGGCCCCGCCCGCGTTTATTCGTGGCTTGGCCAAGGAAAAGCACGTCGATATCAGCGGGATTTTCGACGAGCGCGGCAACTATGTCTATAACGGGTTCGAAGAGTTTCTGGCCGTCTACGAGGCGGCGACATCGGTGCTGCAAACGCCCGACGATTTTGCCCGTCTGGTCACGGCGGTGCTGGACCAGAGCGCCGAACAGGGCGTCATCTATTCCGAAACCTTTCTGTCGCCGGATTTTTGCGGCAATGCCGATGTCGCCGCTTGGCGCGAATATCTGCACGCCATGCAAGAGGCCGCAGACCGTGCCGAACGTTTGAACGGGATCACTCTGCGCGGGATCGTGACGGCCATCCGTCATTTCGGGCCGGAACGGGCCAAGCCTGTGGCGCTCTGCGCGGCGGAAACCGTTGGCGGGTTTATCACCGGCTTTGGCATCGCCGGGGCGGAACTGATGGGGCGGCCGCGCGATTTTGCCTATAGTTTCGATCTGGCGCGCGAGGCGGGGCTGCGCCTGACCGCCCATGCCGGGGAATGGGGCGGGCCGGATATGGTTGCCGATACGATTCGCGATCTGGGCGTCGAACGCATCGGCCACGGGATCAACGCGATCAAGGACCTCGCGCTGTGCGAACAGATTGCCGAGGCGGGGATCACGCTCGAGGTTTGTCCGGGGTCCAACGTGGCGCTGGGCGCGGTCAAGGGCTGGAAACATCACCCGATCCGCAAACTGCGCGAACGCGGCGTGCGTGTCACCGTCTCGACCGACGATCCGCCGTTTTTCCACACGACCATGACCCGCGAATATCAAATGCTGGCCGAGGTGCTGGGATTTGAGGATGAAGAACTCATGGACATGAACCGCATCGCGCTAGAGGCAGCGTTCTGCGACCCCGAAACCCGCGCCCGTATCGCCAAGAAACTGGAGCCCGCCACATGACCCAACACCTCACCGTCGTGAACCACCCGCTGGTGCAGCACAAACTGACATTGATGCGGGAAAAGGACACCTCGACCGCGTCTTTCCGCCAGTTGCTGCGCGAGATTTCGTTGCTCTTGGCCTATGAAATCACCGCCGAGTTGCCGATGACAACCAAGCGGATCGAAACGCCGCTGACCGAAATGGATGCGCCGACCATCGAGGGCAAAAAACTCGCGCTGATTTCGATCCTGCGGGCGGGGAACGGCTTGCTCGATGGGATTTTGGAATTGATCCCTGCTGCCCGTGTCGGCTTTGTCGGGCTCTACCGCGATCATGAAACGCTGCAACCGGTGCAGTACTATTTCAAGGTCCCGCAAAACCTCGAAGACCGGACGGTCATCGTCGTGGACCCGATGCTGGCGACGGGCAATTCCTCGGCTGCGGCGATTGACCTGATCAAACAGGCCGGGGCCAAGGACATCCGGTTCATGTGTCTGCTCGCCGCGCCCGAGGGCGTTGCACGAATGAAAGAGGCGCATCCCGATGTGCCGATTGTCACCGCCTCGCTCGACAGCCATTTGAACGAACTGGGCTATATCGTCCCCGGTCTGGGCGATGCGGGTGACAGGATGTTCGGCACAAAATAGCGTCTTTTTTCACGAGCGGCCCGCTAGGTCTGGTCCGCCCCGCTTTACACTGTGGCGGGACTGCGGCATTGTCGTGGCATAACACGGGGGAAGTGGATGCGTCGGTCTGACATTGTTGCGGCAGGGGTCGTTGCGGTCTTGGGGCAATCTGTAGCTGTGCTGGCAGAGGGCGCAGCCCCGATCGCCATTCCGGCAGAATTTCCACCCGCCAGCTACACGGCAAACCAGTATGTCGACAGCACAGGCTGCGTTTTTGTGCGCGCGGTGCTGGCTGGCACGGTGGACTGGGTTCCGCGCGTGACGCGGCAACGCGAACAGCTTTGCGGTTTTACCCCCAGCCTCGCGCCGGGACAGGGGCTGGCCTATAATCCGCAGACGACCTCTCTCGAGGGGGTGACGATTATCGGCGCTCCCGTCGCTGCGCCCGCCGCTGTAGACGCGCCGATCCAGACGGTCGCCTCGCTCATGGCCAGCCAGCCTGTCACCGCGCCCATCGCCCAGCCGTTACCAGCGATTGCAGAGGCGACCCCTGTCGTCACCGCGCCAGAGCCGCGCCGGATCACCATGGCAGAGGCCTGTGAGGGGAAATTCGGCATCCAGCCCGGATTGGTGAATGCGGAAACCCGTGCGCCGATTGACTGTGGTCCGGCCCCGATGATCGCCACGCAAACCGCCCCGATTATCGTACCGGAGGTCGGAGAGGTTCTGACCGCTGCCGCCATCTGCGCCAGCATTAGCGAAACCGGACAACGGTATATCACCAACACCGGGGACGAGGTCCGCTGTGGCCCGCAAACCCAGCCGATCGCCAGCTACGGTGCGCCGGTCTACGGGACCACGACCACCATCGCGACGATTGCGCCGGTGGCCGCCCCGGTCACGGTGCCGCTGGCCGGATCGGTCGCTGCGGAAACCATCGCCGCGGCCTCTGGCGTGCCGCTGTCCACCGCCGCGCCGATCGTGATCAACCCGATCATCGTTCCGGCTATGGCGATGGGCGACTTGACCTCTTGTCCAGCCCTCGATCCGCTGAGTGCGCAGTATATGATGGGGGACGATGTACGCTGTGGTCCGCAGTCGCAATCGCCGTCCGGAACGACGGGCGCGATCCGCGTGATGACGGATAGTGTCGCGACATCGACCGCGCCTGTCGGCTTGCAAAATGGGGTGTTCGGGGCCACCGTACCCGCCTCGAACGCCTATGGCCCCATCGCGGATATTCCCCTGCCCGCCGGCTATGAACCCGCGTGGAGCGACGATCGTCTGAACCCTTATCGCGGTCTGTCGAAATACGCCGTGTCCGCCACCGTGGTGTCGGCGCCTGCCGCGACCTCGGTGTCCACCCGGAGCGTGGCGCCTGTTACTGCGGCTGTTACACCTGCCGCTGGCACATCGCACCACTTTGTGCAGGTCGGAACCTTTGCCCAGCCCGCCAATGCCGACGCGACGATTGCGCGGTTGCAGGCTATGGGGCTGCCGGTATCGCAGGGGACCGTGCGCCGCAATGGTCAGGTTCTACAGGTGATCGCTGCCGGTCCGTTTGCCTCTGCCGAGGCATTGCGGGCCGCGCTGCAAGCGGCCAAGGCGGCGGGCTACGCCGACGCCTTTACCCGCGGCTAAGGATCAGTTTCCGCAAATCCCCTGAAGCGCGACCCAGTCGCCATCGGTCAGGATTTGCGGGGCATCAGCGGGATTGACCGGATCGGCCTCGATCAGCGGAAGAGTCGTTTCACCCGTGATATCAACGGCATAGGCATAGGGGCGGGTCGAAATCTGCGCCTCTGCGAATTTGCCGATCAACGCATCAGGTGCCAAAGCGGTGGGCGCACGGGCGGCGATCACCTCGGCGTAGCGCCGCAATGCATCCGAAGGGAAATCTCCGGTGGTCAGCAGGTGCACCGTGGCGCGCAACCCCGTCTCTCGGAGCAGGCTGTCCAGAGGGTCCACCTCGCCGCGTTCCGCGACTGCGGCGATCATATAGCCGGCGGCGACGGCGGGGTCCTCGTAATCCTCGACGACAGAGCGGTTCATCACAATGATCTGCCCCGGCAACATCAGCGTGCCCTGCACAACATCCGGCACCACGACAACCTGACCGGGATAATCGCGCCCAAGCGCACGGGTGGTCAGCCGACCCAGTGCCTGAACAGAGCGGGGATTGCGGCAGGCATTGCCGGTCAGCCGCTGCAAATGGCCGAGGATCGTCGCGCCAATCTCGGCCCTCTTGGTCTCCGGGACGGCCTCTAGCGTCCGTTCGCGCAACGCTCCGGGCAGCCAGAGCGCCCCGGCCACCAGAGCCACACCCAGAACCACGGAAATACCCGCTCCGCGCACGCGGCCTTCGCGCGGGCGGCGGCGGGCGATGGATTTGCGCACCTTTTCGATCGAGGACACCATCAGGTCGTCTTCGATCTCGAGGGTTTCGCTATCCCCGTCACCGGGCGCGAAGACTGCTGGCATTTGACCGGGGTTGGCGCGGCGGATCGCGGCCATCGACCAGTGCGCCAGCGGACGACCGGCCATATCGCGCAGGATCAGGGTTGCATCGCCAAAGCAAACGACAACCTCGCGGCGCTGCGCCTCGGGGTCGGGCCGCCACAGGCCAACAGTCTCTAGTTTGGCGTATTGAGTTAATGCCGTCATCTGCCCGGTCTTCTGGTTTTACCTCCGAAGTGCCGCGCAAATGCCAGGGGGGTCAAGCCCCCCTTGGCAAATATCGTACAGACTATCCCTTTTGGGCCATGTCGCGGGCGATCCCGCGCAGGATAAATTTCTGGATTTTACCGGTCGAGGTTTTTGGCAGTTCGGTGAACACGATCTTTTTCGGCGTTTTGAAACCGGCCAGCCGTTGGCGCACATGGGCGATCAGTTCGGCCTCTGTGGTGTCATGGCCTTCTTTCAGTTCGACAAAGGCGCAGGGCACCTCGCCCCATTTTTCGTCGGGCATGGCGACCACGGCGCAGAGGTTGACCGCCGCGTGATGCATCAGCGCGCCCTCGACCTCGACCGAAGAGATGTTTTCGCCGCCCGAGATGATGATGTCCTTGGCCCGGTCGGCGATCTGCATATAGCCGTTGGGGTGCTGGATCGCGATGTCCTCTGAATGGAAATAGCCGCCGTGGAATGCCTTTTCCGTGGCCTTGGGGTTTTTGTAGTAGCCCTTCATCACCGAATTGCCGCGCATGACGATTTCGCCCTGTGTGCGGCCGTCCATCGGGATTTGCTGGACGTGTTCATCGACCACGGTGATATGTTCGTTCATCGGCATGGCGACGCCCTGACGGGCCTTGATCGCGGCCTGTTCGTCGGCGGGCAGAGCATCCCACGCCGGGTCCCATGTACATTCGGTCGCGGGTCCATAGGTTTCGGTCAGGCCGTAAACCTGCGTTATGTTGAACCCCAGTTTGCCGATCGCGGCCAATGTTGCCGCGGCAGGCGGGGCACCGGCGGTAAACACCTCGACGATGTGGTCAAAGGGTTTGCGGTCCGCATCCTTGGCGTTGACGATCAGGTTCAGCACGATGGGCGCACCGCCGAAATGGGTGACGCCTTCGTCGGCGATGGCGGAATAGATATTCTTGGCAGTCACATCGCGACAGCAGACCACGGCGCCGCCCAGCGCAGGGATCATCCAGACATGGCACCAGTTGTTGCAATGGAACAGCGGCACGATGGTCAAATAGCGCGGATAGAGCGTCATCCGCCACGAAATCGGCGTGCCCAAGGTGATCAGATAGGCCCCGCGATGGTGGTAGACCACGCCCTTGGGCCGGCCTGTGGTGCCAGAGGTGTAGTTGAGCGCGAGGCTCTCCCATTCGTCCTGCGGCATGATCCACGCGAAATCCGCCTCGCCGGTGTCGAGGAAATCCTCATAGTCCATCTGATTGCCCAGATGCGGCACGCCCGCGACAGGGTCCGGCACCTCGATGACCAAGGGGGCAGGGCCCTCCATCTGGTCGATGGCCTCCATGCAGACGGGGATGAACTGGCTGTCGCAGATCACGACCTTGGCCTCGCCGTGGTCGAAAATATAGCTGATGGTATCGACGTCTAGCCGGATGTTGATGGTGTTGAGAACCGCGCCGCAGGCAGGCACGGCCCAGGTTGCCTCGACATGGGCGGGGGTGTTGGGCAGGATCGTGGCCACGACATCGCCGGGCTTGACCCCTGCCTTGACCAACGCCGAGGCCAGCCGCGTGACGCGGTCAAACATCTGCGCATAGGTCCAGCGCTGCGGGCCGTAGACCAGAGCCTCTCTGTCAGGAAACACGCGATTGGCGCGGATCAGATGGCTAAGGGGTGTCAAAGGCACGAAATTCGCGGCGCATTTGTCCAGCCCGGTCTCATCATTCATCCAGCCCATGCGTATCCTCCCTGATCGGCATGATTATGTCGTTTTCAGACATGCAGAAATCTGCAGTCCGGTTTTGGTCATCGTGACGAATGTAAAAGGAAATTTCCATGACTGTTTCGACAAATGGGCCGCGTCTTGCCGCCGCACTGATCCTGACGGGCATGGCGCTGTTCGGTCTGATCGACAATTTCGTCAGGATCGCGGCACCGCGCGGCGGTCTGTGGGAGTTTCAGTTTCTGCGCAGCCTGTTTTCTCTCGGCGTTCTGGGGCTCTTGGTCTGGCTCGGACGGCGCTCGCTGCGGCCCAAGCGCCCGGGGCCGGTGATCGCGCGGTCCTTTGTCAGTTCGTTGGCGCTGGTGGTCTATTTCGGTGGCCTGAGCTTTATGCCGATTGCCGTGGTGGTGGCGGGACTGTTCACCTCGCCTGTCTGGGTCGTGATCATGTCGGTGGTATTCTATGGTGAACGCGTTGGTCCGAGGCGGATTTTTGCGGTCCTGCTGGGCTTTGGCGGGGCAATTCTGGCCGTCGGTGGTGGCACTGGCGAACTGAGCTGGTTCAGCATTCTGCCGGTCCTGGCCGGGGGGCTATATGCTTGGGGCAATATCGCTACCAAACGCTGGTGCGAAGGTGAGGGCACGATCAGCCTCTTAGCGGGCTATAATGGCGCGATGCTGGTCTGGGGCGCCATGGGCGTCATCGCCGTGACACTCTTGCCGCTGCCGGTGCCGGAGGGTGCGGCGGGGTTTGTGACCCGCGGCTGGGTGATGCCCGATGCGGTATTTGCCACTATCGTCATCGTCCACGGGCTCGGCTCGCTCATCGGGGTTGGCCTGACCATCCGGGCCTATCAGATCGCCGACGCGACCTTTGTATCGGTGTTCGAGAATACCCTGTTGCTGTTTGCGACCGTCTGGGCCGCGATCCTCTGGGCCGAGATTCCGGACCTGCGCACGATTGCGGGTCTGGTGATGATCGGGCTGTCGGGCATCATCATCGCGGTCCGCTCCGACTCGCCTCCTACGGCGCGCTCGGTTACATTGCCGGAATGATCATTTCGCACGGGCGACGCTATATCTTTGTCCATATCCCGAAAACCGGGGGCACGTCGCTGGCCCTTGCCCTCGAATCGCGGGCCAAGGCCGACGACATCTTGATTGGCGACACGCCCAAGGCGCGACAGCGGCGCGGTCGGCTACAGGCGCTTCGGCCTGCCGGGAGATTGTGGAAACATTCCACGCTGGCCGATATCGACGGGATCATCGGTCGGGCCGAGCTGGAGACCTATTTCATCGTCACTTTGGTTCGCAACCCGTGGGATCGGGTCGTCAGCTATTACCACTGGCTGCGGGCGCAGCGGTTTGACCACCCCGCAGTCGGACTGGCGCAGAGTGTTGGCTTTGCCGATTTTGTGCGGGCCGAGCAGACCATCGCCAGCCTGCGTGCAAATTCCTATGGGTCCTATGTGCGGGCCGCCGATGGGGTGGAACATTGTACAGCCTTTGTCCGGTTGGAACATCTGGCGGATGATATCGCCGGGTTCGAACGGCATCTGGGCTTTGGCCTGCGGCAAGAGCGCTCCAATGCGTCAGACCGGCAGGCCGACTATCGCGGTTATTACGACGATACGACCGCAAATATCGTGGCGCAGGCCTGCGCGGTGGATATCGCCCGGTTTGGCTATGCGTTCGATCCGCCGCAATTGCACCGGAATTGACCAAAATTCGCCTGAATTACATCAAATATTAACCGAAGTTGCAGCATCTATTCGACCCAACCCAACAGCGGCCTAAGCCGCGTAAAGACGGATCGACACGATGTTTGCATGGACCGAAGCCGCGTTCGATGCGGCCGCCATTCCCGATGAGGGTATTTCTTCTGCGCAGCAGATCCACAGCGCGATGCTGGCCGGAACCCGCGTGGCGACGCCCGTCGGCTGGGTGGCTGTCGAAACACTGGCGATCGGGGATCTGGTGCTGACCTTTGACGGTGGATTGCAGCCGGTCAGCGCGATCACGCAACATCTCGATACCGGCGCGCAAACGCTGGATCATCCGCAGGACTGGCCACTCTTGGTCCCCAGCGGGGTTCTGGGCAACCGGGTGCAGATGCTGATCCTGCCGCGTCAGGCCGTCCTGATCGAGAGCGAGGTTGCAGAGCGGGTGATGGGCGATCCGTTTGTTCTGGTGCCTGCCTTGGCGCTGGCGGGCTATTGCGGGATTTCCCAGCGGCGACCGGGACGGTCGATGATTGCAACGACGCTGCATTTCGCCACCGATCAACTGGTGTTCGCCGATTGCGGCGCCGTGCTGCAATGTCCGGGTCTCAACATCCCCAAGCAAGAGGTCGCAATTGGCGCTGACTCCTACGAGGTGTTGCCGCTGGATGTGGCGCAAATGCTGGTGCGCAACATGACGCTAGAGCCGCCCGTCGCGGCGGCCATCAATCCCCACGCCTATCGCAGATAGGAAAACGGCGCCCGATTGGGCGCCGTTTCCGTCTGGTGTCTCGTGCGTTCCGAGGGGCCGGCACCCGGCGCGGATGTGTTGCCACGACCCGCGCCGGGCAAAGAATTCTTAGGCTGCGGCGGCCTTGGCGGCGTTGCCATAGAAGGTCTGATCCTTGTCAGCCATGTCGCGCAGCAGATCCGGGCAGGCAAAGCGCGGGCCAAAGGCTTCGGCCAGCTCGTCACAGCGTTCGGCGGCATAGGGGCTGCCCAGCATGTCCAGCCAGCTGAACGGACCGCCGGACCACGGGGCATAGCCCCAACCGAGGATCGCGCCGACGTCGCCTTCGCGGATGTCGGTCAGAACGCCCTCTTGCAGCGCACGCACAGCCTCGAGCGTCTGGATGAACATCAGGCGGTGCTGAACGTCGATCAGATCGGGCTGTTCCTCGGCCACGGGATATTGGGCGGCGAGGCCCTCCCACAGGCCGGTGCGCTTACCCGCCTCGTCATAGGCGTAGAATCCCGACTTGGACTTGCGGCCCAGACGGCCCTGTTCGGCCATCCAGAACACGACCTCGTCGACCTCGCCGTCGGGATAGGCGTCGCCCATCGCGGCCTTGGTCGCCTTGGCGATCTTGACCCCCAGGTCGATCGAGGTCTCATCCACCAACTGGAGCGGCCCCAGCGGCATTCCCAGCAGTTTCGCGGCATTCTCGATCAGCGCGGGCGAGACGCCCTCTTTGACCATGCGGATACCTTCGTTGATGTAGGGGATGATGCAGCGGTTCGCATAGAAGAAGCGCGCATCGTTCACCACGATCGGGGTCTTGCGGATCTGGCGGACGTAATCCAGCGCCTTGGCCACGGCGCGGTCGCCCGTTGCCTTGCCACGGATGATTTCCACCAGCAGCATCTTGTCCACCGGGCTAAAGAAGTGGATGCCGATGAACTGCTCCGGACGGACCGAGGCCTTGGCCAGCATCGAGATCGGCAGGGTCGAGGTGTTGGTTGCGAAAATGCAGTCCTCGCCCACGATGGCCTCGACCTTCTGGGTCATCTCGGCCTTGACCGCCGGGTCTTCGAATACGGCCTCTACGATCAGATCACAGCCCCTCAGCGCGTCCAGATCGGGGGTCGCGGTGATGCGGGCCAGAACCTCGGCCTTGCCGTCTGCGGTGACTTTCTTGCGGGCGATGCCCTTGTCCAGAATGCCCTCGGCGTAGGACTTGCCCTTGTCGGCGGCGGCCTGATCGCGGTCGATCAGCACGACCTCGATCCCGGCATTGGCCGAAACATAGGCGATACCCGCGCCCATCATGCCTGCGCCCAGAACGCCGACCTTCTTGACGCGCTGATCAGCGACCTCGGGGCGATTGGCGCCTTTTTCCAGCGCTTCCTTGTTAATGAACAGGCTGCGGATCATCGCAGATGACGAGGGGTTCATCAGGATGTTGGTGAACCAGCGGGCCTCGATTTTCAGCGCGGTGTCAAAGGGCACCATCGCGCCCTCGTACACGGCGGACAGCATCGCCTTGGCCGCCGGATAGACGCCAAAGGTATTGCCGTTGACCATCGCCGAAGCTCCGACAAAGGTCATGAACCCGGCGGGGTGATAGGGCGCACCACCCGGCATCTTATAGCCCTTCTGGTCCCAGGGTTTGACAATGTCGGCGTCCTTGGCCGACAGAACCCATGCCTTGGCGGTGGTCATCAAGTCTTCGGGGGCGACAACTTCGTCGATCACGCCTGCCAGCTTGGCCTTTTTCGGGTCGTTCAGTTTCCCCTCTAGCAACAGCGGAGAAGCCCCCATCGCACCCAGTTTGCGTGCCAGACGCGTGGTGCCGCCAGCGCCGGGGAAAATCCCGACCTTGATTTCCGGCAGGCCGATCTTGGCCTTGGAATTGTCGGCAGCGAAAATGCGATGGGTCGCCAGCGGCAGTTCCAGACCGATACCCAGCGCGGTGCCGGGCAGGGCGGCCGCGATCGGCTTGCCCCCCTTGAGCGTTTTGGGGTCCATTCCGGCGCGCTCGATCTTGCGCAGGATGGCGTGCATCTGCATCGTTCCCTCGAACAGCCCCTTGGCCGGATCGTCGCCCGCGCTGTCCTTCATCTTGGCGATGATGTTCAGGTCCATCCCCCCGGCAAAGGTATCCTTGCCCGAGGTGATGACGATGCCTTTGACAGCCGTATCCGCCAGCGCCTGATCGACCAGCGCGTTCAGCTCCGCGAGGCCTTCGAGGCTGAGCACGTTCATGGATTTGTTCGGAACGTCCCAAGTGATGACGGCAACGCCATCGGCGTCGATGGCCATAGTGAAATCGGTCATTGGTTTCCTCCCGCATGACAGACGGTGTTCTGATGTTGGAAAATGGCAGAGGGATGCAGCGCCAGACCAAAGTGATCTGACGGGCCTGCCGATTGAATAATGGTGGACTGGATGTGGCCTCTCGGGCCTGCGTGCCCTAGCGCTCTTCCAGCAGCTTGAGCATCTCGCAGGACGCAAAGGTAATCAGGAAGGTCCCGTCCGGCTGCAATTCGCAGTAATAGTCGGACGTAAAGTCGCCGATCTCCTTGCCGTGGCGCGAGAGCATGGAATACCGAACCTTGACCGGGAAGGCCCCGTCGCGCACCTTGGATTTCTGCGGTGTCGCCACCAGCGAGGCGACGTGCCTTGTCTGGATTTCCTCGGTTACCTTGCACAATTCTGTGCCAAGAGTCTCTGTCTCGACCACACTTACCACGCCGCTGGGATAGAGTAGGCCGATAGGCAGCTTGAAGAACCGCCCGAAGGCCTGCCGGTCCCCCGACGTCAGCGCATCGGCAAAGGCCTGGAAAAATGTCGTCAAGTCTTTGGGCTCGCTCATGTAACGGCTTGCTCCCTAACGTCTCAGCCTTCGCCAGATCATGATAACTCTCGGAACCGATGGTCGCCTGATAGGTCAACCTCGATCCGATGGTCGTAAAACAGTTGGCGCCCTTCCCTCTGTTTGCGGCAAACAGACGGCTCCCATCGACGTCTTTTACCGTCAAAAGAGGAGAAGTCCAGCACTCTTTTTCGCCAATAGAGGGAATCATGACCCTTAGACTCTCTCGATAATGGTTGCGGCGCCCATGCCGGAGGCGATGCAGAGGGTGGCGAGGCCAGTGCCCTTGCCGGTGCGTTCCAGTTCGTCCAGCAAGGTGCCGATGATGATCGCACCGGTCGCGCCCAGCGGGTGCCCCATGGCAATCGAGCCGCCATTGACGTTCACAACCGACGGGTCGACGTTGAACGCCTGCATGAACCGCAGCACAACGGACGCAAAGGCTTCGTTCACCTCGAACAGGTCAATGTCGCTGATCGACATGCCACTATCGGCGAGGATCTTTTCCGTCACCGGAACCGGGCCGGTCAGCATGATGGTCGGATCGGTCCCGATCTTGGCGGTGGCACGAATGCGCGCGCGCGGTTTGATGCCGTATTTTTCGCCAAATTCCTTGTTGCCGATCAGGACGCCGGCAGAACCATCCACGATCCCGGACGAATTCCCCGCATGGTGGATATGGTTGATCCGCTCCAGATGCGGATATTTCATCAACGCTACCTTATCGAATCCCGGCATGGACTCGCCCATGTCCTTGAAGCTGGCCTTGAGCGCCCCGAGGCTCTGCATATCGGTGCCCGGACGCATGAATTCGTCATGATCGAGAATGGCCAACCCGTTTTGATCGCGCACGGTGATCACCGATTTGGCAAAGCGATTGTCATCCCACGCAGCCTTGGCCCGGCGTTGCGACTCAACGGCCAGCGCGTCGGCATCGTCGCGGCTAAAGCCGTATTCCGTCGCGATAATATCGGCGGAAATCCCCTGCGGGACGAAATAGGTCTCCATCGCAATCGACGGGTCCACGGCAATGGCCGCGCCGTCGCTGCCCATCGCCACACGGCTCATCATTTCCACGCCGCCCGCGATATAGGCCAAGCCCGCACCGCCCTTGATCTGGTTTGCGGCCAGATTGACCGCCTCCATACCCGAGGCGCAAAAGCGGTTGATGGCCAGTCCGGGAATGCGTTGATCGAGATCAGAGGCCAAGACTGCCGTCCGCGCCAGACAGCCGCCCTGTTCGCCCACCTGGGTCACGTTGCCCCAGATCACGTCTTCGACCGCATGGCCGTCCAGACCATTGCGGTCCTTCAGCGCATTGAGAACCTGCGCCGACAAACGGACGCTGGTGACTTCGTGCAGGCTGCCATCGGGGCGACCCTTGCCGCGCGGCGTGCGGATGGCATCGTAAATATAGGCTTCGGTCATAGTGTCCTCCTCAGGCGCCGCGATAGGCGCGGGGCATTAGGTCATAGGGGTGTTGCCAACCGGGCAGGGCGGCGATGCGGTCCAGCCAGCGGTCGATATTGGGATAGGCCTTGCGGTCAAACTGAAACTCTTCGGGATAGAACAGATACCCGCAGCAGGTCAAATCAGCGACCGTCACCGAACTGCCGACGATCCAGTCCCGGCCCGCCAGATGCGCATCCAGAACCTTGAAGGCGGATTGCAGTCGCGCCCCGACAAAGCCGATCACCTCTTGCGGCCGCTTTTCAGCCGGCAGGAAATTCATCAGGAACCGGAGCATCCCGGCCTGCGAGGACAGTTTGTGGTTGTCCCAGAGCAGCCAGCGCAGGATCTCGCGGGTTTCCTCGTCCGAACAGCCACCGAGTTTTCCAGTCTTCTGAACGATGTAATCCAGAATAACTCCGGACTGTGTCATCGTCCGGTCGCCGTCGATCAGGACCGGGCACTCACCCATTTCGTTGACGGCACGAAACCCCTCGCTTCGTGTCTCGCCGGCAAAGAAATCGACGAAACGCGCCGTCCAGTCCTGACCGGCCAAGGTCAGGGCCAGCGCGACTTTATACGAATGCCCGCTCTCGCCAAAGCAGTAAAGTTCCATTTCCAAGCCTCCTCCTAGGCCAATCCGTCAGAGCCGGGGGGATCTCCCCCCGGACCCCCGAAGGTATTTTTAGAAAGATGAAATCCAGACGTTCACGTGTTCTTAACCCTTCCGTGCCAGTCTAGCCTTACGGTACAGGCTGAGGAGCCGATGACCGTGAAAGGTGAAACCCTGCTGTCCTGACCATGGCGGACGGCAGGGCCCGCTTTTTCATCTTTCCCCAAATACCTCGGGGGAGGTCCCGCAGGGACCGGGGGCAGAGCCCCCCAATTGCCTTGTCCTTTGTGACCAGTTCATCGCTTCCGCGCCTCCAATTCCGCGTTGAACAACCGCAGGCGCGGACCCAGTTTTTCCGGATCGGTCACGCTGTCGAAATGTTCGAACAGAAATGACAGTGCCTCTCCTTCGTCGAGGCCCGCCTCCTGGGCAAAACGCCTCAGTCTGCGGTAGCCGTCCTCGGTCATCGAGACCGGAAAGCGCCGGGTCAGGCGGAACCGTTTGGGCATGGTGCATCCTTTTGCGGGGTGGAGTTATCTCCACCCTACATTAGAACTGATCGGCTGCCAGACCCATCACGGTGTCTGCACCGGATTCGATCCGTGCCAGATGCATCGCACAGGCGGGCATCTGTCGCGCCATGTAGTAAAGGCCGGTCTTGATTTTGGTTTCATAGAACGCGGTGTCAGAGGCGCCGGCGTCCAGAGCGGTATAGGCGGCGGCCGCCATCCGGGTCCACATCAGGCCGAGGCAGACATGGCCCATCATGTGCATGAAATCATACGACCCGGCGAGAGCGTTGTTGGGGCTCTTCATGCCGTTCTGCATGAAATACATCCCTGCCGCTTGCATCTGCTTGGAGGCGGTTTTCAGCGCGTCGGTAAAGGGTTTCATCCGCTCGTCGTCGTGCGCCTTGCACTCGGTCTTGACCAGATCGAAGAATGCCATGACGTGTTTGCCGCCATCGGCGGCCAGTTTGCGGCCGACGAGGTCCAATGCCTGAACGCCGTTTGCGCCTTCGTAGATCATGGTGATCCGGGCATCGCGGGCGAATTGGGACATACCCCATTCTTCGATATAGCCGTGACCGCCATAGACCTGCTGGGCCTGAGTGGCCATTTCAAAGCCCTTGTCGGTCTGGAACCCTTTGATCACCGGGGTCAGCAGCGACACGAGGCCGTCTGCGGCCTTGTCGTTGTTGCGATGGGCGCGGTCGATCAGGTTTGCGCCCCAATAGGTCAAGGCGCGGGCCCCTTCGACGAAGGACTTCTGGTCCATCAGGTTGCGGCGAATATCGGGATGCACGATCAGCGGGTCCGCCGGGCCGTTCGGGTTTTCGGCACCGGTTACGGCGCGGCCCTGAAGGCGGTCCTTGGCATAGGCGACGGCGTTCTGATAGGCGGCCTCGGCCTGCGCATAGCCCTGAAGGCCCACGCCCAGACGCGCTTCGTTCATCATGGTGAACATGGCGCGCATGCCCTTGTGTTCTTCGCCCAAGAGGTAGCCGGTTGCGCCGTCGTAGTTCATCACGCAGGTGGCATTGCCGTGAATGCCCATTTTCTCTTCGATCTTGCCGACCGAAACCGCGTTGCGAGCGCCGAGGCTGCCGTCGTCGTTCACCGCGAATTTGGGGACGATGAAGAGCGATACGCCCTTGATCCCTTCGGGGCCGCCAACGATTTTTGCCAGCACGAGGTGGATGATATTGTCGGCCAGATCGTGATCGCCGGCGGAGATAAAGATCTTTTGGCCAGTGATCTTATAGCTGCCGTCGGCCTGTGGTTCGGCCTTGGTCCGCATCAGGCCCAGATCGGTGCCGCAGTGCGGTTCGGTCAGGTTCATGGTGCCGGTCCATTCGCAGGACACCATTTTCGGCAGATATTTGGCCTTTTGTTCGGCCGAGCCGTGGGCATGGATCGCCGAATAGGCGCCATGCGTCAGGCCCTGATACATGTTAAAGGCCATGTTGGCCGAAACAAAGGGTTCCTGAACGGCGGTGTTCATCAGGTAGGGTAGGCCCTGACCGCCATATTCGGGATCGCAATCCAGAGCGGTCCAGCCGCCCTCCTTCATCTGTTCAAAGGCTTCCTTGAAGCCCTTGGGCGTGCGGACGATCCCGTTTTCCAGCGTGACGCCTTCGTGATCGCCCGACGCATTCAAGGGCGAGAGGACCTCTGATGCCAGTTTGCCGGCTTCCTCGACAACGGCCGCGGTGAAATCGCGGTCCATTTCGTCATACCCCGGAACATCCTGTTCGCTGACCTTGAGCAGGTCATGCAGAACGAACTGAATATCCTTGGTCGGTGCGGTATAGCTGGGCATGTAAGTCCTCTCCTCGCCTGGGGCAGGGCGACCTTACGCTGCCTGCCCCCCTTCGAGTTTGGCCAGATGTTGGCGGCCCCACTCGATCTGTTGTTTCAACTCGTCGATGGCCGCCTCAAGATCGGCCTTCTGGCTTTCCATTTCGGCCAAGTGTTTCTTGGCCACTTCGTAGGTGCGCCGGAGTTGCGTTTCCTGCTGGTCGTCCAGCTCGTACAGATCCAGCAGCTGTCGCAGTTCTTCGAGCGAGAACCCGAAGCGCTTGCCGCGCAGGATCAGTGTCAATCTGGCCCGGTCGCGGCGTGTAAACAGACGCTTCTGACCGTCCCGGATCGGGAACAGCAATTCCTTTGCCTCGTAGAACCGCAAGGTCCGGGGCGTTACATCGTACGCCTCGCACATTTCGCGGATCGTCATGATCTCTTTGTTTTCCATCAGTCTTCCCATCCATGCGTTTCGATGCAAGGCAACGCAGTTCCGCGAAGACACTCACACCATAACTGTCAGGTTGACCCGAACGTAAACGAAACGCTGCGTCACACATTTGGCTGACGAAAGGTCAAAGTCGCCGACACCCAAGGCGACAGATGACAAACCGCAGCCAAGACCCGAACCTGACCTAGGGTTAGGATATGACTGTAGGCCCGATGTATCAACATCAGGCGCAGAAAACCGGCAAGATTCGCGAAAAATTCAGCGAATTTCCGCCGCAGTCTCGTCTCGGAGGGTTTGCAGTTCTTCGATGGTATGTTGGAGTTGGGCCATCTGGTCGGCCAGTTCTGCCAGTTGCCGATCCGCCATCTCGACCCATTTGCGCATCTGCGCGTCGGTGCCTTCTTTTTCGTAGATCAACAGCCATTGGCGGATTTCTTCGAGGGCAAAGCCGAATTTGCGTCCACGCAGGATCAGGGTCATGCGGGCAATCTCTTTGGCTCCATAGTACCGGGCACGACCGACCTTTTCGGGGGTGATCAGTTCGATGTATTCGTAATACCGCAGGGTGCGCGGGGTCACGTCAAACCGGGCGCACATATCTTTGAATGACAGTCGGGTGTTGGGCATCCGGGTCCTCCTCTTGCCTAGACCGTAAATCGGAACGACAGGATCGGCAACAGCCGCGCTGACGCAGGATCGTTGTTCTGCCACCCTTGCACAATCGGTGCGAATGGCGAACAAATGGCGCGACAGGAGCCCGATATGACCGATACGACAGCCGACCGTAAGGCCAAGATGGCCAGCCAGTTTATCGCCGCCCTCCCGCACGCCAAGGCTCTGGGCCTATCCATGACCGAAGTGGGCGAGGGAATCGCGACGATTGAAATGCCCTATGATGACAAGCTGATCGGCGATCCCGAGACGGGCGTCATTCATGGCGGTGCCGTCTCGGCCTTGATGGATACCTGCTGCGGGGCGGCGGTGATGCTGCATCCTTCCTGCCCGGGGGGAACCGCGACGCTGGATTTGCGTTTAGATTACATGCGGCCCGCGACACCGGGGCAGACCATCACTGCCCGCGCGGTGTGCTATCACGTCACGCGGTCGGTTGCCTTTGTACGGGCTACCGCCACCGACGAGGATGAAACGCGTCCGGTTGCGACCGCAACAGGGGCCTTTACCGTTGAACGGCCACGGGGGACCTGAGAATG
Organism: uncultured Paracoccaceae bacterium; assembly: GCA_937864535.1. Classification (GTDB taxonomy): domain Bacteria; phylum Pseudomonadota; class Alphaproteobacteria; order Rhodobacterales; family Rhodobacteraceae; genus Marivivens. The sequence continues at coordinate 201,268 of CALMJS010000016.1, forward strand.
CGCAAACCGGAACCTGTTCAGGTGGTGAAACAACGCCGTGATGCGGCGCTCGAACGTCTGGTCGGCGGCGTGCCTTATATCCAGTTCATGGGGATCAGGTTCGACCGTAGGGGCGATGAGTTGACCGCGATCTTGCCATTTCACGATGCGCTGATCGGCAATCCGATGCTGCCCGCATTACACGGCGGGGCGACCGCGGCCTTTCTCGAGGTGACGGCGATTGTCGAACTGGCCTGGGCGATGCTGTGGGAGGATATGGAAAACGGTGCGATGCCCGATTTCCAGATCGACGCGGCCAAGCCCCGCCTGCCCAAGACCATTGATTTTTCGGTCGATTATCTGCGCTCTGGCCTGCCGAGGGATGCCTATGCGCGGGCGCGGGTCAACCGGTCCGGGCGGCGCTATGCCAGCGTGCATGTCGAAGGCTGGCAGGACAACCGCAGCCGGCTGTTTGCGCAGGCGACGGGGCATTTCCTGATGCCGTCGCGCGACGATTGATGCTATGTCAGACCTGACCCATCGCCGCATCCTGCGCATGGCCGCGCCGATTGTGTTGGCCAACGCGACGGTGCCGCTATTGGGCTTGGCGGATACCGGGGTGATCGGCCAACTGGGCGCAGCCGAGGCGATCGGCGCGGTTGCGGTCGGATCTGTTGTCTTGACGACAATCTACTGGGTCTTTGGCTTTTTGCGCATGGGGACCACCGGCCTGACCAGTCAGGCCATCGGGGCAGGGGACCGGCGCGAAGTCCGCGCCCTGTTGCTGCGCGGTCTGATGCTGGGCGGTGTCATCGGTGTTTTGGTGATCGCCCTGCAATGGCCGCTGATCGAGGCGGCGATGACGATCATGTCCGCCAGCCCCGAGGTCGACGCCCTTGCCCGCGGGTATTTGTCGATCCGGGTCTGGTCCGCGCCGGCGGCGATTGCGGCCTATGCGGTGAACGGTTGGTTGATCGCCGCCGAGCGCAGCCGCGCGGTCATGGTGCTGCAACTGGTGACAAACGGGGTGAATATCGCCCTGAACGTGGGGTTCGTGCTGGGTCTGGGCTGGGGCGTGCAGGGCGTTGCCGCGGCGACGGTGATGGCCGAGGTGATGGGGCTGGGATTTGGTCTCTGGCTCTGCCGCGATGGTCTGCGCGGCATGATCGACTGGAGCAGTGTTTTCGATCCGGCCCGACTGCGGCAGATGGTGCAGGTCAACACCGATATCATGATCCGCACGGCGGCTCTGTTGACGGTGCTGTTGCTGTTTACGGCATGGGGCGCCCGGTTCGGCGATGTGCCCTTGGCTGCGAACCAGGTGTTGATGCAATTCGTGACCCTGACCGCCTTTGTGCTGGACGGGTTTGCGTTTGCGGTCGAAACACTGGTCGGGCAGGCGCTGGGGGCGCGCAATGCCGATGCGCTGCGCCGGGCGGCGCGGATGTGTTCGGTCTGGGGGCTGGGGGCGGTGCTGGCCATGGTCGGCTGCTTTGCGGTTTTTGGCGGGGCGATCATTGATCTGCTGACCACAGACCCGCAGGTGCGCGCCGCCGCCCGCGACTATCTGCCATGGATGGTGATCGGGCCAGTTCTGGCGGTACCCGGATGGATGCTGGACGGAATTTTCATCGGGGCCACGCGTACCCGCGACATGCGCAATATGATGCTGATCTCTCTGGCGATTTATGTGGCTGCGGCCATTGTCTTGATGGCGTATTTTGGCAATCACGGGCTCTGGGCCGCGATGATTGTCAGTTGGGTGTCCCGTGGGGCCACTCTGGGCCTGCGCTATCAGGCGATCTATCGTAGTCTGGCCTGATGGCCCGCCACACGGCGTATCTGATTTGGGAGCCTGCATGAACAAAGACCTCACTCCGGGATCGCCCGCGCCGTTTTCGCGGTTCGAGTGGATGATCGCTTGGCGTTATGTGCGGGCCCGCCGTGCCGAGGGAGGCGTCAGCGTGATAACGTGGATCAGCCTGATCGGCATCACGCTGGCGGTCTTTGCTCTGGTCGCGACCTTGGCGATCCGGTCGGGATTTCGGGCGGATTTCGTCGATGCGATCCTTGGCGCAAACGCCCATGCCACGATCTACCAGTCGGTCGAGGAACAGGCCGACGGCAGCTATTCGCGGCTGATCGGGGACCCGGCCCCCCTGGTCGAGGCGATCCGCGCGGTGCCGGGTGTTACCCGCGCTGCGCCCATCGTGCGTGGGCAGGTCATGGCGAGTGCCGGAAATTATAACGCCGGGGTCGAGGTTTACGGCATCTCCGCACAGGATCTGGCGGCGATACCCGGCGTTGCGGCATCCCCCGAAGGCTTTGGCGATCTGGCACGGTTTGACGAGGGCGTTGCGATCGGCTCTGGCGTGGCGCGCGAGCTGGGCATTACCGTGGGCGATACACTCCGGCTGATTTCGCCGAACGGAACGCGCACGGCCTTTGGCACCTCGCCGCGGGTTAGCGCCTATGAGGTCGTCTATATCTTTAGCGCAGGCTACGTGCAGATCGACCGGACGCGGCTGTTTATGCCGCTGAGTGATGCGCAGGTGTTTTTTAACAAGGACGGCATGGTCGATGAAATCGAGGTGATGGTGGATGACCCCGAAGCCATCGACGATTTCGTCCTGCCGCTGCTACAGGCGGCAGGGGATCGCGGACTGATCTACACATGGCAGGACAGTGTTGGCGCCTATTTGCGGGCGCTGACGGTTGAGGACAACGTGATGTTTGTCCTGATGTCGATCCTTGTGCTGATTGCAGCGATGAACATCATTTCCGGCCTTGTCATGCTGGTGAAAAACAAGGGCCGCGACATCGGCATCCTGCGCACCATGGGCCTGTCCGAAGGGTCGATTTTGCGGATTTTCTTTCTCTGCGGGGCGGGGATCGGGACGGTCGCGACGATCCTTGGCGTGGTCTTGGGCTGTCTGTTCGCGATCTACATCGATCCGGTGTTCAGCCTGATCAACTATCTGTCCGGCGGCGGGGTCTGGGACCCTAATATCCGCGGTATCTATCAGCTCCCGGCGCTGCTGCGCTGGGAGGATGTGGCAAAGTCCGCAGCCCTGTCACTGGGCCTGTCGTGGGTCATTACCTTTTTCCCGGCGCGCCGAGCGGCCCGCATGAACCCGGTCGAGGCGCTGCGCTATGAATAAGATCCTGGAGATTTCCGCCCTGACCAAGGCCTATAACCGGGGGAAACCGAACGAAGTGCAGGTTCTGCGCGGGCTCGATCTGACGGTTCAGGCGGGCGAGGTCGTCGCGCTGGTTGCCCCGTCCGGAGCGGGCAAATCGACGCTGCTGCATATTGCCGGGCTGCTCGATACAGCGGATGGCGGGCGTATCGCGATCTGCGGCGAGGATATGACCGCTGCGCCGGATCGGCGGCGTACGGCGGTGCGGCGCAATCAGGTCGGCTTTGTCTATCAGTTCCACCACCTGCTGCCGGAATTTTCGGCGCTGGAAAACATCGTCCTGCCGCAACTGGCCAACGGGGTGCCGCAGGCGCAGGCCCGTCGTCGCGCGATGGAATTGTTGGCCAGTGTCGATGTGGCGGACCGGGCCGATCACCGGCCTGCCCAACTGTCCGGCGGACAGCAGCAACGGGTCGCGTTCTGCCGTGCGTTGGCGAATGCGCCGCGCCTGTTGTTGGCGGACGAACCAACGGGCAATCTGGATTCGCAGACCTCTGATGTCGTGTTCTCGGCCCTGATGGGGCTGGTCAGGGGCACAGGGATGGCAGCGGTCGTGGCGACGCATAACCTCGACCTCGCGGCGCGGATGGACCGTGTGGTGCGCCTGGACCAAGGGCAGGTGGCCTGACACCCCCGAGGGTCAGGCCGAGACCGCCAGATCGAACAGGTTGCCGTCGAAGTTGCGGCGGAATTCTTCGACCACGCGGCGGATCGACACGACGCCAAGGACCTTGCCACCGGCGGTGACGGGCACGTGGCGGATGTTCTTTTCGATCATCAGCATGGCAGCCATGCCCAGCGGCACCTTGCGGTCGACCGTAATCGGGTTGGGCGTCATGATTTTCCACACCGGCATGCGATAGGGGGCATAGCCATTTTTCGCGACACAGCGCCGGACGACATCCCTTTCGCTCAGAATCCCGACCAGCCGTCCGTCATCCATAACGGCAACCGCGCCGACGTTTTCTTCGTTCATCAGAATGCTGGCCGCTTTGGCGGTGGCATTGGGCGCAATCCAGACCAACGGGCGGCCCTCAAGGACGGTCTCGACGGAAACTTGGGTGACTTCACTAAATTTCACGATAAAGCCTATGGGTTGATCGACTGATGCCCCAATAAACGACCGAGGGTTGCAAGATTTTAGCGCGGTCGCGCGGACCCACGGTCAGACCTTTTGCGCGACAAAGACTCCGACGGCCATGATGGCAATTCCTGTTGCCCGTGACAGGGTCAGCGGCGACTGGTTGGCTCCGAACAGCCCAAAGTGGTCAATGGTCGCCGCACTGACCAACTGTCCGATCAGCACGAGGAACACCGCATTCCCGACGCCGATTTTCGGCGCGATCCACGTGATCGAGAGCACATAGAAGGCGACAAACAGGCCCGCGGCAAACAGATGTTTCGGCGCCGAGGCCAATTTCGCAAAACCCTGCGGTCCGGTCAGTAGCGCCGTCAGCAGCGCGGCGACAAAGGCGACGACAAAGAGAACCGTCGCGGCGGCGGCGGGCGAGCCGACATAGCGGCCCAAGGCAGCGTTGAGCGCGGCCAAGACCGGGATGCCGATCCCGGCGGCCAGCATGATGATGACATTTGCGGACATGGTTCCTCCTGCCGCAGAACCGTAGCCAGCGCCCGCCCCGGGTCAAGAGGCCGGTTCGTCTCGTGCGCAAAGTTGTTGCCGCAGGCGGCGCAGGTCCGCCGCCTCTGTCACAGACAAGTCCAGATCCCATGTCAGCACGCCGCGCATGAAGCGGGTGACATAGGCGCAGTGATACGCGCTGTCCGAGGGCAGCCATTCCAGCGGGTCGCTGTCGCCCTTGCGCCGGTTTTCGGCGTCGAGCACGGGGATCAGAAACCGCGGGTCGGTGGCAAACGCATAGCGTCGTTCATCGTCCCAGGCATCGGCCCCGTGCCGCCACGCCCAGGCCAGCGGGATCAGGTGGTCCACCTCTATGTCGGCGGGATCGCGCAGCTCCCGCCCCGAATAGGGGTCGATCCATTTCCCTCGCACGACACTGCAGCCATCCTCTGACCACGTGACGGTCACAGCCGTATCACGCAGCAACTGGTGGCGCAGGGTCATGCAGCCCTCGGTTATGGGCCAGCGGTCATAAAATCGGTCACGGTCATACTCCTCTGCCCAAAGGGGCAGGGCCAAGAGACAGAAAAGGGCACCCAGGATGACTCGCATATTGGGAACAATAGATGAACAAACGATTAACGGCGAGGGGCAATTACAGAGTTGGTTAGCAAATCCTGTGGACCTTTCTCCCCGAACGCGGGATGATAGAGAAAATCCGGAAAAGGAGAGCAGGATGAACCGTTTCGTAGTCTTGGGCGCGATGGCGCTGTCGCTGGCTGGCTGTGTCGACAAGACCGTGGATGGACGCGCCCTGTTTGCCGAGGAATGTTCCGCCTGTCACGGCGATGACGCCAAAGGCGGCGGCGTGCTGGCCGAGGGTCTGACCCGCCAGCCCCCCGACCTGACCCATATCGCAGCCCGCAACGGCGGCGTGTTCGACATCAACGCCGTCATGAGCCAGATCGACGGCATGCACCGCGCCGAAGGCAGCCCGATGCCCGAATTCGGCGCCGGCGACATGGGCCAAATCGTCATGATCGGCCGCACCCCGGTTCCCGCCGAACTCTTGGCGCTGGCAGGCTATCTGCAGAGCATTCAGGAGTGATTAGTCGTCACTGAAAAATGCTTCATCAATTGATTTGAGAACAAAACTGTTGGTGACATTCACGCCAACGTTGTGTTCGATCATGAGGTTGGCGAGTTGTTGACCGTTGATGAGCACTACCCTGTGCTGTACCCGCAGGATGTAGTCGCGCGCTTCTTTTGAAAAATCGGATGTCGTGACGAACACGCCTTTAGTCGCGCTTTCACCAGTCAGCGAGCCGACAAATCTTTGAATATCGGGGCGGGATACCTTGTTTTCGGGACTATAACGCTTGGCCTGAATGTAGACTGCGTCGAGGCCCAGTGCGTCTTCGTTGATTATGCCGTCGATCCCCCCGTCGCGGCTAAGGCTCGTAACCTGGGATCGATTTAGTCGCCCGGCACCAAAACCCATGGCATTTAGCAGGGAAACAATAAGGTGCTCAAAGCGAGAGGGCGTAACCTGATAGAGTGCTTCCAGAAGTTCCTCTTCAAGTGACTTTTGATAGATCAGAAAATTGTCTTCGATCTGCTGTTCGGGCGTTAGATCAGAGGTGGGAAAAGGGGAGGGTGAGAATTTTTCGGGATCGGCTTTGTTTTTTCTACCCTTAGAACCTTCAATCCAACTTGAGAATTGGCCGTAGGGATGAAGCTGTTCATTACTGATCACTTTCCCATTTTCAGCTAAGAGCTTGCGTCCAATATCAGTGATGACATGGGAGCCCCTCTTTGGCGACGTCAGTGCGCCAGCCTTGCCCAAATAGGTTCTTGCCCAATGGACCCTATCTGCAAAAACTGTCTTGGTTCCATTAGGGACTAACTCTTCACAGTCTGCATCACTGAGACCAAATTCGGATTTAAGCGCTGGTAGGCAATCCTTAACCGATGTTTTTCCTTCGCCGAACAATGCCAGAAGTGGACCCATAAACTCTTGATAACTCGGAACTGGCATTTCCCCACTCACACATCCAACTCTTCCACGAACCTTGCATTCTCTTGAATGTACTGGAACCGCAGTTCCGGTTTCTTGCCCATCAGGCGTTCGACCAGATCGCCGGTTTCGCCGGGTTCGTCCTCGTCGATGGTGACGCGGATCAGTTTGCGGCTCTCGGGGTTCATGGTGGTGTCCTTGAGGTCCTTGGCGTCCATTTCGCCCAGACCCTTGAACCGCTGCACGTCGATCTTGCCTTTGCCGCCTAGGCCTTTTTTCATCCATTCCTCTTTTTCGGCGTCATTGGCGACATAGAGCCGCCGCGCGCCCTGCGTCAGTCGATAGAGCGGCGGGCAGGCCAGATAGAGGTGGCCGTGGTCGATCAGCGGCCGCATCTGGGTAAAGAAGAACGTCATCAGCAGCGAGGCGATATGCGCCCCGTCCACGTCGGCGTCGGTCATGATGATGACCTTGTCATAGCGCAGGTCATCGACGTTGAATTTCGTGCCAAGGCTGACGCCCAAAGCCTGCGCGAGATCGTTGATTTCTTGGTTCTGGCCCAGTTTCGAGCTGGCCGCACCCAGCACGTTCAGGATCTTGCCGCGCAGGGGCAAGAGGGCCTGGGTTTTGCGGTCGCGGGCCATTTTGGCACTGCCACCAGCCGAGTCGCCTTCGACGAGGAAGAGTTCGGTGCCCTCGCGGTTCGAGGCGGAACAATCCACCAGTTTGCCGGGCAGGCGTAGTTTCTTGGTCGCGGTTTTACGTGCGGTTTCCTTTTCCTGTTTGCGGCGCAGGCGCTCTTCGGCCCGCAGCACAAGGAAATCGAGGATCGATCCGGCGGATTTGGTATCGGCGGCCAGCCAGTTGTCAAAATGGTCGCGGACCGAGTTTTCGACCCATTTCGCAGCCTCTTCGGTGGACAGTCGGTCCTTGGTCTGGCCGACGAACGAGGGTTCGCGAATAAAGATCGACAACAGCGCGCAACCGCCGGTCAGCAAGTCTTCACGGGTGATCTGGGCGGATTTCTTGTTGTTGATCCGCTCGCCATAGGCGCGGATGCCCTTGAGAACGGCCGCCCAGAACCCGGCCTCATGGGTGCCGCCTTCGGGGGTGGGAACGGTGTTGGTGTAGGAGTGGATGAACCCGTCACGGCTGGGCGTCCAGTTGATCGCCCATTCGACAGAGCCGGGGATGCCGAATTTCTCTTCAAAGCTGACCTTGCCAGCAAAGGGACGGTCGGAATAGGTCGTCACGCCGGACATGACCTCGTTGAGGTAATCCGACAGGCCGTTGGGGAAATGGAAGGTGGCATCGGACGGCGTTTCGCCATCGTCCACAGCCGATTTCCAGCGGATTTCAACGCCGGAAAACAGATAGGCCTTGGATCGGACCATTTTAAACAGGCGGGCAGGTTTGAGTTTCTGCGAGCCAAAGATATCGGGGTCCGGATGGAATGTGACGGTGGTGCCGCGCCGATTGGGGGCCGCGCCGATTTTTTCCACCGGGCCTAGCGGTTTGCCGCGGCTGAAGCGCTGTTCATAGAGCTCTTTGTTGCGGGCAACCTGTACCACCAGCGAATCCGACAGCGCGTTGACGACCGAAGAGCCCACGCCGTTCAGGCCGCCGGAGGTCGAATAGGCCTTGTTCGAGAACTTGCCACCCGCGTGCAGCACGGTCAGGATAATTTCGAGCGCCGACTTGCCGGGGAATTTCGGGTGCGGATCAACCGGCATCCCGCGGCCGTTGTCGCGCACCGAGATCGAGTAATCCTCGTGCAGTTCGACCTCGATCCGGTTGGCGTGACCGGCGACCGCCTCGTCCATCGAGTTGTCGAGGATTTCCGCCACCATATGGTGGAGCGCGCGTTCATCGGTACCACCGATATACATGCCCGGACGTTTGCGGACCGGCTCTAGCCCCTCGAGGACTTCGATCGAAGAGGCGTTATAGTCGGTCGGCTCGCCGCCGGACAAAAGATCATCGGCCATTGTATCTGCTCTGATTGGTGGTTGCCCCTATTGTGGCCCAGCCAGCCGCCGAGAGCAATTCCCCGATTGCGTCGCCGTTCAAGCCTACGACGTAGGCAGGGGTAGAAATTGGGAGAAAATAATCTTATATTCAAAGAGGGGAATTTGCGGTCGAATCTTGCAGCAAAAAATGTATATACAATTGGGACTTGCGAGTCCGGAGCGACAGCATTTGGTTGCCGATAAGGACGACCTGGATTTGCTGATCTGTCGCTCGGTCGAGGTGCCCGATCCGCTGACAGCCGTCGAGGCGTGGACCGTTGCGATGGGCAACGTCAAGGGCGTGGCTGCGGTCTATTTCCGGCTGCGCGACTGGCTGATTACCCGTCTGGGCGGCAAACCGTTTATCCCCGCCAATGTCGATGCGCCGTCGCCGGAACATTGGGGTGCCCAAGGCAGCGGCCTGGTCGTGACATTTGGGGATGAACGCACGCTTCGGGTGAGTTCGCGCGATGCCCTACGTGAGGGTGTCATGGTGTTGACCATGTCACCGTCGAAACGGCGGGCGGTCATCACGATTTCCGTACGCGCCTACAGCGCAAGGGGACGTTGGGTCGTGCGATTTCTGGGGCCGCTTTTCGCTTGGGTTGTCGCCCACAAGCTGGCCAAATTGCCGGAGCGACTGCACAAAACCTGATCGGCCTGTCTTGCCTTTGGAGCGTAAGCCCATAAATTCGCGGCAAAGAGGAGACAGGCATGCGTATTTTCATGACAGGCGGCAGCGGCAAGGCCGGCCGGTATACCGTGGATCATCTGATCGCGCTGGGGCATCAGGTCACGAACGCCGATCTGGTGCCGCTCGATCACCCACAGGTGCATAATCTGCGGGTCGATCTGACGGATGCGGGGCAGGTTCTGAATGCGCTACATGCCTATGCGCATTTTGGCGAACTGGAACCCGGAACCGGCGTGCCGCGATATGACGCGATCGTGCACTTTGCGGCGGTGCCGCGGATATTGCTGCAACCTGACAATGTGACCTATCAGGCGAACGTGATGTCGACCTACAATGTTCTGGACGCGGCAGCGAAGTTCGGCATCCGTAAGGTGATCTTTGCCAGTTCAGAGACGATCTATGGCGTCTGTTTTCACGATGGCGAGGTCAAGCCGGCCTACATCCCCGTGGACGAAGAGCATCCCACTGTGCCGCAGGACAGCTATGCCATGTCCAAGGTCGTGAACGAGGCTACGGCCCGCAGCTTTCAGGCCCGGACGGGGGCGGATATCTACGGTCTGCGGATCAACAACGTCATTGAGCCGCACGAATATGACCGCGATTTCCCGGCCTATGTCGCTGACCCGTCGCTGCGGCGCCGGAATATCTTTGCCTATATCGACGCGCGGGATCTGGCGGTGATGGTCGAACGGTGTTTGGCCACTGATGGTCTGGGCTATCAGGTGTTCAACGTCAGCAATGACGACAGTTCGGTCGCGGCGAGCACGCAAGAGATCATCGACAGGTTCTATCCGGGCGTGCCGCAAAAGGCTGAGATCAACGAGGCGGGGAGTTTCTATACCTCGGACAAGGCGCGGCGGATGCTGGGGTTTTCCGCGCCGTCGCGATGGCGATAGCGCCTGCGCGAGGGTCGACTTCGCACGGCGAAGTCGATGCCTCCGGCGGAGGTATTTGGGGAAAGATGAAAGCGCGGGGCCGAGTCAGCGAGGGCCTAGAGCGCGGACATCTGCGCTGCCTGCTGGAGCAGGGCGGTCATCACCGGGGTTTGCGGATCGCGGTCGGTGGCGATCAGGCCGATGGCGTGGCCACGATGGGTCTGGTTCAGGGGCACCATTTCGAGCGGTTGGCCCGCGCACAGAAAGCGGGCCATCTGTTCGGGCAGGATCGTCGCCCAAGCGCCGGTTACCGTGTGGGCGATCAGAACCACGGTCGAATTGCTCTCGACCGTCGGGCCGGGGGTCACGCCGGCCTGCGCCAGCATCTGGTTGATGATGCGGCGGTTCTGCATATCCGGCGTCAGGAGGCAGAGAGCTATGTCCGCGAGGTCGGCCCAATCGAGCGTGCTGCGCTGGGTCAGGGGACTGCTGCGGTGGCACACCAGCACATAGCGTTCGCGGTACATCGGCACCGAGGTCACACGGCCCAGCGGTTCGTTGTCGAGGTAGGTGAGACCACCGTCGATTTCGAGGTTTTCGAGCATGTGCAGGATTTCGCTCGAGGCGCGCGACAGGATCGTCAGGTGGACGCCGGGGTGGGATTTGTGGAACGCGGTGCTGAGGTCGGCGGCGATGGTCAGGGCTGTCGGGATGACGGCGAGTTTGAGGTTCCCGGACAGGCCCTGTTTGGCGGTGCGCATTTCGTCCTTCATCGTGCGCATGTCGCCAACGATGCGCCGCGCCCAGTCCAGAACCCGAGCGCCTTCGGGGGTGAGGCCGCCATAGCGTGAGCCGCGCCAGACCAGTTGCACGCCCAGTTGCGATTCCAACTGTTTGATGCCCGCCGAGAGCGAAGGCTGCGTTATACCGAGGCTTTCGGCGGCGCGTCCGAAATGCGCCTCTCGCGCCAGCGCAATCAACATTTCCAGTTTGTCGATCATGCGCAGGACACGGAAATCATCAGGTCGATCAGGGGGCGAAACTGCGTCAGGGCCGCAAAGACCGCATCGGGGATCGTCTGATCGGGGGGGAGGGTGACATCGCGGGTGGCGATAACGGATTTCATTCGCAGCAGCCGCCCGCCGGGGTGATCGGGGGCGTAGCCGCGCGGGACCCGCAGGAGATCCGGTTCAAAGAACACAAAGCCCGACTGTTCGACCTGCTCTACGATTTTCATCACGCGCGGACCGTCGAGATCGACGAATTTGCGCCAATCCTCCAGCACAGGTTTGCCGAGCCCCATAATGCCGCCGCCGACGCGCACGCGGGTGGGTTCAATGCCGAAGAACAGCGCAACGGGGTCGCGTCCGCCCTGCACCTGCCAGCGCATATGCAGATGTTCCTTGTAGGGGGTCTTGTCCTTGGAGAACCGTGTGTCGCGGTAGGGGCGGAATAGTTTGGGAGTGACCTCTTCGCCGAGCAGATCGGCAAACCGCGGGGTCAGCGTAGTCAGGATGGCGTCGGCGCCGGGTTTGATCACGCTGTCGTAGGTGCCGCGGTTGGCCTGCCACCAGTCTCGGTCATTGTTTCGGGACAATTGGCCAAAAAAGTCCTGCGCGGTGACGAGAAAAGTATGATCAAGCACGGTCATGGCGGTTCCAGCCTCTGGGTTAGACCTTGTTTAGCGGTCTGGCGCAGGAATGCCACCAAAATGCACAGAGCCCTGCGCGTCCGCGTGGTTTTGATCATATTGACGCCTGTTGGAGGCAGGCGTAGGCCTGATGTCATGAAAAAGTTTCCTGTTCCGCATTTCAAGTCCGATATTTTGCCCTTGGTCCGTTTGGGTTTGCCGTTGGTTGGCACGGCGGTCGCCGGTTTTCTGGTGACGATGACCGATACGTTGATGCTGGGGTGGTACAATGTGACGGCGCTGGCGGCTTCGACCTTGGCGGGGTCGCTGTGGTTCATTCTGTTCATCTTGGGCGCCGGGTTCGGGTTCGCGGTGATGCCCGTTGTGGCCTCTGCTGTCGCGGCGGGGGATGAGACCCGGGCGCGGCGTGTGACGCGGATGGCGCTGTGGCTGAGCGCGGGATTTTTCCTGCTGGTGTTTCCGCTGTTGTGGTTTTCGCGGCCTGTACTGGATCACATCGGACAACAGCCCGTCGTCGCCCAAGGGGTGGAGGCCTATCTGCGGATCGCCGGGTTTGGCATGCTGCCTGCGCTGATCGTTGCGGTGCTGCGGTCCTACCTCAGTGCGCAGCATCTGACGGGGGTGCTGCTGTGGGTGACATTGGGCAGTGTGGTGCTGAATGCCGCGATGAACTGGCTGCTGATTTTTGGCAACTGGGGGTTTCCGGAACTGGGCATTCGCGGGGCGGCCATCGCCTCGGTCGGGGTGCATGTGATGTCCGTTGTGACGCTGGGTTTTTATGCGCATTGGCGTTCGCCCGAGGTGCGTCTCTATCAGCGGCTGTGGAAGCCGGATACCGAGGCGCTGGCGACGGTGTTCCGGCTGGGCCTGCCGATTGGTCTGACGGCGGTGGCCGAGGTGGGGCTGTTCAGTGTCAGCGCGACGATGATGGGCTGGATCGGAGAGATCGAACTGGCCGCCCATGGCGTGGCGCTGCAATTGGCGGCGCTGACATTCATGGTGCATGTCGGGCTTAGTCAGGCCGCCACCATCCGCGCGGGTGGGGCCTATGGCCGCAAGGACGAAGAGGGGCTGCGGCGCACGGCAACTGCCGCGATTTTTTGTAGCCTGTCGTTCGCCGTCCTTGTGGTGGCGATTTTTGTGACAATGCCTGTGACGCTGGTGTCGGTGTTTGTGGACCCTGCCGAGCCGCGCGCCGCCGAGGTGATCGCGATTGGCGTGACGCTGGTCATGATGGCTGCGCTGTTCCAACTGGTGGATGCGACGCAGGTTGTGGCGGTGGCCCTGCTGCGCGGCGTACAGGACACCACTGTGCCGATGTGGCTGGCCACGTTTAGCTATTGGGTCGTTGCGCTGCCGGCGGGATATTGGCTGGCGTTCCATGCCAATTGGGGTGTGATCGGCGTCTGGTCCGGTCTGGTGATCGGCCTGTCGGTGGCGGCCCTGACGCTGATGGCGCGGTTCTGGGGGCGCAGTGTGAAAATCGGGGCGGTCTGACCGCCCCGTTCTATCACAGGATAAAATCGCCCGCGTTCAGGTCGGCAAGTGAAAATCCGCGAATAATGAGCATATCGTCGCCGCCAAAATCGAACACCGCATTGCCGAGGACGGTGGTGCCCATCGACTTGAGTTCGGCAAACGACGCGATGTCAAAATCGGTCAGGTCGATTTTCTCTGATTTGGACTTGCGGGCAAAATCGGCGATGGTGTCCTGACCGTCCCCGTTTGCAAAGATAAAGATATCGTTGCCGCCGCCGCCGACCAACCGGTCATTGCCTGCGCCGCCGTGCAGGCTGTTTTTGCCCGCATCACCGGTCAAAATGTCATCGAACCGTGACCCGATCAGGTTTTCGATGCTCACCAGCGTATCGCCCTTGGCGCCGCCTTTGGTCTGACCATTGGAGAGGTTCACGACCACGCGGCTGAGGCTATCGTCCCAAGAGGCGGTGTCGATGCCGTTGCCACCATCCAGCAGGTCGCGGCCCTGACCGCCAATCAACAGGTCGTTGCCGTCTTGTCCATAGAGGCTGTCCTCTCCCGCGCCGCCGACCAGCACATCGCCGCCATCCATGACGGGCGGTTCGGCGACGGTCAGTGTCGCTGTGAGCGGGGTTTGGTCGCCGCCTGTGGGAAATACCTTGAGCTGGACGTAATCGGTCTCCCCCAATTTCAGGGTGGTGACGTCAAAATCAACCACCAGTCCCGTAGGCAGTCGGGTCATGTCGGCAGCGGTGATCGTGCTATGCAAGACGCCGTTCACCCAGACTTCGGCATGGCTGACGCCGCCCTGATCAAAGGGCGAGGTGATAGTATTGATCATCAATTGCTGGGCGTTGCTGGTCATGCCGACGGACGAGTAATTGCGCACCCCGTCGTCCAGAATATCGAGCTGGCGATTGGTCAGGCCCATTCCGACATCGACGCCAACTGTGTGGACGCGCACATTGTTATAGGCCAGCGTGTTCGTTATAGGCCAGCGTGTTCAATTCTGGGACCAAATAGCCAAGGTTACCGAGGTCCGAGGTCGCGAAAATGACCAGTTCCCGATCGGCAAAGGCGCCAGAGGCATAGCGGTCGTTGGCGGCGATCAGAGCGGATTCAAGGTCGTAGGAGGGAAGCCCGGGCTGAGTGCCGATAATATCCAAATATTCACGAAGGCTCGAACGACCGTCGTTGTCTGAAACGGAAAAGGTCCAGAACGACTCTAGTATTGGTTCATCAAAGCCGTTTGTGATGAGTGTGACGTAGGTTTCCCGAATTTTGGGACCGTTTTCGATGGCGTCCAAATAGGCCTCAATCGCGGCGATTTGTGCCGCTAGGCCGCTGTTGCCATAGGGGGTGCCTTCCATGTCGTAATAGGCGCCAGAGTTTGCGGTGACATCCAGCACAAAGGTGACATCTAGCGGCGCATCATAGAGGGTGGCCGCGATGTCTTGGTCCGGATAGATGAGCGCCGAATAGCTGCCCTTTGTGCCGGAGTTCACCGTTTCGCCCAGCAGGGCAAAGCTGATATCCGCATTGAACGATGAACCAGCGGCCCAGGCCTTGGCGACATAGGGCGCGTCATTGCCCCACAGCACATCGTTACCGTTGCCGCCGTGCAGGGTGTCGCGCCCGGTTCCGCCCGACAGGAGATCATCGCCATCGTCGCCAAGCAGGACATCATTGCCCGCGGCGCCGTTCAGGCTGTCGGCGGTATCGGTGCCGGCCAGAACATCGGCCCCCGCCGTTCCGTCGCGGGTCAGGGCGGCGGTGGGCAGGTCCCAGTTGACGATCGAGTCGATCTGTTCGGCGGACAGCCCGTCCAGCGTTCCGGGGGCGAGGGCGAGCAGGTCGTTCATATCGGCCTGAACCTCGGCCACGCTCTGTCCCTTTAGGACAAAAGTCATGAACGACAGTGTTTCGCCGAACGGGATCTGCGTTGTGACGTCGCCATAGACGGTGTGCGCGTTGGCCAACATCGTCGTCAGCTCGGCACTATCGCCCAGCAAGAGGCCCGCCGCGCCGGTATTCAGTCCGCTGCTATCGCTGGCGATCACCCAAAAATCGGTATCCTCGATCGAAGGCAGTGCGTCAGAAGAAATATATTCTACGTCGCCCAAGCCCTCGAAACTGATCGAGTAGTCCAGCGAGCGCGTCAAATAGACACCGAGATTGGTGTAGCTGTCGACGATCCGCGCCCAGCCATCGGTGTCGGAAATATAGATTTGCCGTTGATGGACCACATAGGACGGATCGACGGTGGTCGGGGTCCAGAAGGTGTGGCCGTCATCCTCGGCGATCAGATAGCCGTAGTGCAGCAGGTTGTCCTGCAGCACGTCCTGAACACTGGTTGTATTGCCCAGTATGCCTGCGCGGTCGCTGCTGAAACCGCCCTCATCATTAATGAACCACGCCAAACCATTGCCGGCCGTGACGGTTGTGCCCGGATAGATAAAAGACGACATTGGATGCCTGCCTAAAATTGCGAGGAAATATTCGGCTATATTGCGCCGGTTGCAAAATTAAGCAATTGACCAATGAGTCAGGATTTCCTGACCCTACGTCAAAATAGCGAGGGGCGAGCGTGCCGCCCCCCGGTCGCCGTCTGTCAAAGATAGAAGTCGTTGGCCTGAAACTGGCGGATGGTGATGTTCTCGATCATGAGCAAGTCGCCGTTGCCAAGGTCGATTTCAACGTCGCTGCCGACTTGGGTCATGTCCTTTTTCAGGGCCTTGAGGCTCTTGTAGTCAAAGTCGCTCAGGTCGATGCGTTCCGCGCGGCCCTTGCGGGCAAAGTCGGTGATGATGTCCATGCCATCGCCCTGTTCGAACACAAACACATCCGAGCCGCCCTTGCCTGACAGGATATCGTTGCCGCCTGCGCCATGCAGGACGTTTCGGGCGTTATTCCCGATCAGCGTATCGTCATAGGCGGAGCCGGTCAGGTTCTCGATTGATACCAGCGTGTCGCCACGGGCATCCCCGCGCATGCGGCCATTGAGCAGGTTCACGAACACGCGGCTCTCGGCGTCGATATAGCTGGCAGTGTCCGACCCGCTGCCACCGTCCATCCAGTCGAGGCCAGCGCCGCCGATCAGGACGTCATCGCCCTCTTCGCCATAGAGCGTGTCATGACCTTCTCCGCCCGAGAGTAGGTCGCCCTTGTCGGTCTGGACCAGATTTTCGATGGTCTGAGAGGTGGAAATCGTTGTGCTGGTGCCGTCATTGGCGGTCACGCGCACCTCGACCTGATCGTCGGCAGAGGCATTCAATCCGGTCAGTTCCAGTTCGAAATACCGCAGACCAAAGGGTGTGATGGTCAGGTCGGCGGGGTCGATGGTTTCGGTCAAAACGCCATTGAGCCAAATCTCAACTCCGGTGATATCGGCAGCCGTGATGCCGGGGTCCAGCAGTTCTTCGGACAGCAGCGAGGGGTCCAAAACGATGGTGGTCGAATTGTTCGCGATCCCGTCATCCACCAGATCGAGGTGGGTCTGGCTGGCACCGCTGCCGACGCCAAAGCTCTGGATGCGCACGCCGAGGTTCAACAGCGCCGCGACCTCGTCTGAAAAGCTCGAAGTGCTGCCGCCGTTGGCACCATCCGACAGGAAATACAGAAGTTGCTGGCCCGCAGTGCTGTTGCTGAAATGGCTGTAGGCGGCAGCAAGCGGCTCTTCGTAGTCGGTGCCGCCAGCATCGCGCAGACTGCGGACATACTCCAGCACATCCGCCGTGCGGTCCGCGTCGGAATCCTGCGTGGCGACAAAGGTAGTGGAAATGCTGGCACTGTCATCAAAGGCGATGATCGTGATATTGGCGTTGGGCAGATTGGCATCGACCGTAATCGCTGACCACAGCGATTCAAACGACGCAATTTCCGCGTCCAGGATCGTGTTAGAATACCCGTCTCCATTGACATCGCCGACATTGACCGCGCCGCTAAAGCTATAGCCCGCGCTGCCCGAGATATCGATCACAAAGACCATATCGACGTTGTCGGAGGTCACCTGTTCGCGCGAGACAAAGCCGGAAACCAAGGCGGTGGTGCCGTTGGCCGCATCGGGTGCGGTCAGGCTGATCGCCAGATGTTCGCCACTGGCCAGCGTTGTGGTGCTATAGGTCGTTTCATTGCCGTTATGAACGCCGCCGATCAGCACGTCGTCGCCCGCACCGCCAAACAGGCTGTCGGCGCCGTAGCCGCCTGTCACGATGTCGTTGCCGCCTGCGCCCATGATCAGGTCGTTGCCGTCCTGCCCCTCGATCACATCAACCGCAGAGGTGCCGAGCAGCAGATCGGCCTTGTCGGTGCCTGCGGGCATGGCGGTTTCGGGCAGGTCCCAGTTTACGACGGTTTCCAGCTGTTCGTTCGTCAGCCCTTCCAGCGCCTCGGCTGGCAGGTCGGCCAGCCCGGCCAGCGTCGTGGCGACCGTCGTCGTATCATAGCCCTGCACGTAGTAGGACAGGAACGAGACCGACTCGCCGGGGTTGATGGTGACGGACATTTCAAAGGACACGTCATCGTAGCTGGTCGAAATGCCACTGCCGACGGTCGCGGTGTTGTTGCCATAGAGTATGCCGCTGACCTGAGTATCCGAACCGGACCCGGCGTAACCTACCACCCAAGTGTCAGCTGTGCTGGTGGCGGCATCGCCAGAGGAGGTCATATAGACCGTCGCGCTATCCGTGCCGAGGTCGGTGTCGTTGCTGTAGGTATAGGTGACGGCACTGGCCGATGTGTTGGTAAAGGTATCCAGCACCCGTGCGAACCCGTCTACGGGCGAGACGTAAATCTGCCGCGTCGACATCAGGCCGCTGTAGGTGGTGTATTCCGGAATTTCAAAAATCTGCGCCGTCGTGTCGGCCCTGATCCACGTAAACGAACCGATCCCGTAAACATCTGCCGCGCCGTCAAAATGGTCGGATGTTCCATCGTAAAACCGACCGTCGCTGTAGATGTCCCAAATATAGCCTGCTCCGTCAGTGACTTCATACGTCGTGCGAACCCAAGATGAGCCCATTGTTTCCCCCTGTTCAAAAATAAATGCAATAGGATCAAGGGTATAGAAATTCGGCTAGGCAAATAGTCCGGATTTCCGGACTTTGCTCAAAAAGCTCAAATCAACACAAAATTAGCCGCTATTTCCGACGGAAATGGCACATTTTTTATGGCGCTTTTTTGGGCATTAATGAGAGGGGCGAAAATAATCGCCTGCTTATGAGAATGCAGTTTTATTTAATTAGTCGGTCGGCTTTTTTGCGGACCAGAACAGAGCGCAGATCGTGCATCGCCATCAGCAAGGGATCCGTCACGGCATCCAGTTGATCGTCGGTCGCCTTGGACTGAATCCACTGTGTGGTGATGTTGAGGTAATCTATCGCGCGGTGGATGTCGTCGATTTCGCGATGGGCCAGAACCTCGGCACGGTTTGCCATCCATGCGCGGATCGCGGTCAGGTCCTCTTCGGTCAGCGTGCGGTCGCCCTGCGGTTTGATTTCACCGTTGCGCATGTTGATGACCGCGATCTGGTCCATTTCGATGCGCCGCTGCCGGTTTTCCGTATCCAGTCGAAACACCAGCGCACCGTTTTCGCGCACGCGGAAATAGTAGTCGGGCAATTCGGTGGTCATCGTTTCATCCGCTCCTGTTTGCCTGACCATCGCGGAAAGCTGGCGGGCGGTCAATTGCCGAACACCCGCCAGAGGCGATCAGGACAGACCCCGGCAAAAGGTCTGAATGCGGGTGCAGGCATCGGCCAGCACCGCGTCCGAGGTCGCATAGCTGACGCGGAAATTCGGCGACAGGCCAAAGGCCGAGCCGAACACCACCGCGACTCCGGTTTCCTCGAGAAGCGCGGTGCAAAACGCTTCGTCGTCGGTGATCAGCGTGCCGCCTGCGCTGGTTTTGCCGATGCAGGCCGAAATGTCGGGATAGACGTAGAATGCGCCTTCGGGGTTGGGGCAGGTGACACCCGGCGCGGCGTTCAGCATCGACACCACCAGATCGCGGCGACGCTGGAATACGGCCTTGTTGCCGTAGATGAAATCCTGCGGACCGTTCAGCGCCTCGGCCGCTGCCGCCTGCGACACCGAACAGGGGTTCGAGGTGGACTGCGATTGTACCTTGGCCATCGCCTTGATCAGCGGGACGGGGCCAGCGGCATAGCCGATCCGCCAACCGGTCATCGCATAGGCCTTGGACACGCCATTGACGGTCAGGGTGCGGTCATAAAGGGCCGGTTCGATCTGCGCCGGGGTGCAAAATTCGAAATCGTCGAACACCAGATGTTCGTACATGTCGTCCGTCATCACCCACACATGGGGATGGCGCAGCAGCACATCGGTCAGCGCGCGCAACTCGTCGCGGTTATAGCCTGCTCCGGTCGGGTTCGAGGGCGAGTTGAACAGGAACCATTTGGTGTTCGGCGTAATTGCGGCCTCTAGCTGGGCAGCGGTGATCTTGAACCGGTTTTCAAGGCTGCCCTGAATGACCACGGGCGCGCCGCCCGCCAGCAGGACCATGTCCGGATAGGACACCCAGTAGGGGGCGGGGATGATCACCTCGTCGCCGGGGTTCAGCGTCGCCATAAACGCGTTATAGAGAACCTGCTTGCCGCCCGTGCCGACAGTGACCTGATCGGGGGCATAGCTCAGCCCGTTTTCACGCGCGAACTTGGCGCAGATCGCCTGTTTCAACTCGGGCGTGCCGTCAACGGCGGTGTATTTCGTCTTGCCCGCGTTGATCGCCGCGATGGCCGCGTCCTTGATGTTTTGCGGGGTGTCAAAATCCGGCTCGCCCGCTGACAGGCCGATCACATCGCGGCCTGCGGCCTTGAGCTCGAGCGCCTTGGTGGTCATCACGATCGTGGGGGACGGTTTCACCCGCGACAGGGTCTGCGACAGGAACGACATGGTGCCTCCGGTGGCCTTTTGGTTCGTTGCGTGTCATATGATGCCCCAAGACCCCGTTCAAGCGGCAAGGAGAACAGCATGTCCGATAAACAACATTGGTTTAGCGAAGAACAGGCAACCTTTGGCGACCGACTGGCCGGCGCAAGAGAGGCCGCCGGGCTGACGCAGAAAACCCTCGCATCGAAACTGGGCGTCAAGCTGGAAACCCTGATCGATTGGGAAGACGACATCAAAGAGCCCCGTGCCAATCGCGTGCAGATGGTTAGCGGGATTCTGGGCGTGTCGATCGGCTGGTTGCTGACCGGGATCGGCGAGGGGCCGACCGAACCGGCCGATAGCGCGGTGGTTCCGGCCGGCGTGACCGACATTCTGACCGAAATTCGGACCCTGCGCACGCAGATGGTTCAACAGCTTGATAAACTGGCGCAGTTGGAAAAATCGCTGCGCATTGCCCTAAAGGACGGATGATGGAAGAGCGTGAAATTCGCCTCAAGCGGCTGGCGATGCGGTCGATGCGGCGCGGGATCAAGGAAATGGATCTGATTTTATCCGATTTCGCGGCCCGGTCTCTGGCGGCGATGACAGATGCCGAACTGGATCATTACGAGGTGATGCTCGAAGAGAGCGATCTGGAAATGTTCAAGTGGATCAACGGACAAGAGCCCGCGCCTGAACGCTATGCCGATCTGGTCGCGCAGATCGCGGCGGGGGCACACGGTCTGACCGCCCCGCGTCACTAAGCCCGGATTTTATCGGTTTGGCCTAAAACTTCGCCGGATTTTGAAAAAACTTCGGCGTCGTTAACCTGATGTTCTTCTTTTGGACTGAAATATGATTTTCAGATGACCGAAGAGGAGACACAGGCATGAGCCTACATTCCGAACTCGGGGTCCAGAAGGAATACTCCCCCAATGACGCGCAGAATGCGGTCTTCATGTCCAGCTATCTGGATTCCCTGGTTCTCGTCGAACGATTGCATCGTTTGTTGCTCGACGTGATCAAGGATGAATTCGAACGATTGGGTGTGATCGAAATCAACCCGGTACAGGCCCTCTTGCTCTTTAACGTGGGCGAGGCCGAGGTAACAGCCGGGGAACTGAAAACGCGCGGCTATTATCAGGGATCGAACGTCAGTTATAACCTGAAAAAACTGGTCGAGGGCGGGTATATGCACCATCAGCGATGCGGAGTTGATCGTCGATCCGTTCGGGTGCGATTGACCGAAAAGGGTCGCAGGGTCAGCGAAATCGTGTCGAAACTGTTTGCCAACCATGCGGATGGCCTACAGGGGCGCGGTGTGGTCGATCTGAACGGGATGGAAACCATCACCGCCTCGCTCAAGCGGATCGAACGCTATTGGGCGGATCAAATCCGCTATATCTACTGAGACCATCCCAGGGTCAGCGCCCGCAGTTCCCGTTCCAGTTTGCGGCGCATGGCTGCCTCATAATCCTCGAATCCGGAGGCGGTTTCCATAAACGCCTCCGGACCCCTGATGACATAGGTGCGCCAATAGGGGATCAGCTCCTGATTTCGACCATCGAGGATCAGCAGACCGTTGATGGTGATATCGTCGCGCTCGGGGATGTCCTGGGGGCGGGGGCCGGTGTTGTTCGGGCCGTCGCCGGACAGGTCCAGCGTGTGCCGCCAGCAGGCCGGAACTGCGTCGAGCAGCGATTGTCCGACCTCGATCGCATAGCCGATGGCCGTGGTGATGTTGGGCGGGGCAGCGTGAAAGGATCGCAGCGTCGCGGCGATATCGTCCAGACTGTCAGAGGAGGTAATATCGACCCATGGCTGGATAATCTGGGCACTCTGCGGGCCGCTCCACTGGTAGATGGCGATTTTGACCGTCGTCATGCTGTCTGACAACAATGATGCGCGCACCTCGGGCGAGGTCAGTGCCGCCGCCAGCCCCTCGAGCTGGAGGCGATAGTCGCGGGCGTCGACCGACCCCGAGACGTCAAGACCGAGTGCCAGCGCCTGCCGACACTCTGCCAGTGCCGCGCCGCCCCAAAAAGGGCAGCGCCGCGAACAACAGGGCCTTACCAGTGGCCCACATTGGGCATGCTGGTCCACGGCTCGGACGGGGCGAGGGCCTCGCCCTCTTGCAGCAGTTCGATCGAGACATTGTCGGGCGAGCGGACAAAGGCCATCCGGCCATCGCGCGGCGGGCGGTTAATCACTACGCCATTGTCCATAAGGTGCTGACAGGTTTCATAAATATTGGGCACTGCATAGGCGAGATGGCCAAAGTGACGGCTATCGGAGGGCAGTCCGCTGTCGCCGTCCCAGTTATAGGTCAGCTCGACCGGGCACTCCTCCTGGCCCGGAGGCGCCATGAAAACCAGGGTAAAGCGGCCAGCCTCGCTGACGTGGCGGCGGGTCTCCTTGAGGCCGAGCACCTCATAAAACGCGATAGAGGCATCCAGATCGAGGACGCGAACCATCGTGTGCAAATAGCGGATAGGCATGGATATTCCTTTCGTCGTTGGCAGGACTTTAACAGTCCATCGGGCCGATGCCAGATCAGAAATTCTGTACAAAGCCGAGTTCCAGACCTGTTGTCGTGCGGTCAAAGCGGCTGACGTTGCTGTCGATGCTCTGGTGGCGCAGCGTCAGGGTCGGGCTGAACCCGCCGTAACGAAGTTCCGGCAGGCCAAGGCGTAGCGCCGCTTGCGCCCCGCGATCCTGTCGCCCACCGGGGACGGGAACCAGCACGGTATAATCGCTATAGTCCGCGCTAAAAAAACCGGCATCCGCGCCGATGGTAAAGGGGCCAAAAACAGTGGCCAAATCATAGGACGCGCTCAGGCTTTGCCCGGTTGATCGACGATTGGCGACGGTGCTGCCTGTGATGTGCGCGCTGGCCGACAGCCGCAGCACTCCTGGCAAGGCCCCGCCGATAGCATAGTCCAAACCAGTTTCGAACCGCAGTGTCTGATCGTCAAAATTTGTCTCAAGTCCCCGTTTCCAATCACTGAACGCCGATCCGCGCAGGGTCAGGTCCGGGGAGACTGCGCTGCGCTGGGTCAGCCCCAGTTGAACAGCGGTCTGATAGGGGGAACCCGCCACCCAAGTATGGCCAGCGGATGCCGACAGCGAGGTGCTGCGTGCTGGCTCTTGCCACGTCCACGCAGTGCCCAGTTCGGCCAGACCTTGGGCGAAATCCCTGCCTGTGACACCGGGGGCCTGTGCCTTGGCCGCATCGCCCAGCCAGACGGACTGGTGACTGAGGCGCGCGGTGATGGACCGGATCGGGGTTTGTCGATAGCTGGCCCGCAGGTCCGCCGCAGCAACCGTTCCCGCCAGCGCCTGTGCCGAGCCGTCCAGAATTCCGACCCAAGGGACGCCGTCGATGATGTTGTAGGCGGTTTCCGACCCGCCGTTGAGATTGTCAGAGCGGCCAATGTTGATCCGCGCCGTCAGGTGCAGCGGATTGCGGGCCGCCAGCGCGCGATAGTCGTCGGCGTTGCGCCGGGCGGCCGCCGGACCGGGTGCAACCGTATCGGCCCGCCTCAGCCACCATTGCGCCAGCGTCAATCGGCCCGCCGTCTGTGCCGCCAAAGCGGCCAGCCGTGCGGCCTCGTAATGCTGGAGTTCGCCATCCGCCGATTGCCAAGCCCGGCGGGCATAGGGCAGGGCGTCCTCGCCTTGTGCGGTGGCGACAGAGGCCATGACCGAAAGGGCGGTGCTATCGGTCGGATCGACCTCCAGCAGGGCGCGGGCCAAAGCCTCGGCAACGGTCCAGTCCGATTGGAGCGCGGCCTGCCGGGCCAGCGCACGCCCCTGTGCCAAATCAATCGCGACGCTCTGCGCCTTGGCGACGGGGGTTAGCCCGATCGCCCAAGTGGCCAAAGCGCCGAGGATGGCCTTATGGATTGATCTGGTCACAAATTGCCGCATCGCCCGGTTGCCCGCATTGGACAAGGACGAAAATCCCGTATTCCGCTTCGCCGTCGCGGGTGGGCAGGAACCCGTCCGAGTAGATCGCCCCCGCGACGCCGGTCGCATCGGTTCCGCCAAACACACCGGCATATGACCCGATCGCGTTCAGGTCCTGGGTTTCGATATCCCCTAGGAATTCGCCGGTGTCAGAGATGTCGGTATGGGTCAAAATCAGGCGCGGCAGGTACAACAGGCCGGTAGAGCTATCCAGTTCGGTTTGCGATTCCGTGACCAGCGCGGCGGGCGCATTGACCCATTCGCGGTGGTAGACCGCCCCGTTGACCAGCATATCGCCAAAATCGACGTTCAGGAAAATCTCGCCTTTGATGATCGCGGATTGCGCGGGATAGAGGCTGTCATCGACCCCCGCCGACACAGGTAACAACTGATCGCCGGTTGCGTCGATATTGGTCAGACCGACATAGGTGCCCGCATAGCTGACCAGACCGTTATCCACCGAAACCAGCCCGCCAAACGGATTGCTGAACGGCTCTAGCGCGATGAAATCTGTCCCGGAATAGAACCGGTTGAATTGACCGCCGTCCGAAACCGTGATCCCCCGAGAGACCCCGTCTGGCGTCACCGCGACAAAGGCGGTAAAGTGCCGGTCCAGTTGGTCGTCCTGATAGGTGTACGCGATATAGCCGTCCTGATCGAGGGCGGGGGTGCGCACATAGGCGACCAGCGGGTAATCCTCGTCGCTGCGGTCCAGCGCGGCGAGATCGATCAACAACTGTCCAGTGGCTTGGTTGTAGGACACCGCCTGAACATTGTTCGAAAACTCGCTAAAGTCCGTCGTGTTATCAGGATCGGTTCCGGTTCCCGTTCCGGCATCGACCGGTGAAAACGGGTTGGTGCCGTCCATACACCCTGCCAATAGCAGTGCGGTCATCAGCGCGGAAAATGGCCGGATCATCGCTATCACTTTCAGAATATCTGCCCCAACTTTTGACCCAGAGGTGTCATGCAACCGGCGGCGGTGTCAACATTTCATCTATCAATGGATTATTTGCCACCGGCGGAGTTGTTCCGCGGCAACCACGTCATCTGTGGGTTTTGCAGGACCACAGACCTAGATATAGTGGTCCCGAGTCAGTGTAGGAGAGCAAGATGCCCATTACCCCCGAACAGCAGGCCGAAGTGGCCGAACTGCGCGCCCAGACCCGCCCGACGCTGCGTGCGGTGTCCGAGGGGATGGAAGAGCATCTATACACGATCAAGCCGGTTCTGGATCACGGCTTTGTCCGGGTGATCGACTATATGGGCGACGATGCCGCGATCTGTCAGGCCGCCCGCGTATCGTATGGGCGCGGGACCAAGTCTGTGCAAAACGACGAGGGGCTCATTCGCTATCTGATGCGCCACTGGCATTCGACCCCCTTTGAAATGTGCGAGATCAAACTGCACGTCAAATTGCCGGTCTTTGTCGCACGGCAATGGATCCGCCATCGCACCGCCAATGTGAACGAATATTCCGCCCGTTATTCGATCCTCGACCGCGAATTCTACATTCCGCAGCCCGAGATGCTGGCCGCGCAGTCCACCATCAATAATCAGGGTCGCGGCGAGGCCTTGACCGGTGAAGAGGCCGCGCGGGTTCTGGAGTATCTCAAGGCCGATAGCGCCCGCGCCTATGATCACTACGAAGACATGATCAGTCAGGACGGCCAACAGGGGCTGGCGCGGGAATTGGCGCGGATGAACCTGCCCGCCAACATCTATACCCAGTGGTACTGGAAGGTGGACCTGCACAACCTGTTCCACTTCCTGCGCCTGCGCGCCGATAGTCACGCGCAGTATGAGATCCGTGTCTACGCCGAAGAGATCTGCAGAATCGTTGCCGACTGGGTTCCGGCTGCCTATCGCGCCTTTGAAGATTACCGCATGGGCGGTGCGACTCTGTCCGGTAAAGCGCTGAATTGTCTGCGCCGGATGCTCGGTGGAGAGGCCGTTACTCAGGAAACCAGTGGAATGAGCGCTGGCGAATGGCGGGAATTCCAGACCATTCTAGAAAACTCGTCCGATTAGACTTGATTTCCCCAAGAACTTGATTAATTAGCTCCTAAAGCACGCTTTGGGAGACTGGAAACTATGTCGGAAACGTTTCGGCTGATTTACGTGAGCACCGCGGCGGCGGGGCTGACCGTTGAGTCGGTCGCCGATATTCTGGCCCGATCTGTCCAGTCAAATCGCAGAAATGCGATAACGGGCATGCTGCTGTTCGAGGGTAACCAGTTCTGGGAATGCCTTGAAGGGGCCGAGGCCGAGGTCATGGCCACCTATCACCGGATCAAGCGGGACGCCCGTCACTTCGACCTTCAGTTGTTGTCGACCGGAACAGATACCAAGCGGAAATTCCCGAAATTCGCGCTCGGGTTTACCTCGCTTCACGAGTTGCCGACCGCGGCAGACGGACAGGTTGTCCAGCATAAGGCGATCGGAGCCGCCTTTCGCGGTGTAAAAGCTGCCTCCTCCAAACTCGTCGAGGACTTCGGTGACGGCGGTCCTCTTGAAAGGTTCGTCTCGGGGACGCGCAAGACTTTACATTGACTATGCGAAAGCTGTTAAACTCCTGAAATTACGTGCCGTTTATTGATCAAAGATCGAGCAAAGGGAACGACATGGTTAGCAGGGTGATCTACACCAGCATTTCGGCGCAGGAATTGTCACAACAGGACGTGCTGAATATCCTTACGAAAGCTGTTGAAAGGAACGCAGAGCGGTCCGTGACAGGTATGCTGATATACGATCAGGGGAGCTTCTGGCAGGCGCTCGAGGGGTCGCATATCGACGTGATGGACGCCTATGACCGCATCGCGACCGACCCGCGCCATCATGATGTGACGCTGCTGAGCATCGAAGAGAACGTGCAGCGCATGTTCCCCAAATTCAGCATGGGATTCCCGGGCTTCCTCACAGAAACCACAGAAGGCGCGTCGACGATCGCCGAGCTTTTGGCGCAGATCATCGCCGAGGATGCTGATCGGCGGAAAAACGTTGCAGCCAACCGTGACCTTCTGGATGGCTTTGCCTCGAATGGCGAGTGGAGTGACCTGCTGAGAGAAGGAAACGAAGAGCGCCGGTAACGCCGGCGCTGTCCTGTCACAGTTTTTGCAGGTTGCTGGCCATCTGGCGGCCGTCGCGTCCCTCGATCATGTCAAAAGATATTTTCTGGTTGTCGGCCAGTCCGGTCATGCCGGACCGCTCAACGGCTGAAATGTGTACAAACACGTCCTTGCCACCGCCGTCGGGGGCAATGAAACCGTAGCCTTTGGTCGTGTTGAACCATTTTACAGTGCCGGTGGGCATCAATGAACTCCTTTGTCCTTTCTGTCCGCCGCAGTGCTGGGGCGGTCCTTGGTCGGGTTGGCGGTGATTGCCGGAACCCACGATCAAAGAGTAACACGATTCCAAAAAAGACAAATGACAACCTTGCCTTGCGGTGTGTTTCCCGAAAAAATGCCGAAAGAGGAGGCGAGATGAAGGTCTTCGCGTTAAAGTCCTGCGACACCTGTCGCAAGGCACTGAAAGAATTGGCCGCCGCTGGCTATGACTTGCAGGTGGTGGATCTGCGTGCAGACGGGGTTTCCGCCCAAGAGATCGCGCAGTTCATCGCAGAGTTTGGCGAAAAGGCATTGAACAAGGCCTCGACGACGTGGCGCGGCCTGCCCGAGGATCAAGAGTCCCGGCCAATCGCCGATCTGTTGGCCGACCATCCGACGCTGTTAAAGCGGCCGGTCATCGAACAGGGCGGGGTCTGGTATCAGGGCTGGACCCCTGCGGTCCGGGCGGCACTGATCGGGACGCCGAAATGAAAACGGCGGGGTGAGGCCCCGCCGTTTCGCTTATCTATATTTACCGCAGATCGGGCGGCGTTGCTTCGGCCACCAATTCGGCGATGATATCCTCATAGGTGCGGGTCGAGGTCTGGTTTTCGCCCAGACGACGCACCGATACAGTGCGCTCTTCGACTTCGCGTGCGCCGATGGCCAGAATGACCGGCACCTTGCCAAGGCTGTGTTCGCGGATCTTGTAGTTGATCTTTTCGTTGCGGATGTCGCATTCGGCGCGAACCCCGGCGAGGTTCAGTTTTTCAACGATTTCAGCCACATAATCATCGGCATCCGACACGATCGACGCGACGACCACCTGACGCGGAGCCAGCCAGAACGGCAGTTTGCCAGCATGTTCCTCGATCAGGATACCGATAAAGCGCTCGAACGACCCCAGCACAGCGCGGTGCAGCATGACGGGGCGGTGCTTTGCGCCGTCCTGACCGATATAGACCGCGTCCAGACGTTCCGGCAGGTTCGGGTCCACCTGCAGCGTGCCGCACTGCCAGTCCCGACCAATGGCGTCGGTCAGCACGAATTCCAGCTTGGGCCCGTAGAATGCGCCTTCGCCCGGCTGGAGCTCGAACTCATAGCCAGCAGCCTTGCAGGCATCGCCCAGCGCGGCCTCGACACGATCCCAGCTTTCCTCGGTGCCGACCCGCTTTTCCGGGCGGGTGGAGAGCTTGATCTTCCAGTTGCTAAAGCCGAGATCGGCGTAAATCTTGGCCAAGAAGTTGATGAATTTCTTGGTTTCCGATTCAATCTGGTCATCCGTGCAGAAGATATGCGCATCGTCCTGCGTAAAGCCGCGCACACGCATGATCCCGTGCAGCGCACCCGAGGGTTCATAGCGGTTGCACGACCCGAACTCGGCCATGCGCAGCGGCAGTTCGCGGTAGGATTTCAGACCGTGGTTGAACACCTGAACGTGGCAGGGACAGTTCATCGGCTTGAGCGCGTTCACCGTCTTTTCGCGGGCGTGGTCTTCGTCCACTTCCACGATGAACATGTTTTCCTGATAGTTCTCCCAGTGGCCAGAGGCCTCCCACAGCTTGCGGTTCACGACCTGCGGCGTGTTCACCTCGACATAGCCGTCACGGCGCTGCTGCCGGCGCATATAGTCCTGCAGCGTGGTGTAGATGGTCCAGCCGTTCGGATGCCAGAACACCTGACCCGGGGCCTCTTCCTGCATGTGGAACAGGTCCATTTCCTTGCCCAGCTTGCGGTGGTCGCGTTTGGCCGCCTCTTCCATCATGGTTTCCCATGCCTTCAGATCCTGACGGTTCTTGAACGCCACGCCGTAAATCCGCTGCAACATCGGACGGGTGCTGTCGCCAAGGAAATAGGCCCCGGCCACATGGGTCAGCTTGAACGCATCGGCGGGGACCTGACCGGTGTTTTGCAGGTGCGGCCCCTTGCACAGGTCCTGCCAGCTGCCGTGCCAGTACATGCGAATGTCCTGATCCTCGGGGATGCGGTTGACCAGTTCGACCTTGTAGGGCTCGTTCGCGTCCTCGTAGAACTTGATGGCGTCAGTGCGCGACCAGACTTCGGTTTTCACGGCCTCACGGGCGTTGATGATCTCTTTCATCTTCGCCTCGATGGCACCCAGATCGTCCGGCGTGAAGGGCTCGGTGCGGTCGAAATCGTAAAACCAGCCTTTGTCACGCACCGGCCCGATCGTTACCTTGACGTCCGGCCACAGCTCTTGCACGGCGCGGGCCATGATATGGGCCAGATCGTGACGGATCAGTTCCAGCGCCTGTTCGTCATCCTGCATGGTGTGGATGGCGATTTTGGCGTCCGCGTTGATCGGCCACTGCATGTCCCAGTGTTCGCCGTTGACAGAGGCGGAGATGGCCTTCTTGGCCAGCGAGGTGGCAATCGATGCCGCCACTTCGGCCGGGGTCACGCCCACCGCATAGTCACGCGAATTGCCATCAGGAAATGTAAGGGAAATCTGGCTCATTGGCCGTCTCCTCGTCGGTTTGGCGCCCACGGAACGCCCGGTTGCGGGTTATATGTCTGCCCGTTGTTTGGTCGCGAATGCTGCCATCGTCAAGCCCGCAGTCTTGCCTTTCCGCCCATCGGCGGCGAATGTGGCCGCAAAATCGAAAGGACCGGCCATGCACGAAACCCTCCTCACCGCCCAGGGCCGCCATCTGGCCTTTCACCGGACGGATGGCGCTGCGCCCTATGTGGTCTTTTGCGGCGGCCTCAAATCCGACATGGAGGGCACCAAGGCGCTAGCCCTTGAAACCTGGGCCAAGGCGAATGGCCGCGGGTTCATCCGCTTTGATTATTCCGGCCATGGGATCAGTTCCGGCGACTTTACCGACGGCTGCATCGGCGACTGGTTCGAGGACGCCAGCGCGATCATCGACATGCTTCCTGGCCCGGTTGTACTGGTCGGCTCGTCGATGGGGGGCTGGGTCTCGCTGCTGCTCTCGCGCGAAAAAACCGACCGTGTGGCCGGGCTCGTCACCATTGCCGGTGCGCCCGATTTCACCGAGGACGGCTATTGGCAGAGCTTTACCCCAGAGCAAAAGCAGCAGCTAGCGACCCAAGGGTACGTCGAAATCCCCAATGACTACGTCGAACCCTATATCATCACCCGCCGCCTGATCGAGGACGGGCGCAGCCGCCTGATCCTGCGCAGCCCGTTGGCCCTGCCGTTTCCGGTCCGCATTCTGCAGGGCAGCGCCGACACGGTCGTCACGCAGGACGTCGCCGAACGTCTCTTTGCCCATATCGAGGGCGAGGATATACAGTTGACCATCGTCAAGGGCGCCGACCACCGCTTTAGCGATGAGGCCTGTCTTGCCCTCATCCAGACCAGCGTCGAACAGGTGATCCGCTGCGCCGAGGTGTGAAATCCACACAGGCAACGAAAAACGGCCCCGTCGCCGGAGCCGTTTTCATCTTTCCCAAAATACCTCGGGGGTGAGGCCCCGCAGGGGCCGAGGGGGCAGAGCCCCCCGCCTTAGCCGTTGTTGACAGAGACCACCTTGGGCTTTGCCGGGGCCTCTTGCGCCGCCGGGGCGGCGGAATTGGCATCGATAAAGCTCAGGACCAGCGGGCGGATGTTATTGCGCCAGCTGCCGCCTGCGAAAATACCGTAGTGACCCGCGCCCGGTTCGACATGCCATGCCTTCTTCGAGGCGGGCAGGCCGGTCAGCAGGTCCAGTGCCGCCTTGCACTGGCCGGGGGCCGAGATATCGTCCTCTTCACCCTCGACCGTTTTGACTGCGACCGTGGTGATTTTGCCGATATCGACCTGGCGGCCGTTCACGCCGAACTTGTTTTGCGCAATCTCGCGCTTTTTGAACACGCGCTCGACCGTGGAGAGATAGAATTCGGCGGTCATGTCCATGACGGCCAGATACTCGTCGTAGAACACGTTGTGTTTGTCGTGGTCGCCTGCCTCGCCCTTGGCGACGCGGGTGATCTGGTTCTGGAACGCGGTTGCGTGGGTCTGCCCGTTCATCGAAATGAACGATGCCAGTTGCAGCAGGCCCGGATAGACCTTTCGTCCAACGCCGGCGTATTTGAACCCGACGCGCTGGATCATCATCTGTTCCAGCTGGCCCATGGTCACTGACCGGCCAAAGTCGGTGACTTCGGTATGGTTCGCCTCCGGATCGATCGGACCACCGATCAGGGTCAGCGACTGCGGCTGGGCGCTGGGGTCCTCTTCGGCCAGATAGGCGGTCGCGGCCAATGTCAGGGGGGCCGGCTGGCAAACCGCGATGACATGCAGGTCACTGCCCAGATGCTTCATAAAGTCGACGAGGTAGAGCGTATAGTCCTCGACGTCGAACTTGCCCTCGCTCACCGGAATGTCGCGGGCATTGTGCCAATCGGTGACATAGACCTCGCAATCGGGCAGCAGGGAAATCACGGTCTTGCGGAGCAGCGTCGCGTAGTGGCCGGACATCGGCGCGACCAACAGAACGCGGCGTTTCAGTGTCGGGCGTCCCGAGACGCTGAAATGCACCAGATCGCCAAAGGGCCGCGACAGCACGGTTTTGACGCGGACCACGTGGTCCTTGCCATCGCCCATCGACAGGGTCGGAATGCCCCAGTCCGGTTTGGTCACCATGCGCGAGAACGTGCGCTCGGTCACTTCACCCCATGCCCCGATCCATTCGACCATCGGGTTCGAAAGGGCGGACATCGCCGGATACGCGGCAAATGCACGCGCCGAGGCTCCGAGCCATTGATTCGTGTTCCGCACGCTTTCCATCAAGTCGTAGGTGAACATATACTTCACTTGAGCATCTCCTGTTCCGCGGGCGGTGCCGGTCAAAACGCAGCCCGGACGGGCCGGAATGCTGCACTGCAAAACTAAGGGGGCGCGGGTCGCATGACAACTGATGATTTGGTCGGAGATGTCGCACAGGCGCAGCAGTTGAAGAAACTGGAAGCAAACATGACCCGGGTCGAGGAATTGACCCAGCGGATCATGCGGGCGTTTGCCCATAAACGCCATGTTCCTCAAGCACTTCAGGGGCCTAGCCAGGACCTCTACATGAAGGCGGCCGTGGCCTATTGGGCCGAGATGGTGAACAACCCCGCCAAGGTCCTCGAGCAGCAAATCGAATACTGGGGCAAATCGCTGCACCACTATGTAGAGGTGCAGCAAGCCCTCGCCAAAGGGGCTTTTCAGGCTCCGCTCGACGAATCGCCCGACGATCGCCGCTTTACGAATCCGCTGTGGCGCACCCACCCGTATTTCAATTTCGTCAAACAGCAGTACCTGATGAATGCAGAGGCGATCAGCCGGACCGTCGCCGAGCTGGAGGGCATTAGTGACCTAGAGCGCAAACGCCTGACCTATTTCAGCCAGCAGATCGTCGATCTGATGTGTCCGACCAATTTCCTGCCGACCAATCCCGATGCCCTGCAAAAGGCGGTGGAAACGGACGGGCAATCCTTGGTGGACGGGTTGGAAAATCTGGTGCGCGACCTAGAGGCGCATGACGGCGAACTGGTGGTGTCGCTGGCCGATGGCTCGGCGTTTCGGGTCGGTGACAATATCGGTGCCACCCCCGGCAAGGTCGTGTTCCGCAACCATCTGTTCGAACTGATCCAGTACAGCCCGACCACCGACGAGGTCCACGAGATCCCGATCCTGATTTTCCCGCCGTGGATCAACAAATTCTACATCATGGACCTCAAGCCCCAGAACAGTCTGGTCAAGTGGATCGTGGATCAGGGCTATACGCTGTTCGTGGTGTCCTGGGTCAATCCCGATGCGTCCTATCGCAATATCGGCATGACCGATTACGTTGAAGACGGCTATCTGACCGCGATGGCCGAGGTCAAAAAGATCTGCAAGACCAAGGTGATCAACACCGTCGGCTATTGCATTGCCGGGACCACGCTGTCGCTGACGCTGGCCTTGATGAAACAGCGCGGCGACAAGACGGTCAATTCGGCGACCTTCTTTACCACGCTTACCGATTTCTCTGATCAGGGGGAATTCAGCGTGTTTCTGACCGATGATTTCGTCGATGGCATCGAGGCCGAGGCGATGAATGCTGGCATCCTCGAGAGTTTCTACATGTCGCGGACCTTTAGCTATCTGCGGTCGCGCGATCTGATTTATGCCCCGGCGATCAAGAGCTATATGATGGGCGAGGCGCCTCCGGCCTTTGACCTGTTGTTCTGGAACGGTGACGGGACCAACCTGCCAGCCAAGATGGCGGTCGAGTACCTGCGTGGCCTGTGTCAGCACGACCAATTCGCCCAGGGCGGGTTCGAGGTCGCCGGCACGACGGTCAACCTGTCCGAGGTCACGGTCCCGCTTTGTGCGATTGCCTGCGAAACCGACCACATCGCCGCGTGGAAATCGTCCTATCGCGGCATCCAGCAGATGGGGTCCAAGGATAAGACCTTTATCCTGTCCGAGAGCGGGCACATCGCTGGCATCGTCAATCCGCCGTCCAAGGGGAAATACGGACATTGGTCGAACCCTGATCTGTCGCTAGAGCCGGACGATTGGAAAAACGGCTGTG
Organism: uncultured Paracoccaceae bacterium; assembly: GCA_937864535.1. Classification (GTDB taxonomy): domain Bacteria; phylum Pseudomonadota; class Alphaproteobacteria; order Rhodobacterales; family Rhodobacteraceae; genus Marivivens. The sequence continues at coordinate 235,463 of CALMJS010000016.1, forward strand.
AAAAGCAGGCTGGGTCGTGGTGGCCGCGGTGGGAGGCATGGATCGCCCCCCGTTCCGGCAAGATGGTTCCGGCCAGAAATCCGGGTGATTCGGGGCATTCTGTGCTGGCCGATGCGCCGGGAACCTATGTGCGTTCGACCCCTGCGCAGGGCTCCTCTGCCTAAGGGGTTGATTTTACTGCGTCGCAGAAATGTCACATGCTGCGGCGCAGAAAAAACTTGAAATGCTGCGCTGCAGCATGCATATTGGTGGTACGGAATAACTCGCGGCGCTCAGCAGATGCCGCGCCACATAGAGGGTAATGCCATGACCACGACCACCGATTTCACCGCGATGTTCAAAGACATGATGGGTAACTTCCCGATGGACACCAAGGCCGTCGAGGACGCTTTCAAGAGCCAGACCGCTCTTGCTGAAAAGATGTCTGCTGTGGCTCTGGAAGCCGCCCAGAAATCGACCGACCTGTCGGCCAAGTGGGCCAAGGAAACGCTGGTCAAGATGGCTGACCTGTCCAAAGCCAAGGAAGCTCCGGCCGATTATGCCAAGTCGCTGACCGACTTCGCCTCGACCTCTGCCGAAGCCGCCGCCGAGCATATGTCGGCCTTCGCCGAGATCGCCAAGAAAGTCCAGACCGAGACTCTGGAACTGATGATGGCTGCTGGCAAAGCTGCGACCGACGACATGACTGCTGTTGCTGCCAAGGCTTCGGCTGACCTGACCGCCGCCGCCAAAAAGGCCACCGGCGACGTGACCGCAGCCGCCAAAAAGGCGACCGCTGCCGCCAAGTAAGGCGCTTTTCTGGCCATTCCTCCCTTGAGGCCAGACATCGGGCGAGTTGCAGTGCAACTCGCCCTTTTCTTTTTCTTTCTTTTCTTGCTGACACGTCATAGGCTTGCTGCATTGCCGCAACTGTTCTGGGAGGGACCCGTGGCCGATACGGACAAACCATTGTTGATTAAACGCTACGCCAGCCGTCGTTTGTACAATACCGAGACCAGCGACTACGTGACGCTCGAAGATATCGCGACCTTCATCCGTGATGGCCGCGAGGTCCAGATCGTGGACCTGAAATCGGGCGACGACCTGACCCGCCAGTATCTGCTGCAGATTATCGCCGAACACGAAAGCCGCGGCGAAAGTGTGTTGCCGGTTGATGTGCTGACCGATCTCGTGCGCAGCTACACCAGCCAGGCCTCGTCGATCGTGCCGCAGTTCCTGGCCGCCTCGTTCGAAATGCTGCGCGAAGGCCAGTCAAAGATGATCGAGAACATGACCAAAGCCACGCCGATGACCATGCCGGGTTTCGAGGCGCTGCAAGCCCAGCAAGCCGCCTTCTTCAAGGCAATGACCGGCGGCATGATGGGATCTTCGGGTCCCGCACGCGAGAATGATGACGGCGACGATCTCGACAAGATCAAGAAACAGCTGAGCGATTTGCAAAACCAGTTGGCCAAGATGGGACGTTAATCGTCCCGTGTTTCGCCCGAACAGGAGGCCGGACCGCATTGCATGTGCAGCAGCGCGGGCCTGTGCCTGACTGGCGCCCAAAGTAGAGGAGGGGGCAATGGTTGGTTCTGTCGGGCGGATCACCCTTTGGGGGGTAGAGGTCTTTGTCGCCACCGCCGAAGAGGCGTCGATTTCCGCTGCCGCACGTCGGTTGGGCAGTTCTGCCGCCACCGTGAGTCAACAACTGACCAATCTTGAGGGGGCCATCGGCGCAACGCTGCTCAATCGGAACGAACGCCCGATCACACTGACCTCGGCAGGAGAACTCTTCCTGCGCCGTGCCAATGCGATCCTGAACGAGGCCGATCAGGCGCGGCTCGAACTTGCCACGGCGAATTTCGGTCTTAGCCGCCTGCGCCTCGGAATGATCGAGGATCTGGAATCCGACGTCACCCCGCGCCTGTTGATGGGCATGTCGGAAACCCTGCGGTCCTGCCAGTTTCTGTTGGAAACCGGCGCTTCGCACCGGCTTCATGACCTGCTCGACGCCCGCGCCCTCGATGTGATCGTGGCGGCGGATGTGGGGGCACTCGGCGACGGGCTCGAGGTGCATCCGCTCCTGATCGAACCTTTCGTTATCGCCATTCCGCGCAGCGCGGACGAGGCCAGAGCGCTTGCGTCACTTCCGACCACATTGCCGCTGATCCAGTATACCACCCGCCACCACATGGGGCAGATGATCGCCGCGCATCTGGCTCGGCAGAATCTGACCCCGGCTCATCGGTTCGAGCTGGATAGCTACCACGCGATCATGGCGATGGTGGCCAGTGGCGTGGGATGGACGATCCTGACACCGCTCGGATGTCTCAGGGCGCGGCGCTTTTTGGACCGGGTGCAGGTCCTGTCTTTGCCCGGCGCGCCGCTCTCCCGGACCATCAATCTCACGGCCCGCCGCGGCGTGTTGGGTGCAACGCCTGCCAATTTGGCGGCGCAACTTCGCGACCTTTTGCGCGAGTCTATCGAAACCCCGGCGCATGCCGACTATCCATGGCTGCGCGACAGCCTCAAGGTCATCTAGAGGTAATTCGGCGGCCGCGCTTTCATCTTTCCCCAAATACCTCCGCCGGAGGCATGGCCCGTCAGGGCCAATCAATGCCCCATCACCACCGGCGCAACCGAAAGCAGTAACAGCGCCGCCATCGTCCAGTTGAACCACTGCAGTCGCCCTGCGGTATTCAGCCAGCGCCGTGCCTGTTGGCCCAATACCACCCAGAAGGTGATCGACGGCAGGTTTGTTGCCATAAAGATGAGCGCGACCAGCAGAACCTGTGCCATCGATTGATCGACCGTGTAGGCGCTGAGCGCCGTCAGGGCCATCATCCAGCCCTTCGGGTTCACCCATTGAAACGCTGCCGCCTGAAAAAATGTCAGCGGTTTTCCTTCGGTCTCCGGCGCATCGGCCTTTTTTGACCCTGAATTGGCGATTTTCCACGCCAGATAGACCAGATATCCGATCGAGGCCCACTTCATCACCGTCATCACGACCGGAGCCGCAACAAAGAGTTGCATCAACCCCGCGCCCAGAATGACAATCATAAAGGAATGTCCCAGCCCGACTCCCAAGAGATGCGGGACGGTGCGGCGAAAACCGAAGTTCGCGCCAGAGGCCATCAACATCATGTTGTTGGGTCCCGGGGTAATCGAACTGACAAAGGCAAAGCCCAGCAGGGCCAGAAGAATCTGAAGAGTCATGGTTCGGGCAAATTGGCGCAATTGCCTCGAAATGTAGTTGCGAAAATGTTTTCATTTCCGGGTTTGGCGCAATATATGACGGAAATGGATCGCATAACCGACAAAATATTGCACGAATTGGCCCGTGATGGCCGGATCAGCAACCTCGAACTGGCGGAACGGGTTGGCCTGTCGCCCTCGGCCTGTTTGCGCCGGGTTCAGGATCTGGAAAAACGCGGGGTGATCACCGGCTATCGTGCTCGCTTCGACCCGGTGCAAATGGGGCGGTCGTTTCTGGTCTATGTCACCGTCGGTCTGTCCGAGCATACCAAGGCGGCGCAGGACGACTTTGAACAGGCGATGTCGCGCGCGGCAGAGGTCACCGAATGTCACAATGTCGCCGGAGCGTTTGAATATCTGCTCCGGGTCGAGGTCGAAAACCTCGCCGCGTACAAGCGGTTCCACACGGATACGCTGGGAACTGTGCCCCATGTGCGATCCATCACCAGCTATATGGTCATGGGCACGTCCAAGGACGCGCGGGGATAGGTTATCCCGACAAACGGTTGCGATAGTCGCGCGGTGTGATTCCCAGATGCCGCTGAAAGGCGCGGCTGAAATAGCTGGGATCGGGATAGCCCACCTCTGCGCCGATCGCTGCGATCGGGCGTCGGGTGTAGGCCAGTTGCCGGCAGGCTTCACGCATTCGCATGGCCTCGATCGCGCGCAGCACGGGCAGGCCAGTGGCCTGTTTCACCAGCCGGTTCAGGTGACTGGTCGAGATCGCCAGCGCGGCCGCGATGTCTGCCACGGTCAGGGCCTGATCCAGCCGCGCCCGCACAAAACCGTCGAATTTCTGTAAAATACGGGGCGATCTATCCGGCGCGGTGGGTGCCGCTTCGGCCAAGGCTTCGGCCAAACTGGCAAAGAGTTGCGTCGACAGGCCTCGAAGTCTGGCAACCCGTGCGAGCGAAGTCGAGCCATGCGTTCGGCTCAGTGTGTCAAACAGATACTCGAAATCCTCGGGCGGTCGCGTCCATCCTGGCCGCGCGAGCGCAAGCGACAGCGGCGAGGGACCGTCGATCACATCGGCGACCTCGGCCGTTGGAATTGTGAACACATGGCCAATCGTTCCCGACTCAAAGGTAAACCCATGCACCACACGGCGCGGCATGTTGATCGCAATCGGCGCGGGCAGACTTACATGGTGGCCGTCGGCTTCGAGCTGGGTCTGGCCCTGCCGGATAAACAGGATCTGGTGCAAATCCTCGTGACGATGCGGGCTGATGCGCCAGTCATGTCCTGCCGCCCGATCCGTGATCGTTTCGACATGGCACAAATCGGGAAAGCCGAGAGCTTCGCCATAGAGGCCATAGGCCGGGATCGAGGGGGGTGTCGCCATATCTCGGACAATAAACCAGACGCCTGCAAAGGCGAGGGCGAATTCACAAAATCGGCGGCCTCAAATGAAAACGGCGACACCCGGGAGGAGGAGGGTGTCGCCGTTCTATTCCGCGAATGCTCAGGGAGGAGGAGGAGCATCCGCTTTGGTGAAAGACCGACAGGGAGGAGGAGAGCCGATCTTTCGTTGTGGGGCTGCCAGGGAGGAGGAGAGGCAGAACCACAATTCTATTTAGGGTGCGGCGGTGTCAGGGAGGAGGAGAGACACCGCCGCCAGTTTCACGGACCTTCAGGGAGGAGGAGGAGGGTCCGGAACCTTGAATTTTCAAAGTGCGGCGGCACCAGGGAGGAGGAGAGGCGCCGCCGCCTTTTTCACGATCCGACCCAGGGAGGAGGAGGAGGGCGGATCGTTCCCGGGGTCCAAGGGAGGAGGAGGACCCCGTAATCTATTAGTTCGCGGTCTTGGCCGCTTCGAGGGCGATGCCCTTGATCATCGAGCGGGAGATACCCAGATCCGCCAGTTCGCGGTTCGACAGGTTCGACAGCTCGACCACCGTTGCACGGTAGACCTTGCGCTGGGCCAGACGGTCAGCCAGGGTGGCGCGCAGGGCGCTGATCGAGGCGAAAACGCTGAAACCGTTGCTGCGTACGTCGTTGGCGTATGCCATTGTGTGTCTCTCTTTCATCTTGCCGCATCGGGCGGCCGTATCATCTGTTTCGTGGGCCCGTCTGTTTTCGTGGCGGGCTGCATTGCTGCTGTTGAACCTAATTTGCTCCTTTCGCTGCGTTTGCACAATTGGGCCTTTTGGCAATGCTGCCATGCAGCGAATGCATACGAAGTGCTGACCTATTCACGAAAACGTCATAAATCAGGGGGAAAAGCGGGGCTCTCCCCTTGCGAAATGGCTCAAAGGGGGCAAATTCTGCCCTGTAAATGAGCATTAAGAGGCAGCGACAGGCATGACCCTAGGGAAAGATCAGATACTTGAGATATTGGGCCGAGTCGCTCTGCCAAATGGGCAAACACTGGTTTCGGCGGATTTGGTCCGCGCTTTGGACGTGTCGGGGAATCACATCCGGTTTGTGATCGAGGCCGCGACCCCCGATCAGGCGCGGTCGCTAGAGCCTGTGCGGCTCGGCGCGGTCGAGGCGCTGCGGGCGGCACACCCCGGTGTCGAGGTTTCGGCGGTTCTGACTGCGCACGGCCCCTCAGCCCCGTCGACCCCCGCACCGAGCCTGAAAATCGGCCGTCATCCTACCCCTCAGGCTGGTCCGCAGGGCGTGCCGGGGATCAAGCGGATCATCGCGGTCGGTTCTGGCAAGGGCGGGGTCGGCAAGTCCACGGTGTCCTCAAACCTTGCCGTTGCCTTGGCGCGGGCAGGGAAAAAGGTCGGGCTACTGGATGCAGATATCTATGGTCCCAGCCAGCCGCGCATGATGGGGCTGACGGACCGCCCCGGATCGAGCGACGGCAAGAATATCGACCCGCTGGTGGCGCATGGTGTGACGGTGATGTCCATCGGTCTGCTGGTGGACCCGGATAAGGCAGTGATCTGGCGCGGTCCGATGTTGATGGGCGCGCTGCAACAGTTGCTGGGGCAGGTGAACTGGGGTGAGCTGGACGTTCTGATCATCGACCTGCCGCCGGGCACGGGCGATATTCAGCTGACACTCTGTCAAAAAACCCATCTGACCGGTGCGATTGTTGTGTCCACCCCGCAGGACGTCGCCCTGATCGACGCGCGCAAGGCGCTGGATATGTTCCAATCGCTGAAAACGCCGGTGCTGGGCCTGGTCGAGAATATGTCGATGTTCCATTGCCCGAACTGTGGCCATGAAAGCCACATCTTTGGTCATGGCGGCGTGGCCGCTGCGGCGGCGGAACTGAAGTTACCGTTCCTCGGCGCTCTGCCGATTGATTTGGATACCCGCTTGGCTGGCGACGCGGGGACGCCGATCGCGGCGGGCGCGGGCGTGATGGCCGACGCTTATGCCGCCATCGCGGCCCGTCTGATCGATGGCGGGCTGGTCTAACCGCTCAGGGCCACCTCAGTACTACCGCAAACGCCGTCCATTTTGGGCGGCGTTTTCATTTCATGGACTCTTATGGAGTCTGTGGTGAGTTTTCATGGGTTCCGAATCACTTGACGGTGTATTCGAGTGAGTATTCGTGAACAAGTCGTGAACATTTGTTGAGAGGACGGCGGATCTCCAGCTGGCATGGAACTCGCCGCGGAAAAAATCTTTGCCGCATAATATAGCGGCGGGACATCATGTCGTACCATATATGGTATTTATGGGTGGCGACGAATCAAAGTGGTGTTGCTGGTTCCAGATGGCCTAGCAGATCGACTCGATCAAACATCCAGTTTGACTCCATAAGAGTCCATAAGATTCAAGAAAGTGGTTGCCGGAGTCGTGAGGTTGTGGCAATTTCGTGGCATAGGATGTGAACGGGACGACGAGTTCTAAGGGGCAAAGATCCGAAAAGGACAAAAGACCCCACCGGTAAGAGGCAGGTTCATACAGGCACCCGCTCACATCCGCATAACAAGATCCGGCGCGCGAGCGAGCAGACACATCCCCCAGATGGCGCGCGTTGTCGGACATCCCGCGAGGGACGAAGACGGCGGATCGAGCGGTGGCAGCGGCTCGATCCGCCGTTCCCGTTTCCAGGTGGCCCGTTCGGGCGAAGAGGCAGAGAGGACTACGCGGCAGTGGTTCAGGCATTTGAAGGCGGCACCACCACCAAGGTGGACTCAAAGGGGCGCATGTCGATCCCTGCCGAGTTTCGTCGCGTTCTGGCTGCCGGTGATCCGGGCCGCGAAGATTCTGAAACGACCCGGATGAAGGTCGTTTTTGGCCAGCACCTGACGGACTGCGTTGCCGTTTACACGGTTGCCGAACATCAGCGCATCGTGAATGACATCTATGCCATGCCGCGCGACAGGGCCGCGGCGCAGAAAAAGCTCGCCCATCTTTATGTGACGCAATCCGCCACGCTCGAGGCGGATCGGGATGGCCGGATCATCCTGCCGAAAAACATGCGCGAAAAACTGCAAATCGTCGAAGGACAGATCTTCTTTCGCGGTTTGGTGAATTACTTTGAAATGTGGAACAACGACATCTTTGAACGCACCGTCAATGTTGAAATCGACGCGTGGCTGGACGAGATGGGCGAAGACTTTGACCCGCTGTCTCTGCTGGGGTCTGGAACGTAAATCATGTCATCTGCTGCGCAGCCTCATATCCCGGTTCTCATTCGCCCCCTGATCGCGGCGGTGGCGCCGGTCGGCGGAATTTGGCTGGACGGGACCTTTGGGGCGGGGGGCTATACGCGCGCGCTCTTGGAGGCGGGTGCTGACCAAGTTATCGGGGTGGACCGCGACCCGCTTGTCTTCGAGATGGCAAAATCTTGGGCCGGTGACTACGGGGACCGGCTACGGATGGTGCAGGGAACATTTTCGCAGATGGACACGTATGCCACCGGTCTGGACGGCGTCGTTCTGGACTTGGGCGTGTCCTCGATGCAGCTCGACCTCGCGGAGCGGGGCTTTTCCTTTATGAAGGACGGTCCGCTGGATATGCGGATGAGCCAGTCCGGCACCAGCGCCGCCGACCTGTGCAACGAGATGGAAGAGGCCGAACTGGCCGACATTATCTATCTCTACGGTGAAGAGCGTGCCAGCCGCCGGATCGCCAAGGCTATCGTGGCCGCGCGTCCGCTGACGACTACGCTGCAATTGGCCAAGGTGGTCGAATCCTGCCTGCCGCGCCCCAAGCCCGGTCAGAGCCACCCCGCGACCCGGACCTTTCAGGCGCTGCGGATCGCGGTAAACGATGAATACGGTCAACTTTACGAGGGCCTCCTGGCGGCGGAGCGGGCGCTGAAGCCCGGCGGGCTACTGGCGGTCGTGACCTTCCATTCGGTCGAGGATCGCATGACCAAGCGGTTCTTTCTGGCGCGGTCGGGCGGATCGGGGAATGCCAACCGCTATGCCCCTGAAATGGCACGCGAAAAACCCGCCTTCGAGGTTCTGTCGCGCAAGGCGATCGGCCCCGATGATCAAGAATTGGCCGAAAACCCCCGCTCGCGGTCGGCCAAACTGCGGGTTGCGCGGCGCACGGATGCCGTGGCGGGCGATCTGGGCCGGGCCGACATCGACATGCCCCTGCGCAAAGGAGAACGCTGATGCGCGGTTTTCTCTATGTGCTCTCGGCGCTCGCGGTGATCGGATTGGCGTTCTGGGCCTATCAGGAAAACTATCGCACCCAGGATTCACTCAAGGAAGTGCGTCGCCTGAACGCCGCCATCGCCGATGCCGACGCGCGGTTGCGGATGCTCGAGGCGGAGTGGGCCTATCAGAACCGTCCCGACAGGTTGATGGATCTGGTGGATCTCAACTTTGACCGTTTGGGGCTGTTGCCGCTGGGGCCCGAGGGCTTTGGCCGCGTGGATCAGGTGATCTTTCGCCCTCTGATGCCCCAGACACTGGGGCGGATAATTGAAGTGTCGTCCGATGGTGATGCAAATGGGGGCAACCTGTGACCCGAACCCCGCTCCGTCCGCTCGCGCGTGTGCTACAGGCCCGTCAGGCCGGTCATAACCCCGATCTGATCGAGGCCGAGAACCGCCGTCTGCGGGCAGAGGCGCTGCGCGACGGTGCGCGCGCGCGCGCCGAAGTGCGTCTGATGGTGCTGGGGGCGTTCTTTAGCTGTTTCTTTATCGCCATCATCGTCAAAATGGCGATGGTCGCCACCTCCGCGCCGGTCGAGCCGCAGTCGGGGGGCGGGGCCTCGGATATCATCGCAATGCGGGCTGACATTGTGGATCGTCAGGGCCGCATTCTGGCGACCAACTTTGATACCTATTCCATCTATGCGCAGCCGCGTGACATGGTGGACCCGGCCTATGCCGCGCAGGAATTGGCCCGGATCTTTCCAGAGATGAGCGAAGAGGACCTGCTCAAGAATTTCAACGGGCAGCGGTCCTTTGTCTGGATTCGTCGTCAGGCCAGCCCTGAACAAATCCAGGCCGTTCACGACATCGGCGAGCCGGGATTGCTGTTCGGGCCGCGTGAAATGCGGCTCTATCCCAACGGGCCGCTGGCAGGCCATATTCTGGGCGGAACGCGGTTCGAACACGAGGACGTCAATAGCGCCGCATTGCGCGGCGTCGCCGGGGTGGAGCGCCAGTTCGACGAATTCCTGTCCGATCCTGCGAACGAAGGGCGGCCCCTGCGTCTGTCGATCGATCTGACGATCCAAGACGCGATGGAGCGGATTCTACACAGCGGTATGATGTGGATGAACGCCAAAGGTGCGGCGGGCATCATTCTGGACGTGCATACCGGCGAAATCATCGCCATGGCCAGTCTGCCCGATTTCGACCCCAACGATCGCCCGGTCGTCCAGACAACGGGGGATCAGGCCGATAGCCCGCTGTTCAATCGTGCGGTGCAGGGCATCTACGAACTGGGTTCGACCTTCAAGATTTTTGCCGTCGCGCAGGCGATGGAACTGGGGCTGGTCAATCCCGAAACGATGATCCAGACCTCGCCCGGCATTCGCATGGGCGGGTTTACCATCAGCGACTTCCACAACTATGGCCGGGAAAACTCGGTTTCCGAAGTCATCGTGAAATCCTCGAACATCGGCACCGCCCATATCGCCGAGATGATCGGGGGCGAGCGTCAGCAGAGCTTCCTTCGGTCCTTGGGGCTGTTGGATTTGTCTCCGGTCGAGTTGGGCGAGGCCCGCGCAGGCAAGCCGCAATTCCCGCGCCAATGGGGGGAATTGTCCACGATGACAGTGTCCTATGGTCACGGGGTCGCGGCCTCTCCGCTGCATTTGGCGGCGGCCTATGCCACCATCGCCAATGGCGGTGTGACGGTCACGCCGACGCTGCTGCACGGGCAGCCGCGTGAGCCCGGTGAACGGGTCATGTCCGAAGAAACCGCCCAGCACGCCGTCGATATGCTGCGTCAGGTCGTGGTGCGCGGCACGGCGACCATGGGCGAGGTGCACGGCTATCAGGTCGCGGGCAAAACCGGGACCGCCGATAAGGTCCGTCCGACCGGCGGTTACTACGAGGATAAGGTCATCGCGACCTTTGCCGGAATGTTCCCTGCCTCCGCGCCGCAATATGTCGTTGTCGTCACGCTGGATGAACCGGTCGATACCGTCGGGACAGAGCCGCGCCGGACCGCGGGCTGGACCTCGGTTCCGGTTGCGGCGGAACTGATCCGCCGCGTCGGTCCGCTGCTCGGCGTGCGGCCGATCATTGAAACTCCCCTGCTGACGGGTGTATCGGTCGCAGCCAACGAATAGCCAACCGCAGGGGCAGCGCCATGAGCCAGAAACCGACCAGAACTGCCAACCTGAGCGATCTGGGTCTGGCGGCGCAAGGTGTGCGAGAGATCACCATCAGCGGCATCACCGCCGACAGCCGCGAGGTCATGCCGGGCTATCTCTTTGCCGCCCTGCCGGGGTCCAAGGTGCATGGCGCGAGCTTTGTCCGGACGGCAGTTGAAAACGGGGCAGCGGCGATTCTGACCGATGTCGACGGCGCGCGCCTGATCGCGTCCGAGGTTGCAGGCACGGACGTGGCCGTTGTGCTGGCCGAAGACCCGCGGCAGACGCTGGCCCAGACGGCGGCGCTGTGGTTCGGGCCGCAGCCGGAAACGGCGGTTGCTGTCACGGGGACCAACGGCAAAACCTCGGTCTCGACCTTTTGTCGGCAAATCTGGACCGAACTGGGACTGAATGCCGTGAACCTCGGCACCACGGGGGTAGAGGGCGCGTGGACCTATCCGCTGCGTCACACCACCCCCGATCCGATCACGCTGCAACGGGTGCTGGCGCAGGCCGCCGAGGCAGGGGTCACCCACGTCGCGATGGAGGCGTCCTCGCACGGGCTGGATCAGCGGCGGCTGGACGGGGTGCTGGTCGCGGCGGCTGGCTTTACGAATTTCACGCAGGATCATCTGGACTACCACCAGACCTTCGAGGCCTATTTCGCCGCGAAAATGGGGCTGTTCGAACGGGTCCTGCCGCCCGAAGGCACCGCCGTCATCAACCTCGACGATCCCAAGGGGCTGGATGTCCTGCGGATTGCCGAATCGCGCGGCCAAGAGGTGATCGGCGTCGGCCGCTCTGCCATGGCGCGGCTGCGGCTCTTGGCGCAGCGGTTCGATGCCACCGGGCAGGACGTGCGGTTCGATTGGCAGGGGCGGGGCCATATGGTCCGCCTGAACCTGATTGGCGGGTTTCAGGCGGAAAACGTGCTGCTGGCGGCGGGTCTGGTGATCGGTGCAGGGGCCGATCCGCAGGACGTGTTCGATGCGCTGCCGCATCTGACGACGGTGCGGGGCCGGATGCAATTGGCCGCGACACGCGATAACGGCGCGGCGGTTTATGTCGATTACGCCCATACGCCTGACGCGGTTGAAACCGCGCTCGAGGCGATCCGCCCGCATGTGATGGGCCGGATCATCGCCATTGTCGGCGCAGGCGGGGACCGCGACCGGACGAAACGCCCTTTGATGGGCAATGCCGCCGCACGATTGGCCGATGTGGTGATCGTGACGGACGACAACCCCCGCAGCGAAGACCCCGCGACCATCCGCGCCGCCGTGCTAGAGGGCGCGCGGGCCGTGCGGACCGACGATATTTACGAATACGGCGACCGGGCCGAGGCGATTTTGCGCGCCGCCGCGATGCTGGAGCCGGGGGATGCGCTACTCGTGGCGGGCAAGGGACATGAAACCGGCCAGATCATCGGCACGGACGTTTTGCATTTTGACGATGTCGAGGTCGCCTCTCAGGCGGTTCTGGCGCTGGATGGAAAAATTTGATGACCAAACCTCTTTGGACCTCGGCAGAGGCAGCGGCGGCAACAGGCGGCACGGTAACTGGCGACTGGACGGTGTCGGGCGTGTCGATCGACACCCGGACCTTGCAGCCGGGGGATTTGTTCGTGGCGCTGACGGCGGCCCGTGATGGGCATGATTTCGTCGCGCAGGCGCTAGCAGCAGGGGCAGGGGCGGCACTGGTGTCGCGCCGGCCAGAGGGGGTCGCCGCGGATGCGCCGCTCTTGATCGTGCCGGACGTGTTGCAGGGGCTAGAGGCATTGGGACGCGCAGCGCGCGCCCGCACGCGGGCGCAGGTTGTGGCTGTGACGGGCTCCGTGGGTAAAACCTCGACCAAGGAAATGCTGCGCACAGCCCTGTCAGGGCAGGGAAAAACCCATGCCGCAGAGGCCAGCTACAACAACCACTGGGGCGTTCCGCTGACGCTCGCGCGGATGCCCGCCGATACCGACTATGCCGTGATCGAAATCGGGATGAACCACCCGGGCGAAATCGAACCGCTGACCAGAATGGCCCGGCCCCATGTGGTCATGGCGACGACGGTCGCGGCTGCCCACCTCGAGGCGTTTGAAAACATCGACGGTATCGCGCGGGAAAAGGCCAGCATCTGTCTGGGGCTAGAGCCGATGGGCGTTGCCGTCATGAACGGTGATTTGCCCACCAGCCCGATCCTGATCGAGGCGGGCCGCGCTGCCGGGGCCAAGGTGATTACCTTTGGTCAAACGGCGGGCTGTCATCATCGCCTGATCGATGTCCGGATACGGTCGGGCCATACCGTCGCGCAGGCGCGGGCGTGGCGTACGCCGATCCTGCTCAAGGTCGGGACCGAAGGGCGGCATTTCGCGACCAATGCGTTGGGCGTAGTGGCCGTTCTGGCGGCGCTGGGGGCGGACCGGGTACGCGGATTGATGGATCTGGCCGAATGGTCGCCCCCTGCCGGGCGCGGGACCGCGGAACAGATCGTGCTGGATCGGGCGCGGTCGGGCGAATATTTCGACCTGCTCGACGATGCCTTCAACGCCAATCCGACCTCGATGTCCGCCAGCCTCGAGGTCCTGGCCTCGCGCCAGCCGCGCGATGGCGTCGGCCGGGTGTCGCGCGGGCGGCGTGTGGCGATTCTGGGCGATATGCTGGAACTGGGCCCCGATGAAATGGCCTTGCACGCGAACATGGCGGCTGATCCGTCGATGGCGGCGATTTCCGTCGTTCACTGTGTCGGCCCGCGGATGCGCCATCTGTATGACGCCCTGCCCGAAGACCAGCGCGGGCTCTACGCAAATTCTGCACAAGACTTCCTGGCGAACTGCGCACGGCTCGCCGATAGCGGGGATGTCATCCTGGTGAAAGGCTCCAAGGGAAGCAAAGTCAGCCTTGTCGTTGACGCGCTGCGGAAATTGGGGCAACGCAGGCTAAATTCGGACCAAGAGGCGTAAAACCGCATGCTCTATCTGCTGACGACACTTTCTGACGGTGGCGACCTGTTCAACCTGTTTCGGTACATCACCTTTCGGGCTGGCGGGGCGTTTCTGACGGCCTTGGTTTTCGGATTTATCTTTGGTCAGCCGTTGATCAACGTGCTGCGCCGCAAACAGGGCAAGGGGCAGCCGATCCGTTCGGACGGGCCGCAAACGCACTTTGCCAAGGCCGGGACCCCGACAATGGGCGGGCTGCTGATCGTGGGGGCGCTGACCTTTTCCGCGCTGCTCTGGACGCGGCTGGATAATCCGTTTGTTCTGATGGTGATGTTCGTGACCCTGTCCTATGCGGGCATCGGCTTTGCCGACGACTATGCCAAGGTGCGCAAGCAGAATACCGCCGGATTGTCGAGCAAGGCACGCCTCGTTCTCGGGTTTGCGGTCGCGGCGCTGGCCGGTTTCTGGGCCGCGCATTATCACCCGGAGGGTTTGACGAACCAGCTCGCCTTTCCGGTGTTCAAGAATATGCTCGTGAACCTCGGGTTCCTGTTCGTGCCTTTTGCGATGCTGGTGATCGTCGGAGCGGCGAATGCCGTAAACTTTACCGATGGTCTGGATGGTCTGGCGATCATGCCGGTGATGATTGCGGCGGCGGCCTTTGGGATCATCGCCTATGTCGTCGGCCGGACCGACTTTACCAGCTATCTCGAGGTTCACTACGTCCCCGATGCCGCCGAGATCACCGTGATCTGTGCGGCGCTGATCGGCGGCGGGCTGGGGTTCCTGTGGTATAATGCGCCGCCGGCTGCTGTGTTTATGGGCGATACCGGGTCGTTGGCTCTGGGCGGGGCGCTTGGGGCGATTGCCGTGGCGACCAAACATGAGATCGTGCTCTCGATCGTTGGGGGCCTGTTCGTGATGGAAACCCTGTCGGTGATCATTCAGGTCGCCTATTTCAAGCGCACCGGAAAACGCGTGTTCCTGATGGCTCCGATCCACCATCACTATGAGAAAAAGGGCTGGTCGGAGCCCCAGATCGTCATCCGCTTTTGGATTATATCGCTCATCCTCGCAATGATCGGCCTTGCAACCCTCAAAGTCCGCTGAATGTGTTTACTTATCCTTTAGGGATAATTTGATATACTTTCGGTAAGTGCGTCGTGCAGGCGTGTTATTTTGGAGCTGGTTATGAGACAGATCACTGTCGCTGTGTCTGCCGCTGTTGCGGCTGTTGCTATGGGTACCCCGTCTCAGGCGGTTGTGGCAGGGGATCCGTTTCAGATCACGGTGAGCTTTGGCAGCGGTCTGACGACCTCGCAACAATCGGTGTTCGCAGCAGCCTCCAGCTTTTGGGAGTCGCTGATCACTGGCTATGCCTACACGGTCCCCAGCCTCTCCGGGCTGACGATTTCGGCCAGCGGCGTTGCGATTGACGGTGTCGGGGGTGTTTTGGGCTCTGCGGGGCCGCAGACCGGCTTTTATAATAACTCCGCGGGTACCGCCGATTACGTCTATGTTTCGACGGGTCAGATGCAGTTTGATACCGCCGATCTCGCCAATATGGAGAGTAACGGCTCGCTGTTCTCGGTGATCGTGCACGAAATGGCGCATGTCATCGGCTTTGGCACGCTGTGGACCTATATCGGGGCCTATGTGAACGGGTCCGGCCACTACACCGGCGAAGCCGCGCTGGCCGCCTATCAGGCCGAATGCGATGCCAATGCCACATACGTCCCGGTGGAACTGGACGGCGGTTCTGGCACAGCAAACGGCCATTGGGATGAAACCTGGGCCTGTGGCAGCAATGCGCTGATGACCGGATATCTGAACATGCCCGTGACGATGGATTATACCACCGTCGCGTCGTTTGCGGATCTGGGGTATCTGGTGGTCGACAGTCTGCCCTCTGTTCCGGTGCCGATGTCGCTGCCGCTGATTGCCAGCGGTGTTGGGGCTCTGGCGATGATGCGTCGGCGCAAGCAGGCTGCCGCCTGATCGTGATGCGGACGGCACTGGCATTGTTGTGGATCGCATTTGCCAGTGCGGCGCAGGCAGACTGCTATCCGGGTGCTGTCGTCGGAATCGATCTGGGCACCCAGGGGTTTGGGCGCCCGTTTTTGACCATTGACGCAGAGGGCACCGCCTCCTTGCGTCAACGTGGCGGAGAGGCGATTGAACATCGGCTCGACCTGACCGAGCCCGAGCGTGGCGCCCTGTTTTCTGCCGTTTTGCCGCTGTCGGCGCTGGACGGGGCCGCGATGCAGCAGGCTCTGCCACCCACTTTGCCGATTGCGGACGGGATCGAAACCACGATCAGCCTCTCGTTAGAGGGGCGCTGCCATCAGGTCGGCATGCGCAACTCGGCGCTCTTGGCCGATCGGTTTCCCGACATTGCCGACCTCCAGACCTTTCGCCGGATCGAAGAGCTGCTGATCGCGCTTGTGGTGCGGCTCCAGACCGGGGGCTAGCAGCGCTTGCACTTTGCCCTCCAGTCAGGGCATTTTCCGCCACAGCATTACATGGGGTGGCTCAGATGATTCCGGTTCGCGGTTTTCAGGAACAAACGGTTGCAGTCTTGGGCTTGGGACGCTCTGGTCGCGCTACGGCCAAGGCCTTGGCCGCCGGCGGGGCGCATCCTGTGGCTTGGGACGATAACCCCGCGGCCCGCGACGCTGCCAGTGCAGAGGGGATCGAAATCCGTGATCTGACCCGCAACGGTGCCTTGGACGATGTGGCCTGTCTGGTGACGTCCCCCGGTATCCCGCATCTCTACCCCGCGCCCAATCCGGTGATTGCCCTCGCCTGGGAGGCGGGGGTTCCGGTGGACAATGACATCGGGCTGTTTTTCCGGTCGTGGGCCACAGAGGCCTGGGACGATTTCGATCAGACGCCGCGCGTTGTGGCGGTCACCGGGTCGAATGGCAAATCGACAACCTCCGCGTTGATCCATCACATCCTTCAGGCCTCCGGGCGGCCAACGCAGTTGGCCGGCAATATCGGCCGCGGTGTGCTGGACATCGACCCGGCCCAAGACGGTGAGGTCGTGGTTCTGGAACTGTCGTCGTATCAGACCGATCTGGCCCGGTCGCTGACGCCGGATGTGGCGGTGTTCACCAATCTGTCGCCCGACCATCTGGACCGTCACGGCGGGCCCGGCGGCTATTTCGCCGCCAAACGCCGCCTGTTTGCCGAGGGCGGACCGGAACGCTGTGTCATCGGTGTGGATGAGATCGAGGGCCGCTATCTGGCGAACCAGTTGGCCGAAGCCCCGGGCGATGACCGCGTGATCCGGATTTCCGCTGCGCAAAAACTGGAAGGCAATGGCTGGACCGTATTCGCCCGCAAGGGATTCCTGTCCGAATGGCGCAAGGGGCGTCAGGTCGGCTCTGTCGACCTGCGCGACGTCAAGGGACTGCCCGGCAGCCATAACCACCAGAACGCCTGCGCGGCCTATGCGGTGTGCCGGACGCTGGGGCTTGGCCCGAAAACCATCGAGTCCGCGCTGCATAGCTATCCGGGCCTGCCGCACCGCAGCCAGTTGATCGCCGAAGCGAATGGCGTGCGCTATGTCAATGACTCCAAGGCGACGAACATCGATAGCGCTGCCAAGGCCCTACAGGCGTTTCAGAATATCCGCTGGATTTGCGGCGGTCTGGAAAAAGAGGGCGGCGTTGCCGGACTGTTGCCCCATGTCGGCAGTGTCACCAAAGCCTATGTCATCGGCCGCGAGGCCGCGCATTTTGCCATGCAACTCAAGGGGGTAGAGGCCGAGGTCTGTACCACGATGTCCGCGGCGGTAGACCGCGCCATGGCCGAGGCCGCGCCCGGCGAGGTGGTCCTGCTCGCCCCTGCCTGTGCCAGCTTTGACCAATACGATAACTTTGAAAAACGTGGCGAGGATTTCACCCAGATCGTGCGCAGCCGCCTGTAACGGCTGCGCAGGGTTCCCGGGCGTCAGTCGATCATGCGGGTGACCATTTCAGCGGTATCCCGGCTCAGACCGGGTGTCGCCAGTATGCGTTCCAGTTCTTCGTACATCAGGGCCTGACGATCCTCGTCATAGCGTTGCCAGGTGTCAAAGGCCGCGCTGGTCCGTGCCGCAGTTTGCGGGTTTACGGCGTCCAGCTTGATGATCCAGTCAGCGAGGAGGCGATAGCCGCTGCCATCGGGATTGTGGAACCCTGCGGTATTGCCCGTCAGCGCTCCAAACAGCGCACGGAACCTGTTGGGATTTTTCCAGTCAAAGTCCGCGTGCTGCGTCAGGCGACGCGCAATCGAGGCGGCATCCTCCGGCTGGGCCATCGCGACCTGAAGGCTGAACCATTTGTCCATGACCAGACGGTCCTTGGCCCAGCGATTGCGGAAATGGGTCAACTCTTCTTCGCCGGCGCCAACGGTGATCAGCGCACTCAGGGACGCCAGTTCCTGTGTCATGTTGTCGGCGCTGGCGAATTGTCGCTGCGCCGTTGCGCCGCCGTCGATCAGCGTCAGATAGGACAGCGCCGCATTCGTCAGGTTGCGCTTGCCCGCCGAGGCCGCGTCCGGGCTAAAGTCTTCGTCCTCGAGCTGGTAGAGGAAGTACAGGTTCGACAGCACCGCTTCGGCATAGGTCGCGATCGAGTGGCGCAGGCGCTCGCGCTCCACATGGATTTCCCACGGGTCGGGTATATGCCCGCGATCGGTCAGAACGCGGCAGATGTCGTCCACTGTCGGCAGAGCCAGTAGCAGCGCCCGATAGGCCGGATCAAACCGGTCATCCAGCAGCGCATTGGCCAGCGTATCCAGATAGGGCGTTGCGGGCGTTTCGTTTTCGAGCACCATGGTGCAAAGCACGTCGCGGGCCAGCGTCCGCGCGGCCTCCCACTTGTTAAAAGGGTCGGTGTCATGTGCGAGTTGGAACAGCGTGACGATATCGCTCTGGTCCATATGCAGCTGCACGGGGGCCGAAAATTCGCGCAGGATAGAGGGGATCGGGCGAATGCCCAGATCCGGCCAGCTAAAGGTCTGTTCTGCCTCTGTCAGTTCCAGCATCTGGGTCGGCAGTAATTCGGACCCGTCAGGCGACAGCAATCCCACCGCGATCGGGATCACCATCGGCTGTTTGACCGGCTGTCCCGGGGTCGGGTCGATTTTCTGGCGCATGGTCAGCGTGTAAACGCCATCGCGCCATTTTTCGGTGACATAGACATGGGGCGTGCCGGCCTGCGTATACCACAGCTTGAACTGCGTCAGATCCCGGCCGGTGATATCCTCGAACACCTGCAGCCAATCCTCGATCGTGGCGGCATGGCCGTCGTGCCGTTCGAAATAGAGGTCCACGGCATGGTAATAGGCGTCATCGCCGACCAGCCGTTTGAGCATGCCGATCACCTCGGCACCCTTTTCATAGACTGTGACAGTGTAGAAATTGTTAATCTCGACAAAGCTATCGGGGCGCACCGGATGGGCAAGCGGTCCGGCGTCCTCGCGGAACTGGCGCGCGCGCAAGGTGATGACGTCGTCGATCCGCTTGACCGCCGCAGAGCGCTGATCGCCCGTGAATTGCTGATCGCGGAAAACCGTCAGACCTTCTTTGAGGCAGAGTTGGAACCAATCGCGGCAGGTGATGCGATTGCCGGTCCAGTTGTGGAAATATTCATGGGCAATGATCGCCTCGATCCGTTCGAAATTCGCGTCGGTCGAGGTTTCCGCGCTCGCCAGCACGCAGGACGAGTTGAAGATGTTCAACCCTTTGTTTTCCATGGCGCCCATGTTGAAATCGTCCACAGCGACGATGTTGAACACGTCGAGGTCGTATTCGCGGCCATAGACATATTCGTCCCACGCCATCGACCGCTTGAGCGCGCCCATACCGAAGCCGCATTTGTCGATATCGGCAGGGCGAACCCAGATGTTCAGGTCCACATGACGCCCCGACTGGGTGGTGAAACTGTCCGGATGGTTCACGAGGTTGCCCGCGACGAGGGCGAACAGATAGGACGGTTTCGGCCAGGGATCGTGCCATTCGGCCCAGCCATCGCCGCTGGCGGTCGGGTTGCCGTTGGACAGCAAAACCGGCAGGTCACTCTCGATCCGCACGGTGAACCGCGCCATCACGTCGGGACGGTCGGGATAAAAGGTGATCTTGCGGAACCCTTCGGCCTCGCATTGGGTGCAATACATGCCGCCGGACATATAGAGCCCCTCCAGGGCGGTATTGGTCTTCGGGCTGATTTCGACCTCGGCCTCCCAGACAAAGGGGGCGTCGGGCACCGCGACAGTCAAGCCGGTCGCGCTGAGCGACGGCGACACGGGCTGTCCGTCGATTTTGGCCGAGATCAGCGTAATCTGTTCTCCATGCAGGAAAAAGTCGCGATCAGTGGCGTCAGGGTTGGGGGAAAATTCAATTCGCGCAAAAACGCGTGTGGCTGTGGGGTCAAGCCGGAATGTCAGATGGACCGAGTCAACATTGAACCCGAAAGGTTTGTAGTCCTTTAGGTAAATGGTTTGCGGTGTCATATCTTTCATACGGCGCTCCGGACGCTGCTCCCCGCATTAAACGGCTGAATGCCCGCTCTAGTTAGGGTTTAATTATAGAAAATATCGGGGTTTACATGACCATTCTCAGTCGGAATGTGCAAGAGAACAGGGCCGCTTTACCTATCGGGATAGGGGACAAGCGGTTGACTGCACAGGGTTTGGGCCGCCGCGATGGCTAGGATGCGCAAAAAATCCGACCTGCCGACCAAGCTCTGCGCCTGCTGCGGACTGCCCTTTACGTGGCGCAAGAAATGGGCGCGCGATTGGGATCAGGTTCGTTTCTGTTCGGATCGCTGCCGGGCGGAAAAATCCCGCCCGACAAAGGAATGAGGTTATTCGCCCAGTACCGCTGCCAACTTGGCAAAGGTGGTGTAGCCCAGTTCGACCGCATTGTAGGACAGGGCCTGCTGTTTGGCCTCGGGGGTGGGCAGCACCATCGTGTAGGTCAGCAGTGTGCCGCCCTCATGCGGGGTCAGGATTGCGGTAACCTCGAACGGGACGCCGTCATCCTGTCCGTCATCCATCAGGAATTCGATCCGTTCGCCCGGAACCAGCCGGGTGAACCGGTGGCGATTGGCAAAGGTCACGCCGTCGCCCACCATATCGAACAGCCAATGGCCGCCCTCGCGCAGGTCGATGTCGTGCGACACGCAGCGTAGCCCTTCGGGGGCGAACCACAGGGGCAGGGTCTGCGGATTGATCCAGGCGTCATAGACCACCTGCGGCGGAGCCCGAAACGTCCGGGTCAGGACCAATGACCGATCGTCGAGGCTCATTTCGCGGCCAAGAGCGATTGGGCATAGGCTTCTAGTTGATCGACGACCGTGCCCCAACCATCATAGAACCCCATCGCCTTGTGCTGGGCGGCGGTGTCTGTGTTGCGGTGGCGGGCAATCGCCGTATAGGTGGTGCCGCCATCCGGCGCGTCGGCCAGAATGATAAAGGCCGTCATGAACGGTTCGGCAGTGGGCTTCCAACCTTCGGTGTAAGTGTCGGTAAATACCAGCTTTTCGTTCGGAATCACCTCGAGGTAGACGCCGTTATTCTCCATGATGTTGCCATCGACATCAAAGGTCGTGCAGCAGGCCCCGCCCGCGCGGACATCCAGTTTGCAGGACGTGACCTTATGCGGCTTGGGGACAAAGAAATGCGGTAGGTGTTCTTCGGAGGTCCAGCATTCCCAGACCAGCGACCGCGGGGCGGCGACATGGCGGGTAAAGTGCAGGTCGGTTTCAGGATCCAGATCCATGGGTGCGTTCTTTCATTAGTTTCATGACATAATCGTCCAGCCGATCCAGTCGGCCTTCCCAGACCTGCCGCTGTTCGGCAAGCCAGGTGTTTACGGGCCCGAATGCCTCTGGCCGCAGGGCGCAGGTCCGGACGCGACCGTCCTTTTCGGATTGGACCAGTCCGGCGTCCTCTAGCCGTTTGAGGTGACCAAGGATCGTCGGCAGGGCCATTTCAAACGGAGCCGCCAGTTCGGACACCGGGGCAGGGCCCGCCGCCAAACGTTCGAGCATCGCCCGCCGCGTCGGGTCCGACAGGGCGGTAAAAATCCGGTCGAGCCTGTCCGGCGCAAGGTCCATCCTTTGTCCTATACTGAGTCGATGACCTAACTATCGGCGGCTTTCCACCATGTGGCAAGTTGAAACTTAGGTCTTTGACTAACTTATCACCTCTGCGATGTTGGCCGCGACTCCATCACAAAGGCGATTATCATGTCCCGGATTACTTTGGCTCAGGCGCGCACCATTATCGAAACCACGTTTTCCAAGGGCGCGGAACTCGGGTTGAAACCGCTCTCGACTGTGGTCCTCGACGCCGGGGGCCATGTCCTCGCGTTTGAACGCAGCGATGGCGCGGCACCGGGGCGCTTTGGCATCGCCCACGGCAAGGCCTATGGTTGCGTCATGCTGGGTATGGCGGGGCGCGCGCAAATGGCCCGCGCCGAACAGCAGGCCTATTTCATGGCGGCCGTGAACGGGGTCTATGGCGGCAGCGTCGTCCCCGTTCCCGGCGGTGTTCTGGTCCGCGACCCGGACGGTGCCGTTCTGGGGGCGGTCGGCGTGACCGGGGACACCAGCGACAATGACGCGCTTTGTGCCCTTGCCGGGATCGAAGCTGCCGGTTTGCTGGGCGAAGCCTGATTTCCCTGCCGGTTTTCGGCGACTCTGCATATTTGCAGACAAAAGGCGCATATCCTGCGCCTTTTCTTATGTCGGCCGTCACAGTAGTTTTACACTGTGACACGTCGCGAAAGGCAAACTATGACCCGGCCCGTCATCGGCATCATTGGCAACAGTCAGCTCCTGAACGACCAATATCCGGCCCATGCCGGCGGCACGATGAACAGTTGTGCCATTGCCCATGTCTCGGAATGCCTGCCGATGATCATTCCCGCAGATCCCGACCTCGTCTCTGTGAGCGAACTCTTGGCGATCTGCGACGGGTTTTTGCTGACGGGCGGGCGTCCGAACGTCCACCCCAGTGAATACGGCGAGGTCGAGACACCCGCCCATGGCGATTTCGACCGGTGCCGA
Source organism: uncultured Paracoccaceae bacterium (assembly GCA_937864535.1). Lineage (GTDB taxonomy): Bacteria > Pseudomonadota > Alphaproteobacteria > Rhodobacterales > Rhodobacteraceae > Marivivens. Next base: position 258,386 of record CALMJS010000016.1, read on the forward strand.
GACGCGATTACCCTGCCGCTGATCCGCGCCTGCGTCGAGCGTGGCCAGCCGATCCTCGGCGTCTGTCGCGGGTTCCAAGAGGTCAATGTCGCGATGGGCGGCTCGCTGTTTCCGGAAATCCGCGATCTTCCCGGCCGCGATAACCATCGCATGCCGCCCAACGGCACGCTCGAAGAGAAGTTCGCCCTGCGCCATGTCGTTACCCTTACAGAAGGCGGGCCGTTTCATCGTCTTCTGGGGGCGACCGAGGTGATGACCAACACGCTTCACGGTCAGGGGATCAACCGTCCCGGCGCCCGCGTCGTCATCGATGGCTGCGCGCCCGATGGCACGCCAGAGGCGATTTATATTCAGGACGCACCCGGTTTTACGATGTCGGTGCAGTGGCACCCGGAATGGAACGCGGACAATGACCCGGTGTCCCGCCCGCTGTTCCGCGCCTTTGGCGAGGCCGCCCGGGCATGGCGCCAGCGCCGGTGCGCTTCGGCCGCCTGAGACGGAGTCGGTCCCGGTCGATTTCCGTTGATTTACGCCGCAACCCCCGCCATCTGTTAGCGGTATCAGCGGGGCAGGAGGACTATATGAAACGCTCGACGATCAACACCATCATGGCGCAGGCGGACGACCTGATCCGCCACTACGGCTTTACCTTGCCGCCCTTCGCGTCATGGTCGCCTGACGAATTCAAATCGCGTGCCGCCTCGGCCCGCCATGTGATCGACGCGCGCTGCGGATGGGATATCACCGATTATGGCGCTGGCCGTTTTGACGAGATGGGGTTGTTTCTCTTTACCCTGCGCAATGGCCTTTTGGGCGACCTGCAGCGCGGCGGCGGCATGTGCTATGCGGAAAAACTGCTGATCTCGCGGCAGGACCAGCTGTCCCCCATGCACACCCATGTGATCAAGGCCGAGGATATCATCAACCGTGGCGGCGCGACGCTGATCGTCGAACTCTTCGGCTCCGATGACGCTGGCCAGTTTGCCGAAGACCGTGGGGGCACCGTTTGGTGCGACGGTATTCGCGTCGATTACGCGCCGGGCCAGAAACTCCGCCTCGCCCCGGGCGAGAGCGTGACCCTGCGCCCCGGCGACTGGCATGCCTTCTGGGGCGAGGGCGGCGATGTGCTGATCGGCGAGGTTTCGACCGTCAACGACGACGAAACCGACAATATCTTCCGCGACCCTATCGGCCGTTTCGCCCGGATCGAAGAGGACGAAGCACCCACCCACCTGCTCGTCAGCGATTATCGCACTTGGTTGGCCTAGGGCCGCCTGCTTTCATCTTTCTAAAAATACCTCCGCCGGAGGCATTGGGCCCGTCTTGCGGGCCCAATTTTTGCTCGGGTTCAGGTGCGCACGCCCGCAAACCGGGTCTGCCACTCTTCGCGTTCTTCGTCGCTGATCTTGCGGAACAGATTTTCCGGCACCTCAAAGGCGTGACCGGCGGGCAGGGCGTTCAGGGCCGCAGCGATATCCTCGGGCCAGCCTGCGTTGTCCATCTTCATCGCGGCCAGCATGGTGGCGGCGGCGTCGGGAATGAACGGGGCGGAGAGGACCGCGTATAGGCCGATCAGGTTCAGGCCAAACCGCACTTGCGCGGCGGCGGTTGCCTCGTCGGTTTTGAACGTGGACCACGGTGCGGCGTCCTGCAGGTATTCGTTGCCGATCACCCAGATCGCCCGCAACTCGCCTGCAGCCTTGCGTACCTCGATCGCGTCCATGAACCCCTCATAGGCCCGCAGCCGTTCGGTCAGGGCCGCGATCACCGCTTGCTCTTTGTCGCCATAGGCTCCGGCTTCGGGCACGACCTCGCCAAATTTCGACCGGCAGAACTTGGTGATCCGGCTGACAAAGTTGCCCAGAACGTCAGCAAGGTCTTTGTTCACCGATTGCTGGAAGTTGTCCCAGGTGAATTCCGAGTCCGACGATTCCGGCGCGTGCGACAGCAGCCACCAGCGCCAGTAATCGGCGGGCAGGATTTCTAGCGCCTGATCCATGAACACGCCGCGTCCGCGCGAGGTCGAGAATTGGCCGCCATCGTAGTTCAGGTAGTTGAACGATTTGATGTAATCGACCAGCTTCCACGGCTCGCCCGACCCGAGGATGGTCGAGGGGAATGACAGCGTATGGAACGGGACGTTATCCTTGCCCATGAACTGGGTGTAGGTCACATCCTCGGCGCCCTTGTCGGTCCGCCACCAGCGTTCCCAGTCGGCGCCCTTGCCGGCATCGACCCATTCCTGCGCACAGGCGATGTATTCGATGGGGGCATCGAACCAGACGTAGAACACCTTGCCTTCCATGCCCGGCCAGTCGGCGTCGCCTTTCTTGACCGGCACGCCCCAGTCCAGATCGCGGGTGATGCCACGATCCTGAAGGCCGTCACCATCGCGCAGCCATTTTTTCGCGATCGAAGTGGTCAGCACCGGCCAGTCGGTCTTGCTGTCGATCCATGTGTCGAGCTGGTCCTTCATCGCGGTCTGGCGCAGATAGAGGTGTTTGGTTTCGCGCATTTCCAGATCGGTCGAGCCCGAGATGGTCGAATGCGGATTGATCAGGTCAACAGGGTCGAGCTGTTTGGTGCAGTTGTCACACTGGTCGCCGCGCGCGCTGTCGAACCCGCAGTTGGGGCAGGTGCCCTCGATATAGCGGTCGGGCAGATACCGGCCATCGGCGTGGCTGTACATCTGCTTTTCGCTGACTTCGCGGATCAGGTCGTTTTCGGCCAGACGACCGGCAAAATGCTGCGTCAGTGCCTTGTTGCGATCAGAAGACGACCGTCCGAAATGGTCGAACGACAGCCGGAAGCCTTCGGCGATCTTGGCCTGCACGACATGCATTTCGGCGCAGTAGTCCGCAACGGGCTTGCCTGCCTTGGCCGCGGCCAGTTCGGCGGGCGTGCCGTGTTCGTCCGTGGCACACAAGAACAAAACCTCGTGACCACGCCCGCGCAGGTAGCGCGCATAGAGGTCGGCGGGCAACTGCGACCCGACGAGGTTTCCAAGGTGTTTGATCCCGTTAATATAGGGAATTGCCGAAGTGATGAGATGTCTGGCCATGTGTCTTTCCTGTCCGCAGTCACTGCCTTTTAGCTGCGCTCGGCGCGGGTTTCCAGCGCCGTAAACCTTCCCCCCGGCGCTGCAATGCGGTATGATTGCGCCAGAGCAGAATTCAACAACGGAATACTCCGATGAAAAACACGGTTTTGGCAGTCGCTATGGGCCTTTGTGCTGCGGCGACCGGCGCATCCGCGCAGCAGGCCTATGGCGGCGTTGTCTATGACTTGGCCTATCCGCATCAGGGCGACAATGGCGATGCGACCGGTATCGTCGGCGGCCTGCGCTTTGGCGATGGCGCGACGACCTTTGGCGGGGAAATGGATCTGGGCGTCGCCGGATCGGTCGATTATCACGCGCTGCGCCTGCGCGGTATCGTCCGCAACGACATGGGGCAGTTCGCGATGTTCGGCGGTCTGGGCCTGTCGCGCTATGATCTGGACGCGGGCGGCAGCAATGAAGGCTACAACTTTGGCCTTGGCGTCGACTACGAAGTCACCAGCGGGATCGACCTGCGCGGCGAATTCATCCGCGACATCATGTGGGGCTACACCGATAGCACCAACCTGCGCATGGGCGTGATGTTCGGGTTCTAACCTCGCGATCAGCGGACTGTCAGGGCGCCCTCGGGCGCCCTTTTCATTTGTGCATCCCTGCACAGGTCTCAGGCGGGGGCTTGTACGCGGCCTGCGTCGCGGTAGGTTTACGCAAACATAAAGCAAGGATGTTCCATGAAAACGCTAGAACTGGGTCGCGCGGGGATCAAGGTTTCGGATTGGTGCCTCGGTACGATGACCTATGGCACCCATACGCTCGACGAGGATTCCCATCGCCAGATCGACATGAGCCTCGAGGCGGGGATCAATTTCCTCGACGTGGCCGAAATGTACCCGGTCAATCCGGTCGCGAAAGAAACCATGGGCATGTCCGAACAGGCGATCGGGCGCTGGCTGGCCAAGTCCGGTCGCCGCTCGGAGGTGGTGATTGCGACCAAGATTTGCGGTGCCGGCGAATTCCGTCCCAAAGGCTATAGCGCCGCCGCGGTCCAAGAGGCCGTGGATCGGTCGCTGTCCTATTTGCAGACAGATTATATCGACCTCTACCAACTACATTGGCCGAACCGTGGCAGCTACCACTTCCGCCAGAACTGGGGCTTTGATCCGTCCAAACAGGACCGTGCCCGCGTGATGGCCAATATGGAGGACACGCTGCGCGGATTGGAAGAGGCCGTTCAGGCTGGAAAAATCCGCGCCGTCGGCCTGTCGAATGAATCGGCTTGGGGCACGATGAGCTGGCTGAATTTGGCCAAAGAGTTCAACCTGCCGCGCATGGCCAGCATCCAGAACGAATATTCGCTGCTGTGCCGCCTCTATGACACCGATATGGCCGAACTGGCCGTGCACGAAGACATCACGCTGCTGTCCTATTCGCCGCTGGGCGCTGGTCTGTTGACCGGCAAATACCAGAACGGTGCGGTTCCGGCGGGGTCGCGGATGGATATCAACGGCAATCTGGGCGGGCGCAAAACCGATAACGCCTTTGCGGCTGTTGCGGCCTATCTCGATATCGCCAACCGTCACGGGCTGGATCTGGTGCATATGGCGATGGCGTGGCAGCGCAGGCGGCCGTTCCCGATTTCCGCGATTTTCGGCGCGACCAATGTGGCGCAGCTCGAACGGATCTTGGCTGGCGACAGTGTCGAATTGTCGGACGAAGTCATGGTCGAGATCGACGCCGCGCACAAACTGCACGCGATGCCCTATTGACCCGATCAGGCGAGGGGGCTTTGGCCCCCAAGCCGCGTGACCAGATGCGCCTCGTCGTCGTTACGGAAAAACGGCACGAGGTCCGGCACCGAACGCAGCGGGTCTGCTGCGATTTCCGCCAGCACGACCTCGGTGATAAACGGCAGGTCGAACTGCCGCGCCTGATCCAGTGGCACCCATTGGAGATGGCTCAACTCGTCCTCGGCGCGGCTAAAGTCGTCAGGATCGGTGGCAAGCGCGCTGGCCTCCGCCAAAAAGAACCGCGCGTCAAAGCGGCGGGGGCGACCCTCTGGCGTGACGGCCCGGAATATATAGGACAGGTTGGCGGCGGTCGGGACGTGACCCGAGGCGGCAAAGCCGCGCCACCCCTGCGGCGCGTCCTCCCATGCGCCGGGCACGCCGAGGATCATGCCGGTTTCCTCCCAAAGCTCACGAATGGCCGCAGCAAACAGCGCCGAGGGCGGCAGGCTGCTCTCTTGGGTCAATCGCCGGGAACAGGGCTGCGGCAAGGGGCCAAGGTCGATGGCGGAATCGTTGGGGTCTACTGCGCCGCCCGGAAACACGAATTTCGATGGCAAGAAGGCCGCCGAGGCCCCGCGTTGTCCCATCAAAACCGCCGGCCGCGTGGCACGGTCGCGAATCAGAATGATCGTGGCCGCGTCCCTGATTGCTGATTTATCGAGGCTCATATGCGCCTTTCCCGTTGGGGATCAGGCGTCAGAGCCGAACCCGTGCATCCGCTTTGCCCACTGAATGCCGACGATCAGCCCCTTCAGTCTGGGCAAAAGGTAGAGCGAGAGCGCGACGCAGCCAACCGTGAAAACCGTCGCGAGGATCAACGGCTCGGGGCGGAACTGTTCGAACACGATCAGGATCAGCGGTGCCATCAGGTGGCCAACGATCAGGATCGTCAGGTAGGCGGGCCCGTCATCTGCGCGATGGTGGTGCAATTCTTCGCGGCACACGGGACAATGGTCCGCGACCTTGAGATAGCCGTCAAACATCGCGCCTTCGCCGCAGGCCGGGCAGCAACGACGGAACCCGCGCCACATTGCGGGCTTGGCGGGACGGTCTTGCTCTTGGGTATGCAGAATATCGGACATGCGGCGCTCCTTTGGTCCCGCAGACATGCCGGACTGTGGCCGAAAAAGAAAGGGCGCAATCGGCCTTGCGGCCCCATGTCGCAAAGCCCCGCCGATCACAGTTCTAACCTGCCGCACAGAATAGATTTCTTTTTTGACAACTTTTTTCGCAAATCCGCGACGGAAGCCGATCTCGCAGGCGTATTAAGGTCGACTTCGGGAGTTGAGGCCCGGAGCAGAGACCTCGAAACAAGGATAAATCGAATGAAAACCAAGTTGATGATCGCCGTTGCTGTTGCCGCTGTTGCTGGGACTGCCGCCTTTGCCGACGGCTTTGGCCGTGGTGGCGACATGGGTATGCGCGGTGGCATGTTCGGTGGCGCACAGCCGCTCGACTTTGCGACGCTGGATGCCGACGGCAATGGATCGCTGACCCTCGAAGAAATGAACGCCGCCTCGGCAACGCGTTTCGCTGCCGTGGATACCAACGGTGACGGCACGATCAGCCAAGACGAATTGACCGCCCAGATTGCTGCAAACGCGGCACAGATGGCGGCCAATCAGGCCCAGATGATGATCGCCCGTATGGATGCCAATTCGGATGGCGTGTTGTCGGCTGACGAAATGACGCCCTCGGATAACCGTGGTCCGGCGATGATGTTCGCCCGGTTGGACGCCGATGCTGACGGCACCGTCACCGCCGAGGAATTCGCTGCCGCCCAAACCGCGATGCACGACCAAGGTCAAGGTCGCGGCCAGATGGGCCACGGTGACCACGGCAAGTCTGGCCGTTCCGGCAACTAAACCTGAATAGACCAATGGTGGCCCCGCCGAAATGGGGCCACCGATTGCGAAGGCAGACGAATGGACTTAGAACTGACGGGCGATGGATATGGCCTTTGATCAGTATGCAGGGGCGCCTGATGGCGCATTGTTGATTGCCTTTGCGAATGGCGATCAGACCGCAGCGCGTTTGCTGACGGTGCGCCTCGCGCCGCGTGCGCTGGGGCAGGCGATGCGAATGCTGTCTGACCGGGCCGAGTCCGAAGACGTCGTGCAAGAGGCTTTGCTCAGGCTCTGGAAGGTTGCTCCTGACTGGCGTCAGGGCGAGGCGCAGGTTTCGACCTGGCTCTATCGGGTGGTTGCCAACCTCTGCACCGACCGTTTGCGCCGCCGTCGCCGCAGTGTCGGGCTCGATGAAATCGCAGAGCCCGAAGACGACGTGCCAAGCGTGTCCGAGCAGATGGTTGCCTCTGCGCGGATGCAGGCGCTGACCGATGCGTTGGCCGCGCTGCCCGATCGTCAGGCGCAGGCCGTTGCGCTGCGTCACCTCGAGGGGTTAGGCAATCCTGAGATTGCCGAGATTATGGAAATCAGTGTCGAGGCTGTCGAAAGCCTGACGGCACGCGGGAAACGAGCCTTGGCGGCCATTCTGGCCGAGCGCAAGGCGGAACTGGGGTTTAGCGATGACTGACCTGAACAAAGAACTGAGCGATCTGGAACTCGACGCTGTATTTGCCACGGTGCGCGGTGCCGAACCCGACTTGGGCGATGATTTCATGGCCCGGCTATTTGCCGACATCGATGCGCAGGTGCCTGTCGCCGCGCCAATCGTCCCGTCCAAACCTGCCAGGATCGGCCTGATCGCCTCTTTGTTTGCAGCGCTGGGCGGCTGGGCAGGACTGGGCGGGCTGACCGCCGCGACGGCGGCTGGCCTGTGGATCGGGATTTCGCCGCCGACGGCCCTCGACAGCGTGTCGTCGGTCATCTGGGGCGATAGCCTCACGCTGTCGGTGGTGGCCGCCGACGATGTTTTGGGTCTGGAAGGGTAACGAACATGCAGCAAACACCTGAAAAAGCCAAAACCCGGCCTGCGGTCCGTGCTGTTCTGATCGTATCCCTGGGTTTGAACCTGTTGGTGGGGGGCGCGATTGTTGGCGGCATCCTCAAGGGGCGCCCGCCCGCAGCCTTTAGCGGGTTCGACATGACGTTGGGTCCGGTGTCGCAAGCCCTTGATCACAAGGACCGCGACGCAATGCGGCAGGATCTGCGCGAGCGTTTGGGGCCGATGCAGCGCGATAGCGAAGGACGGCGCGCGGCCTTTGACGCGCTGATGGCTGCGTTGACCGCCGATCCCTTTGATCCCGAAGTCCTGCGGGTGATGTTCGCGGAACAGCGGGCCAAGGCCGACGCGGCAATGACCGCTGGCCAAGAGGCGCTGTTGGATCGTCTGGTGGCCATGTCTGCCGAAGACCGTGCAGACTATGCCGAACGTCTGGCCAAGGAACTGACCCGCGGCGGTCGCAAAGACTAGTATCTGACATGATCACGCCGCCGGGACGCTGAATGTCACGGTGTTGCGCCCTGCGGATTTCGAAGAATAGAGGGCGGCGTCGGCACATTCGATCGTCGCCTCTATGCTGTTTGTGCGCCCTCCCATGGCGACGCCGATTGACAGGGTGACCGGTACTCTGGTGCCGCAACTGTCAATTTCAACGGGGTGCGATTGGATGATGTCGCGCAGCCGTTCGGCCGCCTGACGGGCCTCGACCTCGCTGGTTTCCGGCATGGCGATCAGGAATTCCTCGCCGCCGATCCGCGCCAGCAGATCCACTGCACGGATATGGCCCTGCAAGGTTTTGGCGACGCTCGCCAACACTTTGTCCCCGTTGCTATGGCCCCAAGTGTCATTGATCCGTTTGAAATGGTCGATATCCAGCACCATCAGCGCAAAGTCCTGCGCGTCCTGTGGGTCCCGGTCCGCAAGGTTCTGGAGATAGCTGAGGGCATACCGCCGATTGTAGAGCCCTGTCAGCGCGTCCGTGATCGCCGCATGGACACCGTGGTGCAAGGTGTCACGCAACCGTTGCTGTCTGGCCCGGTGGACCAGCAGGTTCGATGCGCGAATGGCGATTTCCGAACCGGTCGCGAAGTCCGGCACGACCTCGTCCGCGCCGAGGTCCAGTACCATCGCCGCCATCAGGCTCCCCTTGCTTGGGGCCAGCACCAGTTGCGCGGCATGGCGGGTGTCCGACCGGCTGCGCAATTCGGAAATCAGTTGGAATAGCCGGCCTTCCTCACCGGTCAACGCGACAGTGCGGAAATCCAGAATACATAGATCCGGGGCAGATCGTGCATCGCGGGACAGGATCGCCTCGACCGGCGTAACCCTGACCTCGACGTTCAGTGCCGCGGTCAGGGTGCGGGCGAGGGCCACCGACCTGCCCGTGGGGGGCGCCACCAGAGCCACGCGGGCGGGCAGGCTGTAGGCCGCTGCACTCTCGGCGAATCCCAACGCGCGGGACGTGTCATCGCGCAGCCGCAACTCGGCCTCTGTATTCCGCGCGCGGAGCAGGCTGCGAATTCTGGCCATCAGAAAACTGTCAGACAGCGGCTTGTTCATGACCTCTGACGCGCCCATCCGCAGCGCGGCCAACCGCCGTTCAGCCGAGTCGAAATGGCCAATGCCGATCAGCGGTATCTGCAAGCCGTCGCTAAACTGTGTTATTTGTGCATAAAAGTCGTGAAACGATTCCGTCAGCATGGCCATTTCTGCGACGATCAGGTCGATAGGCGTCGTCGAGATGATGCGATAGGCGTCTTGCAGCGTCGCGCAGGGGAAGACGTTATATTGGGCGGTCAATAACTTGACCTTCAGCACGATCCGATTGGTCGCAACTGGGTCTATGATGAGGATCCGACCAGACATATACCGCTCCTGCGGGGCCAGCGCCCCATTACCATCAGTGTCTGGTAAAAAGGTTAAGAAACGGTTTCCAAAAATTAGGGAAATAGAATGAAACGTGAACAGGCTGAAACTGTCGCCCTGCGGGCTCTCGCGTGGCTCGCGGCAAATGACGATCTCTGCGCGGTGTTTCTCGGCGCGACGGGGGCATCGCCCGAAGATCTGCGCAAACAGGCGACAGAGCCGGAATTCCTCTTGTCAGTTCTTGAATTTCTCACGATGGATGACGCTTGGATCGTCGCCTGTTGCGATGCGCTCGGACTTGATTACACTGTGTTGATGCAGGCTCGGCAGGCATTGCCCGGCGGCGCTCAGATGCACTGGACTTGATATGGCTCTCGCTCGGATTGACGGTGTCGTCTTTGACAAGGACGGAACCCTTTATGATTTCAACGCCACATGGGGCGCTTGGGCCGATCGGGTGATCATGGAAGAATGCAAGGGTGACCCCGATCTGATGGACCGTCTGGCCGCAGCACTGCAATTCGATCGGGTCGCGCAGTCGTTCCTCAAATCCAGCCCGGTGATTGCCGGAACGGTCGAGCAGGTCGCCGATCTGGTTCAGCCACTCTTGCCGGCCTCCTCGCGAGGAGAGTTGATCGCTCGGCTGAATGCCCGTGCTGCCGAGGCGCCGCAGGCCGAGGCCGCGCCGCTGGCCCCGTTCCTGACCGGGCTCAAGGCCAAAGGCCTGCGGCTTGGTGTTGCGACAAACGATGCCGAAGGGCCCGCGCGCAGCCATCTGGGGCGGTCGGGCGTGCTCGATCTCTTCGATGCGATCTACGGCTACGATTCAGGCCACGGTGGCAAACCCGCTCCGGGGCAGTTGCTGGCCTTCTGTGCCAAATTCGACCTCTCGCCACATGCGTGTGTCATGGTCGGGGACAGCACACATGATCTTCACGCGGCCAAGGCCGCAGGGTTCCGCCCGGTCGCTGTCCTGACCGGCCCGGCCGAGGCTGCCGATCTCGCCCCGCATGCAGAGGTCGTTCTGCGATCGATCGCAGAGCTGCCGGAGTGGCTTGCGCAGGCCTCAGGCGATCATCCGCAGCATTAATGTCAGGGCGCGATCCGCTCGCGCCTTGATCTCCGCCTCTTTCAACAGCGGTAGCGCTCCGATCACCCGGCGGATTTGCAGGTCGCCGATCAGCAGGTCCAGATAGACCTCCGCGGCCTCTTCGGGCGACATGGTCTTGGGATTTTCCCGCGCAATCAACTGGCTGAGCAGTGGAATGATCGCACTCCGCCCGCCCTCGGACAGGGTCCGCCCCAAGGTTCCCGTATCATGCACATCACCAGCCGCGGCACGGTTCAAAACCACCGCACGTTGTCCGGTCAACATCTTGAGCAGTTGGACACCGAATGTCGCCAGAATCTCTTGCAGCGGCAACTCGGTCTCCAGACTCTCGGTCAGGAGGTCCTTGGAGGCCTCTGCGTTGCGGGTCACCATCGACAGAAACAGGCCCTGCTTGTTGCCATACCACTTGTAAAGGGTCTCGTTCGACGCTTTCGCGCGCTTGGCGACTTCCAGCATCGAGGTCGCCTTGTACCCTTTCAGCGCCAGCAATCCATAGGCGGCGGTTTCGATCTGGACCCTGCGGTCCTCTCTGTTGGCCTCATCCATGCGCATGTGCTCCTGCGTTCAGGGCAAGTGTACCCAGCGATACGGCGGCCAAGCAAGCAGGCTCGTCCCCGGCCATACCTTTGAGCCGCACGCTATGCGGTCAGTCAAGGTCTGCCCGGACTTTCATCTTTCCCCAAATACCTCGGGGGAGGCCCGCAGGGCCGGGGGCAGAGCCCCCGGCGACGGCGGCTAGGCAGCGACCGGGGCTGTCAAGAGCGCCTCGGCAATCTGCACCGCGTTCAGAGCAGCCCCCTTGAGCAGTTGATCGCCCGAGAGGAACATCGCGACCGTATGGCCGGTCGGGTCGCCGATGTCCTGACGGATGCGACCGACCAGAACATCGCCGATGCCGGAGGCTTCGCAGGGCATCGGGAAATGGTTGGCCTCGCGGTCATCTACCACCCGAATGCCGGGGGCTTCGGCCAGACGGTTGCGCACCAGTTCCGCCGGAACATAGCTGTCAAACCTGACCGACAGGGCAATCGAATGGGCCCGCAGGACAGGCACGCGCACGCAGGTAATCCCGATCGGCAGGCGCGGCAGGCCCAGAATGCGGCGCGTTTCGGCGATGACCTTCAGTTCCTCGCCATTATAGCCCGTTTCGGGGTCGACCTCGGCATTGTGGCTAAACAGGTTAAAGGCATAGGGATGCGGCAGAACCCGCTGTTCGAACGGCTGATCGGCCAGCGCGGCGGCGGTCGCCTGGCGCAGTTCTTCCATAGCGGCGGCCCCGGCGCCAGAGGCCGACTGATAGGTCACCATCGCCAGACGCGCGATTGACCATGCCCGCTGCAGCGGTGCCAGCGCGACCGAGGCGATGGCTGCCACGCAATTTGGATTAGCGATGATCCCGGCGTGAGGAACCAGATCACAGCTATTGGCCTCGGGCACGATCAGCGGCACCGCCGGGTCCATGCGGAAGGCGCTGGAATTGTCGACCACCACGGCACCCGCCTTGACGGCCAGCGGGGCATAGCGGCGCGATACGCTGGCGCCGGCGGAAAAGAACACGATGTGGCAGCCCTCGAAACTGTCTTCGGTCAGTTCCTGCACCCGGTGCGGGTGGCCCTTGAACGGGATGACCTGCCCGGCGGACCGGGCCGAGGCCAAGAGGCGCAGTTCCGAGACCGGGACCATCCGGTCCTCGAGGCAGCGAATGATCTCGATGCCAACCGCGCCGGTGGCACCGACGATGGCAACGACAGGGGACTGATGGGGCGGAAGAGATACGTGGGCGTTCATGGTCTTGGCTCTCTGGTTTGGCTGAGGGCGCAGACGGGGAACGTTTTGCGATAATCTACCCCGTCCGGCGCTCCGGCGGGGTTGGTTTCGCGTTTAGATCGTGATGTCCGACCACACGAAACGACCCCCCGCCGAAGCGGTGGTCTTGGTGGTCATAGCTTTTTTCATCAGGATGCTCATGGCGCGGCTATTAGCAGCACTCTCAGGCGTGGCGCAAATGTTTTTTGCACGGCATGGGCGTTTGGCTCAGACCTCGGTCCAGATCGTGACCGGGCCATCATTGACCAAGGACACCTTCGTATCCGCGCCGAACCGTCCGCAGGCGGTAGGAATGCCCAAGGCGGCGACCTCGGCCTTGAACATCTCATACAGGCGTTCGCCCTCATCGGGGCGGGCGGCGGTGGAAAATCCGGGGCGATTGCCGCGCGACGTATCCGCCGACAGGGTGAACTGGCTGACGATGAGGGCGCTGCCGCCCACATCGACCAGCGATTTGTTCATCTTGCCGTCTTCGTCCTTGAAAATACGCATCTTGGACAGTTTCGCGGCCAGCTTGGCGGGCTTGTCGTCGGTATCGCCGTCCATCGCGCAGACCAGAACCAGAAAACCGGGGCCGATTTCGCCGACGGTTTCGCCGTCAATGCGCACGGCGGCTTCGGATACGCGTTGGACTAATGCTCTCACAGGTCTTTGCTCCACGGTGGGTTTGCGCCCGCCCGGCTCACAGTGATCGCGGCAGCGCGGTTGCCTAGCGACAGCGCCGCGCCAATCGTTGCCTCGTCCAATGTGGCCACGGCGGCCTTGGTCAGTTTGCCTGCGGTCTGCAACGAGGCCAGAACGCCCGCGTTAAAGGTATCGCCTGCACCGACGGTATCGACCACTTCGACCTTTTGCGCGGGTTCGAAAACGACCATTTCGGCGGTAATCCCGTAGGACCCTTTTGCGCCTTCGGTGATGCAGACCAATTTCGGCCCCATGGCGACGATTTTGCGCGCGTTTTCAATCATATCGCCCTGACCGAGCAGCCAAATGAGATCTTCGTCGGACAGTTTGACGATATCGGCGGCGGCGAGCATCCGTTCAATCCGGGCGCGATAGGTTGCCTCGTCACGGATAAATCCGGGGCGGATGTTCGGGTCGATCATGATGACCTTATCGGCGGCTTCGCGCAGGCACAGTGCCTCATAGGTGGCGCCGCAGGGATCGACAGGCAGGGAAATTCCACCAAAGAACAGGGCATCCGCAGCGACAGTCGCAGGCAGGTCGGACAAGGCCAGCATGCGGCCTGCCGTGTTTTCGTCGTAGAACGCATAGGTGGCGTGACCATCCACCAGTTTCACAAAGGCCACGGTCGAGGGGCGGTCGGAATAGACGACCGTCGAAGTGTCCACCAGCGACTCGGTCAGGGTCTGGGTCAGAACCTCGCCCATCATGTCCTGTGCGATACCCGAAAAGAACCCGACCTTGGCACCCAGACGGCCTAGCGCGATGGCGGTATTGAACACCGCACCGCCCGCATAGGGGGCGTAACAGGCTTCGCCCGCGGTCGAGGTGCGGGGCAACATGTCAATTAGGGCTTCGCCGCAGCAAAGGATCATTTCGGGCCTCGTTGATAGCGGTAACAGTTAGGGCAGGGGTGCCGCGAAACACCCCTGCCGTCAAGTGTTAATCATTTTCCTTGATAAATATAGGCCGCGACACCGGCAACTATCAGCCCAAGCACGACCGCAAAGGCGATTTTCCACGCGGACCATGGCCGTTCGCCCTGAACCTTGCCGGTTTGGCCGTTGACCACGAACCGGTAGGATTTGTCGCGATATTTATAGGCCGCCATCCAGACTGGCAGCAGCACATGTTTGAACGTCACATCCTGGTAATCGGTGTTTACGCTGTGAATCCGCTGATGATCGCCCCCGATGTCACGCCGGATGTCCTGCGCGATTTGCGCCTGCATGATCTGCTGCGCCTCGGCATAGCCTTCGTCCAACGCGATCTGGTAGCCCTCCGCCTGAAAACCGGCCAAAAAATCCGGGGAATAGGGCTTTAGCTCGCCAAGCTGCCAAGGCTCCAGCGCGTCGGTGTAGCGCTTGGGCAGGGATTTGGAGGCCAGAACCAGCACATCGTCAAAGAACCGTGCCACGCGGCCCGAGGCTGGCCGCCAACGCGTGTGCCGTTCCTGCACCTCTTCTGACTTGCCGTCCTTCATCACGGTTTTGGTGACGTAGTAATCGTCGCCGCGTTCCCCGATGTATTTGGATTTGGTGTCGGCGTCATAGGTCCAGTAGGGAACGTAGATCCCGTTCATTTTCCGGCCCTTGCGCGCATATTCCTGGAGCCCGTTCGGCGCGAACCACAGCCGCCCGAGCCAACGGGTCATGGCATCGCGCGCGTCCTTTTCCGACAGAACAAAGGGCAACACAGCCTGTGGCTTGATGTGCCGATGGGTGCCGGTGTCCATCACCACAGGCGTGGCGCAGAACGGGCATTCCGCCGCGTGGGTGGTTTCGTGCAGTTCCACCTCGGCCCCGCAATTGCCGCAGCGGGTGAACCGGGTTTCCTCGGTCGCGATGGGGGGCAGGTGGTCGGCGACGGCCTCAAAGTAGTCCCATTCGCGAATAGCGAGGGCCTGCGTCGTCTGATGTTCGGCGGCACGGGTATGGCCGCAGAAATCACAGATCAACCGATCGGTGCCGGGATCGAAACGCATATCTGCACCGCATTGGTCGCAGGGAAATTTATGCTCGGCCTTGGTCATTTCGGGATCGCCTTTGACATTCGACATCCGGGTTGGACCTGTTACAGGCCAACCCGCTGATTGTGCGTTTCGCTGTGGACCTGCGGATCAGACACCCGGCGGCGGGGGCGGCGGCATGACCGTGAACAGTTGCGCCAGTTCGGCGATGTCGTTTGCCTTGGTCCAGCCGGACATGCCCGCAGACCAGACCAACGTGTCGCGGGTCAACTGGCCAGCGGTGACCATCCGGCCCAGATCGGCGCGGCTGTAGGGGCCCGTGGTCGCGCCATTGGCTGCGATATGCCAGACCGTTTCGACAGGCGGCGGCGGCGGGGGTGGCGGTGCGGCATGTCCGGCGGCCTGCGGTTGCTGCGGCACGGCGCCCCAAGGTCCGGACACCGTCTGTTGGCCCATCGCCATGCCCATCGCGGCCCCCATGCCGGCCCCCATCGCCTGACCCATCCCAGAGCTGGGATTTCCCATCGCCTCGGCGGCGCGCCATTTCATGTGGTCGTCGAGGTTGCCTGTGATACCCCGGCTGGTGCGGGCATCCATCGCCTTTTCGACCTCTTCGGGCAGGCTGATGTTTTCAATGTAGAATTCAGGAATATCCAGCCCGTAGGCGGCAATCGTCGGGGCGATTGCCTTGGCCACCAGTGCGGCGACGTCCTGTGTGTTGGCCGCCATATCCAGCACCGGAATCCCGCTGGCCGCAATCGCGCGGCTGAATTCCTGCACGATCACGTTGCGGATCTGAAAGCTGATCTCGTCGGCGGTAAATTCGCCATCGGTGCCGACGATTTCGCGCATGAACTGCGCCGGGTCAGAGACCTTGATCGCGTAGCTGCCAAAGGCGCGGATACGCACCATCCCGAATTCCGGATCGCGCATCATGATGGGGTTTTTCGTGCCCCATTTCTGATCCCCGAAACGGGTGGTGTTGATGAAATAGATCTCGCTCTTGAATGGCGATTTGAACCCGTGATCCCAGTGCTGGAGCGAGGTCATGATCGGCATGTTGTTGGTTTCCAGCTGGTAAAGCCCCGGCTGGAATACATCCGCCAACTGCCCTTCATGGACAAAGACGGCGGACTGGCCTTCGCGGACGGTCAACTTGGCGCCGTATTTGATTTCGTGGCCTTCGCGTTCGAACCGCCAAACCATCGTGTCTCGGGTGTCGTCCGTCCAATGGATGACATCAATAAATTGGCCCGACAGGAAATCCAAAATACCCATCTTTCGTCCTTTCAAATGCGCGGGCAGTTGCCCGTTTGTGCCAGACTATAAACCGGCTGCGAATTGACGCCAGTCGGCTTTCCTTACCTTTTATCCGTCCACCAGCGAGGCGGCGATGTAGCGTACGATAGGCGCGGCCTCGGCCTCGGACATGCCGATGCGCAGCCGCCGGTCGTAGAGGATCTGCAACATCAGCGCGTCCTGCGGGGTGAGCAGGGCAAATTCTTCGTCGTCGTTAAAAATCGAAGGCCGCGCCTGCGGGCTGTCATTCGCCAACCCCAGACCCTGCGCCAACTCTTCGTGGATGCAGGCCAGCCGCATCAGGCTGGGGTGTTCGTCGCGGATAATGGCCACGGCCCGGTCATAGGTGACCCCGTCCGGGCCAAAGGTCGCGATCACCAGACAGAGCTGTTCTGTCGGCAGGTTCAGGGCGTAGCGCAAGCTGCTGTCGGACATGCTGGGCAAGAGGCCCCGCAACAGGCTCTCGGATGCCCTGCGGTCGTCCTCAGTCAGAAACAGCACGTGGAAATTCGGGTTCGGGCCGCCAACGGTGATGGGCAACTGTGTGAGGCCAGACAGTTTGGCGGCAAAGCCGCCAACGATGGCCCTGTCGCTGACGTGGTGCGCGGGTTCGGTGGTCGGACCGAATTGCACCGACATGGAAATCGGCTGAGCCCAGCGACGCAGCCGCGATTGCGTCGCCCGCGCCTGTAGCGCCCCGCCTTGGGCCTGATATTCATCGTAAAACGCGATTTGCAGCAGGTTGTTGGCCAGCGTGGTGTCGGTAAACGGCGCATCCCGTTCGCCACCATCGGTCCGCATCAGGCCACGGCTGACCAGTTGCGATTGCAGCCGCGCGTAATAGCTGATCAGGGCGGCGCTTTGTGCCGAGACGGTTCGGGTCTGCGGGGCAGGCGCGGGGGCCTGAACGACAGGCTGGACGATGGTCGTCGGGCGATAGCTCGGTATGCCGGGGCGCTGGACCTGCCAAACGCCGCAGCCCGCCAAACTGGCGGCCAAGAGCAATCCCCAGCCTGCTGCCTTCATCACTGACCTGTCGATGACCCGATATTCGCGCCCTTACCGTCGCCTCTTGCGGCGGCACTTGCAAGCGTGGCCTTGAGGTCGGACTCCATCTTTTGCAGGTCCTGTTCGGCGGCACTGCGGCGGCGGCGGCCCTCGTCCGCAATGGCAAGGCTTTCGTTGATGGTGTCGATGAGCGTGGCGTTGGCCTGTTTCACAGCCTCGATGTCGAACACGCCGCGTTCCATTTCCTGCCGCACGACCCGGTTGGCCTGCTGGAGGTTGGCGGCGTTGGCCTTGAGCAGGTCGTTGGTCAGGTCGTTGGCGGCGCGAACGGCCTCGGCGGCTTCGCTGCTGCGCTGGATCGTCACGGCCTGCGCCAGTTGCGTTTCCCACAGCGGCACCGTGTTGACCAAGGTGGAATTGATCTTGGTCACCAAGGACTTGTCGTTTTCCTGCACCAATCGGATCGAGGGCAGCGATTGCATCGTGACCTGACGGGTCAGTTTCAGATCGTGAACCCGGCGATCCAGATCGTCGCGCGCGGCCCGCAGATCGCGCAATTCCTGCGCCAGCAGAACGCCGTCCTCGGTGCTGGCGGCGGCGACAACCGCCTCTTTGGCGGGGATGTCGGTGGTGTCCAGTTGCGTCAAACGCGCCTCGCCGGCGGCGATGTAGAGCCCCAGTTCCTGATAGAATTCGAGCGTTTTTTCATAGAGCCGATCCAAGGATTCGATGTCCTTCATCAGCACATGTTCATGGCGCAGCAGGTCGTTGGTGATCTTGTCGATCTGGGACTGGACCTCTTCGTAGCGGGCGACGAATTTCGCCATCGGTGCAGCGCGGCCGGTCAGTTTCTCCCAAAAGCTCTGCTTGCGGCGCACGTCGAGTTCGGAAACCGAAAACCCGCGAATGGCCGTGACGATCCCGCGCAGACTATCGCCAGCGGGGCCCACGTCCTTGTTCTTGACGCCTTGCAGCATGGATTGGCTGATGGTTTGCAATTCGGCCTGCGCGGCAGAGCCGAACCGGATGATCGAATTGGTGTCGGTGATGTCGATCTCTGACATCCGCGCGCGAATCCCTGCGCTGGTTGCCGGGTCCGCCTGCGGCAGCGGCACGATTTCGAGGCTGGGTTCGGGCAGAACGACGGCAGTTACTTTTTCGACCTGGGTCAGGCTCGCGGCGGCTTGCTGGCGAATATCTTCTGACATGGTGTCCCCCTTGCTGGACGGTGTTTAAGCTGAGGTGTGTCGGGAAGTGTCTTGGTGCAGACGATCGCGCAGAACCTTGATCTCGACGTCCAGCGCGGTGCGATCCGACAGCAGCAGCCGCTGGGTTGCCGCGCCGTAATTGGTCTCCAGATCGGTCAGCAACGCTTCGAAATCGCGGCGCGCCCCGGCATCCTGCGTGCGGGAAAAATGATCGACGAACTGGGTGGTCGCATCGCGCGCCCCCATCAGGTAGACGCCCAGATAGCGCCGCGCATCGGTCAAATCCCGCGGATCGGCCTGCACGGTGTCGATCATGGCACGGGCGGCCGACACAACGCCCGCCACCCGCAGCGCCAGCGGGCGGTCGTTCAGTTCGGCGATTTTCGCGGTCATCGCGCCCAGATAGGCTTCGGCCTCGTCCACGACGCGGGCGACGCGGTCCTGTTGGAAGTCGTCCACGCCCTCCATGCGTTTGTTCTGCAGCGGATCAATGCCAAAGGCGACGCTGTGCAGGCCCGCACCAATCGCCCCGTAGAGCAGAGCGGCGGTCAGGCTGGGGTCCTTGGAAACGGCGGCGATGGCCAGACCGGCCCCCGTCAATACCGATCCGATCATCTTGCGCGGCAGGGCTGGACGCCGCGCCACGGGGCGGGCATTGTAGGCAGCCTCGGCGCGCAGACCCTCTCGGGTCAGCCACGCTGCCAAGGTCAGGGTCGCAGCCCCCACCAGCGCGAGGCCAAGCGTCACTGCGCCGCTGCCCAGAGAGGTCACCGACAGTACCCCCGCAGGCACAAAGAGCACATTGGTCCGCGCGAGGCCGGGGACGATCGTTTTCTGCCGTTTCTTGGTGGATGGGACGGGCGAGGGCGGAGACGCATCGCCGCCGGGGCTGTATTTGCCGCCGAATTTCTGCGCCATCACAGCCCCCCGATGCCGCCGGTGACAACACCGAACATCAGGGCGATCAGCAGCCCGTAGGCGATCCCTTTGAGCGGGGCGGGCATGTCAGACAGCCCCGCCGGAGTGGTTCAGAGTCAATATGCGCATCACAAGTGTCCCAATCTATAGGTGTAAGATGGACATCCTCGCGCTGCGCCGCAAGAGCCTAGCCGCGCTTTGGCCGATCCGGACCCCGCTTTTGTCCGCCCGTTCCACCCTTGCCGCCGCTATTCGGGCCGCGCGTTTTGGGGCCGCTGCGGTCGTTCGAGCGGGCCGGACCACTGTCAGAGCCGCGACCCTGACCGCGTTCGCGGTTCGCCTGCCACGATTTCCCCTCGCTACGGTCGGGCGAACCACTGCTGCGGCCAAAGGTTTTCCGTTCGCCCTCTGCCGGTTTGCCATAGGGTTTGGAGCGTTTGTCGGTGCCGGCTCCGGCGCCATAGCCGCCGGCGCCGGATTTGGACGGGCGACCGCTGTCAGACCGGTCTGCGTCGGGCTTGCCACTGCGACCCGAGGAAAAGGTTTTCGACTGCCAGGTTTTTCCGCCTTGCGGGCGGTCCTCATCGCGGCCCGTGCTGCTACGCCCGGCAAACGGACGCGGTGCAGAGCGTGTGCTGTTTTTTGCGGTATCGCTCCGTGCGGTATCGCCCGATCCCGACTCGGGTCGGGGTTTGGGGGATTTGCCAAAGGGGCGGTCCGACTGGCTACGCTTGGCGGTTTGATCCGATCCGGCGCGGTAATAGGTCGCCGGAGTCGTGCCGCCGTCGGCAGCGCGGGGTTTGCGGCTGCGCACCGGCTTGGGCTTCGACTCTTCGAGCGGCTGCATTTCGGCATCGAGGCCGAGCTGGTCGCGCAGGACCCTGCGCCGGACTTCTTCGACTTCGCCCGCCTTCAGATTGCCCAGCTGGAAGGGGCCGTAGGAAATGCGGATCAGACGGTTCACATCCGCACCGATCGAGGCCATCGCGCGGCGGATTTCGCGGTTCTTGCCCTCGCGGATCGAGACAGTGAGCCACGCGTTCGAGCCCTGCTGTTTGTCGATGCGGATTTCCATCGGCTGATATTGCACGCCGTCGATTTCGACCCCCGCGCGCAGGCTGTCAAAATCGAGACGGCCGGAATCGCCTTTGATCCGAACGCGGTAGCGGCGCTGCCAGCCGGTGGACGGCAATTCGAGGCGGCGTTTGAGTTCGCCGTCGTTGGTCAGGAGCAGCAGGCCCTCGGAATTGAGGTCGAGGCGGCCGATGCTGACCACGCGGGGCATATCCTCGGGGAGAGAGGCAAAGACCGTGGGGCGATCCATTTCGTCCCGTTCCGTCGTCACGAGGCCGGTGGGTTTGTGGTAGAGCCACAGGCGCGGCGGTTCGGGTTCGGCCACCGGTGCGTCGTCTACCGTGATCCGGTCCTTGGCCGTGACGTTCAGCGCGGGGCTGTCGATCACCTTGCCGTTCAGCTTGACGCGGCCCTCGGCAATCATACGCTCTGCCTCGCGTCGAGACGCGATGCCGGCACGAGAAAGGATCTTGGCGATACGCTCGCCCTGCGGTGTGTCTTGGGTCATGTTTCTCCCATAGCGCCGGAAGGGGGGCGGACGCAATCGGCAACACGCGGGGCAGGGGGCTCTGCCCCCGTCCCTGCGGGACTTCCCCCGAGGTATTTGGGGAAAGATGAAAGGGGTTGCGCCGCGCGAGGTACGGGCGCAGATAAGCGGTATGACATTTCGCAGCTTTATGGATCAGGCGCTGGAGGAAGCGCAGAAGGCCGCAGACCGCGGCGAAGTTCCCGTGGGCGCGGTCGTCGTCTCGCCGCAGGGCGCGGTGGTGGCGGCGGCGGGCAATCGCACACGTGAATTGCTGGATCCGACTGCCCATGCCGAAGTGCTGGCCATCCGCGCGGCCTGCCGCACTCTGGGATCGGAGCGCCTGTCCGGCCATGATCTCTATGTGACGCTGGAACCCTGTCCGATGTGCGCGGCGGTGATATCCTTTGCCCGGATCGGGCGGCTCTATTACGGGGCGAGCGATCCGAAATCGGGCGGCGTTGCACAGGGGCCGAGGGTTTTCAGTCACGCGCAATGCCACCACGCGCCCGAGGTGTATGACGGGATCGCAGCAGAACCGGCAGAGGCCCTGCTGCGGGCGTTTTTTGCGCGGCTGCGTTAGAGCGTCAGCGTTTCCATGACGGCGGGGGTCAGCACCTGCACATCTGGCAGCGCGTCCCGCAGGGTTTGCGGTGATTGTTCCAGAACAGGGAAGGTGCCGTAGTGACAGGGAATGACGGTTTTGAAGTCAAAGAACCGTTTGGCGGCGTAGGCCGCGCCCTCCATATCCATCGTGTAATGGCCACCCGCGGAGAGGATGCCGATATCGGGCGCATAGCGGTCGGCGATCAGCTCCATATCCATCATCACATCGGTATCGCCGCTGAAATAGATCGAATGCCCCTCGGCGCGCAGGATAAAGCCAGCCTCGCCCCCTGCGTAGATCGGTGCGCCGCCCCGAAAGTCGATCGAGGAGGAATGCACGGCATGGACCATGGTCACGCGCAGATCGCCCAGCGTGACGGTACCGCCCTTGCCAAAACCGATGGTTTTGACGCCTTCTGCGCCCAGAATTTCCGCGAGTTCGTGAATGCAGAACACCGGGGCGCCCGTGCGCTGGGCAAGGGCGACGGTGTTTGAGGCATGATCGCCGTGGCCATGCGAGAGGAGAATCGCCGTCACGCCCGCTAGGGCTGCCTCAGTCTGGTCGGCGGGAAAGCTGGGGTTGCCGTCGAGCCAAGGGTCGATCAGCAGGATTTGACCGCCGATTTCGATACGGAAGCCGGAATGGCCTAGCCAAGTAATCTTCATTTGCGTCTCCTGTGAGTTGAGAAAATGATAGCCGGGCAGAGAGGCAAATCAATGGATTGGTTCGAGCAGGTTGACGGATATTGCGAGCGACTGGGGCCGGGAGTCTGGGACGAGCCGCTGAATGCGGTGACAAACCTCGCGTTTATGGTGGCTGCGATCCGGGTCTGGCCCAGAGCGCGGGGAAACGGGCGCGTGCTGAGCGTAATCCTGTTCGTGATCGGTCTGGGCAGCGGGCTGTTCCATACGCTGGCCACGGTCTGGGCCGGGGTGGCGGATGTCTTGCCGATCGTGCTGTTCATCCTGACCTATATCTATGCGGTACACCGGGATGTTCTGGGGTGGCGGCCCGTGGGCAGCGGGATGGCCAGCCTGATGTTTTTGCCGTTTGCGGCCGGAGTTGCCCAAGTGGCAGGCTCGTTGCCATTTTTCGCGGTCTCCGGCGTCTATTGGGCGGTACCTGTCGCGCTACTGGCTTATGGGGCGGTGCTGGGTGGCGCGGTCCGGGCGGGATTTTGGCGCGGGGCCGCCATTCTGGCGCTGTCGATCACCCTGCGCAGTCTGGACGATCCGCTGTGTCAGGTGGTTCCCATCGGGACGCATTTCCTGTGGCATCTGCTGAACGCTGCGATGCTGGCCTATATGATCGTGGTGCATTCGCGCCTGAAAGGCGACGCGCCGCTTGCGGCCAGCGGCTTGGGGCGGTAAACGCCAATCGACCAATTACACGGAGAGGCCCATGTCCATCGACACGGATACCGCCCGCCGCGTGGCCAAACTTGCCCGCATCAAGGTGGACGAGGATGCGCTGCCCGCGCTGGCGCAGGAATTCAATGCCATCCTCGGCTTTATCGAACAGCTAGAGGAAGTGAACGTGGACGGGATCGAGCCGATGACCTCGGTTACCCCTCAGCGGCTCAAGCGGCGTGTGGATGTCGTCACCGATGGCGACCAGCAGGGCGCCGTGCTGAAAAACGCGCCCGATGCGCGTGAAGGGTTCTTTGCCGTGCCGAAGG